>JAEWVR010000018.1 GCA_023459055.1 Fibrobacterota bacterium
GAAAAGATAAAACTGAAGAAATGGTGCTATCGAATATGTTAGAAAGACATCGACGTCGAAGGCTGTCAATTATATCTGCTCAGAAACGTCAAAAACTAAAGGTATTTAATTCAACAAAGTAGAATTATGCATGCGCCATTAAACCAGGTTTTCGTAAAATCAGATAAAGGATTTGTAATCCTCAACTCTGTCGGTAAAGACGCAGTACTTCTGTTGCTGGTTACCGGGGATGCAAAACTCGGGCTTATCTTTCTTGAAATACGCCGTATTCTTCCAGAGCTTCAAAAGGTGATTTAGGATTTATACAATCACACAATTGACATGTCATAATAATATGGAAAAGTTTATTTTATCACTTTTCCATATTTTTTATCCAATCTCTTCCCACAATCATTCCTTGCAGGTTTCATTTATACATGATTTACTTTTTTATTCTGTTACCAAAATGCCACTTGACAGTCATCATAATCCTTTATATTTTAGTTGAGTAGTTTGTTTATTACAGCAGTACACGCAGACAATTATGAATCCGGATGCTTTGTTGTAAGACGCAGTCTGTATGTCTTATTTTTGACTATCTGATCAAAATTGTTTTGCTTCGCTTTTTTTAATAGTTCAACATGCTTATTCACACACCATTTCTGATACACTGGTATCAGGAAGTAATACACTATTATCAATTCTGAATTGGGAGAAATTTATGACCAGAGAATTACCCGAATCTATTAATGAACGCGTAACACAACAGAAACAGTGTACCACCGGTTTAAGAAGTTTTTGCTGTAAAGAGTGCCTGATGGGTCCCTGTCACTTTACAACACATTCAGCAAAGGGAGTTTGCGGTGCAACACGCCCGCTTATTGCAGCACGCAACATCTTACGTTTGTCAATTGGTGGAGCAGCAGCGCATTGCGGGCATGCATCAGACCTCCTGAATCATTTTGGAGAAAATATCACACAAGAAGAGAGTACTGCCTTTATGCCTGACTATATGAAAAACCTTTGGGAGAAAATTGGTCTTGAATACCCGGATAATCGTCCCGGAAGTCACTTTCGTCAAATCTCTGATGCGATACACCTTTCCGCAATGGGAGTCGGAGGTGATTATGTTGAAATGCTTAAATGGGCATTGAGTATGGGTATTGTTGACGGATACTATGGACTTTATAATGCAACACTTACTGAAGATAGACACTTTGGGAAACCAAAAGTGCAAAAGGGTCATCTCAATCCTGGCTGTATTGATTCATCAAAGGTAAACATTGCAATTCATGGGCACGAACCGATGCTTGCTGAAGCAATGGTAAAACAGGCAGCCAATTTTTCAAACGTCAACATTATCGGCGTCTGCTGCACAGGGGCATCACTACTTGCCCGTCACAACATTCCTCACGCTGCACATTTTTTATTGCAGGAAGACGTTGTTGCAACAGGTTTGATTGAAGCAATGGTAGTTGATGCACAGTGTATACAACCATCACTTAACGACCTCTGCGAATGTTTTCATACTCAACTCATTACAACAAGTCATATTGCAAAAATATCGCGGGCAACGCATATGCCCTTTTCCAGTCAGCAGGAAGCTTATGCAGTTGCATTTAAGATCATTGAATCTGCGATTGACAACAAAGCAAACAGAAATGCTGCCCATGAACAGCATTTTGTTGCAACAAAGCAGGAAACAACACAAGCAGTTATCGGCTTCACTGATGAATCCGTACCATTCTGGATGATCGCAGATGAGATAGCGGAGAGAAAATGCAAAGGTGTAATCGCCGTTGTCGGTTGTGTAAATCCCCGTTCGCCTATCAACGAATGGGTTGAAACATTCAGGAAGTTAAGTAACGATTATTATATACTGACAACCGGATGTATGGCTTTTGAATTCGGGATGAAAGGTCTTCTTGACGGTAAGAGATTTTTCCATCTTGGATCATGTGTCAACAACTCACGTGTTGCGGAGGTATTCAGAAAGATCGCACAGTACCTTGACAAACCAACATATGAGCTTCCCTTTATTGTAAGCGCTCCTGCACCGATTACAGAAAAATCAGTCTCAATCGGAATGTTTTTTGCAGCCCTCGGATGCAGCCTTCATATTGGGGAACCATCACGGTTTGCGTCAGATCCGGTTGTCGCATCAACACTTGACTCTGTATTCAACAATATTTTCGGTACCAGACTCTACGCTACAAACGACCCCGAACAATTTCTGACACAGTTGCAATCATACGAAGTGGAAGTTGCCGCCAGAATTTGATGTGGATCGTAGCAAGGTGAATAGATGTAGAGACGTGTATTAAAGCATACATCTCATGGCTGCCGTCAAACCAATAATACAAAACATATAACAAAACGATATTCCACATCTGGAATGTTGTTTTGTTATAATTGACCGCAATTAAACTTTTGAGAAATAATGGTAAGCACCATTTGTTTTGGGTGATAAAACAAAGGTGCGATTTTAACTTGTCAATTAGATTACTTCTTACGCCAGGCTACCCAATAAGGAATTCCATCCTCGTCGCGGACAAAAAGTGTTCTATCGTTTTTTGCAACAGTGACAGGCATTATCACGACCTTACTATTAAGACTAAGCTTATACCCCTTTACTTCAACGCGATCGCCCTTTGCAATTGAAAGATTATCCTGACGCAGAATGTACCAGGCTGGCCCAAGATGAACATAGCATTCGCTGCCATCAACGGTAGATGTCAACTGAATCCCCTGCCCCATATTTGGCATTGGAGTTACCGTATCAACACTTTTAACATCTGCATAATATGTCTGAACACTGAACTTACTGAAATTCTGTTCGTACTTATCCGATTGCCCCCAGCCATCACTACCTTTGGTCTTGATTGACGATTGCTGCCCGAACACGGAAAAACTTACAACACATAAAACAAGAGGCAGAGCCATAAATACTTTATACATGATGAACTCCTTGGTTGAAAGAAACGTGCGAATGTTAATTTCATTTACTTAAGAATCGTCAAAATATCTGATGGTTTATTTAAAATATATCGGGCACCATTTTCGAGCAGTTCCTTTTTATCCCTGAAACCCCATAATACACCCGCCGCAACCATTGATGCATTAGCAGCTGTCTGCATATCTACCATAGAATCGCCAACGTACAAAATCCGCTCAGGAAGTACACCCCATTGCCGCGCAATAAAAAGTGCAGCATCCGGTGATGGCTTTCTTTTAAAATCGCGATGACCAATCACACTATCAAACTCAACCTGTTTAAAATAATAGCATACCGTCTCGCAAGTGACATCATGAATTTTATTTGACAATACTCCGAGACGAAGCCCGGCATTCTTAATTGACAATAATACGTCAGTGATGCCATCATATGGCGTTGTCTTCAGATTCCAGCGTTTTTGATAGGTGTTTTTCATCTCATTAAAAAGTACCCCGACAAAATCATCGGTACAAACCTGCTGCGGAATCGATTTACGGACAAGATTTTCCATCCCTTCACCGACAAAATACTTGTATGCCTCAACGGTATGTGCTGGTAATCCGTGCTTTTCGAGAACGCTATTCATTGATTCCGCAAGATCATCAATGGTATTAAGTAATGTTCCGTCAAGATCAAACAGTACACCGCTGAATTTCATTTATTCCTCTTGCTGATACCGGAATCATGTTGAACTTTATACCCGGCACTTTTCAACGCCCCTATTTCTTTTTCTGTCAAATGTCTGAATTCTCCGTACTTCAGATCTTCCATTTTTACAGAAGCAAATTGTGTTCGCCGTAATTTACTGATCAGAACACCGATTGATTCAAGCATACGCCTGATCTGTCTGTTTTTGCCCTCATAAAGTACGATCTCATACCAGAATTGTTTGCGGTCATCAATCTGATCGGAGATATTTTCGACTGAGCCGGCCTTGAGTAACTGTCCTTCTGACTCGACACCATCAAGAAGCCTGTCAATTTCATCTTTTGTCAGCTCGCGGTCAACCTTGACAGCATACACTTTCTTAATCTGATATCGCGGATGTGTAAGCGCATGAATAAGATCACCATCATTTGTAAGCAGCAACAGTCCTTCCGAGTTGAAATCCAGCCTGCCGACATAATTCAGGTAATCAAAATCGCCACCGGCTGTTTTCAGTGCTTCATACACTGTCAACCTGTTTTCAGGATCAGTCTTCGTGACCATCACTCCCCGGGGCTTGTGATATGCGATATACGTGAGTTTTTTCATCGGCGTTACTTTTTTGCCACGATATTCAACGATATCATCCGGAGCTACTTTAATTCCAAGTTCAGTTACTTTTTGTCCATTGACAAAAACATGTCCCCCGGAGATCAGCTCATCACATTTCCTGCGTGAACCAACACCACATGTCGCAAGATAGCGATTAAGCCGTACAGGTTCGTCGGATTCAATTCTGTTTTGCATTGTATTTTTTCCTTTATTCAGAGAGGGACTGTTATCAGCGCAACAGGTCCTCTACCGTTCTGACAACGATAACCGGGACACCGGTTATTTTCGCAATACGTTCTGACGAATAACCGTCAAGGGTTCGCTGTTTATGCCCAAACATAATTGACGGAAGTATTACTTTGTCAAATGATTGCTGACGCAGCTCTTTTTTAACGGTAGCAATCACATCCTTTGCTGTCATCAAGCCTGCAACTGTTACCATTTCGCCAAAAAACGTATTCACCATTGGAACCACTGTAAAATCAACACAAAAATCCGGTCTTACCTTTTGTGCATCATGAATAATCTCCTGAATAAACCGTGATGCTGACAGCGATGAGATCACAAGATACCGTTTCTTTTTTTTCAGCGGTTTGATTTTTCGTGATATAAACTCTTTTTTATATGATTTCCATTCAATTAGCAGCCTGCGCACAAGCCCGACACCATTTTCAATCTGCGGATAGTCCCCGTAATATTTCGCAGGCGGTAAACGCATACCTGCTTTAATGAAAAACTCATCAGCACAAAACAATTTTCTTTTTTTATCAACATCACAATGGGCATTACTCATTGACATAACCATTTCGCAAACATCACGGGCAATTTTCTGAGTTACCGGTGGTAATGGCAATTTTCTATGTTTTGTCAAACCTACCGGAACAACAGCAATTGACATCAGTGCATCACCAAACGAGAAAAGATCATTAATGCTCTTTTCAAGAATTGCACCATCATTGTAGGTAGGACAAAGTACTATCTGAGCATGAAAACTTATACCATTTGATGAAAGGTAGCGAAGCTGTTCCATAATATCCGGCGCCCGGGTAATTCCAAGCATTCGTTTACGGGCGGTGTTATCAGTGGCATGAACCGAGATGTAGAGAGGGGATAATCCGATCCGTACTATTTTTTCAAGATCAGATGACTTTGCACCTGTCAATGTTACATAATTCCCGTTAAGAAACGAATGCTTGAAATCCTCATCCTTAATATACAGGCCCCGACGCAATCCTTTAGGCATCTGGTCTATAAAGCAGAACACACAGTTATTACGGCAGCAGTTTATCGGGTTTTCAAAAAAATCCACTCCGGCGTAACTGCCATCATCCCGTGTGACCTCGAGACGCATTTCAGTATCACCCCTGAAAATATCAAGTGTGAAGTTGTATGATGAGGAATAGAAAGCAAAATCCAGTGTATCATCAATACGCTGACCATCAACGGCGATAATCTCATCACCCTTCTTTAAGCCGGCGCGCATAAATGGTGACCCCCGTGTGACCGATTTAACCCTCAGTCCCATAACATGTTTTCTTTTTTCTGCATGAATCTCTTGCATAACCCCCGTCCGGTATAATAAAATTCGAACAATAGTATAAGTTTTAGTCATTGCTCTTTCCAAGTTAAAAAGCATATAATCGAGTTAACAATATAAGAACCATGAATAAATCAATAATTTTGCTTACCTTGTACAAGGGGGTTCATTTTGACCTGCATTTATAAGTATCTATGGCTGATTGGAATAATTGTAACACTTGGCCTGTTTTGTACAATCCGTGATGACAACGGAAATCCGGTAACAACAGATGTTGTGACGACAACTCCAACGGATACAGTTCCGGTCGTATTTACACCAGCACTGTTTGCAAACGCTGATAGTGTCTATGTCCGGATCGGAGATACACTATCGATTCATGTAACTGCAATTAAAGACAGTAGCTTACGTGATTCTATCACCCCTCTTTCCTATGCAAAAATCAAGGCAACAGTAAGCAAAGGTCGTTTAATTAGTGATTCTGTCATCGTCGACAGAAACGGTCGCGGGATATTCCGTTTTACAGACACAGATGCCGGGCGTGTTGAGATGACGCTCCGTTGTAATGGTGCACAACAGACTCTGCGCTTTGATGTCAGCAATGCACCGGATCAGATTCAGAAGCTTATCGAGATTCATCCTGAAAAGTCGGTAATGCTGGCTGATGGCAGAGATTCATCAACGATCTCAGTCAGTGTGATTAACAGCTCACATAATCCGATTGCCAATGAATGCGTACAATTTATTTCAACTGCCGGTGTGATCATTGGAAACAGTGATAAGTGTGGAAACGGACAGAGTATTACCAACAGTGCCGGTGTTGCAACAGCAAAACTGATCAGTTCAAATATCAATGACACGGCATTTGTCACAGTATATCTCGTTTCAGATCGTACACTTAGTGATGAAGCCGAGATTGCATTCAAGGGGTTGTCAATAAAGACCACATCCAGTAAATCCAATCTTACCATCGGAGATACTGCTGTAGTCACTGCAACGGTACTAAACGCATCTGGAGCACCTGTTTCAAAAGCGCCGATATTCTTCAGTTTGGGAAAAGCGGCCTCCAATCTCCAGATATTATCAATGGACAGCACAACAAACTATGAAGGTGTTGCAATTGCGCGGGTCAGGGCAGCCACCAACGGTTCCGACATAGTAAATGTTGTATCATCTGGTGCAACCAGCACGTTACAGCTTAATGTCTCCACATTGTCATTAAAGCTTGATATTAACAAAACAGTACTTCAGACAATGGAAAATGATTCATCAACGATTATTGCAACGTTTAGTAATGCATCAGGCGTAGGACTACCAAACCGGACGGTTAAAATCACCAAGTCATTTAAAACAGAGACAGGTAATGACACGACGCACGTTGTTACCAAAACAACAGATGCATACGGAAAAGCAACATTTCTTATTCCATCAATACCATATGAAGGATCCATGAAAATTGAAGCCATCGGGTATGATAATGTCGAAGGGTACGCATCAATTGATACACTGCTTCAATTTATCACCACTCGCATTATGACAATACGAGCACCGGAATTTGTCGCCGCTGATGGATCATCAAAGGGGCAGGTTATTGTAACCATTAAAAACCGCAGCGGTAACCCTATAATAGATGATGTAGTCCTGTTTTCTACATCTGCAGGTATTATTACTGCACAGGGTAAAACCGATGCAGATGGTAAGGCAGTCGCATGGATTACCAGTGACCGGCGCAATATGATCGCCACCGTTACGGCCCGTTTACAGAGTGATACAAAGAAATTCCAGACAATTGATGTCCTCTTTTCCGGTGTCGAGATTCTGGCATCAGCACAACCACCAAGCATCAGCAGCAACGGGCTTGATACTGCAGTAATATCTGCGATACTCACCGATGCAGCAAAGAATCCAATAGCCGGTGAGCGGATCAATTTTGCAAAGCAGAATGATGCAACACGTATCGTCATGCTTGATTCCATCACCAATAACCGCGGTGAGGCACGGTGTAAAATTGTCGGTACCGGCACTGGTGCCGATACGATTAAAGTGTCTGCTGCCGGAGTAACGACACCAGTTGCGCTGCACTACTCGTCAAATGTGTTGACTATCGCACCTCTGGCCGGTCAGACTATGACCGCCAATGGACGCGATTCAACGACTTTCGAAGTTACATATCTGTTGGGTGATAAAGTGACACCTATACCAAATGCAAGTGTTGAAGTAAACTTTACTGTTGGTCTCACCGCAGATACTCTTTTTGCAAAAGTATTAACCACCGATGGTAGCGGTAAGGCACGATTTACCGTACGTAATCCATCATTTGCAGTTCCGGCAACTGTCAGCGGACTTGCCCGCAGCAGTTCTGAAGTAACATCCTGTGTAATTGGTATTTACTTTAAAGCAAGCAGCGTTTATCAGATTAAACTCAGTGGAACATCAGAAGTGATTAATGTCAATGGTGACAAATCAAAAATCTTTGCCGTTGCTTACGATTCACTTGGTAACAGAGTTAAAGATGCCCGTATTGCCTTTAACCTTCTGGCTGGCCCAAGCGGTGGTGAATATCTTGATCCTCCCTATGCAATTACCGGTGATGATGGTGTGGCATCAACAAACCTTGTCTCGGGGAGAACACCGAGCGCATTCAGGCAGGTATGGGTCTCGGCCGGTGACTTTAGTTCTGTCAAGTCTGATACACTCAAATTTACAATTGCGGGTCCTCCAAAGTTCATAACCATCCGTACTAATTTACTTGAAGGCAAAAACCCCAAGGACGGAACATTTATTCTTCCATGCGCTGCAATTGTTACCGATGTCAATGGGAACCCTGTTGCAGACGGAACTGAAGTATCTTTTAGTTTACAGGTTTCCGGCTATGTTGCATCACAGGTTACCACTCAATGGGAAGATGATGGAGCGGCTACTTCAGGGTATACCTGCTGGTCATATCGAGATACAGTATACTACATCTTACCATTTGAAGATTTTAATGATAATCTTAAACTTGACCCGGGAGAAGACCGTAACGGTGATGGTATACTTAATCGCGGCGAAGATCTTAACGGTGATGGAATTTATGATCGCGGTCCGGCGTTTGAAGATATCAACCAGAATGGTGTACGCGATTTCAACTGGAGTACCATGTCTGTTGAACGACTGTATTTGTGCGGAACAACCCGTTTGTTTGGAGATCTTAATTTCAATGGTCACAGAGATCCGATTGAACCATTGTCTAATGTCATCTATCTGAGCGCGTACAACAGACTCCTGGCCGACTCTGCATTCTATTATTATCCGACAATCAGAAATGCCACAGACTCAGCTGATTTTAAAACACTTTGGGCACTTGACAGTGCCTATATGGCGGGTACTGGTTATATTCCTCAAAAAGGAAGCTATGATGCTGATAACGATTGGAACGGTATCAGTGATCCTAATACCGCAGTGTCAATTATCAAAAAAGTACAGACTACCGGTGGTAAAGCACTTAATGAGGTACTCTACGGGCAGACTGACGCTACTCGAATTGAAATTATGATATGGGCAGAATCGCAGGGTGTACGGACACTTACCCCTGAAAAATTAATTCTTCCAATTGTTAAGAGTAATTAGGAGCGATCGTGAAACTAAAACTTCATACACTGATTGTGATGCTCGGGATTGTATCATTTGCAAACGCGTCAAATCTTGCAAACCCGGCATCGGCATTGCCCAAAGCGAATATTCTCTTTGGGGGATCATATCACCTTGGTGGCTATTCTCTTACCAATCTGGAAGTGCCTTCGATGTTCAACCGGTTCCATGGACGCATTGATTATGCACCTGTTGATTTTGTCAGCTTTGGTGTAGACCTTGGCACAATCCAGATTGATGTCGACCGGTATACCACCGGAACTGATACGGTCAGCCTGTTCCACGGAAACTACGGATTTTCCGGGGGAGCACATCTGAAACTCTCATCACCATCATTTCTAAAAAATATGCTATCGGTCTTTTTGATCACACAGGGTACCATGTTTTCGTCTGAGAATCCGGATAAGGTGTCATATGGCGGTTATGATGGATGCGGAGTGGTGGGACTTCAGATTCGTATACCGAAATTCGGATTTGTCTCAATCGGCCCGATGGCGTATGTTATTGAGGGAGAGGCGCAGGGTGCTGACAAGGCTAAGGAATTCTACTCAAATGTCAACAACATACGTGGATGGATCGCGATTGATTATCATCTGAAAAGTACAGCTTTGACAAAAGGCAGTGCCTACATTTCACTTGAATTCTCAGCATCACCAGCAGCCAACACAAGTGAACGTATCCCGATTCAGGATTTCAGTTTTTCGATCAGTATAGGGTTTATTTCGGGTAAGATGTACGGTGAGGACAAGCAGCCGAGGTGACCTGGCCGCGCAGAACCCGTTTTTTAAACTGGTTGCTATACTTAGGAATTCAGAATCCAGGAGCCAGAATCCAGAAGTTTTGAGGACGCGATGCGTCCTTTATTATTTGCGCAAGAATCGCACCTCTCTGTTAGCAAGCGAGGGGAAGTGAGAGATGCGTTTGGTGCGTATTTCAATACGCACCAACATAAACAAAACGTTTATTCCTTTACATCAGGCAGATGACGCAGGGCTTCGTCCATAAGCGATTCCGGGAATTCGTAATCAGTTAATTGACCTGTGATATATTTTTCGTATGATGTCATATCAAAATATCCATGACCGCTCAGACAGAACACAATTGATTTTGCTTCACCGGTTTGCTTACATTTCAGTGCTTCATCAAGTGCTACACGAATTGCGTGAGCTGATTCAGGTGCAGGAATGATACCTTCCGCGCGGGCGAATTCCAGTGCCCCTTTGAACACTTCAGTCTGTTTTACAGAACGAGCCTTGATAAGTCCGAGTTCGTGTACGTGACTTACAAGCGGCGACATTCCATGATACCGTAATCCTCCCGCATGAACTGCCGGGGGCATAAACTGATGGCCCAATGTATGCATTTTGGCAACAGGTGCCATTCCTGCAACATCACCGAAATCCCAGGTGTATTTTCCTTTTGTCATTGAAGGACATGCATCAGGTTCTACTGCAATCACTTCGGTATTTGGCTTTGAACCATTAAGTTTATCCTGTACAAACGGGAATGCTATACCACCGAAGTTTGTTCCGCCACCAACGCAGCCAATCACGATATCCGGATAGTCATTAACACTTTCCATCTGCTTTTTCGTTTCTAAGCCAATAACAGTCTGATGCAATATCACGTGGTTCAGAACACTGCCAAGAGCGTATCTGGTATCATCATGTGTAAACGCATCCTCGCAAGCCTCACTGATTGCAATACCAAGACTTCCGGGACACTCCGGATCTGCAGCGAGAATTTTCTTTCCGGCTTCGGTATCCGGGCTTGGACTTGGAACACACGTTGCACCAAAACTTTCCATCAGAATTCTACGATAGGGCTTCTGCTGATAGCTGCATTTTACCATGTACACTTTAAGTTCAATGCCAAAGAAGCTACATGCGATCGAAAGCGCACTTCCCCACTGACCGGCCCCGGTTTCTGTCGCGATACGCTTTACTCCAGCAGCTTTATTGTAATATGCCTGAGCAACTGCAGTGTTTAGTTTATGACTTCCTGCCGGACTCACACCTTCATACTTGTAATAGATCTTTGCTGGAGTTCCCAACGCCTTTTCAAGACGTTTTGCCCGGAATAGCGGTGCCGGACGCCACTGTTTGTAAATTTCTCTAACCTCTTGTGGAATTTCGATATAACGTTCAAGACTAAATTCCTGCCTGTTGATCTCATCACAGAACAGCGGTGGTGGCAGCTGTGATACTTCCAGAGTTACCGGATGACGCATTGGTGGCATCGGTTTTGGAAGATCTGCTGCAATATTATACCAACTCTTAGGAATATCCTCTTCAGAAAGGTTGATTTTAATCGAATCCATTAAAGCACTCCTTGGAGAATTAATTGTTAATGTATGAGGTATAATATATATAAATAGAAAAATTGTATTGGGATGTTTTTTGAAATGCACTACAGACATATCCAGGCAAAACGTCTGCATGATAAGCATTGATTTACCAACATACTATGTGTTTTGGACGCCTTTCTATTGGAGCGTGATGCCTTCTAACGCGGAAAAATGCATCAGGAATCTTCAACGATGTCTTTTAAATAGAAGAGCAAAAAAGAAATAAGGCTGCCGCAGCCGGATTTGATGGCAGCGGTAGCCTGTGCTGTAAAAATAATACAGTAGCAATAAATCTTAATTTTCCGCTATTGTCAACATTTTTGACAACTGCATTTTATCTGATTGAATTTTCACCGTATATACACCACATCGCAAACCACTTGCACTATAATTTAATGAAACATTTCTGGATGATGCCGTAACGTCAAGAACATGTGTTCCATTTAATCTGTAAAGGGTTATGTGCCGTGACGGATCTTCCGATGCGAAGGACACTGTTACCCCCCCCTTAAACCTGCTCATTACAGCATTCCCCTGCAGTATTGACACATGATTTAACTGTTCTTTGACATCTGTAGCAATTGTAGCATTCCAGTACGTCATATACCGTGCATCGTGTATCCGGAAAAATGGTTCAAACACGAGATTTGTATCAGCTTTATTGACAAATAATTCAGGTGCCCTGTACGTTAATGTCTTACCAGTTACCGGTTTCATCTTTGAACCGAATGTGTGAACATTGAAATTAAGTTTCGGCGCTGCGTTATAATCCGGTAGTGTACCACCGGGAACATGACCCATGCGATCTGCATTCGCAATTAGTCCGGTAAGATTATCTGTGCCGGTCTTAGCACTCAGGAGAATCGGTCCACGCATAATTGCAACATACGATGGCACATTAATAAGTGGTTCATATCTGAACGTCATTGGAAGTAAGACCTTAATTTCTTCACCACCATACCACGTTCTTGCAATAGCAACATAGGTTGACGGTTTTGATTCATTGCTGACCGTATCACCATCGATAAGAATTTTAAGTTGATTTTCAGGTATCCAGTATGGATGACGAATAAGAATTGTTAAAGCACGCGGATTTGATAAACCGACTTTTAATACCGTTTGTTCCTCATCCGGGAATCCGGTTGTCTGTGTCAAGGTACAGTTTTTTGCCTTCCAGGTGAGTTCTGATGCCGCAAACAAATTTACATAAAGCGAATCGTTTGTATTCGTATAAATAAACTGACCATATTTTGTCGGATTTTCCATACCCGTTCCCACACAACACCACATTGCGACATCCGGAGCACTATACACACGGTAATGACGTGGGTGGGATGGTGTAAAGTAAACATATCCGCCATGCGTAGGATGAATTGCAGATAATATATGATTGTAAAGAGCCCGTTCGTAGAAATCTGCATACTTTGCTTCAGGCTTCATTCTGAAAAGCCCTTCGGTCAGTTTTAACATATTATTGGTATTACAGGTCTCGACACCCTCACGACCGCTGATATAATTCATACATGCCGATGCAGCCGGAAAGAACTCATTGTGACTGTTACCCCCCAACGCCAGACTGCGTTTTGTAGTCACTGTGGTCCAGAAAAATTCTGCTGCTTTATAGTAGGTGTTATCTTTGGCAGTTTCTGCGATGCGCTGAAAACCAACAACTTTGGGAACCTGGGTATTGGCATGCTTATTGTCAAGATTATCGTTACCTGCAGCAGCCGCGTTAAGTATTTCATTATGTGAGAATCGTTTTGCGGCAGTGAGATACTTCGCGGTACCAGTCATCTGATATGCATCAGCATACATCTCATTCATACCACCATGTTCAGAGCCAAGCATAGACTGCATTTGCGCGTCAGTCAACTTTGAACAGATATTGATACCCCAGTCACACAATCCAAGAAACATTGTTTTTGCAGTTTCATTACCAGTATAGACATAAACATCTCTGAGCCCGGCATAGGTTTTATGAATGTTATACCATGGCACCCAGTAGTCCCAGACAGCTCCGGTATTTCCCCCTTTTATTGCATTCCAGAATGTTTTGCTGTTTGGCATTCCGCATAGAAAACCAACATAATCTGCATTATTTCCATTCGCATCCTGACATTTTTTAAGTTCTGTTATCATATAATCAAGACGTTTCTTACACTCTGCATCACCGGTCGCAGCATAATTCATTGCAAGAGCACTCAGGTAATGTCCCCCGACATGGCCGTCAAGACCTGCCCAGTTGGAATAGTTCGAAACACCATTTGTTGACAATCCAGCAACAGATCTGTAGCAGTAGAGTAACCTGTCCACATTATATTTTGCAAGTGTTTTTGTATTCAGATCCTGTGCTGCTTTCAATGGTCCATCAAGCAGTTTCACATCACCAAGCGGAAATTCATTAGAATAGAGTTTATCCTGCGCAACTACAGTGCTCCAGACAGCGATTGAGACAAAAAGCATGCTAACAGCCCGTATTTTTATCATACGAACCTCCCCTTTTAGTTTGTAAATTAAGATTTATACTTATTTTCGAAATTTCACCAGAGCGTCATCGGCTTTCTGGTTCATATAGCACAATTTGATCCAATCATCGGTAACGACGGTATTCTGCACTCTCACTTCATCGATTTTTCCGTGAAAATACGACCACCCCTGCTGATACGGAATTGTCACTGATCGGCCAAAGCTGCCTATTGAAAAATTATCAGTTGTATTGCGTTCATATGATACCCCGCTCATCACTTTGGGTGATTCAACAACCAGCACGCCATTTATGTAAAATTTCTGAGTTGTTCCAGATCGAACACCTGTCAGGTAAATCCATTCTCCTGCACCGGGAGCCGGTGGTGTGGAGTCCTCAGAGTATTCCCATCCGTTTAGATGTTCAAACTCGACAAACTCCCATGATGCTTTTGTTTTAAAGCATTTAAATTGCATATAATATTGTTCATGCCCTTTTCCGGCAATTGCATGATACACCGAATCAATTGTTTCAGCATACACCCATGCTGACATGGAATAGGTGCCATCCTCCGGAAAGTCAAGTTTACTTTTTGATGTATTAGGCATTGTTATATAACTCTTCTGGCCATCAAAACTTCGTGCATCTCCAATAATACCTGGTACAAGGGCATTGGATGTCATATTAACAGCGGTTCCATGAAATGCATTCTTTGTAGCATCAAATGCAGTAACAGCACTTTCTCCGCAAAGATGCCACACACCCTGAAAACCCGTTGATGTATCAAATGTCAATTTACTATTTGATACTGTCAATGCATTCCTGTTTCCCCAGTACATTACAATAAACTGACGGTTATTGTTGCCGCAGATGGAATCGACGGTTACCCAGATTGACGCCTTTTGCAACGACGGATTCCATAGTTCTATTTCATAAGGAAGAAATTTATTATGCGATGTTGTAAAACGTATATCGGAACCATCACTGTTTGCCGTACTGAAATCAAAATTTGTATTGTCAAGTCTAACCAGAACCGGAAAATTTCTGACAGTAGTTGTAATTGAGGCTCCATCTGCTGCTGTTGAAAGAACAAGTCGCTGCATATAATCCCATTCATTATTCGCAGCAATAGTGGTATCTGCAGCATTCACGGTAACATTTTGTCGTACCGGTAGTTGCACAGTTGACTTCAATGTTGCATAAACAACCACAGGAATTACTCCAGAAGGAATTGAATCCAGCAGTACATCCCTGTTTTCTTTGGTAAAGAATGCATACACAGTTGTTCCCGGTATGTAAATGTAACATCCATCATTATCTTCACTATCGGGATTTACTGCGCGAATTGTACCGGTTTGCTTCAGCATTGATGGCGGTGCGGTCACAAAATCATTTGCGGCATGTACATTAAAGACTAGGGAACGGGTTCCGTCTGATTTACTTTGCGCATAAACAGTATATGACCCGGTATCAATGTTACTGAAAGTATATTGCCCTAAAGCATTTGTTGTAATGGTAAATGAATCCGGCAGTTCCTGTTCTTTTACGGGATTATAGTTTGACGGAATCATACTTACTTGAACATATGCAGCCGGGGATCCGTTTACTGATGCCACAACTCCGGATACCGTCGTTGTTGTTTCAGATCCGGCACCGGCAAGACTACTGGTATTCACACAATGCATCAGTACACCGGCCAGCAGGGCCAGTACAAAGTGTAACGTAAAGTTGCGATGCTCTTTTTTTGTATTCATACAGACATCGGAAATAGTTGAATGTTTAGTTGATATACAAGATCCGGATTGGTTTCTGCTTCAGCATACTTTAACAATTCTGTCCGAAACTGTTTTATCATCCCGTTAATTACTGATACATTTTTCTGTGATAACGTTATAGTCACTGTTGAGATATCAATTTTCTCAGGTGCATGGTGATGAAGTGCTTCAGCGGCAAGTTTTATCGTTTCCTCCTGAAAAGCAAGTACGGCAATTGAATGACATTGATCCCCTGTCGTTATAAGTTTTTTTGTTAAGGAATATGTATTATCCGGATTTTTTCTGATTAAACCGAGTTCCTCCAGCAGCGCAATTGACTTTCTCGCATTCGCTTCACTTATAGGAGGATTTACCTTTTGTGCAAGTGCTTTATAATCATCACTGAATTTGTAAAAATCTAATAATGTCAGGATTGCGGAATAATACCATTTTGTATAGAACTCATACTGGCTTTTTTCAAGCGCATATGCTTTTACCCCTTTGAGTTCCAATAATTTTTCGTAATACATTCTGATATCCCTATCCGACTTGGCTTTATTAAAATGCACCAATGTGTGAAAATATTGTGCATCACGATCCTTTAAACCACAATATTCCGCAAGTGTTTCGATATACCCTGTACCGATGTGACGTTTTTTCTGAAAGATCTTAAGCAAATGTGACGCATCCATACCTACCTTTCCACCCATAACCCGATAGGAGAAATAGTGATTCGTCTTTTTTTTTGTTTCAAAAAAATCTTTCAGATAGTCTCTATACTCGAAATACTCCCTGACTGACTTCATAAACCAATATAACCCTTTTCAGTAAAAAAGAAATAACGGAACACATCACCGGACAAGTTATTGTAGACAAAAATGCCCACACATTTATGCATAATACATTGTTATACAACACGTTAATGTTTTACAACCCATTTCCTGCCTGATTTTTGTCCGTATACCATTGAAGATATACTGTTATACATGGAATAGTTATACTGATTGGGATTTTGACTTAAAAGGCGTTTACACTTTGTGTACAAGTCTGTAATAATATCATTCTACCAGCTATTTATTAGAATGTACACATCCCGTATACGTTTTTTTATTACAAGCAGCTCCAATTCTGAACCGTTCTAAATATTTGGTATTTTTTAAGAATTATGAGTGTATATTATATATAATATATTCGCATCAGATCAGGGGAAGTGATAAATCGACTGTTATCATGTATAACAACAAAGGAAAATGTATGCATCAAAATAATTTTTTACTGGTTTTGCTATTGTTTTCAGGTTTGATCTTTTCAACACACGCGCAGGATTATCCTGATACACTCTGGATAAAAGTCACGTTCTATGATTTCCATGCAGATGGCAGTAACCCGGAATTTGAACCTGCATCCCCGCGGATCGGTGTTGTCAAAGGTATGGTCGGAGAAACACTCTCTGCGGATCGTAAACCTGTTCCGGGACCAACCATCAATTATAGCTCTTACATAAACAAATGGTTTCGTCCCTGGAGTCCAGGAGATTTCGTTATACCGGTATACACAGGGCCAGACGGAAAAACTATGACCCCGACAACCGTTGAATATGATACAGCATTTAAAAACATTGTTATCGAAGACTCTCTTCCTTTTATACACACCGGGGATGGTATGTATACTTTTGAGCGAAGTGGTTCAAATGGGACTCCTGACTTTTTCTGGCTGGATGGAAAGGGATTTGGAAACGAACCGTCGGGATATGAACATAACTTCTCCTTCTCAATGGAACTACATACAACATTCACTTTCAAAAAAGGTATGTCATTTGATTTTATCGGTGATGATGATGTCTGGGCATTTATTAATGGTAAACTTGCAATGGACCTCGGAGGTATCCACCAGTCCCAGCGCGGAACTATCACACTTGACAATGCAGCACAAGACTACAATCTCGTTGAAGGAAAAACATACCCGTTTGATTTCTTCTACGTTGAACGTCATGTCAGCCGCAGCACTATCAAGGTAATGACCAATCTGTTTACTCCGGATGCGAGCGTTCGCATCTATCCGAAAGATGGAACTCCGGATGTTAATGGCAATAATGCGATAACCGATACCTACAAAGCTACATCAGGTGAAAAAGTTACAGTGTATCCCCATGTTTTTGACAGTACCGGGTGGAAGAAAGAATGGGACAAACTGGTTACCTGGGAGCTTTCTGATGGCAAAACTACGATCGCATCAGGTACCGCAGAAACAGGTGCTGTCGAAATCCCATCCGGTAAAGTAAACTCTGAGTATCGCCTCACTGTTTCATTTATCAATCCCGATGATCCCACGCGTAAAGTACATTCGAATTCAATCCGCATCAGTTTTGGTGTAGGAAAGCCCTGGCAGATTACATTTCAAAAAACTATGGATACTATCAACCTTGAAACAACGCACCTTACAACGCTTACGATAAAAGAAAACGAGCAGAATGCAACACTCTACGCCGTTGTACGCGATAGCAGCGGTTATTTTATACGCTTTGCGACAAATGCAAAATGGAGCAGCTCGAATACAAGCGCAGCTACAGTATCGTCACAATCCGGTTCCGCCTATAAGGGTGTTATAAATAAGGTTGCACAGGGAACCACCCAGATTACTGCGTCGGAAAGCGGATTGAAACCGGCAGTCATTACTGTCAATCTTGAGATGGAACCGGCAGTACCAACAATAATTACTGTTGCCCCCAGCTCAAATCCGGTAATCCCTGGAAAGCCACTGAAAGATGTATTGCCTAACGATGTATTTAAAGTACTTGAGCCCATGATAACCGCCCAGAAAGAAGCTAAAGGAATTTCAAATTCCGATGACAAAGAAGTACTCATAATGATTCACGTAACGGGAAATCCATTAAAGGTAACCGCAGCGGGAAGCAAGTCATACGGAAAAGCCCGTCTTTATGATGCCATGGGAAATCTTGTCCGTAATGATCTTGAGGTTTATAAAGCAACCGATACGGACTATGGTATCTATTGGGATCTAAGAAATAAGAACAATCGACTCGTTGGTGCAGGAACTTACCTTGCAGTATTTTCCGTAACCGACTCCGAGGGCCGTAATGAGCAGTTTACATTAAAAATCGGGGTAAAACAGGAATTGTAAACAGTATTTTTTAATAAAGATGTAAATTGTACCCGTTGATATTCAGGGCTCAAACTGAGCCCTTCTTTTTTTATCCTACTTTACGCAGCAACAGCCATTGCAGATATCCTCTGCACAAACACTATACTAAATGGCGCAATTGATCACGGCGCAGAAACCGCAGTCAAATTAAGTGTTACGCAATTCAAATCGTTGTCAGATCGTTCTGAAGGGCAAGCCGACTACTGCGACATTGAGGATTATTGCAGATGCATCTTAAATGAACCTGCATTCTCACCATTGACTGTTACCGTAACAATGCCGATACCTGATCTCAGTGCGCAAATATCATTTCTGTCAACCGAAAATTTTACTGTGTTATCTGCAGAATAGATACCGGACGATGTGTAAATACACCTGCCGTTTACAGAATATACAGATAATCCTGTTACGCCGCCTGATCCCGATACAGAAATTGATATTCCATCATTCACTTTTACCACGCTGATGCCGACATTCGAAAGCTTATTTTTTCTTGTAATAAACCCGGATCGGGTACCTGTTGTTTTATCCAGACCAAGAAACGCCAGCGCCTCTTCCTGCGGAACTTCAAGATTGTGAGGCAACCCCTGTTCGATGATCGTTTCAACAAGCACTTCGTTAAGTGCATTTGTATACCGTGTGCGGGTCCAGCCCGTCTTATAGTAATTCGTTTCTTTTGAATCGGCGATAGTGTCAATACCATGTACATTTGTCCATTGTTTCAATGCTTCACTAAAATTAACATAGCTCAACACCTCATCATTCGTACCATGCCACATTTGAATTCTTGGACGTTTTCCAGTATAGCCAGGATAAGCAGCCCGTACAAGATCACCCCACTCTGCACCTGTTTTTGTTATTTTCCCCTGTGCACAGTCTGCATTCCAGCTGTTCGGACCAGCAAAACATCCAAACGGAACCCCTGCAAATGCCGCTCCTGCAGAAAAAACATCCGGATATGCTCCAAGCAGCAGATTAGTCATCATTGCTCCGGATGAAACTCCCAAAACGTAAACCTGTGATGAATCCGCATTATATTTTTTAAGCACATACTTTACCATTGACACAATACCCAGAGGATCAGCGCCACCATTGTGTTTCAAGGCATTCTCAGAAGCAACATCCCAGCAGCCATCACTGCTCGCAGCATTCGGAAAAATCACCAGGTAACCATTCTTATCTGCGACGGATGCATATCGTGAACCATTGTAAATTGCCTGTGCCGTTCCATGACACCAATGACACGCAACAAGTACCGCCGGCTTTGAAGCAACAACATCAGGAGTATACAGATACATTTTGATATTGCTTGGATTATCTCCAAAATTCGTCACCTCTTCGTATGTACCGGCAAATACCGTATTCTGAACGAATAAAAAAATTAAACTGATTATGTTCACTAACTGCTTTTTTGACCGGTACATCCAGTTACCCTTTTCTGATAGTAGTTTAAAATATAGCACCAGATTCACACACCCCAAGCAATGCGTACTGCTATTATAATATATCAGTTATTCAACAGTGGCACAACCAGGTGTTATCGTTCATTATTTAGCATTGCAAAGGAAGGGAAACAATTTGAATATATCATGGAATTCTGATGGCAGGCAAAGATGATACTATTATTCCGGCAATTAAATATAACTCTGATTGTTAGAATTATTAATAAAAATGGCACTTTTATAATTACCGTGGAAATCATTTAATTGGCGGAGTAATAAAGAATTTGATTTTCTTATTATACATCTGCCTTTTTATCAACGTTTTGTATACTGGTTCCTGTTTACCCGTTTAAAATCTTCATGTGTCGCTTTGAAACCAGGTTTAAATCCGGTATAAATATGAAAACAGAATCCGAATTCTGCCCCTGTTCTGGCCCTGAAAAGCCAATCTCCGGATGCTCTGTACCACATATCATACGTCAACAACTTATTGACCAGTTCAAGCGATATTGTTGATGACTTCATTTTATTTTTCGAATATGTCCAGCCAAGTCGTAGAGGTATCTTACCGTAATCAATACCGCTTTCGAGATCTAGTGATACAGTATAGCCGCGTCCGAATTTGCCAATTTGTTCACTTGACAATTTACAACCAAAGGATATAAGCTGATAACTGAGTAGTGCATGATACTGTTCTTTAAGAGGAAACCGTGCGCTTAACAATCCGGTAAGAGCAGGAGAGAGCAGATAGTTGATATTACTGCCATCACTATTTACGGTAGTAATCATTGAATCTGTTTTATTCTTAAAAATGTCATAAAGATATACCGAGTCTTTTTTAACGGAAACATTCGTATAATTTATCTTATCATACCACCCCATCACTCCCAGATTTGTCAGACCGCCAGCAATTGAAAAACGATCGTTCTGTAAAGAGGCACCGACAGACAAACCTAGTCCTAATCCGTTAACATTGAGTATATCTGCAGAGCCGTCATCCTTGACTCCTGATGATTTAATGCGTATATTGCCTTTAACATTCATGACACCGCGTTTTGTATAGTCAAGGAGCAGTGTGTCAGCTGTCAATTCATAGTAGGTATGTCCAATCCTCTGGGTAACACCAAAACCAAATTGTAACCTGTCAAAGAGAGTTCTGTCTTTCCATTTGAGTGCGACATCATAAGCCCGTCCCCACCCGCTCTGTATCTCTGTAACAAATTCACACTCTGATTTTAGTGTGCTGAACGAGATTTGATTTTCCGGCTGAATTCCCTTATCGGTCGAGAAAACAACTGCAAGTATCTGTCCGGGAATATTTACATATCCATCAAAAATGGATTCAATGTTAAATCCCCATCCGTAGAAAAAATCTTTATGCTTTTTCGTTGCGATTTTCAAATATGGAAGCTGTGCTGTCATCCAGAGTTTAATGTCTTTATTTGAAAAGGATGTGAGCTTTGACGAAACACTTGAGGGGGACAGACCCTCAAGTTCGAAACTTTCAATAAGCATTCTTGCGATCCAGGCATCAATAGTTGTATTATCAAACAGATACTTAAGCGGATTCGGCAGTGTCAATGCCGAATTGTTAATCTGCAGTGTAAGAGAGAACGGCAGTGGCAATTGCAAACCAAACATCGGATTACCATCAGAAGCCAGTAGTGACGGATTGGATTCAACGCCATGCAATAACGAGACATCAGAGAGTGATGACCTGAACATGCTCTGGTTATTTTCATAACTGAATACTGCAGTGACAATTGATAGTAGTAACATCGCAGTATAAAAATAGATCTTAGTATTCCATTTCTTTACGGAATGATTGCAATTAACAGAAGTCATTTCTGTTACTAAATTCATTTACCTGCCCCTCTATTGGTCATTGCCAAACATGGAGCTTGTTGAGTGCTGTCCTTTTAGCGATAGTTCAGCATTTACATCAATGTAATCGTTATCTCTGAGTGCATCAATGTCACAGGGAAACAGATCAATTATCCATTTTACTGAAAGACTGTCAGGTCCGGTGAGACTACGAATATCTGTCTCATTGAATGAAATCAGATTTTCCTTTACCCCACCTCGTTGCGGAATTATCAACCCGCTTTTTCCCAGCAGATACACACTATCATTTTTATTTACATTTTGATCTTTAATCTGTACCGCACGCAGGCGTCCCACAATATTTGAATTATTATGTATCAACACTGACAGCTCAAGATCTTTACTTTTCATAAGTTCAATATTTTGAGATGACAAAGGAAAAGACGCGGCATTACGGTTGAACTCAAAACTTATCGTGTCACGTATTCCCCAAACCAGGTACATGGCCATTGCGATTTCCGCTTTGGCATCAAAAGCAGCATAAAACATGTTATCGTTCCTGTTAATAACATCCTTATCCAGGAATATTTTCTTATAGGGCTTGATAATATACGTAAGTGAATACCGTAATGAATCGGGTAACCGTTCTATAACCCGGTTAAAACTTGCCTGATGCGAATACTCTTTTCCGGCGGCAACATTTTCCATGGAAAACATCATGCTGTCAAGTACATCATTACTGTCGCGATCAAACTGCCGGCAGAGAAGATCTATATTTTCAAAACGGGTATCATCCGGAAACAAAAATTTGATATTAAGATTAAGATTTGTCCGGTCCGGGATAAGTCTGTTTCTAAAACTTTTTACTATATCGGATGTTGGCGACTGTGACAAAACAGGAATAACCCCTGTTGGATTGTTGATTCTTCTTTCGTATGTATAATAACCGTTGAGTGCTTTTAGATTTAACAACGGGGTACCTATTTTGATACCTGCACGCTCGATATTTTCAACGGTTACTATTTTCCCCTCAACAACAATTTCTGCATTAAACAGGAAATGCAGGGTATTTATTGTATCCTTGTTATCCCATGATGGCATTATGCGGGCATTACTTAATTTAATCTCATGATGACTTATGTCATCCTGACCATCTGTACCGTTTCGCGGGATCACAACATTTACAATCTTATCACCCTTAAAAAATGAGGAATCCATTGGATTTACAATCAAATCATTAGTACTTTCAATTGAATTCTGTTTGCAATACTCTGCATCCCAAATCGAATTAATTCTGCCATTAACCTTTAATCCGACAGGTAGTGTATTATTTATTGTAAACGGAAGCGTAAATGAACTGATATCAATAAATGATGCATTGAATCCAGCCTGCCCAAATGGAACATCTTTCTCATAAACAAAATTAAAACCAAGCAGTGAATCATTGATAATTGCCTTTTTAAAGTGAATTCCATCAAGATTCCCCGTAAACGAAAGCTGTAAATCAGGTTTTTGATTACCAGATTCCGGAACATAGCTGCATTCTATAAAAAACGTGTCATCAGCCGAGAATCCATCCAGCGCGGCCTTGATTACAATGCTGTTTTGAGGCTCGAGTAATGCAATGGATTCGAATGCAAGTGTATCAGTTTTGCTAATTACAGAATAAGAAATATTCTTTATAGCAGTCGTTAAAGAATGATTTTTTACCAAAGCATTAAAAACTTCTGAGGTGTGTCCAAAATCGATATTCTTGATCAGGTTTAGGACGACGGTATCTCTCCAGAACATTTTTTGAGTCGTTACATCAAATGAACGCTTCATTAACGGTGATAAGTTAGGAATGTTAATTCCTGAAATAAGTGATTCCAGTTTAAGCTTGCGGATTACAAGATCACCTCTGATCCAATCTTTATCTGTTTGTGGAATTGTAAATATGTCCGATCTGCATTGCTGATAAAATTGTTTGTCCTGCGACACAAACATTGTATCTCCTGAACGTGCAGAGTCATCAATAATATTCTTTGCCCTGAGTCCGAGCGTTGAAACGGCAAACTTCTCT
This sequence comes from Fibrobacterota bacterium, assembly GCA_023459055.1. Lineage (GTDB taxonomy): Bacteria > Fibrobacterota > Chitinivibrionia > Chitinivibrionales > Chitinispirillaceae > JAAZBG01. The sequence continues at coordinate 24,454 of JAEWVR010000018.1, forward strand.
TTTAGTAAAGGTACCGTATAGTTTACATCCCAGGTTAATGAATCTGTTGGTGAAACATTTGTGCAGGAATGCATAACTACCATGGTACATACTAATGTACCTATAATGTTAATAATCCTCATTTGCGGTCTCCGATTTGTAAATATCCTACATCCCACCCCGACATAATATTACAATTCTGAATAACACAAAAACAACCAGAAAACTCCACAAAATCGTGCTGATTTACCATTGAAAACACAGCATATTCTTAATGTATTGATAAGTGACAACAATACATCTGCACTACAAATTATTTCCTGAATTAACCATATCCGGACAGCATTATCCCTGTATAAAAGATGTTTTTTTTGCCTGTTTTATTAGAAATCAATATGTTAGGTAAAGTCGCTGCGACAGCTTCCTGAAATCCGTTTGTATAATGAATCCGCGATCAGGTTGATTTGACTAAATGGATGTTAAAAATATCATTACTGTTTTGATTCATCAGGGAAAACCTGATATAATTTATATAGAGAATGTTTCTCAGCTGCGATATACTATGGTACAATAAAATTGGCAGTAATAAACCGGAAAAAACATGCTCTCAGTGAGGGCTTTCCGGATTTGCACATTTTCAGGAGGAGTACCTTATGGACGCAGATAAAAAAATACTTATCACCATAAGTCGTGAGCTGGGTAGTGGTGGCTCTTTTATCGGTCGCGTACTTGCCAGAGATCTTGGAATTTCGTACGTTGACAGAGAGATCGTCCGTGAAGCGGCAAATTATTTCAAATTGCCGGAAAACAAAATCGACTCGCTCAATGAGAAACTCCGGTCCTTCTGGGACTCTTTCTATGTCAACATAAACGGATACCAGGATATTTATGTTCCGCCTCAAATAGTTGGTCCCACTGATTGGGAACTATTTGAAATCGAGTCTCAGATAATAAGAAAAATTGCTGAAAACCGGTCTGCCGTCATTATCGGACGGTGTGGATTTCATGTGCTTAAAGAATATGCGCACCATACCAGGGTATTTCTCTATGCGGACAAGGATTTCCGTATTGACAGAATACAAAAACTGAGAAATCTTTCTTATGAGGAAGCCGAGGCAATGGTAATACAAAGTGATAAAGATCGGAAAAACTACTATAAAACGTACGCAGGTAAAGACTGGTCGGATACGGGTAATTATGATATAGCAATTAACACAACGTCAATTGACTTATTTGCTGCAGTAAAAATGATTCGGAATTTCATTGATGCATTCAAAGGATAGTATCTGTCAGGGAAAACAGCACAACCCGATTACCCGCGTGAATGTCGATACCAAATACTATCAATAAAAGCAGTCCTGTAAGCTGCCGGAAGATCGTGACGGATTGTCACACATCAAAGCCGTGTAAGGAGTGGTGTTATTTTTTATTACCAGGAATAAACGACTTACCAGTAAAGGCAGCACAGCGGATAGTAAGTGTCATGGGTTTGCTTGTATCAGCCAGTGGAATTGATATTGAATTCATATGATCAAGCGAAACCGTGTCTTTACTGAAAATAACGTTACCTGCCTGATCCGAAAGTATCATCGACAGTACATTCTTATTTTCAACGAATCGAATCTCCATGACAGAACCGTTTACCTTAAGAGAATATGGTGCCTGATATGCAATACATGATGAATCAACGTTTTCAGTAAGTTCACTTGTAAATGCGCACGATGCCGCAGAAAATCCGAATAAAAGTGCAGAAAGCAATTTCCTCATAACCCTGTAATCCTATTACAACTTGTACAGTAATACTTATCTTTTAATAATTCATCATTTCTAATATATGAAAACGATGTTCTTATCTGTTTAGTAGATTAATTCTATTTTCCAGTTCATCGACAAGTGGCACTTTTATGGTACCTCATTGGTCAATTCTACTAAGTTATTGAATTGGATCTTATTCAACACTCTGTATTATCTTATTTTGTAAATCGTCATTAATTCAATTTAAATACACCTGCACCTGTATGCAGGAATGCATCACCTTCAACGATGCTGATTATCCGTAGTGAAATAAACAGTCTTACCAAGTATCAACACACACTAAAAACGCGATCTTTTCCACTACGGTAAAATCATAATTCTTCGGGTAATAACACCGTTGCTGATAATTTTCAGTCTTCCTTCCTGATGAAGCATAACTTATTTTACTTAATCTTTAAAAATATTCTGATAACCATCTCGAATATATGGTTATTTACACCGGAACCGGAGGATTCATTGTCTAAAGAACAGCAGTCAGGACGACGCTCTGAGCAGGCGGGCATGTTCCACTTTATGAAGGAAATGGGAAGCGCACTTGTTATGGCGCTCATTGCAATTGTGTATGTCATTCAGGCATTCAAGATCCCTACCGGATCTATGGAAAACAGCCTCCTTGTCGGTGATTTCCTTCTGGGTCTGAAATTTATTTATGGTGCACCGTTTATTCCCTACTCAAGAGAACTTGGTATTAATCAGCGCCTCCCTGCAATTCAGAATCCAAAACCAGGTGATGTTGTAATATTCAAATATCCCGGGAATGATAACAAGGATTATATTAAACGCTGCGTTGCCGGACCAGGATCTACAGTTGAACTGAGGGACACAGAACTTATCGTCGATGGAAAAGTGTTACAACTTCCACCAAAAGGCAAATTTCTTCCAACACTTCGAAATCCCGACACCAAATTTTACAAACCCCTCTATATTCCTAAAAAAGGTGATACGTTCAAACCTTCAGAACTTGAACTGCGAGAGTTTCTGTTCCTCAAGCACCTGGTACATCAGGAAAACCCGACAAAAAAAGTCACGGTTCAATACCAGCTTTTCCTCAACGGTAAATTTTCCAATAGCGTCCCATTCCCCAACTCAAACGCCGGTATTCCTATAACAATGAACATTCTCCATGAAAACAATATCGTTATCGGGCAAACCAAAGGCAAAAAAGTCTTTTTCAACCTAAACAACATTGACAACTGGACAGAACTTGACAAAGTCTTAAAATATCAGATTGCTATTCAGTTCCCGGATTCAAACCCAACCTTTAAATATGCCCTCTTTCTTGATGGAAAACCACTTGACAGCTATACTGTCAGGTATGACAACTATTTCATGATGGGTGACAATCGGGACAACTCACTTGACTCGCGCTACTGGGGATACCTCAACTACAACTATGTCAAGGCAAAAGCATTCATACTGTATTTTTCGCTTAACGAAACAACACCATATTACCTGCTCCCGATGAAAATCCGTTGGGAACGTATCGGAAAGCTTATCCGTTCATGGGATGGTGTAAATCCGGTTCCCGGAGTGAAGTGGTAATTGAAGTAGCAAGTAACCGATCCAAATACAGAGACGTATGGGATATGTCTCGTGTAAATAAAAAAGGCTCACTTATGTGAGCCTTTTTTATTTGTGCTGATTATTATATGTTTTTCATAAGCGGCGGCTGACCGGTTGCCTGAATGACATCACGCCACAATTCACCTTCCGGATCTATCGTGTTTCGTTTTTCCACAGCAAGCGGGATTGGTACGTGAACAAAGGTGTTATTAATCAGGCTCACAAGCATGTTGGTTTTACCTGCCATCGCAGCATGCACTGCATTGGTCCCAAGCCGGGTGCAGTAAATTGAATCACCCGGATCTGCTGCAGTGCTTCGAATAATATAGCTTGGATCAATATATCGTATGTTTGCATCGATTTTTTCACTTTTGAAGTATTTTGTTACCCTATCCTTGATATACAATCCAATGTCACCAAGCAGCGCGTTTCCTGATGCATCCTTACCGGCGGCGTCCTTCGACAAATACTCCTGCCCTGCTCCTTCGGCAACAACGATTACAGCGTGGTTTCTTTTTAGCACCCGGTTCTTAAGATGGACAAGCAGCCCATTTGGACCATCAAGATCAAATGGCACTTCAGGAATCAGTGTGAAATTTACATCATTGGAAGCAATTGACGTATGTGCGGCAATAAATCCACTTTCTCTTCCCATCAGTTTTACTATACTTATACCATTAATTGCACACCGGGCTTCAGTGTGCGCACAACTTACCGCTTCAACAGCTTTTGAAACAGCAGTCTCAAATCCAAATGACCTCTGAATGAAACAGAGATCATTATCAATTGTCTTTGGAATTCCAATCACGCTGATTTTCAGACCACGTTTCGCGATTTCTTCACTAATGCTAAGTGATCCCTTCTGCGTACCATCACCGCCAATAGAGAAAAGTATCGAAACATTCATACGCTCAAGGCTATCTACGATTTCGGTAACCCGCTCTCCCATGCCGCGTGATGAACCAAGTATTGATCCGCCATCCTTATGGATATCACCGACAACATCCGGATTAAGATCAATAACCGGCAAATTCGATTCAGGCAGAAAACCCCGGTATCCATTTCGTATACCGGAGATTATTCTCACACCGTAAACATGCCAAAGAGACATGACTACAGCCCTGATAACATTGTTTAGACCCGGACACAACCCGCCGCAGGTAACGATTGCCGCATGAATCTTGACTGGATCAAAGTAGATCATTTCCCGGGGGCCGGCTTTTTCTACAAGATTCTTCTTTGCATAGACCTGATTTGTTCCCGGAACCATGGTTACATCATTGATAATCATGTCATTATCACTTACATATCCGGCAACATAATCATTTACTTTATTCGATAGAATAACCGGTGTTCTGATTGATGCAACCCCAAGATTCTGAATAGTAAAATCAACAGTATCCATATATAATCCTTTTTCCAACGAAAGGTTTAACTACGATTCCTGTGTAACCATGAAAGTGGCAACAGGGGTGACAGGCATTGAGAAATTACCAATTGAAAACGATTCATAGTATATTTACATGGTTAAAAATAGTTCGGTGCCGGATAAAAATCACTACATTATGCTGTTTTTCGTCAAATTAACGCATTCATTCTATCAGGTTAACGTTATTCTTGATAGTTAACCTACGAAGGAACTATTTTTGGATCATGAAAAAACAACCTATTAAACAGCTTGCAATCGCCGTATGTATCCTTTTCGCATCCTGTGCTCATCAAAGTGCACCGGGTGGCGGACCTGACGATAAAACCAGCCCGTCAATTGTGACAATTTCTCCAGCGGATGGATCTGTAAATGTCAATCCTAAAGGACGGATCACCATCGTTTTTTCGGAATGGATTTCCAGTAAATCAGACAAAGGCATCTCTATCTATCCTCCTGTAAACATTAAAACGGTTGTCAGCCGTAACAAACTTGACATAATTCCACTTAAAGGGTTTAGTGGTTCCACAACCTACCATATCTCAATTACCACACAACTTCTAGATTTACATAATAATCCGATACTCTCACCGTTGAGTATCACGTTTTCAACCGGTCCGGTACTTGACAGTGGAACACTCGCCGGATGTATCATCGATCCATCAAAGAAATATCTTCAGCCTAAAGTAGTGCTTTTCAATAAAGAACATCTGCATCCTGACAGTATGTTTACCGGAGCTCCTGACTATCTGACACAGACAGACAGTTCCGGGCTTTTTGAGTTTAAAAGTATCAAAAAAGGGTTGTATTACACAATTGCATTTCTGGATCAAAACAGCGACAATCGCATCCAGCCATCAAAGGAGCCCGTCTACAGCACGTCTGATTCTCTGCTGATGATATCGACAAAAGAGCAATCGGTATTCCTGTTTCCATCATCATATGACACGACAACACTCAGATTATCGAATGTAAAAGCGCAAAGTTCAACAATACTCACCGGCGACTGGAACATCCCGCTTGATCCCCGCAGCGGCTATAGCAATCCACAATGCCATATTTACAAAATAGATACGCCGTCTGTAATGACAACCGGAACATATATTCCACTGCCAAATGGTAAAATGTTTACCCTCAGACTTCGCACACCGATGTCATTTTCACCTTACAATCTTGTCTGTAAGGTTATTGCACCCAATGGGAAAACACTTGATGACACTCTGAAATTCAACGGAATTTCTGCAGATGACACAACAAAACCGTTTGCCCGTGCAATGTTTCCGGCAACAGGATCAGTTTCAGATCTTGAACCGAAATTGCACATTATCTGGAGTAAACCGGTTATTATAAATTCTCCTGTTGCATTGATTGATTCAACAGGATACGATACTCTTTTCATGAAGCCATCACCGGGTTATAGCGACACAACATTCTTTTCTCTAAAACGCAGATTGCAACCTGACCGGAGATATCAACTTGTCATAATGCGAAACGCCGGTACTGACATTGCCGGAAACCAGTTTAAAGCAAAAGACTCAACCGACACTGCTGCAATTATCATGTTCAGGACACTTCATGCGGACAGTATCGCGATCAGCCTTCAGGGAGCAGCATCGTGTCTTGAGAAAAATGTTCACCGGAAATGGATTTTCAAACAATTCAACACTATGGCTTCGTACATTACCAAAGATAGTGCAGGAAGTTTCAGGTTTGATTCGCTTCAGGCAGGCAAAGGAACGCTGTCCTACTTCGATGACTTAAACGAGAATGCAAAGCCTGATGTCGGCCGCCTTGTGCCCTGGTATCCATCAGAGGCTCATTTTAGTGCAGCAGATACAATTGAAGCCCGTGCACGCTGGGATGTTGAGGGTGTCAGAATCGACATGTGCGGCCAGTGCAAGAAAAAGAATGCTGCAGACAGTAAGTAAACATGTAAGATCCGGTACACCCAGATTGTCGCAGTTGAATTGTAAACAAATCAATTTCACCCGCGTCTTTCAGTTTTGATTTATTACAACTTTTATTTAACGCCAATCTTTACCGGTTTCAGTTTCTTTTTATTTCCCTTATCGTCAAGTAGCGTTGTGATCATAAGATACATGCCTGAACCCACTTTTCGTTTTTGCATGTTGGTTCCATCCCAAAAACCGGTATAGTCATTTGAGTCTTTATTTTTTTGAACCAGTACAATATCAACCTTATTAACAACATTCCCTACGGCATCATAGATTGTCGCAAATCCGCAAACACTATTTATCACATTCGATTCTAATGGACGTGTTGAATTAATAACAATAACAGATCCGTTTGCATTGCTATTGCTGATAAGATTCTTTGTCCCGATTAAAATGGCATTCATCGAATCTGGCAGATTGGGATTATTCAATAGCGAATCAATTTTTTGAATCGCTGTACGATCAGACGTCATCGGATTGAAAATGACACTGATATCAACATTATCAGGTTTCTCAAAATCCCTGATTACGACCACTGCCGAGTCCGGACCAGAGATCGAATACCGTATGTTTCTCCCATTCTTTAAAGAAAGAATCTTAAGAACAACAGTCTCGTCACCCTCATCGTCAAGGTCGTCCGCCATTGGTACAACCGGCAATGTCTCCCTTTTTGTAAATTCACCCTTGAACACCAATGAATCAATGAATGGAAAAGCATCATAGTCGACACCCTTTGTCGCAGGTTTGAGTCCCGTATTTACAAGTGAGTAGTAGACGGTCAGATCACCTTTGGGCGGAGTGGGTATCGTACGGGAAATCTCAAACACGCCCTGTTCCAGGTTTGTTTCTCTGGCAAGCGGTTTCGTAGCTTTAACGGAAACCCTGAAGTATGTCGTATCTGAGCAATCCAACTGTATACCATCAGACATCCGCGTTGCATCATCCCTGGTAACATCAAAATTAAAACGTGTCAAGGTATCGTAGGTTACATTATCCTTCCTGATCCTGTACTTAATCTCCATTGAAAAATGCGTGGTAACATCATTTAACGGCAGTCCACCCGGAATCAGGAATACACTGTCAGCTTTTCTATAGTCACTATAAACTTTATTATTGATCGTGAGTGTCGTCGGTTCCTGCTTAAGAGTGTTAATAATCGGGTTAAGTGCATTATTGATCAGCATTGTCAGGAGCGCCTGATGTGATGCCTGCATACCATAATATGCACTGATAGTATTACTTGATGAGTATCCATTGTTACGTATGTTTTTGGTCATTTCAGAAATGCTTCTTGGTACGGAACCACCCTGTGGCACAAAATAGATTGTGAATGTTGTTGGCATCCCGGTCCCCTGAACAAATTCATTATTTAAAGTCAGTGGCCATTCTCTATTCGGTTCTCCATCAGACAAAAAAATGACAAACTGATTTTCTTTTGCGTTAGAAGTCTTTGCCATCTCAAGCTTAGCAGCTTCAAATGCCACATTAATATTGGTATAACCACCATATTTAAATGACGGATTATGCGTTAGAACTGCAGTGGTACATGGACCGGGAATATCATTATTTTTGATTATTGTATCTTTTGTGGTAAGAAAATCTTTAATGATATCAACCCAGCGTTTTCCACCAGATACAACTGAATCAAGCTTATGAATTGGCAGATACCCCTGAGCCTTTGGTATACCTGATGGAAATGATGCATACGGAAGGGGTATGACATGCTGATCTTTTGTATCAAAAAACAGATAATCTACAAAAACAGATAATCCGATCTCTGCTTTTGGATACATTTTATAGATTGTGTCGAGAAGTGCTGATGTAACCTCAAAACGTGCACCTCCAATGTCACGTGGATTATCTGCATTATTCAGGCCATTCATACTGTGAGAATTATCAATGACAAACATGATCGTTGGCGGGGTAGCATTCGGATTAACGCCCTCATATACCTTCTCGGGTGAACAAACAAAAAATCCCGGAGCGAATGCATTAACTTTTTTAGGCACGATAATGTTAGTACCATTAAAACTTTCGGGACAGGACGTAAGCCTGAATGTACATGATTCATCTGCGGAAAACACACTTGTATTCAAAAAAAATAGAAATCCAACCGTAAAAACCAATTTACCCGAAATTTGGTATAGCATAAATAGTTCCTTTGTGAGCAACGATATCCCCTCAACCCAGTACCTGTAATATATCCACAGAAATGTACACAGTCAACAGGGTATACCAATTAATCATTGAATTGCTAAAGATAATCACATATTTATAGTATACAATTTTTTTCCATACTTGAAGTGATATGGAAAAAAATATTTATAAATACCTTTTTCTTACGTCAGAAATATCAGCTTTTTAAGTGGATCATTCAAGTACTTTAAAAAATGTTATATAGCATTGCTCGCTTTTTGGTTTACCGTGGTTTTAGATGAAGGTAGCAAGAAGTACTATGCTGGTAGTAAGTGGGCAAATATGTCTAATGTATCGACTTGATTTGCTTTGTAGAGTTCGAAGTGTAGCCTAAAAATAGCGAGGGGAGGCACAACTGCCCCCCCCTGTATCAAACCGGATCGGTAATTTGTCGTTTACTTGCCTTTTTCAATCTGTTTCTTGAGCAGTTCAATCTCCTTGTCGAGTTTATCCTCTTTCTTCTCACTCTTTTCAACTTCCTTCCGGAGCTCTTTCTGATTGATCATTTTGAGTACCCGTGCAAGTGCGTATTCGACATCTTCCTGAACAACGCCAATATTTCGCGCAAAGAAGTTCTGACGGTGCCAGGTATCAAAATAGGTTACTTTTTCACTGATCTCACGTATAAACTCTTTCTGATCAATATGCATACTGTCAATAGCCTCAACAGTATCAGATTCCTGTTTGTGTGATGCAATCTCCTCAACATCTTTTCCAAACTTCTCGTAGTTATCACGTATAGTTCTGTACGAATCAGTTTCGCTGTCAAGATCAGCCTGTGATGGTGCTGCAAGTGTACTTAAGCGTGAAGATGCGCTCTGTAACGATCCAGCGGCGCTGTTATAATCTTTTTTCATCATGTTAACATACGCCTGAAGCAGCTCACCTTCCGCTTTGTTAACGTCCGATGTTGCAACACTGACAAGGCTCTGCCCGGCAGCGGTACAATCATCCCATTTTTTCGCACGCAATGCAATCCATCCGATACCGAGCAGTGCATCTTCATAATAGATGCTGGTCTTTGGAACCATCTGCAGTGATGCCAGCGCATTGGGAAATTCTTTCTCTTCGTGAAACAGATACCCGGTAAACAGGTATGTTCTGTTTATCAACTCTTCATCAGCGGCTGTATTTGTTTGAGCACTGAGACAATCTTTCATGTAACCAAGTGCAGCCTGATAATTATCCTGTATAGCAGCACACACTGCCATGGAATGACGCGCATAGATGTAATCCATGTGTGTAACCGGTATTTTACTTAAAACAGCAACCGCTTCGCTATACTTCTTTTCTTTAATAAAGGTTTCACCCTGCAAATAATGCGCGTGATACCGCAACGAATCGATTGTATGAGGTCCACTGAGCAGTTTAAACATATCATTAACACCGCTTGTATTATCCTGGCGATAGTAGATATTCATTATTCCCATATTAGCAAAAGGATGAATTTTACTTCTTGGATACTTAATCATTGCACGCTGATATTGTCCGGCTGCGGCGTCTCTGATATCAAGCTTCTCAAGACATTCTCCACTGTAAAGACTAATAAAATCGTTCTTGATGAATTTCGGATACTCGACAAGAATCTTTGCAAATACAAAATATGCATCCCAGTACATTCCATCAGAGTACAGCTTCATAGCCTTATTGTAAAGATCGTAGGGGATACCGCTGATCTTCTCTTTAACCGCCTTTGCAACTTTTGCTTTACGTGGATCACCGAACTCCGACCGTGCAAAGATCGAGTGTGATGGATACTCGGCATCAAAGGGCATCATGAACTGGTACAGCACGGTAAGATCACGCCCTTTATTCAATGATGGAGCGTGTACACCGGCAGTTGCACCCCAGTACTCATTACCAACCTGACCATATACTTTAAGGAAATTAAAAAGCCAGGTCCCGGCTTTAAACGCAACATCAAACTCGATACTTTTATCACTACCGGAAGCATAACTTTCTGTCTGCGCAAGAAAATCCTTTACGGAAAGATACAGTTCGAGATCGAGCTTATTCTCAAACATTCTCCCTAAATACGATACTGTCGCAGCACTGGCATACTCCACATCACCTGCAACAACAAGATTCTGTGTTGACAAGCCAACGATATGTGATCCTATCAGGCTATCATTGACAATTGCGTACGACACACCGATATCTCCGCCATAACCTATCATTGTGCTGTCGAAGATATTATTATATGCAACATGAACGTTACAACCAACACTCAAACCTCTCCAGACGTTGTACGCGTACGATAGCAGAAATGAATTACTGCGATCCGTAACAGTTCCATTTGATGCGATATCAAAGGTACCAGTTCCTTCCACCACTGAAGTTTTATTGAGTTCCCCGGCCCCGACACCTTCATAAGTTAATGCGAAGGTATGCCTGTGATAAGGAAATACAAAAAGGCCCTCGGTGAGTTTATAAGTATTATCAACAGTAAACGCCTGTGAAAGCTGCACACCGATATATTCTGCGTTTGACAGATACGCCGCATTAGTAAGTGGAGAATATCGCGCAAGTGCATCACGCCATTGTTGTGAAAGAAGATATTCTCCGGGAAGTCCGGCTGCAAAGGACGATACGCATCCTGCCGCAATACCGAGACTGATCAACCATTTACGCACTGTTACTTTATTATTTATCATAGTTATTCTCTTATATTGTTAAGGATGATTATTGATACAGGATACCGATTTTGGTCTTAATTGTACGGGAAACGCCATTTGATACCTTGACAACGATAACTGCCACATAGGTACCATCACCGACATAACGGCCATTGCGATTTACTCCGTTCCATATGTACAGGAGTTTGCCGTTTTCTTTTGTAACCACCGCGCACTTGTCATCCTTTATAACAGCATTGCCAACCTGATCATAAATAGTAATCGATGCGCTCATTGAATCCTGTGGTAACGCTACTTCACCGGATTTTATCTGCACAACTACACCATTTGTAACAGCCCCATTATTAAACTGACTTGCAATAACATTTGGAATCGTATACGTTTTGGGATTGACAGGGGTCGGTCCTGCGATAGCAGTGAATGAGTAATCAATTTTTTGCGACTGCAATGTAACCCGGCGGTTATCCTTGTTATCCTGCACATTATTAAGCTTATCATTAACTGATGCAGCTTCGTTAATCCAGATCGAATCGTTTCTTGACACGCTGGTTTTTACATTCACTGCAGTAACAATAAACCGCTGTGTGATCCCATCGCCACTTGCAATAGTGCTCAGATTGAGCGAATACCTAAGCTGCTTCACCGGATCAAATAGCCAGAATGGTACTGGTACATCAACGCTATCTGCTTTTTCGGAAAATTTAACAACAAGAGTATCATCATCCTTCAGACTCCCGGAGGTCTTCCCGTTGAGATAGTTTGCACTTGCGATAACCGGAGCCATACTGTCAGCAATAACGACTGACCCAGCAGGAAACGTACCGCCAGCGGCGAGATTCGGTACATTCTGTATTGCAAGGCGTTCTTCTGATGCTGTTGCAGTGTTTGGTTCTTTTTCGGAAACCTTGACAACGAGATCAAAGCCTGTACCGGTTTTTGATGCCGATACGATTCTCATCGAACGGGCACCCGAAAAGTACAATTTCGAGGTAATCTGGTTAAGTTCCTCACTGGTAATGGTATTTGCAGCTTCAGTAACTTTAATCAGGTCTGCAAAACCATCGGCATCCTGATCAAACATGCTGGCTGAAACAATTCCAAGGTTTCGTGCTGCACCAATACCTCGTGTCGCCCTTACGACATCAAGGGGAAAATCAGGATTTTCATACCGGGCTGCAATACTGTCATTCGCAGTAGTCTGCAGCGTATTATCTACCTTGGCCTGAATTGCCGTCTCGCGTGTTACGAACCCGGAATAGTAGTCTGACTGTTTATTTGCAGTTACTGTTAAACTGTCTTTATATCCGGCTGCAGTATTGGTTATTTTTAGTTGAACAGTATTTTGAGTCATCGGCTCCATTGGAAAGTACCTGATCTCGATATTTTTCTGATCATCAGTGAGCATTGACGGTATTTCTGTATTATTAACAAAAAATCTAATTGTCCCCTGCATCCAGCAGTTTGTTTCGATATCTGCAGGTACTTTGGCATTTGGATCCGTTTTTACAAGGATATCAAAAGTTCTGGTTGAGTCAGCATCCATTGGTGGATCATAATGGTAGGTGAAACTTACGGTAAATTTTGTCAATGGATTTTTCAATGCAAAACTGTTCGGGAAATAAGCATAATCGCCTTCAAACTTTGTTGCACTTATACCATTAATTGTCATGCTTTGTGGTGTACTTGGAATTTTTGTAAAACCGCGACCTGTTGACACATTAAGAAGCTTACTGATCAGATCTTCAATATTACCCTGTGTTTTCCACACAACACTCATTTTATTACTTGCTGAGTAATTGTTATTCTGGATATTTTTTGTCATCTCGACAATCTGCTCCGGGATCGGCTGTTTTTCATTTACCCAGTATGCAGTAAATGTTGTAGGAAGACTTGTTCCAGCTTTGAAATCATTAATATAAGGTCTTCTCTCAAGATCGACATTCTGCGGTTCACCATCCGAGAGAAATATTATGTACTGTTTTGCACGCGGATTCTTCGCTGTCTGAAACGCTTTTCGTGCGGCATCAAACGCAAGCGTTACATCTGTTGTGCCATTATACCCGGTAAGTGAGTTTTCATACCCGGAATGACCACTATGACGTCCGTTATTACCATAATAACAATTAATCAGTTTCCTGTTATTTCCAGGGTCTCTTTCGGTGGAGCTCAAAGCAATCACGCTTTTAAGATAATCGCTTGCACTCTGTGCGCCGACGGTTGCGTTTAATTGCGTAAGCGGAATATAGGCATCAGTATAGGATGATGCCGGATCGAGCTTTACCGCATATGGATCGTTTTCCGCATTGTGAAGCAACTGATTTGAAAAAATTGCCATGCCAACTTCAGACACCGGCGAACTTGCTTTCAGGGAATCAATCAGATTTGCAGTTAATTGATACCGGACACAGGTGCTGTCCATAACAGACATACTTCCGGAGTGGTCAATCACAAAAAAAAGTGAGATGGTGTCAATATTACCCGGCACATACGATTCATCAAAGTAGGTCGGAGAGCAGTGTTTGAAAACATTCGACAACGCGACGATTTTCGGAGGAAGCTTCAGAGTATCAATTGAAGATGTCGCATAGTTGGTAGGACAATCGAGTATTGCCTCGCAAACTTCAGCAGCCTGAGACTGCCCGATACAGAAAAAAATGATAGCGACCACTGTCAATCGTAAAACTACCTTTTGCATCCAGCCTGTGTGTTTTAGCAATTCCTTCTTCACCAGCGCATTTCTCCTTATTATATAGTTATAGAAATGTTCCGTCTCACCAGTCAGAATTCTGTTTGTTTCTCCTGACAAACAACACTCCCCACCCCTGACCGGATCAACCCTTACGTTTGCAGTTAACAGTTAAAAACTGTTCTACTATAATATACAGCAATTTTCTGGTGATGTATTAAATTTTGTACAATGATTCTTAGCATAATATATTAATAAAATATACATATACTTTATTTTCAATTAATTACAAATGTTATCTGTACAATATATATACACTTTTATTTTACTGATCTTTGATTTTTAAGATAGGCCGCTTTCAGCAATTAAAAAAAAATTCCGACAATCATCCGACAATGTATCCATAAAATCATTCATATACCAGACTCTCCATGACAATTTAGACAAATTATCAAACAATCAACACGTTACATACTCTAAATCGCTTCGGTATGAGTATTCGCCAGCCTCTCGTACTATTTTTAATTATAACTGCATGAGAACAATGCAGTATGCCGCAGCCTATGGCAGTTTGTTCAATAATTTCAACCTATTTTGCCAGTTTTAATACGAATACAACGGCAGAACACTCCGTCGATTTACACAATAGCAGCGTTATTTTCGCCTTGTATTCCCTATCACCTCTATGTAATTTCTACACAACGATCAGTAATAACTCGATACTGGAAAACAATGAAATCATCAATTAGTAAGCCCGCTCTAATGATTCAGGGTACGACATCAAATGCCGGTAAAAGTATTCTTGTAACTGCATTCTGCAGAATTTTTACCCGATTTGGCCTCAGAGTCTCCCCTTTTAAAGCACAAAATATGTCGCTTAATTCCTTTGTAACCCGGGACAATTGCGAAATAGGGCGGGCGCAGGCAATTCAGGCTGATGCGTGTAGAAAAGAATGTGATGTCCGGATGAATCCGATTCTGTTAAAACCCAGTTCGCAAAACAGCAGTCAGATCGTTGTCATGGGAAAACCAGTCAGTACTATGCAGTTTCGGGATTATTCCCGTAAACGTACCGAACTTGAACAGATTGTCCATAAAGCCTATGATGAGCTCGCAACGGAATCGGATCTTATGATTCTTGAAGGTGCTGGAAGTCCTGCTGAAGTAAATCTTAAAAAAAATGATATTGTCAATATGGCAATGGCAAAATACGCAGGTGCAAACGTTCTTATCTGCGGGGATATCGACAGGGGCGGCGTCTATGCACATTTTCTTGGTACGTATATGTGTCTTGACAGTGAGGAACAGCAGCTTGTTAAAGGATTTCTGGTTAATAAATTCAGGGGTGATCAGCATCTACTGGGAAATGCACACGAGTTTATTATGGACAAAACAGGCAAACCGGTACTTGGTGTCATTCCTTATGTTGACAAGTTATTAATACCCGATGAAGACAGTGTGAGTTTTAAGGAAATACCGCCCTTACAACAGCATACCGGTGCCAGCGATCATTCTTCTGTAAAGATAGCATATATCGATTTACCCTATATTTCAAATGCTAACGACATCGATCCATTCCGGTACCAGCGGGATGTGCAGATTGATGTAATCCGTAACGCAAAAGATCTTGACGAGCGCTATGATGCAATTATCATTCCGGGAACAAAAAATGTTATCCATGACCTGCATCATCTTATAAAAAGTGGATTTTCCGTAAAGCTTGACAGGTTATACAAAGAAACGAATGTAATAATCGCTGGTATTTGTGGTGGATTTCAGATACTTGGAAAAACTATTGCAGATCCTTATAGCATTGAGAGTACTTCCGTTATCAGTACTCACGGCCTGGGATTACTTGACATTACAACAGTTCTTGAACGAGATAAAACGCTGACACAGACAACTGTTCGTGATTCAGATTTGAATACTACGTATCAGGGTTACGAGATACATCATGGAAAAACAGAAATCGGATCGGATTCAATCCCTATACATTTTAACGCAGCTAATGAACCGATAGGCGCCAAAAGTCACGACAGCCGTGTCTGGGGCACCTATCTTCACGGCATTTTTGAAAATGATTCATTCCGTAAACGTTTTATTGACTTGTTGCGAAAAAATAAAAATCTGGGGGGCAGTGAGTTTCACGTCTCATATCAGATTGACAAGGCTATTGACTCCATTGCAGATAGTGTCGAAAAAGCAGTTGATATGAACGCAATCAGAATGATGCTTGGATTATAATCTATGCCTAATTTTTCAGATAACGATTATAGTCATGGCGGGAATCTCAGGGAATTGGCTGAAAACAATAATATTAGTAGTCAATCAATTATTGACTTCAGTGCAAGCATTAATCCGCTTGGTCCGATCCCTGAACTAAGCGATATCTTAAACAAGAGTATCCCCGAAATACTACACTACCCTGATTACGGGTACAAGGAACTTACCTCTGCAATCAGTCGATTTGGCGGTTGGGATCCATCAATGATTACGCCCGGTAACGGTGCGAGTGAATTGATTTATGCGTCACCTTATATACATCAGTTTAAACGTGCAGTAATCCCGGTGCCATCATACAATGATTATACCGAAGCGGTAAAACGAGCCGGTATCCCTGTTGAATATTTCTACTGTGATGAACCCAACAATTTCCAAATTAACATAAAAACATTATCATCTGCTATCCGTCCATATGATATCATTTATATCGGCAGACCGAATAACCCTACCTGCACCGTACTCACAACCGGAGAGATCGGTAGTTTATGCAGGGCACACACGGATTCTTTTTTTGTCATTGATGAATCATTTCTTGAGTTTACATCACACGAATCAGTAGCCGGTAAACTACCTGATAATGTTTTGATGATCCGTTCGATGACAAAGTTTTATGCGATCCCCGGTTTACGACTCGGCTATGCAGTCGGAGCACCGCACCATATTAGTGAGTTAAAAAAACACTGTATTCCATGGGGTATCAATTGTATTGCAGCAAAAGCCGGCATTGCATCACTTGAAAACACTGTCTATCAGTCTCATTCCCGGGAAACTATGCAACGCCTGCTTTTTACTTTTTTTACAAAACTAACCGGACTTCCGGGAATACACGTATATCCGACAAACTGCAATTTCTTTCTTGTTAAACTTCAGCCACCATTAAACGGTGATATTCTTCATCGCCACCTGATCCGGAATAGTATCGCAATTCGTCAATGTACAAATTTCATTGGTCTTGATTCCTCTTATATACGGATCGCGATACGGACCGGGCCCGAGAACGATCTATTTATTACTGCACTTGACAATATTCTCAGGGAATAACGGACATGAGACTGGAATTCATTATTACGGCAGCACTTATACTTGACTTTATGCTTGGTGATCCCCGATGGCTGCCACATCCCGTTCGTGGTATTGCAGCTATTGCAACAATGTGTGAACGTTTTTTCAGAGCGACATTTTCATTCTCCCTGCGCATAGCGGGAATACTGGCAGCACTTACCATAATCGGAATATGTAGTGGTACATCATTGCTGCTGCTCAAAGCAGCATCAGAGATTCACTGGACTGCCGCAGCAGCAGCCGGAATTTTTATTGTATATGTGTCAATCGCACCGCGTGATCTCATTAATCATGCACACGCAGTTTACAAGGCACTGATACAGGAATCGATTGATAATGCCCGTTCTAAAGTAGCAATGATCGTTGGACGGGATACAGCAAATCTTGACGTTAAGGAGATCACCCGTGCAACTGTTGAAACGGTTGCAGAGAGCCTGGTTGATGGCGTTACTGCTCCGCTTTTTTATGCGTTATTATTCGGACCTGCAGGAGCATTAACCTACAGAGTGATCAACACCCTTGATTCAATGTTCGGGCATAAAAATGAACGCTATCGTTATTTCGGATGGGCATCGGCACGTATTGACGACCTTGCAAACTATCTGCCATCACGGATAACAGCACCATTCATCTGGTTTGCATCATGTATACTTAGGTACAATGTTAAAAACAGTATCCGCATTTTCTTTCGTGATAAACGCAATCATCACAGTCCTAACAGTGGTCTCAGTGAGGCAGCATTTGCCGGGGCTCTTGATGTACGTCTTGGCGGGCTTAATTACTATGATGGCATCGCGGATCAGAAACCGTTTATTGGCGATCCGGTCCGGGAACTTGAACCATCAGATATCCCGAAGGCAAATGCGCTCATGTTATCAACAACACTATTATTCACACTATCCGGTATCATTCTACACCTTGTCATTGTAAAGGTTATATCATGAAACGAATTATCGTTATCACCGGTGATGGAAAAGGGAAGTCGACATCAGCATTTGGAACAGCTCTTCGCGCGGCCGGTCATGGGATGAACGTGTCAATCATTCAATTTATCAAGGGGAATGCCGATATTGGGGAGCTTGTATCACTTGCAAAAATCCCCACTATTGACATAGTACAATACGGCCTTGGATTTGTGATACGCCCTGATAAGGAGGAACATCAGCGACACCGGAACGCCGCACAGGATGGCTTAACTTTCGCAACAGGTAAACTGACAGATCCATCTGTCGGCATGGTAATTCTTGATGAGATCTGTGCTGCAATCAACAGTAAGCTGCTTGATATTGGTGATGTTTTACATGCGATAGATAAGGCACATGATTCGATTATTATTATCTGTACCGGCAGGAACGCACCTGTTGAGCTTATCGACATCGCTGATACCGTTAGTGAGATTGCATGCATAAAGCATGGTCTTAATAAGGGAATTAAGGCTCAACCTGGAGTGGAGATGTAATATGATGTAGCCTGCCTGAAGGAAGGATCAGGCTCCCATCTTGATTGCTTTTTTCTGATTATTTGTTTTACTATTACGGCTATTCAGTAATCAAAAATCGAATTCAATCCTGGATTCAGGTCGGGTCATTCATGACACTGGTTTTAGACAACTGCTTTAACGTATTTTCATTATGGGTTTTTTATCAGGATAAATTGGAGCCACTATCAATGATTTTCATTCTTGGGAAAGTAAAAGCGTGAGTACACAAACAGCAATAATTACGGGAAGCAATGGATTTGTCGGAATGTGGCTTGCAGACCTGCTGCAAACTTCAGGGTATCGTGTTTATGGAATTGATAATGCTGATATATCACGAAATCCGTCCATAGAATATTCAAAAGTAAATATTCTTGAAAAAGAGAAGCTTTGCGACCTTTTCGCATCGGTTAAACCGGAAATGATTTTTCATCTGGCCGGTGTGAGTTATCTTCCTGATGCAGACAAGTCACCGCTAAATTCAATTGAGATAAACGTGCTTGGATCACTTTCCATTTTTGAAGCGGCACGTATCGCGAGTCCATCAAGTGCAATCCTGTTTGTTGGATCATCCAAAGAATACGATTCGAATATCAATGCAACCGTTATCACTGAAGATATACATCCGCTGCCGGAGAACTTTTATGGTATTACCAAATACAGCGCAGAACTCTTTGGTCAGCAGTATGTGCGTCAGTTTGGTATGAAAATTTCATTTACACGCTCGTTTAACCATACAGGACCGGGCCAATCGCCGCTGTTTGTTTGTTCTGACTGGGCAAAGCAGATTGTCAATATTGAACGCGGATTATCCGAACCGGTACTCCTGACGGGAAGCCTTGAAGCAACAATTGATTTTACCGATGTGCGTGATGTTGTTGACGGATACTACAGGATACTGAAATATGGAAAATCCGGTGAAGTGTACAACGTCTGCAGCGGGCGGGGGTTCACTCTTGAATGGATTCTAACCTACCTTACCGAAAAATCAAGCAAAAAGATCGAAGTCCGCTCTGAACAATCAAAGCAGCGCGGCCATGCGACAAACCGCTATTTAACAGGCGATAATTCCAAACTTATGAAACACACCGGCTGGAAGTGTACGATTCCAATGGAGAAGACGCTTGATGATCTTTACGCGTATTGGATTAATTGTTAAGAAGGTTAATGTATCCCGCCAGGATCAATTCCGCGCCAATTCAATTACTTGTCTGGTCTTGAACTGATTATTGAAATTTTTAATGAATCGCGGATTACCGGATATCATTGTATCCATATATCCAAATAGAAAGAGACTGGAAAAACCAGCCTCTTTTTATTTGAAACCTGAACGGGAAAAGGGCCGGTCACGACCGGGCCCTTACACCATTTATCTGTAGCCTTTGATCTTCGCGGCCTGAACTCTATCCCTGAATTCCGCTTCCTTTACTTTCAGCATATTGAATTCATCATTGGTTTCAATAATCTTGAATTCAACGCGCCGGTTCAGTGCGCGGCCAGCAGCAACCTTATTGTCGGCGATTGGCATGGCCTCACCATACCCTATTGCAATGAGTGCCTCATCAGGAGTACCCTTTGACAATAGATACGCGCGTACTGTTCCTGCACGAGCTGCAGAAAGGAGCAGATTGTAATCATCGGAACCCTGATCATCAGTATGTCCCTGAATCTCATAACGTAAATGCGGATACAGTTTCAGGAATTCAGCAACAAAATCAAGCGCTGTATATGACGCAGCAACAAGTTCTGCACTTGCTGTCTTGAAATTAATAGCACGCAATTTTGTGTTAAGCACCTTTGTCTCTTTTTCAGTCGGCTTTACAAGTGTATCCGGACATCCATCAGTATCATTATAGCCATTAAATACTTCAGGATCATTTATACAAGCATCCGTTGTATCGGGGATCCCATCGCGGTCATTATCGTAATCCGGACAACCGTCATCATCTTCAAACATATCCTTATCTTCAGGAACCTGAGGACATTTGTCAAGATTGTCTGAAATGCCGTCCCTATCATTATCCAAATCCGGACAACCATCTTCATCCTCAAAATTATCCTTATCTTCAGGATCATCGGGACACTTATCAAGCTTATCTGAAATGCCATCCTTGTCATTATCTAAATCAGGACAACCATCTTCATCCTCGAAACTATCCTTATCTTCAGGATCGTTAATACATTTATCAAGTGTATCAGCAATGCCATCCTGATCATTGTCATAATCCGGGCAGCCATCCTTATCCTCAAAACCATCAAAGTCTTCAGGTATTTCGGGACATTTATCATCTTTGTCAAGTATTCCGTCACCATCACGGTCCGATGTCATACCCCAGGCAACGTTGATTCCTGTTGCAAACTCAGCACCTTTACTTGGTACAAAGAACAGATGGCCGATTGCCTTATATGACGCATTGATTGAAAAATATTTAAGATTGACACCAAGTCCAAGTGCTGATGCAAATCTTTCGGGCCCGCCGAAAGCAAATCCGGCACGAACCGGAACAACACCATTAAGCGTACCTGCCTCACCACCTAGTGAAAAGCGGGGAACAAATGAACGTCCGGGCCCCCTTGACAAATGCTGATTGTAATTCACACCGGCAGTCGCAGTTTTGGCAAGCATCTTCATATATGGTTTCTCATGACTGGAATTATCCCAGGAATAGGTATATCCGATATCAAGTGTTGCCGGTAGCATCATGGCAAGTACATTTGCATCCTTAAGAGTATCATTTGAACCGGAGATGTATTCACCGGGCTGCCCGAAAATTTCAAGTCTGAGAGAATCCCAGTCATCCCCTACTGCATCAATACCCTTGATAATATCCCATGCATCAAGGTTCTCTTTTTGTATTCTGTAGGTAACCTCCTGAAGATTACTTGTCCAGAAGAGAACTCCCAGATTCTGCACATTTACAGTAAGCGACCCGTGTTTATCATAAAGAATACCGCCAAGATCAACACCGACACCATGACCATTCACCGGGAGCCCGGACATGTCGTTTTTTCTCCATGGTCCGGAAAATCCAAGTCCTGCAGTTTGCACAGTCAGAGTCCCTGTTGCATCAAGCTGATTGTTTGTATTATAGGTAAGACGTGCATCATCATCCATCTGCGCTTTAAGCATAGAGTGACCCATTACATAACGCACACCAAGACCACCCGCACCATACCGTAACCTTAAAAGTTTATGCAACATCGGAATATGTACCGGTAAACCGAGGTGAAAAGTAAAATCGGTTGCCCAATATGCTTCCTGCCTGAAATCAGTGAAATCGAGTGTATTGCCTTCAAATAAACTTTTTGTATTTGAAAAAATGGCATATAGCGGCCCTTCAGGTACATGCATTTCCTCATCAGCATGGGTGGTTACATCAAAACCGAAGTGTCCCCAGGCAGCATTAAGTAATGAAATCCGTGCACCACTATATACTTTAAAACCGCCTTCGAACTCTTTTGTCAACTTATTTGCAACTTGCATTGTGTCAAGCCCATAAAGATCAAATGACTTATTGAGAATATGTGCAACAAGGTCCCTATACAGCTCCGCATTGTCAAGCGCATATTTGTTAAAAGGAGAAAGAGCCAGCTTGTCACTCCAGACACTCACACCTGCACAAGTAAGCGGAATGAAGAGACCGCCTTTGGGTGCTTTGTCAACCCCAAGAAGTGCAGGATTATGATAAACCGCTTCATAACTGTTTCCCGATGCATTACGTACCATCGTGGTACCATTGCTAATCGGATTCTGATCAACTACTGCAAATGCTGCTGAACAAAGCAGTAATGCAGACATCAAAACATTTTTATACTTTTTCATTGTGATACCTTCTCTCATAATTACCACTGTAATAGTGAATCAATACTGTTAACACCCTCAATACGTAATTTCGAACGGATATCGAGATAATCAGTATCCATAAGTGAATCACGTGGCTGAGGCTCAAGGCGTGCAAGCCAGCGCCAGCTACAGGTATCACTGTTAAGTATTGTTTCGAGCTGATTGTGATCCAGTACAACCTCACTTGAATCTGTTTTAGCACGTGCCGGCAGGTACACGCCTTTTGTTCCGAAGAAGTTGACATACCCCCGTTTCTCAGAACTGTCTTTTGACATTGCGAGTTTAACAAAATCGTTTGTTGACATGGAATCAAGTGTATCAATAAGTTTACGCGGTGCAATAAGCGAGTAGAGTCTCATATGCATATTTGAATTATTACGCATCTTAAAAATCATGCTAACACGACGACTTTCAAGCTTTTTTATAAAACGCAACGGTTCCATAACCGAGAAACGGCTTCCCCCGAGATCAAGATAGGCCGGAAGCAGTACATCCCAGTCAATGCTTGATAAAAAGTCGTATCTGGTACCCATGGTAATTGTCATTTTTCCAATACCCGAACTATTGTCATCCTCATGCGAGTTGCAGGCACGCATTCTGGTACCCTTCGGGACTGTAACATTTGATGTGATTATGACCGTATCAGGGAATTGATTCGCGACCTTTGTAATATTCAGTGTTCTGTTGAAAATAGAATCATTGCGCACATTATTAAAGCGTACCGTAGAAGAATCCCGTGCGTTAGGATATCCCATGGCAGATGCTTTAAATGTTACAATCATTGTGTCAATAAATGCACGATCATTCGTTTTTGTTGTACATGTTACATCACTATTAACAAGCGCTAACAGGACATGGTTGCGTAATGAATCTTTCATTGTCTCGTTCATCGGTTTCGGAAGATTAATTGCAACTTTTTGTGTATCAGCTTCACGGGTATATGGAACCATAACCGTTCCAAGAAATTCATCAAATTTAAAGTCTTCACTCACCAGGGTAAGTTTCAGACTATCACCGGCACTGAACGCTATCGTATCACCTACGGGCTTCGGAGTTTCCAGAGTGTAAACCGCAGATGTTACCGCTTCCCCCCGCACATCATCCCAGACTCCAAATAAACGATAGCTCGCAAGGTTCAGTCGTGCTACGACACCATTAGACAGTGGTTGAATTGTCGCCCCCTGTGCAGTGAGCAGAACATCTCCCATGAAATTTTTAGCTGAATCTGCTGCACTAATCGAACTTAGCTGACTTACAGAATCTTTGTTGTATTCTCTGCAAAAACTTGTCAGCCAGACATGTTCATGTGCAAGGCTTACATTAAAACGTAACCTGCTCTGATTTTCAACTCTGTAAAAGAATGTTCCTGCTTTGATATCAACATAATTAAGTGAAACTGTATCGGTAATATCATATGATGCCTTAACAGTGTGGGAAAAACGCACAAGAGAATCCGATGCCCTGCAACTTCCAATGAGCATTCCACCCAGTGAGAATTCCAGACCAAGATCCTTCGCACCTGCAGACGCAGCATTTCCGGAGAAATACACCTGTGCATTCTGAACCACCCGTTTATCACGGGCATCAAGTGTTTTTATTGTGTTTGCACCAGCAGCAATTGATTCAACCAGCAGTGTATCAACTCCTGCGATACCAACTGTTACATTATTAAGCACAGATGATGAGATATTTGTAATCTTTACAGAAATGTTATTATTTACAGTATCGTAAAAAGTTACATCGTATACATATGGAATGGCCAGCGGAATAGTACTGCTGAATGCTCCAGCAGCCGCATTAAGAGTAACCGTATCACCGAATTTTACCGATGACGCAACCGGAACAGGACCAATCACTGCAACAGCTGTCTGTGTTTCAATACTGTCCTCACTTATATCAATAATGATATTACGGTTCTGCCTGTTTTTTACCCTGAGAACATCACCCTTTTTCGTAGGATCCGGATCAATTATGCTGACCGTGCCAGTGTCATCCTCATAGATGTTGTTAATCTCATCAATAAACGATAATTCATCATTGGTAACCGGTACCTCAGTTTTTGTACTCCACCTCAACTGCTCATCAACAGGATTAGAACAATCATACAGCAGTAAAAACAACGCTGCTGATGCTGCAACCGCAAGAGTTTTTCTTAACACGCAAGACTCCTTTGAAATTCATATATGGTACTTTTTTTTATCATCCGTTACTTTCCAATATAATTAATATTCACCGATTTTTACCCGATGCTGCCATTTCGTGTTCTCAAGGGAGAACACACGGTTAACTCATGGGCTTTATCACAATCGTTTTATTTGTAACCTCTATTTTTCCTTCATTTGTCAATCGCGTTATCAACCGGGAATAGGTCTCCGGAGTCGTTCCAATTGCAGCAGCAATATCCTTTTTTGAGATATTTATCTGTATTTTTTCACTACTTCCATAATGTTCATTAATAAATAAAAAGAAACGATCCTCGACATCATGCATTGTCAAAAACCGGATTCGCTCTGCAAGATATCGCTGTTTGCGCATTAACATGGAAATGAAATCATTTCTCATAAGTTCATCACTAAGCAGCAGGCTAAACTGTTTTTTTGGAATTATAAACACAAGGCTGCTCCTGATCGCAATTGCGGTTACCGGATAGGTATTCTGTTCAAACAGTACAACCTCGGCAAACGGCTCTCCCGGCTTTACGATTTTAATAACCACCTCTTTGCCGCTTTCAACCCCTTTGTAAAGGCCAATTGCACCATTCACAAGAAGATAAAATGCATGCCCCTCATCCCCCTCATTAAACAGCACTTCCTTATTGTCAAAATTTCGGGGAACGCACAAGTCAGCAAGATGTTCTCTGAAAGCATCAGATACACCTCTGAAATAGTCTGATTGTTCAATAAATGCAGTTTTGTTCATTACGCATAGTTACTACAGAGGAAGTTCTCTGCTTGTGAAAAACATTGAAGATTATACATCACGACTGATTTGATACCTATCTCCGACCTGTAAAAGCCCGCAAACAGGATCGATTAACTGTACTGAAAAATGGCCCTTTTTTGTATCAAACATAAAACGGTCCTGATCATGATTGTAATTACTGATAATTGCTGCACATAAAAAGCTCTGTTCTATATAAAATACTCAATTCTTGACCCAGATCAATGATATGTTTATGATTCTGATATATTTTTTGTACAAACTGTTGTCCGTTTCCACATTAGTGGAAAAAAGTGTTACATACGATCATTAACGAGGTTTTATATGACAAAAATCCAGATACTCCAGCATGTTCCTTTTGAATCTCCCGGATTTCTTCTGATGCTTCCTGATGATGAGTTTTCGATCTCAGTCTCACATGTCTACAAAGGTGATACACTCCCGGATCACAAATCATACGATTTGCTTGTAATTCTTGGAGGCCCCATGAATGTTGATGAACATGATCTCTATCCATGGCTTGAATCTGAAAAGAAGTATATCCGCAATGTTATTGATGCACAAGGAAAAGTACTGGGTATTTGCCTTGGTGCGCAGCTGATCGCCTCGGCACTTGGTGCGAAGGTAACAAAAAACCGCTGCAAGGAGATCGGATGGTTTCCAATCAGAAAAACAGCGTCAGGACGTAGCAGTACACTCTTACAAAACATCCCCGACTCATGCCCGGCCCTGCACTGGCATGGTGACACCTTTGATATCCCTCAGAATGCCAGCCATGAAATATCGAGTGATGCATGCAGGAATCAGTTATTTACCTATAATAACAGGGTAATCGGGATGCAATTTCACTTTGAAGCAACAATAAAATGCATTGACGCACTTATTGACAACTGCCGTGCAGAACTGGTGCCTGAAATGTATATCCAGGATGCAGACACGATTAAGCAACTCGCCGATGAGTATTGCAACAATTCTCAGAAATATCTGAGTATCATCATCCGAAATCTAATATGTTGTGGGACGTAACAAATGACCGGGGATGACACTGATGACATATTGGGAGAACACCATAAAACAGTAAGGCAAGAATCACAGTATCATTGTGAGCACATATATCACCATATAATGTACTCCTGTATCAATTAACTGAAAGGTAATCATGATGAAAACAATAAAACTTGCAATCTTCGACAGTAAACCCTATGACAAGGAGTTTTTCGATAAGATTAACAAGGAGTCCGGCTTCAACTATTCACTTCACTATTTTCCCGGCCACCTGACAGTTGACACTGCACCACTTACTGCAGGGTTTGATGCCGTTTGTGCATTTGTAAACGACACTGTTGATACAGATGTTACATCAATACTATACGGCAATGGAGTAAAACTCATCGCACTACGCTGTGCGGGATATAATAATGTTGACCTGAAAGCGGTTTTCAATAAAATCCATGTTGTCCGTGTTCCGGCATATTCTCCTCATGCAGTTGCGGAACATGCAATTGCACTGATAATGACACTTAACCGGAAAACACACCGGGCATATTTCCGTACCCGTGATGCAAATTTTACGTTGAATGGTCTGCTTGGATTTGACATGTTCGGAAAAACTGCCGGAATTATCGGTACCGGAAAAATCGGTAAAATTGCGATTTCGATTTTACGCGGATTCGGAATGACTGTTATGGCATACGATAAATATCCGGATGATAAGTTCGCAAAAGAGAGCGGCTGTACTTACACTGATCTTGCAACGCTTTACAATAAGAGTGATATCATTTCACTCCACTGTCCGCTGACACCTGAAAATGTTCATATGATCAACAAAAACACTATTGACACAATGAAAGATGGCGTAATGATTATTAACACCGGCCGGGGAAAACTGATCAAGACACAGGATCTTATCGACGGTCTTAAAAAACACAAAATCGGTGCAGCAGGTCTTGATGTATACGAGGAGGAAAGTGACTATTTCTTTGAAGACTTTTCTGTAAACAGTATCGGTGATGATACACTCGCACGGTTACTGACATTTCCCAACGTTCTCATTACATCTCATCAGGCCTTTTTCACCCGTGAAGCGCTCGATAATATTGCACTAACAACATTCGAAAATATCAGTCTGTACTTTGATGGTCAGCAATTGCCTAACGAGATCTGCTATCGATGTATGGAAGGCAAATGCCCCAAAAATGAAAATGGACGTTGTTTTTAAAAGGTCAGAATAGTGCCTGGCCACTTACAATGTATGTGCTTTATTCATAAGCCCTAACATGGCAGGTACTATGCGAAATTGCTAATTTATTTGTACAACACACCTTCCCTCTCTTACATTTTCCTATTCCCTTTTTTAACAGAGTATAATACAATTAAACAAGTTACCAATATTTGTGTGTTAACGATTCAACTGATTAGAGACCATGTCAGATCAAACAGAAAACATTCAAAGTGATTATCTCAGCACCTGGACCACATTCTTTGCTCAAAAGTTTTGTGATACAGTGTGTGATATGACAGGCATTTTACTCTCAGTTAACTCAGGTACTTATAAAGAAAAATCATTTACTTTCGATCAGGGTATGACCGTTTATATCAGTTTTTATGGACAGGTACAAGGCGGTTTTATCATTGGTGTTCAGGAATCGGAAGCACTACGATTAATCGGCATAGAGGACGATTCCGGGGATTATAAGAAGTACCGTGAGGACATTTCAGGTTTTTTTAACGAAGTAATGAATATTGCGGTTGCACAAACGCTTCCTGAGCTTGAGTGTGCTTTTGAAAACCTCACCCAGTTTCCAGCTATCGTTGCATTCGGGGACATTATCTTCCCTGATGTCCGTTCCGGACTGGTTAACATTGCGGGTGATTCAACACATATAAAATGTGGCTTTTCTCTTAACCTTGTCAGTGCAAAAATAGTTCGGAAATTGGAAAAAGTTGAAAAATCACTTGAAAGCACAGAAAAACTTGCACGTACTGACGCACTTACAAAGTTATTTAACCGGACATTTTTTGAAAGTGTTTTCAATGTTTATATAGAAGACGCCCGAAAAACAGAACAGAAGCTGGGTTTACTTCTTATCGATATCGATTATTTTAAAACTGTCAACGACACCTATGGTCATCTTGTTGGTGATCAGGTGATCAAACTTGTTGCACAGTCAATCAAAGATGTTCTTCGCAATACAGATATCGCGGTTCGATACGGCGGTGATGAAATGCTGGTCGTTTTGCCGGATACAGATGAATGCAATGCGTTGCAGATCGCAGAACGCATTCGCAACGTCGTGAAAGTCGCCAAAGTTGTACACGCCGAGGATGGATCAAATCTGGAAGTCAGAGTTACGATTTCCATCGGATGTGCTGAACTTCTGGAACATGATAACCCGGTATCCTTCTTTGAGCGGGCTGATGCCAATCTCTATAAAGCAAAAGAGTCCGGCCGTGATCAGGTATGTGCTAAAATTGATGCATAGCCTGTTATCCGTTTTTTATATTTGATGCAAAAAGTGACAGGTTACAAGTGACACGTTACCAGTAAACCCCGGGAATTCTGGTTTCCTGCTCGTCACTGGTTACGCGTCACTCGTCACGTTCCTCAACAACGGATTTACACTATGCCAATGTATGAATTTCTATGCAGTAAATGCAATGTCATCTTCACTTTTTTTTCCCGTTCTATAAATACATCATCAACACCTCTTTGCCCCAGGTGCCATAACGATACTCTAGACCGGATGGTCTCCCAGTTTGCGTATACCGGCAAGGCAAAAGGAAGTGATGACAGTGACGGGGATGATCCTATGAGTAATCTGAATCTGGATGAATCAAAAATGGAGCAGGCAATGGATGCGCTTGCATCCGAAGCTGAATCCATAAGTGAAGATGATCCCAGACAGGCTGCCAATCTTATGCGCAAACTTACATCAATGACTGGTCTCAAACTCGGAGACAAAATGGAGGAAGCACTTTCAAGAATAGAAGCAGGGGCAGATCCTGACGAAATCGAACAGCAGATGGGTGATATTGATGAAAACGATCTGTTTAAGACCGGAGGATCAAAAGGTGCAGGACGTAAAAAACGCCCGTCACGGGATGAGAAGATTTACGATATGTGAAATGATTATTCTTATGGATTGTACAACACCAGGTGCATTAGAAAAACAGTTTCTTATACACCCTGACCAAGCGCAGACTCGATACCGCGAAGATTATTGATATTGTAAACAGTGGTCTCTTTTTTGAAACCATTGACACGAGCGATTCCGCTCAGTACTCTGCCAGGGCCTATTTCGTAAAGAGTATCAACTCCCTCCGCACGGATCATTTCCATTGACTCACGCCAGAATACCGGGCTTGTTAATTGCCAGGTTACAAGGTGCTTTATCGTTGATGGGTGCACTTCGTTTTTTGCAGTTGCATTTAATACTATTGATACTGACGGTTTCTGGAATTTGAAATCTTCAGCCCAGGATTCAAACTCATAGCGTGCTTCAAGCATAAACGGGCTATGCCATGGTCCGACGACATTGACACGCTTACATTTCCCAAGTTTACGTTCAGCGATAATCGATGCAATTTTTTCAAGAAGGTCATTCCGTCCGCTTAACACAATCTGATCAGGTGCGTTATCATTTGCAAGAACCAGTGCCTTTTCTTCTCCAATTTCATTGAGAAGCAATTCGACCTGTTCAAGCGGCATAAACATCACAGCAAGCATTCCCCCGCTTACTCCCATTGCCACCTTGTCCATAAGTTCACCCCGCTTTGCGGCAATTCTCAGTGCATCTTCAGGTGACACAATACCTGCAGCAGCCAGTGACGTAATCTCACCAAGTGAATGGCCTAAAACAAAGTCAGCTTTAATGCCTCTTTCCTGTAATCTGTTCAGATATGCCAGGCAAACAATAACCAGTGCCGGTTGAAGAAACCGTGCCTGCATCAAGGTTTTATCAGGACCACGCAGACAGAGTTTTTCCAGATCTGTACCTGTCAATTCATTTGCAAGTGAGAGTAATGATCGTATATACGGATCATCCCTGAACAAATCCTGACCCATCCCGATTTCCTGCGACCCCTGCCCCGGAAATAAAAAAGCTACTTTTCCCATTACGCAACTGTTCCTGTTAATCCACCATCAACAACAATGGTCTGTCCTGCAATATATGATGCATCATCAGAGAGAAGAAAGGCTACAGTTCTGGCAACTTCAACTGATTTACCAAAACGGTGAAGTAAAATTCTGTCAAGATTCTGCTGTTTAATCTGACGCGGCATTTTTGCAGTCATATCGGTCTCTATAAATCCAGGGACAACCGTGTTTACCCGAATACCGCGAGGGCCAAATTCTGCAGCAAGAGCCCGGGAGAATGCAATCAGCGCACCTTTCGATGCAGCATAATTTGTCTGCCCGGCAATACCAAGCAGTCCGCTCACTGATGCCACATTTACAATTGCACCACTGCGAGCGTTCATCATTGATTTACAAACCGCTTTGGACCATCTGAATGCTCCACTTACGTTTGTGTCAATAACTTTAACCCAATCCTCAATTGGCATCATCATGATATACTGATCAGCAGTAATACCGGCATTGTTTACAAGCAGATCAATTTTTGAATTATCGGCAATTATTTTCTGTACGGTTTCATCAATGAGCAGGTCGTCTGTTTGTGACACTTTACACTTAATCGCTCCGCAAGACATAGCCAATTCATCAGCAGCAACATCATTTTTATTATATGTAAAATAGACTTTCGCACCACGGGCAGCCAGATCCTCGACACAAGCTTTACCTATACCGCGGGATCCACCCGTAACAAGAGCTATTTTGCCATCAAAGCGTACCATCTGCTACTCCGATTATTTACGATCCATCCACAGAAGCACAGTGGACTCTGTGTATCAATACAGCAATGCTGATTTATTATCTAAAATTCAGTGATAAGCCACAGTTCACAGATGATCCCTTAAAAAATCCACGTTTTTTTTCCCAAACATTTGGTTCAGGAATCGTTACGGATCAGTGTTGAAATCCCTTAACCTCTCCGTTTAGCATCTTCTTATAATTCATCAAGTTTCACCGAAAGGCTCTTCGGCATGATCGGCGGCATTGAAATTGTTATCAGTTCCGGTCCGCCTGCGGAATTCAGTGAAAACCCAAGACCGCTATATGCAACATCAATATCGAATAGCGCAAGTCCAATTTTCGCGTCAAGAACATGCGAGAAACAAGTTGTCTGTACCTCGCCAACCTTTTTATCACCGTTGTAAATTGACATCCCAGGAGCAATTTCAACACTCTTTTCCACCCGTATTCCAATAATTTTCTTTGTCAACCCGTCGGCTCTGCGCTTAAAGATTGCATCACTGCCATTGAATTTCTCTTTGTCAAAATCAATCATATACTGTAAACCAAGTATCAACGGATCCTTTGCACGGGCACCTTCACTGTATATATTAAAAAAACGTCCCTCAAGACGTAAATCATTGTGAATTGTAACACTGCACACACCACCCTCAACCTTTTTTACACCATCAAGAAGCACGGCAAACAGTTTTTCTGCGATCTCTTTTGGTGCAAGAAGCTGATACCCGAATTCAGATGTTTTTCCCGCGCGAAACAATTTTATACCGATACCTTCAAAATCGTAGGTTTCTATTGACAGATACGGAAGACCAAGAATATCTGCTCCAAACAAATCACGAATAACACTCCAGGACTTGAACCCGTCAACTCCAATCACCACATGACTGTCGGTGATATCAGTAACATTTGCAGATTTATCCTTTGTAAACATACCACGAATCAGTTTATCATCTGCAATACTCTCGCACAGCACAATAAATTCATCATCATTATTTGCAACATAACAGTCTGCAAGAAGATAACCTGCATCATCGCTTAAGAATGTGTGAAGAATGCGGCCAAAACGGATTCGTGCGACATTTCCAGCCAGAAGAGTATCCAGAAAATCAAGCCCACTCTCCTCGGGTACCCTGAACTTCTGTACATGCGAAAAATCAGTCAACCCTGCGGCATCACGGATGTATCGGTATTCCTTATCCAAAGGATTGACAGACGAAACGACTTCAACACCATAGCATTCAGTAAATGACGCGCCCAGTGATTTCAATGTATCTTTTAACGGTGAACTTCTCATCGTGAATCAGCCCTTCTTTGCCTGTTCCTGGAGAACATAATCAACAATAGTGTTAATTGAACGCAGAATTGATGTATTCTGGTCTGGAATTTTTATACCGAAGCTATTCTCGATACACAACACAATTTCAAGCGCATCAAGCGAATCCAGACCAAGCCCCGAACCTAAAAGCGACACATCCTCATGAAGATCATCAGGTGTGTACGGTAGATTCAAACGACGTATCAGTTCCTCTTTAAACTTTTTAATAACAGCACTTCGCTTATCAATCGTCTGCTGAATATTCTCTGCCATAGATGATGCCGACTCTTTCTATTCAAAATACCTTTTCAAAAACAGCCACACAGTCAGTTGCATGTCTGGCATTAAAAAACGTTAGAATATAATTTTTCCCCTTGCGAACATCAAAGAATCTATTCTCAAGTGATGCTGCAATGTTAAACGAAGGGTAGGTTGAAGGAGCATAACCTGTTGATTTTAAACAATCGACTACGGAATAACCGGTTTCTCCAACAACTTCTTTAACCGCACATTCAGCCTCAGTATCCCAGGAATTATACGATATCACCGCAAGCTTGTCCGGTGTAATACCAGCCTGAACCAACGCATTACACAATAGATTTTTATACGACACAACAGCTGAATCTACCTGATTGGATGCACTGACAATAGACCGTATCAGACACAAAGGCTTTATTGAACGCGACAATGCATTCGATACTTTCTCGAGAACGAATACAGCGGCGCCCTCCCCGGGAATTATGACCGCAGGATCAATCATACTTGACGTAATACAATCAATGGTTCTTCTGTCGCACAGATCATCAACACTTCCGCACAGAAGCATCGGAGCGTGGTTATTAATGATTGCGCTATGCGCAAGATGTAAACCAACCAGTGATGCCCCCGCGCCGTTACAAAATGTTGCATTATGTCCTGTCAGTGAGAATAACCGGCAAACCGTACCGGTAACAGAATTAGGCACAATGTACGGAAACGCATTTACGTGATTGAGTTCATAGTTATGCTGAAGCAGTGAAACAATATGTTCTTCTTCTGCAAAGGTTGATCCATGAGCAATATTCATAAACAAACCAAGATTCATCCGTTGTACGTGACGTTCTTTGATACCGCATGATTCCAGTGCTTTCAGTAATGCTGCTGCACAGATCCTTGCGCTACGCTCAATGCGCTGATCAACCCTTTTGTCAAAGAGCGACTCAGGGGGAATGCGTAAACATCTCACAGTACCCCGGTTTTTAAACACAACAGTTTCTGCGACAGCTGCTTTATCAGGCATTTCAGGAGAAATTCGCGATCCAAGACCTGCAGATGAAATAACACCGATACCGCTGATACACACCGGATCATCCGAAAGATCAACTGATGATTTCCTGTGGTTTGATCCTGTTCCTATTACAAGACTTGCATTGTTACCCCCGAATGCAAAATTATTCTTTACAAATATAGAATTACGACTCCATAGTCTTGACGGTTTCGGAATATAGTCAAGCGTGCACCCATCACGGGGTTCATTGAAACCAACTGTAGGCGGGTAAACGTCTCTTTGGGCACACTCAAGCGCAGCAGCAGTCTCTATTGCTCCTGCGGCACCGAGGCAGTGACCTGTAGCCCCCTTTGATGAACTCATCGCGATGTTTGAAACATGTTCTCCGAAGACCTTTACAACCGCCTTTGTTTCTGCTTTATCATTTGCAGCAGTTCCGGTACCATGAGCGCTGATAAAAGTAATTTCACTCATGTCAATGCCACTATTGGCAATTGCATCTTTCATCGACTGTGCAGCACCCTTGCCATTAGGATCCGGAGCACTGCTGTGATAAGCATCATTTGAAAGTCCGCAACCAAGTATTTCACCAAGTATTTTTACATTACGGGACTGTGCTGCAGTCCGGTTTTCCAGAACAACAAACGCAGCGCCTTCTCCAAGGTTTAATCCGGGTGGTGCAGAAAATGGTGCACACATTGTATCATGCGTTGCTTTGAGCCCGGCAAATCCGGCAAGCGTTGTAGTGCTGAAAGAGTCAGCACCACCGACAAGCGCAATATCAATAGTCCCGGTTCGAATCAAATCCGTCGCCTCTGCAACAGCAACTGTGAATGCTGAACAGGCGGTAGTAACGGTAATAGCAGGTCCTTTTATACCAAAATAGCATGCAAGTTTTACCGTTGCGCTATAATACTGACATCTGAAAAGTTCATCTGCTTCAGGTACAGCATTCCGGGCAAGTTCTCTTTTGTATTGCTCTTCAATAGAAAGCATTGGTCCTGAACATGTCCCAAGGAATAATCCGGCTTTTACAGATTGCAGCTCATCACCAAGATGTGCATCCATAAACGCCTCCCGGGCAGCAATTGATGCAAGCTTTACATATCTGTCGGATGCAGAAAAAACATCTTTGTCAAATAGCGGATGCATCTCAAGATCTTCACTGATAATCCCTGCGTATTTTACATTAAAATGAGAAATTCGGGGATCATTGATTTCAAGTAATGCCCTTGATCCTTTGACAATTGTATCTGTAAACTTCTGTTTATTACTGCCGGCGCTTGCGATTACACCAATACCGCTGATTACAACACGATTACCTATCATTCGCCGCTATTCTCTCCGGTTGCAATTATCGTGGTAAAATTATACCCGACATCAGAGCTGCCAATTGACATGATATACCGTGGTTTTTTCTCCATTTTTCTCCCGTCAATTTCAGGGATGCCAGTCTTCTGCTGCCAAATTGGAATTCCCCTGTCAAGTGATCGCAGAACAAGACCAGTACACATCAGGAGCGATGCAGTTTCTATATAGCCGGTATTGAATGTACTTGTAATCAAAGGGATATGTAATGCGTTATTTGTAAACACACCATTAATTGCGTCAAGTACTTTGCGATCCTGAGCATTTCCCTGTGGTGCCCAGATGATACAGTCAATTGCTTCTGCAGCAAGCTGAGCCCTTGTTAATGCAATACGAATTGCCCTGATAACTCCATCAGGTTCGAGACTTTGCCTGTCATAAACACAACCATCAATGGTCATTCCATAGGAGAGTACTTCACCAAGAATTTTTGCATTACGTTCTTTTGCAGATATCAACGTTTCAAGCACCAGAGACGCAGCTCCTTCACCAAGCACTTTTCGTTTATTGTCATCAAAGTGCAGGGCATACTGTTTTTCCCGATCACCATTATAGAGATAACCGATAAGGTCATAATTGTAAAACGTCTGCGGATAGACTTCATCGGAACCTGCAGCGATTATTGCGTTTGCCCTTTTGTCTGCAAGCATTTCATAGGCATAAGCAAGACTCTGGATTCCGGCATGATGTCCTGGAGAGAGTGTCATGTTGACACCTTTTAGCTGTAATGCCCCGGCAACCCAGCCGGCTGTTGAATTAGCAGTAATATTGGAAAAGTTGTTAATATCACAAGCAAAATCCGGTGATGAAAACACTTTGTTCATATGATCAGACTCGGGAGGCCCATTACAGACACCCATCACAATTCCAGTCTCTTCAGAGTTTTTCGCACGGATTTTGAGCCCGGTATTCTGTAACGCATCAAATGATGCCGCCACCGCCATTCTGCTCAGATGATTCATTCCTGTAAAGTCAAGACGTCTGTCAATATCTGCAGCTTTAAAATGAGCAACCAGACCAGCCATTGTTGCCTCAAGCGGTTCAAGTCCAAGCGACTCAACACTACCGATGCCACATAGTCCCTCATTTAGTGCATCAAGTGTTGAATCCAGTGTAAGCCCGAGACTTGTCACCGCTCCGGCTCCGGTGATTACCACCCGTTCACTTGAATCACTGCGCTGAGGAACAACTGCATCCCACGTGGTTATTACTACAGAGGCATTATTTCCACCAAATGCGTAATTTGCACTAATAAAAGCATTATAGTTTTTATCCCTGGCAACGTTTGGTATATAGTCAAGTGTACAACCCGCACGGGGAGCTTTAAAATTAATGGTCGGTGGAAGAAATCCGGCATTCATTGCTAAAAGATTACAGGTTGCTTCAAGAATACCTGTCGATCCCATGCAGTGTCCAAAAAACGATTTTGTGCCTGCAACCGGTATCTGAATATCACCGATAAATTTTGCAATACCTTTTGTTTCTGCTCTGTCATTGGCATCAGTACCGGTACCATGCGCATTGATACATCCGATAGCACTGATATCTATTCCACTGTACTCAAGCGCACTTTTTAACGTTCTGTAAACTCCTTCACCACGAGGATCCGGAGATGTCGGATGATAGGCATCGCAGGTAGTAGCATGACCGGCAATTTTACCAAGACATTTCGCATTTCGTAAAAGCGCATGTTCCAGCTCCTCAACAACCCAGAACACCGATGCTTCTCCTATGTTAAGACCGACCGGCTCTGAAAATGGAGCTGTATGTTCAGTAGACATAGCCTTAAGACCATTAAATCCGGAATAATTTGCAACACAAAGCGTATCGGATCCACCAACAAGCACCGTTTTGTAATAGCCTCTGTTTATTAACAATTGGGCAAGTCCGAGTGCACCGGTTGTTGATGAGCACGCGGTGGTTACAAGCCATACCTCACCGGTTATCCCGAGTGCATCAGCAAGCGCTTTTCCAAATCCGTAATACTGGGCAGTAAGATTCATCTTCTCATCAAAGATTCTTTCACTCTTACCCTGAATCCATTTATATTCCTCTTCGGCACTCAGTAAACCACCATTACAGGTACCGAGAACGAGTGCGATATCAGACGTCGTATCGACTTTATTCCTTATCAAGCCAGCGTTTTTAAAAGCCTTACGCGCTGACGTTATCGCGTATTGTAAATACCGGTCTTCATAAAGCGACACCTCATCACTTGACAAATACTCGAGCGGATCAAACCCTTTTATTTCACCACATAAATTTGTTCTGAAATGTGATGCATCAAAACGGGTGCACGGAGCTATACCAGAAATAGCGTTTCGCAGAGAATTCGTAATCGTTTCAGGATCATTACCAATCGGACTTAACGCACCGATTCCGGTAATAACCGCTTGTCCTCTTACTCCCTGGCGCTCCAACGGTTTTCCGACAGAACGTCTGCCGTCTTTCCAGGTTGCAGGTTCAAGGCTTGCCGCGTGCTGTGTTTTCTGCATTCTAAAAAATTCATTCCATACCTTTATAAACTGACCATAGAGTTGATCCGGTGACATATTTGTCGGCTGAGTTACGACATGTGCACCATTATAATGTGCCCATGTGTAATCGATAATACGATTCTGACGAACCAGGCGATCCCAATGTACAGAACCCGGGTATGGAGTAAATATAAAAAACTCCGCGGTGTGAATTCCCGCTCTGTCATACAGATCAAGAATCCGGTCTGCGATTGATGTATCATCCCAGTCGCGTCCAAGTCCGCATGACCCGAAGAAACGGATATCGCGATCTTCAAGTTTCTTTACAAGATCGATAAGTATCTGCTGTTCAGCTTTACCTCCTGCGAGCGCCTTAATGGACACAGGATCGACATTCATTGTACAGTAAAAATTCTTCACACCGGACTTTGCCATTAGATCAAGA
Source organism: Fibrobacterota bacterium (assembly GCA_023459055.1). GTDB lineage: Bacteria > Fibrobacterota > Chitinivibrionia > Chitinivibrionales > Chitinispirillaceae > JAAZBG01. Next base: position 63,063 of record JAEWVR010000018.1, read on the forward strand.
AAGTCTTTATCGGTATTAAGCGCCATTGTTGATGCAACAAAATATTTCTTCTTTAAAGGAATAAGCGCTTCAAGCAGAGCTTTTGAATAGTCAACCATTTTTTTCTGTTGAAAAAACAGCGTATCATCAGCAAGATACACATTCTCGTATTTTAACTGACTAACTTCATGAACGACATCTTCAATGGGGCGGAATCGCATTTTCTGACCCATATGGGCCGGTATTGCACACATTGCACAGGAATACATACACCCGCGAGTAACCTGTACCAGATCCTCATCCCAGTCGTAGCTCTCTTTACTATAGAAAATTTCACGCTTCGGTATTGTCAGTTTTGACACATCGTAACTACATCCACCTTTGTATACTTTCTTTAATTGTCCGGCTTGTGTATCACGAAGAATCTGATGCCATGTAGGTTCACATTCACCAACATTGACACTGTCAGCATGCTTCAGACACTCATCAACCATAAATGACGGAAAAAATCCTCCCATGATAACTTTCTTACCATGAGCCCTGAAACCATCAGCAATTTCGAACGCGCGTGTCGCCTGAGGTGTAAAGCAGTTAATACCAATCAGATCTGCCTCAATTGTGTAATCAACAGGGTCACCACTGTTGTCATCAAGCAGGATAACCTCGTGTTCCGGAGGTGTTAGTGATGCAAGAATCGGTATACCCAGTGATGGCGGAGTGGTAAAATCACCCAGAAAATAATCTATTAATCCCTTATCGAGGTCTTTGTTGTCTTTTAAAAATTTTTCAAAACGTGGATAAACGAGTACTATTTTCACTCTATTTTCTCAAAACTCAGAAAATTGTTGAACATTACTGCTGTATGAATTTCATAAGAACACAGAACAGCATCACCAGCAAACACAATTTTTTCATGCAAAAGCAACAAAAAAATCATTTGAAAAGGAAATATATATATGGATATGATTGATGCAAATATTTAATTACAATTTACACAAAGTACCTGATACTAAATGTAATTAAATTATTGATTATACTTTCACTGCCGCATTTATTTGATTATTTTACTTTTCTACTACCTGAAATCGGACAAATAAACATTCAGGACGGTTTTGTTACAAACGCATTTTAAACAACTATATCAGCAACTTGGATTGGTACTACAGTATAAAGGGTGATGCAATGAAACTTAAGCGCTCCGGTACAATCACGTCATCAACACAGATTCACTTCATTTATCAGACTGATACGGGCACAATTCCTGATTTTCAGGGTAAGAGCGGTGATATTACTGTACGTTATGAGAAAAATGTCACAATCCTGTATTGTGGCCTTGGTGAAAAAACTCTCTGTACAAACACCGAATATCGTGTTGCAGCATTGAAGGGAATTCAAAAGGCGATGGAGTTGAAACGTGATAACGTTTCAATAATTATTCCTGAAGAGGATACAACACCGGATACTTCACGGAGTATCATTGAGGGTACCCTGCTTGGTGCATATAAATTCAGTGTATACAAATCAGATAAACCATTCCAGATATCATCTGCGGAAATTATCCATTGTCCACTTGACAACACAGACTTTAAAAACACGATTGCGCTATGTGAATCTGTTCTTTATACCCGGGATCTTGTCAATGACAATGCATCCGTTGTAAATCCACAGTACCTTGCATCCGAAGCCATGAAACTTGCATCATTTACCGGTTTTAATGTCACAGTACTTGACGAAAAAGAACTGCGTAAAAACGGATTGAACCTGATCGCAGCAGTCGGCCAGGCATCATCAACACCACCGCGACTAATATTCATCGAGTATACAGGAAACACGAAATCGAAAGAAAAGACTGCAATAGTCGGAAAAGGTATTACCTTCGACAGCGGTGGCCAGAACCACAAGCCGACAGGCAGCATAGAGACTATGCGTTCTGATATGGCCGGTGCTGCTGCCGTACTTGGTGTCATGAAATCACTTGCAGCAATAAAACCCAAAATCAATGTCATCGGGGTAATTCCTGCTGCTCACAATGCACTAGGTGGTAACGCATATTTCCCTGGTGATACCTACAAAGCATATTCCGGGAAAACAGTTGAAATATGGAGTACTGATGCCGAAGGACGACTTGTGCTTGCTGATGCAATAGCATATTGTCAGGAAAAATACAAGCCGTCAACCGTAATTGATCTTGCGACATTGACTGGTGGTGTACTTTACGCGCTCTCAGATTTTGTTGCTGGATTATTTTCAAATAACGACACACTTGCATCAGCGCTTTTTACATCAGGGGAAATTACAGGCGAAAGGGTATGGAGGCTGCCACTTTACAAAGAATATTGTGACTCTATAAAAGGCGAGCTTGGTGATATCAGAAATGTGTCGAAACTTAAAAAAGGTCATGCCAGCTCGATAACCGGTGCTGCTTTTATAAAGGAATTTGTGAGTGACAATGTTGCATGGGCGCACATTGACATTGCAGGTACAGCATTCAATGAAGGCAGCGCCCGGGGTGATGTACCTGCAAATGCAACAGGGTACGGGGTCAGATTACTAATGAACTATCTGATTAATCATTAAAGCCTCACCCCCTAACCCCCTCTCCGTAAACGGAAGAGGGGGTTAGGGGGTGAGGCTGTTTCATGCAACGTTTAACAGGAGTTCCATATGATTGCAAAAAAGATAATTGCACATCGCGGTTTTCATGATATTTATCATGAAAACACTATTGGTGCTTTTATGAGAGCCATTGACAGTGGTGCAGATTTCATCGAATTTGATATCCGGAAAACCGCTGATAATATACTTATTGCATTTCATGATCCGGTCTTCGTATCTGACGAGCAGGAATTCCCTATAGATCAGATTTGCTATAGCGAACTTCAGAATCTTGCCAGGAAGCAAAATATAGAAATACCAACCGTGAAAAACGTCTTTGAAATATGTGCAGGCCAGATCGGTTTCGATATCGAGTTAAAGGTTGAGCAGTGCATTGATGAAACAATGGGATACATCAACACCTTTGAGTGTTCAAACGATTGTTTTTTCACATCATTCAACGAATCTGTGGTAAAGGAAATATCCGATAATAATAACGGAATTCCCTGTGGATTTTTAACTGAAAACATTGATGACCTGTCCCGGATGCAACTTGACACTTTATCCATGCTCTGCCCGTCATCTGCAACATTTGATACTCACCGGGACTTTTTGACATCCTGGAAAACGCCAGAAAAAACAATCGCACTATGGACTGTTGATACAATGGAGGGTCTCAAGAACTACCTGATCGATCCTCTGGTTGATTCTATCATTACAAATAAGACCGACCTCGCAGTTACGCTACGCAATACAGTTTCCAAATGGAGCAATCATGGCAGTACAACGTGAGAAAAATGACAGAAAAGTAATTATTGTCGGATCAGGCACTGACGTAATACGACTCTATGCAGCACTGCGTGACAGCGGTCACTGGGGAACTATCTCGGTTATAGATCCAGCCACTGGCCAGCTCCATGCAATTGCATCAATGCAGCCTATTGACATGATAATAAACGCAACTACGAATGAATCCATTACAGAATATCTGCGGTCACTTAAGCTTCATGGCACCGACATAATCAATTATTTAAGTGCCCGATTACTTTTTCTTTCCGGAAACGACTCACAGCAAAACCACAGCTCCGATACGTTTCGCCAGCTGATTCTTGACAGTTTGCAAGAAATGAGAGATTCAGCCTACCTTACAAAAAACAAGGAAGAACTGCTAAAGGTTATTTTGTCAACATCATTGCAATCACTTGACGCAGATACCGGCTCGATAATGCTTATCGATCAGAAAAAACGATGCCTTACTATAGAAATGGCACATGGCCTTGAACCCCGTGTTGTCAACAATGTACGGCAAAAAATCGGTATCGGTATTTCCGGGCGGGTTGCCCGGAGCGGCAGGCCGCTCCTTATTACCGGTAAAGTTGCAGCTACCGATACGCCAATTGCAGAAGATCGAAGTGATATCTATTCTGCTATCTGCTGCCCGATGCTTATCAGTAATGAGGTCATAGGAGTGATTAACATTAACAGCAAAAAGCAAAGCCGTATATTTAATCATGATGATATCAACCATATCCGCTCACTTGCCTCGTTTACAGCTGATATTATTAAAGCTTCCAGAGAATATGAAAGAACAGTCAATGCCTCGTTTGCACTTTCTGTTATTGGCGGTATCAGGGATATTCTAAATCTTGATATGCCTTTACAGGAACGTCTTAATCTGGCAATGATGAAACTTGTGAACAGCCTTCAGGGAAAACTCTGCAATCTCTACTGGTTTGATCCGTCAATGCAGCAGTTTCTTGTCCGGGCATCAAGTGCATTTGATATCAGCCTTTACAATTCCGATCAGGTTCGTCTGAACGACTTCTTTACAGGCCGGGCATTGCGTACAAGAGAATCGTTCGTCTTCAATGTCAATATCGGCGGATCTGTATACCAGAAGTGGTTTATTGCACATCCAATTGTTTATGAGAACACACTCTGCGGCCTGCTTATGCTGCATGTGATTTCAGACCGTACACAATTTAATAAAGAACGTGCGCTGCTTGAAAAAGTTGCAGTGATGCTTCAGGAGTCTCTTGAAAACACCAGTAAACTGGAAACAACCAGACGTCAATCGATACAATTCGGCGTGTTATCTGAAATCACATTTGATCTTGCAGGCATTCACAATGTTCGTCAGCTCGCGAAAACGATTGTTGTCAATGCCTGTATGATTCTCGAAGCGGAAAGCTGTGTCTTAAATCTTTACAATAGCACAATGGGATGTTTCGAAATTTTTGAATCATTTTCTATAAAAGGTGATGAACATTTAAAAAGGATTCACGAACTTGATAAAAAAATCTCGTTAAAGGGTCTCGACGAAACAGGCGCCATTACCATTCATGACATTCAGTCATCACACCTTAGTGATGATCTCATCTGCTCAAAAACTGCTATTACAATGTGTCTCAATCAGAACAATGCTCTTATGGGTTCACTCACCGTATATGATAAAAATTCATTTGGTATTTACGAAAGAAGCGGATTTTCTGATCATGATAAAGAGGTGTTTGTCAAGTTTGCTCATCAGGTAACCAAAGCACTGAACCGTTTTTTTGTCCTTAATCCCAAATAAATACCGTTCAACATAATTGCTTTGTACCGATAGAAATTTCCCCGCCGGCATGATATATTAATAATGTACATTATCCCGATCCATTTCAAGAGGCTGTCCGGTTTTATGAAAAATCATAAAGTTATAGCAACGAGTGCATTAGCAGGTTTAATTATACTCGGGAGTATCATGGAATCCGATGCTGGTTATGGTGATCTTCAGAGCGGTCTCCCGACACGGTTGGAACGGGAGACGCTAACTTTTACAAATGCAGTCAGATTGGCACCCCAGGCATTCCGTGATATGTACATCCCGACGGCACTAACAATTCTTCAGCCTGCACATTATCCGGCTGTCGGCCCGGTATGGTACAATCATAATCTTAATACTGCATCCCATATTCATTCTGTTGATATGGCTGAAAACTGTGGTATGAAACATGAATCCTGTGATAACACACCATGGAGCACACGGGTAAAATCATATTATACATCAGGTACATCTATAGCTGAAAATGTTGCAACGGGTAAATCAACAGGTATTGCAACGGTAATACAATGGCTTCGTGATGATGATAGCAACGGTCAACCTGCTGCGGATAAAAGCAGTAATGATGGCCACCGGATAAACATCATGAATGGGGCATACAGAGAGATGGGAAATGGGTATGCGTATAGTGAATCACGTAAATGGTATCACTTCTGGACACAGGATTTTGGCAGTGCTCCAGGTAATGGTTATAAAATTCCTGCAGGTACTCACTTCATACCACCCAACAGCAGCACAAAACTTGACTTTGCAGCAATATATTATGATAAAACCGGTCAGGCGCCACTAAAAGCGATTATTGTAATTGACGATACAGAAAACAGTATGACCTTGTCACTTGGTACTGCATCAGCAGGTACATACCTATATTCAAGACCGAAAGACAATAATGCACATTGCTATTATTTTAAATTTACTGATGGAACGGGTGCAGTAATCCGGTATCCGGAAACCATGACATTGTCTACAACATCAGATGAAGGATGCCTGGGGGCTGGTACTAAATACAGGGGCAATACGCTGTCAAGAAATCCCGGTTCACACAGCTCCAGGTCTGTTCATGTTTACACAATACGAGGAGAATCAGTTGGAACAAGTTCTGTTGTGGCAGGTGTAACCATCCAGTATCATAATGGCAGCATCAGAGCAGTGCCGGTAATACACCATTAAACCGAATAGCCTTAGTTAATCGCAGTGCCATTCAGGTTAATGCTTTTCCAGCCATCTGCTTTTTACAAATGCGATCGCATTCTCTTTATCCGGAATTTTTTCTTCCAGCTGAAGATCATAAACGGTGTCAAGAATCTCGCCAAAAGCAGGTCCCGGTTTTAATCCAAGCGCAATCAGGTCTTTGCCCCCTATGAACGGACGTGGTTTAATGACACCGATTTCCATGGTATTCAGTTTTTCTTTTACAAAATAGTAATTCTCAATTCCACCATGACTTGCCATACAATCAGCAAAGTGAAGTTCCAGTTCCTGTTGCAGTGTCGGACGTGAAAGAAACTTCTTGAGAGTTGACAAACGCATACGCGTAACATTCATGAAGTTCATATGATTATCAACACACGCACCGACTGCATCAATAAGGGCATTTGATGCCTTAAGCCGCCGGAGAACATCCTGTGCCATCACTGAACCGACCTTGTCATGATTATTAAAGCGTACGCGATCTGCTGCGATATACATTGTTGGCGGTTTTCCGATATCGTGAAGCAGTACGCTCCAGGCAAGTACTGAATCAGGGTTCTCAATCATTTTGTCAAGACACAACTTCGTGTGTACAAAAACATCTCCTTCAGGATGAAACTCCGGTGGCTGTTCAACACCGCTTAATGCTGCGACCTCCGGCAGTATAACAGCGAGAAGTCCGCTATCAAAAAGCATTTGTAATGCGATATGAGGATTGTTTCCTGTAATCATTTTGTCAACTTCAGCAAAAATCCGTTCCGGTGAAATCCGACTGATCATTGGGGCATCATGCGTAAGAGCATCCCAGGTTGCACCATCAATGCAGTAATCAAACCGGGCAGCGAATCTGATCGCCCTGAGCATTCGAAGATAATCTTCATTAAATCGTAACAGCGGATCGCCGATCGCCCGTATCACCCTGTTGTCAAGATCCTTAAGACCTCCGACATAATCGATAACACGTTCTTCAATCGGGTCGAAAAACATCCCGTTTATGGTAAAATCTCTGCGCTTTGCATCCTCACATGCATCAGTAAAGACAACTTTTTCCGGATGACGCCCATCAGCGATACCGATATCAGATCTGAATGTAGCAACTTCAAACGGTACCGAGCCCATAACAACAACCATTACCCCAAACTGTTCCCCTACCCCGATGGTATGAGTAAAAAGTTCTGCTATGGTTTCGGGTTTTGCATTCGTCGCGATATCAATGTCACCAATCTCGGCCTGCCCTTTAAACAGAATCCTGTCACGAACGAATCCACCTGCAAAATAGGCAGTATAACCATTTTTTACAAGAATCTTAACAATTGATACAGCATAATCATATTTTTTTTTTGAATCTTCAGAAATCATAATGCAACCAATATACCTTATTAAAGGACAGAAAAGGTGCCCGAGATTAAAGAAGAGATGGAAAGTTTGCTTTATTTTGTTACACATTTCATTTTTTTCGGTCGAAACGATAAAAAATGTGTAAATTTCGTTTATGAGATGAGTAAAAAGATTGACAATACCTTCTGGTATTAATCATCTTTAATGTGTTAAATTGTACAACTGTAAGGTCTATCTTAAAATATATCCACAAAACGGAGGAATTCATGAAGATTGTCGGCAAAGTTCTGGCAGGAATGGGTGTATTGGCACTTATGATGTCATGCTCAACAGGATTCGAAGGTAAAGGTGATGATGCGTACAAAATTGCCCAGAGGCTTCAGGGTGAACAAAAACGCTATCAGCAAAAAATGGCATATATGATGTATGATAAAGCTGTAAAAGCCAAGAAGGATAAAATCACACCAAAACTTAGAAACCGTTATGTTGAAATGATTCTTGTCCGTGCAGGAATGGTGCTCAATGAAGGTGCTGCAAGATCTGAAGCGATTCCGCTTTTTATTGAAGATCTTGACAAATACCTTACTCCGGATGTTTCGCCTGAACTTAAACAACAGTATGCACTATTTCTCGTTCAGCTTGCCGACACCAATGTTGCAAACGAGCAGTATGTAAAGGCACTTTCGACTTTTGATAAGGCTATGTCAGTCGCAAATAACAAGAGTGTAATCGAAGTTAAAAAGAACCAGTTAATGAGTAAAATTGCTGTTGATAATTATGAAATGGCAGAAGCAGAATTTAAAATTGCGAAAGAGGATAAGGATGAAGAGGGTTTTATTAAAGCTGAATACTATACACTTGTTTCCATGCTGTATGATTCAACTAATATGAAAGCAAAAAAGCTACTCTCTGATATTTACAAAGAAAACAAGGCAACCTACTCTGCATACGTTCGGGTCATTGAGGGCTATTCCGATACCGCGATTTTCAAGAGGGTTAACAAATGGGATATTCTGCTTGCAGTTCCGGTACTTCAGCAAAAAGGCAGCTCTGTTACATCAATAATTAATATCTATAACAACTCCTATAATCCACTCCGTATGAATGCGTCTGATTTTAAACTGGTTAACGAAAGTGGTAAGGAATTTCCTGCATCAAAGGCACGTATCGAGCCAGAGATGCTCGACCAGCAGCATGAGACAAAATGCAAACTGACCTTTAGTGGCGTTTCTGGTAAAATTGTAAAAGTAATTTACAGAAACGGTGAACACTACACTGAAAAGAATATGATGTAAATAACCCTTTTATGATAATCTTATAAAGGAGCAGTGTTGGTAAGACACTGCTCCTTTTTTATAATATATTAGAAGTTTTAACTCAGGTGCGTTTTACTGTTCAAGACTTGTTGAAATGCAGGTATTCATGTTCCGCTCATTCATGGACAGCTCTTCTGCAGTAGAATTCGTTTTGGCAGAATGCTTAAATGCCGGATCCAATGCAATGAATCCCATTAAGGCAAAAACCACAACTGCAACGCCTATAACAACCTTGATAGTATTCATTGTATTTTCCTTTCAATTGAATTACTCACCACTAAATCGTTATTACTAATCAAATCAAATATCGTGCCAACAGTAATTAAACATCATACAAAAACATTACTATTTTAAATATCAAGGTTTTACATAGTTATTGTTGATTTGTCTAAAAAACTCCATAATATCGCGAACAATCCAATAAAGCATTGATATTTAAACAAATATACACTATTCTGTTATAAACGATCATTTTCTCATTTCTTAAAATAAATCTCATTACAGGAGTAGTGGTTTTGCAACTCGCCCTATAGTAGTCGCAAAAACGCAACACAAATAGTATGAGATTAACCTATGAAATTTTGAAAAATTTAAGTATTTTCACAGATTGTTTATTAATGCCTTTGTTCGAGGATAATTGCAGTGTCTTTAAAAAAAGAGTTCTCCCAAACACCTTCAAGTCGTAAAATCGGCTCAACCTTTGGACTTAAAGCTCAGGGATACGACCAGAATACACCGTTTCAATCATTACTCATTTCAAAACTGGTAGAATATTCATCACCAATTCATTCTCAACTGCGTACTGTTGCAGACCTCGGATGCGGAAGTGGTTATTTTGCAAAATATTCACATGATCACTCTCAACCATACACTGTTACAGGTTTGGACATCGCACTTGCATCTTTAAAACTTGCAAAAACGCGCAATACCACTAACATTCAGGGTGATATCAATGCATTGCCTTTTAAAGCATCATCCTTTGACGCAATCGTTGCAGCATCAGTTCTGCAATGGATCTCAGATATTGACAATTGTATCACCGTAGTACATGATATTCTTAAACCTGATGGTTATTTTCTGTTTGCAGTTTTCACCGATCAGTCATTTTGTGAACTCAATATGACCAAACGGGACCTTGGGATTTCTGTTCCTGTCAATTTACACAACAGTTTAGATTTTATTGCAAGCCTTAACTTAAAGCAGTTTAACGTGTGCATGTCGCAGACTATCTGCCAGACATTTTATTTTAAAACAGCACGTGATGCATTAAAAAGTATCAGTAATTATGGCGCAACAGCAATGTCATCAAAACCACTAAATCGCAAAATGTTAAAAGAGCTCTGTGCGCAGTATGAGCATAAGTTCTCTTCAGAAAAAGGAGTTCCCCTTACGTATAGCGCAATAATCGGATACGCACAAAAAGGAGATGTTTTATGAGTAAACATTCTGCATTCTTCATCTCCGGAACATCAACCGGAATCGGCAAAACCTACATTTCATCACTGCTGATAAAGGCATTCGGATTCAGTGGACTTGTCAGTTATATGAAACCGGTACAAACCGGATGCAGCCATCCCGATGCACATGATACCGACCTTTCATTTGTAAAGACTTCTACGTCACCGGTATTTCCCGGAACAGTATCTGATCATACACCATACTGCCTGGAAACGCCATGTTCACCGCACCTTGCTGCATCACTATCCGGTATATCAATTGATTCATCAATTATTGCAAGGTCATACCACAGAATTCTGTCACATGTAAATACGCTCATTGTTGAAGGTGCCGGAGGCTTACTTGTGCCATTAAGTGAAACCGAATCAACACTTGACCTGATAAAACTCTTGAACATTCCGGTTATTCTTGTAACAACTCCAAACCTCGGAACCCTCAACCATACATTTCTTTCTGTAAATCAGTTGCGTATAGCAGGAGTTACACTCGCTGGCGTAATCATGAATAATCCTGAGAATAAGCCACTTGACTTTATGTATAGGGACAACGCCCGCATGATCCGGCGCTACATTGACCCTGTACCATTTATCGAAATATCCTTTGGAGCAGATAACAATGAACAGCTCGAAGCATTCTGTAAAAGAATCAGACCACTTTAAGCATCTATGGATGCCCTTTACATATTATAATGACCAGATAGAAAATCCGCCGCTTGTCATTGAGCGCGGTGAGGGTGTCTATATTTTTGACCAGAGTGGTAAACGCTATATGGATGCCATTGGTTCATGGTGGACAAGCATATTCGGTCACAATCACCCTTATATAACCAATGCGGTAAAGACACAGCTTGACAAGATTGAGCATGTTATGATGGCCGGATTCATTTCTGAGCCTGCATTGCGTTTGTCAAAACTGCTCGGAGCAATTCTTCCGGGTGATCTTCAGAGAATCTTTTATTCCGATGATGGTTCGACGGCTGTTGAGGTCGCTCTAAAAATTGCATTGCAATACCATGCGTTACGCAATGACACCAGATCGGAATTTGTTTCCTTTGATGGCGGATATCATGGCGATACGCTTGGCGCAATGTCGGTCGGTTCCATACCGGCCTACCATGCACTTTTTCACGACACCTTTAAAAAACAGCACTTTGCCAGCTCTCCGTATTGCTACCGGTGTCCGGCCGGTTGCGTTAAGGAACATTGCAACGCGGAATGTATGGATTCTCTTGAGGCAATACTTCAGTCGCGCGGAGAAAAAATCGCCGCGTGCATCTTTGAACCGATGGTTCAGGGAGCTGTTGGAATGCGCATCTATCCATCAAAGGTACTTAAGCGGATTTTCTCTCTTTGTAAAAAGTATAATATTCTCACTATTGCAGATGAGGTTGCAATGGGTCTGGGACGTACCGGTAAACTCTATGCATGCGACCATGCAGAGCAGACACCAGATATAATGTGCCTTGCCAAAGGATTGACAGGCGGATATCTGCCGCTGAGCGCAACTGTTGTAAGTGAGTCAATTTTTGATGAGTTCAAGGGTACCTTCGGCAGTGACAGGATTTTCAATCACGGTCATACGTTCACCGGTAATCCGCTTGCTACAGCTGCAGCCTGCGCTGCAATTAACCTTCTTCAAATAAGTAACATCCCCGAATCGCTTGACGCTATCTGCCGGAAATTCGATGATGGTGTCCGTGCATTTGACAAATACGATATTATCGGCGATGTCAGGGTACTGGGACTTGTCGGGGCAATGGAAATTGTACGGGATAAGAAAACCAAAGAGGCCCCCCGGGCAGAATCCCGCTTTACATGGAGAGTCTCACAGAAGGCGCTTGACATGGGGCTTATCATTCGCCCGCTCGGCAACATACTTTATTTCATGCCTCCTTTTATCACAAGCAAAGATCAACTTGACGAAATGTTCTTTATCACAAACAAAGCTTTAAAAGAGACTCTTGATGAACAATACGCCACTATATGATCGCATTGAACGGTCGCTGACAGAGCGAAAGTCGCAATCAATGTTCAGGTCGGTAAAAACATTTTCCGGCCGGCAGTCTATAGATTTGTCAACAAACAGTTACCTTGCGCTTCATACCATACCGGAGATTACAGCAGAGGCTGAACGACTTGCCGGTGGAAATGCTATTAAGCCTCAATTTACAACTGCGAAACGCCCCCTAAATCCCCCGCAGGGGGACTTTGAAGACAGTCGTATTCTATCAAGTCCCCCTGCGGGGGATTTAGGGGGCGCGCTTTCCCGGTTATCGCTATGTGGCAATCTTGCATCACGCCTTGTAGCCGAGCATTCATCACTGTACCAAATGCTTGAACAGGAGATTGCTGATTGGGAAAAAACAGAAAGAGCCCTTATTTTTTCATCAGGATATGCGGCAAACGTCGGAATTATACAGGCGATCTGCACCCGTGATACCGAAGTCTATTGTGACAGACTGAATCATGCATCAATCTATGATGGTATAGCGCTTAGCGGCTGTAAACTGATCCGATATCGGCATAACGATATGACCGATTTACAAAGCCGACTATTGCTCTCGCATGCGAAAGAAAAACTTATCATAACCGATACTGTATTTTCAATGGACGGCGACCGGGCTCCACTAGCTGATATTGTAGAACTTGCACAAAAAAATTGTGCCATGGTTATGGTAGACGAAGCCCATGCAACAGGAATTTTCGGCCATGATGGAAGCGGACTTGCTGAAGCAACCGGGACACAGGATCATATCGATATAAGAATGGGAACACTCAGTAAAGCCCTTGCCGGACTTGGCGGATATTTTGCCGGATCAAATCTTCTCCGTGATTATTTTGTCAATTTTTCCCGCAGTTTCGTTTACTCTACCGGCCTCCCGCACGCATCACTTGCATTTACTCTTGCGACAATCCGGTATATCCGTAAAAATCCGGGACTGGGTCAGTCTCTTTTGACAAAAGCGTCTAAGCTCAGGGAAAAAATTCAGATGGCAGGATATTCCACACTTGATTCATCAACCCAGATCATCCCCTGTATTGTCAAAAGTAAAGACGAGGCACTTTTATTGAGCGATTTTCTGAAGGAGCAGGGGATTACCGCACCTGCAATCAGGCCCCCTACTGTTCCTGAAGGGTTGTCAAGGATCAGAATTTCCTGCCACCTCGGACTTACCGAAAATGATGAACAAAGAATTATTGATCAGTTGAAACAGTGGAAGAAATCTCATGAGTAAATCGACCGTGTATTGCCTTGGCGGATGGTCACTCTCCCCGGACTTGCTGGACGTTGTATTTACAGATAATAGTATGTTTATAGACAGCAATGTAGCAATTGATTCCATTGTTGATACTGGAATGCTATTAGACACCTGGATTCCGAAACTCATTCAAACGTATTTTGGTTCCTTCACCTGCGATACAATTCTTGCCGGCTGGTCCACCGGAGCTATGATTGCAGCCGCATTGGCACCACTTCTGCAGCCAAAGGCACTGATTCTGCTCTCCCCGACATTATCATTCATTCGAAGGGACAGCTACACTTTTGGTACCAAAAGCAGCCTTGTTACGTCAATGATCAATGAGTTAGCAGCAGACAAGCATAAGGTTCTCGAGCAATTTCATAAGCGATGCGGTTTTGAGACACTCCAGAATTCTGAAAATTATTCTGTACCTTTGCTTCAAAAAGGTTTATTTTTCCTTCAGCAGGCAGATCTTCTCGTATCCCCACCACCGACCTGTCCGGTGATCTGTATGCACGGAACCGGAGATAGTATCATTCCGGTAAAAGCAGGTCACTATGCGTGCGAACATCTAAGGGGCAGTATGCACACATTTGATGGCGGACATCAATTTTTTATACATCATACGAATGAAATAAAAACTATTATAGAAAGTCAAGTGAGGTAGTACATGGATTACTTTAAAATTGCGTCAGAACTTTACACAAAGGCACTTAACGGCGGGATTGATACTGCAGATATGGATACCGTTATCAACTGGCCGGTTGAAAAAATATCAATTCTCTTTGCAGCAGCAGATCAGGTACGTGCACATTTTCACAAGAACCAGGTTGACCCTTGTTCGCTTATGAATATCAAATCCGGCGGCTGCAGTGAAGACTGTGCGTTTTGTGCGCAAAGCGGTCATAACAAGACCGATGTTGAAGTCCGTAATCTCGCAACTCCCGATGAGATTCTGGCACGTTACGAACACGCATTCAAACATAATCTGCCACTTTGTGTAGTGTCAAGCGGAAGAAAGCTTTCATTCGATGAGATTAAAATGATTGCCGACACGCTCACAAAATGTAAAGGCGAAAAGCATGCATCATTGGGCATTTTGACAAAAGATGAATTTGACATGCTCAAAAAAGCAGGTGTACGCTGCTATAATCACAATCTTGAAACCAGCAGATCTTTTTTCCCGTCAATCGTAACCACGCACACCTGGGATGAGCGTGCATCAACGGTAAAACTTGCAAAAGAAGCGGGAATGAACGTTTGCTGCGGTGGTATTTTCGGACTTGGAGAAACCTGGGAACAACGTAAAGATTTCTGCCTTGAACTCAAAGCTCTTAATGTTGACACAATACCACTTAATTTCCTTAACCCTGTAAAAGGCACCAGAGTTCCTGCACCTAAAGAAACACCTCTTGATTTCCTGAAAATCGTCAGTATGTTCAGACTCACCATGCCATCAAAGGTAATTAAAGTATGCGGTGGCCGTGAGTATCACCTTGGTCAGCTTCAGAGTCTTATTTTCTTTGCAGGTGCTAACGGATATGTCAGCGGCGGTTACCTGACAACCGGTGGTGCAGGAATCGATAACGATGATATTATGATCGGAGCACTGGGGCTTGCGAAGAAGAACGTGACAAGTGACAAGTGACAAGTCGGAACAATCAAGACATAGGTCATCTCTAACGATCATTAGCCATATACACTTCAGAAGGACTTGCTACTTTGTAACAAGTCCTTCATTTTTATATAGTTAGTATAACTTTTCCATCCGCACTGATATTCACGTATGAACTATTTTGTTGACTTTTCCCAAAAACCAGCCTATATTAACTACTATGGTAGTCAATAATATAAAAACGAATTTAATGGAACTTGGTTTCAGCGAAAATGAAGCTAAGGCGTATATCGCACTTATTATGGAGAATCCGTCAACAGCATACGATATTGCTAAACGTTCGGCTATTCCATCATCCAAAATCTACGAGGTACTGTCGCGCCTCAAAGAACGGGGTGCGGTGTTTGAAACCGACACCAGCGAGAAACGTAAATATCTTCCCATCCCTGCGGATGAACTTGTTGCCACACACAAAACCAGGATCGATTCAACGCTTGCAGATCTTAAAAGCGGGCTTAACGCGCTTGCATCAAACGCGGACCTCTCGTTTCTGAGAACCATTACCGTGTATGCGCAATTAATTGACAAAGCAAAGCAGGTTATCAATGATGCATCACAAACACTGCTAGTCTCGTTATGGCCACAGGAGATGGCACTTCTCCAGCGCCCGCTCGAAGCAGCCCTTGCGCGCAATGTCAAAATCGCAATCGTTCACTTTGGAGAGACAGATACAACTGTTGGCAAAATGTACTGCCATCCTCTTGTCACTACGATCCAGATTGAGCATGGTGGCCGCAGTCTTATTGTATGCGCAGATTCTGGCGCTGTCGTATTTGCGCGTATTGCCTCAATTGACAATGCTGAAGGACTTCACAGCACAAGCAGTGGCTTCGTTACCATGGCTGAAGATTTTATCCGCCATGATATTTATGTTATGAAAATTGTCAACCGTTTTGGTATTGAATTAAAAAACACCTTCGGGGAAAAATATGAACTGTTACGAAACGTTTTCAAGGATGATGCATTATGAAAATCTACATTGACGGTAATTACTATTCAAAAGAGGATGCGAACGTTTCTGTTTTTGACCATGGACTGCTTTACGGTGATGGCATCTTTGAGGGAATACGTATTTATAATGGTGCGATATTCAGGCTTCGTGAACACCTGATCCGTCTCTATGAAAGCGCCCGCGCAATCATGCTTGACATTGGCGTAACAATTGACACGATGGAACACAATGTATGCGAGTGTGTACGAGTCAACGAAAAAAAGGATGGATATATACGTCTTATTGTCACCCGCGGTGAAGGGGCTCTCGGCATTGATCCGTCAAGCTGTAAAAATGCGACTGTTATTATTATCGTTGGAGATATTCAACTCTATCCAAAGGAGTACTATACAAAAGGAATATGTCTTATGATTTCATCATACCGCCGGATTCCATCAGCGTGTTTTGATGTACGCATAAAATCACTGAATTATCTCAACAATATTCTTGCAAAAATCGAGGCGCGTCAGGCTGGTTGCTTTGAATGCATATTGCTTAATACTGATGGTCATGTGGCAGAATGCTCTGCAGACAATATATTTATTGTAAAGAATGGAAAGATTCTCACGCCATCAGTGACAGAAGGTGCACTTGACGGGATAACACGACGGACGGTCCTGGAATTGGCGCAGAAATCCGGAATTGAGACGGCAGAAACAACATTGACACGATTCGACTGCTATACTGCCAATGAATGTTTTTTAACAGGAACCGGCGCGGAGATCATACCAGTGGTTTCAATTGACAACAGAGTTATTGGTAATGGGCTGCCTGGTGAATTAACACAGAATATTATTCAATCATTTACTACATTTGTGAGGTCTCTATCATGAAAATCAGAGAGTGTTTAAAAGACATGGTACCATACAGTCCCGGTAAATTAAAACCGGGAGCGATAAAACTGGCATCCAATGAAAATCCGCTGGGGATATCACCTATGGCAGGTGATGCATTAAAGCAGTCAATTGGATCAATCAGCCTGTATCCTGATGGCGCATGTGTAAAACTTAAAAATGCACTGTCAAATAAATACAATCTTACCAGTGCTAACATTTGTGTTGGCAACGGTTCAGATGAAGTACTGGTACTTATCGCCGGTGCATATATCGAACCCGGCGATAACGCGGTGACATCACAGACAACTTTTTCGGAATATACATTTGCGACAAAACTTTTTGGCGGCACTATGAAATATGCCCCTATGGTTGATGGCTGTTTCCAGCTTGACGCGATTGCATCACTGATTGACACAAAAACAAAACTTGTCTTTCTGTGCAACCCTAATAATCCGACCGGAACCAGCTTTTCAAATAATGCATTGCAGGCATTCATGAAAAAAGTTCCGAAGGATACGCTGGTTGTTCTTGATGAAGCATACAGGGAATATGTTGACAGAAGCGATTTTCCGGACAGTATTTCTCTTTTAAAAGAGTATGATAATGCCATAATTCTTAGAACATTTTCTAAAATTTACGGCCTCGCAGGATTACGTGTTGGCTACGGCATTGCCCGTCCTGAAATAATAACCGATATGGAAAAAACACGTGCACCATTCAATGTCAATTCACTTGCTCAGGCTGCAGCATGCGCAGCTCTGGATGATACCGATTTTGTCAACAGATCAAGAGCGGTCAACCGTGAAGGGAAAACCTACCTTTATGCATCATTTGACAAATTAGGATTGAAGTACTACAGGACCGATGCCAACTTTATCCTTGTCTATATTAATCAGGATTGCATGGCCGCATTTGAAAAAATGATGACACTGGGTGTCACAATCAGGCCGCTACGCAGTTTTGGGCTCAATGATGCAATCCGGGTGACAATCGGAACTCCGGAGCAGAATGAGTTTTTTGTACGATGCCTGGAAAGGGTGCTGGAAAAGTAGTACGTAGAACGTAGCATGTAGAAATGCCATTGTAGAGGCCCGCAGCTGCGCGCCTCATTTACAATTGGTCCTACAATTGATATATTACTTGTAATACCAGAATGAGATCATCAGTGGTGCTATTGGGAATTTCGCATATCCATGATCCTTGCCCTGCAGCGGCCTTAATTATACAATTTCAATGCAGACACCACTGGTAACAAATTAATTTAAATCTTTAATTGGAAGAGATTGTTTAACGTTATTATTTATTCAGGAATCAACACAGAGAGACTGCATTATCACCCGGAGAAACATTACAAAAAACACATGTTACGTAAGGGGGATACTTGTTTCTAATGCTAATTTTTTCGTAGAAAGAAATTTTTAAGCGGAGAATCATGTACATTTTTACAAAAAAGTTCTGGCAGAATTTTGCGCATGACCCTAAAGAACTGATCGATACATTAACAGTCCAGAGAAGTCGGGTGGTTTTGCCTGTTTTCAGATTTATTATTTTTATACGTGTCGTTTTTTCTGAGTATGCTCTTAACAATTGTTTCACACGTGCATCAGCACTCGCGTACGTATTGTTGCTTACATTAATACCGCTTATTGTTTCCGTCGCATTTATGCTTACCAGTTTAACTGAAGTAAAATCGGAACAGGTTGAGAAACTGTTCTCGCACCTTCTTCCCTTCGCACCACAAACGGTTCTTACTTATCTCAGCAGTTTTTTCGAAAATGCACAAAAACTTAAAGGAATCGGAATCGGTATACTTATTATTATGACCGTAGGACTATTTGGCACCATTGAAGATTCTCTTAATACAATCTGGAAAGTACCTCATGCCCGATCTTTCTTTATCCGGCTCCGCACCTTTACTATGATGATTGTTTATAGCCCGATACTCTTTATCGCATCATTTCAGGTACGCAGGATGGTTCAAATTCAGACACCGGATCTGCCATTTATCCCTAATTTCCTCCCGTTTTTCCTAACCGTACTTGGCTTTACCAGTCTTTTCTTTTTTATTCCGAATACAAAGGTACGAATCTGGCCTGCGGTGATTGGCGGTTTTGTTGCAGGCGGACTTTTTGAAATTGAACGACGGCTCTTTAATGATTACATAATGATGTCAATGCAAACACAAACTATGTATGGCGCATTTGCCATTCTTTCCTATTTTCTGATCTCTTTGTTTGTCGTGTCACTTATAATCCTTCTTGGAGCGCAGATCTCATATGTTGAACAGAATTTCCGTCCGCTCCTTCGTGCAAAAAAACGCTGGGACCGACGCGTAGGTGATTATCGTACCTATATAACGTTCAGAATGGTTGTCGATTGTGTGAATGCATTCATGAAAAAACAGCCGGCACCAACCCTGACATGGTTTGCACAACGCTATGAATTAACCGATCTTCAGGCTCAGGGACTTTTAAAATGGCTTACCCATGAAGGCTTTCTTCATTTTGTCAGTGGAAAAGATGCGTATGTTCCAACAAGGGACTTTTCACAGGTACCCATTCGTGATGTCCTCAACGCAATTGAAGACCAGAGCAGAAAAATACCTTCAATTCCTGATGATTTCACAAGAACTACACTTGCCACAATCATACTTAATCACGAGCGGACATCACAAACCCCCGATGACCTTACGTTTTCACAAATGATCAGCCATATCGATAGTTCTGAGAAAAAAGTGACCATACTTGGAAATTCAATAGAGTAATACACTCAATATTTTACTTCCCGCTTTTCAGACACTCCTCCTGGGCACTTGAACACTGTTTTCGGTAGACCATGAGAAGATTTTTGAACTCCTTCTGTTCATCTGCACTCATCGATGCATACCGGGATTCAAATTCCTGCGCTTCCTTGCAGATATCTTTCATATGATTACATTGATAGGTATCAGGTAGTTTTGATGTATCGATAAAAGCACTGTTTGATGCACACCCCAGAATGGCCATGCACCCGCAAGCGACAATAACAAATCTTCTCATGTTTTAAAACCTTATCCCCGGTACTCTTCCAGAAGTCTAAGATCCGGACAGTTTTTCAACCGGTCAATAGCTTTTGATTTTATCTGTCTTACCCTTTCACGGGTAATATTAAATTTCCTTCCGATTTCATCAAGGGTAAAAGCGGCATCGGTATCTATCCCGAAATACAGTTTTACGATATCCCGTTCCCGATCGGTAAGTGTGCCGAGTACCCGCTTAATCTCCTCGTTCAGAGAGATCGTATGAATACCCTCATCCGGACTTCCGCAGTCACCGTGCTGAATCATATCAATTAGTGAAGACCCGTCACTGTCCTTGAGCGGTGCATCAAGCGATACATGACTTGCTGCAATACTGATCGTTTCCAGTACTGAACTTTCACTGATTGACAATTCATGTGCGATTTCGGAAATGTCAGGTACCCGGTTGAACCGCTGTTCAAGCTCTATCTGCATTTTGCCGATCTTATGAATCGCACCTGCTCTGTTTAACGGTAAACGCATAATTCGTGACTGTTCCGCCAGAGACTGCAATATCGCCTGTCTGATCCACCAGACAGCATACGAGATAAAACGGAAATTTTTCTTTTCGTCAAACCTCTTCGCTGCGCGTACCAACCCGACATTCCCCTCATTAATGAGATCACATAGTGAGAGACCCTGATTCTGGTAGTTGCGGGCTACGCTTACAACAAAACGGAGGTTCGCTTTTACTAAGGTGTCAAGAGCATCCTGATCACCCTGACGGATTTTAGCGGCTATTTTCGCTTCAACTTCACTCGTAAGTGGTTGAAGCTTACCGATCTCCTTCAGGTAAAGTGACAGGCTGCCTTCTTCTGCGATGGGTAGATTTGGTTTGCTCATTTTAGCTTTCTGATAGGTTTAATATAAAATAGGTCTGAAAGTGTTACTTGCCAATGTTTTTCTTATAAAAGTGTATCAACTGACATTTTGTTAATTACCGTATGACAAGACGATCTGCTCTCCTGCTATATTCAAAGTCTCACTAATATGGCAAAATTCAATAAACAGATTACTGCGGTTTATTGAATTTCGTATGGTAAAAGTTTCAGTGCAGTCAATAAGTGCTACTACTATTTCGTTCCATTTAGTCAAATGCATCAGCCCGGAAAAGAATTATTAGAGTATTTAACTCTATTAAATACGGCATACGGTATGTTTAAAAGAACTTTATTACTATATATTGTGCAATTGTGGTATAGAAAACGCAAGGTCTTTTTTAGTGTTTTTTTTGTAAGGATAAATGAGGGTGATATTGGGGTTACCGTCGCAGGGGTGATTCGCGAGTCTCCCATGCTCTATATAGATACGTTGATACTGGTAGTCCAATCTTTGACCGTCAGTGATCCGGCATATAATATTTTCATGCCATGCCACGGATTTCAGTTATAATTCCTGTATATAATAGGTATACACTTTTAGAGCGTGCGGTAATGTCAGTGCTATGCCAATCGTTTCGGGATTTTGAACTGATTATTGTTGATGATGGCTCTGATGTTTCGCTAACTGATCGTGCTATTACGGGATATGACCCACGGATCAGGATTGTGAGGTTTGATCAGAATTGCGGTGTTTCAGCAGCTCGTAATGCAGGAGTAAAGGTTTCAAATGGCCAATGGATCGCATTTCTTGATTCCGATGACTGCTGGCACCGTCATAAGCTACAAAAACAGCTCCGATGGCTGGATATCAATAAGGAAATAGCGATCATGCAGACAAAGGAGATCTGGATACGAAACGGTGTACGGGTTAATCCTCCTAAGTCACATGAAAAAATCCAGGGTGATATTTTTAAGCAAAGCCTTGATCGCTGCATGATCACGCCATCATCGGTGATCCTCTCACGGGAGCTCTTTGATTCAAGCGGCGGATTCAATGAATCGCTGCGGGCTTGCGAGGATTATGATCTGTGGCTGCGGATATGTTGCAGGAACCAGATCGGGCTTCTTGGTGAATTTCTTTTAACACGCTATGGCGGCCATGATGATCAGTTATCGGGAACCGTAGAACATCAGGACAGGTACCGGGTACGGAGTATCCTTCAACTTCTCGAAACCACCAGCCTTGTTCCGGAGCAGTATCATCAAGCGGTTACAGTACTTGTCCAAAAGGCACAGATTCTTGCAAACGGCTATAACAAAAGGGGAAACAGTGAACTCTATGAACGATACCAAACGATTGTCACACGATACAGCGCCGCATTATAGCAATATTGTATCATCACAGGTAACAGAGATTAGTGTTGAAAAAATCCGGTATCCTGAATTGTTCTATAATACCAGGATTTCCCCAACGCCTGTCATAGCAGCCTACCCTGTTCTGGTAGCACAGGAAAATGATGGTACCTATACGATCATTGATGGCTGCAAGCGGTTTGCATCAATGAGTTCAACGCAGACAATGGTGCAGTGCCTGGTTGCAAATAAAAACCTGACTCCACTTGCAGGCATATTTCTCCGTATCAACCTGAATATATCCAGAACTCTAAGCCTGCCGGAAAAAGTCCTTTTTGTTAAATGGCTTCACACAAACTGCGATGAATCACTCTATATGTCAATTGTAAACAAACCGCCATTTACGCTGAAAGAGTGCAGGGAGATTGAGCGTATTGCATCGATAACGCCGGAACTTCTTGCTCTTATTGAGAGTACCGCGCTTGATATATCAGTCGCACAGGATTTTCTTGCGCTGGAAAAGCAAAACAGAGATGCAATCAGGGAACTCTTTACCACATTACAGTTCTCGCGCTCAACACAGCGGGAGCTGATTGACTGGCTTCCTGAGATTGCTTATACAAAAAAAACAACTGTCCGGGAGCTTACCGGTTCACCCGAAGTTGATACAATTATCAGACATCAAACACTTAACGCACCTCAGAAAGTGCAGAAAATCAGGGATCATTTTTTTGAACTTCGCTATCCGATGCTTGTATCCGTAAAAGAGGAATGGCATGCTCTTGCCCGGAAAATCAATCCGTTACCATCACGATGCCAGTTTATACCAGCGGAGGCATTTGAACGCAACCGCCTTGAGATCAAATTAACAGTTACCAGGCATGAGGAAATTGAGCTATTACTTGAAAAGTTGAAAAATATTCCATCTGAGCAGTGGGATAAATTAATTTATCCTGCGATTGAGAGATGTTGAGATTAGATTATGATTGAGATTAAGGATAAGGGAGGAGGATTGAGGCTCTCTCCCGTTTGCCCAGTTCACTAATCACCACTCTTTATGGAGGATAGATATGGCTACAAAGATTGAATCCTGGTTTGCGAAAAACAGTTTTACCTTGATGCTTGTATGCTTCGCGATTTCAGGGATTAGCCTGATTACATTCTTCTATTATGAACGAAGTGATGTTCAGATAGCATCTATTTCGCGTATTGTGGCATTTACTGGCGTTTCACTTTATGTTATAATCCGTATTGTAAGACACCTTGTTACTCAGAAAATAAAAAAAGAGTCTTCGAATTCGAAGTCTCTTGAACAATAGTTTTCAAATAGTGGCGAAAGTACAATAACCAAGGATATTGAGTGAGAGTTCAGGATATTCTTCAGAAAAACTCAATCTTGATTGAGCTTGCCAGCACCGATAAGCAGGAAGTGTTGACACAGATGGCCCGGTATATGGTGTCACTTCACGATATTCCAAATGGTGATTCAATCGCACAGAAGATACTTGAGCGGGAATCTGATATGTCTACCGGTATCGGTTACGGCATCGCAATACCTCATGGAAGAATCAGTGGTATCGACAAACTTTACATGATTGCCGGCCGTTCTGATAAAGGCATCGATTTTAATGCAATTGATGAAGAACCGGTACATCTTATTTTTATGATGATTTCGCCTGCAAATACATCAACCGATCATACCAACATTTTATCCTCACTCTCAAGGATTATGTCCTACGAAGATGTTCGTACGAAGCTGTTAACGACAGATAGTGCAGACAGTTTTCTGGATATACTGATTAAGAGTGAGAATAAATACGTAGATTAATTTCGCACACCACCCCTTAATAATTCCATTACATTTAGTTTTATACTGAGGTGATTTGCCGCAGGAACAGTGCATCGTGCATGCGGATGTATAGTGGTATAGAAATACAGGAGTAAAGATAGACGTGAAGTGACAGGTGACGTGTGACACGTGACAAAACGCGTACCGAACACCGTAGGGGCGAATCAATATTCGCCCGTTTTGTTAAAGGAAGATAATCACCCGTCGTAATGGTATCATCCATCCGTTTTTAAAAACGAAATTAATTCCCCATCTGTTTAATTGTCAACAAACCCCCTGTTTTAAACAAAAATGATTCCACCGTTTTGTTAAACAGAATTAACATTAACATTCACACAATTTTAAAAAATGCTCTATTTGTACACATGATCAACTCACTCCATTTTGACAAAATTTTGAAATTTTAAAAAAAAATTGCAAAACGGGAAACATGGTAGTATATTAACAATACCTACATAATAATCCTCATTGCAAGGTCCTCTTGCAGACAATTTGGGTGAAGCGGAAGGCGTCAGGTAGCAATACCTGGCGCTTATTTTTTATGAGACCTCACCGCCCGGCAATTAAACCATCCATGATTCCTCCCCATAACTAGCGATGATTTCATGTACCCTATTATTATTCGAAGTATTCATTTTATCACTATGCCAATTTGAAGGATTGTTTTGTATATATTGACGGACACGAAACAACATATTTTCATTTCTGATAATATGATCATGAAACCGGTGTTGAAACAGCCGTTTGTTAAATGATGGGACCAATTCCATTTTTACACCATTACAATACCGGTGTGTAATGATCGATTTAAACGCCCCAACAATATCACCCAATGTTTTTCCCGAATTATTATCCACCGCCGTCCCGTAGGGACAGGCCTCGTGCCTGTCCGCCCGCCCCAATCCGAAACGACCACCCGTTTTGTAATCCGCCGCATCAACCACCACGTCACCAATATTATTGCGGGTGACCGCCGAACCATCCGGTGAATTATTTTCATTAATTGCGTTATCATGCGTATATGGAATATTATGCATATTCGTGGCATCGCGGACACCCACGAGGGGCGTCCCTACGGTTGGTTTGGTTATTTGGATGATTCCGTGGATGTGGTTGGGCATTATCTGGAATGCATCCAATGCGATTGATGGGAATTGTGATGGTAAATTGGCCCATACGGATTGCACCATTTTTCCTGCGTCATTTACAATCATTATCCCGTTTTCAATTTTTCCGAATCGATCAATTCTGTCCTGCGTACAAATGGTTATGAAATACAATCCTGATTGTGAATAATCATAATCCTTCAATCGACTTGATTTTCTTTCAGGTAATCCGGTTGTCATTGTGACGGCTCCATTATTTTAGTTTCATCTTTGCGTTAAATACATATTACAGTCTCATCACTATCGCGCTAGTAAATTATCATGTCTGTATAAAATTTAACCCTGGATGTAACACTATTTGACTATGGGTACAAGCATATTTACAGATTAATATATAAATTGGAATTTCAGGAAGACAACAAATTTTATATGAATTTATTACCATCTTGTTATTGATTCCAACAGAACTACTGGACACAGTTTTTTTCATTTTCACATCAATTTTATGATGCCCATTAATTATACTGTAACGTAAATAAAATGCAGGTTTTATACAAGAGCTTAGGAGCACACTTTGGGATATCCGGAACGAAACTCGCCATGTCCTTGCGGCAGCGGAAAAAAATATAAAAAATGTTGTCTTGCAGAGGATGAAAAAATCGCGCTGCAGAAGCTACCAGACGCAAACGTCGCTTCGTATGATGAACACTTTTCTGACGATTATCTGTCAGATGATATAGAGTCGGTAAATGATTTTGAACAGGCATCTGAACCTGAAAACGAGAACGTCACCCGTCTCTGGGATATGATTAATTCTTTAAAATACCCTGAAGATACATTTAAATGTTTATCTATAATAGAAACATTTATCAAAACATTTCCTGATCTTGCTGCTGAATCGTGCGTTATTGATGAAATGTTTTATCTTGAAGAAAATCTGTTTCGAAAAAACAGTCATGATATGTATTGTTCACTCCTTGAGACTGTGGAGAAATACGCTCCGGAATTTTATAATGATGAATTCGAATGGTTTGATCTGCCGCGTGTACGGGAAGCAATTGCTAATAAACAAATAGAAAAAATCGGACCTTTACTTGAACGGTTTAAAAAAGATCCGGTTAATACTGTAGATAGCTTAAGCGAAGTGGTTGACCTTCTTGCATGGGCCGGTTTTGACAATGAGGTTCTTGAACTTGCAAAAGTTACCTATAAACCATTAGAGGATTCTGATGATATATTGGATTCACGTTTTGTCATAAATTGGATATATTTTGATATATTTATTTCTGTCGCCGGTACATCATTAACCATTGATGAATGCCTTGGCAGAATTGAGCACCGGGTTACTAAGGCTCTCCAGCTGTCACTGACAGAACAAGCTTCCAGCAGAGATTTTTATAAAAACGCAATCACCATGCTCAGAGAAGATCTCTTCGAATGGGATTGTCCATTTGGTAAAGATAAGGAATTGTACGAATTTTTCATAAATATGGGATGGCAGTTCATGAAGTATATCAAAAACACTACCGGCTGCACATATTATCAAGCGCAATTCATTGTGATCAAGCTGCAGCATTACTGGCATAAATATAAAACAATGAAACATGCCAAACGGTCACTTTATATGATTACAAATGAGAAAATTGAACAATTTACATTTTCTTTGGAAAGTATCAGTGCCGTTGCATTTTTACAGTCAATCTGGCATTTTGCTGATTATCTTCATGTACATAACAGGATCGATTTACAAACAAAGCAGGATCTCCAGACATATAGTAAAAAATTATACACTGCCGAAATTGCACGATCAACAGATTGGTATCCTTCAGGTGTGCTCATTTCTGAATTTCCTTATATGCAGAGTATTGTCCGGTAATGTTGCTGTTTTGTATGGTAAATTTGTTTTTTATCAACCGTCTTTTTGTCAAGATAAGGATCGTGCCGGGCGGGGCTTGGCGGACGCCCACAAGGGGTGTCCGTACATAGGATTGATTGATTTGCAATTTTTATTTGAGGAATTTTTGGTGCGTATATTTTCTGTGTGATTTTCGCACTATCATTCCCAAAATCCACCGTCCCCACCGCACCGGCAGGGACTGGCGTTGTGCCTGTCCGCACCGCCCCGATTCGAAATGATCACCCGTTTTGTAATCCGCCGCATCAATCGCCATATCAATCATTTTTTTGCAGGCCACCGCGATATTATCCAATGATTTACCATTGTCGATTGGGTAGTGTGCATTGATGTGATATCGGGGTATAACAAACAACATGAATAATACCAATTCAAACGAAAACACCAAGCTCTTTGGCGAGTGATGTTACATCGGCGTTATGCGGGTGCTGTTTGATTATGTAAAGCAGGGGTTGCCGCAGTTCGATAAGATTTCCAATCCTGCGGGCCGCTTCCGACCAGTTAAGCAGAATATCGGTGACATCAGGACTGATTCTGTTGGCGATTTTTAAATATTCGAAACTGTCACTATACCGTTTCTGTTGAAATGCGATCAGACCAAGTCCTTCATAGCATATGGAGTTATCACCATATGTCTGCAGTACCAGCGTAAACAGCTCTGATGCATCACTAAACGAACCATTCTTCAATAGTTTAATGGCATAATCAAGCATCAACTGCTGCCTGTCATCAGTACAGTTTTGCGGGAAAACACCACCTAAAAAACAGAACCGCTCGGCTGCAACCCTTGCTGCACGGGCCCAGGTGTGTTTCAAACGGATCATTTCACCGGCTTTTTTACCTCTATCTCCAGCCTGTTCCCTGTTGTCAAAAACATACCGCATTACTTTTTGTAAATGCTCCATATCCGGCAGAAACCAGAACGGGAAATCAACTGTCGGCATATCACTTACAGCCTTCTGATTCATCTTTTCTATCGAACACTTGACAAAGTAAGCCATATCGGGATCAATAAAATCAAGGCTGGATCCACCGCCGGTAACTATTACCGGTTTGTCACATGCAAGCGCTTCGGCAATCGGTAATCCATACCCTTCAGCCCTGTAGGGATGGACATAACAGTCGCAGGCTGCATACAATGATGGCAGCTCATAGTGATCAACATTGACATTTAAATAAATTATTTTTGCAATATCA
Organism: Fibrobacterota bacterium; assembly: GCA_023459055.1. Taxonomy (GTDB): domain Bacteria; phylum Fibrobacterota; class Chitinivibrionia; order Chitinivibrionales; family Chitinispirillaceae; genus JAAZBG01. The sequence continues at coordinate 91,584 of JAEWVR010000018.1, forward strand.
GTACGTTTCGACAGTTCTTCGATACGTGCAGACAGATTTTTTGCATACGCACAGGAATCTTTTATGACGAGGCATACATTATCTGCTACCGAAAATTCATTAAGATAGGCATTTACCAGAATATCAACTCCTTTACGTAAGGTTACCCCGCCATTAAAAAAGAAGGTATACCTGCCGTTTGATAAATCAACCATTGTACGGAATGGCTCTGCCCCGGGTTTGAAGACATCAGGATCTATGCCAAGCGGAACAGTAACAATTTTTTGTTCATCAACGCCCGAACGGATATAACATTTTTTAAGATAGTGCGTATACACCCAGACTTCATCAACGGTACTATTCATATAATCACGCCACTTAACAGGCAAACTCCCGTACTCCCAGGGCTGCATAGCGATAAGTTTTCCGCTTGATGGTCTCGAGAAATCGGGGGGCCAGCGATGACGAATATGAATGTCTGCATTGGTATGGGCTGCTGCAGCAAGATTTGCTAATCTGGAGTATTTCGAGGATTCATCCGGTTTAAACTGGTCCCGTTCAAAGGGTATGTGGCGAATGTCAAAGTTGTTATAATAGGTGAGCTCCGTGAGAAATTCACGATTTACCATAGCAAGACTGTGATGGCAAAAGAGTGAGCCCTCCCAGTTGATTTTTATTTTTTTCTCGTGAGAATTCATCAGACGCTTTCGATCCGGTTACTATTTCAACTACTTATCATTGATTTTATCACAAGATTATATCGTTAAAGCCTCTGATTTTGAAGAGTAAATGTGTTTTTTTTACAGGTCAGCAGGATTGTATGATAGAGAGGGTTCACACCCCCTACCTACTTCTTATTAACGGGAACCAATGCCCGTTGAACCCCGAAATTGAACCGAATCACCAGTTTGGCCCACAATTATCCAGTTGGAATAAAAAACAATATCATCATATCGATATTTTGTATATGTTAATAATAATAATTTCAAGATACACTGATTAAAGGAGACCTATGAAAAAGATTTTAGTCCTTTGTGCCATAGTTACAGGATTGTTTGCTTTCAGTTGCAGTAATGATCCAGCTGATACATCAGATACAAATCCAATAATAACACCGGATACTACAAAACCTGATACCACCAAACCGGAAACACCAGTTCCCGACTATGTAGGCAACTGGCTTGGAACATTTCCTGCCATACCTGGTAAGATAAATGATTCTGTCAGGATCACAGTTCTTATCAATAAAGACTCAACGTTCAAACTTAACGCAATTTACCTTACAACAAAAGACACAGCTTTAAGAGATAATGGATACTGGAGAGTTTCCAATGCATCAGACTCGATTTACCTGCATGGTAGTGATTGTGCAATTTGGGATACGACTCAAAAAGTATTAAAGCCGCTTGAGAATTGCGGTGATCCGGCTGCAATCAATATCAATATTGACAAAAACGAAAAAAGCTGGAAAATTCCGATGATTTCACTTGCAGCGCTCAGTGTTGCGTTTAATATCAGGCTTGATGATCCTTTTATGGTGGCGCTGCTTGGGTCGCTGTCGATTACAGTGTACAAACAGTAATTAACTGATGAATTAAAGGGGTTCTTCATAATCAAGATTTTTTATTTATGAGTTCCCCTGATCATGAATGCCCCCTCCTTTACAGTCAGGGCTCAGAATAAGTGTCCTGTCAGAAGACCACCTTTACCTTTACAACAACAAATCTTCCCGGTGACAATGTACCAAAACTCTCCTCTATTGCTGCATTAAACAGGTTCTGTGCACTTAGTGCAATAGTATAATGCGTTGCGAAGGTGCATGACACGGTAAGATCCGTTCTGAAGTAATCGTCCAGAGTTACATAATGCGGTTCAATTTCTGCACCTTTATTGGTAAAATTTACTTTTGAACCACTCCGCCAGTTTATTCCAGTGCGTTCACCAACATACCCTTCATCAAGCGCAACAGAAAAAAGTCCATTGCGAAATGGTTTCGTGATATCAAACTGAAAACTTGCTTTATGTAAAGGAACAAGATCCAGCGGCTGTTTGTATGTTTTATTTTCCGATTTTGTATAAGCATAATTGACTTTTGTACTGATCCACCTGAACTGTTTCCAGCTCAGTTCGTTTTCAAAACCCCATGACCAGGCATCGCATACGTTCACATGACTTGCTGTGTAAACACTCCCCAATTCGAGATTACCAAGAACAATCAGATTTGACAGTTTATTATGAAAGTAGTCGCAAGATAAATTAAATCCATACGGTATTTCCAGTCCGAAACCGGCATCAAAGCTGGTTGTATATTCAGGTTGAAGCTCCGGATTGGAACGCAGGTATACGGGAGAAAAATACATATCCGGCATGTAAAGTTCGGTCGCTGATGGCGCACGGTAGGCTTTACCAACTGATGTGCGTAGGGTCAATTTGTCATGTACATCTGCAGCGATACCGATTTTCGGCGAAAGATTTGTACCATAGGTAGAATGGTAATCCAGACGTAACGCAGGAACAATATGCAGAAATGTAAAGAGATTTGTTTCATCCTGTATGTAAACACCGGTATTGGTTAATGTTTTCTCTGCAGATTCTGCACCTGGAAATGGTTCGCGGGTTTTACGATGACTCATTGGGCTGAATTCTATTGTGTTCCAGAGCAGATCGAAACCGACAGTTACCGTATTTACTTTAAGCAGGTTTGCTGCAAAACGTCCATCAATCTGGAAATCCCCTGATTCGACATCAAAAATCGCAGGCTGCATCACCCCATCAACAGAATACTGGTCAAGATACTCGCCTCGGACATTACGGAAAAATCCTCCGATGGTTGCAGATACTACACCAAATGGTTTAAAGTCAAGATAAGGGCCGATAAGAATTTTGCTTCCCGCAGTAATCCTGGGATCGTTGTCTGCTGTTGATGTCACCCCGAAACCGAGAGAGCTGTTAAAATAGCGGAGATTGAGTGACAAACGAGTATTATCAGTAAAGCTACAACCTCCCTTTACAAAAAAACGGTAATCCCTGTAATCATAATCATCCTCTGCAGAACGCTTGTAGGTAGTATCTCTGCCACCGATCACATTGCGTATCATTACACTGTCAGTAAGAAAGTAATTTCCAATTGTCCGTGCGCCAGCGCTGACCAGATAATCGTATTTTCCGACTTTCCCGCTTGACTGAACAGATGCGTTCCAGTAGGTCTCAACATTGACATCATCCCAGAGATCAGGATTATCCCCCTTCGCATTGTCAAGTATTGTAAACGGGTAGCTTGTTTCGCCACTAACTGTAAAAGACGGTTTTCCATCACCCTGAATAGTTATTATGTTAATAACACCACCAAGAGCATTTGCACCATACAGCGAGGAAAAAGGGCCCTTGACAATTTCAATTCTCTGAATTGCATCAAGCGGGATTTCATTTACAATTAAAAAAGGTGTGCCGGCAACGTTGGTCGGGATACCATCAACAAGGATCAGTACTCTGGTAGCGGCAAGTGCTCCGGGAATTCCTCTGAGTACAATATCCGACGGGACCCCCTCACCCATTCCCACGGAACGTTTCACCTGAACCCCCGACGCAAACTGCAGGACATCATCAATATTTTTTGCCGCAGAAGCCTGAATCTCTTTTCGGGTGATCACTACAACACTTGCTGCACTTTCGCTGATTTTGCGGGATGATTTGGTTGCAGAGACAATCACCCTGTCGAGGTGCTGCAATGATGAATCTGATGTGGAATCGCTCTGACTGTAAAGTGTACCCTGGGCAAGCAGACACACTGTTGTTATCAAACCGGATAGTTTCAAATAGTTCACGTGTACTCCTTTTTCTTATGGTATAATGTAGCAAGAAACCGGGTCGGGGTTGGGAAATTTGTGATCTTCCGTTATGTTTGGAGGGGGATTTTGGGGGGAAATGAACTGATACCCTTTAAACAGACGCATCGCCATAAGTCTCTACGCGGGAAATAATGATACATCCGGTATCCCGGTGCATGCGTAGATTCACAACCGATCACATTTTTCGCTTGCGCTGTGAAATTGAATTTGGTATTTTGTAAGATTGTTAGTCAAAATGGTTAATACTGGAAGGAATTAGTAATGAAAGAGAAAATTCATCCTAAGTACGAAGCGGTAACATTCACCTGCTCATGCGGTAACAAGATTGAAACAAGTGCTACTATTAAAAGTACACATATCGATATCTGCAATGAATGTCATCCATTCTACACAGGCAAACAGAAACTCATTGACAGTGCAGGTCGCGTAGATCGTTTCCGTAAACGTTACCAGAAAACCTCGCAGGAATCTTAGTTTTTTGTTTAAAAAATTTGGACAGAGAGGACCATCGGTCTTTTCTGTCCTTTTTTTTATCTTCAGGATCCAGTGCATCATTTACCACAATCCTGAATGCCACAACAAATTTCGCTTTAATACGAATAGTTAAAATATAGACTGTTTTCGTAACTAAATTGGAGCAAAAAAAATAATGAATCTCAAACAACACCTCTTTTTTGTAACAGCTCAGATTGCAGGATTGCTTTCTGCTGAGAAAAAAAATACGGTTGGTGGTCAGGCGCTCATTGAGGGTGTCATGATGCGGGGTAAGGAGAAAATCTCTCTGGCGGTTCGCCGGGGGCCGGATGATATCCTTATTGAAGAGGAAAATTTTGTATCAGTGACTAAAAAGTATCCAATCCTGAAATTACCCATCCTCAGAGGTACTGTAAATCTTTTTGAATCAATGATTGTGGGATACAAAACGCTCTCTCGCTCGGCAGATATTATCACCGAAGCCGAAAATGCGAAAGATCCATCAAAAAAGCAGAAACAGACCAGCAAGGCGATGGAGAACTTTTATTCAATACTCAGTCTTGTATTTTCACTGGTGATCGCATTTGGGCTTTTCATGTATGCACCGATGTGGCTCATTTCACAGATTGTTCCGAAGGAGTCGGCCCTGCTCTTTAATACGCTTGCGGGAATTTTCCGTATTGGACTTTTAATTGGTTATATGGCGCTCATAAGTATGTGGAAAGAGGTCAGGCGGGTATTTGAATATCATGGCGCCGAACATAAGGCAATCTTTACCTATGAAGACGGCAAGGAATTGACCATTGACAATATGAAAGCATACACAACATTGCATCCGCGCTGTGGCACGAGCTTTCTTTTCCTTGTCGGATTTATCTGCATACTTCTTTTTTCTATTGTTGATGCTGTATACATTATGAACTTTGGACCGTTTCCAAATATATTCTCACGTTTTCTGCTTCATATTGCACTTATTCCCATTGTGTCGGGAACCAGCTATGAAGTATTAAAACTCAGTGATAAATATCAGCACATTCCTTTAATTAAAGCAGCGATCATGCCCGGTTTGTGGCTTCAGAAAATAACGACAAAAAATCCTGATGAAACACAGCTTGAGGTAGCAGCGAAAGCACTTAAGGCCGCATTATGATGATTGAAAAGGTTGAGAGCTTTATACAGCGGTATAAAGAACTCGAAACAGAAATGGCATCACCGGAAGTCAGCGCGGATCCGTCAAAGATGGAGAAGCTTGGCCGTGAATATACCAATATCGGAAAAAGTCTTCCTGTTTTCCGCACCTATCTTGACACAGTAAGAGCAATCAGCGATTCGCATGAACTGCTCAAACAGGAGAGTGATGCTGATATGATTGCGCTTGCGCAGGAGGAACTCAAGGAGAAGGAAGCGGCACTCCCCGCTCTGGAGCAGGAAGTAAAGATGCTTCTGGTACCGCGTGATCCTAAAGACATGAAAAACGCGGTTGTGGAAATCCGTGCGGGAACTGGTGGAACAGAGGCCGGCATTTTTGCGGCGGATCTTTACAGAATGTATACGCACTTTATTGAGAATAGTGGCTGGAGCATCGAGGTGCTCAGTTCGTCAGCCGGTGATGTCGGAGCAATCAAGGAAATTATTTTTCTGGTTAAAGGCTCTAATGCCTATGGTACATTAAAGTATGAGTCCGGTGTGCACCGTGTTCAGCGTGTTCCCCAGACTGAAGCACAGGGACGAATTCATACATCGGCTGCATCGGTTGCTGTATTTCCTGAAGCTGATGAATTCGAGGTTGACATAAATCCAAACGATCTGCGTATTGACCTCTACTGTTCAAGCGGTCCCGGCGGTCAATCGGTGAATACGACCTACTCAGCCGTTCGCATTGTCCATATTCCAACCGGAGTTGTGGTAACATGTCAGGACGAGAAATCACAGATTAAAAACAAGGCAAAAGCACTAAAAGTGCTTCAGCAGCGTCTTTACGAAAAGAAAATTACCGAAATAGAAGCAGCTGAATCCGAAGTAAGAAAAAGTATGGTCGGAAGCGGTGACCGTAGTGCAAAAATACGCACCTACAACTTTCCACAAAACAGAGTGACCGATCATCGCATCAATCTTACGCTGTATAGTCTTGACGCCGTAATAAACGGTGCAATCAGTGAACTGATTGACGCACTCGCGATTGCCGATCTTGAGGAAAAAGTCAGCAGCAGCGGGGTGGAGTGAGGATGAAGAAGTAGCAAGTAGCAAGTAGCAAGTAGCATGGAGTAGTATTCCATTTAACAATTAACACTGTACGTTTGGTTTGTTTTTAACTACTTTCTACGTACTACGTGCTACTTGCTACACCTCCCCAGGATCTCCCCTATGACCCTTCACGAAACATTATCCCATATAGTAAACGAGTTTCACTTCCTAGGTGATTTTGCCCGCGTTCAGGCAGAGGAGATTCTGATGCATTTCACCGGGTATTCCCGCATGGAACTAATGCTGCGTGGCGGTGAGGTAATCGACAGTGCTACACTTGACACAATACAGAGCGTTGTAAAAAGAAGAATTTCCGGGGAGCCGCTTCAGTACATCCTTGGTACTGCCTATTTTTATTCGCGTGAATTCAGGGTGAATCCGGATGTGCTCATACCGAGACCCGATACCGAGATCCTGATTGAGCAGGTGCTTAAGCACGAGTTAGGAACTACAGCGCGATTTGCGGATATCGGGACCGGCAGCGGTATTATCGCCTGCATACTTACCGAAGAGCGTCCGTCCTGGACGGCAGTTGCAGTTGACATATCTGCAAAAGCATTACGCACTGCGATTATAAACAGCCGTACTGCTATCCGTTTTGTCTGTGCAGATCTTCTGAATGCTATCAAAGGAGAGCATCAGTTTGATTTCATCGTAAGTAATCCGCCCTACATTCCTCTTGACGAATATACACACCTTGATATATCCGTAAAAAATCATGAGCCGGCAAGTGCACTCACCGACAATGCAGACGGGCTTGGATTCTACCGGTATTTTGCACAGCAGGCACACAACTGGATCCGGACAGACGGCAGCTTCTATTGTGAAATCGGCTATAATCAGGGTGATGCAGTAAAAGCGCTGTTTTGTCAGAACGGATGGCGGGATGTACAGCTTGTCAGGGATCTTGGCGGTAATGACCGGGTGATCTGTGCTATTGTTCCTGCTGCTGAAGATTTAGGTTTTTGACACCTATACAACAATGGGAGAATCTGATATGTGTAAACTATTATTATTCTTTGCCGGAGCATTTCTTGCAAACAGCATTCCTCATTATGTAAATGGCATATCAGGGAAAGAATTTGTCAGGCCTTTTTTATACAGGTTTGTCAAATGGATGCCAAATCCTCTATTTAATGTGATATGGGGTATGCTATGGATGGTTCTTTCACTATTTTTATTTGAGATGTATTACAAGTCAAATCCGGGGTTACTATTTATTATCGGTTTAAATCTGGATTTCGTTATTTATGCAAGCGGATTTGCAATCGTTTCTATATTTTTATCGATTTTCTTCAGCAATGGTGGATGGCAAAAATAAGACAATGATTAATTAACTGGAACAGTAGGCACAGCCGCCAAGCAGGCCGGGAGATGGGCCATAATTCTCCTTTGAAAAACAATCCCCCGGAACTAATTTTTATTCTGGATTACCTGGCTATTGGCTATTGGCTATTAGCAATTGGCTCCTGAATTCTTCCATATTACTTTTTCATGGTAAGTTCTAACAATAGCGATGTCAAAGCAACAGCAATACGACTCCCCTCTTCCAGCCCTGCTAAAGGGTTCACTTCCGGTACGATTATTGTCATCACTCTATGCAATGGCAGTGAGCAGCCGTAATAAAGGTTTTAATACAGGTCAAGCAGCTATTGTATCACTAAAAAGCCCCGTTATCAGCATTGGAGGAATCAGAGCTGGTGGAACCGGAAAAACCCCTTGTGCCATGATGGTTGGTGAGATGCTGCAGGAAACAGGAAACAGTGTGGCAATTCTTTCAAGAGGTTACAGACGGAAAAACAGGACTGATTTTATTGCGGCCCCCGGAGAAAAAATCAATTGGCATGATTGCGGTGACGAACCTGCGATGCTGCACAAAGTACTCTCAAACTGCTGGCTGGGTATCAGTGCACAGCGATTAAGGGTTGCTCAGCAGATCGAGCAGATGGCCAAAAATGTAGTTTTTATTCTTGATGATGGTTTCCAGCATCGCCAGTTGAAACGGGATCTTGATATTGTCTGTGTCAATGAGAGCCTTTTTAATGACCGGATGCTCCCTGATGGCTTTTTACGTGAACCGGTTAGCTCACTTAGCAGAGCTCATGTTATCTGCCTGATCGGTAAAGTTGAGAATAGTGATTTACTATTACATCTCGAAGATAAAATAAAGAATACATTCAAACAGGCATCCACCTTTATTGCACATCCTCAACCATGTGGCTGGGTAAATGCCGTTACAGGGGAAAAGGCTGAAAGACCTCCGTGTTCTGATCCAGTAGCAGTGTGCGGAATTGCCCGTCCGGAACGTTTCTTTGAATCACTTGAATCACTTGGAGTAAAACCTTGTAAAAAAATTGTCTTTTCCGATCATTACAGCTTCACTAAAGATGATTTTTTGAATATCCACAAATTATATTCAAAAGAATTGGTAATAACTGAAAAAGATGCAATTCGTATAAATGAATTTTCATCTGAAATTTCCAGTAAAATCTGGTATCTTAAAGTAAGGTTAAAATTTCATTCGGACGATTCAACAAAACGTTTCAAAGAGAAATTACAGAACATTTTACCAAAATTATAGTTTAAGGAGGCAGCTGCCATGCGTTTGTTAACGATATCACTTCTTCTGCTTACATCAGTTGTGATGTTTACAACCAGGACTTTTGCACAGGATCAGTATGTCAGTGTAACATCTTCGTTTGTAAATGTATACAAGGATCTTGATCCGAAATCACCGGTTGTAGGTACTGCACATAAAGGTGAGTATCTTCCACTGCTGAGCATTGGTGATGCATGGTATAAGGTGAAATACCGTGAAAGTGAAGGATGGCTTGAGAAGCGTGCCGGTGATGTTGTCAACAAAGCAAAGGGATCATCAACCGGAATAATAATTGTTCTTTTAGCATTGGTAGCAATTGTTGCCAGCGGGGTCGCGTTTTTCATTTACAAATCAAAAATCAGTGAAACTGCCTGAACATGCACATAGTTCAGCTACGTTTACTTTCGTTATTTCTACTTCTGGTAACCTCTCTCACTTTTTCTGCGGATAAGCAGATAGAGGTTACTAATTTTTACGCTAAATTGTATCTTGCGCCCAGTATTAACGCAAAATTTATGGGGCTTGCCCAAAAAGGTGAGCGTTATCCTATCCTATTAAGTTCAAATTATTGGTATAGAATCGATTTTAAAGGTGTTCCGGTATGGATTCAGAAGTCAGACATTCAACTGATTGATCCAAATGCACCGCCATCTGAAAGTACCTCTGTTACATCAAATACAACATCACCATCGCAAGAAGCAGTACAATCAACAGCAGATAACGCAGAACCTCAGCAACCCGGTGTTGTGCCGCCTCAGACATCCATAGCACCAGCAACACAAACACCTGCTGTGTCACTTACTCAACAACCATCATCGCGATCAAACAATACTGATGAGCAGGTACGGGCTTCGGAGGCTCGCGCAGCAGAGATGCGGCGTGCAAGAGTTCAGGATAGTATCGAACAGGTTGCAAAAGAGAAGAGAGATCAATCCCGCCTGAATTTCTCAAAACTGCCTATCATTGAACAGAATGTTGAGGAGGAGCAATTAAACAAAGTATTTCTTGTTACCGTTTCTCCATCAAAAATTCTCTTTGAGTTAAGTCCTGACTCACCAATTCTTGGTATTGTCAGTAAGGGTGATAAATTACAGCTTGTCGGAGAAGGGGATTCCTGGTGCAAAGTGTTGTACAAAGGTTTTCCCGGATGGATTGAAAAAAGAAGTGGCAAAGTTATCATTCCGGGAACCGCGTTGTCATTTTATGAGGAAAACAAAGTTATTGTACTATTAACAGCATCAATTCTGGTATTCTTTATTGTTCTGATCCTCATTGTCCTTATAGCCATCAAGGTTAAAAAGAAACGCACCCCTGGACTTAAAGCAGTTACAGCAGATACCAGAAAGGTGCTGGTTATTGCAAAGGAATCAAAAACCGTTTCCAATACATTTACAAGCACATCCGTTCCAATAGGCCGGTACTTCAATGAGATCGGGTTTCATGCAAAATTCGCACATGACACCAGGAATCTTACCACAGTGATTGACAGCTACATTCCCGACATCATAATGATCGACTGGAACCTTGACAAAACAATTTCAAACACTGTTGAACGTATATTGCTCGCAGGTAACAATGCGATATCGACACTTGTTGTGATCTACAATGTACCCGATCCGTCATCAATGTTTCCAAGTCCGAACATGCATATGTCATTCCTGGGGATATCAATTACCGACAAAGACTTAACAAAAATCGTAAAGCAGCTTGAATTTGTCAATGACAGGACCGCAACCGATTCAGGTACGAAGGAATCTGAATCATCCACAGCAGCCCTGGCAGGTGAAATCGCAGGTGGCAATCTTTCTGAAGTAATGGAATACATTGAGGCTGGCCAGAAGACCGGTTGCCTTATTATTGATATTGGAAATCCGGTCTGTCTCATATATTTCAGTGATGGTCGTATTATTTATGCAGCTACGGCTGATGGACTTGTTGCAAAAGATGCCCTTTTTGCGGCACTTGAACTTAAAAAAGGAACTTTCAGGTTTTTACTTAATAAGAAACCCAAAGCTGCAAATACCAACATGTCGACACTCGAAGTGCTGATGTCGTGGACAAAGGAAATCGATGAAGCTACTAAGCCTGGATTACGGACGCCGTAGAATCGGTTTTGCAATCACGGATGAAACAGCAACGATCGTACGCGGATTAACAACGATTGATCGAAAAAAGTCAGACGATATAATTAAACAGATTGTAACGATTATCAACGATGCACAACCAGATCGGCTTATCGTTGGCCTCCCTCTTGATCATAATGATAACGAAACACAAATGACCTTGGAAATCAGGGCGTTTGTTGAACAATTAAAGCCATTTATAGCCATACCGGTAGAGTTTGCTGATGAAAGTTTTTCATCAGTCGAAGCTGCATCAATAATGATGACGCGCAGGAAAAAAGAGCGCAGACAGAAAACCACTGTTGACAGGGTTGCAGCGTGTTTAATTCTCGAACGGTATTTGAGGGACGGGGCAAGTAGCAAGTAGCGAGTGGGAAGAAGGAAAGCAGGAAGTCGGAACAGGAGACGTTCGGCGGGCGGACATCCTCACAAGTCACAAGTCATGGAGCACATATGCCACTTTACATTGTTGCAACGCCAATTGGAAACCTTGAGGATATCACCTATCGGGCAGTTAAAGTGCTTGCGTCAGTAGACTGTATCCTTGCTGAGGATACCAGAGTGACAAAGAAGCTGCTTGATCATTACAACATATCAAAACCGATGATCTCTTATCATGATTTCAACAAGGAAAAGGTCACTCCTCAGATTATTGAGCGTTTAAAAAACAACGAGCAGTTTGCGCTTGTCAGTGATGCCGGTACACCGGGAGTGGCAGATCCTGCATTTAATCTTGTCAGAGAGGCAATAAGAAATCAACTTGTGGTTATACCTATTCCGGGGGCATCAGCTATTCTCTCAGCATTTGTCTGCAGTGGTCTGCCTACAGACCGGTTTGTTTTTGAATACTTTCTTCCGCATAAGAGCAGTCAGCGGATACGTTTTTTTGAGGAGCTTAAAAACGAGTCACGAACCGTCCTGTTTTATGAGACGCCACATCGTATAGTCAAGGTACTTGAAGAGATGAAACTGATCCTGCCTGATATCGTTGTTGTTATCGGACGTGAATTGACAAAACTCTACGAAGAATTTTTACGTGGTACGCCACAGGATCTTCTTGCACATTTTGCAAAGAAACCACCAAAAGGGGAAATGGTCGTTCTTGTCAACACAAGAATCACCGGTAAGCTCTGAACAGAGCTCAGGCATCCTGCTTAAACTGCCGGGACATCTCTTTTTTCCACTCAAGTATTTTTAGAAGATTCGACCTTACGGTCACCACCATTCCGGGGTCAAGCGATACAGCGGCTTCCAGCAGCAGTGCATTGTCAAGTGATTCCGGGTCCTGCGCGAGAATAAATTCTGCAATATGTACAAGGCGGGCCTCCTGTGGGATCGATTCACCGGCAAGGGCATCAGGTATACCGGTTCCATCCCATTTCTCGTGATGTGACCTTGCAATACGTGAACCAAATTGCATCATGACAGCATAGATTCTTCCAAGTACCTCACTGCCGAGAATGCAATGCGCACGTTTTTTTCCAACTTCATCGATTGAATTATCATCTGCAACCCCTATATAGCCGACATGAAACAGCAGGGTAGCATCATGTAAACGTTCCTGATCCTCAGAACTATAGCCGATCATCCCGGACATTTTTTTTACAAAACCGGCAAGAGCCCTCGTATATCCTAAACGTAAACCAGCCCGCTCATCAACGTAGTCAGCAAGAACAAGAAACACTTCTTTTTGGGACTGTGTTATTTCGTGTGCAATGTTGAGATTTTCCTTAGACAACGCCTCCGCTTTTTTTCTGTCAACTTCTGAATTATGCAGGGATTCTTCAATCTCCATCGATAGTTTGATCAGCCGGCGGTGGGTTAATTCCAGTTTGTCTGCTTCAGACTGACGTATCTGAATATAATAATCGAAGTCCTGTTTGAGAGCACCCAATACAAGTGCGAGTGGCCTTAGCAGAGGATCGGTTACTGCTTCAAGCTCATAATACCCCGGTTTATCCCATACGATATTATCAAGAAGATTAAGTGCGGCAGTCTGAATCCTTAGCTCTGATGCCTCCGGGGTTCCAATTTCGTTCAGGTTGTCAAATTCTTTGAGCGCCAGCTCCCGTGATGAAAATACACGTACAACCTTTTCACTTGATGGAAATCGGCTTAACAAAAAAAGACACATTTTAACAAATGACGATTGTGTTATAATCCATACCGGAGCATGCGGTCCATTACAATGATCAGAAATAATTGTTGAAAGCAGCTTGAATGTCATCACGGTCGAGGTTGATACAAGTTGCGTTAAATCATGAATCACAGCGTAGTTAGGTGCAAGTTTGGGGTTTTCGGGAAGACGCTGGCATAATTCGATGATTGCTCCAACATCCTGAATCTGCGCCTTACCACAGTAATCAGCAATCATTGCATTGGGATTATGCAGCTTAACATTAAAAGAAAACAAACCGTTATCATATTTATTATCAGTATATTTTTTCATCATACCGCTGATCGGTCGTCCCAGCATTTCTGACGCAATATTCAGGGCTTCACGATAAGAACCTGCAAGCATTATGGGAAATGGATGATTTCCAAGAATTCGTGCCATTCTAACTGATAACCGCCAATTGACAGCATGCGTATATATTACAACACCAGCCGGATTTATTTCATCAACCATCCGTTTTATATAAGTTAATCGCCCCTCATAATCGGAACCCGTATGAAAGGAATAGTCTTCAATAAGAACAAAATTATCCCTGTTCAAATGAGGACTTCTGCAGATATTTGAAAGGTTTTTGAAAAATGCATGCGTATCCTGAATTTTTGTATATCCTACAGGAAGCGACAGTACTATTCCCGGTTCCAGAATCCCTGTTCGTAAACGATAATCCTGCCTGAGCACTTTCCATGTATCCTCAATGTAAGGTATACGGCCTGTAACCGGACAAGGCTTTCCATTCAGAGGATGATTTGCTTCCCATGGCTTGACATCAAGATAGCGCATCAGGGTACCTTTCCCTTATTATTAGGAACTCAGAGAGATTGTTAAAAAACACTTCCACCAGAGACGGATCAAAATGCTCGCCACTCTCTTTATGTATAAGATCAAGTACTTTTTCCAGCGGCCATGCTTTTTTATAACAACGGTCCGACCCGAGGGCATCAAAAACATCTGCCAGGGCCACTATTCTCCCATACAGATGAATCGCTTCACCACTGAGTTTGTTAGGATATCCTCGTCCATTCCATTTTTCGTGATGCTGGTACGCGATAATTGCGGCATGCGCCATAATCTCCTGTTTACCCCCATGAAGCATATTCCAGCCGATCTTCGAATGCTCTTTCATCTGCTCAAACTCTTCATCTGTCAACTTTCCCGGTTTGTTAAGAATTGCATCAGGAATGGCAATTTTCCCTGCGTCGTGCATCGGTGATGCATGCAGGACATATTGCTGCTCACGATCATTCAGTCCGTGCAATTTTCCAAGAAGTGCAGAATACTCTGCAACACGTCTGATATGATTGGCCGTTTCCCGCGAGCGTGTTTCAATTATTTCGCTTAAAGCGAACAAAGTTTCTTTTTGGGTATCAACAACAAGTCTTGACAAAGTGATATTGCGTCGTGCTTCTTTCTCAACAATATCATGAGATCGCTGCGAGTCAATCAGTGCACTGGTCATCTGGCGCTGCAACGTTTCCTCACGAACGTTACATTCCGAAAGCTCTGACAACCGCTGGTTTCTGATTACAATCAAATTGTCAATATCCCGTTTAATAGTTGAGATTACATTCATAAAAGGATGCCAGGCCTTTGAGATTCCTGCTATTTCCGGTAATAATTCTCCCTGTCTGACCCAGTCAAACTCACTAAGGGTGTATAAAATTTTATCGACATCACTTAACAGAGCATCTTTTTGCCCGTTTTCACCTGGAACAGAAATTTTTGGCAGAAGTTCACCGGCAGTATCATCTGCAAACCATTCACCTATAGTATTACACCCATGCTGCCAGTTTGGGGCGATTTCAATCCTGAGTACAGTTCGTTTAAATGACATTCCAATACGAACCATCGCTTTAATCAATGGTTTGGGTGATGAAAAAACAACACCTCGAAGTGACTCCCGTGAATGGAAATAATCAACATACATACTACGTGCAGAAAGGTCCATTCCGTCAAGCTGCGAACAATCATCAATGAGCATCCACAACTGGTTATCCCAATGCATTTCAGCAATAATACTGTCAATAATATCCTTAAAGGCCACGATATCATCCGCCATCAACCACCCGCAGGTTCTCAGGAACAGAACACCAATAGGATCCGCAGCGAACACAGCAGACAGATGTTCACCTCTGAAATATACCCATGCATCTTTTTTAACAATCTGATCACCACTCCAGGGGCTGATTCCTGTGTCAATCGGATGATCTATTATAATGTTTGTTTGACCCATTCACAAATTATAGCAATTATGTGTATTTGTTTCAATGAAGGTTTTGGTATCTGATGTGCCTTGAGTGAGATGCATTCAAGTATTCATTTGATTTTTGCGGGAATTGGGTAAATTGTATTGTGAAACCGGATTTTGTGAAAACATGAGGTGAATGGTGCATTCAACTCATGTTTTCCTGTAATCAGCAGGCTTTTAGCTGGTACTTTTAATCTGTTATCTATCTTAATAACCAGCCATGTGTTTAAATAAAACAACGGGTACAGATCACCATTTCGGCTGATTTCCTATATTAAGCCCCGTAACGTCTGATGCTTCTATTATTGATATAAACGCATTCGCATCCTTAGATAAAACCAGTTTTTTTAATTGATATACACGATCCCTGGTTATGACACTGTAAAGCAGTTTTTTATCGGTCCCCTCATAACCACCTTTGCCATCGATAATTGTTACTCCGATTTTATGATTGTTGATTAATTCGTCAAGAATATCCTTCCAATTGTCGGAAACAATAAGCACCGCCTGCCGCTTTGACAAACCATGAAACAGCAGGTCTGCGGCCTTGGCGGAAACAAAAACGAATACAACCGTGTACAATACATTTTCGAGCGGGAAGAACAACATTGCGACCAGCATCACCAAGGCGTTGATTATCAACATACCGGTACCAAGCGTAATATGGAAATATTTAAATAAAATCGCACAGAGTATTTCCGATCCTCCGGAAGATCCTTTTGTCCGAAGCATTATGCCGGAACCAATGCCAGTCAGTCCGCCAGCAATAATTGACGCGAGCAGTTTATCGTTTAGATCGATTTTAATCGTTACAACAAATAATAATGCTGAATAGATTATTATCCCCCAGGATGTGTATAAGATGAATCGTAGTCCAATAAACCGCCACCCGATTAGAAAAACCGGTATGTTGATCAGGAAATAGATCAACCCCATCGGAATAAACGGAAAAAGATAGTAGAGGATCAGTGCGAAACCTGTAAAACCACTGGACATGAAGTCATGTGGGATTAAAATACCGTTTACAGCGATGGCACAAAGTATTCCTCCAATCACTAATAATGATGTCTGGAAAAAGAAGTCTTTTAATTCTTTAGAAGTTTTCATCATTTCCCCTTATTCTACGAAAATTAATCACTGATTTTGCACAATACTATACTACCCTGCAAAGTTCGTATCAACCCCACAACCTACAACCACAGAACATGTGCATTTATGAGTTATAATAATAATGTAAATAAAGGAATCGGGAGAGTCAAACATCCTGCTTGCACCCCTAACCCCATTAACGTATTTTCATCAATGTAGCTTGTAAAACCCAAACACCCTTGCTGGAGTGCACATAATGGCATCACGAGTATGGAATGATATCAACCTCCCTGGCATTGCCCGTTCTAAGGAGGAGGAGAAAGAAAAAGCTGTCGTCACCGGTGTTGAAGACAATTCGCCGGAAGAGGAGCCGGAGGACGAGGTTCGGATAGTCTCTGCTGAATGGGTTCCGGGATCAAAAGGATTCCAGTATAACGAACAATGCTTCTGCGATGTGAAGGCGGAATATCTCAAGGAAACCTCCCGTGCAAAGCTTCGCGGGAATCTTCACGGTATTTATGATGGTATTGATGAAGATATGGGATTAACGGTTGAGGGGTGCATTGATGATGCCACGATGATCGCACGGATCACGATCCCGAAACTTTATTTTATAAATAATGATCATTATGCAGCGTGGCAGGAGGACAGTAGTATCACCTGTAAATACTACCTGAAAGATATCAGCCATAGCCTCGGTGCAAATAAAATCGACAGCCCCATGCTTGATATGCCTAATGATGAAACTGCAGAACTTCAGAAATTAACTGTCCAACTGAGTATCGATCCTGATGATCCTGATTGTCAAAATGACACATTCACGCTATTCAGTACCGATGATGTACGTAGTTATGAGCAGGTAAAAACTGTTCAGGATGATGCACTCAAAAACAACAATACAGTAGAACTGGTATTCACTGATCTTGATGAAAACCTTACTTATACACTTGAACACGATAACGGTGATGGCGATAAAGTCGTGCTGCTTCAAAACCGGGCATATGGAAAATGGGCCGGTGCTACTGAAGGCCTTGCAGAGAGTAAAAACGGTGGTGGCCTGTTCAAGAAAATCGGTGACACAAAAAATAAAGTATCCCAAACAAGAAGTGCTGTCAATGACAAAGTCTCTCAGGCAAAATCAACCGTAAATGACAAAGTAAATAAGGCCAATCAACTTAAGCAGAATGCGGTTAATCAAGTCAATGAGGCTAAAGCTCAGGTTGACGGGATCAAACAGAGCGCTACTGATAAAGTCAATGAAGTTAAATCTCAGACTAACGATATCAAATCGCAGGGTGAAGCCGCGGTTAAAGACAAGATCATTCAGGCTAATGAAATCAAACAGAGTGCTACTAATCAGGTCAATGAAGTTAAATCCCAGGTTAATGCTATGAAACAGAATGCTACTAATACTGTAAATCAAACAAAATCGCAGGCAACCGGGAGTCTTAAGGACAGGCTTGCAGCAATCAATTCATCTCGGGAGAATGCGCAAAAAGCCGCATCTGCAGCAAAAGAAAAAACAGCTGAAGCTGCGAAAGCTGCTGACCAAATGGCTGATTCGCTTAAATCAGTCCCAAAGTTAACTATTTAGAAAATTGAGACAAGACTATCTGCGGCATATTGACACTACGCAACAAATGAGGGAATAACAACAATGGCTCTGAAAAAATATGAAGTAGTCTCATCATCAAAAGACACGATTGTTCTGCAAAAGGCAGTATCACCACTTAAAAAAGCACGGTTTATACCTGATGAAAACACTGATTTTGATAAACTTTGTCTTTTACGGATGGAGTTTGCATCACCACCAAAAGACATTGTGACAATTGCATTATGGGCAAAATACAAAGGTACCGATTACGACCTTGATCACAAACGGGAAATTCAGGTGAGCGGAACAGTTTCAGAAGAGCACCTGTCACTCTATTATGTCGACAAGCACCAGGCAGACATTGTTAACAAAACAGAAAAAGATGCCAAAGCATATTACTATGCCAAAATCACCGCAAATGGAGCAGTGTGCAAAAGTGAGTATCTTGAAATGCCAATTGCCGGACAGGTTTACAAAAAGGGCGATTATGACGACACCGCTGCCACCAGTGCCAGGAATCCTAAAAGCGGAGACCATTACAAAGCGGGAAAGGGTATTACCGTACTGCAGCGTATGCTGATCTCAAGTAAATTTCTTGATATTGCAACACCAACAGGTAGTTACGGACCGAAAACAGAAGAAGCGGTCAAGGCGTTTCAAACCTCTGCACTTGGCAAAGAACGTCAGAAACGTGGAGTGCTGATTACTGTTTCGGTATCGTTTAAAGGAACAGCTGATGGCATTGCAGATATTGCAACACAGGAAGAATTGAAGTACTGGTGCAGAATGGAGTATTGTAAGCTGGCAAATTCTGTTGCTCTCAATTTTTCTTCATCACTTGACGAGGGAAGAAAAAATCTTCTGTCAACAAAAAGTCGTGATATTATCACTACTGCTGCTAAAGCAGTTGGATACCAGAATGTCATGATAAACAGCACAATCAGGTATCCGCGTCAACAGGCATCCGCTATGTACGACAATTTGAAAAACGGAAACAGACTTTCATATGCAGCACCAGGAATGGCAGTAACAGAAGTTTGGGATGAGTGTCAGAAAAAGAAACTTTCTAAAGAAGATACTATTAAAAAAATGGTTGATAAAATTGAGGAATTTTCAAAAGAAGGCAAGCGTGTATCGTTGCATTGTGTAAGCGAAGATGAATATAAAAAGATGAACATTGTTGATATTGATATTCCGAAGACTAAAACTGCAGATTTTCTTCGGGAACTTGCAAAAAGTGATAGTGTCGTTAAAATACTTCACGATATATCCGGAATTAAAGATGAAGGAAAAATAAAATTACTTAAAAAGGAGCCTTGTATACATGTTGAAATTAAGCAGTAAAAATATATTTATTGTACTTCTCCTGTTATTTACATGTTGCGCAAAGAAAGATGCTGTCAAAAACACTGACATCCATCTCGATTCCTCAAAAACAACAAACATATTGTCAGACACCACAACGATTAATAATCCATCAGCATCTGTAGCTACCGAGATTAACGGTTATACAGCATCTGAACTTGGCAGGGCGGTCAATGCGAACAATCTGCAGCTCGTAAAGGATCTCGTTGATAAAGGGGTATCAACAACAAACTGCCTCGCAACCGAAATGTACGAATTTGATCTTCTCTTCGCAGCAATCGAATTTTCAAAAATTGACATTGTCAGGTATGTACTTGACAACAATCTGTACACATCAATTAACAAGGTGTACACTGAGGAATCTGAAACACCGCTAACTCTTGCATGCGGCCTTGAAAATTCTCAGGATGCGGTGACGATTGCTGAACTATTGATTGAAAATGGTGCTGATGTCAATGGCGCAGGTTCTTCAGGCGGTGATTATACCTACTATCCGCTTATACGTTCAATTAATAAAGGTAATATATCCTTAACAAAATTACTTATTGAAAATGGTGCAAAAACCGATGTAAAAGATAATCAGGGAAAAACGCCACAAATGTATGCGCGTGAAAATGGTAACCAGACAATTATCGATCTTGTAAAGTGACCATTGTAATTCTATGAGAAACACAGGCATTTTGTCAACATTTCTGCAGATGGCGATTTTGTCAGGTATCTTATTCTGTGGTCACAATGCCGATAAGACTCAGAAACGCAATATTGCAAAGTCTGATAGCCAGACGGTCATAAAACATGTCACTAACAATATTTCAACATTAACCGTTTCAGATAGTGCTCTGTTTGGAATCTGGACAACCGACCCCAATGGCCCACACGCGGATTTCATGATTAATCAAGAAACGTACTATATTGTTGATAATGATGGACAGTCAGAATTTCCTTACAAAATAATAAACGATACTATCACAATATCATTTCCGGATATTATTACAAGAGGAACTATTATCAATGCTGATAACGATACATTAATAATCAAATGGGATTTTCAGGATCCAATAACATATGTGCGATGGAAAAATTAACACTTTGATACTATACCTGATTTTTAGGGAGACATTTGTTGATAAAAGATCCTTTTACACAACAATATTGTGTTTTTTTATTAGCATTTTTATAACCTGTATGGCCTCATGTTCAAATAATCCCGAACAGCAAAATAAACAGAAATCAGGGGCCAAGGATACACCTGAAAAACTATCTGCCTCTCTTTATAAGCCGATTTCCACTTTGTCACGCGAGCTTCTGCAAGAGAATAACACTTATTATGCAGATGAAGATTGTTTCTGTTCCAACAGAGTTCTGGTATTTGACACCATCACAAAAAGCCTTAGAGTTTTTTCATGGTGTAAATATAAAGAATCCCCTGTAAATGATCCCGATTTTGGTGTATACACATTTGAGAAAGTACTTCCGGACTCATCACTTCAATTCTTGAGCAGTTCGGGTGCAACTACTGAATTTCAATGTATACAGCTCAAAACATCGGGTGTAGATAGTTTGATGACACTCCAGGATTGTAATAGTCAGAAAAAATATTTCTTTACATCAATGCGACTACTTAAAAATTATGAGGTACGGATTCCTGATTGCAGTGATGTTCAGGGGTGACCGGTGATAATTTTTTGACAATCTTCTATAATAAATACATTGATATCCGGATTATTCTACCTCGTTTTCTACAAATCGCGCGGGATAGGAAACCACCACGCTTGAAATACGTAAACCCGTTGGGTTAGAGAGTATCGTACCATTGTTCCAATTTTGTTATCATCAATTTAAACATTTAACATACTCTTTACCCCGACAGGGGTTACGTATCCCCACCACAGCGGTTTCCTACCCTGTGGTGTTATTATCCTGTGGACTATCATTTCGCCATGATTCATAATAAAATCAATCCCATACATACTTTTCATTATACTCAACATCATTCTCATCTAAAATTTTAACATACTCGTCTTGATACGTCTTTTCATTATGATGCCACTCCTGATTCTCTATATACCTGCGGACAATGTCCAGATCCTTTTTTCCTACCGAAAATGCACCATATCCATTCTGCCAATAAAAATTATCCGGAATGCCCTCTTTTGTTTTTATCCAAAGCGAAGACACCCTTTTTACTTCTCCTACTATTTTAGAAATGGAAAATGATTTTGATATTGATGTCAAAATATGAACATGATCTGCGACTCCACCAATAATCACGGGTATACAATCCAGGTTTTGTAAAATGCCAACCATATAGGCAAACAACTCACGACGTATCTTTTTATCAATTAAAAACGGATGACGATACTTTGTTGAAAAAACAATATGCGCATACTGCTTTACTAATGATTGGGACAATTGAATCTCCTTTTGCTATCATTTTCCACAAATCGCATGGGGTGGTGGTAATAGGGATAACATGCCGGATATCCCCTACAATTGACAATATACAACGAGGCAAATTTCCAATTATCAATTATGATGATCCCGGGATTTTTTTCATTAATCGCCACTAATCGCATGGGGTAGGAAACCACCACGCTTGAGGTGCGTAAACCCGTTGGGTTAGAGAGGCTGTACCTACTGACAATTTATTCCACAAGTATTAACACATAGTAACATACTCTTTACCCCGACAGGGGTTACGTGTTCTCACCACAGCGGTTTCCTACCCTGTGGTGAGGATCATAAAGGCAACAATTACCAAGAAGGCAACAATTACCAAGAAAACTCATTGAAAAAAACATACCCGGAATTTATGATTCTTAGAGGAGCCAATAGTATTTTCAGGTTGAATTTCAAGTAGTTATACATCTTTTCACAAAATTATATCACCATTATACAGGTGACACAGTTTCGGGATCAGCACCATGGAATCACAGTCTGTAATCAATATTCTACTTATTCTCAGTGCCGCAATTGCGGTGATTATTATCAGTAAACAGATAAAAATACCTGCGGTTATCGGATTTATTTTAACGGGGCTCATCTGGAGCATCTTTGCACCTCAAAATACCGAATCGACATCACGGCTTCAGAATTTCGGTGAAATCGGTATTGTTTTTCTGCTTTTTCTGGTTGGCCTTGATTTTTCTCCGGAAAAAGTTCGTCGTCTGGGCAGAATCATGTTTGTTGGTGGAAGTGTGCAGGCCGCGATCACTGTTACGGTTGCAGCACTTATTGCTTTATTTGGTATAGTTTCATTTACAACTGCAATTATCGGCGCGTTTGTTATTATCCAGAGCAGTACTGCAATAGCACTTAAAGTTTATCATGACCGCGGAGAACTTAATTCCCCTCACGCGGAGACATCAATCGGGATTTCACTATTTCAAGATATTTCAGCAGTTCTGCTTCTCCTGTTTATTCCCTTACTCAGTGCCGGCAGCGGACATCATTCATCACTACCACTTGTTTCTCTTTCTGTCAACATTCTTATTTTATCAGCAACAACCTTTAGCGCGTATTTTTTGTTCCCGTTGATCCTGCGTCTGGTAGTAAGTAGCGGTATTCGCGAACTGGTGATACTGCTTGCACTTGTCTTTTGTATCGGTTTCTCAATACTCACACAGCGACTTGGATTTTCGATGGCTCTTGGGGCCTTTATCTGCGGTATCATGCTTAACAGAAGCGAATATCATTCCCAGATCATTGCCGATTTTGCACCATTTCGCGATGTATTCCTGAGTTTGTTTTTTATTTCAATCGGTCTTGGATTTGACTGGCATTTTACAGTATCCCATATCGGAATGATCCTCGGATTGACAGTTGCAGTATACCTGTTGAAAACAATTATTCTTTTTATATCAAGCCGTACGTGCGGATTTCCTTTTCGTACATCACTGCTTGTCGGGGCAGGCCTTGGTAACATTGGAGAATTCGGTTTTATAGTCATGCTCGCAGCACTACCGTTCGGATTACTCACAAAAGCAGAGTTTCAGACACTGGGAGCAATTTCAATAATATCTATGCTTTCGACCCCGCTTGTGATTCTTGCTGTGTCAAAAGTTACACTACGCGTTCCATCACTACTCAAGGAAGCCCGCAAGAGCAGAAAAAAAGGTCATGATGGCAATGAGCCCCGTATTGTGATTATCGGTTTCGGACTGGCTGGAAGACATCTTGCGCATACCCTTAAATCGTCAAGCATTTCATATTCTGTCATTGAGGCAAACGGCCGTGAAGTCACACAAGCGCTCGCGAATAATGAACCGATCATGTTTGGTGATGCCGCCCGTTGGGAAACGCTTGAGCGCAGCGGAATTGAACGGGCACAGATCATGGTCGTATTAATTTCTGATCCCGGTGCCATAAAAAGCTGCATCGGTATAGCACGAAGAATTAATCCAAAAATAACAATCATCTGTCGCACCCGCAGAATGAACGAGATAGAACATCTGCTTAAAGCCGGAGCTAATGAAGTAATATCTGAGGAGTTCGAGACATCTATTGAGCTTTTCACCGTTGTACTGAACCATCTTCACGTACCTCGAAATATTATCCGGGCTCAGACAAAGTTGCTGCGCTCTGATGGCTACGAGATGCTCCGTGTGCCATCCCCGGTAAAAGGTGTATCCGATAAGCTGATCCAGATACTCGCCGCTGGTACAACAGATGTCTTTCAGGTAATGAGCGATCATTTCTCACAGGGTAAAACACTTAAAAGTCTTGACCTGAGAAAAATCACCGGTGCAACAGTGATTACCGTTGTCAAGGGTGATAAAAATATGACAAACCCGCCGCCGGATCTTGTAATAGATTCCGGAGACTCACTGGTAATAGTCGGAAGCCACGCACAGATTGAATCTGCGTTTGAGTATCTTGAAAATGGCCCGGTTGATGTGGAGAAGAATGTGTAAGGAAGAAAGAGACCTCACCCCCAGCCCCTCTCCCATAGGAGAGGGGAGCAGGAATTGACAGAAAAACCATTTCTGGTCCTATTCTTCCTCCCCCTATCCTATGGGACGACGCATCGAAGTGGTCGGAGGACCAGAGGGGGCCGGGGGGTGAGGTCTCTTCTAGTCAAGCCTACCCAGCAGCGCCGGTATCGCATACTCCACCCGCAAAATCCGTTCTCCTGTTGTAATGCATTCAAATCCGCACTCCCTGAACTTACCAATTTCGTATTCCGTAAACCCACCCTCCGGACCGATTGCAAGTGTAAACGGCTTGTCAAAACAATACGGACATGGCCGGGCATCATAAGGATGGGCCACAAACCCCTGCGTACCGGATGCAATCTGAGGCAGTTCGTCCTCGACAAACGGTTTAAACCTGCGACGGAATTCTATTGATGGCACAATGCAGTCGCGTGCCTGTTCGAGTCCGAGATATGCGTGTTCAAGTAATTTGTCGATACTGATCATCGGACTACCCCAGAAACTTTTTTCCACTTTCCAGCTTTCGATGATATAGATCTTTTTAACCCCCATACATGATGCAACCTCAATTGACTTACGCAGACTTTTGGGTCTGCATAACGCAATAACAAGTGTAGCCATCGACGCCTGAGGAGGCTTTGTATCAAGTGTTACCGTCAATTCAACGCAATCATCAGTCAACGTTTCCACAACTCCGGTACCAAGCTTATCATTTATCAATCCAACCCGAACGGTGTCGCCCCGGTTTGGTTTAAGCACATTTCTGATATGCTCACCACGTCTGCCGCTGATCCGCACACAGCAATTCTCTGAATCAATAAAATCTGTTTTAAAAAGCAAAATGCAATTCATGGCAAACCATCCACTGTAATAGTACTGATAAAATATACTTTATTGCCCCATAATACAGACAAACCTAAACCCCATTACCATCTGGTTTACTCCTTTTACTATTTTATGGTATAGATGAAGCAGCTTAACTGATATTATAATTTTTTGTTAAAAGAAAACTAATCTTACATGAAAATACATTTGATTCTTGCGGCATCAGATAACGATCCTATGCGTAAAAACGATCCGTTTATGCCGCTCTCACTTCCATTACTTGCTGCAAGTGCGCCAAACCACGATTATACACTAACCGATATGTTATGGGAAGATACACCCGATACGACACTTCACTACGATCTTGTTGGAATCAGTGCGCGCCATACGGCTGAACCTGTTGCCTATGCACTTGCCGATCAATTTCGAAAACGTGGTGTTAAAGTAATTCTTGGAGGAGCCCAAATCTCAATGCTCCCGTTTGAATCACTACAGCATGCTGATGCGGTTGTCATCGGAGAAGCAGAATCACTCTGGCCAATCATTCTGACAGATCTTGCGAAAGACCGTCTACAGTCATTCTATGTCTGCTCCCCCGACCGGTTTGACCCCAAGGGTACATCGTGTTACCAGCTCCCACACCTTCCTGATCTTGACAATATCGCAACGCCGTTACGTCATCTATACAAAAAAAAATACAGCTTCGATACCGTCTTTGCAGCCCGGGGATGCCCGGTCGGGTGTGATTTCTGCTGCGTTTCGAGACTCTTTGGTACGGTACAACGGCTTCGCCCCGCCGATCAGGTCACTGCAGAGATTGACACATTTAAAAATTATTTCTATCTTCTTGACGATACAGTTTTCGGACGAAACTATACGTATGATTACTACCTCGATCTTTACAAAAAAATAGGAAGTCTTAAAAAACGCAGATTCTGGATCGGTCAGGGTAATCTTGATGCGGCTGCAAACGAAAAAGGGCGTGATGTTATCCGGGCTGCGGCTGACAGCGGACTGATTTATACCGCACTCGGCCTTGAATCAATTAACCCGGCAACACTTAAATCAAGTGGTGCGATTTCGAAAACGGGAGTATCAAGTGCTGAATCAATAATTGATAAAATGGAAGAGAATCTACGGTTTATTCGCGAACAGGGGATTTTTGTTTCAGGATGGTTTGTTGTCGGATACGATACGGATACTCTGGATACCTATGAACAAACTCTCGCATTCTGTAACAGAAACAATATTCTGCCGGTAATCATGCCGGTCTATGCACTTCCTGGAACAAAACTCTACGAAACAATGGATCTTTCGCATAGACTCAAGCAGAAGAATTTTATTAATATTAACAACGAACAGATGCCTGACAATGCAGTAATCTCAATTGTCAAAAAAGTGACAGACAAGGGATACTCTTTACACAACTGCATTAAACGAACCATTGTTTATTCTGGTACAACCCGAAAACGCGGAATAAACTGGAGAATACACACAGCACTGTTCTCACTGATTCTTCAGTTGAAAATGAAAAGCGGCATTGCAATCTGGAAGACATATTAATCTGTACGATAGTGCAGCTATCAACCGTCCAAATCCACCGCCAATTACAGCAATAGTTGTCATTAAATCGTTTCCTAAAAAAAATGCATTTGCAAACTTTAACTACCTGCAAATGCATTTTACCTTTAAGAACACCACAATGCTTATTCAGATATCGGTGTTATTTTTCACGATGAAAAGGAATAGACTATTCCTCTATTACTTCCTCTTTTGCATCTTCTTTTACTTCCTCTTTTACCCACTTCCCGAGGGCATCGATCAGTTTAATAGCCTGATCTCTACTTGAAATGTTGAATTTTGCCTGCTGACGATACTCGTCGTCAACTTTTCTGTATCTGCGAATAGAATAACGGTCAGGACCGTAATTATTTTTTGCTTTTTCCCACTGAACATATCTGTAAAGAACAGTTGCCCATGATCCTTTTGATAAAAGAACCTTATCCAGTTCTTTCACAATCTGTACGCCATCTTCTTCATAATTGATCGTTACTTCATCAATATTTGAGGCCATTTTTTTAATCCTTTACTGATTGTCGTGTAAGCCACTAATTTTAAAGCAGATACACTTCAGTGGTGATACAACAAGGTTTATTCTGCAACCCTAATCCAGATCTTCCGGTTCTGTAATCCGGAGAACAGGTGTCTTTTTAATATAATCTAAAAAGTGAATAAAAGCAATTTGTTGCATGAAGTTGTCCAGGAAACCGTACTCTGGTTAATTAACATTTCCTTTAAATCCTACTCCCTTCATTGGGATACACCGATAATGCAGACTATCGGTATTTTTATCAGAGAGTTTTTTCTTACAGTCATAACCGCAGGTATCTATTTTCCGGTTGCATTTGCGAAAATCGCCCGTTTACTTACACGACAGACATATCTCAACAGCGATAACAACCGGGTTTTTCAGTTCGATGCAAATTATGACTATGGTACAATATGGAAAACCGTATGGGTTCAAATTATCCTGACAATAATCACCTGTGGTATCTATGGTGCATGGGCTTACTGCAATATTGCACGAGTTTATGTAAATCCGATTTCGGTTGCAAAGGTGTGAGAAGATAGTAGCACGTAGCAAGTAGTATGTAGATTTCTCTTACCTGTTGTTTTGCAATATCATTAATGTATGGACGCCCGGCGGGCGTCCATTGCTTTTTGCTTTTTGCTTTTTGCTTTTTGCTTTTTGCTACTTGCTACTTGCTACTTGCTACTTGCTACTTGCTACTTGCTACTTGCTACTTGCTACTTGCTACTTGCTACTTAAACTGTTCCAGATACTCCTTCGTAAACTCAAATACACCATGTCCTTCAATCAGCATCGATCCCATAGGACGGTTCATTTCGTTGGCGAAGTTATCATAGACTTGTGCCCAAATAGTAAACGTTTTAATATCACCTGATGCCGGCGGGGTAAGTATTTCACGAAGATCATCCCCGCTTATATCCATAAACTTTGTATAGTTGACACCATTTGACTCTGAACTGTCCATCGCAAAGAACCACTGTGTAATGTACTTTTCCGGTTTCATGGTCCCCCGCTGAAGATCAAGCAGCGTCCTTGATGAATCCGGATTATTGGTAAAAACTTCAACAAAATAGGTATAGTCTTTCTCTATTTTAATCACCTGATTCTGATTATCAACCTTGTCTATACGGTAAAATGTATAAGCCTTGTTTGTTGAGTCAAATTCATCTACGTTTCCTTTAACCTTGTAAATTCCCAAAGAGTCAATAACCGGATTACGGTTAACACTAACCCCAAGTGCCGGCGCCTTCTCAAATACGCGATTGTATCTAACTGAATAGTTACTTCTAATCAGATAATCATTTTTTATCTTACCATAAATTCGAACCTTTACAGTAAGAAACTGACACATAAAAGGAACTATATTGGCAAGCTCCGGATTAGATTCCGCTACTAACTGCAGGATCTGAGGATTGACAGTTGCAAGTGCAGAAATTGTGTCAATCATCTGTTTTTTTGTAAGAGTCTGATACTTTGATGGAATTTCGCTCCTGAACTCCGACGGAACCAGTGACAGCCAATTATTGGGTATCCCGCCGCTGGTATATAAAATGTCGTCTGGAACAACAAACGACCACTCCATACAGGTTGTCGTATTCGAAAAGTTTGTTTCCCTTACAGTGAATGGCTTGAAATCAAATGCCGTATCAGTAGAACCATACATATTAGTAACCACATTATATGATATTTTCCAGTCAATATCTGCTGGCGTTATCTTTTTACCTCCAAATACAGCCTTAACATGTACGGTATCTCCAGGTGCGGCCTCCGCCGGTTCGAAAATAATATCAAGTAACCTGTATTCATCTTTTTGAACATTCTCAAATTTAGTTGGAAATGAACCACACCCAACCAGAAAAAACGTTACGCAAACTATTGTTATTGCTATTTTCATTTGATTTCTCCTTAAAATTCTACTTTACATCCAATACCAGGTATCATGACACTTGACACAGTCTGTTTTTCTTTATAAAAATCATCATAAAATTCGAATTCCGGACTCTTGTAAAAAAAGTAACTAATATTTTGTAAATCCAGATACATGGTCATTATCCACTTGTCCATAACGAATTTTTTATCAACACGCAGATCAAGCTGGAAAAATGGATCAAGCCTCTCAGAGTTCTCATCACCATAAACCGGACCATACAATCGATACTCCTCATCGTACGTTCTGCCAATAACAGGGGTAGTCGGATTGCCGCTAACATACCTGGCTCTGAATCCAATATCCCATTCCTTTTTAAGATGCCAGCTTCCCAGCACCTGAAGATTATGGGTCTGATCTTTGCCATACAGTTCCCATTTGTTCCTGACATTGTTATAACGCTCAGTCCTTGACAATGTATATGCAACCCATCCAAAAAACCGTTCATTCTTGTTATGACGAAGCATCAGTTCAAGCCCGTACATTCTCCCTTTCCCATTAGAGTGCCACAGAGAGTTTGATGCACCGTTTGATGATGCATCACTGTTGGTGCTGTATTCAGGAAGATCCCACTGATTGTTCCAATATAGCTGAAGATCGCTATTGATAATATCGGTAATCTTCCATTCGTGACCAAGTACATACTGTGCTGCCTTTGTGGTCGGCATATACGGATCACCCCATGTTTTATGAGTTACCTGTCCCATTGGTTGTGGTGTCTGATTGTAGGTGCCAACGGACGTCTTTACAAGATGCTGTTTATTAATTTCATACTTTGATGTCAGACGCAGTGAGGGTTCTCCGGATATACCCTTCAGATCCTGATAGTCATGGTAGTTCCAGAACTCCGGAATTATTGAACCGTCATATTTAAGTTCCGGATAGTAATCAAATCTCAGACCGGGAATTACAAGTAACTTACTGGTAATTTTCCATTCCAGATTCGCATAACCACCGATCACCCCATACCAGATATCCTCATCGTTACTGCTTTGCAGTACGTTACGAGCGTCAGGAATTTTCAAATCAAGGTCATAAGGTGTTAACGTAAAATCAACGCCACCATTAAGGGTCAACCTATCCGACCTCTTAAACGTCAACTGTTCGCGCATGCTTAACAAATTATAGTTATCATGTACCTTCATAAATCCAAACGGCGAATAATCATCCCGGCCACCGCCAAATGATAAGCGAAGCATATTCGACCACTTATCACTTATTCTCGCATCCCATCCTGCAATACCCATGTGAAACGTCGTATTGATTCCAAAATTTTTTGTTTTATCCGATACTTCATCAGAGCCATAACGCATTTTCGGAACAATAATTGTCATACTGTCACTTGAACCGAACAGTGTAACAAAAAACTTATTGTTTTTTGTTAGATTAAGATCTGTTCTTAAAATGTAATCCCAGTAAAATGATGCAACATTCATTGGTACTTTATCAGGATTGTTTTTTGTATACCAGTTGACAATGTCACCAACAAAGCTGCGCCGTGCACTAAGCATCACTGATAACTTCCTATTTATTGGTCCTTCCACAAGAAATGATCCATCAATGGCACCAAGATCAAGCATTCCGTGCCATCGGTCTGTTTTTGCCTCTCTTCCTGTCAACTCTATAACTCCAGCAACGGCCCCACCATATCTGCTTCCCCACCCGCCGGGCATAAAATCAACCTTCGCGAGAGCATCACTGTTATAGGTTGATTTCAAACCGCCAAAGTGATAGAGCGCAGGAATCTCTATACCATCAAGATAGAATTTGGAATCCCAGGTCGGAGCCCCGCGTACCACGATCGCACCAGACGCAAATGATGGACGTGCGACACCCGGAAGCGCCTGTACTACTTTCACTGCATCACCGCCCAATCCCGGTATCAGCTTGATCTCCTGAACTGTCAACTGACGTTTGCTGACTTCCTTCTCAGCTGCTTTACCATAAACAACAATTTCATACTCTGAATATGAATGTCTTTTAGTATAGTACTTTACACTTGTAACTTCCTTTGTAGTAAGTTTTTCCTTTGATGTCACATTTTCATATCCGGGTACTATGATACTGACATTAACTGAACATGACGGCAATGAAAAAAAACTGAATGCACCAAGTGAATCTGTTACAGTAACCAGCTTCTGTTCTTCAAGTGTTTGACCCTCAATGCTACCGATTTTTTGCAGATACATCGAAAATGGTATCGGTAGATTTACTGATTGAGTATCAGCAAATGTCACCACAACCATTGCATCTGCAACCGGTTTACGGGTTCCGCTCTCAAGCACCACACCATCAAAATTGACATACTTTTCAATGACACTGACCTCCTGCTCAATAGAGAAGCGGTATTCATATTGTATCAGAACCGGTACCGGTACACCTCCGGCTATCGCAGGAGTAAATCTAAATGCTTTTGATGCATCAAGTGCCGCTTTATCAAGATGCGGATGAAGCCCGGTAACGACTTTTGCACTGTCAACCTTCCCGCTGTCTGAAATAAGCAGTTCAAGAAGTACTGTGCCCTGTATTCCCTGTTTCATCACCTCAGGCGGATACTCTGCTTTGACAAAGTTAACAATTTCCGGCATTTTTTCAATTGGAGGCAGACTGTCTGCAATGGCAGAGTCCGACGGCATTTCGATCATAATTTCATTCGTATCTACAGGTTCGCAAATAACTGCTTTTGCTAATAATAGCGCGCAACATGCAAACATCCATGTACTTTCTTTTTTCATTGTATCAACCTTTTCATTATCCTGGACCCTTCGCTGCCACTTCCGGAACGTAATCAAATTCAGTACCCCGATATCCTCAGCAGTTTCTGGTAAACATCCATCACATTTTAACATTTATAGTTGCCTAAACACCCAAGCCTATTGCCAATCTCAGGTAGAATCTACATTATTCAACTCAACATTACAAACCGTACAGGAATTATGATCCACACCGCTACCGGCTCATCACCTTTTTTCGCTGAGGATGGTATACATTACCATGCAGGTAATCGCCACAATCAGACCAAATGCAGTCGTATTCATCGCCTCAGCAGTACCGCTTGCAAGCATTGTAGCTTTTTGTGAAGCATCCGTTGCTGCCATTGATCCAAATGATGTCTGTAGTCCGAGAATCGTCCCCAATAGCCCCATAAGCGTCGAGACATTGGCAAGAAGCGATAGATAGTTTATTCGCTTTGAAATCCGGGGAACTTCATGAATAGCCGCTTTTTCAACACCATCCATAATCCTGTCGGGACTTGATCCGCTCACATATCTGTCAAGTGCTGTCTTCAACAACCGATATAATGGAGCACTTTTTCCATCGACAAGCTTTCGTGCTTCATCAGCCTTGCCTTTGTCAAGTGCTGCAATCATTTTATCAACAATATCGTAACTGTCACCCCGACAATAAAAGAACAGATAAATCACACGTTCAATTACCAGCGCAACAGCAAATGCCATTACTCCAAGGATAACCCACATAAATGATCCACCATCATGAAACATTCTTACTACCAGCTCCATACATTCTCCTTTTTGTAAATCTTTATTTAGTGAAAGCAATACGAACGCAAGGATTGTGCCGGTTTTTCCACGATGTAAAACAACTTTGTCAACTATAGGGAGAACTCAAATAAAATCAATTATATACGAAAATGATTCCGCGAACATTCAGGTGCCGTTGATAGTTGTACTATATTATATTGATATATCATTTTGGAATGAATACAGGATCTGATATTCTGATATACAGTGTCTCAAATATCAACAACATCAAACAGATACTGTCAGAAGTATACTCCTGACAGTCAAAAACCTGTGAAAATTCCGATGCGTTATTTTGGATGATATTAGCAGCTGTTTTATTTAAAAAAACACATTGTCACTCACGCAATCTGGCACGTGCCTGAGAAAGTGCATTATGAACCTTTTCAAGCGCCATCTTTGCTTTTTTCAGATCGTCACGTTCCTTCGTTAGCAGCTCTGTATTAACAATAAGAATGTCGCGTTCCTTTGTAATTTCAGTAAGCAACGTGTGCAGACGGGTATTCTCTTTAACATACTCATCAAGCTCACCGGTAAGACGCTCCTCTTCGACTCTGTTTTCATCAACGATCCGCTGCATCTCAGTCAGTTGCTGTCGCATTTTGACGATTTCCTGCTGTCGATCCTTTTCTTTAATGGTCAGCATCTGGACCATACGGACAGCCTGATCCCGTTCCTCTTCAAGCGCCCCCATTTCCAAAAGCATCTCTTCCAGAACTTTTCTTTTTTCATCAAGCAGTGCTTCAACCTGCACAAGTCTTCCCGATGCTGTTCGTCCATCATTTACCGTACGCGTTAAATCAGCCTTTGCCTCAGCCAGCTCGTTTCGCAGCATTTTCTCCACCTCACGAGATCGTGATAGCTGAGCTTCAAGATCACTCACCAGACCAAGTACACTTTCTACTGCAAGAGCCGGATCCTCCGGAATCGGCTCTACCCGGACTTCCGGCCGCACTGCATCAGAAACCTTTCGCTTTACATTTTCCAATCGTATGCGTCGGGCTTCACTATCGTCAATATCAAGCACCGGTGAAGTAGCGGTTTGATTCGTAACTGTACTTTGTAACCCTGACTGCATTTCGGCTGCTTCACTCTTCAGGTTTTCAACTGATCGAACCGGCTTACTTGCAATGTCGAACTGCGTCGTTACCGCTTTCACCGAATCGACTGACTGTTCTTTATGAGTTATCTGCTCCTGACGATCCTGTTGATCGAAGCTTTCTTCGTTGCATTTTCCGATTGTCCCGTTTTTTATCAATGTAGTATCAGGATTGGATACAATATTTTGGTCGACATCATCTGTTGCTTCGGAAGTAGTAACAGATACATCACCCAAAACATCCGTTCTTGTTTCAGAGAGTATCTCATCCTCAGCATCGTCAGTAAAGGAATCTTCTGCAGTTGCCTGCGGCTCAGTTATGTTTATGGTATTCAGATTTAAAACTTTGTCCTGCGGATTAGCTCCTGTCGCGGATATCGCTTTTTCAAGGGCAATATTTGTATCCTCACCCTTCTTTTCCTGTGTTGATCCCGAAACGACAACCATGGTTGGGCGGAGTCGGGGTTTAAGTTTTGGGACATTGGCATCAAAAGCTTTTCTCATACAGCACCTCCGGATGCACTTACCTGTTCTGCGAATCCCGTTTGAATCCGCTCCATAACTTCAAGTTGCATTGCTTCAATATCGCAGGCGCCTTTTGAGGTTGGATCAAATCCGAAGATTGGATACCCTTCGCTTGACGACTGTGCGAATTTGGTACATTGACGCACGACCGTGTTTAAAAGGTAATCTGCATAATGAGTCCTGAGTGCATCAAGTGCCTCACGAGCAATCTTGAAAGTCTGATTATACGAGTTGACTACAATAAATATATGTTCAAGTTGATGTGACAAATCTTCTTCAAGCCCCTGAACGCTTTCAAAAAGGAGTTTAAGACCGTCGTATGACAGAAAATCAGCCAGAACGGGTACAATCAGATCTTCAGCAGCCATAAGAGCATTAAGGTTAAGAAGCCCAAATGATGGTGGTGCATCCATAACAATAAAATCATATCGTCCCCTAACCTGCTCAAGCGCGTTACGTAGTCGAAACTCGCGACCCGAAAGCGGCATTAGCGCAAGATCAATAGTACTCATGGAAAGATTTGATGGCACCAGCGACAAGCCGGGCATTCCGGTTTCAATAATAACTTCTGAAATCGGGGTTTTACGAATCATAACATCATGAAGTGTATGAGAAAAATCGGATCCCTCCAGACCAAGGCATTTTGTGGCATGCCCCTGACTGTCAAGATCAAGTACCAGAACCCGATATCCACGTTCCGCGAGTCGAAACGCATAGGATGTGGAAATGCTGGTTTTCCCGGTTCCACCCTTGAAATTAAGAAAAAGCTGGATACGCGGAGGAAAAGGTTGAGGCACGCGCTTAAGCTTCTCGCGGAGAAGAGTTAAATCACTTAAGGTATATGACTCTTTTTTCCCGAGGATTTTTTCAATCTGCTTATTCGTGGCATCTGCGACCACTGAAAGTCGCTTTAGACTGTATCGGATTTTATCCATGGCATTTCCTTTAAACTAACACAATGCCTCCACATGGCATTACTTGTGCTTCTTAATAGTATATTTTTCATGCATACCTGCTAACTCATAAAGAATCGCAAACCGCGCTGTGATATCAATCCCTGTTGCAAGAGTATTGACAACGATTCCGAAACTGAAATCAATTCTGAACCGGTGAGCTCAGACAGTTCTTCAGCGGTGCGACCTCGCAACGATATTCGTATTTCATTGAGTAGCGATACTTCCAGTGCTGAAGACATTCCTCCGGAAGCGGGTTCTGTTATCATCATCTCAGGGAGCTCTTCAGTAGTAATTGTATCAGTAATATCTGATTTATCCGGTTTCGGAGCTGGAGCAATGACTGGTGGATGAGTCTCCGTTCGTTGTCCAATTATTGATGGTCTGATAGCTGACACAGTGTTTTGCGGTTCCTGAATTACTGCCTGATGCAATACGCCCTCCCCCAGCCTGTTTAGTTTATCGGTGATTCGCCTAACTGTACGGCGACGCTGAACAGGGGATGCGTCCGGATCTATCACCTCTCCAGACCAGCGCGTAACAGCATCAGCAGCGCATCGACGTACTGCTGTTTCCTGATGGTTCAGTGCTTTTGTTAATGCTGATTGAGCCTGAATATCCGGTCTTCCGGATAGTGCCTGCGCGGCAATTCGGGCAACGCCGGGATCAGGATCAGATATCATCGAAGTCAGAGTGTTGGTTGCAATGGCAGTAGTCATGAAACTCAAAAGCAGTACCGCCCGACGACGTACCAGAGGACTCGGATCATTAAGTGTTCCCACGAGTACTGATTCTGCATGCTCTTTTGCAAGAGCAGCAGTTGCATCAAGAGCTGCAACGCGAACTTCCGGATGCGGGTCTGCAATCTCACGAATGACCTGAGTTACAGCGGATGAATCACCAATTGATGCGAGTGTATTAAGCAGAACTACTTTAACTCCAGGATCGCTCTCGTGGTTAAGCGCTGCAACAATCTGTGGTGCTGCTGCATGAGATCCGAGTGCACGTAAACATTCTGCAGCTCGTTTGCGACGCTCAGGATCTAAACAAGCCAGCTCCTCAGTTGAACGATCATAAAGGGTACTCTCCGTTCTTGTAGTAAACAGTTCTTTTCCTTGCCCGGATCCGGTTGTTGCCACACTTAACCTTCCGGCTTTTTCGAATTGGTCAGCAAGCGTAGCAACTGTCGAAACTGAACTGGAAGAATGTACAATATCTTCTTCATCTATTGTAATACCCGCTTTTTGCGCTGCAATCTTCCACAGTTTGAGCTGTTCAATTTTTTCACGCATTTCAGCAATAAAACCAGCTAATGCAGCAAGATCTGTCTGCTCACCCTGATTGTCGTGATCAGTTTCTCCAGGAGTGCTGGCAACTTGTGCCCGTTCAACAAATCCTGCAAGAAATTGTTCACGCTCAGCTTCAAGCAAACGAACCCTCTCCTCGAGTTCAATAATGTTTGATTTCATGGTGGTTATGGAACTGCGGGCTTGTGCCAAATGCATTTCAAGTTCTACTTCACGGGCACGTACTGCCGCATTCACTTCTTTCTCACGAAGCACAGCAGCTCTTTCAACCGCCAATTCAGAAGTGAGCTGTGAGACCCGGCACTCGAAAAAAACAATCTTTTCCAGAGCCCCGCGCAGAAACTCCTCCGGACCACCTTTTACAACGAAATTTTCTGCCACTACACCTCCAGCAAATACTAGAGAAAATAGATACCATGGTGGCAGTTTTGCAAGCAGGGAAGAGAAAAAACGCCATTTTTCGTTTTACTATTTCTCTCCCTGAAAAGATACCTGAATAAATTTGCAATGAATGGTCAGCATATCTGCGGATTGCATATTCCTGATAACACCGTATTACTGTATCATTATTGGAAGTGATGATAGCACAGTGCCAGATACAGAAAGTTGACAGATATACTTTCCTGCAGCTGATGTTTTGGTAAGAGCTCTGAGCTCTTTTTTAAGATCAATGGCGTATTTAGTATTTTCTTTACAATTACGATTGATTATTTGTAATACCTGCCGCCCGCTGACATCGTACAGTGCGATTTTTACCGGAGAATAGGCAAACTGCCCCTGAGTAACACCAAAAGTAATCCTGCCGGTACGTGCATCATATGCAAGCGTAGTAGAGTTTAATACATTATGTGCCATCACCGATGTTGTCAGTGCACCAAGTGAGAAGGTCATTGTATCATTAACAGCACTAACGTTGGCGACTTTTAAACCGGATTTTGATCCATTGTGGAAATTTGCATTAGGTGTCGTTGAGTCATTAAATTTCGCGACATTATTCGCTCTGAACAGATCACCGATATTACCATTATTCCTCTTAAGCTCCAGATCATTTTTTCCATCAGCCTGTTCAGGTACAACAAAATCATTCTTGCCTGCATCTGTATTATCACCGGCTTTATCAACATGCCAGATAATAAGGCCGCTATCGGGAAGTGTTGCATTTCGACCGGTCCGCCTGCGTGCTTCAATAACAAACATCTCCTTTGACGAGGTGGAACTGGTGCCGGAATAGACAAGCGCATTCTTTAAATCTGCCGGTAATTTATAGACAGTACCAGAAGGATCATTACTGATCTCTTTTAGCGTGACCCACCCCATCAGACTTCTGAAATATGCGTTCGGAGGAACGGGATTTGTACTGCCGTTTACACACATGACATCATAACCGCCAGCACCATTCGAACTGCCATCATAGGCATAAAGGTCTTTCCATTTGCAAAGCATATGTCCGTTTTCATGAACAAATGTTCCAATTGTCAACGCACGGCCAATTGATGACATCTGATAAGAAATCACATTTACCCCGTTGACAGAGAAACGTGTCGAACCGCTGTGAGGCCACAGCCCCTGCGCCCAGCCTGCTGATGGTGATCCGGCGTAAAGGAAATTAACTGCAGTAAGCGTTTTCGTTGTTGTACCACTATACGATCCCTTACTGAAATCAAAAGAACCTTCGTTTTTCATTTTTGTCAAAATTTCATTAATCAGTTCATACGCCCCGGCATAGCCGCTGCCATCAGTGCGGTCATAATATGATTTATCGTTTTTAGCGGTGACAAACTGTGAAACAAGATTGATATATGTCAATTTACCATTTGAGACATCATAAAAATACTCCTTGACCGAACCATTATTGCGGTTTGCCTTATATCCGGTCGCATTAACAAAGGCACTTATAGAGTCATACGGAATCTCAGTTTTTTGATTCGGGAAATCAATTAACACGGTAATTCCCCAGACGGTATCTCCAAGTGCTGCTGTTTTTCCAAGGCCAAGCGGTTTTGTGTCCTGCACCATTTCCTGAGCATTCAACTCTGCGATTTTTTGTGCCCGTAGTTTCTGTGCAGCCTGAGGATCGATCCTCAGATGTTGTTGGATTGTTGATGGCAATGATTGTGCTTTTCCGAGCGCACCAGCATTTTTGTAGATTATTCCGGTCGATATAAATTGTTGATTATCATCTGATACTTTTGCATAACAGATCCACTGCGTTTGCGGATCACGAATAAGTGTGTACCCATCCGGAGATTCAACGTCCTGATAGAATTCATCTCCGTTAACAATGACACTTACCATTGAACCATCCGGTTGGCGCAACTCTGCGGGTTCGTTCCAGAGTGGTGCTGCATTGAGTAACGAAACTATAGCGATAGCCGAAAGGAGTACTTTTTTGAGGATAGTACTATGCATTTGCCCTGCCTCTTTAAATTGATATTGATTGCATCGTCTCCATTACGCCTTGAAAAGCCCCATATTTATTCAATATAACTAAACAGGCAGAACTTTGCTGACTTATTTATCATTTATTGATACACCTTCATATCGCATTGTTATCTATATTGTTACACACGTTGAATGTATATACTGGTTTAATGAGGAATTAGTATTCAACTTACGATTATAGTTATTCTTTTTTAACTACTAAACGACCAATTTGAGGATTATCATTATATATATTAATGTATTAAACGTTATTTATCATATTCCGGAGAATTCATGCGCAAACTTGAAAAAGCTGGACCCCAAAAACTGAATATTCTGATTATTGCATCAGAAATGGAGCCGTATGCTAAAGCAGGCGGTCTCGCTGATGTGGCATCATCACTTGCCCGTGCCTTAAAAGATCGGGGACACGATGTTCGTGTGGTAATTCCCAAATACAGTCAGATAGCAACATCACGACTCGAGCTCAAAGAAGCCGTACAACCGATGGGTGTCTGGATGGGCAACACGGAAGAATGGTGTGCTGCGTATAGATTAATTGACAATTACGGCGTTCCGGTGTACTTCATTGATCACAGCCTCTATTTTCAGCGGGAGGGTCTCTACCATAACCATCTTATGCATGATTATGATGACAACCCGGTGCGATTTGGATTCTTTTCCCGTGCTGCATTACAGCTTTGTAAAGACATCGGGTTTAGACCTGATATCATCCATGTCAACGACTGGCAATCTGCGCTGGCAGCTGCATACCTCAAAATCTGGCACTGGAATGATACTATTCTTGGCACGGCAGCATCAGTACTTACAATACATAATATTGCATATCAGGGAATCTATTCCAAACACCACGTAGATTATCTTGGGCTTGGTTGGCACAATTTTACAGAAGAAAAAATGGAGACATTTGACAGAATAAACCTTCTGAAAGCAGGTATTTACTATGCCGACATGATCACAACTGTCAGTCCAACGTTTGCAAAAGATATCATATCGCCGCACGGCGGCTTTGGGCTTGCTCCCTATTTGTCAAACAGATCACATCATCTGTGTGGTATTGTAAATGGCATTGATACCAATGTATGGAATCCTCAGACCGATGAGCTTATCCCTCACAACTATTCATCATCAAACCTGAGAGGGAAATCACTCTGTAAAAAAGCCCTGCAAAAACGCTTTCATCTGAACGTTGATCATTCTGTACCAGTCATTGGTATTATCGGGCGATTTGTTGAGCAGAAGGGTTTTCATATTCTTGCTGAGTCAATTTGCGGTATACTTGATACTATGAATGTTCAGTTTGCAATTCTGGGAAGCGGTGAACATGATCTTCAGAATTTCTTTATCAATCTGCCATCACGGTACAGCGGTAAAGCCGGATCATTTATCGGTTTTGATAACGAGCGGGCACATCTGATCGAAGCCGGTGCAGACTTCTTTTTGATGCCCTCACTGTTTGAACCATGTGGGCTCAACCAGCTCTACTCACAGCGATATGGCACTATTCCGATTGTTCGTGCAACAGGCGGCCTTAATGATACTGTCGAGAATTTCAACGAACAAACCGGATGCGGCAGTGGTTTTAAATTCAATGACCCCACCCCCGACGCCCTCTACCATACAGTCAAGTGGGCACTTTCAATCTACGAAAAGAAGCCATCACAATTTAAAACGATGATCAAACGGGTAATGGACCTCGACCTGTCCTGGAAAAAAAGTGCACAACAATACGAAAATATTTACACAAGGGCAATACAGAAAAAACAATATGAAGAGCAGGGGTACCGATCATATTATTGGTAGGGGCGAATCATTATTCGCCCGTACGGATATTTTAAGATCATTCACCCCTGCTACAGATTACGCCTGGGCATCAAAATTTCCGCCTTTTCCAATCTCAGCACCTACAGCCTGACCCACCGTAAATTTCATCAATTTTTCTGCGGCCTCCACAGATTTCTGTGTTGCCTGCATCAGGATCGCATTAACCGCATCCACATTCCCGCCACCACCACGCACACCTTCAACACTCATCTATTCCTCCTGAAAATTATGAACAAAATCCCTTCGAAGTATTTATCGGCAGAATTATGAACAACTTTAGGAAAAAGTGCATATGAGCACAGGATAAACCCTAATTCAATATTGACAATGTATGCCTCAGTTGTTACACATTGAGGCTATACACTTACTACAAACACATCAGTTACCCAGAAACAATTCTTTCTTTCGCGAAATCTCACCGGTTTGAGAATCAGTTTTTCTCAAGATGTAGTAACCACTGCGTCCAGGCTGCACTTTATGGTTATTATTCAAAGTAGAACCACCAGTTAAAATCCGTGTATCAACATTCCTGCCAAGTAAGTCAACTGCCCTGAAACGTATCTGATTTGTCCCATATGAATTAACACCAGCTGATTTAATGCGTTTTTGATGATGATACGATATGTATGTTGCAGTGCTATAGAGTTTTCCATTACTATCCAATGCCAGTCCCCCGAGATCCGGACCAAGGGCATATAATGCACTTACTTCTGCCGGGGATTTTGCAGTATTAAAAGTTAACATGTATTTCATTTCTCCATTAATACCGACTTTTGGATCACCAGCCCCCCATCCGCCAACTCGCAGTGCTGTAGTATCCAGGTATGGCAATGCAGTAGGGATAACTCCCGGAGTACCTGCAATTGCACAGGGTATCCCATTAATATAAACCTTGATACGATCTGTATTCTCAGCTTGAGTAACATCAATTACGGTAATCAAAGAAAACCATGTGTTCGGATCAGCGTTTCCGGCAGGACGGAGAAAATCAATAAATGTTTTTCCATTACCATCACATACTCTTATTTCAAAGGTGTCTGTATGCTGACGGTGAATGACAATTTTAGTAGTGTATGAAACGACTTTTGCCCAGATATTCTTCTCACGCGTTAAGTCAGCCATTTTCAACCAGCAGGCAACGGTGAGCTTATTCTCCGCAAAGCTCCCGATATCATTACTAAATTTAATATTACTGGTAGTGCTGTCAAAACAATAACTCTGCAAATCGCTGCGCCAACCATAATTAGCAGGGACACGATCAAAAGTTGCAGTCACCAATGCTGGAGCATTGGGCCCTATAACCGGTATAACATTTCCGGTATTCGTACTTAAAGAACCCTCAGACTGCTTAAACAACCCGATTGTCAGGTTTGAATCATCAAAATTTCCAACCATCGCATACGATGACAGACACATTGCTGCGATCACAGGTAAAAATTTCATCACTACTCCTCATTAAGTTATTTCAAAATTAAATGTTTCAAAAGATATATTTTGTTAAGGTCAAAAGCAGTATTTTTTATTCCATTTTATCCTGTAATTCTGTTGTATGCAATTTGGCTAAAAATTTTTATTCTCATGGTTTGTTAGTACATCATCGCAATGAAGTTACCACTACTTCCACAGTGAATTCAGAAATTTGATCGACGACACCACAATATCCGGTTTCCAGGGTGATTCATTCAGCATTTCAGGAGTGGTTTCGCCGGTTAATACACAGATTGATACCATATTCGCATTGATACCAAAAGCGATATCTGTGTACAGCCGGTCTCCGATCATTACCATTTTATCATGGGGTACAGCAAATCGTTTACTGATAATATCCGCCATTACCCTGCCTGGTTTTCCAATGAATTGAGGTTCTGCGCCAGTGGCATTTTGTATCATTTTGCAAATAGAACCGCAGTCGGGAATAAAGTGGTTATTCACAACAGGACAGACAAGATCGGGATTTGTTGCGATAAATTTCGCACCACATTCTATATATTTACAGCATGCTCTGAGCTTCGCATATGTCAACTCTGTGTCAAAACCGACAAGTACACAGTCGACCTGTTGTGAAGACTCTTCACATATTGTAAAACCCATTGTCCGGAATTCATTGCGCAAAGCTTCTGTTCCTGCAATGTACACTGAACAGTCTGCCGGATAGTGCTCCTTTATGTGGACTCCGGCTGCAAACCCTGATGTCAATATCGTATGTTCTGTTACAGAAAAACCAAAGGCTTTAATTTTATTTACATAATCAGACGTACTCATTGATGAATTATTTGTCAGAAAAAGAACCTCTGAACCCGCCTGTTTCACGGCTCTTACAAAATCAAGCGCGCCATCAATAAGTTTATTCTCTATGTAAACAGTCCCGTCAAGGTCAAGTACATACAGTTTTTTATCATTGAGTAAAGATAGTGCATCAAGAGAGTCTATGCGCATTATTCCACATTTCATTGTAATTCGGTACTCTAATTTACCAGGGAAAGCTCATTGTATGACCGATACAGGATAAGATTTCAGAGTAGTACCGGTTACGCATCATCCCATAAACACCGACATATTTCAAACACGACACAGGATTGCTCCAGCGTTTCCGACAATGAACTTTTTACAGATACCATTTGAAGGGAACCTATATAATAGTAAAATAATTTTAATT
Source organism: Fibrobacterota bacterium (assembly GCA_023459055.1). Taxonomy (GTDB): domain Bacteria; phylum Fibrobacterota; class Chitinivibrionia; order Chitinivibrionales; family Chitinispirillaceae; genus JAAZBG01. The sequence continues at coordinate 135,446 of JAEWVR010000018.1, forward strand.
TAAAATGATGGGGGAATTATTTTGTCTCAGGAAAATAAGATACTGCCAAACAAAGTATTCATTACTAATCATAGGCCTCTTCATAGAAATCGGCTTCCTCTTTCCATGGCAGCAACAGCTGGGAACGGCTTGTTTGTTTGAGTTTGCGCAATGCTTTAATTTCAATTTGACGAACTCGTTCATTTGTCAAATGAAGTACCTGGCCGATTTCTCCAAGCGTCTTTATCCGCCCGTCATCAAGGCCAAAACGCATGATCACTGTCTGTTTTTCTTTGACATCAAGGGAGTCCAGCACCTGGGCAATATGTTCGCGCAATGACGAAAGCGACAATTTCTGGAATGGATCCTCTGAGCGGGTATCTTCAATATATTCACCAATCGTTGTTCCATCCTCACTGTTTATTTCCATATCAAGCGAGATTGGATTTGACGCACACTCCATTGCTGCTTCAATTTTATCGACTGGCGTTTTGAGTGCTTCCGCAATCTGCAGGATTGTTGGATGTTCCCCGGTTTTTAAACTCCAATCACGACTGAACCGTTCAATTTTACTTACCAGATCAAACGTATTTGCAGGAAGATGAATCGTTTTTGATTTCTCATGTATTGCACGGGTAATTGACTGACGCACCCACCATATCGCATAGGTACTGAATTTGTACCCTTTCCGGTAATCGAAATTTTCTACCGCGGTAATAAGCCCCTTATTACCCTCCTGAATAAGATCACTTATTTCAAGTCCCCGATGAATATAGCGTTTTGCAATACTTACCACAAGGCGAACATTGGCCTCAATGATCGAACACTTTGCCTGATTCCGCATCTCCTCCCAGTTTGTGAAATCATCAAGCTCACTGCTGTCGGGATTTTGCAGCAGAATTTTCTTGAATTTCTCGAGCAGTTCCTTTACTCGTCGTGAATTCAGCTTCAGTTGCTGGCAAAGCTCTATCAAACGTTCCTGTGCAATCAGCAGTGCGTTCTTATCACCACCATTGTCAGTCAATTCTTTTTTCAATCGCTCGACTTCTTCAGATACATCCTGAATCTTATTGATAGATTCAAAGAACATTTTTTTCTGTTCTTCAACCTCAACAGGCTCCTTTATAAGATCCTCCTCAATGCGGAGTATATCAGTACATTCTACTTTGCCGGACTCGAGCCACTCCTTAAATATGTAAAGCATCCCAACAATTTCAGGTACCCGGTACGCCATATCAAGAAGCTTGAATTGCGCAAAACGCATAAGAATTGCATATTGCACCTCCTGCCCTCTTGACATAAGAGGTACTCTTCCGAGACTATTGAGATATATCCACGTCGGATCTGAAAAATTTCCTTTACGTTCAGAATTAAGAGTCTTGACAGGTTTACTACGTGCGATATCTTTTCTGGTACTTTGTATTTCTATTTTTTCTTCAACTAAAGCACTCCTGAGTGCCTTTACATCATCGGGATCGCTTGCAATTTCATGTATCTGTGCATCAGATACAAAACCCTGCAGCCGTGCAATCTTATGCAGCCGGGTGATCTTCCGGGCAAACTTGTCAATGGACTCTTGTAGTTCATCATTATGTATCATATGCGACCCTTGAAATTCTTTTCATATATTGTATGATAGCCTCCAGCATTGTTCAAGGAAAAGTTTTTATGCCGGCATAAGTGTGTTATCCAATAGCACAATATTCTCTCCACGTTAAATTCTGTCGCTGCATATCTCAAGGCTCATTGACGCAGTTTTCTGATTTCTATTGCTTTTTACCCCACAATATTTTATTATTACTGTAATAATTTCAGTACTAATAAAACAACTCGTGAGGTTATATGGAGTTTTTAGATCAGGTACCATCATTTATTAAAGTTGCAGTGATTTTTTTCTCGATTCTTACTCTTTATAAAACCGGTGTCTCCCTGGGACTTTCGATACTGATCCATTCAATTATTCTCACACTTCTTGAAGGGGTTGGAGTGCATGGCGTCGCTCACATTTTCACGGCATTTCTAAAACCGGGTAACTACCTGTTGTTAATAGTAATAGCTCTGCTCCTCTTTTTTACGGAAGCACTCCGCAATACGGGGCGGATGGAAAAAACGGTTGATGCACTCAAAGCGAAGTTTAAAAGCAGAAAGGTACTGTTAAGTGCACTACCGGCACTTGTCGGACTTCTTCCTATGCCGGGAGGTGCTTTATTCAGTGCACCTATGGTAAGTTCACTTGATACAGACAACAAATTGACATCAAGCTACAAAGCTGCGATCAATTACTGGTTCAGACATATCTGGGAATTCTGGTGGCCGCTCTATCCTGGTGTTATTGTTGCCATAAAGTACTGTGGTTTACCAATCGGCATATTTTTACTAATACAGATGCCATTTACAGTTTGCGCAATATGTAGTGGATATCTTTTTATCCTTAAGCGCCTTCCTGCAGATTATGTAAATACGAAAGGTTCTCACAGGAGTTCACTGCACCTCTTATCAGCGCTTGGTCCGATTCTTATTCTCGTAGTGATCGCAACAAGCGGAGCATTTCTTCTCCCCTATACCGGAGTTCCATCATCACTGGCAAATCTCTTAAGTATGCCAGCAGGATTGATTGTCGCACTGGTAGTGACTTTTAAATCCGACCATACCGCATTTCGTAAATCACTGAAGCTTTTTACATCAAAGTCAACCTGGACACTGTTGCTTGTTGTAGCGGGGGTACTCGCCTTTTCATCAACATTGCAGATGCCGATCAGCGATAGTAATGAAACCATTGTGTCGAGAATGCGTGATGAATTTCTGAACATGCATTTCCCGATACTCCTTGTGATATGCCTGATACCGTTTATCGCAGGTGCCGTTACCGGTATCGCAGTCGGGTTTGTCGGTGCAAGTTTTCCCCTTATTTTTGGACTCATCGGGGAAAATCCGTCAACTGCAACGCTTATCGCGACAACATCTCTGGCTTACGCATGCGGTTATATCGGCATGATGCTCTCGCCGCTGCATATTTGTCTTGTTGTAACTGTCAACCACTTCAAGGCACGATTGACTGATATATATAGATATCTATGGAAACCAATACTGCTAACAGGATTATTTGCGGCAATTTTGTGTAGTTGCTATCTGTATCTTATATGAAAAGAGGTTAAGGTTAAGATTGAGATTGAGGTAGTTTTAAGTTTTCCTTAACCTTAATCTAAGTCTTTATCTGAATCTTCCCGGGCTTCTAGTCCCTTGGATCAACAATCGCCTTCTTGGATGCATTGTGAGCTTTCCATTTTCTGATAAACTCACCAAGCGTTACACTGGTCGTGCGTAATACCTCACTTTTCGCAGAACTCACAAGCCCACCGCTCGCTGAGGCTTTCGCAACCAATTCTGGAATCAGTTCAACCGGTTTCAACTTCGTTTCAGTAACATACACCGTAACACCACTTGCAGGATTGGGTGTTGATGGAATATACACGCAAACAAGCGGTTCGCTTACTGCATCAGAAATCTCAGTCGTTTCCCGTGATGTCACAAATCCGAGAGACCATAAACCCTCTGACGGATACTCAATCATGACTACTTCACCGGGGAAATTTTTCTGAGGCTTAAGCATTGCATTAAAAATCTGCTGAACCGTTATAAACACTTTATTTAAAAGAGGAATACTAACGATAACCGCATTACCGATTTCAACAGCTTTCTTTTCGAAATAGTTCCTTGTGATAATACCGGTAAGAAATATCAACAGTACCACTATCAATGCACCAAGCCCGGTCTCGGAAGGTTTAATCCCTGTTGTTACCGGAATAATCAATTCAAACCAGTCAAATAGCTGCTTGAGAATAATTACAATCGCAGTAATAACCAGTACAACAATGAGCCCGGTAATAAAATATGTCCATACCCGTTTCAAAAAAAATTGCATTTGTTACTCCTGATTTTTTTTATATTACAATTTTTACGTTTTTTTTTCAATACTCTTTTGTGCAGCGTACAACTGTATAACAAAACAGAAATATTCTCTTAAAGGACTGAGATTCAAGAATTATGTATGCACTGCATTCAATCAATGATCTATTTCTCGTCATTAACAAATTTCCTGATGTAAATTTTCATAAAGGTGTGGCGCCTGTCGGACTAGTTCAAACAATTCGCGAAGATCTTTCGCTTGATGAGCTTTACCCGGTACATCGACTTGACACTATGACATCAGGATTACTACTTTTTGCCCGAAATCATCATACAGCACAGGAAATTACATCCCTTTTTCGAAATCGGGCTATTGAGAAGTACTACATTGCCCTCGCCCCCGGAACACCCAAAAAAAAGCAGGGGATGATAAGGGGTGATCTTAAAAAAGGCCGTAACGGTCAATGGATATTATCGCAATCACTCGAGAATCCGTCACTTACGCGATTTATCAGTAGAGGACTTGGCAACGGCCTCCGCCTCTACCTTCTTAAACCATTCACCGGTCGGACACATCAGTTGCGGGTAGTAATGAAATCAATCAGTGTTCCAATTCTTGGTGATCCTATCTATGGAAACACAAAAAAATATGCGATCAATTTCGACCGGGGCTATCTTCATTCATTTGCGATACGATTCAATCTTGGTGATCACAATTACAGCTTTGTCATTAAACCAGATATCGGGATGCACTTTCTTTCTGATGAGTGCAGGACCATGATTCAAACTATGATTGAACCCTGGATTTTTTTTGAGACATCCAATACTGGAAAACCTTAATCCCACATGATTTTATAAGCTATAACAATCTGCGATACCACAGGACCACTGCTACATAGTATTATAAAATCAGCCATATTTACTCAGGAATAAATTATTTTGATTCGTCTGCTTGTATACGGCAAATTTTAGTTGCTTGAACATGGAGTAAACACTTATGATTCATAAAAAAATGATAACGCTGCCAATACTCGTTGCTGTAGTAACACTTTGTATTCTTCCCTTAGTGTTTTCAAACGGTTGTATGTTTGATCCGGGAACAGTTTCCAATGTAAGTGACAGTATCACGTACAAGGTAAATGGCAAAGTAAAAACATCAGATTCAAAATTTCTTGCGGGTATTCACGTATCACTTTATGATTCTGTAAATTCCATACGATCATCAATTTCCATAACCGACACCAATGGATCATTTTCAATTTCATTTCCCTATATCAAGCAGCGATTACTTCATATAGACTTTGTTGTTCCTGCTTCTCTTTCAGAATTATATTTAAGTAAACGCGATACCATTCATTTTGATGACAATTACTTCAAGTATAGCTTTACAAAATATCACGAAGCCGTAATGCAATCAAAATGATTCCATTTGATGTGGTAACTAATTATGGCCCTCTCATATAGTCGGGCCCTAAGATAACCCAAATCTCTACTGTGGAAGAAGGGTTTAAATCGAAATATAAGTCTGTAGTTTTATTCGTTGTTATTGTACCTAAAAAGGAATTACATGAATCTTGATTCCCTTAAAACGATTTTTCCTCATGCACACCAACCGCTTGAGACATTGATCTGGATTGCATTGTTTATTGTATGTGGAATTTTTCTGGGTATCCTTACAGAGTTTTTTATCCGTAAATTTGTTACTTCATGGGTAAAAAAGACAACCTGGATTTATGATGATTTTCTGATAAGAGCATTAAAGGGAATTCCAATTCCACTATTTGTGGTGCTATCTTTTTATATAGGTTCAATCATATTACCCGATCTCCATGCAACACAGGTTATTTCCAACAGAATCTGTTTTGCAATTGCAGCGTTTCTTATAACCCTTGTAATAGCACGATTTATCTCAAAACTGATTCGTCAATTGAGTTCTACTGCCGAAGTACCACTTCCATCAAGTTTGCTTTCCAACCTTGCATCGGTTGTTGTCTTTCTTATTGGAACACTTGTCACCCTGCAAACGCTTGGGATTTCAATTACTCCGATTCTGACAACACTCGGTATCGGAGGCCTTGCCGTCGCACTTGCACTTCAGGATACATTAGCAAATTTATTTTCCGGTATTTACATACTGCTGTCAAAGCAGGTTCATATTGGAGATTATGTAAGACTTGACACTGGTAATGAAGGATCTGTCTCTGATATTACCTGGCGAAATACCATAATCAAAACACTTCCCGGAAACCTTGTTATTATACCAAACAACAAATTGTCATCTGCAATAATTTCCAATTTCAGCAGACCAACCAGGGAACATACGTTCTCACTTGAAATCGGTGTCAGTTATTCATGTGATCTATCATTTGTTGAAAAAATTGCATTTGAAACAGCCAAAAAAGTTATCACAGAGAATCCTGGTGGAGTTGCATCATTTGATCCGGTTATAAGGTTTCAGGGATTTGGTAATTCGTCAATTACCATGACAATTATCATGCGGGCATCTGATTATACAAATCAAGGAGTACTGAAAAGTCAATGCGTAAAAGAGATTCACAAACGGTTTAAAGATGAAAATATCGATATTCCTTATCCTACACAAACTATTAAAATTGATCCTGTTTGGAACTTACCAAAAAATTGATTCTATTTGCATTCATTATTTATGACCCCTTGACTTTTGCATTCCTGAACCCGAAAATACTTCCGCAGATCCCACCCATGATATGCGCAAACTGTGAAATTGAATCCTGCTGAAATGCTGCAACAATCTCTTTTGTCAAAAAGAGCAGAATAACAAGAATGAAAGTAAGCGGAATTTCGCCGGTTTTAAAATTTGTAAACGAACCCAGAATAATAAACATAAACACGATACCACTCGCACCAAGTAAACCTGCCGGAAACAGAAAGGTATTTAACAAGCCGGTAATACCGGCAGCAACGATCATCATGAGCAACAGTCGTTTTGATCCATACTTTTCTTCAAGAATCGGTCCGATAAGCAGAATAAACGAGAAGTTACCAATAAGATGCGCCCAGTCTTTGTGCCCGGCCGCATGAGAAAAAATACGCAAGTAGGTTATCGGATCCGCAAGATTCATATGAGGATAACAAAGAAAGAAATTACTGATCAGCTTCCCGTGCATTATATCGCTTACAACAAGAACAATCGTACAAATCGCTGTAAATGTCAAAACAACCGGGGCATTGTATGTAATTTTCATAGTGTTCCTTTGAGGAGGTGACTGGTGATGTGTGACGTGTTTTCAAACCCTTCGGGTTTTCATTCTTTCGATATCCAGTCTGTATCTGTTTTGTAAATTCATGTTAAATTATCAACATTGATTATTACAATAACAACATACAAAACCGCAACATATCTTTTTGATTTTTAAATTGTTGTGTACTGTATTTACAAAATGCGGGCGAATGTTGATTCGTTCCCTATGTGTGCGGGCGAATAATGATTCGCCCCTACGTTTGTTGGCGAATGTTGATTCGCCAACATCTAAAACAATTTCCCTGCCAGCCACACCAGATTATCACTGAACCGGTCTATCGTTGAAATGCCTTCCTCATCGTTTTCTACCTCACCGGCTTCACGACCGAAGGAAACATTCCAATAGGTTGAACCGGGAACGATCATATCATTTATCATATACCAATACATAAGCTGGGCATAGGTAAAATTCTGACCTGCCCGGCGTGCGACGACTAACGGGCCACCGATTTTCCTTGATAATAATCCACCGTTCGACCGGGAGACATATCCGACTCTGTCAAGTATCGACATCAGATTCGGTGTCGCAGAGCCAAAGTATACCGGAGAACCACACACAATAATATCTGCATCACAAATAAGCCTGAACACTCTCGCAAAGTCATCATCGGTAATTGCACAGGTCATATCAGCCCGTTTCCTGCAAACGCCACAAGCAATGCATGGCTTGACAATAGTATCAGCACAATGCACAAGGGTAGTTTTAATTGATGCACTTTCGAATTTTGATTTACATCTTGTCAAAAGCAGTTCTGTATTACCATTTTTTCTCGGTGAACCGCAAAGTAATACTGCATTCATATTGTTAAGACTCCTGTTTTTAATTTCGTTACTACACGATTACAGTGACCAACACAACGATCGTTTCATCCGCCGTTATTTTTATTTTTTGCCTGACACATTACTATACAACCCAAAGAGTGCCCTCTGACGGACATCTGCAACTACCGTTTCTTATACTTTGGATACGCAAGCCGTCCACAACTGTATGATCCGAGATGCTTATAAAATGACGTAATCTCCTGAAGATTATTTACTGCATTTTTCTGTGCCGGATCATTGATATCCCCGGCAAAGTCAAGATAAAACAGGTATTTAAATCCTTTACCGTGCACTGGCCTCGACTCAATTTTTATAAGATCAATATCGCGAAGTGCAAATACAGCAAGACACTTGAACAGGGCCCCCGGTATATTCTGCATTGAGAAAACAACCGAAGTTTTTACCGGAGTAAATGCTGGACGTTCCGGTTTACGACTAAGAATGATAAAACGTGTTGTATTCCATTTGTTATCTTCAATGTTTTCAGCAATAACATTCATCTCGAAATCAATTGCTGCCTGCATTGATGCAATCGCCGCAGCATTTTTTAATTTCTCGTCCTTTACTTTTTTTACTGCAAGAGCTGTATTGGGTACCTGAACCTTCTGTAAAGCAGGATTTTTCTTGAAATACTCTTTACATTGTGAAAATGCTGCAGGGTGCGAATAGATCGTCTGCACATCTTTTTTCTTTACACCACTATTTGCAATAACACACTGTCCAATACGAAGCATGATCTCACCGGTAATGTGAAGATTACTTTCAAGCAGTGAATCATAATTCTGATGAATACTTCCTGCGGAAGAATTCTCGATAGGCACAACGCCATATTTACATGCACCGGAACTGACACTCTCAAATACATCTGCGAATTCGGGTACACATACGTATTTTTCACTCTCCCCGAAATACTCAATTGCTGCCAGTTCGGTAAATGAACCGCGCTCTCCTGGAAATGCAACCTTAACTATCAAAACAATCTCCTGATTTCTGCAAATCTTTTTTTATAGTACGACTCGTCAAGCGAACTATACCGAACTCCATTACTTGAACTCGCGTGAGCGAATTTATTATCACCAATATAAATTCCGACATGATTAATTGTATTGAAAAGTCCGCCTCTAAAAAAAACCAGATCCCCGCTGCGGGCATCACTGTTAGAAACAAATCTTCCCATCCGGTGCATTTTCCTTGACGAATGTGGAAGAACCGTACCATTTAGCTCCTGATATACAAGACATACAAATCCGCTGCAATCCACACCCCGACGATTCATACCACCATATCTATAGCGAACACCGATCCACCCTTGAATAATGGTCTGAAGACGATCCTGAGGAACCTTATAGTTTTTCCGGTAATCCCAATCTCGTGGCACATACAGATGAATTTCACCATTCGCCGAACGAGTATAACGTACAGATGGTGCACAACCAATACTCAGCAGTGTTACGGAAAGCAATAGTAGTATAAAAAAATAACGAAATGACAGGAAAACGGATATGCGTGTTCGTACTTTTTGTACCATTCGCACGCCCTCTCCCGCGTTCAAAGCCCCCCGGATTAACGGTACCATCTGAAAAAATACAAACTGATAAAAACACCGATAATAGAAAGCAGACTGAACTTGAACATAAAGCCAATCTGAAACTTGATTGCATTCAAGTCAACAAGCACCGGTTTATTGTTGACAAAATCACCGATTCCGACAGGTATACTGTACGTAAAGAATGTTTTTACAACATTTTCCCCCCCGGGCAGCATCTCTACAAAACTATTAAGATACGACCCGATCAGAATACCAACGATCACTACAAGTACTAATGTAGAAACCCTTTTTTCTTTTAACTGTATCGCCATGGATTACTCCTTTATTATTTTTCACTCTTGAATTCGCTCAACGTTAACTGAACATTAAGCTGCTTACCTTTTCGTAAAATTACCATCTGCACCTTGTCACCAACAAAATAATCGAGAAAAAAACCATCAATGTCAAGATGCGACTGAATAATACGGTTTCCTAGCTGAAGAATTATATCATTGTTTTGTAACCCGGCCTTTTCACCCGGACTTCCCTGTTGTATGCCGGCAATCACTACGCCATCAGTACTGTTATACCCAAGCGACAGGGCGATGGCTCTGTTTAGATCCTGTACCGAGATGCCGGTCCAGACCTGACGCCGCATTCCATAGGTAATTAACTCATCCGCGACACGCTGTGCACGTTTGATTGGAATTGCAAACCCGATACCGATTGATCCCTTGTTATCATTTGATCCTGTAAAAATAAAAGTATTAATACCGATTACTTCACCCAGTGCATTGGCAAGCGGTCCTCCACTGTTTCCCGGATTTATAGCGGCATCAGTCTGAATCATCCCCTGATAGTAAACACCAGCTGATGGTGCAAAATTCCGGTTTAATGCACTCACCACCCCTACCGTTACGGTCGGATGAACATCATTGATAAAATTCAAAAACGGATTTCCGATTGCGATCACCCATTCACCAGTCATCGCTTCATCACTGTTACCAAAAACAACCTGCTGGAACTCACCCTTCTCAACAGCAATAACAGCAAGATCCGAGCGGGCATCAACCCCGATCACCTTGCCCTCAAGACGCTTTCCATTTGCAAAGTTGACAAACAATTTTGCAGCATTCTCCACAACATGATAATTTGTAAGAATGATACCGTCTTTACGGATAACAAATCCGGAACCAATGCTCTCAATCTGCTGGTAGCGCGGCTGAATCTGCGGATTAAAAAAGAAATCGAGAAATTCATTGGTATAATACCGATCACGAACAACCTGAATCTGAGTGACAACTATACCGACAACACAGGGTGCTATTGCCCTGGTTGCTTTTACGATTGCATTTTTTCTTGATAAAAGAATATCGTCCTGAACAGGGACCGTCTCCTGAACAGTGACAGACGGATCGGTTGATGGCTGAGGTGCTACGGCTGTCGTTCCGGACACATAGATACGCTTTATGATCTCCCCGCCGGCAATAAGCCCCACTGAAATTCCCAGTGCGAGAAACAACAGATAGATCCCGACCCCACTGGATTTTTTACCATTATTTTGATTCATCAAGTAACTCCACAGGATATTTTACATAGTCCAGAACAAGTCCGCAGGCAGGTGCTGTTGATCCGGCTTTAAAACGATCACGGCAATCGATAACTTCCGTCATCGACTGCCTGATTTTCCCCCTGCCGATGTCAATAAGTGTCCCGACCACCGAGCGAACCATCCTGTAAATAAAACGATCCGCTTCTATAGTAAATACAATACAATCATTAATCCTGTCAAGAGATACACCGGTAACAGTGCAGATTGTATTATCACTTGTCGCTCCTGACGCACAAAAAGTTTCGAAATCGTGACGTCCCAGGAGATGCGTTGCATTCTGCTTTACAAGATCCCAGTCAACATGTGTGAATATCATCCACACACGCTTATACACAAGCGGCATTTTTCGCAAACACATAGTGTACTTATAGCGCCTTGCAACAGCACTGAACCGTGCATGAAACACATTATCAACCGGACATAAGTTATAAATCGAAATTTCATGAGGAAGAATGGCATTAACCGATAGCTCAAGGCGCGACAGATTAAACACCTGATCACAATCGAAATGCGCTCCCTGAGCGCGACCATGCACACCGGCATCAGTACGACCGGCTCCGGTAATATCGATCTTTGTACGCAACGCGACACTAAAGGCATGCTCCAGTTTTTCCTGAATACTTACCGCATTGGGCTGACGCTGCCATCCTCCAAATGATGTTCCATCATATTCAACCCGGAAGAAATATCTCACTGTGTAAAACCATCCTTTACAAGCTGAGATACCCTGCACACCTTATAGCAAAACAACTGTACATTCTGCTGTGTTGCTGCAATTTTCCCCGATTTTACACCCGTATCAAACTCAAGAAGCCACCGGCAGATACATTTAAGTTCATCATCGGTGAAATTCATCGCATGCTTTACAATGCCGGATGCAATCAACACAGGATACACTCTTGCAGCCTGCCCATCACCAAGAAGCCCTGCCGCCATCCCGATTGCAACGCCGGCATCCGTTTGCGCCTGATTCTTGAAACCGGTCGCAGTAAGAAATGTCTTGACGACCTGCGGTTTCTGCTCTGCAAAGTGCCTGATCCTGAACATTGCCCAGAACTGTTTGAACACAGCAGCCACCATTGATGGTCCCGAGAATGCCGTTGCAAAAAGTGAATCGACAATATCAAGCGCGCGTGTCAGATTTTTACACTCAAGCGCTGATGCAAGCTCAAAAATAGTCATTGGTCGTGATGCCCCAACGATCTCTTCAATAACACTTTTTGTAATGGCTTCACCCGGTTCAAGATTCAGATCGATTTTCTGAAGCTCAGAATAGAGCCCTTCAAGCTCATATCCAACAAGATCCACAAGATAATCAGCGTCCAGCTTGCTGATTTTGCGGTTTAACAGTCTGGGAATCTGCACCACAAGCCACTCTGCTATTTTATACTCTGATGGCTTTATAAACTCATGATACGCAAAACCACTGTCCGGTGATGCCGAACGTTTTTTTATCTGAAGCGTTTTTATTACGCCGGCTTCAGAATCCTTCCCTTTTTTTATTTCGTCAACTTCAATGATGACATACGAATCGGAGGGTGGATATTTAATCGTACTATCGAGCAGCTTCAACTCTTTTTCGGTCAGCGTCTGGGCGTGGTTGATATGAAAAATGCGTGTTTCCTGAAACAGTGATGGCGTAATTATTTTTTCTGTATATGATGCAAACGACATCATTGACGAATCGTAACGCTCGATTATGACACCATCAAACGATTTCTGAATGGTATCCATAAGCTGCTGACGCGCCTGTTCCCTCCCGATGGTATCATCACCGGCAAGCACAATTACATGTGGTATTTTTGTGTCAATTGTACTCATGGGATAAGCGGTTCCAGTACTGATTGTCGTTTGTTAATCGTCTCAATGAAGGTCGTCTGAGCACTGACAAACTTACGCGGCTCAAGACGAATGACTTTTATAATACTGTTTGCGAGTTCTTCACCATTCTCCACCTTGAATGCCACACCTGCACTTAACAGCTTCTCGCAGCTTTCAATTTGTGTATGATAATCAGGACCGAAAAACACCGGTATTCCAAAGCGCGCTGGATCCCAAACGTTATGTGCGCCAACCGGTACAAATGTTCCTCCGACAAATGCAGCATCAGCCATTTTGTAAACATCATCAAGAATTCCCATTTTCTCAATAATGCAGACATCCCATTTCCGTGATGTCGTAATCTCTGTAAAGTGTGCTATTGATCCGCCAACCTCGTCCATAATCGCCGGCACCTCTTCAAGATACCGTGGAACGATAATCACTTTACAAGGTAAATTCTTTCGTGAGAGCATATCAATACATGTACGAAGTTCTTTTCCCTCACCTGCATGCACACAACCGGCAGTAAGTACAAAACAACCTTCACTAAGATTCATAGCGCGACGCAGCGACAACCAGTCGCGTCTTGATGGCCGTTTGATGAAAATATGCCCTTTAATATTTCCTACTACATGAATAATATCCCTGCTGACACCCACATTTACAAAGCGTTCTGCATATTCTCCGGTTTGAGCAAACACGATATCGAACACACCAAAAAGCGGTGCGAGAAGTTTACGAAACATGAAATACCGCTTGAATGACCTGATCTCCATTCTCGCATTGACAATTCCAACCGGGATCTTGTTCTTTTTGCAGGCCCATAGCATCGATGGCCACAGTTCTGTTTCAAGCAGCCAGACCCGTTTAATACCATATTGTTTAAGCGTGGCGTTCATTAGCGAAAGTGAATCAAACGGTAAATAACCGACACCACACACCGACGCTGTTTTATGACGCTCAAGAAATTGGACACCGGTTCGTGATGTCGCAGTAACGAGATACAGATCCTCAGGATGACGCTGTTCAAGAACCTCTAAAAATTTATACAGCAGTTTTGTCTCACCAAGCGATGCGGCATGAAGCCACACGACGGAACGGTTACGGAAATCACGAACCGGGGAAGGCGGATGCTGACGATGGAAGATATCCCATTTTCTGCGCTCCCCCACTTTGCTCAAAAAAATACCTGCGATGTTATGTGCTATACCCATGAGAATGCTGTATGTATGTATGACAACTGCAAACAAATATTTTTCAAATTTCATATGGTAATAGTACCTACGGTAAACCTGTTTCTTCCATTTCGCTTGGACTCATAAAGTGCATCATCTGCAGTGCGGATAAGGGTATCCTTTTTCACCGGCCGTGAGCCATCATACACCGCTATCCCGATACTTGCTGAATAGGATAGCTTATGGTGCAGGTACGCAAGGGGTTTTACGGTGAATGCACTCAGTATTCTCGACGCAAGCACTTCCGCACCGTGAAGATCAGTTTCAGGAAGAATAAGCCCGAACTCCTCACCGCCGTACCGCGCGAGAATATCACCGGCACGTATGATATGACCGATTCTTTTTGTCAAGTCTACAATGACCGCGTCACCTACCTGATGTCCATACGTGTCATTTATTTTTTTAAAGTTGTCGATGTCAATGAGTATGAGAACAAAGGTACAGCCTTTTCTGTTGGATCTGGCAATCTCGCGTTCAAGCGATTCATGGAAAAAACGGTGATTCGCCACCCCGGTAAGACTATCGGTTTTTGCCTGATGCCGGGCCTGAAGCACTGAATACCCATGTTCAATCACCGATGAAACCATGGAACTAAACACAAAGAGAAACAGACTTTGGTCACTTGTAAAGCTTTCCCTGTTTTTAAAGAAAAGCACAAGTGTTCCGATGCCGCGATCGGTAACAGTCAGTGGTATAACAACAGGATACCATGTTTTTTCAAGCAGGCATTCTCCCTGCTTTCCTTTGTACACAAACAGCGGAATCTGTAAATCATCAAATTTTGCTTTGTTCAAATTGGGAAAACAGGTTTTAAACTGATCACCGATAAATGCATGAAGCGCAGCTGATTCCAGTACACCAGTACGGGGCATTGCGAATATTTCGGAAAAACCTAAAAGGTCAACACCCACAAGCGCACATTCCGAACCCATACGACTATTAACATCCTCAAGGGTGATACGCATTATTTCAGGGACTTCTATCGAAAGCATCAGTTTACGTATGAAATAATAAAGTTGAGTGATATCGTGAATGTGATCTTTTGCACCAGCAGGCATCATTTCCGACTGATTCATAAGCATGATACTTTTAAGGTGAAACAGGCGCAGTGCTACAGCTTTTTCAACCTGTATCAGAAGTTCATTAATAACAACCGGTTTTACAAAATACGAAAAAACGCCAAGATTAAGCGCAATTGTAGCGCTATCAAGTGACGCATATCCGGTGACCATGATCACCTCGGAGTACTCATCCTTGCTTTTCACATAACTGAGAATCTCGATACCGGTTGTGTCCGGAAGTTTGAGATCGGTGATAACAATATCAAAATCGGTGGCATCGATTTTACAAAATGCATCCTTACCGGTGTTGCTGGTCGTGACCTGATACTTGTCCTTGAGTGCATCCCTGAGCATCTCGCAGATAATCTCGTCATCATCAACAATCAAAATGTGGCAATCTGATGGCCGTTTGCTTAAAAATGTGTCCATATCACCTGTATAAGGATACTGCCGCGAGAGAATCGATCCGTTTACTATTACCTAATATATAGATGTTTGAAAAATAGTATATGAGCATTATGCACCGTTAGATAAGAATTGTGAATTTACGACTGCTTCACAATCAGGGTAGTACCCGCTCTGAAAGCACTATTGTAACGCAAATGCAGCAGAACAACCTCCCCCTATCACTTTTTAGCAGAAACTTTTGACTTTTTTTAAATTCTGAACCTATTTTATTTGCCACGAACGTACTATGTAGTAATTTCTGGAGAATATAGATCTCCACTACAGGAAATCTTTAATCCACGGCAGGAGCCACGGTGTTAAAAAAACTAATTATAAGCGCATGTATTGCAGGGATCGGTCTTTTTGTTTCCTGCTCGAATCTTAACGATTCATCAACTCTGGGTGGCCAGATAATAACCAATTCCGATCCAAACCGGACAGATTTTAATAATAATTTTGAGTATTTTGATACTTTGCAGGTAACATCTCAGTATAGTGTCGCTGAACCGGTTGATACTACTATCGGTGTCGGATATCCTTTAGTTGGTAAAGACAGCTCAAAAATTGTCCGTGGTATTTATGGTTTCAGCCACGACACATCGGTTCGTTTCAAAAACTACCGTCGTATCCTTAAAAAAGTCGCTATTGAGATTTCTGCGGATTCAATTCCAAGAACTATTCATATCTATTCCTATCACAATCAGGGTATTACTACACCTGTCAACGCATCAGTTTCAACAAAACTCAGTACCAATAATAAGTTCTTTAA
The DNA here is from genome assembly GCA_023459055.1 of Fibrobacterota bacterium. Taxonomy (GTDB): domain Bacteria; phylum Fibrobacterota; class Chitinivibrionia; order Chitinivibrionales; family Chitinispirillaceae; genus JAAZBG01. Next base: position 151,906 of record JAEWVR010000018.1, read on the forward strand.
GGACTCTCTGAATAGTGCTACAGTGGCGTCAATTGACTCGACATTCAGAAGTTACTACGCGCTTGATACTGTAGCCGATGCATTGTCAAAAAAACGTACCAATAAATCCCATGTACTTAAACTGTTAGTTGCCAGCGATGACTCCATATTTACATTACAGAAAGCACCTAAACTTATTCTGACGTATGATTCAAGCAATGTTATAATTATTGACACATTAAAAAGTGACTACAGTTCCAATGTACAATTCGACGTACCTGAAATAAAGAGCGCTTTCGATCCGATTCCTGTCTCATCAACACATACGGGACGATATGCAGTGTTCAAGCTTGATCTTTCAACACTATGGGCTGATATGTCAAAACGCTCCGGTTTTACGACAATACTCTCTGTTCCTATTGTGATTTCCGGTCAATCACTCACAACATCTGATTCTTCATCTCAGCTTGATTACCGCTATTATGTAAGTGATAAGAATTTTTCAAATCCTAACGAATTTTATGATTCAATCGAAAAAAAAGGTCTTCAAGGTACTATTCTGGCGGGACAGAATCTTGACACAATCGCGGCCGACATCTACTTTCGTAATTTATCAAAAAATAAGCCGGCAACGGCATATCTGTATCTGAGAAACCCGTTGGTATATAACACAACCTCCGATCGTTCAATCCGGTGGTCTAATCCAATAATAACTGGCGTATTCACCAATAATCAATAAAGACAATACTACATGAAACATACAATTTTTACAACAGCACTTATCACATCACTGTCAATTGCATCATTGTCATCGGCACAGTCGATGTTGAGTTTTGAGTATCCAGTCGGCATACCGGTATCACTCAGCGGTGGACCATCACTGAGCCTTGGACGCACCGGTGTTGGTTTACAAAACGAGTTTCTTGCAATGTCACGGAATGTTGCAAATATCGGTTACCTTGAGGCATCAGTATTTTCAACTGCTCTGTCATACGATTTTATTACCCTTAACAGCGGCGATAACTCAGAATCACAATCAAGTTTTAATCCTCAGATGATCTCCTTCTCGTTTCCATTGAAACACAATTTGGGTGCGATTGGTATTTCACTTGAACAAAAGAGTAATTTTGCATTGAAATTTAACACAACAACACCAGTATCCATTTACAACATGAACTATACCCAGCAACTGGGTGTAAAAAGAAGCGGTGGTTTGAGTCACTGGCAGATCGGGTACGCCTATAAAGTCAAACGCATAGGATCGATCGGATTATCGTATGAACGGGTTTATCTGAGTGACAAGCTTACCCGGTATAAAACAATCACCATGGGAGATATTCAGTCAACACAGAAAGATTCTGTTTCAACCCGTGCACAGGCAAATGGTATACGCGGTGGATTGCTTGTTCCCTATAAAAATTTTACAGCGGGATTAAGCGGTGAATATTTTTTCATTGATGACAAAAAAAGTAAACGGATAATTGAGATACAGGATTCATCATTCGAGCCCACAAAATCAAGACTTAAACTAGCACCGTCAGTTGCAATCGGTGCAAGTTACCAGTTTAATCCGGAGTGGTTTGTTGCAGCCGACTTTGGTATGACACTATGGGATGAATTCTATGATGGTTTATATTCTACACGCAAACTTGACAACGCTCCATCATTTTCCTTTGGCGGCCAGTATATCCCGGCACCAAACCTGCTCGCACCAAAATTCTATGAAATTATTCAGTACCGCGCAGGATTCAGATTCGCACAAATGCCGGTGAAAACAGCTAAGGAATTTGCATTTGATCTTGGATTCGGTTTACCGGTACAGCAGAAAACCAGTTATATAGATATCAATTTCGAAATCGGTTCACGTTCCGATTCCTACTATAAAGATTATTCAGAAACGTTCTTCAGCATCCAGTTCGGACTTAATGGAAGCCGCAATTGGTACCAGGCTAAGGGAACGAGTTACTGAGACAATTTCTTACCTCTCCCCTCAACATCCTTTTCCTTAGGCGAGGGGGAGTTGAAATGAATTTTGTCAAGTTTGTAATTTGCGTTTTTGCGAAATTGCCTCACCACTTACTAAAAATCACTACATTGTACCCCATTCCAAAAAAAATATATCAAAAAGATGACAACCAGTGACACCGTTTCGTATATTAGTTTGATTCAGAGTGCTGATAAACAGGGGATACGGTGGTTTGAATGAGCCAGATAAATGAACACCTTACAGCAACAGCAAAACCTTCTGTACGCCATGCAGCCGGCACTTCAACAGTATCATCACTACAGACCCATCAACCTGTACAACCGGTATCCGGAATCGTGTTTGAAAAAGAGTTTTTTGACGAAGTAAGTAATGCCAGTAATCCGGATGCGGAATTATCACTGCATACCCCGGATGAATACCACGAAGAAAAGACTGGATATGCGTGCGAATCTCCATCAGAAGCAATATCAGAAGCAGATTCACTATCACAAAAGAATCCATCAGCAGGACCACGATATTCGTTCAGCACAGAAATTCCTGAGACCTATGACGATTTCTACCTGTGTGTTCTACCCCGGGATCCTAAAACACTCTATGTTTACTGGGAACTTCCTGATGGAACCAGATCTGCGGAACATAATTTTCAGGAACAGGCACCATCAAAGGATCAATTAGTACTACGCATCAAGGGCCAAACGATTGAGAACAATGAAGCTCACATCAGCAGTTGTTATGATATCCCCATTCAAATGAATGTTGCCGATTCGTATGTGCATGTTCCAACAGGTGCAAGCCAATGCAGTGTTGAATGCGGTATTGTTAATGAACGGGGCTGTTTCAGGCCATATTCACCACCAGAAAATAGTTATGACCAATCCGGTGAAGCCGTACATTTCCATACCGGTGAAGAAATTGTCAATCGGCAGCCACCCGATAAATACTGTACAGAGTCTGCGCCGGTGACTGTCGGCACTGCGTTTATAAGATCTGCAGCTGATTCGTATTGTACTTCTGATACAAAAAATGGCAGTGTTCCTCTTGTCAGAAGTGTTGATCTACCGGTTGTCAAACTTGACACAGCGCACTATTTTGGAAGTGCCACACCAGTTTAAGCTACCATACCTACGACATGAAAAACAAAACAGAGCATAAAAAATCACATAAAGGAAAAGGTTTCCTATGCCTTGTTTTGCATGCACACCTCCCCTATGTTCGTCATCCTGAATGCGACTATATGCTTGAGGAAAACTGGCTGTATGAGGCACTGACAGAAACGTACATACCTCTTTTGTCAATGTTTGAAAATCTTATCGCAGACAGGGTTCCTTTCCGTATTACCATGTCGCTTACTCCGACACTGTGTACAATGCTTACCGATGTACTGCTCCAGGAACGTTACAGCGCACACCTGAAGCGTTCTATCGAACTAGGGGAAAAGGAACTTGAACGTACAAAAAACGACCCCGATTTTCATGCAACTGCAGTAATGTATCTTGACAAACTAAATATCTGCCGCCGTACCTTTGATGACAGCTATAACGGGAACATCCTTGATGGATTCAAGTATTTTCAAAATGCAGGTGCACTTGAAATTATTACCTGTGGTGCAACACATGGGTATCTTCCAAATATGCAATGCAACCCTGAAGCGGTACGTGCACAAATTGTTACAGCAGTAAACTCTTATGAACGTTTTCTTGGATGTAAACCACAGGGAATATGGCTTCCCGAATGCGGATTTTATCCCGGCCTTGAAGAGTTCCTTTATGAAGCCGGTATCCGGTATTTCTTTACGGAAACGCATGGGATTCTTTTCGCAGATCCAAAACCGCAGCATGGTGTTTTTGCACCGGTACTCTGTCAAAAAGCACCAGTAGCTGCATTCGGACGAGATACCGAATCGTCACGATCGGTCTGGAGCAGTAAGGAAGGCTATCCGGGACATCCGGTGTACAGGGATTTCTATCGTGATATCGGCTATGATCTTGATATGGATTATATCGCACCCTATATCGATCCGATAGGCCTGCGCATTCACACCGGATTCAAATATTACAGGATTACCGGTCAGACTGAACACAAAGAACCATACAGGCGTAATGATGCACTTGCGATTGCCGCTGAACATGCGGGCAATTTCCTATACAACAGAACAAAACAGGCGGAATATCTTTCATCAATAATGGACAGGCCACCGATTATTGTTGCACCCTATGATGCCGAACTGTTTGGACATTGGTGGTATGAGGGGCCGGAATGGCTTAACTTTCTCATTCGAAAAGCAGCATTTGAACAGGAAGCGATAACCCTGATCACGCCATCAGAGTATCTTGACACGTTCAAATCAAATCAGGTTTGCGAACCATCATTTTCAAGCTGGGGGGAGGGCGGCTATTCAGAAGTATGGCTTGACAAAAGCAACGACTGGATCTATCGCCATATCCACAGAATGGAAATAAAGATGACCGAATGCGCCACTGCATATTCCAACGCTGAGGGGCTTGTCAAACGTACCTTAAACCAGATGGCGCGCGAACTGCTGCTTGCGGAATCAAGTGACTGGGCATTTATCATGAAAAACGGTACCATGGTGGATTACGCGGTCAGGCGGACAAAAGAGCATATCGCAAATTTCCTGCGGCTCTATAATGATCTTAAGAAAGATTCCATTGATGGTAACTTTGTATCACTGCTGGAATCACATAATAATATTTTTCCTGAGATCGATTTCAGGGTGTACAGAACTGCGCCCCCTAAATCCTCCGCAGGGGGACTTTAAGTTGCAATCCTAATGAATCACAAAGTCCCCCTGCGGGGGGCGTGTCTGTAGTGTAACGGGTACTGTAATTATAAAAATGTAAACCAAATAAAAAAGAATTAAAATAGAGAGAATAAACATCTATTTACAAAGGGGTTGAGTAATGAAAAGAATTGTTTATGCAGCAGCTGCGGTTGCCATGATCACGGCAAACATCTTTGCAGAGGGTGAGGAAAAGTTAAGCCTTCTCGGCTCTATCGGATTTGGTGCCGGGATTGGTGGCGATGTGTATAGCTCCGATGACGAAACAAAACCATCTGCGGAGACCAAATATTTTAATTACGGTAAAGGGTTGAAATTTGACTTTGGTGCTCGCTTCGGTCTGGCTGACAAGCTCAAAGCTCAGGCGGATTTTGACATTTCATTCAACATACCAAAACTTGAGGTTGAAAACAAAACAGCAATCACGAACACAACAACAAAGTATTCGTCAAGTATGTTCGGGATCAAAGCAAAAATTGTCCCGGAGTTTGAATTTCTTGAACTGATTAACATGTATACCGGTGTCGGTATCGGCTTTTACTGGGGTTCACTTAAGTATGAAACAACAATGCCTGTTGGAACATTAGAAGGTAAATATGTTGCCGCACCAGCACTTGGTCTGACTGGTTTTCTTGGGGCAGATTTCCCGTTAACATCAAAACTTACCCTTTTTGGTGAACTAGGCTTTGATGCAGTCAGTTTCAAATGGAAGAAAATGGTCGTAGAAAAAGTATCTTCTATAGCACTACAATCAGAAGTCGGAACTCACAACTTTGAAAAAGATGATCCCAATAACCCTCCGCCTCCAAAAGTACCAGGTTCCAACTGGCAGCTCAGAGCCGGTGTAAGAATGGGTATACTTTAATCAGCAACAGCTTGTAATTTGTAAATACTTTTTTTGTAAACTCCATCCGGATCCGGATGGAGTTTTTTATGCAAAAGCATTACATTGCTGGCATACAACACACTGGCTAATGGCACATATTGTACGGGCGAATCATCATTCGCCCTTTTCCCCACAGAAATCAATAACAAGAAAATCAGGTGGAGCCAAAAATCGTAACGGGAGTTCGACAGTACCTATTCCCCGTGAAACAAACAATACGGCGTCCTTATGATTTCTAAAACCGGATGGATATTGTCTGCAAAGCTCGCCGTGAGGCACAATAATCGGTCCCCAGGGTGATGCCACCTGTCCGCCATGGGTATGCCCGCAAAGAAAAAGATCGAATTGGATCTTATCAAGATATCGCAATCCCTCAGGACTATGGCACATGACCACCCTGACATCAGCACGGTCATCAGCAGGCAGATCTCCTGAGCAGGTTCCCGCATGAGGATCATCAAGACCAAGAAGCTCTATTTTAACGCCGTTACAATCGATCATTGCCTGCTTATTTACAAGAAGCGTTGCACCTGCATTTTGCAATGCTTCCGCAATCATCAACTCATTAGCCCAGATATCATGATTTCCAATGACAGCGTATGTTCTGGTGCAGTTAACGCTCCGGATAAGTTCCCCGAGAAAGTTCATCCGTTTTTCCGTCGCCCGTAAAAAAACATAATCTCCGCCAAGCAAAAGAATGTCGGGTTTACAGTCTGCTATTTTTTGAAATGCACTAACCAGCAAACATTCAGATGTGGTCGGGCCAATGTGAAGATCAGAAACGAATACTGCACGAAGAGGATTTCTCAAACGGTTATCAGTCAACCTGACTGATTGACTGATAATATTAATCTGCGGATGACGATTTACAAAATCATATACTCTGGATGGCCAGTCACCATAGTAGGCAATCTCCATAACAGGCTCAGCAATCGCCCGTAGCGTTGAGTAACGGGTTCGTTGCCGCGCACTGTTTTTTTTCAACAATGTCTCACCTACCGCTTGACACCAATATTCAGCGAACCAGTCTTCCCCTTTGCACCATTATCATACACTGTCATAAATGCCTTGTAGGTACCGGCACCAACTTTACGGCCGCTTGTGCTGTGACCATCCCATACAAACTCGAATTCTCTACCCTTGAGCTCCATGTCAGCTTTTTTGACAACATTACCCATTGGATCAACAATCATTACAGTTGCAGTAAATCCCTTTACATCAATGGCACGTTTTGGCATGAATTTAATAGTCACAGTTCTGACAGAAAAATCAACCGGGTTTGGACCTACCTTTGCAATCCAGTCTGATACCGGAGGAATAACATCAAGGGCAACCCTGCGATTTTTTGGATTTGTTTGATTATTTCCGGAGGTATCTCCAACTGGTGCTTCAGGTTTAATCCATATGGAATCACCCCTTAAGGCAACCATGGCTTCCGGTTCTGTTGAATCGATTCTATAGATTACTTTACTTCCGGATTGAGAAAGAACCGTTACATTGATTGTATAGCTTGACGATTCACCGGTTATGTTAAACTCCCCGGTTGTCATTTTAGAGGTAAGTTCAGAAAATGTCAGTATAAGTGAATCCGATTCATTCTCAGCTCCCCTCTGAATTTTTGCTGTTGTAATAACAGGTGCAGCCTTATCGTTCACCCGGACGGTTCTGGTGAGTTTGGCGTTTGCGTAACTTTGCAAAAGATACATTGTTCCACCAGTCACAAAGCTTGACGGACCGGCGATTGATGACGGAACTGTGGCGGTAACAACTGAATCAGACGCTTTTGAAAGCTTTGACTGATCAATTGTCACTTTTACGCCACTAATTTCAACCGTTGCAGAAGCAAGTTCTTCAATATCAATCGGCCGTTTAAATTTCACAAAAACATTATCAATGATACCATCAGCGTTGTCATCAGTATACCAGGCATCGACAATACCTGCTGCTCCTTTACGAAGAGTAATTACTACTGATGGATTAAGCTCATGAACCGTATTACCTGTTTTATCCTTTATTTTACCGCCTTGTGAACCGGGACTAAGGGCAAGTGAATCGCCGGCAACAATCGTTGTACCATCCGGGACAATTGCGACTGCATAGGTTGAATCATTAATGATCTCATTGATTTTTAATATTGAGATTACATACCTTGTTCCATCCTGTACGTAGACAAGATTATCGCCACTCAGCACCGTAACATCAACAGGTTCGGTAAACGTGAGGTACATAATATCCAGTTCAGTAACATCCTTTTCAAGCACTTCAGCACTTCTAAGTGCCGGTCCGACTCCATCGGTAAATAGTACGCTGGGAGTAGTTTGTGGAATTCCCCGTACATCAATGACAAGTTTTGCGCTGCCAGATGGTTTCGGATCAGTGCCGGTCTGATTTGTAAATGGAACCTTTAGACTGGTGCCGCTAATAACACATGATGTTCCGGGAACTGAATACTGTTTTCCTTTATAGGTAAACTCAACAGCGGTAAGCGTCTGCCCTGTTTTGAATGTATCGGACATGACAATGTCGATAAGATCGGGAACAACATTACCCTTGCTGTCAGTCATTTTGGCACTTGAAATTAGCGGCCAGACCGGTTTTGGATCAACGTTAAACAGTATTGAGTCTGCCTTAAGTCCTGCCTGACTTACAATAATCCATACATCACCGCCGCCGTTTTTCACCGCCATCGCCTTTGCCTTGTTCGACGTTGATGGATTAATTGACAGAATCCTACTATCACTTGTTTGCCAGACAAGATTTTTTCCGTCTTCGATGTAGGTCCCAAACCTGTCACGAATAACTGCATAAAGAAGAATAGAATCCTGTTCAACCCCGAGTTTCAGGGGCCCCACGACAGCATCCTGCTTTGAATCAATTCTCATAGTATCCGGAACAAGATCGACATGATCAGGTGTCGGCGGAACTGAAAACGTAAGATACCCGCTTCGATTTTTATCGGCTGTTGAAATAAATGTTATTCTGTAATCACCCGGCATAAGATCGGTGATTTTCGCACTGTCAATGGTAACCCGTGATTTGCTTGCATCAACAATAATACCGCCATTGTGTGTACCTACCGGCAATGAAGTTGCAGTTGTAAATGATGGTCCCTCTATGAAAAAATCGACAACCGACAACTGCTCACCATCAGATATTTGGGTAAAACCACAATCGTTCGCCTGCGTTTTCTTCTGTTCCCATATATCATACTGAATTTTTCCATTTCCGACAGGTGTATCCCTGTAAAACAGATCACTACTGTTACGTAAATCCATTGTCGTTTGTATCAGTAAGTTGGAACCGGTCGGGTTTCGCTCTGCATAAAAAATATCCATATTGTAAATTTCGCCATCAACCAGACCCAGTTCTGTTTTTTTCCTATCAAGAACAAGGGTGTCAACTGCGTAATAATTCAGGCCGCCTAAATCAATTGCCAATCTGTTGTTCACAAATATCCAGACATCATCATCGCCTTTAAATGCGAATTTTAAACCCGTTCCTTCCCGATATATAAACTGCATATGCATTTCCATAGTGAAATGGAAGTTACGCTGTTTTTTATAATCATCTGTATACTTGACATTGTTTGGATTAGCCGGCGGCGCCCTAAAATTATCTAATGGAAAAAAACCTCCATAAGTATCTGAATTGTATGTCCATTTTCCGTCATACCCTTTTGTCATAATCAGATCAATACAGGTATCGTTATCGAGGCCATTAGGAAAAGTAATCGTCTTATACCAGGAAGCAACATCAGGTGGTGGTTTCAGGGTATCGGCAAGATTTGCTTTCACTTTGGGTTTATAATCCGGAGCTGTTAACACAGGCTCTACCATTTTCCTTCCACCATGACCGGGTAAACCTTTGGCACCCATTGGATTGTTGAAAAAGTTTGTATCCCGAAGTGTCCAATCACGAAATAATCCACTTACTTTACGGGTATTGCAATCACCCAGTCGCCCGGGAAAATATGATGTCATTGAAGGAGGACCACCGGGGAATGGGCGTGGAAGAATATAGATAGTATCCTCATCCTTTAATATTGGTTGTAAATCAATACCGGTACCGGTTGACGATAAGCCATTCGATGTATACTTTTGCCTCTCAAAGTAATCGGTAAAGGTAACATTGTCCAGACTCTCAACCGTACCGACAAAATAGTAACGATACCATCCGCAGAGATCCTCCCTGATTCTCATCTGTACAGGAGCATTTTTACCGATAATCATCTTTGATGAATTCTCGGGCCAGGGATTAAAAATATTAATTACTTTACTTTTTTCCGGGGTAACGCGGACAACCGTTTTTTTTGAAGGATTAGGATCAAGCTCGATCCAGATCTCCTCTACACCGGGCCCAGCTTCTTTAAACAAACTATCAATATAATATTTATTTCCAGTACCGCCTCCGATTACACCACCATAAAGCTGGCGCTGGTTATAGGATTTGGATGTATCTCCGATCCATGTCACAAGCATAAATTCAAAATTTCTGGTAGAATTTTTCATTGAATCCGGATAAACATAGTAGAACCACCCGTTACCCTCATTATGCATCAGTGTTCCCGGATAGTAACCAACATGTTCATTCCCCAACATCCGTAAAGAGTCGCGTCTGTGCGCCTGTGCATCATCAGCCCATGGGTTAAGAATATGAATTGTAAATTCTGCTGAAACGACACTTGACAGTAACAGAATTAATAATAGCACTGTTTTCTTCATTATTATGCCCCTCTTCGTATGCGCATTAATGTTCTTTGCTGTTCATATTCCAGCTGTTTAAGCAATTCACTACTGGCTACTAATTTTCATTCGCATTTTATTTGTCTTGCAGTTACAACGAAATACACATTATTCAGGTATATCGTAATGATGATCAGCCGTAAAAGTACTATGCACCTGTTTGTCCACCTAACCCGCACCGATTCCCCACATCGTGCAGACAATGATGACTAATACTGATAAAGCATTAATTTTGATGGCAACTAGAGTTTTTTGGTATAAAGCACTTCATTACCCTATTCTTTGATAAAGAACTGTCCCCGTATTCTTATTTGTAGCGTTTTTTTAAAATCAGTTCACTCTCCGGATGTGTGTACTCTAATGCGGTTTGTTCAAACCACCAGGTTAATCGATTCAATTGCCAGAAGAAAGATCACCAGGTACATTCACACAATACCTCTTCTTACCATAATATATGTTCTGGATATTGCCCCGATACAGTATACAAAACCCAAAGAACGAATAAACGACTGAAATCTAATTCTAAACCTGAAGCTTATGATAGTCCAGCGACTTCAAATTTAGGTATTGAGCACTTGCAGTCCTGCTATGTAATATAACAAAAACTTATCGCAAGAGCTTAATGATGGTTTTTGCAATGGCGATTAAACTCTGCCCGTCGGTATCATTAGTATTCTTCAAGAAATCTGTTTTCTGTTTCATTTTCCAGATCTGGTACTGGGCATCCTGTTCAAGCTGACACGTTTTATGTTCACGTTCAAGCTCCGGTCCTCCGGCATCAATCCAGTTGACAATATGATGCAACACACCGCTATCAAGCCAGATTCCATGTGCAGTGCATTTATTTATTATCACACCACTCTTCCTGCCATAATTGACCCGGTTCATAAGTTGCTTACAAACAGGACATTTTATATAACTGACCGGATAATCCCTGTGGAAATTTTCGTTTACAAGCGCAGTGATGCGATGATAATCAGCTGATGCAGAATCTGAAACCTTTGCAGCACTCAGAAAACTCTCAAGTTCACCACTGTCAAAAAAAATCCCGAAACATTGCTCACATCGTTCGATATGAAGTGTTCCGGATCCTGATATGTCAATTGTCAGCAAAGAGCACGAACATCGCGGACAGATTCTTTTTTCCTGATGTTCCGGGGGGGCAGTTGTTACCGGCCGACGCAAATCGACATCGTTTACAGTCTGGCAATAACAGCAGATTGTCGTTTTACGAATCAAAGGGGCTCCACAATTTTTACAATTCGCCATGCTGTTCCTTCATTGGTAAATTGGTAACGGTATCACCGGTCACACGTTTCAAATAATACTCCACCATTTCATTATAACGTATATACCTGTTTCTGACAAATTCATTGTCATGAGATACTTAAACAAAAATATAACATCATGATTTTTAAAATAAAGGCACTAAAAATAACAATCCCTGTAACATTTCAATAATCCTCATTGTCTAACGTAGTTTAAAATGGTTCAGGATTAGTTAAAGGTTTGAAGAGTACAGTACCAACGGATCGTTATGGCAACAATTTAATCTAAATTGAACTTGTATTTATCTATATTTGAAAGTGTACGAAAGTCACTGAAAAAGGATATCAAATGAACAGAAAAGTAATAGTGTCGCTTCTGATAATTGCAATCATAGCGGCAGTTGCACTTATACCCCGGTTTCTCCCGAAAAAAACAGAGACCACACAACAAAGCGCTCCAGGCGGTGATAAGGGAAGAAGTAAAACCGGAGGCAGAGCTGTTGCAGTGAGTGTTCAGACCGCTGCAAAATCACTAATCACAGAAAGTTTTATCATTACCGGTACGATTCGTGCGTCCAACGACATTGTAATTCGGAATGAAATTGCAGGGCGTGTTTCAGGTCTCTATTTTAAGGAAGGCACACCGGTAAAGAAAAATCAGTTACTTGTTGCCCTGAATGACAGGGAACTTCAGGCACAGTACATGAAGGCATCAGCTGTTTTAAAACTTGTTAAAGATAAAGAGCAGCGTCAAAAGGGCTTATTTGACAAGCAGATAATAAGTGTCGAGGAATATCTTACAAGTGTCAAGGATCTTGAAAGTGCGGAGGCAGATCTTCAGCTTCTTAAAGCACAGCTTGAGAAAACAAAAATACTCGCACCATTTTCAGGAACAGTTGGTTTATCAACGGTAAGTACCGGTGAATACCTGACAGCAGGAACAAAAATTGCAAGCCTTGTTTCCACTGACAACCCGGCTATAGAGTTTGCCGTTCCGGAGCGCTATGCATCATCGCTTGTAAAAGGCATGAAAGTAACATTTACATTATCCGAGAACTCAGAACAGTTCAATGCCGAAATTATAGCAATCGAGCCAAGAATTGATGAAGCAACACGGTCGATATCGATAAAGGCACGATGCCTCGAAAAAGATTCCCGTCTGTTATCAGGTGCATTTGTCAAAGTCACTGTAACCCTCAATCCCCGAAATGGTTATCTTGTTCCCGGTGATGCCGTTATTTCTGATATCCAGGGTTATAAGTTATATCTTAACAAAAATGGGAAAGCCGTTCCTGTTCTTGTTAAAACCGGTTTCAGAGATGAAAAAAATGTCGAAATTGTGTCAGGATTAAGTGAAGGTGATGTATTTATAACAACCGGAGCATTCCTTCTCAGGCCAAATGCCGGAATTGAAATTGCTAATAACACAGAATTAGGAACAGTTACAAAAAAAGATGCTGTTATTCCAGATAATACAAATAGTACTAAGGAAGGTAATCGCAAAGGGGACAGCAGCAAATGAGATTTACTTCCATTTTTATCAACCGTCCGGTACTGAGTACAGTCCTTAACATTACAATAGTTCTTTTTGGTCTGATCAGTATTGGAATGCTTGGTATACGTGACTATCCGGCAGTCGATCCGCCATTTATAACCGTATCAACATCCTATACTGGTGCTAATGCAGATGTTGTTGAAAATAAGATTACCAAGCCGCTTGAGCAATCAATCAACGGGATCAACGGTATCCGTACACTGACATCATCCAGTAGTGACGGGCGGAGCAGAATCAGCATTGAATTTAATCTCGGGATCAATCTCGAAACTGCAGCCAACGATGTACGCGACAAAGTATCGCGGGCTGAACGATCACTTCCGGATGATGCCGATAAACCGGTAGTAAGTAAAGCGGACGCTGATGCTGATGCGATCATCTTTATTACCGTCGAAAGTAATAAGCGCACGCCGTTGCAATTAACTGAATTTACAGCAAACAATATTGTAGAGCAGCTTCAGACACTCCCCGATGTCAGTGAAGTGCAAATCTGGGGTGAACGCCGCAGAGCAATGCGTCTCTGGATGGATCCTCAGAAAATGACAGCGCATAATATCAGCCCCCAGGATATCAAAACTGCAATTGAACGAGAAAACGTTTCTTTACCATCAGGTAATCTCGAAAGTAACTCTATTGATTTTACAATCAGGACAAATGGTTCAATCGCAACTGCAGAAGAATTCAACAACCTGATACTACGTGAAGAAGCGGGAAAGATCATTCGGTTCCGGGATATCGGAGAAGCAATTGAAAGTGCCGAAAATGAACGTACCCTCATGAAACGAAACGGCGTTCCGATGGTCGGTGTTGCCCTGCTTCCTCAGGCTGGCTCCAATCATGTAGCAATCTCAAATGCTTTCTATAAAAAGTTCGAGAGCCTCAAAAAAAGTGTACCATCAGATGTTAAACTGGGTATTGGATTTGATACCACGAAATATATCAAATCGTCAATTACTGAGGTGATTGAAACAATTCTTATCTCGTTTTGTCTGGTTGTTTTTGTCATTTTTGTTTTTCTCCGTAATTTTCGCGCCACAATGATACCGATTATTGCAATACCAATATCTCTTATTGGCGTATTTTTTATCATGTATCAAGCTGGATTTTCAATCAACATTCTTACCCTGCTTGGAATTGTGCTTGCAACAGGTCTGGTTGTTGATGACGCCATCGTTGTTCTTGAAAACATTTTTCAGAAAATTGAAGCAGGGCATCATCCTAAAGACGCTGGGCATAAAGGAGCGAATGAAATTGTTTTTGCCATCATATCAACGACACTTTCTCTCATGTCCGTAATGCTGCCGATTATTATTATGTCAGGAATGACCGGACGTTTGTTCAGGGAGTTTGGAGTGGTTGTTGCCGGCGCAGTAGCGATTTCTTCATTTGTTTCCCTGTCGTTAACACCGATGCTCTGCACACGCCTTTTGCGGCACCACAGCTCACAGGAAAAGAGTCTTTACAACAGAACTGAACCTCTTTTTACAGCACTTCACGATAACTATCGTACCATGCTTTCATACGTAATAGATAAAAAGTGGATTGCATCCCTTGTAATACTGGTATGCCTCGGGATGATTACCCTTTTCTACATGATTCTTCCGCGGGAACTTGCGCCAATGGAAGATCGCAGCCGCATGAATGTCAACATTACCGGTCCCGAAGGTGCATCGTTTGAATATACGCTTGATGCTATTGACAAGATATCATCAATTATTGACAAAGATGTAGTTGAGAAAGACGCTGTGATGACAATGTCGGGAGGATGGAGTTCAACAAATCAGGCAAATTTCCGGATCATGCTTGTGCCTCCTGACAAACGCGAACGTACCCAGGATGACATTGCAAACACTCTTAGCCGCTCACTTGGCAGAGTGACCAGTGTCCGTTCACGGGTAATGCAGGAGCAGACGATTGGAAGCCGCAGAGGAGGTCTCCCAGTTCAGTTTGTCGTCACTGCACCAACGGTTGATGACCTGAAAAATACAATGCCGGCTTTTTTACAGGAAACGCTTTCAAGCGACATTTTATCAAATTCAGATGTCAATCTTAAATTTACAAAACCGCAAATTGACATCGCAATTGACAGAGAAAAAACCCGTGATCTGGGCCTCTCAGTCTATGATATTGCACAAACATTGCAACTCTCTCTCAGTGGAAGCCGTTATGGATATTATGTCGATGATGGCAAACAGTATAGCATTATTGGTCAGCTTCAGCGGCAGGACCGTAATAAACCCCTGGATCTGAAATCATTTTCGATCCGCAATAAAGATGGTCAGTTTGTGTCTCTTGACAACGTAATAACACTGTCAGAAAGCAGCAGTCCACCGCAGATTTATCATCATAATAAGGCTGTCAGTGCTACTGTTTCAGCAGGACTTGTTCCCGGTAAAACGATTGATGAAGGTATCAGGGAGATGGAACGCATCGCAAAGAAAGTTCTTCCGGAAAATTTCCAGACCGATCTCAGCGGCCCATCACGGGATTTCAGGGAAAGTTCATCAAATGTACTGATCACCTTTCTGTTTGCATTAGTACTTGTCTACCTTGTTCTTGCGGCACAATTTGAAAGCTATCGTCACCCGTTTATTATCATGTTTACGGTACCGCTTGCCCTTGCGGGAGCGCTTTTCTCACTATGGTATTTCCAGCAATCACTTAACATTTTCAGTCAGATCGGTATTATCATGCTTGTTGGTCTGGTTACCAAAAACGGTATATTGATCGTTGAATTTGCAAACCAGCGAAGATCAGCAGGACAGGAGATGCGGGAAGCGCTTATCGGAGCGGCTGTTTCACGTCTCAGGCCAATCCTTATGACATCACTGACGGTTGTTCTTGGGTCATTACCTATTGCTCTTTCGCTGGGTGCCAGTGCGCAAAGCCGTGTATCATTGGGTATTGTTGTTATCGGAGGTGTTTTATTCTCCCTTGTTCTTTCACTCTTCATCATCCCGATCATCTATACAACACTTGCGGGAAGAGTAATAAAAAAGCACGCATGATATTAACGTTACAACCATACCATTTTAATAGCAGCATTTTCTATGACTATCAAATCATCATCACCGGCAACCGAAAAGGTTGTCACATACATCAGGTCGATTCTTGACACAAAAGGTGCAGCTCAACTGCCACCGGTACGAAAACTTGCGCAGCTATGCGGTGTCTCGCTTGTTACAGCAAATAAAGGTATTGCACTGCTTCGAAATGAGGGTGCGATTATTTCCCGGTGGGGTCACGGAAATTTTTCACCGTCACATGCACCCTTTGCGGTTAACAAAGAGAGCACAGAGGATGAATGTCATGAATCCAAGTTCACTTCTATTGTCAATTCAATCAAGAAAGATCTGAGCTCAGGGCTTTATCCGCCCAATGAACCACTGCCGCAAATCAAGCACCTTGTAAACATTTATGGTGTTAGCTATCCAACCATCCGTAATGCTCTTAATCATCTTATCAACGAGAATGTTCTTGTTAGAAATGGAAACAAGTTCCTTTTTAAAACAACACGCTCAAAACTCAGACTCAAGATTGCCATCATCGCATTTGGTACTGACCATAACGCTGTCAAGATTGCAACGGAAAGGGAACGAAATTTTTATCGCCAGTTATCAATTGCGGCAGCGAGTCATGATGTTGATCTTGAAATTATCTGCTACAATGATTATCTTGACACACCTGTATTTTTTGTACCTGAAAACCAGAATCTGAAAACTTATTTGCAAAATGATGTTTTCTGCGGTATTATTCTATCATCGTACCATATGAAAAACAGCGCTGAATGCCTGAGACATCTTTCACTCTTAAAAAAACCGGTTTCCGTCTGGATTCAGGATCATTCTGTTCTCGCACTGGTTAGCAGATATTCAAACAAAGAGAATATTACGTTCTTTGATGCCAGCTACTCAACACAGCCGGGATTTGAAACCGCAAAATTTTTGTATGAAAAGGGTCACCGGTCTATCGCCTTTATCTCTCCATTTCATGCAAGTTCATGGTCTAAAAACCGGTTGCAGGGAATTAAAAGTTTTTTTAGATCGATAAATGAACCGTATGCGATAGATGAGTTTGTCCTTGATGAATTTATCAGTGATTACTCTTTTATGGAAAAAATCATCGAAACCGGTCAGCTTAATGCTTTTCTCTCCACCGATAAACTGCAGAACAAGCTTAACAATGCACTACACCACCGCATTATCAATTTGGAGATTGAAGGCAACACACTGCTGCGCGACAATTTAATTTACAATTACAGTAGTTCTCTTTTTGAAAAGGCACTTAATCAGCAGGGCATATCCGCCTGGATTGCAGTCAATGATCTCACAGCCTGTATGATCAATGATTTCTGGGATTTCAAAAAAATTGCGGTAAAAATGCGCCCCGCACTTATCAGTTTTGATAACACTTTTGAAAGCCTTGAAAAAGGAATAAGCTCTTACGATTTCAACACAAGCGGTGATGTCAACAACATGATACTTCATCTTCTTTACCCGAACAGTGCGCTTTTTTCATCAAAAAAACGTGTTATCCGTATCAAAGGCACAGTTGTTCAACGAAAAAGCTCTGAACATCATATTTGTGTTTGAGGCTACATCGTTTATCAGTCAGTCTACACACAATATCACTATAACAATGTTTCAATTATTATAATTTTATACCTGTCATTTTTTTCTATATTAGGTATCTTACTACCATAGATGCAGCAGATTTATAAAAAAGTGGTACCTTAAACCATCTTTGGACTCTAATAGATCTGCTTTGTTTAAGTAAAAAACATAATACCAGATACAATTTCTTTTAGCAGTTACATTTTTTGTGTTAAGTGCATAACACAACTATAGAAGATTTATCTGGCATTTCTCTAAATAATAATTCTGGTAGGAGGAAATCCATGATACGAAAACTTTTTTTAGCAGCAGCATTTCTGACAGTGGTTCCGCTGGCATCTTTTGCAGCAAAAAACTATAATGGCGCAGAGCTGTATTCGTCAGAGAGTGTTAAATATGGACGTTTTGACGTTCGTATGAAAACTATTGCCGGAAGTGGAACTGTTTCTTCATTTTTCACCTATTATAATGAATCGTACGTTGGTTCCCCGGAACCCTGGCGTGAAATTGATATTGAAGTATTGGGTAAAAGCACCAGTATCTGGCAATCAAACATTATTACCGGCAATGCAGCATCAAAGGTAACATCCGAGAAGACCCATTCGTATGCTAACCTCAACCAGGAATACCACACATACTCTGTTGAGTGGACACCAGATTATATTGCATGGTTTTTTGATGGCCAGGAAGTCAGACGTGATAAAGGAGGACAACAGGTAACCGATTGTCAGACTAAAAATATGTCCTACCGGTTTAATCTCTGGATCTCAGATGTACCAGAATGGGTTGGAACATTTAATGAAAGTATTCTTCCTGTGCATCAGTTCATTAACTGGATGACATATTCCGAGTATACTCCGGGTAAAGGGCCAAACGGTAGTAACTTTACACAAAAATGGAGAGATGATTTTGATTCATTCAACAGCGCACGCTGGGGTAAAGGGGATTGGACTTTTGATGGCAACCTCGTTGACTTTGCTCCGGAAAATATTGTAATAAAGGATGGTTATTGCGTTTTATGCCTGACGAAAAGTTCTCAAAAGGGTTTTAACGGCACAGTTCCAAAAGACAACGCTTCACATACGAAGAAATTTGAGAACACCAGGTATAGACCATATTCAATCTACAGAGATGTGAATAATGAAGTAACTCAATTAAACGGCAAATTGGTTACAAATGCAGCTGCTTTAAAATTACCAAACAGACTTCTGGTTTCTGATCGCGCAACGCATTTGCAATAATCCGTAGTTTCCCTATTGCGTATGTGATTGACGAAACAATATATTACATTACTATGGTCAATTAATTCGGTTGATCACACCCTGACATGCAGTACAATTGCTTATGTCAGATGTGTGATTCAACCAAAGAATTAGTCCCTGTAATAATGTTTCTATCGTTTATTAACCGGAATCTACATACACACTATGGCTGATATACTTACCGTTATACCGTTTACAACTTTTGTCAGTTGTCTTTTTATGTTTGCCTATGTTCTCGGGCAACGGAAAAAATCAAAAGTAAACAGTGCCTTTCTACTGTTTATGTTTTTCATGATGCTTACACCGCTCATCGATTTGCTTATTCACGTTTCATTGACCAGAGATATTAAGAACCCACTCTATCAAATAATGCTTGTGGTGATTCTATCGCTTGGTTTTCTCTTTTTAAATTTTGTATACACACTTCTCAACAAAAAAAGAGATCCTGTTTTCTGGTTATCGTTCGGTACAGTAATTGCGTCCATTCTCACAAACCAATTCTTACCACCATTGCAAACAATTTCATTTCCGGGGTATGGTGCAGGTACATATCTTCCTGTTCCATCAATCTGGTTCCTGCCAATGTTTTTTTTCTCAACGATACTTACCACTGCCTATGCGCTTTATCTGTGTGTTGTGCATATACAGCAACAAAGAGACATTATCTTATACAGACAATTACGCCTGGTGGTTATTGGCGCGATAATCTCTACACCAATCAGTATATTCACACTATCAATAGGTCCGGTGCTCCTGAATAACTATGTAAGTTTAAGGTTTTCTACAATATCTATTCTTGTAAATGTTCTTTTCATGTTCCGTGCCATACAGCGTCACTTTCTTCTTTCTGTAAATATTGAGCAGATTGAAAATTCATTTAACCGCCTCTTTGAAAATTCAAAAGATTCTGTATTTCTACTCGACAAAAACGGCATTACTATCCAGATGAACAAAAGTGCACAAAAAATGATGGGTGTCACGGTTTCGTCCCTTAATAAAAATTATCTGCAACATAAGATATCCGGATACAATTTTGATGTTAACGGAACCGATATAAACGCAACCATGGTATCCGACACCGAAACGCATTACCTTCAGATGTCACAATCACTTGTCAAGCAAGACGACATCTCTTTTGGAAAGCTGCTGATAATCCGCGATATTACATTACAGAAAAAGACAGAACAGTTGCTTTATAACACAAAGAATATTGAATCTATCGGTCAGCTTGCCGGTGGTATCGCGCATGATTTCAACAATTTTCTCTGCGGCATCGTTTCTAATATCACCCTTGCCAAAATGGATCTTAATCCATTGTCAAAGACTGCAGAGTTGCTTTCGATCAGTGAAAAAACCGCCTTGCAGGCAAGAGATCTTACACGACAGCTGCTTACCTTTTCAAAAGGGGATAGTATCAGGGTTGATCAGTTTGATATTGTCGAACTGCTGCATGAGATTTGTAACTTTATGACACACGGCTCAAACGCAAACATTAGTTTTGATCTTCCGCAACATCAGATTTTCCTGAAGTCTGACAAAAGCCAGATACGACAGGTTTTCCAGAATATTATTCTAAATGCTGTCGAAGCAATGCCCAATGGCGGATTAATTGACATAAAAGGGAAACTGGTTGCTCTGAAAAATAAATCAGGTGAGGATGCTCTTTTTTTTCAAATATCTATTTCTGATAATGGATGCGGTATCGAAAAAGAAAATCTCTGCCGCATATTTGAAGCATACTTTACAACAAAGTCAAGCGGGAGTGGCCTGGGCCTCGCGATTGTGAATTCAATTATACAGAAAAATAACGGTTCTATAACTGTCGATTCAAAAATCGGCAAAGGAACAACCTTTACCATTGAATTACCTGTAAATTGTGATATCACCAGACCTGACACCAGTACCTCTATCAAAATAGCACCGTTACACGCCGGGCGTATTCTTATCATGGATGATTATCCAACGATTCGCTTAAGCCTTGCCCTTCTTCTTAAAAAAATGGGATATCATGTTGATGAAGCGACATGTGGAAATGAAGCACTCAAGATTTATGATCAGACAATCAGTGAACAGGGATCATATGATGCCGTAATTACAGATCTGACAGTACCGGGAGCAATGGGTGGAAAAGAACTGGCGGAAGAGCTTCACAGACGTAATCCGGATTTATACATCATTGTATCAAGCGGTTATTCTGAAGAGGTTATACTATCCAGATATAAAGAATTCGGTTTTTCAGCAGTTCTTCACAAACCATACAGCCCGGATGAACTCAGAGAAGTTCTTTCCTGTACACATTCAAAATACTAAGCCTGAACACTTGAAAAAACGCAGCCGGTTGTACATTCAAATTGTTAATTGACGATTGGTTTTTACTATGTACAGTGTTGGACAAGATGTGTTTTTGACTTTTTTTATTTTCTTATTGACCGATTAACCGCTTTACTGATATAATTTAATGTAGTTTCGGTAATTGTTTTAGCGATTATCAATTTGATCTGTTTTTTTGCAAACAATTGCCGTAGTACGTTTTTTATCCCATTTGTTACAGATTCACTCCTTAGTGAAGAATATACTCACGAAATTAATGGTAATGATAAATATGGTTTACAGATACAAACACCTATACACATCATCAACCGGATTTTATCATGAACTACCAGCACGCACTATCCAGTTCCAAAGCTCTTTTTGGAGAGATTCTTGAGGCTTCCCTTATAGTTTCATTTTCTGTTTTATTAATAGAACAGACAAGATACATATCGGGAAATAATACTTATCATACGGAAAGCGTTTCATATGATAAAATTGACTCGAAAGATAATGTTCATGAAACTTACTACTCAAAAAACAAGGAAACACTCGAAAAAAGATTTCCTTTTAGAAAGCATAATGACCCACTTGCTTATATACGCCAGGTATTGATAGTTTTCGGAAGCGCAACTCTGGGAATTTTAATATTCATCAAACGCCTGTGTTTGAAACACCGGTTCAAAGATGTTTCCGGCTGGGATGTAGCATTTGTCAGTTGCACACTAAACCTTATTTTCGCCTACGCATTCGGATTTGTCGCAGTAGTCAACGACTGGTGGTTTTTCTTCCCCGATCTGATAACATCACATATCTGGAAAATCCAAAGTGGGCAAATGGTGCTTGGTGATATACTTTTCTATCCATTGGCAACAATAATGGGATTCACGACAATCATTCTTGTGACACGCATGGAAAATCCCATACGACTGCAATCGCTTGATACATTACTAAAAACAGTCTGGTTCACATTAGCATTTACAGTTATATTATTTGGCGTAACATTTGGTTCGGTTGTTGCAAAAGGTATGATATTCTGGTTGTATATACCATTCTGTACAGCGGGAATACTGTTCTACAATAGATACAGTGGTTTTGAACTGTGGGTTGTGACTACGCTGTTTCTCGGATGTGAGTTTTTGTGGGACGTTTTTGCCCGCGTTCGCGGAATATGGATATTTCCTGACCATGGTACGCACCCCGGTCTGTATTTCAATGAAATCACACTATTCACGTTTAATAATCTGCCGGTGATCTGGCAACCCGAAATGACACAAATGGCTTTTGTGTCAGGAATGATTTGTATTGTCTTTTTCCACCTTGCACGTCACCTTCTTAACAAAGGCCCACTTACATCATCATGAATTCAGCACCACTTTACCTTATGCTTGACATCGTTATCATTATTATAGCAATTGCACTCTGGTTGCCGCTCTACAAGCGTATTGACAAAAACACTAAGACTGCAGGACTTATGACAGTTGCATCACTTTGTATCATGGCATCTGCCTTTCAGTATTTATGCCTTATCCGGGTTGGTGCATGGAGTGTCTGCGAACAGAATACATGGTTGATACCAGTACGGTTACTCGGATCACCTATTGAAGAGTATCTGTTCTGGTGGGGATTTGCATTTATTATGACCGCATTATATCTGTGGCCCCGACATCGATTATTAAGTAACAAGACGAAACCACCGGATGGTCAACACTAATCTATCCTGTTATCATATTCAACGGGAGGAAACAAAAGCATGCACTACTACCTGTTGTCATTTGTCATAGGAAGTGTTTTATTTCAGATAGCCGGTTATATGATTGTGAAGCATTCACTGTCACCAAAAGGAATTATCACTTGTACAGGTGTAACCTTCGCCCTGATGCTTCCCATAGAATGGTGGGCAACTCAAAATGGTATCTGGAAATGGAGTGACACTGTATCAATTTACAAAATTGGAAACATCCCTGTTGAAGAGCTGATACTGTATATAACATCAGCTGTTACAACAGTGATTATATTTGAATTAATTTACAAGATACTAAACAGGTATTAAGACCACAGTTCACCACAGGGATGGGTACGCTGAACCTTCGATTAAACATTTATTGTGTAAAAGCGGTACATATCACTTTCGCTTACCATTTTTATTACATTAGTAAAAGAATCAAATAGTTAACGCCACTCAGGCAGCCTTAAAAACAGTAATGTTACCCCTAAACTAATTCCCGGTATTGGAAAGATTATCGTCTGCATGGTGATTGGATCGTCAGTACCATTGAAACGAGCTGGAGCTTTTTAGTTTTTTTTGCACTTTCAGTATGCCGGATTATAATTTATGTGTATGCCGGGTTATGATTACCGTGCGATGGATACTGTTGAAATCCTGGTTGTTTTATCAGTGAACAAGTAGAAGGACACCTGTTTATGAAAACGAGCACAAAACAGACTGTATCAACAGTAAAATCACGACATGGCTTCATTGATGCCCTTGTTGTGCATCACCAGGATTTTTCGTCATATGTAAACATGAGAAATCTTTTGATTTTTTTGATTGACAGATTATCAAAATTATCTGACAAAGAACAAATCGCTACCTATTCCACCCAGATCAGCCGGACAACTGCACACCTGAAAAGTTTTATCGGAACGGCAGAACATGACCATGATCTCAGACGTATTATCGGGGATATTATTGACGAAAGTGATATTCTTGTAAACATGCTTGATTCGTTTCTCGCCGATGAAACAGATTTTGAAATTCAGACACTGATCATAGCCCGATCAACTCAGATTCATTGGCTTTGCGTATGTGGTCTTGAAGAATTGAAGCGCAACCTTCCATCAGTGCATTAACCGATACCACGACTCGCAATGCCAGTTCCATTATTTACAATTAATCTTATTGCCGTAGGAAAAATTAAAGACAGGGTACTCAGTGAAAAAATCAATGATTTTGCAGCACGAATTCAATTTGATGCTAGATTTACATTTCAGGAAATTAAAGACTCTGATAAGGAATCCGAAGGAATACGGCTGTCAGAACTGGCAAACACCGGTAATGCATTCTCAATAGCGCTAAGTGAAGAAGGACGCGAATTTACATCTGAGGAATTTGCAAAATTTCTGCAAACCATACCATCCCGAACTATTAATTTCTGCATCGGAGGACATCATGGTCTCAGCGATCATGCTAAACGTTCATCAAAAGCATTGGTATCATTGTCAAGAATGACATTTACACATGATATGGCCAGACTGTTGCTTGTCGAACAGATTTACAGGGCGGTTTCAATAATTAAAAACCGGAATTACCATAGGTAGATCGGAACATATAGCTTGACACGCCGGACAGTTAACGCCATGATCGACTTTCTTTCACCGCTAGATGTAATTCCGGGGATGGGTGAAAAAAGAATATCTGCGATGATGGAGTCAGGAATCAATTCACTCGGTGACCTTCTCTACTGGTTTCCTTACAGATACATTGATCGTTCAACGATAGTCGCATTAGATCTTGCAGGAAATTTTCTGAACGAAACAATCACTGTATCAGGAACGATTGAAGTTGTACGGCTTGAACGGGGTAGCCGCGGGCGGCTTCGTGCTAAATTAACTGACAATACCGGCTCAATTGAATTGATCTGGTTCAGCGGAGTACAGTTTTTTTCAAAATCTATTCACAAAGGTGACAGCCTTCTTGTAACCGGCAAAGTTGGAAAATTTGGTCAATACCAGATGACACACCCGATGATTGAACACGTTAAAAACGGATCGAAATCATTCCGGCAAATTCTACCCCACTATTCAATTACTGCATCTATGAAAGACGCAGGGATACAGCAAAAAATTCTTTTAAATTCAATAAAATGGATTCTTGACAATTTAAAACATTATCCGCAGCTTCTTCCATCACAGGTTGAAACCCGTAAGAAGTTTCCGACCCTTCAAACATGTCTCATATCGCTACATCTACCGGATTCATTGTCAGGTCTGGACAAATATAAAGAGCGGTTAAAATATGAAGAGCTTTACAAATTAGCACTGACACTCAAACTCAGTAAAAAAAAGTTTGCATTTCCCGGAAGATCAATGTCACCGGGAACACTTCCGGAGAGAATAAAAAAGCTGCTTCCGTTCGCACTAACATCCGATCAGGAGAGCGCTATAGCAATGCTTTACAAAGATGCACTATTAGAAAAACGAATGCACCGGCTTCTTCAGGGTGATGTTGGATCAGGAAAAACACTGGTGGCATTTTTTGCATCATTGGCAGCGCTTGACAGTGGTTTACAGGTATCATGGCTGGCACCAACCGACATTCTTGCGCGTCAAATATATCATGCGGTGTCAACACTTCTTGATCCATGTGGTATTACAACAGTTCTCCTGAAAAGCGGATTATCTGCTAAAGAAAAAAAAACGGTTCTGAACAGTATCGCTGATGGATCCGCACAGTGTATTGTGGGTACGCACGCACTGCTGCAGCCATCGGTTAAATTTAAGGCACTGGGAATGATCATCATCGATGAGCAGCATAAATTTGGAGCACAGCAGCGCCTCACAATGCAGGAGAAAGACAATGCGTCGGATTTTCTTCTTATGTCAGCTACTCCGATTCCGCAGACCCTTGCAAGGACACTGTACGGAGATCTTGACATTGTAACAATAGCAAAGCCGCCATCAGGCAGAATTCCTGTAGCAACACATATTGTGCCGGAACAAAAACGTCATGATATGGAAGAATTCATTGTAAGAGAACTTCAGTGTGGCTCTCAGGCATTTTATGTCGTACCACGAATTGAACAGGACACTGATAATACTGATCTCACTGCAGTTAAAGATCTTCAGACTGTCTTTAATTCTCTTACAAAAGGGTCTTTTGCCGGTATCACAACTGCATGTGTTCATGGAAAACTGGATTCTGATTCTCGTGATTCCATAATGGAGCAGTTCATTTCAGGAAAAGTAAAAATGCTTGTCGCAACGTCAGTTGTAGAGGTTGGTGTGGATGTCCCAAACGCCTCGATAATGGTAATCGAAAATGCTGAGCGATTTGGTCTTGCACAACTTCATCAGTTGCGCGGACGAGTTGGAAGAGGATCAAAAAAATCCTTCTGTTTTCTCCTCCTGTCAGAAACCGTTGATCAGGAAACCAGAACTAAATTTGTAGCTTTTTGCAAAAACCATGACGGTTTTAAAATTTCTGAACTTGACTTACAGAATCGCGGACCAGGGGAAATCAACGGATTACGTCAATCAGGCTGGTACAATCTCCAATTCGCGGACATTTTACACGATGCGCCACTCTTTCGGGAAATCCAACAGGAATTGGACAGTATTAGTGCATCCTGATTAAAAACTAATAAAAAGTTTTTTTCTTTGAAAAATTAAACATGCAAATATGTATATTTAGTGCGGCATTTTAAATTTTTTAAATGTCGTCGGTTCCTTTAACCGATATGTTTAACCTGTGCAGGCAGTTGGAGTATGATCGCTCTTATTATTGTTGTTTCTCTCTATATTATTTGTTCTGCGGTTCTTCTCGCTTATGGTATTCAGTGTTATGTTCTCACCTTCTTATTCCTTCGTAAACGCAAATCTGTTGTGAATGTTCAAGTCGAAAAAATGAAATATTACTACGGTATTACTGATGAAGCGCAATACCCCAAGGTAGTAACACAACTTCCCATGTACAATGAAAAGGAAGTGGCTATCAGAGTTATTGATGCTGTTGCGGCAATGGATTATCCAAAATCACGCCACGAAATTCAGGTCCTTGATGACAGTAACGATGAAACAATTGGTTTTGTGAATGCTACTGTTGAACGGCATAAAAAGAATGGTATAAACATCTCAGTAATTCGCCGCACAGACCGCACTGGTTTCAAGGCTGGTGCACTTCAAAACGGCTTAGAGTTTACAAATGCTGAGTTTGTTGCAATTTTCGATGCAGACTTCGTTCCAAATCCTGATTTCCTCAAAAAAGCGATGTCATTTTTTAGAAACCGTCCAAAACTTGGCTTAGTTCAGGGACGTTGGACACATTTAAACAAGGATGCATCACTGTTGACCCGTGGTCAGGCGATGGGTATTGATGGCCACTTCATGATTGAACAGGCCGCCAGAAGCTGGAATGGTCTTTTCATGAATTTCAACGGTACAGCGGGTATCTTCCGTCGTGACGCAATTGAAACAAGCGGTGGATGGCAGCACGATACTCTCACTGAAGATATGGACCTGTCGTACAGAATGCAGCTTGCAGGGTGGGAGACAGAATACGTTCCTAACCTTGAGGTTCCCGCAGAAATTCCTGAAGACATTAATGCATTCAAAAATCAACAGTTCCGTTGGGCAAAAGGCTCAATCCAGACTGCCATTAAAATTATTCCGATGCTTATGAAAAAGAAGATCTCTGCATTTAAGTCAATGCAGGCAGTTTTTCATCTTACTCACTATTCGGTACATCCCCTTATGCTCTTACTTGCACTGCTCACCATGCCAGTGCTTTATTATGTTAAAGTATACTTACCACCAGTCTGGTTTGCATGTCTCATTTTCTGTATGATTCTCGCAGCCAGTGGTCCATCAACGATGTATATGGTTTCGCAGCATTTTATCGGCAACCGGATCCGAAAACAGATTCTATTGATCCCGGCCATGATGCTCATTGGTACCGGACTTGCCGTTAACAATGGCAAGGCTGTTCTGGAAGCACTCTTCAAGAAAGAGTCACCATTTATCAGAACCCCAAAAAAAGGCCAATCAAAAGGGCGTGGTGCTTATCGTCCCATTAAAGATATTACCTGCGTCATAGAAATTCTTCTTGGTATTTACTGCCTTGCCAGTTTTCAAATGTTTTTCGGCTATACAAATTTCCTTGTTAGTCCATTTTTAGTTCTCTACGCATCAGGCTTTCTTTTTGTCGGAATTATATCAATCATTCATTTCCGGAGACCGGAATTAATTGATATCAAACTTGGTAAAAAATAACTACCTGTTATAGCAAAGTAATGAAGGCATATCATTTGATATGCCTTTTTTTATTTCATCCAATCGCTCCGCATTCTCTCTATTGAATTCTGCGCAGGTTCCAAAATATTTTATACACCGGAATAGCTGTTTATTATGTACACCCGGGATTGTCCATTATAATCTTGTAATAAGCAATTTTCTATCGGACACTCCGGGATACTATCTCATGTGAATCACTCCCGTTCAGCAACTTTTTTGTTACGCTCTCCCCATCCACCGAGCACAAGCTGAATGTAGGGACCACTTTGATCGAGAGTTGGCAGATTAGTGATCTTTGTTCCATGTGAACGCCAATCTCTCTTTTTTGTAAATGGGTCGAATATATAACCACCACGGATACCAACCACAAAACCATTTGATGCTTTTGTTACAATGAAATCAGAACCAACACCTGCATTTAAGAGAAACGCGCCCTGCCACATTGTAATATCAGGTCCATTTGATACAATTGCCTCAGAAAATGCTCTTGAATCACTCCTTACATGTACATATGTACCACCAATACCCATACCGGCAAACGGAAACAATGTTACCGGTAATGCCGGCGGCAACGTATTAAATCCTGTATTCCAGAGGTAGGTTCCATTAAATAGAGATGTTTTCAGATTTGCTTTCGTATGATCATCATAATATCTGAAGGTAATACCCGATTCAAAATAGAGCCGCTTGAATTCTTTTCTATGACCGATCGTCAGCGAAGGACTTCTATCACTGAATCTTGACAGCCCCTGAAGTATAAGATAATCATTTAGTTTTTCCACCGAAAGCCATGCAGCACCCGGTTGTATAAACATAAATTGTCTCGTTACTTTTGTTGAGCACGTTGAAGAATCATATTTTTCAAAATTCATCGCTGCTACAGAAAGAGAACTCAGCAGGATCAGGATAAACGCCGGAATATATTTTATCAATCTCATATGACCATCCTTTTTTAATGTCTGCTTACAATTAGATGATTATCCACTATTAGTTACATTGTGTGTTAACTAAAATATTTACACTCTTTTTAAATCCGTTCCACTCAGCAAATGTACGATTTTTCTATTCTGATAATACATTCGATTTTCTATTCCAGATTATTTTATTCCTGCCGTTTGTACGAATCACAGAACTGCATACAGTCTACACTTATCAACTTTGTAAATCATTACTCTATTCACGTAAATTCAGCGTCCATTCAATCTCCTAAGCCATTCATTATTGAACAGTTACCATACAGGCAACCCGCCTTGTTCTATAATGAAACATATTATTTCAGTTCTGTACAGTGGGATAAATTGCCATGTGGGACACTCTAACCAATCAATTTGTAATGGTACACCCACACATATCATTCTATTTCAATGTGTTATAAAACACAGCAACATTCATGGGTTTGTGTCCGGTAAAAATAATCCGGTTATTTCCACAACTGGCACATGCTTTGCATTTATTAGTGGCACAATTAAATTCTTATCAGGAGGAAATTATGGGCAAGATTATCGGGATAGATCTCGGAACAACAAACTCATGTGTATCAGTTATGGAAGGTGGAAAACCGGTTGTTATTCCCAATTCAGAAGGTGGACGAACAACTCCATCTATTGTTGGCTTTACAAAAAGCGGTGAACGTCTTGTTGGAGCAATTGCAAAGCGACAGGCGATAACAAACCCTGAAAACACCATCTACTCAATTAAACGTTTTATGGGACGTAAGCACAACGAAGTTGCATCTGAAGAAACACGCGTTCCTTATAAAGTAGTAGGATCTCCGGAAGAAAACGTAAAAGTCAGTATTCTTGACAAAAACTACACTCCACCGGAAATCTCTGCGATGATTCTTCAGTATCTTAAAAAGGCTGCTGAGGACTATCTTGGTGAACCAGTAACAGAAGCGGTTATTACCGTACCTGCATATTTTAATGATGCTCAGCGCCAGGCAACAAAAGATGCCGGACGCATTGCAGGTCTCGATGTTAAACGTATTATCAACGAACCTACAGCTGCTGCGCTTGCATACGGTCTTGATAAAAAGAAAAACGAAAAAATTGCAGTCTATGACCTTGGTGGTGGTACATTTGATATCTCCATCCTTGAAATCGGTGATGGCGTTTTTGAAGTAAAATCAACCAATGGTGATACACATCTTGGTGGTGATGACTTTGATAAAGTACTGATCGATTATATCGCAGAGGAATTCAAGAAGACAAATTCAATTGATTTACGTAATGACAGAATGGCATTACAGCGTCTTAAAGAAGCTGCTGAAAAGGCAAAAATCGAGTTGTCATCAGCAATGCAGGCAAATGTAAATCTGCCGTTTATCACTGCAGATGCAAGCGGACCTCGTCATCTTGACATGAATATTACTCGCGCTAAATTTGAACAACTTGCTGCAGATTTGATTATTCGCTCGGCAGAACCTTGCAGAAAAGCACTTGCTGATGCAAAAATGAGCCCAAGTGAAATTGACGAGGTCATACTCGTTGGTGGTGCGACACGTATGCCTGCAGTTCAGGCAAAAGTTGAGGAGATTTTCGGCAAGATTCCGAACAAGTCTGTCAACCCCGACGAAGTAGTCGCTGTTGGTGCTGCAATTCAGGGTGCTATTCTTAGCGGTGATTCAAGTGTTAAGGATGTTCTTCTTCTTGACGTAACACCACTATCACTCGGTATCGAAACACTTGGTGGTGTTATGACAAAACTTATCGAGAGAAATACAACAATCCCTACAAAGAAAAGTCAGGTATTCTCAACAGCAGCAGACAATCAAACTGCTGTAACTATCATGGTTTATCAGGGTGAACGTGAAATGGCACAACATAACCGTCTCCTTGGAAAATTTGATCTTCTTGGTCTTCCATCAGCACCTCGGGGTGTTCCCCAGATCGAAGTTTCTTTCGACATTGACGCAAACGGTATTATAAATGTCAGTGCAAAGGATCTTGGAACCGGTAAACAGCAGCAGATCAAGATTGAGTCATCCAACCTTTCAGATTCTGATATAGACAAGATGGTTAAGGAAGCAGAAGCGAATGCATCACGTGACAAAGAGGAAAAAGAGAGAGTTGAAGTAAAGAATCAGGCTGATCAGATTATTTACCAGACAGAGAAAACACTCGGTGAGGCCGGTGATAAGATCTCTGCAGAAGATAAAGAGAAGATTACTGCAGCACTCAATGATCTTAAGGAGAAGTCAAAGGGTGACAATATTGAAGCAATTAAAGCAAGTATTGACGCGCTTATGAAAGCATCACACTCAATGGCTGAACAGATGTATAAGAATGCTGGTGCCGCAGGTGCTGGAGCAGGTCCTCAGGGTGGACCAAATCCCGGAGCCGGTCCACAGCAGAGTCAGCAGGAGCCGCCAAAAGATAAAAAGGATAAAGATGGTGCGGTTGATGCAGACTACACGGTTGTTGATTAATTAGTATTAAATAATGCTACTGCAAAGGCACCTGCAAAGGTGCCTTTTTTATAGACTAACGAACAAAAAGAGAGTCCGGCACAAGGATAAAAACAACGTGTTAAGCTTTAATATTTTAATTCATCACATGTGTTCCATTAAATTTATTCAACAGATCGGAATAATTAAAAGTTATGAATAACGACCTCGTTTTTGACCGGGACAACCACCGCTTTAATTTCCGTGCGGTCGGGATCCTTATTCATGATAACAAAGTGTTACTTCACAAGATTAATGACAACCCTTACTGGTCGCTCCCGGGTGGTCGTGTTGCATTCGGTGAGTCTTCGGAAAGCTCTGTCATCCGGGAAATGCAGGAAGAACTTGGTGTTGACTGCAGGATTCTCAGACCACTATGGGTGATGGAAAACTTTTTTCACTCATTCAACCGGGACACGCATGAACTTGCTTTTTATTTTTTACTATCTGTTCCCGACACGCTTCTAGCGAAAGGTGACCTGTTTTCACAAAAAGAATTCGACTCCATTCTGCGTTTTCAGTGGCACTCTCTAGACACGATAGAATCAGTAACGCTCAATCCGTCATTTCTGCGAAAAGCACTCAAAAAGCTTCCGGATAACCTGACCTATATTGTACACAAGGATGAATCATCCAAATGATACACGAAACATCTGAATGGTCAATGGAGATGCAGGTACGTGACTATGAACTTGACATGCAAGGGATAGTCAATAACGCCGTATATCAGAACTACCTTGAACATGCACGACATATGTACATTAAAACGCTTGGCCTTGACTTTGCAGAATACAGCAGGCGGGGTATTAACTTTGTGGCAATCCGTATCGAACTCGATTATAAATATCCTTTAAAAAGCGGGGATCATTTTTCTGTATCAGTTGCGGTAGCAATGGAATCACCACTGAAAATTGTTTTTAATCAGACAATTACACGTATTCCTGACAACAAGCTCATTTGTAAAGGCACAGTCTTCGCGACAGCACTTAACGAACGTGGACGGCCGTTTATTCCCAATGAGGTTAAAGAAAAATTTTCCAAATGAACAATTTTGAACTAATCTGTTTTCCTTGAATATTGCAATGCATGATGTGATAAAAAGTTATACCAGTAGTATCCAGTTTGCAAAAACATTAGAACAGGCAACCATAATTCAATTTTTTTTACAGTTTCAGAATATAGATTGAAATGGATTACTTATTGAAGCAGCGATCTGTAGGGCAACTATGAGAGTCGCCCTTTATATAGAGCAGATTATTTCTGTGTTGCGTTAGATTTTCTCTGACGTTTCTTACCGTAAGAACCTTTAAAAATCTTGCCTTTTTTTGTACGAGAGTCTCCTCTTCCCATTCTTTCCTCCATTGAACATTGTTATTTATAATTCAGCTATTTTCTTAAGTATACACGTTAATCCAGTTAATTACACTATCTGGAATAAAAGAGGTAGTAAAAATAGTTTTTGATACGCTGAAAAGGAAGAACTTTTATTTTTAAAAAACATTACGGGTGATATGTATCACATAATATAGTGCATTGCATGACAGCCACAATTCAAAGATAACTTTGCTTTCAGCGTTTTGGGAAAATGCATTCTTACACCTTTTCCCGTTTCATTGCGACATACAAGTGTTCCACCGGCAGTGTCCCGGTACGAATTATTGTGTGCTCGTTCATAGCAACCATTTCCCACCCCTGTTCACCAAGACGATTCAAATAATTGTAGAGTGGAATGTCATCCCAGTTCTGCATTGTTTCACCATTGATATAATGAACTTTCCATGACACCTCTTTGGGCATAACATGACCGAATATTCCCTTACCATACTTCTCGGCAATAATAAACTGATACTCCCACTTTGTCATCACAGTTCTCCTTTTTGGGAAAAGTAATAAGTGACACGTAACGAGCGACACGTAAGAATTGCTGGTATTTTCTTCTACTTGTCACGCGTCACATGTCACAAGTCACTTCTTCACATAATTTTCAATTTTTTCTTTCAAATGACGTTTCACTTCGGGGTTATCTGACGTTTCATACATAAACACTAAAAAATTAAAACCATACTTTTCCAACCCCGACTTCTTATAAAAAGCAGCCGCGAGCGTTGCATATTTTGTTTTGTGAGGCGAGTTGAATTGCGACGCCATCTCAAAGTATTTCGCAGCTGTATATGTATCATTATACTTCTGATAATGGAGCATTCCCATATAAAATGCGATATTCCACTGACGATTATTTAACTTTGTCAATCCACGTTCAAGAAGTATCCTGGAAATATCAGGATTTTTTGTGATATCCGGCAGAAGTACTCCTGCAAATTCATAAGCAGGATAAAAGAGCGGATTTAATTTTGTAATGATATCAAGCATATTGACAATCCACAAATAACGTTTATCACCCTTGTAATGCTCACCAAAGTAAATCACCGATCTGATCCATAAATAATGTGATACCGTTGTCTCATATCCAAGTAAAAAATCCTTAATACGCTCATTGTCGGGCAGATAGGAAAAACTCTCCGTTTTCCATCCCGGATCTGTGTTTTTTGACAAATAAGTCTGCGAATAATAAATTCCTCCTGCAATGATTATCACTGCGATTCCCCAATAAATTTTACTTATCATAAATCCTTCCGGGAAAACAGTGCCATTGACAGCAACAGAAGTATTGACGCATACAGAAAACCATAGACTACCGCCATTGCGATAAACCCTGATGGTACCGGGAGACTATAAACCACTGCAGTACGGATATTAAAATTCTCAAGATTCGGCAATATATAAAAAAGGCCTTTCAGTATCGAACGCCATACCGGATTATTCTGCTGTTCAGCTCCTATATTGACAAGATCGTTAAGATGCCCCGTAATATAAAAACCAAGCGTGAAAATGGCAGACAGTGTCGGCGTTGTAAATGACGAAAAGAAAATGGCGGCTGCAACAATCACTATCATTTCTATCATCAGAAGCAGTACTGCATTAAACATTGTAACGCTCTGCCCCGCCCCCATTACCCTGATAGTTATGAAAAATACAGCTGCAATCAGAATAAAATTAAGCATCAGTGTTGCAAGCAAACCAAAAAACTTGCCCAGAATGAATGATGTTCTGGTGACAGGTTTTGTTATTACGCCGTAAATTGTCTTTGTGGTAATCTCCACACCAAGCATCCCGACTCCGATAAATACCGCAAGCAATAGTCCTGTAAGCGACATTGTCGCAAGCCCGAAATCCGCCATCACCTGCCCTCTTGAAAAAACAGACAGATCACCAAATGATATTGATAGCACCAGCGCAATACCGGCAACAAGCAGGATATTATACAAAATCTTATTACGGATAGTCTCCTTGAATGTATTCTGTGCAATATAACAGGTTGATTTGATCATTATGCACCTCCACCGCTATACAGGAGCTCTTCCATACTCGATTTCCGGCGTTCTATTCTTGATGGATACAGTTTATTATTGCTTAACATCTCAAGAACAATTGTACTGTCAACACCAGGTGGTGCAGTAATTACCCATGATCGTTCAGACTGCTGATCGACAGTGCAGCCGGCTTTTAAAATCTGCTCTGCAAGTGCCAGCGGATTCTGTTCCAGTTCAATTTCCGTTCCTTTGAATCCCTTATCAAGTAACTCATTCACTGCACCATCATAGGTTTTTTTTCCTTTTGACAAAACAATAACCCTGTCACAGACCGACTCAATATCCTCAAGCACATGGGTACTGAAGAAAATGGTTACTCCACTTTTAGCAAGCTCTTTAAACAGAGTTCTGAACAGACGGCGCCCTGGCGGATCCATACCGCTCATCGGTTCATCAAGAATCATAAGTTTTGGTGTTCCTAGAAGCGCTTGCGCCATGTTCAAGCGTTGCTGCATCCCTTTGGACATCTCTTTTACCTTTGATTTTGACTTATGCGACAACTGAACAAGATCAAGCACTCTATCAATCTCGGCATTAATTCTTTTTTTGTCCAGATTCAGCAGGTGTGATGCAAAAGCAAGTGATTCGCGCGATGTCAAATGACCGTAAAAATACGGCTGCTCCGACAAATAGGCAACACCGTTACGGGCCCGGTAATCAGCAATACTGCACCCATGTACCCGCACATCCCCCGCCTGAGGATAAACGAGTCCCATGATAGTCTTTATTGTTGTCGTTTTTCCTGCGCCGTTGGGACCAACAAACCCAGTCACATACCCACTGTGGACATCAAAGGAGACATCCACTACCGCAGGTACTTTTATGCCCCAAAATCCCTTACGGTATATTTTTGTAAGATTTTTTATTTCAATACTGTACATAACCTATCACCTGTTTGTTAAGGTACATTTAATTATAAATTTCTGCACAAATTGTTGCCAGTAATTTTTTTTATGGAATAGAAGGCATGATGTGTACGGTTTATATGGTGAAAGTTGTTGATAATGAAACAGATACAGTGGTATGTGACATAACGGATACAGGTAAAACATTCAGTAACAAATTAAGGTGCACGGTATGCCTATCCAGCAAACCATGACAATAAAACATCTTGAAAATCACCAGTAATTGATTGATAATAAAAAGAATAACACTACGAATCAAGTATCAGTCTGCGTATAAACCGTGGTAAATTGATTTTTAAGATCATTACAACCTTTACCGGATTTATCTTTAAATAATGGGCAAATCAAAGAAGAACGGACATCACGCACACAAGCCTCCTGGGACACCACCGGTACTATCATGTGGTCACAGTGCGGGTTCAATCGGCAAATGTAAAACATGTGGAAAAAGTTTGTGCGGACAGTGTGCACTGATGTATAAAGGAAACCTCTACTGTGTGTCCTCTTGTATTCCGAAAGAGTTCATTGATACATATGTAAAAGATCAGATTCCTCGTAAATCAAATGCTCCTGCTATATGGGCAGTAATCACCCTTATACTTGCAGTCGTATCACTATCAAGCCTGGGAATCCGTGAGATTTACAAATTAAAAAACGAGAATGATACACTGACCCAAAGCCGTAACAATCTTGTCCACACGTTGAGAGAAAACAACCGTGCGACCAGCGATACATCATCATCCTTGACCGATTCTATTAATTTTGAATACATCGAACCGCAAAAAACGCTACATAATGAGCCTGTACAAATCAGAGAACGTCAACCGGTGTATTATCACCCTGTAAAAAATAGTAATTTCTCCTTTGATAACGGTTCGATAACACTTAAAGCGGTCTGCCTTACCTTTGATGGCGCATCGGAAGCAAATGCTGCATTGCCGATACTTGACACACTAAACTCACGAAATGTAAAGGCAACAATTTTTTTGACAGGCCATTTTCTAAAACGGTACCCGGACATTGTCAGGCAGTTTCTTGAAGGTGGTCATGAAATCGGCAACCACACACTGAGTCATCCGCACCTTACAACGTACGCACAGAATCATATTCAAACCACACTGCCGGATATTACTGCAGAAATGATCTACACAGAACTTCAGAGAAATAATGAGCTTTTTTATTCAATTACCGGTCAAAAAATGCAACCGCTGTGGCGCGCACCGTATGGAGAATTCAACAGGACCATTTGCGAGTGGGCACAGCAGGCCGGATTTCGTCATGTTGGATGGCGGGTTGGAAAAAGTTTCAGGGAAAATCTTGACAGTAACGACTGGATTCCTGACGCAAACACACCTGGCTTTAAAACACCACAAGAGGTGTTTGCGAAAATAATCAATATTGCCGAATCGAATACTGCACTTAATGGTGGAATTATTTTAATGCATCTTGGTACAGCAAGAAAAGATCTGTCAATGCAGGTATACACGATTCTGGGAAAACTTATCGATGAGCTCCGTTTACGAGGGTTCAGGATTATTACAGTATCTGAAATGATAAAGGAATCGGATGATTATCTTGCTTCTTTGAAGGCAAAAACTGATATTCAAGGTGCTGATAATTATTAAATAAAGGTTGTAATCAGATGTTTGATAATCCGGTTGATATCATTTTAAGATTTCCCGTCATTCTTATAGCTCTTACGTTTCATGAATATGCACATGGTTGGGTAGCATGGAAACTGGGAGACAACACAGCACGAAACGAAGGGCGCCTGACACTAAATCCGATTTCACACCTTGACCTTTTCGGGACACTAATGCTTCTGGCAGGTCCATTCGGTTGGGCCAAACCGGTACCCGTAAATAGTTATTACTTTAAGAATCCTAAAAGAGATATCCTGCTTGTCAGCCTTGCAGGACCGGTATCCAACATAATTCTGGCTTTTATTTTTGGGTATACATTCCGCTTTATTGCGATATACAATCCTGGACTTATCTCTCAGGTGGATTATTTAAATCAGTTTATGCAGCTTGCCATTCTTATAAATATCGGTATAGCCTTTTTTAACATGATACCGGTTCCCCCTCTTGATGGGTCAAAAATCCTTATTGGATTGCTCCCAAATAAATGGATACCCGGATATATTGAAAAAAGCCGCCATCTTCCAATTGTATTTATGGTGTTACTGCTTGCCGAATGGGGTTTGAAAATTCCTTTATTCAGTACAATTATTAATCCTTTTTATGTTCCATTTAATAAACTAATCCTGTTTTTGATCTTCGGAAAGGGATTCTGATGCCTGGTTACTCAATACCGTGTGATCGTCTGAGTGCGATAGTCGCAAAGTTTAAGACAGCCTCACTTATTGTTATCGGTGATGTCATGATTGATGAGTACATGTGGGGTGATGTTCGAAGAATCTCTCCGGAGGCTCCGGTACCGGTAGTAGAAATTGATTCAGTTACCCGACGACTTGGTGGTGCAGCCAATGTGGTTCAGAATCTTCAAAGTATTGGTATCACACCAAAACTGATCTCAATCTGTGGTAAAGATGATAATGCGAAACTTTTGAAAAAAATACTCGCTGATATCAACTGCTCCTCCGATGGCCTCGTTGAATCATCAGACCGGCCGACAATCATAAAAACAAGAATTATGGCTCGTACCCAGCAGATCGTTCGTGCTGATAGAGAAATAGTCAGAGATCTCAATGCAGAAGAGACTAATCAGGTCTGGGCACTGTTTGAGAAGACATTCCCTTCCGTTGATGGTGTTATCATATCTGATTATGGAAAAGGAACTATATCTCAGCCTCTTATTGGTAAAATTATAGAAAAATGTGTATCGAATAAAAAGTTCGTCGCAATTGATCCAAAAGATCGTCATTTTGACCTTTACAAGGGTGTTACGGTGATCACACCAAACCTTAAGGAAGCACACGCGATGCTTGGCATTCCCTACCGTCAATGTACTGACGAGGATATCAAGCAGATCGGGTGGAAGATTCTTGACAATTTAAATCTCCACTATCTTCTGATAACCTTGAGTGAACGCGGGATGGCACTTTTTGACAGTCAGAAACGGACAATGACTCACCTTCCGACAGTAGCACAAAAAGTATTTGATGTTACCGGGGCGGGAGATACTGTTATCAGCGTTTTTTCAGCATCATTCACCTGTGGTGCATCACCACTTGAAGCAGCATTTATTTCCAACCATGCAGCAGGTTTGACTGTTGCACAAGTAGGAACTGCATCGGTTACTCCTGATGAACTGACTACGGCTTGTGGATGTGGCGGAGTTGCTGGTAGCCAGTGCTGATAAGTCTGGCATTCCAGTATAAGTATATGCCGAGTATCAGGCGAAAGCTGTCATAAATAAATTTGTTTGGCCACCGACATAATGTAGATTTAGATCATATCAATTATCCAACATTGACATAATCAAAGGCGGAATACCTGATGGTATTCCGCCTTAAAATTTTTTGTGAAAGTTTGTGAATTATGACTAGTCCTGATACCTTCAATACTACCTGGAATCAATGTGGATGTGCATCACAAACAAGCTGCAAATCGTCTTCTGCAGAATCACTTTTTGCATCAATTCAAAATGGAAATATTGTCTGTAACCT
Organism: Fibrobacterota bacterium; assembly: GCA_023459055.1. Taxonomy (GTDB): domain Bacteria; phylum Fibrobacterota; class Chitinivibrionia; order Chitinivibrionales; family Chitinispirillaceae; genus JAAZBG01. Next base: position 191,731 of record JAEWVR010000018.1, read on the forward strand.
CGGCACCAGCAGTGGTTTCCATATTAAAACAGCATCAGAGAATGCCGGAGCAGCAGGAAAAGTGATTATTATCGCTCCGGTACCATCATCATTCAGTAGTGTACAGAAGGAAGTTCTTTCATACGATATTACAAACACAGAGTTGCGTCTCGGTGATGTTGATTCTTTACCGATAGAATCAAACACAATCGACATTATTGCGGGAGAAAACAGTCTTACGAAAAATAAAAACAGGGATACTATAATCATGGAATTTAGTAGGATCCTTCGTTCTCACGGCAAGCTTGTACTGTCAGAAATTATTGGATTTTGCGTAGCATCATGCCTGACAAATCCGCGTGAATTTGACTCATTTAAAACCTTGTTATCAAGCGAGCTTAACCAATGCCTTCAGCTACATAATTTTTCGATTGACAGCATAGACATTTCGCCTGATGAAAGCATTAATTATTCGAATTCCGCAGGTTCAGCATCAACAGTGGCACTTACAGCCATAATAAGAGCATCAAAGGTTTGAATATGGAACCTTCATATTGTAATTCCTTACTTTTGAATTGTATACTTCGATATAAGGATAGAGGATATGGCATGTGTAAAGTTAACCGCTCCTTAAATGAATAAACGAGACCAGTTGCGAAGCAAATAGAAACCTTTTAAATGTAATTGTACCAAATAAATAGAGGATAACGTATGGTGTTCAGAGATTTTTTCAGACCTGTTGAATCAAACGACCAGGATCAAGTTATTGATAACAAATTAAAATCAAAAAAAAAGCAAAATAAGTATAACATTAAATATAACGGCTTTTTACGCACTCTTATGATACCGCTCACCATTATCGTTGTCCGGGATATTGCTAACGAAAAGGGAATTATTAGAAAAACGCTCAGACTGTTTAAGAGATAAGTGACACGTTACAGACATCTTGCACCCATTGTTGTAAATAATTAAAAAAAAACGATACAAATCGACTGCTTCATGCGTCTAATAGTAAGAAACGCATACTGACAAGCCATTTTTGCAGGAGTTTTTGTATGATAGATCCGTGTTACCACCTTGATTTGTACAAAAATGTCACAAACGGGCGTTTGCCACGTTTACAGAAACGACTTTCCGTTGTTGAACCCGGATATAGTCCTGATTGCCAAACCACTAAACCTGATGACTTATTTGCAGTCATCTGCACAAGTAAAGTGTGTTTCCTTTCATCGTACCAGCACGGTGTTCAAAAGCTGCTTGATCTGGCGTATGGTAAAGAGTTCGTTTCGGCATCATTTGATGAATCAATCAGTGTAACATTCTATCACAAAACCAAAGGAACAATAACCTACTGTATTGCTCCCAACTTTTTTGAGAAGATCCGTAGAAAAGATTTTTTTCGTCAGAAGACAGCAGGTATTCCAATCAATCAAATTCCAATTGAATGTGCAAATGATATATTGAAAACTGTTTTTGACCATGATGATAATACGATCTTTGCATTGCATACAGTTCCCGATTTTAATACTGACAAAATAGTAAAACAGCTGATTGCAGCAGAACTTGAGAAAGAATCAAGGTTAAATAGAACAGAATAGTTTTCTCAAAGGTATCATGGCACCACATTAATGCCGTTCCCAGAGTGTTTCGAATAGACAGAGTGATTCAAACAAATCATTTTGGCTGAATATTTCAAGCGTCACAACACCATGATAGTGCATTGATGCCAGCAGTTTTACAAAACGCGAAAGCACATCTTCATTTCTCTTATGCAAAGAAATATGATCTTTTCCATCACGTACGCCATGAAGATGTACAACGCTTGTATTCGGGAGCATTTTTGCACATATTTCTTCCCAATTGTTGTCACCCCTTAGCCACAAATGCCCGACATCAAGACAGTATCTGCATTTACCCTTTTTGACAATGTCAAAATTCCATTCGGCAGGATAGGATAAATTCTCAATGACTAACCTTGATGAATCCCCGACTTTTTCTGTCAGTAGTTTTATAGTGTCAAGACATCGTTCCTGCCAGTGTATTATCTCTTCCGGAGATGCATCGCCATTAATTCCCTCACAGTGAAGTACCCATGCACGGGGCTCCAACATACTTGTACGCTCAACAATGTTTATCGCTGTCTCACAAAAGCGTTTTCGTTCTACCGGATTATCTGATCCGGCTTTTCTATCAATAGGAAGATGAACCGTATACCCGCATTCGTTTTGTACCGCATAATCCCTAAACTGTTCAACCTGTGAGACTGATGGGATATTTGAAAAATCCGGAGATTCGAAGAGTACAAGTTCAATGTCATCAACAAGCGGGGTCAAATACAACACATTTGGTAAAATATCATCAGGCAGGATATATGAGGTCGTTCCTAATCTGAAAGGATATTTTTTTCGTTTATAGTTATTCATAATGTATACTGTTAATCTAACCTTATCTAACTGGAATTCAGAGCGTACTATACCATTAGTTTTTTTCTTCTCTTATATAACAAAACAAGAAAAAACGGTCCTCCGATAATTGATGTTATAATCCCAACGGGAATCTCCGTTGGTGGTGTGATAGAGCGTGCGAGGGTATCGGTAATTACAAGAAACGTACCACCGGTAAGAAATGATGTATACGCAAGCATCTTATGCTTTACACCGGGAAGAATCATTCTGCACGCATGAGGCCCAAGTATACCGACAAATCCAATCGGTCCGCAAATGGCGACAATTACACCTATTATCAGGGCTGTCACAGTAATAAACAGTATCCGGCTTTTCTGTATGTTGACACCGCGTGAATGAGCAATGCTATCTCCAGTTAAAAAATGGTCAAGTTGTGTCATAACAGGAATCGCAACGATCATAAATATAAAAACCGGTATTCCAATTATGACAAGCATCTGATAATTCATACTGTCAACGCTTCCCATAATCCAGCGAACTATCTGAAAAGACTGATGTACTCCTGAAATAAAATGGATAAACATGATAAGCCCGGAACAGAGTGTCGCCACAATAACTCCGGCAAGCAGAAGCGTACTGGAATTGGAATCACGGGACCATGCAAACACATATATCAACAACACCGACACAAGTGCACCTGTAAACGCACCGGCAATAACTATTGGTAAACCAAGGACCACACCCCCTACCCCGGTATAAATACATACTGCAGCCCCCAGTGATGCACCGCTTGACACACCGAGGGTATAGGGATCAGCGAGCGGATTCCTGAACAATGCCTGATAAACCATACCGCATACAGCCAGTGCACCGCCGGCACACATGGCTACCAAGGTTCTGGGAATTCGTATCTGTGTAAATATATACCTGATATTTTCATCTTTGAAAATACTTTCCAGACTAAATGTATGAATTCCGAAAAAGGGACACAGTATTATTGACATAATAGCAACAACGGTAATACCTGCCACAATGAGAATCCTGTGTTTCATGAAAACTTACTCCTCCCATGATCCGAAAACATCGAACCCATCATTGACACACCGGTATCTCCTGAACTGAATCGAAAATATATCTGTTAACATTTCCGGACATCGCGTACGAAATTCACTGCTTTTTCCAGTGTAATAAAGTGTCCCGTCACGAATTACTGCAATATGCGAACAACGATAAATGGCACTATTGATATCATGAGTTACCATTACAACGGTCAACGCTGCACGAGCGTTCAACCTGTCAAGTGCATTGAAAAACAGCTTGTCATGCGCCGGATCAAGGTATGTCGTTGGTTCATCAAGAAGCAGAATCGGTGATTCCTGCGCAACCGCCCCCGCAAGTAAAACCCTTTGAAGTTCACCACCGCTCAGAGAATAGACATACCGTTCTTTCAACTTGTAAACATCACAAATATCAAGGGCGTCATCAACAACAGACTGATCATGTTTATCAGGAATTCCGAGCATGCTCATTCTGCAAAAACGCCCGAGCATAACATAGTCATTTACAGTATAGGGTATTGCATTTTCAGGCTTTTGGGGAACATAGGCAATAAGTGATGCCCTGTTTCGTGATGAGTAGTGTTTTACCGGTTTATTATTAACACGAACAACTCCGTCAGTCTGAGGAATCATACCGGCGATTATTTTGACTAGTGATGATTTCCCGGCACCGTTTGGACCGATAATGGCCCAATGCTCATTCGCTCTGATATCAAATTTTAGCTGTTTTAGAATTTCCCGGCCTGACAGTTTCAGTGTGATGTTATCAATTGAAATTGCGGTATCGTTTAGGTGCATAAAATTTCCCGTTGTTATATCTCAATTGAGAAAATCCGCTCAGGACTTGCTGCTACTGCAACTCATTATTTCTTTAAGGTCCTGAATAAGAAGCAATATGCGCGGCCCAGGTACCGTTGCATATCCTTTATCTATACAAAATATACTATTTCTCTCAACTGCCTTAACATTTTTCATGCTCTGCCAATCTCTAATGAGATCGGTACAATTGTAGTTACTCATAGCAGATGCAATATCAATAATAATATCCGGATTACAATACATGATACCCTCAGGTGACAACTTTGGATATTGCGGTAGTGAATCATTAAACACATTTTTCCCTCCCGCGGCCTCAATAATTTCGTTATAAATCGTACTCTTTCCCGCTAAGTAAACACTCCGTATCACTCCTTCACCGGGATTAGTTCTTCCAACACAAAGCATCACTGATGGCCGCGGAGCATTTAACACAGAATTAAATTGATTGATACATTCTTTAAATTTCGTAACCAGCGAAATCGCACAACTGTCAGCACCACATGCTTTACCGATTCGTAAAAAGGACTCCTGTGTTGAATCCAGAGATAAGTAATTAACTGTCAATACATTGATGCCGGCACGTTGAAGGTATTCTTTTTGTATAATGTGTTCAGTTGTGCCAATTACAAGGTCAGGTCTCAGCGATACAATTTTTTCAAGGTTTGCATCAGCGTAACCGCCGATCTTTTCTATTGACAATGCAGAATCAGGATATTTGCAATAGGTCGTAACACCGACCACTTTGCTGCCAAGCCCGAACGCAAAGAGTGTTTCTGTGATACTTGGTGCGAGCGAGATGATCCTCTGTGGTGTCGCAGTGATAACAGGAGATGATTGTCTGGTATTGCAATTGTTTAAAGCTATTACTATAACAACAAAAATCAGCATTATCGACAATTTCATCTTCACATAATTCTCCTGTTAAACCTGACTGTGAACATCTATTTGATAGGTTACTTTTTACTAATCGTTAATAATGGCAAGACTTGTAGGTGGCAGCCCTTTTGCCCCTTTTACCACATTTCCCTGTTGTATATTATTTTTAAAAATACGAATACCACAGTCAAGAGAATCCCGCTCTCCGACATAGAGTATCCCATCTCTTTTGTCATAGCAGATTCCACCAAAGGCATCCTTTACACCTGGTACTGTTCCGATTGTTGTACCGGTTGATAGATCCATCTCTACAACAGGAACGTTTTTCCACCCGATATATTTTGTAACATAAAACACAGTACCGGATTTATGTTCAAGATTATTAGGATTTCCTCCAAATACAGTTTCACTGATAACTTCTTTTACTGTATTATCTGATAAATTTACAACCTCAATACCTCCATCTCCTATCGAATATGCACTTCCCGGATTTGTCACATACAGCATTCCGTCAGCAGCTTTCATTGCAAATCCGTCTTTATACTTAAGTGGGATAGTATCAACGATAGTTTCTGTTATCGTATTAATTTTTAGAATTAACGTGGGAGCACCGGGTTTAGTACCGTTTCTTCGCTGAAGCATCACATATAAGTTAGTTCCTGATAATTCAACTGCATTTGCATATGGTGTGGTATTACTGTCTTTCATATATGTATATGCAGAAATATCAATACTGCCGACAACTGCTTTTGTTGACGGATTAAAAATAGTAATTGATGGATTATTCATATTTACGATATATGCTTTGGAATCATTAACAAACTCAATATCCTGAGGATTGTAATTATCTCCAAGATGAAATTGATACCTGATACCACCAGCACTGTTTGCGGAGGGGTCATATTTTATAATATTATCAGCACCAAAACATTCAAGTATGTAAACCATTCCGTTGTAGGTCTTTACTTTTGAATCATCATAAATAGAAAATCCCTGATCCTTAACTAATTGTTCATCAATAGTCATCCACTGAAGTAATCCGGATGTAAAATCCGATTGTGTCATGAATACTTTTGGCTCTGACGATTTTTCTGATGTAACCGGGCTAAGTTCACAACCACTCATCATACTTAACACAATAATAAGAAACAGTATAACGGTTCCTGTTTTTTTTGTTAATGACATTATTTTTACTCCTTTTGATTGTCTGCTTTCATAATATGACTTGCAGCCAACAGTTAAAGTTCCACCTGCTTTATAAACATATCACACGTTATGTAGTTGTTGCCACTTTTCAAAAATTAAAAAACAATTCGTACGTATATATTCCACTCGTTTTGAGGATATGTTGTCCATGAATAGCCACTCTCATCAGCGCCTGATAACATTGTTTTATAGGTAAAAACATTTCCAGAAAAATTACTGACAGATGCACCCGCCTTGATTTTTTTACTAAAAGTAATTTCTGTTTTTACACTGTGATTAAATGTTCCATACCAGTTACTAATTTCTGGTATCTGCCATGTATTACCGCGATCTCTGTAAAACACCGATTTATATCCAACCTCATACTCAAGTAAAACTATATCTCTAATTGTCAGCTGACAACCTGCTTGCAAAGACAGGTCCGGTTCATTAGGAAGCGACAAGCCATATTCGGAGTATCGGTGAGAAAGGTTTCTTGCTTTCTGCCAGGTACCTGAAAGTGTCAGCATAACTGGCTGTACTGGATTTATCTTTCCGTTAAATTCGACACCATACGTTCTTGTTTTTTCAATATTAACAGGTCGTGTCATTGCACCATCAGATTCAAGTATGATACCATTTTTAGTGCTCTGGTAAAAATATACAGACTCAATTCTTAAAATTCTTTTTTTAAAACGGACTCCGGTTTCAATAGACAATCCGCTTTCATTTCGTAAATTTTCATTGGGTTCAAATGCACCGTTATAGCCATAGCGTTCGCGTATTGATGGAATAGATGTATAGCGTGCAATGTTACTGAATACGCGTAAAAATTCACCTATTCCACAACCAAAACCACCCCTGACCGACCATGGATACTGTAATGTATCCTCATGTTTAATTTTCCTTGCAAGAAGAAAATTCTCACCACCATCAGTTTCATTTCGTACAGCATTTACCGATGCAGCAACAATAGCGTCAGGTGATATTGCCAATAGCATCGGCCCGGTAAAATGAAGGTCTGCTGCAATCCCTAGTTCCTGTGAATTTGCCGGATAATCATGACCAACGGATAAATGTGATGACTCTTCATTTGCCTTAATAACAGATTGCTTTACATTAAAATGTATTACTGCCCCAATGTTTCTTGTGATATACCAGTCAGCAGTGGTTGACATACTCACTATATTCAAATTAGATTCCAGTTTTCCATACGCATTTGGTATTGTTGAAATTGAGCCATGTGATGTTCCCATACTTTCATCAAGACTTGTCCAGAACACTTTACTTTTATTTAAGGAATAACTAATTTGTGGAGTCAATACGAAACGTCTTACATCACTCGCAATTTCCCGGTTCAGACGAAGTGAAAGCAATAGTAGACCTTGTTCTTCCAAAGCAGTCTTGTTATGCGAACCTTCGTCTCCGAGAATACCTGTTGATGAAGAAGTTGTATTTATATCAAGATATACTACCCTGCCACTTGACATATAAAATGACGGTAACAGTGAAACTGCATAGCCTTTGTGCTTGTGATTCTTTACTGTTGCGATAGTATCATCATCCGGATTGTACGGTGTATTATTTCTGTCATTATACTTCCAGTCATTTTCTGACACCTTAATTCCGGCAGCACCAAACAATCTGACTTTTTCATTTACAAAGTGATTCAACTGCAGATTGTATTTTTGAAATCCATACGCACCGACAGATGCATTTACACCGCCTGTATTATCCTTAAGCGAATGTTTACTTTTAATATCAATAACACCGCCAACAGCATTTCCACCAAATTCTGCGGGAACAAAACCTTTATACAACCGGATTTCATCAATGCATTCAGGTTCAATCAAAGAAAGATCAACTGCGCCACCCATCGCTGAGTTCAGAAGTGCACCATCAAGGAATACAAGTACTTCCTTACCTTCAACCCCTCGAACAGACACAGTCTGAAAACTACCCTCTCCACCATACTTTCTCGTCTGCACACCGGGTTCTTCAGCAATAATATCAGCAATAGTTTTTCGATACCCGGCAACATTATCAACTTTAATGATCGCTACCGATTGATTTGATTGGAATTCACGTTCAGCAGCAGCATCAACATACACCTTATCAAGCTTTGCAAGTTGAACTTCAGTTGTATCCAAACCTTCGTTTTTTACAGCGTCAATTGACAAAGAAGATATATCGGTTTTTATTGAATCAATATTATTGGTGGTATCATGAATGGTATCATTTACAAAAGTTAACGTATCCTTTTGTATAAGCGGTATGGAAAGAGTATCATCAGAGGATATACTATCACCTAAAGATTTACAAATAAAGCCATAGGCAACCCATGCAATGAGTACAATAGAGAAACTAAAACTATTCATGTTCGAAAAATTCCCTGAACCCTGTTTCCTGAGGATTCAAAAGTGTGTACGATTCAGGCAGGTTTCCTGGCTTTCCCGATCTTGCCGCCTTCCCATCCGCACCTTCAATGGACAGTGACCTGGATTGGCAATATCCTGATTATTAACAATCAGTTAAGGGATTCACAGTGGCAGGTCCGCTTGGGCATCACACCCATATTCCCTGGCTCCTGAATTAATTTTTATGGTATAAGATAGATTGTTTTTTGGGAAAAGGCAAGAGGAAGTGACTGGTGACACGTGACGCGTGACAAGCAAAAAATTCAAAACCGGTAAGGACATCTCTCAAAACCAGTTACTTGTTACGCGTTACTTGTCACATCTTCAAACCTGATCTACCGCCTTATGTAATTTATCCTGAATTTCCTTTGCAACACTCTCCAGTGCAGGATTATTGACATTTTGCATTGACACAGTAGGATTTACACACGCGATTTCGATCTCACCTGATGTATTTTCCTGCACAATCACATTGCATGGGAGGAGTACACCAATCTTGTCCTCGGCCTGTAATGCCTTATACGCATATGGTGGATTACACGCGCCAAGTATCCGGTACTTTTTGAAATCGACATTCAGTTTTTCTTTCATCGTCTTTGTTACATCAATTTGCGTAATTATTCCAAATCCCTCTTTTTTAAGATTACCGGTGACTTTCTCAATTATTTCTTCAAATGATCCCAGTACTTTTTTACTGTAATAGTATGACATAATGCCCACCTTTCGTAGTAAATCCGGTTATGCTAATACTTGACAACGTTACATTTTAAATGTGCCAACCGGCTGTAACGCACTTGATACACGAAGTAATCAAGACGCCATTCAATGGCACCTTTACAGGTTTTTTGTTATTTTGTTTTCGTACGCAGCAGCGCTGTTTGCTCCGGTGAGTGCGTCAACAACAACACCATTTTTTACATATACAACATAGGGTATTGCACCTACCTTAAAAAAGTTCGCAACAGCACTGTTCTGATCAACATTCACACGATAAAAATCAACATTGCTGCTGTATTTTTCCGCAAGATTATCAAGTATCGGTGCGATAACTTTACACGGAGCACACCAGTCGGCGTATAAATCAATAACAAGCAGCCGGCCATTTGATTTCTCAAGTATTGATTTAAATTGCCCGGCATCAGCAATTAATGTCAGATTGCTTGACACATAGGCAGAACCGGATGAACTTTTCTGGTAGTACAGCCCCGCAAATAACGCAAGCGCTATTACCGCTGTTATAATCCATTTTTTATTATTATTTGTTTTCATTTTATCGCTCCGCATCCGGTAATTACATACCGTTATTATTTACACTTTTTCCTCAACACCAAGCACATCCCTGAAAAGACGCTTGAACTCATTTTTAGGCAACGCACCCTGAAGCATCTGAGGTTCTCCCTCTTTTGGTATAAGCAATATACTTGGTATGCTTGTGATTCCAAAAGCCCCTGCAAGTTCCCGTTCAGTTTCTGTATTTACTTTGTAAATGTCCAGTCGCCCTTCATATTCCTTTGACAATTGATCCAGTATCGGGGAGACCATTTTGCACGGTCCACACCAGTCAGCATAAAAATCTATTACAGCAGGAAGCTCGCCCTTGAATTTCCACTTTGCTTCACCACCACCAAAACCACATTCACATACTTTTTCTTTAAAACTGTTTAATGTTAGATGTTCCATAAAAACCTCCGGTTAGTAATTAATTTTTGTTCAATTCTTGTACATATCTCATACATAGATAATTTAGCAAACAATATGCCACATATTTTTCCATTTTTGCAACCATTTTTCAAGAATATTATTGCATTACGAGGTTAACAATAGTTAACTTAGTTAACGGTTAACAATTAACAGTTATCGGATGGTTAACGGTATGATGCTAACAAAGGATATTTTTCCTGAACCGGACCAGTTTCCCTGCGGAATTATAGTTTGTTCGACTGATTATAGAATTATCGCAGTTAATTCCCGGGCAGCGGATTTTTGCGACCAATCGAAAGAATCCCTTAGAGGGCAGCCATTGTCAGAACTTTTACAGGAGCTACCTGATGATCGTACAGAATCTGTTCTCTGCACGACACTTCATTCCAATACATTATCAAAATCAAAAAAGCAGGTACTTGTAACAGCAGGCAGGCATCTGTCTACGATAGTTTATTGTCTTTTACCTGTACCGGCAGATTATCATGATCATAGTGTGATAACATCAGATATCGAACGCGACCATTTTCTTGGTATCAGCGGTAAATCACCGGTGATGCAGGAGGTTTACAATTTTATTGAGATGGCGGCATCTACCGATTCAAATGTTGTCATTCTCGGAGAAAGTGGCAGCGGGAAAGAACTTGCTGCTGCCGCGATTCATCAGTTGTCACGCAGACAAAACAATCTTTTTGTACGTGTCAATTGTGCTGCGCTTACAGAAACGCTTCTTGAAAGTGAATTGTTCGGACATGTCAAGGGAGCCTTTACCGGTGCATTTAAAGATCACTTCGGGAAATTTGAATATGCCGATAAAGGTACATTATTTCTTGATGAAATCGGCGAAATAACACCATCGATGCAGGCGAAACTGCTGCGGGTACTTCAGGAGAAGGTTATAACACGGGTTGGTGACAACAGGGAAATAGTTGTTGACGTACGTATAATCGCAGCTACCAATAAGAACCTCCGTCAACTTGTCACAAAGGGAGTATTCCGGGAGGACCTGTTTTATCGGCTTAATGTTTTTCCGATTCATCTTCCGCCTCTTCGTGAACGTAAATCGGATATACCTCTGCTTGTTAATCATTTCATATCGAAATTCAACACTAAAACCGGGAAACAAATAAGCGGCTGTAGTCATGACACAATGAGAATTATAATGGCATACTGCTGGCCGGGAAATGTCCGCGAGCTTGAAAATGCGATTGAGCATGCATTTGTACTCTGTAAAGGATCAGAAATTCAGACCGTCGACCTTCCACATGAACTCAGGGTTGCAGTGGTACGTGATGGTATCTGTGCGGAGCGAAAAGCAGGTCTTGAACCAGCAATTCATACATCACTGATTCAAGTGGCGACTCAAAACAGATACGAAATGACAAAAGATACAATTCATAACGCCATAACGCGACACAACGGAAACAAAACTGCCGCCGCAAGGGAATTGGGAATCAGTAAAGTGGGTTTGTGGAAAAAAATGAAAAAACTGGGTATGTGATTATGTACACTATTCCGATAACAATTTACATCTATCTTTATGCAGTGAGTCAGGATTTTCAATGTTTCTAACGTTAGCAGGCATTGATCATGACGTTTTCTGGCCCGGAATTATTGTTCTTGGCTTTCTTATTGGATTCCTGTCTGGAACCTTTGGAATCGGTGGTGGATTTCTTCTTATACCGCTTCTGCGATATGTATTTGGTGTACCGTTTGAAACTGCTATCGGATCGGGTCTCTGCGTTGTTGCGATTTCATCAATAAGTGGTGCCATTGTACATTACCATAAAGGCAATGTATCTCTTAAGCTTGCCGTTGCATTATTATGTGGTTCTGTTCCGGGAGTTGAAGTGGGGATAAGAATTCTGATATTCCTGAAAGCGTATTCGTTACAGGGTATTGGTAATCTTACACCACAATCATTTGATTTATTCATTGGAGTAGCATTTATATTATTACTTGTGTTTTCATCGGCACTTATGATTTTTGACATTTTTAGAATATCCCGCAGGAACGCATCGGTGGCTATGCGGGACTTAAAAAACTATAGTATATCATTCTTTACTCACTGGCATAAGGTAAAAATTAAAACCGGTTCGACAAATCACGATTCTTTAAATCTCCTGTTTTTTATAGTTTTCGGATTTATAGTCGGTGTTTTATCCGGACTCCTTGGTATCGGTGGTGGAATTATCGTTACACCGGTACTTGTTTCATTAATCGGGTTGCCATCAGTACTTGTTATCGGAACGAGTCTCTTTCAGTTGTCAATTACCGGCAGTGTTGGTGCACTACTGCACACGCTACGTGGTCATACTGATTTAATTCTTGTACTCCTCATTGCCTCGACGTCAATAGCAGGGTCGGTTACCGGAGCCCGTTTTGCGTCTAAAATAAGAGGGATAAAGATCCGGGTACTGTATGCTGGTTTTCTGCTATTATCAACGGTATTTATAGTTGTCGAAATGATTTTCCAATAATAAAACCTGCTTCGAACTGATACTTAAATGTTTTCCTTATAGTCATAATCCATACGATTTATACATTTCTCATCTGTTTTATTACAGAAAACACTTTTTTTCGACATTCAGCATTTAATGGTTCAATTATTTTACTTTAAAGCTGAAGATTGTCAAAGAGAATACGCTATTTCACAAGCTTATTCCCCGCTCCAACCCACGCACTTACACCGCCTGTCATATTATATATTTTTGTAAAGCCTGATTTTTTCAGCATCTGACTTGCCGCCATACTCCGGCCACCGCTATGACAATAGACAAGAACCTTTTTATTTTTCCAGTCAAGTAATGATGCGATCTTGAGTGATAGTGATTGAACCGGAATATTTTTCGATTTTTTTAAATGACCAGCCGCATACTCCTCCACTGATCGTACGTCCAGAATAAGCAGTTCTGATTCATTCAATAAATCACTCACACTTTGTACAGAAACCAAAGTTATCCCTTTTACTGCTCTTCTGCTAAAAAACAATATCAAACCAACGATAATAACTGCGACTACAACATATATGATAAGATCCATAGTACATTCTCCTTTCATTCAATTGCTATGCTGCTACAGTAACCGGAGCAACTGAAGACGTACCAATAAAACATTGCTCTGTGTGACGTTTCAATATTGTTAGGTGTATTCCAATCGCGACTATCAGCGTACCAAGGATAATGACCATAAGAATCGGACTAGGTACAAACACGTTATACATGAACGAACCCAGTACACCATACGCCACAAATGGACAGACGAGACCCCACTGTGAAAAATAAAATTCGTTCTTAACAAAATCCTTTCGTAAATAATCTTTCAATATAGACATGCCAAAAAGAAGATACCAGGTCTGTACAGCAAATGCGCTGACAACTACAAAGAATATAAAACTCTGCATATGCATCCCGAAAGCATGTTCAAGATAATGTCCGATTCTAAAACCGCTTATTGCCAATAGCGTAAGTACAGGTATAACACTTAATATCGCAGGCATATTCTGCTTCTCCGGTAAACCATTAGATTTGTAATGGTTGAAAAAGATGACACCGGTTTTTAACACGAGTAAGAATAACGACAGAGAGCCTGAAACAATACTAAAAAATGCCGCAGTATGTGCAATTGTTAAATTGTTACTTAATGCAGCAATCCCGGTTCCGGTAACTGTAGCCATCGCGAGTGCAAATGGTTGCATTAAAAAACCGAAGTGTATTTTTGATGTATCAAAACTCTTAACAAATGATTTTCTCATTAAGCGTACCTGATAAAGAAGCAAAACGATAAGAAGCACAATCCAGGTACCGAGTGCCGGTCCCATAAATAACTGAAGATTATCGGCTAATGATGGTACAAAATAACGGATTACACCAATGAACACATTCATTGTCATAAACAATGATACAAAGGGCAGGAGCAGTGCACTGTTTTGAATCGGATCCTGCACAAGGATATCATGGAATCCCCGCTTAACCCACCTTACAAAACGACTGAATAAAAGTATTGACAAAAGTATATGAAGTGATGCAAAACCAAGCATAATCGATTCAAGAATTCCATAGAAGATTTTTGTTTGAATTGCAAGATCTCCGCTGTGTAATGATGCATACTTGACAAGACCCTTGCCATTGTAAACTACATACTGAAGAAACGCAAATGGAGCGACCGCAATACCTCCGGCTCCGATTGCGCCAAGAAATGCCATTGGCGAGAACTCCTTTTTCATGTTTTATCCTTTTCTTTTAATTGTTAATTTGTAAATAAATATCGTAATACTCATGGTCATGAAAAACATATCGTTATAAATAATTAAAAATTAAATGCAACAATACCTTTAAAGAAGATTGCTATGCCCAGTGCGAGAAGAATTATTCCGCTCACAAGGTTAATCACGAATGGATACTTGCCCAGACGTTTAAACCTGTTTCGAAAAATCTGAGATGCATACCCTGCAATAAGCATTGGAATTGCAAAACCAATCGAATACACTAATAACAGTAGTACTCCTGTAATAATTTTTCCCTGCGTTGCGACGATTGCAAGAACACTTGACAACATCGGACCAACACAGGGAATCCAGATTATTCCTAAAGTAAAACCGAGAAAAAAACCTCCGAACCGGCCCTTTGATCTCTGTGCAAATGATGATAAAAAGGAGAGATGTTTGAACACATTTACATTCAGAATCAACATCACACCAAACAGTGCAATGATAACTGCGGCGATTTTTTCTATGTGTCGCATTGATGATGCCACTGCTGCACCGAAAAGCGATGACAACACACCCATGAGAATAAAAGTTACCGCTAGACCACTGACAATCAATAGTGGCCGCCATTTGTGGTCATTACTGTTACCTGTAACTATAATAGGTAAAACCGGTAACACACATGGCGATAAAACACTGGCAAACCCTGCCGCAAAAACAAGTGCTATATTTAAGTTTTCAAACATGGTTCATTCCTCATAATATATTTATCTGCATTGCGTATCAGTAAATGCAACCCCACTACAGTCGATGAAGTTATCGTCATCGTAGCCGGTTCATAAATCTTTTAACAAATAATAAATTTACAACTTTTTCAGGTCAGCTATCAACTGCTCCTGTTCATGTATACCCGGAGTGAATCTTTTTATTTCTTTTCCTGATTTATCAATAACGATCAGCAACGGAATTGAGCGGATTCCATATTTGTAGAATTTCGCCTGATCCTGCGAAATTGTTGTCTTAATGTACTGCACATTTACAAGCGAATCTATTGTAGCCTTTGCCGATTGCAGTATTTCATCCTGTATCTGGCATGGACGACCATTTGGATTCATAAAAAACAGCAGTGAATTCTCTTTAACAGTTTGTTTTTCACCCTGCACCACGTTAGCACTATCTGCTTTAGCGAAAACATTACTGCCCATAATCAACATGACCGATATCACCCCTGCTACTTTTACAAAACGCATAATTATCTCCTTTTATTATTCTTCTGTTATAGCGCCCATACCACAATGGCGAACACATTTTCCACACTTGATACACTTCTCTTTATCAATTACCGGTGCAGCATACCCCTTTTGTGTCATTGCCCCGACCGGACACACTCTGATTGCAGTACAGGGATGATTCTGAGGACAATACTCACTTCTTACGACGACATTCATGTGTAACTCCTTGTATTATGAATTATGAAAAACACCTGAGAGCAATGCTCCCATAACGGCACCATAGATTGTACTTATTACCGGATTACTTGTCAAAGGACAAGCACCCGATGAACATCCGATAAATTTATAATAGGCAAAACCGGCAACAGCCCCGAGTACCACACCAATAATTAATTTTACCATACATCCCTCCTTTATTATATTTATATGCATATATTCGCATTTGCATATATATTATTTAAAAAAATTATTTCAATGCTTTTACAATCAGCTGTGCATCCTTATTCACAACCGAATAAAGAATCTGTGTGCCATCACGAACACCCTCAATAATTCCGGCAGCTTTGAGAATATTTAAATGCTGCGATACGGTCGGTTGAGGAACACCGGTACAATTGACCATCGTTGCAACATTCTGCTCCCCTGCAATCAACCCCTCAACAATGCAAAACCGGATGGGATGCCCGAGCGCTTTAAGAATTTCAGCTTTTTTCCTATGTGATGCATTCATTAAAACCTCCACATACATATTCGAATATTAATATATACTAATTTCATAAAACATTCAAGATATTTTTAAATTTTCTTAGTTTAAAAATTATTCAGTACGATGATGACACAATTGATCTGGAATAAACATATCCATCACTGAAACGGATTCGCGCAATCACGACTCTGTTATAGGGTGGAATTTGAAGCTTTATCTGCTGTACACCAGGATTAATTTTTTCATAACAGATACGTTTACCATCAAGACTCCATACTGAAATCTCTACTGGTGGATGCTGCAAACCTTTAAACGAGCAGGAAATCAGATTTCCGTCTATTGCAAATACCGGATTATTCTGATTCATACCTTTTACCCGTGTAGGACCCTTTACTTTGAATAGAGTATCCGATCCTATTATAAGTTGATACCCAGATAAACTACCCCACGGAATACCAATTCGATAACTATTTTTATCAAGCCAGGTTGGGAAATTCAATAGAGTGTTATAGACACCAACAAGGTAGTTTGATTCATAAAAAACAGAATCGGGTCTCATTACGACCTTTACTGTATCAGAATTGATTTTTGCGACCCCGGTTTCACACAAAATATCTGCACCACGGCCCGTAAAACTTAATCCGACTCGTTTATACACAGACTGGCCATCAACCATAAACTGAGGCAGCTGATTATTATGTTCAGGATCATTCATCACCACAATGATAGAGTCTGTAGAAGTAAATGAATACGTTACTTCCCGCTTATTATTTACTTTTGCTATTACCGGTGATGTCGCTACGATTGTAGTCGGTGAATCCTTGATCGTAGTATACGTGGAAATCCAGGACCCTGCCTGACAATACTGCAGCACAAGACCATTTGACAATTCAGAAACACGCGCAATGGATACCGCTGGTGATGAATAGGCGTTTCGCACCCATCCGGTATCAGTCAAAAATGCGACAGCAGTCGCACCGCAAATAGTCTGGGCATCAGCGTAGGTAACCTGTGTATTCAACTGTATATCTGATGTAAAGTTCCCGTTAATACTCCTGCTATAAATACGACCTCCACGGGAAACTGCATAGACACTATTTGCAAAAACAATTGTATCGGCGATATTGATATCATGTGATGTAACCTCAGGGATCGCAGTGGAGAGATTAACAAATCGCAGCAACCCGCTGCTGCCTGTTACAAAAAATCCTGCAGTACCGCTATCATTCGCGAAAAGTCCGGTAATCGTTTTTGAACCGTCAATTACAAAAGAAGCTCTGGATACCACAGATCCATCACGAAGTAATCGCTGCAAACTGATTGCTGAATCACTCACCTTGACTGCAAACGCCACAGTATCAAGCAGAGTATTAAGTGCCACTAATGCAGCCGGCATATCCCTATTGATAGTAATCGAAGTTGCGGTAGGAGGGTCAACACTGAATTCTGACGGGAAAGGATATGCGTCCTGAATCCGGGCAACGGTAATCGACACACTCCCCAACTTGTCAATTACCGCGGCAGCTGACGAATCAACTGTTCCACTTGTCAGATAACGATATGGCTTATTATTACACAGTGCATCAGGAATAAAAAAGGCCATTGTCTGTGATGCAACTTTCCATGATCCGGTTTTAAACGTCCGATGGTTAAACAGATAGGCGTTTTCATCAATTGTGCATGCTGTAAATGCATAGCTTGCGCTGATCAGTATAAGCACAATAAGTGCCCTGATCTTCACAAATGCATTTTTATTCATCATACACATTCTCACAAAACTCCTGCTTTTTATGGATAGTATACCATCACACGTTTATAAGCAACTTCTGAAACACCTGATACAGTACTGCTGCCGCCTGCAGAATAAATTATCCTGTTGTGACTAACTGTTGCATCCCCGCTTATCGAATAACCAACCGGTGCAACATCTATCCATCCGTCAACAGTCTTCCTGCAATTAAGCACTTTTACATTATCGTAACCAAAAACATTCCCGCTCATGGAATTTTTCCCGCCAAATATATAGATACTATCGCCAACAGCACAGGCACTAAACGTGTTTCGGGTCTCAGACATAACAGGACCATTCGTTGATATCATACTGACAGGATCAAAAATTTCTATATCAGTATGTGACGTCTGCAATTCATCAACACCACCAAGTACCCAAATTTTCTGACCTACAGTCACCGCCTGATGATTTGTGCGGCACTTTTGCATCTGTCCAGCCTTCGCAATTTTTAACGTTTTAGTATCGAACATATAGATATCATTAAGAGCAATCTTTGCTTCATCTGCAGATGCAGGATCCGATCCTCCAAACAGATAAATTTTCGAATCATAAACTGCACACGCCATACCGATCAATCCAAACGGTAAAGAATCAGAACATCTGGTCCACTTGGTATCATCCGGTTTAAGGTAATAAATTGATGAATAAGCAGATAGTATGTTAGATCCGCCAAAGACAAATATTGTTTTATCCACAACTGCTGCACTATGATAACTATTCACAACAGGCAGATCTACTCCGTTAGTCATCTTTAATCCGGTTTTAATGTTAAACCGCTCTACGGTTTTCAAAGCGACAGACCTATTCACTTTGCTTACACTATTATAAACAAATTTCTGTCCACCAATAACATACAGCACAGTATCAACAACAACTGCGGAAGAAAACATTTTACCTTCAGAAAGCGAATCCACCATCGGTTTCCATACATCATGTGGATTCAGGAGTTTGTCATCAAGAACATCTATTAAAACTGTATCCGTATACCAGTTCCCTGGACCTTCACCATCATTAACCTCGACAAATAGCAGCTTTTTACCCGGTGAACTCCAACTATACAATAAAGTATCAGTGCCGGACCAGGACGAATCCTGACTCATTAATGGATGTACATCCTTAAGTGATATAACGTTGTCCAAACTGCCCTCACTCCATCGAACGGCTTGCGGTGCAAGCTTTCCATTACAATAACTCACCACTGCAACAACGGTATCAGCATTGGTAATGGTATCATTACCGCGTCTGTTTTTGAAACTTAAATATACACTTGTTCTATAAAATGATGGCGGGTAGAGTTTAATTGACAATATAGAAGAGTTGGTACTTTTATTATTCAACATATCAACGGTCTTTACCTGATAGTAATAATGACGTGAAAGCGTATCTGATGATCCACCCGGGTACACGGTATCGTCGAAATAATTATCATTAGTGCTGCCGACTAATTCAGGAACAGTACTCTGCGAATCGTACCGGTAGACCTCATACCCTTTACGATCTGCGACATCAACGTGATTCCATTGTACCTGCACGATTCCTGTGACAGGATCAAGCAGGAGAATAGTATCAACGACCGGTGATGGCGGTATGTCAACTGTATCATTTTCAAGAACGAAACAATCACTTATCGTCGTTGTTTTACCCGACTCAACCTGTATATTATTGCTTGTCAGAGAGAGTTTTGCACCTGTAAAACGCAACGTGTAAACGCCTTTCGGTACGGAGGTCATGGTAAATGCTGATGTTGACTGGTTTACGATCGCATTAAATGATGTTCCCGGAATGTAAATGGTCACATCAGACTTGAGATCATAAACAAGCGGATAGGTAACGCACCCCTGAATTGCTCCCGGCGGGTATACAGTATCCTTTTTCAGGTCCGTCAAACTATCAAAATACTCGCGGGCAAATGGCCCTCTGAATACTTTCTTTAAACCATCAGCAGTAACTCCGACAAACGAATAGTTGACCTTTGCAGGTAATGAATCGAATTCAAAGCAGCCACTATCATCAGTCATAACCGTCCTGATAACAGTATTATCATCTGCCTTATATAATGAAATAGTCGCTCCAGCGACTGCGTTATCAAATTCATCAACAAGTGTACCAACTGTAAGTGTACCACCGCCAGCAACCTGAGTTGGGCCACAGGAAGTTATCATCACTGCAAGTAATGCAGTTAGTAGAAAAAGTGGTATCAGTTTAAATCTACCCACGATTTACATCTCACCCTTGTAGCATTTAGTCAGCGGAAAAATCTGAAAGTTAAACTGATATACACGCTCACTTGGCTCAGGATCACCTTTTGCCATCTCAAGCGCTGCAAGTTGAAACTCTGTCAGTTTTTCGGATATCGCTTTAAATTGTGCAGTGGAGATATTAAGTGTCAACGTAGAGATATTTCTGTCGGCACGATCAAATCGCTCTATAGCTGTTTGCGCAAGTGTCATAGCCGCACGCTGGTAATGATGAATCGCACTTAATGATGTCTGATTACTGGTACGCACGGTCTTATCAGTGACGACATACATACCACCATCTTTACGAATAAGATTAAGCTTGAGCAGAAGCTCTATTGCACTCTGTGCCTGAGTTGCCGTAATTGATGGTGCAAGCATTTTCGCGAGTACCTCGTAGTCCCCATTAAACGGATAGAAATTAATCAGTTCACGTATCGCTACGTTATACCAGTTTGAAAAATATTCATTCTGCTCAGCAGTCAATTCGTAAATTGACGTCTTTCGCATTGCAACCATTTTATCGTGATAGTACTTTCTTCTGTCCGGTTCCTTACTCTGATCATAATGAACCATACATTCAAAGTACTCGGTCTCAACCCTGCTGAACCCAAACAGCTCAGCAAACTTAAAGATCAACTCATCGGAGATATTGCGTTTGCCATTAAGAATGTTCGTAAAGAAACCGGCTGACGCGATCCCGACCCTATTACATATATATCTGTATGAAAAAGCAGCCCAGTCACTCTTACGCTGCTGATACAGATCCGCAAGCAGAATTCTGTAATCGGTATAATCAAATACATTCAGCATTTTTTCTCTTACAACTTAAAGTTAATGCGGACATGTATCATTGCTCTAATATAATCGATATTTTCAATGATATGACAAAAATCTCCGCATCCCGGAGCCCCTCTATTTATATATAGTATACAACATACAAACTACTGACACGTATAAGGTTTTGTATCGGGTGACAGAAACTGTTTTCTGGAAGGAAACGGGGGGGAAGTGACGAGTGACGAGTGACGAGTGACGCGCAGCCAGTAGCCAGTAGCCTGAATCCCATAGTAAAATCTATTCTGGATTCTGGCTTCTGAATTCTTCTAAAAAATGCACTCCCCCCTTGACATTAAACTTTCTTTTAATAACACTACTATTGGTATTGACTCTATTTTTCGCACACCATATTTTGTGTAGGTACAATTTGAACAACATTTTGATTTTCAAAGGGAAAAGCATCCAAAAGAACCTGCATAGTTCGGGTTTTTCTGAATGCATAGCTGGCAACTTAAACACATGAGGGCTTATTCTATGATTTCTACGATTCGCAAACGTAATGGTGCACTTGCAAGTTATGACAACTATAAAATCACTAATGCTATCTTTAAGGCAGCTCAGTCATGTGGAATGCACGACTTTGGCAATGCACTGGAACTTGCGAAAAGGGTTGAAAGTGTAATTAATGAACGGTTCCACCCGAAATCAATCCCGGCAGTAGAGGAAATTCAGGACCTTGTCGAAAAAGTTCTAATGGACGCCGGTTTGACAAAAATCGCGAAGACCTATATTCTCTACCGCGAGCAGCATCGCCGCAACCGTGAAGCAGGCAGTCTTCTTGTAAATATCAACCGGACCATGGATGGTTATCTTCGTAAAGAGGACTGGCGTGTCAAGGAAAATGCCAATGTCGGCTATTCCCTCGGCGGACTGATACTTCATAACAGTGGCGCAATTACTGCAAATTACTGGCTCGAAAATATCTATAGCCCCTCTGTTGCTGAAGCACATCGCAATGGTGATTTTCATCTTCATGATCTCTCCATGTTTTCAGGGTACTGTGCAGGATGGTCACTTCGTCAGCTTATTACTGAAGGCCTCGGTGGTGTTCCCAACAAGATCTCTTCCGGACCTGCAAAACACCTCTCAACACTTATTCAGCAGATGGTGAACTTCCTTGGGGTACTTCAGAACGAATGGGCCGGAGCACAGGCGTTTTCATCATTTGACACCTACCTTGCTCCATTTGTAAAGGTTGAGAACCTGTCATTTAAAGAGGTGAAGCAGTGTATCCAGTCATTTGTCTTTGGTGTCAATACACCATCACGCTGGGGATCACAGGCACCATTTACAAATGTCACCTTCGATTGGGTTGTACCTGAAGACCTTGCTGAACAGCCTGCAATTGTTGGCGGAGAAATGCAGGAATTTACCTATGCAGACTGTCAAAAAGAGATGGATCTCATTAACAAGGCATTCCTCGAGATCTTTATTGAGGGCGATCATGAAGGACGTGGATTTGCATACCCTATTCCAACGTATAATATTACATCTAATTTTGACTGGACCAGCCAGAATGCGGAACTGTTGTTCCAGATCACCGGAAAATACGGTACACCCTACTTCCAGAATTTTGTTAATTCATCACTGAAACCCGGCGATGTCCGCTCGATGTGTTGCAGATTACAGCTCGACAAGCGCGAACTTCGTAATCGAGGTGGTGGTTTGTTTGGCTCAGATGAATTCACCGGATCACTTGGTGTTGTCACAATCAACCTTCCAAGAATCGGGTACCTTTCATCAAGTAAAGAGGAGTTTTTTGCAAACCTTAACCATTATATGGATCTCGCAAAGGAATCCCTCGAAACCAAACGTACTGTAATCAGCAGATTGACAGAAGAAGGCCTTTTTCCTTACACCAAGCGTTATTTGCGTCACTGGAACAATCACTTCTCAACAATCGGCCTAATTGGCATGAATGAGGCTGCACTAAACTTTATTGGTAAAGACCTTACCAATCCTGAAGCACGTGAATTCGCAAAAGAGGTACTGCAACACATGAGAGAACGCTTGGTCAAATTTCAGGAGGAAACCGGTCATCTTTACAATCTGGAAGCAACACCCGGTGAAGGCACATCACACAGACTCGCCCGCATCGATCATGGCAAGTTTCCGCGTATGATTATGCCGGGTGGTGATAGTCCTTATTACACAAACTCAACACAGTTACCTGTTAATGCAACGGACGATATTTTCAGTGCACTTGACATGCAGGAAGAACTTCAGCGGATGTACACGGGCGGAACGGTTTTTCACGCGTTCATTGGAGAAAGCATCGACAACCCACAAACATGTGCATCACTTGTAAAGAGTATTGCGGAAAACTACCACATACCATATTTTACCCTTTCACCGACATTCTCTGTCTGTCACAGTCATGGGTATATTAAGGGTGAACAATTCGCATGTGAAAAATGCGGTCAGGAAACGGAAGTATACTCCCGTATTGTGGGGTACTATCGTCCTGTAAAGAACTGGAATGATGGCAAACGGGCAGAATACGGCGATCGTAAAGAATTTGTGATCAGTCAATCAACTGCACCAGAAATTGTCCTCCGCGATTCACTTGCTGCAGAACAGGTTACTGCCTGATAATACAAGTAGTATGTTAAGGCTGAGATCATCAGCCTTAACATATGATTTTTCAGTGCATTACGCGACATTGGAAGTAATGCATCACGCCCACCATTTTAAACATCTTGTAAGTCTAGTTGATTTTGTGCATATAAAATAATACACTTTTGTGTTATTTTTAATTTCCTTATTATCATGAACTTATCAGTCTTACATACCAGCTGTCAAAATAAAAATCTGCAGAAATCGAATTTCTTGTTTATTTTTTTAAAATGATGATACTACCATATAAATATGTATGCAGTCGATGCAAAAGATGTTAATTTACGGAGAATTAAGTAATGATTAAATCGATAAGGTCAAAAGTATGGTTGATTTGTATATGGGCAGCAGCAGCATCGCAACTGCAGGCGTCACAGAATACCCTTGAATCATTAAACACCAACTCCGATCCTTACGCACCTCAGAACCTTTACTCTCAATCCTCAGAAGATACCTCATCAGTAGCAACAGAAACCCGGGAAAACGAATTTCAACAGGATCTCAATGCGCTTTTCAGACAGGATCTTGACAATTACGATACAACATTCGCCTGGAGTACATCAAGAATCAATTCCGGTTGCTTTGAACCAAAGGATTGGAATGACACTGCGAAAATACCTTTAATTGATTGCGCACTCAGTAAATTTTATGTGCACCCCTTTGAAAACTACATTACCTCTGATTTTGGCCAGCGCGGTGCAATGTGGCATAACGGGGTTGATATTAAACTTCAAAAGGGTGATACTGTTCGCGCAGCCTTTGATGGCGTTGTTCGGGTGCGTGAATATGACCGGAGAGGTTATGGCCTTGTCGTCGTGATTCGTCACGCGAACGGCCTTGAAACAATTTATGCTCATTTATCCAAGACACATTTGGTTCCTCATGCAAAAGTAAAGTCCGGTGATGTTATCGGCCTTGGAGGAAATACCGGGCGTTCAACCGGCAGTCATTTACATTTTGAGATGCGTTTCTATGGTCAGCCCTTCGATCCGAACTATATCATTGACTTCCAGAATTCCACAATTAAAAGCGATACTCTTGTTTTAACAAAAGCAAACTTCGAGTATCTTATTGAATTGGCAAAGACAAAGTGGCACACCATTCGAAAAGGTGAGACTCTTGGCCACATCGCAATGAAATATCGTACATCTGTTAAAAAACTGTGCTCAATGAATAAGATCACCGGTAAAACGATTCTTCGTCCCGGACGTAAGATCATTGTCTATACAGCAAAACGTACTGATGATAAGTTGACGCTTCAGGTAAAGAGCCCGGATCTGGATTCGTAACGTATTGTCGCTATTTTCACTATCTGCTATTTGATTCATTCATACTTCAGTACGGGTTTGTGATACTGCATGATTTGCATAACTTATTTCAATTCATTTTACTACAAGACTGTACAATGTCTTTTTTATTTCCCATCCAATTACAATAAATTCTCCTGTTTTTTATAATAATACTGATAGCTTCGAGTAGTGATTTTTAATTATTTTAAACATATTTGAGAAGAAGTTTTGAGCTAAATTCCGGATTCGTGTAACATACCTGCATTTTAAACGGTTTACTAAGTAAAAGCAGTGTCCGGGTATGGTACAAAATCTTCCAGGAGGAAACTATGGCTCGCAGTAGTTCAAGCTATATGAAAGCAGCACTTGGTGTCGTAATGATGGTTATTGTTGCGTTTGTGATCAATAATCTCAGTAAAAAAGCAGATATTAATGATTACGCGAAGTATAAAGCCGGTGTTGAGAACAACAAAAAATTAAATCCGTTTAGTGAACAGCAGAAAGATTCCATTGGGAAATTAATTGCAGGATTCTGGGTAAGCGATAACGCTGCCGATAGTATCAATCCGGCAGTTTTTGATAGAATTGAAATTAAAGATAACGGAATAGTGTGGCGTGTAATCACCTATAAATTCCCGCAGGATAGCGTCGACACAGCAGTGTTCACCCGCGCATACACATCATACCTGAGAGC
Organism: Fibrobacterota bacterium; assembly: GCA_023459055.1. Classification (GTDB taxonomy): domain Bacteria; phylum Fibrobacterota; class Chitinivibrionia; order Chitinivibrionales; family Chitinispirillaceae; genus JAAZBG01. The sequence continues at coordinate 217,784 of JAEWVR010000018.1, forward strand.
ATTTGCATCAAACAAAGACAATGCATCACTGCTCACACTCGACAACAAGATTCTTCAACAGGTTTTTGCTGGGTATGATACCTGCTACGCAAATCCAACGCCTGATTCAACCTGGATTATGCGCCTTACAGAAAAAGGTATTGAATCGGGAGGCAAGCTGTATACCGCATTTGACACCTCTGACTTAAGTAAATTCTTCCCTGAAGGCGCGGTAAAAATGGTTAACGACATTAATATTGTTCAATGTAAAAACGGAGTTTCTCCTACGAATTTCCGTGAATTATCAATACTTCAAACCACTTCTTTACAAATAGAAAAGGAGCCACAATGAAATTAGGTTTGATCGTAACCTGTGTTGCACTTGTATTCGCATTTGGCTGTCAAAGTAAACAGAGCTGTCTTCAGAAATACCACTTTAACAGCTGTGAAGAGTTTCAGAAAGTTTTTTCTGAGACGAAAGATAACGATGAAGCGTTAAAACTTCATTCAATTTCAATTGAATGCGGATGCAAGACAGAATAATACTTTTGTGCCATGATCATAATTGCTCTGTGCAGTATGTTCATGGTGACAGTATGATAATTGTTACAAGGGCCGTAATATCATGTTGTCAAGTATTTTAAAGAACCATCTGCTAGTTATAATTATCTGTTAATCTTGATCCTTTGCACGGGATCCTCTTCTGACAGACGGATCACAGGCCTTATCTGCTTATGATTATGTTTAAAGCAGCGGATGTGATCAACAAACAGATATCTTTACATAAAAGTACTGTTGCATGTTTATGTTTTTACATATCAGACCTTGACATTCAACATTAGTCCGGGCTTGTTGTAATATTTTATGCCTGATTCAGGCTATATAGCATCTGGATAATTAATCATTGTAGTTTAACGGAGATTTTCAACATGTCCAGTTTCTCATTTAAAGGCGGCGTTCATCCTCATAATGACGAGTCTCTTTCGCAGAACATGCCGATTGAGAGGTTTGTTCCCAAAACAGTACTTGTCCCTATGCAACAGCACATCGGTGCTCCGGCAAAGCTTATTGTTGAGGAAGGCGCGATAGTAAAGAAAGGGCAGCTTATCGGCGAAGCCGGGGGAATGGTTTCAGCAAAGGTTCATTCTCCGGTAAGTGGAAAAGTTGTCAAAATTACCGAGGCACTCCTTGCAACAGGTAGAAAAGCTGCAGCAGCTCTTATTGAAAACGATGGTACCGATGCGTGGGTGGAATGCAATGCGTGCAGTAACTGGCAGTCGCTTTCCAAGGCAGAAATTATTGAAAAGATCACTAATGCCGGAATCGTCGGTATGGGTGGCGCAACATTCCCGACTCATGTTAAGATAAATCCTCCTGCCAACAAGAAAATTGACACACTAGTAATCAATGGTGTTGAGTGCGAACCATATCTCACAGCAGATTACCGTATTATGCTTGAACATGCAAAAGAGATTCTTGAAGGGATACGGATACTTCTTAAAGTTCTTGACATAAACAAAGCAGTTATCGGTATTGAATCCAACAAACCCGAGGCTGTAAATCAATTTATAGAATTAACTAAAGGTCAGAGCGACATTACGATTCAATCGTTCCATGTCAGATATCCTCAGGGTGCAGAAAAAGTTCTTATTAAATCAACACTCAACCGCGAGGTTCCGCCTGGTGGGCTTCCAATGGATGTTGGTGTTGTTGTTCAGAACGTGGGCACAATGTTTGCAATTTACGAAGCAGTAAAGCTTGGCCGTCCACTTATTGAACGTATTGTATCGGTAACCGGTGAATCGATTACAGCACCGAAGAACTTCAGAGCTCCGATTGGTTCCAATGTTGCAGAACTTATCGCTGCATGCGGTGGTATTAAAGGTAAAGCAGCCAAGATTATCAGCGGAGGCCCGATGATGGGGTTTGCGATGCACACCACAGATCTGCCGGTAATAAAGGGAACATCCGGTATAATTGCATTACCTGAAGGAATTGCCGGTGGCGGTGAAGAGTATCTCAATTGCATCCGGTGTGGACGTTGTGTCAAAGCATGCCCCATGGGATTGCAGCCATTCATGCTTAGTCTGCTCGCCGAACAGCGTCAATATGAAACTGCTAAAGAATACAACATCGATACCTGTTTCGAATGCGGATCCTGCACCTTTATATGTCCGTCAAGGCGCCCGATAGTGCAGTTTATCAAGGCCACCAAGATGGTATTAAAAGGATAACTCTTCTTTGTAAATTATTGAAAGGATTGTAATATAACATGTCGACAACTACAGAATCAGTGAAACCTTCAGAGCAGCCTTCAGTTATGGCTGTTCCAGGTTCAGCATACCTCTCTGTCAGTCCGCATATTAAAAGTAAAGAATCTACTGCCGGGATTATGTGGACTGTCAATATCGCCCTTGCGCCTGCCGCGCTATTAGGTGCTTTTTATTTTGGTCTACCCGGAATATTTGTACTCTTCCTGTGTATCTCAAGTGCAGTACTGTTTGAGTATTGTTATCAAAAAATGACAAAAAGAACAGTAACCATCAATGATGGAAGTGCGTTTTTGACCGGATTGCTTCTGGCGATGAACCTTCCTCCAACAGTTCCTTTTTACATACCACTTGTAGGAACGCTTGTCGCGATTGTCCTGACAAAACAGCTCTTTGGAGGACTTGGATTTAATCTTTTCAATCCGGCACTGCTCGCCCGTGCATTCCTGCTTGTATCATTTCCGAAAATTCTTACAACATGGACTGCACCAGTCAATGACCTGATTACAAAAGGTGCAATCGATGCAGTATCTCAGGCTACACCGCTCGGGTTACTTAAGCTTGAAGGTTACGATAAACTTATTGAAGCGTTCGGTGATAAGGCAAATTTATATGGAAGTTTACTGATTGGTAACAGAAGCGGTTGTATTGGTGAAACTGCTATCATTTTATTACTGATTGGCGGCTTGTTTCTTCTTGCTAAAAAGATAATTACCTGGCATACACCGGTTGCATTTCTTGGCACTGCTGCACTCATGGCATGGATCTTTGGTGCAAAAGTACATGGCGGAGCATTCTTTGCCGGTGATCCGCTGCTTCATCTGTTAAGCGGAGGAATGATGCTCGGAGCATTTTTCATGGCAACAGACTATGTTACCTCCCCGATGACATCCAAGGGAAAGATCGTTTTCGGTATCGGCTGCGGTTTTCTCACAATGTTAATTCGTCTCAAGGGCGGCTACCCTGAAGGAGTCATGTTCTCGATACTTATCATGAACTGTTTCGCGCCGATGATCGACCGTTCATTCAAACCTGCTGTTTTTGGAGCAGTGAAAGTGAAAGGGAAAAAATCATGAATGAAAATATGAATTCAAAAGAGATTTTCACTATTACCTGGAAGCTCATGCTTATTTACATAATCGGTGGTTTGCTGATTGTTGCTGTTTATGCAAAGACGATACCGATTATTGCAAAAAATGCGAATTCAAAAAAAATGTCCGTGTTGATGAAAATGATTAACGGAGCTGATAAAGTTGAGCTGTTATCAAAGTGGACTGCTGCGGATCATCCTGCAGAGATATATAAAGTATTCAGTAAGGATGGAACACTGCTCGGGTATGTTGTAGAATCGTTTGGTAAAGGATATTCAAGTTTTATTCATACGATGCTCGCAGTTGACACGGAGCAAAAGATCACCAATATTAACGTACTCAGCCATGCGGAAACGCCGGGACTTGGTGATGTTGTTACGACTCCCGATTTCCAGAAACGTTTTTTTGGCAAAGGACTTGCCAATATGGAAATTGTCAAATCAGAAGGTACCGACAAGATTCAGGCGGTAAGCGGTGCAACAATTTCAAGCCGTGCAGTTGTCAATGGCCAGCGTGATGGTCTCAGTGAATTAAGCAAAGTATTGCAGAATCAGGCAGGTAAATAATGAGCAGCGATTTAAAAAATACAGAACTGTTTTTGAGAGGTATTATTCAGGAAAACACCATTTTCCGTCAGGCAATAAGCTTGTGTCCGGCGATTGCAGTGACATCAACGGTCAGGGATGGTTTCATGATGGGTATTGCCGTGTTATTTGTACAGACGATGGTAAACATGACCGTATCGTCAATGCGTTCGGCGATTCATCCAAGAATCCGTCTCCCGATTTTTATGCTGATTATCTCCGGCTGGGTAACCGTTACCGATATGTTATGTGCCGCATTTGCACCGGGTGTGTATGCGACACTTGGCTTGTATATCCAGTTAATAGTCGCATTTGCATCAATACTTGCTGCCGCGGAATCGTTTGCAAGTAAGAATGGTGTTATTAAGTCAACCTTTGATGGGCTCGGGCGCGGGGCCGGATTTCTACTGGCGATGATTGCGATCAGTGCGGTTCGGGAGTTACTTGGCAAAGGAACAATTCTTGACTACCCGGTATTATTCGGTGCAAAACCGCTGCTGATCATGATTCTCCCTGCCGGTGGATTTATTACAGCAGGTTTACTGATGGCACTGTTTAATTATCTCGATCAAAAATTTTCGAAAAAAGCTGCATAAGTTAAGGAGTATAAACGATGAGTCATGAATTTTTAAAATTATTTGAAATAGTGATCGCAAGTTCACTGATTAATAACTTTGTATTTACACGATTCCTTGGTCTCTGCATTTTCTTTGGTGTTTCAAAGAAAACTGAAACTGCTGTGGGTATGAGCATTACCTTTACGGCCGTCATGATGATCAGTGCTGCGGCAAGCTGGATCATTTTCAACTACCTGATGATTCCTTTACATCTGCAGTTCCTTAAGATTGTTGTATTCATCGGGGTTGTTGCAGGTCTCGTTCAGGCAAGTGATACAATCATGAAAAAAATTGCACCGGCACTGTTCCATAAGCTTGGTGTGTATCTTGCACTGATTTCGACTAACTGTATCATTCTGGCTGTACCGATTATTAACGTTGACGAAAAACACAGTTTTCTCGAAAGTCTAGCACTTGCTCTTGGTAGCGGTATCGGTTTTGCAATAGCCCTGATCGTTATGGCAAGCTTACGTGAACGTATGGAAGTTGCAAATGTACCCAAAATATTCAAAGGATTGCCGCTTGCATTTATCATTACCGGCATGGTTGCACTTGCATTCTCAGGTTTTTCCGGGCTGATTTCTCACTAAGTAAACTATCGGAGAATGACCTGGGTTTTTATTTTATTGGAGGAATAATGGAATACATACATAGTGCAGTATCATTACTGCAGACAGGAATAGAATTGACACGACTGGTACTGCAGTTTGCCGGATCTCATACGACACCAATATTTGAGGTTGGTGTAGGGTCTGCGATGAGTACTGATGGAGCAGACAGTATCAACATTCCGAAATTACTGACAACTGCAGCCGTGTTTCTTGCCGGTCTTGCACTTGTTTTTGGTGTTACTCTTGCATTAATTGCAAAGTACTTTTTTACAAAATCAGATCCAAAGGTTGAAAAAGTCTCTGAGCTTCTGGCTCATGCACACTGTGGAGCCTGCGGTTTCGCCGGATGTCATCAGTATGCCGAAGCAGTCGTTAACAATCCGGATGTATCTCCTTCTCTCTGTACTCCCGCAGGTAAAGCAGCCGCAGCAAAAATTGCAGCACTCACCGGTAAAGAGATGGGTGAAGCAGAACCGAAAGTTGCATTTGTCGCATGCCGCGGTGATTCTGAAATGTCAAAGAAAAAATTTGAACATCGCGGTGTTCCTGATTGCGTTGCCGCAGCAGCTGTTGGCGGTGGTGATAAAGAATGTCCGTTTGGATGTCTTGGGTATGGATCGTGTGAAGCGGCATGTCCATTTGACGCAATACATATTAATGAACGCGGACTTGCTGAAGTGGATTCATCAAAGTGTGTTGCCTGCGGTATATGTGTCAAGGCATGTCCGAGAAAGATCATTTCGATTGTTCCCAAGAACAAAAAACCATTTGTCAAGTGTTACTCAAATGACAAAGGCCCTGCAGTAAAAAGATACTGTAAAGTTGGCTGCATCGGATGTGGTCTATGTGTTAAAAATTGTCCGTCACAGGCAATTGAGATGGTTAAAAATCTCGCTAAGATTGACAACAAAAAATGTACTGATTGCGGTATTTGCGAGACTAAGTGTCCGACAAAGGCAATTCAGCGGATTAAAATTTAAATGTGATTAATTCAGATAGTATTTTTTAAAAAAGGTCTCTTGTAATAATTACGAGAGACCTTTTTATTAGTGCATTCCACTATCATGAGTTCCTTCGTGTTAAGTACCTCTGACATCAAAAACTAAATGTCCCTTGCCCGAAAGGAAGTCATTAGCTTTTCGGGGGAAATTTTCATCAAGAAAGAATTTCATTATTTACTTATTTCATAAGTGAAGCACTCAAAATTCGCCAGCTCACTACCGAAATCAAGAGCAGCCCGAATATCCTCATTTGTTAACGATGGATAATTGTCAATTATATCGGTTACAGATGCACCAGATGCCAGATCACATAGAATATTACTTACAAGTATTCGGGTATCTTTTATAACCGGTTTCCCATGGCAAACCAGGGGATCTATTACAACTCTATCGTTCATATCTTCCTCCATTTATAAATATACCAATATTTGTCCTATGCAGTAAGGTATTGTGAGATTCAGCTCCCTGATCCGACTACAATTTCACGTTAGTAATGCAACACTAACGTTTTACCAGTTCGCAGCAGTATACTATTAGAATGCTCCTAATTAAATACCAGCATAAGAATCAAAGCGTTAGTACATACAAACAGAGCACTCTTTTTCAAATATTGATCGTAATCGTACCAATCAGCAGTACACCTCAAGATCATCAAACATCTGGCTTGAAAACAGGATCTTCCTGAATTTCGCGAGGTCATCATGGAAGACGCGGCTGTTATCGTATACCTGAAAATCCTTCTTTAGTGCTTTGTAAATTGATGATGTTCCTTTACCCATACGGCTTTCGCATTTGCGGAAGTGAAGTGCCTGCAACTGTCCAAGGACTTCAAGGGTGATAACATGCTTCGCATTTGATACTGATTTGAACGCTTTACGTGCGGCGACTGTTCCCATGCTGACAACATCCTGGTTTGATGCATTACAGGAAATTGATAATGTACTGACCGGATTTGCCAGCTGACGATTCTCGGCGGTCGTTGATGTCGCAAGATACTGCGCACCCATAAATCCCATGGTGAGCCCTGTGACCCCGGCAATCAGATGCTCCGGGAGTCCCTCATTAAGATTACTATCAAGCAGCTTATTAAGTCTTCGTTCCGATAATGTACAGATTTCAGAGACTGCCATCGCAAGCATATCCATTGCATACCCGATGCTCTGCCCGTGGAAATTACCTCCATGAATCACCTTTTTCTTATCGGGAATAATAATAGGGTTATCATTTGATGAATTCGCTTCTATCTCAATCGTTTTTGTCACTGCGTCAATTGCCTCACAAACCGGAGCTAAGATCTGTGGCGTGCATCGTATCGAATAGACATCCTGAACGTTGATACTTGTTTCGTAAACAAGCCCGTCTGTTTCCTGATTCCTGATTCGATCATGCATTTCGCTGCGTAACGTAATATTCTCTGACCCCTTATACAACTTGCGAATAATATCTGCAATTTTTACCTGACCCGGATGAGGTTTTACACTATGCAAGTCTTCATCGAAGGCATCATCGATACCGCCGAATATTTCAACTGCGAAAGCTGCATTGACACATGCGATACGCAGCAGTTTTTTTGCTCCAAACAGCGCAAATGCCCCGATAGCAGTCATTGCGGCAGTTCCGTTCATCAGGGCAATTCCCTCTTTAAATGACAAGCGGTAAGGGGTGATACCGGTATCACGGAAGATATCTGCGACAGGACGCAGTTCCTTTTTGTAAAACGCCTTGCCCTCACCGATAATTGCCAGTGCCATATGTGCAAGATGAATAAGATCCCCCGACGCACCCACGCTGCCGCATTCAGGAATGTAAGGTGCAATTCCGGCATTGATCATATCACGAATATGTTCCAGAAGACTTATTCTCACCCCGGAAAAGCCTTTGGCAAGCGTATTCAGCCTGACAGCCATCACTGCCAAAGCGATATAGGGTTTCAATGGATCACCAAGACCTGCAGCATGGCTTCTGATAAGGTTCACCTGAAGCGCCTCGATCTCGTTATCATTAATAATTTTATTACACATCGGCCCAAATGAGGTATTTACTCCGTAAATAATCCGCTTTTGCGCAACTTCATTTTCGAGAAAATCCCGTGATGCCTTGCAACGGGCGAGTGTATCACTGTCGATTGTTACTGTTTTATCACCAATGCCTATTGCGACGATGTCTTCAACGGTAAGATCTGCACCTGTAAGGTTCACCTGAGGTCTTGCTATCATGCTGCTTTTTCCTTTTATTGAATATCCTGCCCCCGGCTGATCAACGCATAGCATCCGTTTATGACGGCTCTGCCATTCAGATCCGGTTCATAGAAAATAGTACCTCAGATCGATGTTTTCCATGTTTTTTTAATATTTTATCTTGCGAAAATATTACTTTTAATAACCTGATCTTAAAAACAGTCTGTTGTGTAGCTCACCGGCATGGCATCATTTTTTATACCAAAAAACCGGTTCTCACACTACTCACTAGCAAAAACGCTGGTATTTACGGAATTGAGTCGATTTGAAAAAAGTTCTTCTTGTCAGTATCAATAAATGTGTCTACCCCTACCCTGTTTATCCACTCGGGATTTCGCATCTTGGTGCAGCGTTATCGAACAGTAACTACGATGTTGCTTTTTTTGATCTTGGGGTCAGTGATCAGCAGCTTGAGGCAACGATCAGCGACTACAATCCTGATTTTGTCTGCCTCTCCATGCGTAACATTGATGACATCCGTATCGACAATCCGGTGTATTTCATCCCGGAACTTGAAAAAACAACTTTACGGGTGCGAACTGTGTGTAAAGCACCGGTAATCATCGGTGGCAGTGCATTTTCGCTCTTTCCCGAAGAACTATACAAATTAACCGGGGCTGATTATGGCATCATGAGTGAGGGTGAAGTATCACTGGTGATGCTGCTGGATTTACTTTCAAGCCAGTCAATCTCACATGATACATTAATAACCATACCCGGACTGGTATACAGAAATGGGTCAGGAATACAGCGAAATCCATGCAGAAATATCGATGCAGCAACTATCCCCGACGCACTTCGCGATCCTGCGTTTGAAGCATACTATAAAGAAAGCAGCGGGGTGATCAACATTCAGTCACAGCGCGGATGTCCGTGCCGGTGCTGTTATTGCACCTATCCGGTCATTGAGGGACGAGTACCACGCTACCGTCCTGTAAAGAATGTCGTTGATGAGATTCTTGAATCAAAAAAACGGGGTCATTCATACTTTTTTATGGTTGATTCTGTTTTTAATACAAGCAAAGATCATGTTTACTCCTTTTGTGAAGAATTGATCAGCCGTAATGCTCAAATTAAGTGGAGCTGTTTTCTTAAGCCGTCCAATCTTGATGAATCGATGGTTGCAGTGCTCGCCAAAGCAGGTCTGACTCATATAGAATTCGGAACCGATAGTTTCAGTGATACAGTCCTTGCTGCATATCACAAAGACTTTACATTTAACGACATTTATAATGCAAGTGAGTGGGCCAGAATCCACAATATCAACTATGCACATTTTCTGATCTGCGGCGGTCCCGGCGAAACCGAAACGACATTGAATGAATCATTTATAAATTCCAGACAGCTCAAAAAGACGGTTATATTCCCATTTGTCGGAATGCGCCTGTATCCTGACACAGCTCTTTACAAAAGGGCTCTTGATGAGCATCTTATCACAACAGGCACAAATTTACTGGAACCTTTTTTCTATATCGCACCATCAATTACAAAAGGAAAAATCAACACACTGCTGCGGTCATTCCATGAGCAGATGCCCAACTGGATGATCGATGATGCACCACCAGAAATAGTTGCTATCATGAAAAAACTCAGACTTAAAGGTATTCAGGGACCCTTGTGGGAATTTCTTGTGCGGTGAGAACTCGGCCTCTAACAACACGCCCCCTAAATCCCCCGCAGGGGGACTTGAAGAGTGTGTACAATTAGATAAAACTTATTTTTTCAAAGTCCCCCTGCGGGGGATTTAGGGGGCGTGCAGGATTAAAGGGATTATGACAAAACAAATCATTCTAAAAAACTACCAGATACTCAGTGCTTCAGGAAATCTGGAGCGAACATGTGATTCACTGTATAAAGGGATTACAACAATTAAACCGGGCCCGTGTTTCGGAGTTAATGTTCCTCATGCATCATTTGATAATATCGCCCTGCGCACACTCGAAAATGCTATAAGGGCACTTTCATTTTCACCATCTTTTACTGGTGATCACTTACTCTTTATCTTTGCAGCTGCAAAAGGCGAGTTGACATCACTGGAACAATATTACAGAGGTGATACATCAAAAGATATTTACGAATCCCTCCTTGATATACAATGTATTCGTGCTGTCAAAGCGCTTGCAATCAATCCGGCCCATACAACCATTATGTCAAGCGCATGTGCATCAGGTGCAGTCGCGATTGACTATGCAAAAGAGCAGCTTGCGCTCGGACGATACACCGATGTGATCATTTTCGCATATGATACGATTTCGGAGTTTGTCATAAAAGGTTTCAATGCACTTAACGCACTTAGCCCGGAACCTGCCCGACCATTTGACAAAACACGAAACGGTCTGACCCTCGGTGATGGAGCCGCGATTGCGCACCTTACCTATGAGGAACCATCACAGGGAGACATTGTCATCTGCGGATCAGGAACATCCAATGATGCCAACCACCGCACGGGTCCATCACGAACCGGTGATGGCCTCCACAGAGCAATTACCCTTGCACTTGACGATGCTCACATCACCCCGGATAAAATTGCAGCAGTAAAGTGTCACGGTACTGCGACAAACTACAATGATGCAATGGAGGCGAAAGCACTCTTCAGTACATTCGGTGAAAATATACCGCCGACGTTATCGTTAAAAGGTGCAATAGGTCACACAAGCGGTGCCGGATCACTGCTTGAAATCTGCCTGAGTACTGAATTTATCAAACGGAGAATGATCCCTCCTACAATTGGTTTTTCTGAACACGGTGTTGACGAACCAGTAAAGATCTGCGCATCAAGCCAGACTATTGACAAAACACACATACTCTGTCTGTCTGCCGGATTTGGCGGTCTTAACTGTGCGGTGATTATTAAGGAGGTGCAGCCATGAGTACAATGTACATCAATGGATGCGGTGCTGTAACTAACAGCGGTATTTATTCAGCGACATCACACAAACTTTGGGATCCGTCACAAACATCGATCGATTCGATCCGGCGGGATCAGGTGCTTGGTACACCCCTGCCGCTTTTTGGCAAACTCGCATTCCCCGACAAACTTACGTTCAGTGCGGCATCACTTGCCCTTGAGGGAATCACTGGGCTGCCACAGGAGCGTAGTGGAATTTCGATTGCCATTCCTTACGGATCACTCACGACCGATATGTTTTTTATGGAATCGGCCCTTGGACCATTACCAAGCCCGGCTTACTTCAGTGCCACCCTGCCATCATCGACAATCGCTGATATTGCAATTTATTATAAATTCAAAGGACCTGACCGGGTCTTTTGCGGGGGAAGTTCCCCTGTATATGATGCACTCACGGCAGCATCGGATCTCCTTTCTCTGGAAAAAGCATCTATCGTTCTTTTTTGTGCAGTCTGGGCGATTGATCCGGCAAACAGGAAGAAACTGAACACTTCTACACTTATTGAAGACGCGGCGTTTGCACTGCTTTTGTCATCAGAACCTATCAGTCCGCAAGCGCAGCCGTGCAGATTAGTTAATCCACTGGTTACATCAGCAGGAAACCCCCGGAACGATTACAATTTCTGTCTAAAAGCCGTTGAGTGTTTCAGATGTAAAAAGAAAGATGTAATTCCATTTACGGACAACGGTTCTGAAAATTATTTTGAGATACTATGAAAATAAGACAGGAGTATTTCTACTTACTACTTTCTACTTACTACTGACTACTTCTAAAAGGAAACATACATGGATCAGTTGATGGACGAACTCAAGACAAAACTTATTTCACAGCTTAAGCTCAGTGATGTTACACCTGCAGATATTGATCCTGACGCCCCACTTATCGGCGGAGGACTCGGGCTCGACTCTATCGATACACTGGAAATACTCGTGATTCTTCAAAAGGATTATGGTGTCACTGTTCCGGATGTCAATGCTGGACGTAAAGTTTTTGCATCACTGCGTGCACTCGCACAATATATCACTGATAGCAAGGTAACAAACTGATTCATGAAATCACCTGTTTACATTGCAGGAATGGGTACTGTAAGTGCCGCCGGAATGGATTGCGAAAGCGGTTTTACATCAATTATCCGGGGTGATGATAATGTTAAGCCGCTTACACGGTTTGAGTCAGGATTGAATATTACACCGTTATGTGCAGTTGTCAACGACAATGTCGATAGCCGGTTTACACATTCATTCCGTTCATTATCACTTGCACGAATTGCTGCTTCAGAAGCAATGAGTGGACTAGCCGATAGATCCGGGTTAAAAATCGGTATTGTCGCGGCAACAACGGTCGGTGGGATTTCGGTCACCGAGCGGATTTATGAACAACTGAAAAAAGACCCATTGCTTAATATCAACAGCCGCGATCTTGCAGTGCATGAACCGTGTGTCATTTCAGCAGAACTCTGCCGGGATATCAATGCATCAGGTTTTCACACAGTGTCAACCGCGTGTTCAACCGGGATTCATGCAATCGGTATGGCAAAACGGTTGATTGATAAGGGTATATATGATGCCGTCCTTGCGGTTGGTACTGATGCATTATCACTGTTAACGGTACGAGGTTTCGGAAGTCTCACGCTGCTTGACCAGAATGGATGCAGGCCCTTTGACAAAAGAAGAGCCGGTATCAGTCTTGGGGAAGGAGCCGGGGCGATGCTGCTTATCAGCAGTGCTCATCGGAGCAGATGCAAAAAGGTACATGCAGTTGTTAATGGATGGGGTGCATCGGCAGATTCATACCACATGACAGCGCCGCATCCTGAGGGTGATGGGGCAATAAGATCAATGCAGAATGCACTCAACGAATCAGGTATTGACAAATCAGCAATTGATCTTGTAGTAACGCATGGGACAGCAACTCCGGATAATGACAAATCGGAAATAAAGGCGATACGTAATGTGCTTGGGACTGTGCCATCATTCTGTTCCATGAAACGCACACTGGGTCATACCCTTGCTGCATCGGGTATTATCGAAGCGGTATTCGGGGTAATGTCGCTTAACAACAATGTTATTCCACCCACAGCCGGTTTTGGGGAGCCAGATGACGAAATCGGCATTGCTCCGGGAACTGTGGCTATTTACAAACCGGTTACACATGTACTCAAAAACTCATTTGGATTCGGTGGAAATAATGCATCGGTTATCTTTTCAAAGGCAGATGTACAATGAGTTCATATTTTGGCATCGCCGGAGCATCACTTGTACAACCGTCAATAACACCGGACTGGAACGCATGCATACCGGCATCAATGAAACGCCGTGATCCACGAATCTGGCATGTGGCGTATAGTGCTGCACATAAAGTAATTAACGAAACCGGTATAAAACCAGTATCGATTATTGCGGGGACCGCGCTTGGCGCACTTGACGAAACAAAAAACTTTCTTGATACAGTTTTTGATACAGGATTTGGCAACCCGCGTCATTTTATTGCTTCGGTGCATAACAGCATGGCTGGTAAAATAGCGCTTGAATTTCAGATCAAGGGACCGAATCTTACCGTCTGTGATGGTCAGAACTCCCTGGCATCAGCGATTGCTTCACTTGACACGCTGGAGATGTCCGATTTTCCTGTTCTTGTACTGCTTATTGATGAACATATCCCGCTTCTTGATGTATTACATCCTCATTTTTCATCACTCTGTAAAGATTATCTTGAAAAGGACTGGGTTGATGGAGCATTTGCGATGATCCTTAATTGTGATAGTACAAAGTACAATCGTAAAATAAGAGCATTTGGCCCGGCAGTTTCAACAGGATCAATTGACCAGTCGATTGAAACACTCGCAATAAGTAATGCAGTTACCAGTACAGTCGCTCTGAAATCAACATCATATCTGGCTCCGGGAATTGCAGCCTATGAACAGCTACGTAATGGGACATCATCTGGTACAATTGCCTCCTATGCACCAGCAAGTGATAGTGTTGCATTGACAGAAATTACTTTGTTTTGAAGTTGTAAATATCAGTGATTATGCGGTGATACTTAAGCCGGTGGAATTGTCGTCGATATCAACAGTTGTTATGGTTAAGATTCATTGACCATCATACTCTGTGTGCACTAAATTCTAATAAATCAATCTATTATAGTATTAACAGTATTTAAGGGTAGCACAATTTGAATATTCTGGTTCAGCTTTGTACCTTGTAAAATACAATTGGTAATTGTATTTTACAAGGTATGTACGGCCTCGGAAAAAGGGATTGTACTCCATGGCGGATAAACTGCTTACACTATTGGGGAAAAGATTCTCGCCTTACCGACAAACCAGGTTTTAATTGACGATATCAAAATCGATGTATAATTCCCAGCCAAATGTATGAACGACCGCGAAAAAGGAATTGTTCTTCATGGTGGTGATACCACGTACACAATCGGAAAAAAAATATTTGCATTACCGGTAAATCAGGTTTTAATTGACACTATTAAAATCGATATATAATTCCCGGGCTTATTATATCATTGAATTCCAAACACTTTACATTTAAGGATTCTGTCAATCACTCGTCACCAGCATTCACTACTGCTTACAAGGCCCGCTATCCGGTTCAAGACGCATCTCGTGAAAAAATACCGACACCTTATAGCACTGAAGACTATCGGTATCTGTTGTACTTATTGACACATTCTTATATTTAGACCCCTGATCCCTGCGGTAGTTACGCTCTTCGCTCTGTGCGAGTTTCAGCCTGTTTCCTGTACTGTCAAAAGTCTCAAGATCAAAATGACCGTAGATCCCCTCTCCAAGCAGAAGAAAATCACCCTGAAAATTAATCGTACCATTCTGAGCTGTCAATGTTGTTGATGTAAAGTTTACATATTTGGATGGTTCGATTTTCAGTTCCGGATTAATTTTAAGTCGAACTTTTTCAACCTTCTTAGGTAGTGGAAGTACTGGTTTAGTTACTTTAGTGGTATCCTTATTGGTTGTATCTGCCACAGCAGTATCCTTTTGAGCTTCTATTTTTGGTTCTGCCCTGATTACCATGACCACACTAGTTACTATTATTGCAAAGATTTTAAGTACCATGTTTAACCATCCATTTTGAAGTGTATCAGAAGTTCACCACAAATGCAGCCCCCCGGAATTTAAAGTATATCTATTTAGCATCTCTTTTTCAATAATCCTTATTGGCGCAGTTGGCGTCTTCTGTGACACAAATCATCCATGAATGATCCATTTACTCATTCTAACCAAATCCTAACAAAGAGCAAATAATTAATTAATAAATCCGAAATATTTTTATAGAACATTAAAAAAGGAGAATTATATGGCATTCATAATTTTGACCGATGATGCCCGGGAAGCTGAAGAGTATGAGAACAATAATGCATACTTTAATGAATCAAACGATGCTTCGTTTGAGAAATCAGAAGAACTTTTTATAGAAAGGAGAGAGAATCCGAGGCTACCAATCAACTGGTGGAACTTTGCAAAAATAGTCTCGAAATAAGCATCAGCAGGTTCATATCTCTAAAAAATATGCCTGCATGTTTAGCAGTTGGAACACCCGCCAAAGATACAATTGAGATTGGCTATTGTTCATTGACTATGCAACTCTGGTTCGTTACACACCAGAATTGATTTTGGCAGGGTGTGTTATCAACTTTATTATTCTACAGATACCTTTTTGTATACTTAGTACTACGATTACTATACTCCGGATTGATAACCTCAAAAACAATTAATAATAAAGTACAGTATAGTACACAGTACTGGAAAACCTTGTATAAAAGAACGAAGTAACAACGATCTGAAATACTTAGCGCTCAATGGATTACTGTTATGCGCCGCAATCAACTACGCCAATCAGGATTATAGTGTCGACAGACCTTTACTTCTGCAAACGCAACGGCAATTCAAGCCCATTCTCCTGTAACAGGATCTCATTAGATAACACATCCTTTGTCAACCCGTCCGCAACGATTCTACCGCTATTCATAATAATTGTCCGCTCACAGGTATCCCAGATGAAATCAAGATCATGCGACACGGTTATTTTTGTTATGTCAAGTTTGCGGACAAGTTCCATTAACAACCGACGGTGACGCGGATCGAGATCTGATGTAGGTTCATCCATCACGAGTATTTTCGGTTCCATTACAAGTACAGTCGCAAATGCGCAAAACCGTTTCTGCCCCGCACTAAGATGTGCCGGTGCTTTATCCTTCAAGTGCCACAGCCCGAGATCATGTATAGTTTTATCAACTGTCGATATCAATGCATCACCCTGAACACCCATATTCTGAGGACCGAACATGATATCATCATAAACGCTTGACATAAACAACTGATCATCCGCATTCTGGAAAACAAGACCGACAATTTTCCTTATCGCTTCCTGAGTTTTCTTTGTCAGAACAGTTTTATTAATGGAAATAGTACCCTGTTGCGATATAAAGTAGCCGTTCAGATGATGTACCAGTGTTGACTTTCCGGCACCGTTCCCTCCTGCAATTCCAACCGATTCTCTAAATGCAATATCAAGCGAAATCGAATCAATCGCCCGGGTGCCATCATCATAGGTAAAACCAAGATCCTTTATGGAAATATCATACATTAGAATACAATCCTTATAATTATAAAAAGTCCTGCAAATAGTGCGATTGTCAGAATACGCTTAACAGAAAATTTCATCGCTGGATAATTGACAATATCACCATTAAATCCGCGCGCGATCATTGCACGGAAAATATGATCCGCATGTGTAGTTGTCCGAAGTAACAGTGCACCTATAAGTTTCGCTGTTGTAAACATTCCTTTTCCATTACCATCAAATGACCGCATCGATCGTGCCCGCTGCATTCCACGGGCTTCATCAACAAGCAAAAACAGATACCTGTTGAGAAGCAGGAGTTGTGTGATAAACACCTTTGGTACATGCAACAGATGCAAGACTTTACACAAGGATGTAAACTGGATACACATCGAAAAAACAAGCATCGAGCTGATTATCACAAAGCTCTTTGCAACAATAACAAGACCACTAACCATACCGTTACTAAGTGTTACCCCTGCGACTACGCCAAATACCTGACGATCAAAAAAAGGATTAGCCACAGCCATAATCAGAATAAATGGCGAAATCATAATCAACCTGTACAGTACAAGTTTAAGTGGGAGACGAAACGCAATCACAGAAAACAGTGGAAATGCACCATACATAAGTACTGCAGTAATATTGAATTTTTCTATAGAAGCAACAGACACGATAAACAAAAAAAGAATCGGAACTATTACAACTGAAAGTTGATCACTTCTTACTGATGAAAACAGTGTTGATGACCTGTAGCGATGATGATTTAAAAGTGACTCGCGTTCCTTATGCACATTACCGGACTTTCTGTGTCTTTGAACGTATGATTAATGCTGTTACAATTGCCACGATCAGAAAAACAAGACATCCGGTTACGCCGGCAACCGAAGTCGAAGCCAGTTTTTTTGTTTCATCCTGTAACGCAGCGGATTTAAATGAATAGTCGGGTAAAAATGCAATTTTTTCCTGAACAGCCTGAAGAGTTCCATGCACTAATTGAGAAAACTTTCCTGTAAATGTTGCAGTGCTACTTGTTTTCTCAATTGACCATTCAAGTCCATCAGGGTGTGATGATGCAAATAGCGAAAGAACACCGGCTGTGATAATGGACACAACAACGAATGTAACCAGGACTTTCCTATCTGGTTTAATGGCAGAACTGGTTTTGAGCATACCCGGTGACGCCTTTACAACAAAGGAAACAACAGCAAAGGTAACAAATCCCTCAACAACACCGATTCCCGCATGAATTGGAAGCATAAATATCAAAAATGTTTGAAAAGGCAGCTCGGAAACGCCGGAAACGACTGTCTGAAAAATCACCGCAGAAGCTCCGGCAAGTAGGCCTGTAAGGGCGGCAGCAATAGATCCGCCAAATATACGTGCCTGCAGAAGCGATTCCCCTGCTATTTTTTTGTAAATTAACGGATAGGTAATAAAAGCCGGGAAAAATGCAAGATTAAAAATATTACACCCAAGCGCCAGTATCCCGCCATCAGCAAAGAACATACATTGAATTACCAGCACCGATGCAAGCGTAATAAATGCACGATATGGACCGAGCAGAATTGACAATAGAAGACCACCACCAAGATGCCCGCTTGAACCGGTTCCCGGAATAGCAAAATTGATCATCTGCGCAGCAAAAATAAATGCACCCAATACACCCATTAGTGGTGTTCGTGAATGATCACCCTCCTGAGCAATCTTTTTTGCGCTATAACCGATAAGCGCGCCACTAACAACCCAGAACGTACCACCAACAACCGGTGATAATAGTGCATCAGCCATGTGCATTGCATAGACTCCCTGAAAAACATCTTATTACATATATACGTGTAATATATATGAGCACCTATCAGGTAGCACGTTTATTTTATTCGTAGCACAAATTATTTGCTTGAGTCGTCATTCGGATGACTATGTTTGTGAGTTCTGACTGCGCTGACACTCAGATCCACTTTAAGCACACCGACAAGAGCTCTCATGGACGCAGCCAACTTCTCAACTTCACGAATACACCCTTTTACAGCGATTATTTCAAGGCAGTTATGATGATCCATGTGAACATGCTGAGCACTAATAATGATTGATTGATAGTCATGCTGAAGGTCCATAAGTGTCGTTACCAGCTCACGTTTATGATGATCATACATCATCGTGATAGCACCGGCGACAACACACCCTTCCATCATCTTTTTATCAGAGAGCTCGTCACGGATCAGATCCCGGATTGCTTCAGAACGATTCTTATAGCTCTTTGCAGCAATATGTTCATCAAAAGCATCAATAAGCGACTTTTCGAGGGAAATGCCAAAGCGGTAGAGTTCACTCATTGGGAGCTCCGGGATGATGGTAGCAAGTAGCAGGTAGTAAGTAGTAAGTAGAAAGTAGGAAGAATTATGCTCATTCTGATTTTAGAATTCCGTTAATGTACTTATCAAGCAGTTTGCCAACATCATTTATAACCTGAACTAGTTCAGTGTTAATTGGATAACCCAAATCGTTTGATAGTATAAGATAATATTTGCACTCCTCGATAGAACCTTGCGCGATATTATAAAACCTTACCTTGTCAAGTTTACCTCGTTTAACAAATCCTTCAGCTATATTCGCAGGTATCGAAACCGCAGCACGACGAAATTGTGATGTAAGCCCATACATTTCTGATTTAGGGAATGACACAGTCTCTTTATAAACCCCTAAAACAAATTCATGAGCCTTCTGCCAAACAATCAAGTCCCTAAATGTTTTCGATTTCTCCATCATGCTACTCGGTTGAAAAAATTAAAATAAGCATCAAATCTCATGTTCCTCTTTCTTCTACTTGCTACGTGCTACTTGCTACGTACTACTTGTTACGTACTACTCCCCAACCACCCCTACCAGCTCAATCTCAAACGTCAAGTCCTTCCCTGCCAGCGGGTGATTTGCATCCAGGGTGATTGTTGTATCGTTGAAGTCAATGATTGTCATAACCGCAGTTTGACCTTCCGGACCGCTTAATTGCAGCTGACGGCCGATTTCCGGTTCAAGATCGTTAGGAAGTCGCTCTCTGTCAAAATTGATTATGAGTTCAGCACGATGCTCACCATACGCATCTGATGACTGGATTGTAACGGTTTTTTTATCACCCTTTTTCATTCCGTTAACAGCAGAATCAAAACCGGGAATAACCTGTTCACTACCAATTGTAAACTCAAGCGGGTCCCGCCCCTCCGAACTGTCAAAAACTGAATTATCTGAAAGCGTACCTTTGTAATGGACTTGAACGGTATCACCTGCTTTTGCGATCATGAAAACCCCTTTTAAAAATGTATTTGTATGTTTGTGACTTAATATAAAATTCAGAATGGAAAATTCAGAAGAAAATCGTTACGCCATTGCAGTTTTTTTGTATAGTGCCTGCACTACCAATAAACAAGGGATTACAGGTAGTGATGTTTACAAAAATATTTACAGATTATTAGAAATAAGTTAGTGTAACTAATTGCAGTTTTAAGAAATAGGAATTGATGATATTGTGATGAAGAATAACAATTCACTTGACATTATTCAATCAGTTATCAAGTTCTTGATCACCCTTGATTTTCTGAACGATCGTCTGCATAAAACCAAGCTTCTTTTCGATGACTTCATACTCCTGTTTGTTTTTAAACTTGACTTCTGATGGATACGCAGTCATTATAAGAGCATTGATATCATGCCTTTGCGATACATTATCGAGAAATTCGACACCATTCATTTCGGGCATATTGTAATCAGTGACAATAAAATCGGGAGCACCATTTTTTCTTATTTCTTCAATCGCTTCAATAGGATTATCAAAAAGGACAACATCCTGTACGCCGCCAATTTTTAACCATTCTCCGAGAGCTTCAGTTATGGAACTGGTATCATCAATCACCATAACCTTTTTAATGTCTTTGTTTTTCACCAGTATTCACCTGCCTGTAGTATAAACGCTCATATATGACAAATGCGACTATCTATTGATACTGTAACAATTTCCCGGAGAAAGCAACACAGCGTACCAAAGAGTGTATAGAAATAAAATAGCGAAGAAAATGTTTTTTTTCAACTTTTCCTTCGCTTTGGATAAACTTTTTTAATTTACAATTTTGTAAAATCAGATAACCGGTAAATAAATCAGGGGATTAACGGTTCACGACTAAAACGGTGCCCTTCCTTCTCCGCAATGTCAAATGCACCGCTTCCGCCAAGTACTGAAATTATGCTTTCTTTGGAATTAAGAATTTTTTTCACAATATTACACAATTTTTCTGAGTCTGCAGTTAAGATTGATTCACGAACTTTTTGTCTGAATTCAGCTGTCTGCCCTATCATTTGATCTACCGCTTCACCAAACCCCTGTGCGTGTGGTGACAATGGGGAATCAATTTTTCCGATTGCACCGATAATATTCTGATCGATTTTATCCTGATCAATGCCGGCCGCAATCATTTGCAGCCCTTTCTCAAAATGATGCAGCGTATTACCGAGATTTGGGTCACGGTATGATGCACATGCAAAAACCGGATGTGCAACAGAAGACACCGACATACCTCCATATGCACCACCCTCAACACGAACTTTATCCCACAGATAGCCAGTTGACAAATAACGACTTATGAGATACTGAAGTCCAAAACTTTCGGGTGTCATGGGAGGCATTTTCCAGATTTTTGATACGAAATTTACTGCAGAATTTATTTCAACACCCAGTGCACTTACATTCGTTGATTCAGGCAGTGAATAATGCTCTTTTTTAAACACTCCGTCAGGTAACTTGTCAATAAATCCCTTAACATTTTGCAAGATCTGCGATGGATCATCAGCTGTTACAGAGACAAACGCAGCGTTTCGGTTGACAACAAGAGCATGTATCTCTTTTATCGATTTTACCACTGCATCAATATCATTATTCTTAACAATTGTATCAAGGAACCGCAGCTGTGTTATTCCTCCCATAAGTTCATCAAGATAACGTGATTTGGCTACAAACGATGATGCATACGAAATGGCAAACTGATGCCCAGATCCGACAACCGACGCATGAAGTCCGTTGCGCTCTTCGAGCAGAATGTCCCTGATCTGCTTCTTATTTGTCAGATCCGGTGATGATAACAGGTCGTAGATAATGTCAAGCATTTCAGGGGCATACCCCGCAATGGCCTTTCCATGAATTAATCCGTAGAAAAACAGCGAATCATCAGTACCCGGCATAGTCTTGCATGACACCGATGCATCAATACCACCTGTTGCGAGTGCAATACGCTTCGCATTATCCTCATAGGAATAGCCTTTGGTACCGCAACGTGTGATCAGCTCGGCATATATTGACAAATATGGAATAAGCCGTTGAGGCAGACATTGCAGATTAAAACCGATATCAAAATAGACCACACCTGATGTAAAAACCGGGTGAGTAAACATAATTGATCCATTGTAGATCTCTTTTATTGCAGGCGTTTCTTTGCCTTTAAGTGGAAGATCCGATTTTGATAATTTCGGTAATGTAGCAAGTGCAGCTTCCGACGGCGGTGTTTTCTGCTGTTGCAGTAATTCATTTGTCAAGGCATGATACTTTTCTTTATCAACAGAAGTAAAACCGCTCGTAAGTTTTTTAGCCTGTTCAACAGTCTGCTGTTCAAGCTGCTTTCCCATCTCCGATGAAGCCTCAATGACAGCACAGAGCCGGTGATTGTTATCCAGAAGATGCTTATGAATAATTTGCTTGAAAAACTCAGGTCCTTTTGCGAACTCATTCTTGATAAATGCAAGCGGTTTTTCAAATGCAAGGTGTGCAAGCGGGTCGCCATCATAGATCCAGGAGCGGTAGCAGCGCTCCGCAAGTCTCAGATTATAGGGAAAGTGTGCACCGGTAATTTCCCGTAAACCAAACTCGATCTGACGAATCGAACCTTCCATAAGCTCGCGGTCAAAACCTTTTTCAATTTCAGATCGCAATGTGTCAAGAATCAGTTTTTCTATAGCTGCTGCATTCTCATAGTTACTCTTGCGAAGGCCGGCTGCAAAAACAGTCTGGACAAGATCCGCTTCAAATCCACTGATATCATCAAGATCTTCACCAAGTCCGCTGTCAACAAGCGCCCTCTTGAGAGGGCTACTCTCAGTTCCCAGAAGATAATGCGAAAGAATCCTGCCGCTAAGGGTCAATACCGGATCGGTTGCATCACCAAAAATCCAGACAAGCGCAACCGTTGCAGTGCCATCATCCTCTTTAGGGGCCGGGGCCGTGATACGAATACTCCGTGGAGTCGACCATAGTGCCTGTGCATTTACCCTTGAGTCAATATCAAGAAAACTATAGTTGTCAAGATATTGATCATTGAGAAACCCCAGTGTCTTTTCGGATGGAAGATTACCATAAAGAAAAATGAAGGAATTTGACGGATGATAATACTTCCGGTGAAACTCTCTGAACTGTTCATAGGTTAAATCGGTAATATGTTCAGGATCACCACCGCTTTCATATGAATAGGTAATATCAGGAAACAAAGTACCCATAGTTCTTCTGTCAACATGACTTGAGAAATTCGAAAAAACGCCTTTCATCTCATTATAAACAATTCCTTTAATACCGACATCCTTATTGACATCCTCGACATCAAAGTGCCACCCTTCCTGATAAAAAGTGTTCTCTGTAATAAGCGGATTAAACACCGCATCACAGTAGACATCAACGAGATTAAAAAAATCCTTTTCCACCTGTGATGATACCGGGTAGATTGTTTTGTCGGGATAGGTCAGTGCGTTAAGAAATGTCTGAAGCGATCCCTTAAGCAGCTCCTGAAAGGGATCTTTTATCGGGAATTTCTTTGATCCGCAAAGAACAGAGTGTTCCATAATATGAGGAACTCCCGTGCTGTCGCTTACTGGTGTGCGAAACGCAATAGAGAACAGGTTGTTTGGATCATCATTAAACAGATGAAGCACACGGGCACCGGTTTTCTGATGCGTAAAAATATAGGCTGTTGCATGCAGCTCGGAAATGGGCTCAACCCTATCAAGTTTAAAGCCCTTTACAATAGATGATAGATCAAGGTTCTGCTTTGGTACTAAAGATCCCATAACGCTATATTGTGCCTTTCCCGAATAAAATTGATGCTGCACAGTGCCGCACTGGTTGCCATTTAACAGATGCTACACTATAAAAAAGTCGGCCGGGCAACGCTGTAAAAAAAGCCCAGTCTTGTAAAATAGCTCAAGATATACTATTTTACAACAAGTGTGTTACATTGACCGCTCCTTTGGGTTAATTTTTACCACTAAGTGTTCTTTGTCGATATAAGAGACTATTTAAGCGCTTGATCTTAGTAAGATTAGTATTTTTTTACTCTGTGAAGTTAAAGGAGAATAGAAATGTCAGGAAAAAATGTAATCCTTTTTGGCCCTCCGGGAGCAGGAAAGGGTACACAGGCTGCAAAACTCAGGGATCTTTTAAACGTGCCACATATCTCGACCGGTGACATGTTCCGGTACCACATGAAAAACAATACCGAACTCGGTCAGACCGCCAAAACATATACCGAAAAAGGTCAACTGGTTCCTGATGCCATAACAATTGCAATGGTAAAAGACCGCCTTAGCCAGGATGATATTAAAGCAGGATTTCTCCTTGATGGATTTCCACGCAGTGTTCCTCAGGCGGAAGCGCTTGACACAATGCTTAAATCAATCAACATCAGTCTCAACCATGTTGTCAATATCAGTGTTCAGGATGATGAGATCCGGACACGCCTAGCAAAACGTGCAACGATTGAAGGACGTGCTGATGATGCAGATCCGAAGGTGATTCAGAATAGAATCAATACCTATAAAAATCAGAGTGAACCCTGCCTCGGCTACTATCGCCCTCAGGGACTTGTTCGTGACATTGATGGAATAGGAAGCATTGACCAGGTATTTGACAGGATCAGGAAAGTTTTCAATTAATTACGGAATGAATCTCATTAATAAAAAAGGGCTTTATGAAGCCCTTTTTTATTGGTTTGACATTTAATACTGGAATGGTATATTGAAATATGCGATATTAAATCGTCCCAGTTGGCCAAGCGTTTACATTCTCATGCGTTAATAAATTTGAGTTCAACTGTAAAGGTAGAATCTCCGGTGATTGTTGCATGTACCTGTTGTGATTCGATACCACTGGAGTTAACTACAAGGACATCTGTTACTGAAGAGCGTTTCTTTGCAGATGTTACCTTCAAATCACTTCTTTACAATTTCAACCCGGCGGTTTTTTGACCGCCCATCCTCAGTACGATTATCAGCAACGGGCTTCTCCTGCCCCCATCCGATCGAAGACAATCGTTCCTTATTAATTCCTTTAGTAATCAAAAAATCTATTACTGCTTTTGCACGTTGTTCAGAAAGTTTTTTATTGCCTGCAGCATCCCCAACATTGTCAGTATGCCCTTCAATACTCACTTTTAATGAAGCATTGTTTTTTAACAAATTAAATATTTCGTTAACAATATCCTGAGATTCTGGTTTTATGGTCGATTTACCAGTATCAAACAGTATATCAAGAGCAATGTACCCCTTGGTATTCAATGCGTCCAGGATGTCCTTAGCCTGTATTGCCTGAACCATAGCTTCTTTTTCCACAACAACTACTTCATAATCAGGTTGAGAAACAGTTATTTTTATCCAAACTTCATTTTTGCCTTTCGTGACTTTAGCGCAGATAAAGCTATATGAATTATTCTGTTCTACTACTTTACCTATAATTTTAGCGTTTATCTGTTTCAATGCATTCTCATAATTTCTGAATATTTGCAATGCGGAGGGTTCTACTGCATCTGAATTTAATTGATAGTTATAATAGAAAAATTTACCCTCAACCGTTTCAGTCTTTGCATCATCAGAAGTACTGTTTTCAACGGTGAAATTATACGCATCAAATTGTTTAGAATCGCATTCTGCGATATAATAATCCGGCATACGATTAAACATCGGGTAATCTTTACACCCTTCGGAATCTTCATTAGCATTTGAAAAAGTAATTGCTAAAAGAACAGAACCTGAAAACAACAACAATTTTGAATGTTTCACGCTTCTTTTCCTGAATTGACTGTTAGAGAATGGAATTGTAATCATACATTTATATATTTCAGAATCAAATTTTACAAGTGTCACTAAATTAATATAATAATTATAAATCGTATCACCAATTCAAAACAAATGCAATTTTTTTTGCCTAAACTCTGATACCAGTTTTAATTTAGCAGGATTTTCCCAATTTTAATTATCTTCTAATAATGAAAAAATCTATACTTTAAACCTGTAGACGGCTTCAAAATATCCTATAGAGACATCTGTTTTTCACTCACTACTAAGCCGCGATCTTGTGGTTGTCATTCATTCTCAGCAATAATTATCAAAAAAATAGTGATGTTCAATTGTGAGTATTTGGTATTAATGTTGATATCAAGATCGGCCAGTTATTATTACGAATCTTTCACGTCATACTATCTGTGTCCGTAAAATAAATTATTAGACCGTTTCGGTCTAAGTTTCATTTTTTTCCTAAATTTAATTAATTATAACAGGATTCCAGTCTTCCTCTCAGAATCAGCTGGTTTTCGAGGTGCCCTCTGAAAGCGGCAAAATAAGCTCATCACGCAAAATATCCATGGCCACATCATACCTGGCATTTTCGACCCAGTGCACCGTACACCCCCTTCGCTCCATCCCGCGAAACCATGTTTCCTGCCGTTTTGACAGCTGGTGAATTGCAATTTTTAACTTGTCAACCATTTCATCATACGACACCTCATTGTCAATATATTGCGAAATAAATTTATACTCCATTCCGAACATCGAAAAACGTTCACGCGAGATACCACTGTCAAGAATCCGCTGAACTTCATCAATCATACCCGCGTTTAATCTGTCGGCAAGTCGTTTGTCAATACGCTCCCAAAGTAATGACCGTTCCCACATTGTACACATTATAACGCTGTCAATTTTTGGTCTGATCTTCGGTACAGTGGTAACATTACTGCGGTAGTGAGCAATCTCAAGTGCACGGATTATTCGTTTTTTACTGCACAGGTCTGTTTTCTTGTACAGATCGGGCGCACACATTTCAAGTTCGCGTGCCAGTGAATCTTTTTCTCTCTCCCTACACCTGTTTCTAAAATCTGCATCTTCAGGAATTGACGGCAAATCATATCCTTTTAATACAGCCTCAATGTAAAGACCTGTTCCACCGGTAAGAATGCCATATACATTGCGTTTTTTTACAGAATCATACACTGCATAAAAATCATCGATATAATTATGCAATGTATAAATAGTTTCCGGTTCGCAGATATCAATAAGGTGATACGGAATCGCAAACGAATCGTCATGATATTCGTCCAGATCCTTACCGGTACCGATATCCATACCACGATACACCTGCCGCGAATCAACCGATATGATTTCGCCACCAATGCTTTTTGCAATAGCTACGGCAAGTGAGGTCTTCCCTGATGCCGTTGGTCCGCATACTACTACTAACTTTTTATTATACATACAATTGCAAATAAACTTTCTTCACGTTTCAGTTAATCGTAACGGTTATATTTTCATTACATTACTACTTTATCTTGCCCTTGAATTACCATAACCATATAATTTAACCGTAACTGTATCATATTTTTTACGTAATCATTTATCGGCGGTAATCATGTAATAAAATACAATTTTGCCACTTACTGTTGTGATGAATGGTTTCGCAGAGCCAATAACCAAGATAGTCAGAGTATGGAATACACCGAACAATTTGAAAAAGCACTCACTGCATACAAGAACGAACCCGAAAAGCCGGGAGTATTTGATTCTCCCTTCTGGTCAATGCTGATTGAAAAAATCTGTGATGAAATACATATGCACGGAACAATCGATACAATACTAAAGCAATGTACCTGCCTTCTTAATTATGGTATATGTAAAGAGATCATCAGTAGTGTAACTGATATAACCGGTAATATTGAGAATTTCCCGGTAAAAAACAGTCCGCTGCCGATAGTTACTTTTTCCCAGTGGATTACCGATCAGGCAAACAAGATCCGTCAACTTGACAAAAAAGATGCATTTACAAAAGAACTTCGTACGAATCAGATTCTGCTATCAAAATACAACAGAGAGCTTCAGGGAGTACGCAACCAGCGAAATGAAAAAATTCAGGAACTTGCAGAACATTCACAATCTCCGAATATTAAAAATGACCTTCAAAAAATAATGAATGATCTTTCGATAATTGACAGTCTTCAAATAGAGTGTTTCAGAATCCGTAAAGCACTTACAAAAGGTACATTTTATTCTGTAGATCAGAAAAGAGAAAATGCCGGTCGGGAAAACCAATTGACAAAGTCACTGGATCAGATAAAATCATTTCTCGACTGTTATCCATCAAGTGATCTTGTCACCGAAATCCGTCATACGATTTCATCAACAGCCGAACAGATTCAGAAGATAATCGAGCTTGAACTCATCATCGAGAAGAATCAGACAGATATTGATACTGTCCAGAAGGCACAGGCTGAATTTTCACCAATTGAATTTGAGAACAAAATTCGTGAAGAACTGGAACATATCCGCGATATGACACGTTTAAGTTCAAAACGAATGCATCTGGATAACTGCCCGATACTCACTGATGGGAAAAAGTACTTTTCTTACTCAAAATTATTTGAATGTCTGAACCGGATCCTCGAATTTGATCCTTTACTGTTCAAGAATGATCGAGTCTCCATAGTAGGAAAGCCTGTAATTCTGGTTGTTCCCGGAAGCGGCAATGCTGTGTACGACTGGAAAAACAATCTTATTCTTATTCCTTTACAATACACAACAGACAATCCCATGATCTCAATCAGTTCCGGTATGATAGAATACCGTCTTGATACTGACGAAGACAAACTAATGCTCAACTCCTACAATGAACTTCCGGAGTATAAGTCTATTCGCTCTACAATTCAACTAAAGTCCCAGTTAACAAAAGATTACACGACATGGATGACCCAGGAGTATCTTGGCTATCGTGTACTTCCCAGGAATGTCAAGGAGTGGTTCGAACATGATATCGGACCTAACAAAAACGAAATCTTTGTACCGCATCCCTACCAGACCTATAATTTCTCATCAACGGATTTCAACAAACTTCTCAAGTCCACCGATGAAAAAATCTGTGGCAGTAGTATTGATAATGCGACTAATGATGATCTTTGGATAGGCAGTATTATGTGGTATCATCAGGGAAACATGCAACGGGCATATGAATTACTTCACGCCTTGTGCAGCAGAAATGTTGACATACCAATGGCCTATTATAACTACGCCCTTGTTGCGTCAAAGGTTTTCCAGAAAACCAATGCAATAAAAGCCTATACTGAGTTCATGAATCGACTTCCCCAGTGCTGGTGGACTCGCGTTGCAGGTGATCATTTACGTACGCTTCAAAGCAGTGGAACCTGACAGGAATCTCATTTCTTCAGATAACAATCGCTATCTGACAATGGCTGCAGCAACCTCATTTGACAAGCCCTTGATAAACACTACTCATTTTATCAATAGTATCAGCAACAATTGCATTTTTAAAGATTACTGGTTTTTATGTTCAAGATACCAGAATGATGCTGATTCTGTTAGATTTTGCTATTGATATCACCGGAACCTATTTTAACACTTATAAGGCAATCACGCCACGTATCACACTCTACCAGAAGGCGATCGCAATGAAAAACACACTACTTCTGACAATGTTATTTTTGTTAACAGTTGGAGTATCACTCTGTGCTGCTGCAAATTCTGATTCACAAATCGGCATTAAAATCCGGATGGGCGGGCGATTTGACAATGTGCGAAAATGTGTCGCAAGCCAGCCGGGAACCAAAGGCGGCATAGCTGCCGATATCTCCCTGTTTGCCGAAACACCGCTTTCAGAGAAGGCATCACTCCATGTCGATCTTCCGGTAATGCGCCCGATACTTTTTGCACTCGCATTCAAGATGCTTCAGTTTGAACCATCCGTTTCGTGGCGGTTTACCAATACAAATCCTGACACGAAAAATGGTTTTACCTATGGCCCGATGCTCGGTTTTTCTCTCCATTACGGTCCCGACTACACCTATGATGCCAAACCGGATACGGCAAAGCATGCTTTTTTCGCCCTCGGTCCAACTATTGGAGGATATGCAGGTTACACATTCAGCAGATCATCCGGGCAACCACGATTCTCACTTGGTGTATCACCCTATGTTACTCCGCTTTTCAGTGTGAATGATCCGGATAAACGAAAAGGTGTAGTCATTGGCGGTCTTCTGGATGCAGCGTTCTATTTCAAACGGGACAAATAGACTGTTATTTTTTTGTTGAAATGGGTGTATCTCATAAAAACAGCGCATAAGTTTCTTTCGTAAAGAAAACAATCCCCTTGAACGTATACATAAATAAGTGCACAATATGAATATGGACATTGGAGGAACTTATGCGTATACTAAACACACTAGTGATCTTCGTAACAGCACTGTTTTATGTCTCCTGCAGCAACGACTTCTCCATGACCAGGCAAACGCTAAAACCACAAATTACTCCTGATTCAGAAAAAGCCACACTCGTTATATACCGTGGAACATCATTTGGTTACGGAATGACAATGGCCACCTATCTTGATAACAGGTTCGTCGGCCAAACCCGAGGTGCATCATACTTTATCACCAAAGCAGAACCGGGTATACGACACTTAACCGGTATTGCAGAAAAAAACATTAATCACCGGTTATCGCTTGAGGCAGGAAAGATTTACTACATCAATCAAGGGATCTATCCGGGAGTATTTCTGGCCGAAAGTAAAATAGTAGTTTCAGATGAACATCATTTTTTAAAGCGGTTAAAAAATCTGACCTTCTACTACAACAGGCATGATCCACATCAGCAGGCTTTCATCAGCCGTTTCCTGCGTGTGGCCGGGGTGACATTCCGGTTTGATATGACCAGTTGACTATATGAAGTATATACATTCAACTATCGTTCTGTTCCGGTAAGCCGGTTTTATAGTGATTTAGAAAATATAGATATAATCAGAAAAACACCGTCTGACTAGAGCTTTCAGGTAAGCTCTCTCAAACCGGCACCAGTAAGACATTGCTTTACATATGGATGTAGTGACAAATCAATGGTGTTTACCCATCGCCAGTCTTCGTGATGACTATCAAGAACGGGCGAAAAATCCGGATCTTCAGGATAGACAAAGAAACAGCTATTGATACTATGCACTGCAATTCCGCAAGGGCCATCATCGAAAATCGTTTCATCGGTATGTACAATCGGACCGACATGGACCCGAATCCCGACTTCATCAAGAGCTTTACGTTTTGCTGTTGCAATCATTGTTTCACCCTTGATCACCCGCCCGCCAGGAACCCACCATTCACCTTGAGCCGGGGCATCCATACGTTTAACAAGTAGAACACTTCCGTGTGAAACAAGCGCAATATCAACGCAGGCGATCGGCATATTGATTAATATCTGATTGTAAAGTTCCTGTGGAATAAATCTTGGTATATCACTCTGTGGTATTGAACTGTTAATCATAAGGTTCCCCATTTGTTTTAAGCTGATAGCCAGATACCTGCAGCAAATATGTACTCAAACTTTTTTACTTAAAAGTTCAATTTATTGTGTGTTTTTACAGTATACAATTATTTTATTACAATGTCAAAATGTGCTGCAAAGTGGCTATCAATAAATCGGCCTTGCCGTTCCTTACACTTTGTCTGTACGATTGCATTCTTATTGAGCTGCGAGTCTGCGAAGTATCACCTTTTCTTCAGAGGAACATTTACTTTGCAGAACCGTTTTTTAAGATCTTTCTGTAAATCACGTTCCTTTCAAATCAGTAAATATCTTTGTAAACACACAACTTTTTTATCATTTTTTCCTTGTTTTCAAGAATCTGTTTTTGTAAATCTTTTCTGTCTTTACACTCTAAACTTTTTCTTGCTTTCAAGCCTTATCCACGCTGCCCAATGCTGTCCCCACTTATTTAAACAGAGATGACTTCAGCTATAACTGATCTTTCGAAGCTCTATCACACAGCGTTCATGTTTGCAATCTACGCTTCGCGCTTTGGTTACCCTAACGCGCAAGACTCGCTTGCAGGTGCTGGTTAGGCTTTACTGCACGGGACTTACACCCGTTGGATTCCATTCGTATATTTCAGTAACATCATCCTTGATGTTACATTCCAATACGCCAGACTTTGGCTGGTGCCATTAAAATATTCATTTTGTAATCGTTTAAAAATGAAGAGGTTACAGTGACCAAGTATTTTATTCTGCTTGTGCTCTCTGAGGTCCGACCCTGGTCGAGGTAAAAAAAACAACTTCATTTTCAATAATCTTAACGTATATTACAACTGTAAAAATGATTACAAATGGATTTGAATGCATGCCGCATCGATATGGGTGGGGTGTTGCTTTTCTATACTAAAGATTTATAAAGTAATAATGGGCATTAACATAATAAGTTATTTTTTTTATAAAAGCGTTCTAAGTATTATTTCAAATTGGTTTGGGTAATATTTAAACAATGACATAATAACAAGGAGTTTTCATGAAGCTAAATCAAATATTTCTGATTGGTTTATTATTTACTTCAAGTGTGTTTGCTGCACCCGTTTCAGAAACACTTAAGGTGGGAAGTGATCAACGAAAGATGCTCACCTATGTGCCTTCGGGCCTTGAACCGGGATCTCCGTTGATTATTTCCATACATGGAATGGACCAAGACCCAAATTACCAGCACACGAATACCCGGTGGGACCAAGTGGCGGATACTGCCCGTTTTGCTGTGGTATACCCCCAGTCCATGCAATCCGGATTTTCTACATGGGACATCAACACCAAGAGTACATCGAATAAAGATATTCAGTTTTTCCTCGCTATTATTGACGATATGGAAAAACGTTATCAGATTGATCGTAACCGGGTTTACCTTGGAGGATTTTCCATGGGCGGCATGATCAGTTATCTTGCAATGGGAGTCATTGCTGACAAAATTGCCGCCTTTGCTCCTATCTCGGGTTACCTTATGGGGGGTGATTCTTATCAGAGCTCTCGCCCCATTCCCATTATTCATTCACATGGAACTAAAGATGGTGTTGTGAGCTATGACGGAGTTGCTAATATTATATCAGGATGGCGGAAGCGAAATGGTTGTCCAGACCAAGCAACAACGACACAACCCAAGTCCGGTACAACACGCAACTTCTGGGGCCCGTGCGATGAAGGGGTGGACATGGTTTTAGTGACAATACAAGGAAAGGACCATGAACCTTCTGGTACGAGTGTTGAAATCTGGAACTTTGTTAAAAATTATTCCTTGGGTTCTGCAGGGTTTGGTTTTAAGACAAAAGCAAAAATTTCTTTGGATCCGGGCGTAACTCAAGTTGCAACACTCGAAACCAATGGCGAAGGGACAGTTTCTTTTTCCATTAGTGGAGGCGCTGATAAAGATAAGTTTGTCCTCGATGGAAGCAACTTGAGCTTTAAAGAGGCTCCAGCCTATCAAGCGAGCGGCTCCAATCAATACGCGGTCTCCATCACAGCGAAAGTGGATGATAAAACAGCGACATTGGACATGACAGTTTCTATTTTGAAACCGCAAATGCCTTACAAGGGTACTGCTTGGGCTATACCCGGTAAAATCGAAGCGGAAGACTATGATGTGGGTTCTGATGAAAATCCGTCTTATTCCGACCTCGGCGGTGGATCTGCTTCAGAACAAACGGATTATCGTGCTGATCGAGTCGATGTAATCAAGAGCATTGGAAATGGCTACGTTGTTGGGCATACACAAACTGGTGAATGGATGGAGTATACGGTCGATGTGAAAACAGAAGGTGTGTATACCTTTGAAGCTAATGTTGTTTCCGGAAATGACGGCTCTTCATTCCGCTTGTTCATCGGTGATGAACCGATTACAGAGAATATCACAATTCCAAATACTGATGCCAATTATGCAACTTATAGCGTGGTCACGGCGAAAACATCAGCGCTCTCCAAAGGTACTCATGTGATTCGACTCGAAATCACAGGAAACTGGGTAGATATTGATTGGCTGAATTTCTCCAACGGAACTACAGCCATTGGATATACTCCTGGAAATAATCTCCGTTACCAACCATCAGGTATAAAGACCTATCGTATTTACAATTTCCAAGGCGCTTATATGGGAACATTTAATGCATCTGATTTAACTTCATTGAAAAACAAAATACAAAAATCAAATGTGAAACCAGGCGCGTATATGGTGCGTTCTACAGATGGACATGTGAATAAATTAATTCAAATTAAGAAATAATTGTTCTGATTTTCTCTCAATAAAACACCAGACACAAATCACAAAAAGATTCTTCTCTTCACAGGAGAAGGGTCTTTTTGCTTTTTATACTGTTAAGCGTTGGTACTGCCGTTTTTAGGTCATTAGAAAGATGAACTTCTGAATCGGCTTCATTCACGGTTTTACTTTCGTTTTGATTTGTTTTTCTGGTTGCTGCAGCCTTCAATTTCCAGCCGGGACTCTGCAAGGATTTGGCCTGAACTTCCATCTATGGCAAGAACATTAATCAAATGAGGAGGAGTATTTAGCAGAAAAAGGAATCTTAAGCAAACTGGTACTAGGTCAGGTGGTCTGATATTAAAGAAACGAATGAATACCGTCGCTACCATATCCACGAAACAAGTTTTCAGCGGGTGCTTAAACAGGCTGCAAAAGATGCATCAATTAACCTTTCTGTAAACCCACACATTTTGAATCGCATACCAAAAAAGTAATTAATGCAGAAAAATACAAAAATACGGGAAGCAAAAGCAGTGGCAATTCAAGGGATGGGATTAAAAGCAAGCACATACTACTTGCTACCACTCCCCACCACCCTCACATCCCCCATATCTATCTGAACTACCGCTGATCCCAAACTGTCAACTTCGATAACTAACTGTTTACTATTTCTTATTAACACAACAACACCGCAAACACCTTTAAGCGGCCCGGAAACGACCTCGACCTGAGATTCAATTGTAAACGTGTCGTCAAGTGGTTCCACACAGATTCCATGTTCAAGCGCCAAGTATATTGCGCTTAGTTCACTTACGAATTTTCTCTGATTTTTTACTTCGATAAGATTTACCACGCGTCCGGTCACAAATATTTTCTGAGGTACATCCTGCGCAAAACAGATATACCCCGGAAACAGGGGTACTTCAAATACTCTCTTTTTGTTTGTACCCGGACGACATGTTACTTTTTTGTAAATTGGCAGATAATACTCCACCGCATTATCAATAAAGTCAAACGCAAGCAGCTTCTCCTGGCGAGGCTTTACTTTTGCGATCCACCATCTGAAAGCAGCCTGCTCTATCGGGCGCGAGGGATATCGTGACGGGGGGATTCTTTCAACACTCATACAACCAGCATTTTCACCCTTCAAATCCAGCCAAACAGTTTATATGCTAGTATACCATAATACTCATGGACTACTTCTGTAGACCGTTCAAACGCACTGACATTTGGAAAAAAATCGGTAGAGCGGCTGATCATTCTCCGTGTTGTGGAATAATCTGTCGGCGCAGTATAGATTGTAAAGCCGCCATATTTTTTGAACACTGCTACAGAGCGATACATATGTGATGCAGTCGTAACAAGAATGATTGTTCTTCCTACTCCCATTGAATCAAGTATTGCAGCGATATACTTTGGATGTTCATGAGTATTTCGTGCTTTATGCTCACGGATGATCGCCATTGAATCAACGCCAATCGCCTGAAGCACCAGCGCGTTCTCCTCTGCTTCACTGGGATACTCAAAAAAAGAGGTTCCTACGTCCCCACCGGTAGTAACAAGCCGCTTACCATACTCCATTTTGTAAAGTCTTGCTCCCAGAAGCATTCTATCACCGGCATCATTTATCTCCGGATATTTACGGGGAGGTACAAAAGGTACACCTCCTCCCCCAAGAACAACTATCGATGCGTCAGTACCGATTGGCGGAAGCGATTCTTTTACCTTGTATTCAAGCGTAGTGCCAAGAAGATGTGCTATTGGCGGAAGTGAAAAGAATATAAGCACCACAAAAGAACTGAGTGTTAAGATCCGGGTTGATTTAGCCTTTTTAAGAAAAGAACACAAAATCGCAAAAAAAAGAAGCGTAATTGCGAGCCCAAGTGGATACAGTGGTAACGCTATGAATTTTATAAGTATTGCCATTGAATTTCAACCTTTATTCTTTGCTGATGAACAATTTTAGCATAAAATATAATTTATAGGATCGTTTTAAGTTGGTAAGAGTGTTTGTAATCCTTGATTTTTTACCTGCCTTTCGTTACTTTATATGTCTATTATTGTACGTTTAACATATTGAGGTGCCCAAATGGCAAGAATTATTGATGAAGTTTCAAGGACATTTTCCGAGTACCTTCTTATCCCACGCCTCACAAAGAGGGAACATCAACCTAAAAACGCTTCTCTCAAAACGCCTGTAAGCAGATTCAAACGCGGTGAAAAACCAAAATTTTCTTTGAACATCCCATTCGTTACATCCAGTATGCAGTCAGTCAGCGGTTCCGAAATGGCAATCGCGCTTGCACGCATTGGTGGTCTTGCGTTTACGTTCTGTTCACAGACGATTGAGCAGCAGGTAGCCATGGTAGCAAAAGTAAAGATGCATAAAGCTGGATTTGTACAGTCAGATTCAAACCTCAGACCTGATAATACACTTGCAGATGCGCTTGCATTACGCAAGAAGAGTGGGCATTCAACCATGCCGGTTACCGAGGATGGGAGCGGAAATGGAAAGTTTGTCGGTATTCTAACGGATAAGGATTTCTGGGAATTTGAAGATAATCTGAGCGGGCTGGTACGTGATTATATGACTCCGCTTGCAAATGTTGTTTACGGAACAAGTGGTATCACCCTTCATGATGCAAACATGCTGCTTCGTGAGCACAAAAAGGAATGCCTGCCAATTCTTGACAACAAGGGTAATCTTCAGAGCCTTGTATTTAAAAAAGATTATTTTGACCACATGAACAATCCGGACGAACTGCTTGACACGCAGAAACGCCTTGCTGTGGGTGCTGGTGTCAACACACATGACTATGAAACCCGTGTTCCGGCGCTTATTAAAGCCGGTGCTGATGTGCTTTGCTTTGATTCATCGGATGGTTATACCGAGTTCCAGAAGGACGCAATGCTCTGGTGCAGAAAAGAATATGGCGATTCAGTTATAGTAGGTGGCGGAAATGTTGTTGATGGTGATGCATTCAGATATCTTGCAGAAGATGGACAGGCTGATTTTGTCAAGGTTGGAATTGGCGGAGGTTCAATCTGTATTACACGTGAACAAAAAGGTATCGGACGCGGACAGGCATCAGCACTTATGGCTGTGGTTGCAGAACGTGACAAATACTATAAAGAAACAGGTATTTACATTCCGGTATGCTCTGACGGTGGATTGTCAAATGATACTCAGATCATTATTGCCCTTGCAATGGGTGCCGACTTTGTTATGATGGGCAGGTATTTTGCAATGACTTACGAAAGTCCTACTCCCAAAGTGTCAATTGGTGGTCGTATGTACAAACCATACTGGGGTGAAGGATCTAATCGCGCACGTAACTGGCAGCGTTATAATCAGGGAGCAGAATCCACAGAAAACCAGTTGAAATTTGAGGAAGGTGTTGATGCCTATGTGCCGATAGTCGGTTCAGTCAAGGATGTTACAGGTGTTACCCTGGCAAAACTCAGATCAACAATGTGTAATATGGGTTCTTTGACTCTCAAGGAATTTACTGACAATGCAGTTCTTACCCGTATATCAGAGCAATCATTTGTTGAAGGTGGTACCTCAACAGTGACTACTCTTGACAAAGAGAGACCACGGGAAGTCTGACCCACGCAGATTCTGCCCATTGTAATAAACAAGACGCGCATATGCGCGTCATTATATTTATATCATTATATCATTCCTGCATTTGTAATTTTGAGTATATAGTATACAAAGCCCCGCAGCAGTACATGTTTGTTATAACAGTATTACCAATATGTTTTTTTTCCACATGTGACAGGCGTATCAATGTAATAATTACATTTCAGAATGCGTGATTTTGTGTATGCAGGTAGACAATAAATCGATAAATTCTCCGAATACACTACAAAAGAATCTGATTTATGCAAAATTTGAGTGCTTTTTTTTTGGCAATAATTTACACTATTATGCGAATATATTAAAAAATTACTACGTTTAATCACTAACACAAATACAATCAAGGAGCGTCACTGTGAAAGCAGGATTTTTTAAAAAGCCTATGTTTTCAATATCAGTTCTTGCTGGTATCATTGCAACCATATCTGTTATCTACACAACCTGTTCCTTTGCAGAGGGAGAAAGACCATCACGGGGGTCAATAGCATTCGGGGCTGACAAACAGCCTGATATTAAAACTCCTCCCCAGCTTGAAGGTTTCAAGACTGTTTTTGCAGACCTTGCTGAAAAGGTAATACCTACTGTTGTGCAGGTTATTCCGACAAAGGTTGACACAATCGTATTCACCAACAATCCATTTTACCAGTATTTTGGTGATCCGTTTGGTTTTGACGATTTCTTTGGCAACCCCCGCGGTCAGCAGCCGCGCAGACAACAGCCGCAAATGCAGAAAAAGGAGTATCGGCAGCAGAGCCTGGGTTCTGGTGTAATCGTATCAAAAGATGGCTACATTATGACAAACTACCACGTCGTTGCAGGTGCCAACGAAATACAGGTCAAGACATCTGACAACCGTAGTTTTGAAGCAACAATAGTCGGATCAGACTCGCTTGCCGATGTCGCTGTTATAAAAATTAAAGAAAAAGTAAAAGACCTCCCTGTTGCATACCTTGGTAACAGTGATGAGATTCGTCCGGGTGACTGGGCTGTTGCAATCGGCAACCCATTCAGCCTGTCATCATCGGTAACCCTTGGTATTGTATCTGCACTTGGAAGAACTGCAAGTAATAATGGGAACAGCTATCAAAATTTTATCCAGACTGACGCAGCAATCAATCCTGGAAACTCCGGCGGTGCACTTGTTAACATCAAAGGAGAGCTCATAGGTATCAACACCATGATCTATACCCAGTCTGGTGGGTATATGGGTATTGGTTTTGCGATTCCGATCAACATGGCAAAAAGAATCATGGAAGATCTTATCTATGAAGGAAAGGTTTCCCGCGGTTGGCTTGGTGTGATGATTCAGGAACTTGATCAGGCAACTATCGAGGGTTTTGGCCTTGCTCCAAATACTAAAGGCGTGCTTATCGGTGATGTCTTTAAAGACCAGCCAGCAGCAAAGGCCGGGATCAAGCGTGGTGATATAATTCAAACCTTTGATGGTAAAGCTGTAACAAATCCTAACGAACTGCGTAATGAAGTAGCAACTGTTCATCCTGGAAAAAAGGTTCCTGTTGAGATTCTCAGATCCGGTAAAAAACAAACCGTCTATGTTACTCTATCGGGACGTGATAAAGATGGGGCAAAAACAGAATCAGAGGAAACCAAGGCAGAAGCTGATACTCCGGCATCAGATAATGTATCACTGCTGGGAATCAAAGCTGGTAACCTTACTGGAGAATTAAGAGAGCAGCTTGATCTTGACAAAAACACACAGGGTGTTGTTGTGCTTGAAGTAAAGGCCGGATCACCTGCTGAAGGGGCTGGAATTCAACAGAATGATGTTATTTTACAGGCTAACCGGCAGGACATAACAAATGTTGCTTCATTTAAAGCTGCAACAAAAGGTATAAAAGCTGGTGACTCAGTACTGCTTCTGATCCAACGTGAAGGAAATACTTTTTACAAAGCTTTCAAAATAAAGAAATAAAGCTACCTCCTCCTTTTAGAAAATGGCATTCTTTACTGCACTTAAAGAATGCCATTTTTTTCAGCATGATCCCTTGCGCCATCCTCAGAAAATTTCATATACCTGATTCCACTTGACTCTATACATTAGTGAGAGTTATCTTTCTATTTACCATAAATGCAGCAGTAAATTTCTGCATGTTTTTTAAATTTGCCTTATATTGCACATTGTATACAATTTTAATCTTCAAAAGAGAGGATATC
Source organism: Fibrobacterota bacterium (assembly GCA_023459055.1). Classification (GTDB taxonomy): domain Bacteria; phylum Fibrobacterota; class Chitinivibrionia; order Chitinivibrionales; family Chitinispirillaceae; genus JAAZBG01. The sequence continues at coordinate 257,850 of JAEWVR010000018.1, forward strand.
TGATGAATAGAAGAAGTTTGATAGGAATTTTCAGTTTAACCGCATTATTAATTGCCGGTTGCGGCGTTTCTGAAAAAACGATCCAGGATGGTCAGGCTAAGATCGACGCTCTCAAAGCAAAAGGTGTGCCGGATTCATTACTGTCACAATCAAAGCTGTATCTTCGCATGGCGAGTGATGGCATACTTCACAAGAATAGCACAGAATCATCAAAAGGAATGAGTGAATTTAAAAAGGAAATTGCCAACGTTGAAAAATCTGCTGCGTCAGTAATCAGTCAGATGGATTCCGAAATCGGCACAGTCCGCAGTCAGGCAGAATCAATTAAAGCACGGCTTACCGGACATCAGGTTTTCAAACTGGACAGTGCAATGAAAGTTGTAGATTCACTTCTTGGTGTCAACAATAAAGCGGAAGCTGTTGCAAAAATCAGAAAAGTCCAGAAACTGCTTCCGGTTCTTATCGAGGATGAAAGAAAAGCTAATGAAATTAAAGATAAAGTTTATGGTACCTGGACTTGCACAAACGTAACAAAACACTCTGAGGATCCGACTGTTAATGCAGTTGAAAAGAAAATTTTTATTCTTAACAGGGATGGAAGTGCCAAGTTTATTGAAAAAAAATCGGGTAAAAGCGGTCCCTATCTGAAAGAAGACTATGAATATAATTCATATGGTACATTCGGTTTCATGGGCGATACAGTATACCTGTCTATCAACAGATTCGTAGCTGTAAAACAGAATTTTACCCGCATGACAGATGTAAAGAAAAAAATCTGGACACCAGATAACCACCCATCATATGATACGACTATTACCGACAAGAGCCAGGATCGCTTTGTTGCGTATCAGGATCTGCTTGCTGATTTTGTACGCGCTAAATAAGTGATAAGTGGTACTTAACGTGTGCCATTTTTAAGACAAGGCATTATCGCCTTGTCTTTTTTATTTGTAAGAACTTTCGTTGTAACTATCGGCCTTTTTCTGAAGCAGGGATATCAGCTCATTGAGTGTTTTTGTTTTTAAAAGTTCTGTAAACTGTTCACGATAGGTGCGTACCGTTGACATATCACCTATCACCAGATCCCATACCTTCCACAGTCCGTTACTCATTTGCATCTTGTAAACAATATCTGTTTGCTTATCCTTATAACGCACATGTGCTTTTAATGTCACTTTTTCTGCTGATGAATCCTGTATGGTATACATTACAGAATCAGCCTGATACATTTCCAGTTTGGTAATTGAAGCATTTTTAATCATTCGTTCGAACTGATTTACAAAAGAACTTCTTTGTGCTGTTGATGCACTATCCCATATAGTTTTTGGCAGTGCTCGCTGCCCCATCACCTGAAAATCGAATATACCGTTAACCAGAGCGATAATTTTATTTTTATTATGATCATTTTGTAATGCGTTGTATGCCTTAATTGCACTCTGCAGCTCTTTATCTTTGCCTTTGATTAACTCAACCGGTCCCTGTTGAGCAACAACCAGTATGGCAGTCATACAAAAAAAACACCAGAATTTCACACACATATTCATTGTCACCTCTCTTTTTACATCAGGTAAAACTTTTGAATAATACACTATCAGATAATTAACTATAAACACGTTCTACTATGTAGTTACTTATTATATCAGTTTGATTTATTTACATTTTGCAAATATTCATCAAATGTCAAACCTGTTTTGACCATTAAATCTGCAACCGCAATATTGTAATCAAGAATCGCACCTGCATAATTTTTCCTGCAGAGTATATTCTTTTCGTACGATGAAACCAGTTGTTTAATTTTCGAATGGTCCAGATCGTATTTAATTGCTACCGATTTCATTAAAGCTTCTGAATTATCAAGAGAGACTTTTGCACTTTCGCAGCGTTTTTTATAGACGAATACTTTATTGAATTGCGTTTCCAGTTCAAGCACTAATCCGTTTGATGCATATGTTTCCTTATAGTGCACCTTGTCAAGTTCATTCTTTTCTTTAAGGTATTTATCCTTTAATGACCAATAGTTGAGATTGAATCTCAATCCAATACCAAGTGAGCCTTCTTTATTGTTATATGGATTCAAAAGATCATCAGTACCATTCGACATATTTTTATCAATAACCACCCTGGAGAGCTTTATTCCCCCGACAGCAAATACATCTGGTAAAAGTTCTCCAATTGCTGTATTTACAACCATTTGCTGTGCTTTAATACCAATTTGTAACCTCTGCAGATCCGGTTGATAGTAAAGAAGCAGTTTTTTGAGTGTATCAAGCGGTCCCGTTTTTTCAGTACGTATTGACAATATGCTATCTTTAAACGAAAAATTGCTATCCTGAATACAAAAAGTAATCGCCCGGTGTACAGCCTCCAGACCATGCTCAGCCTGATACAATCCATCATCAATCGTAAACATCTGCGCCTTAAGCTCCAAAAGATCATCCTGTGTTACATCACTACGTTCGTTATCAAGATCATCTTTAACTTTTTTAATAGCTTTTTCAAGGTTACTTTTTACCTCTGTAGCAAGTGACATCATTTGCTTTACATAGATATATTTGTAATAAAGTTCCTGCAACGATTTGGATAACTCTATTGATGCCTTTCTTTTTTCACACTCTGTCAAAGTTATTGCATAGGTTGATGCTTTCATTCCATGTATCAATCTGTCTATATTTAATGGCTGCATCAGTTTAATTTCTGTGCCAAAAAACGGATCAATTGTACCAAAATCATATGTAGCATCAGCATTGCCATTCGCATCATGTGTTATACTATACCGGGGAGCAGGACCAACAGCAAAGGATACCTCCAGTTTTGGAATAATTGCACTATTTCGCATTGCCTGCTTTTGTAATTCAGCCTTCTTTATTTCAAAACTTTTTTCCTGAATTTTCGGTTCATTTGCCAGCCCTTTATTTACAAATGAGTGTAAATCAAGAGTACCGTTTCCCTCTTGTGCAAAAAGCCAGCTGGCATTAAACAGAATAATACTAAAAAGTATTTTATTCATTTATCACCTGACATTTTAAAATCTGCATAATCGGCAACAACCACACTTTTTGTTGCATCACCATCAGAGAGTATTCCAATGCCTTTAAGTTCAGGACACTTATCAACCTTGTAAATTCTCTTAAAGTCACTTCTGACATCAACATCGACTTTTTTCCACTGTCCCGTGTCATTTGCTGACCATGTATTTGCAACCACCACATACATCTGCTGAATTGGATACAACGCTGGATCTTTACGGATAATTGTTCCCTGTGGTACGACCGAACTGTACACATACTTTATGCAATATGTTTTTATTTTATCTTTAAAAATGAGATATACAGCACACCCTGAATCATTAAGCCCATTAATTCGTTCATCAGCACCCTCCGGGGGTGTTATTAACCGCCACAACCAGGAAACACGCTCAACATTTCGTAGTGTATCAGGTAATTTGTATCCATACCGTACTACCTTATTTGGAGGAACATAGTGAGAATGAATGTATTCCAATCCTGAATCATTCATCATAATTTCATAATAGTTTTTGTCACCTGACAATTGATCTATTTTTGTAAATTGACGCATATGTAAATTATATAAATAGCCATCAGGATTACCGGGAGCCTTCAGGATAGTTTCAATTACGGTATTACCCGGATTAAGATCATTACCGGAATGTCGTGTTTTGATATCAGCATTAGTAGATATAGACAACCCTGAAATCAAAATTACCAGAGATAACGTATTCTTATACAAACTTTTTTTTCTCATATACCACTTTCACTAACCGGTAAACCGGTATTTTCAATATTCCGGAGCATAATGTTCTGATGACTGCTCATTAAAATATACTTTATTCTTTCAACTATTGGTTTTACAGTTTTCTCCGGAAAATAATTGGTTATAATATAATTTCTTGCGTTCATTCCGATTTGGTGCGCCAGGTCTGGTCTGTCAATTAATCCTGTTACACAGTTGGCAAATGTAATGGGACTTGTATCCTCAACCAACATACCGGTTCTTCCATTGTCAATTAATTCCGGAATGCCTCCGACAGCGGTCGCAACAACCGGTTTTCCTAAAGCCATTGCTTCCATTAATGCATTTGGAAAACCTTCAATTGAACGATCCCTGGAGGTCATCATAACAATATCACATGAATTGTAAAATGCCTGTATATTAGAAATATAACCGAGGAATGTTATTGATGAACGCAGATTCAGCCCGTCTGCTTGCTCCTGATATTTCTCACGCCATCCAAATTCACCGGCGACAAATACATTAACAATTTTTCCCATTCTTTCAATTTCTTTGACTACATCAGTTAAAAAGTCAAGACCTTTATCCGGTGATGGTCGTACGGCCATCCCCAGTATGGCATCATATTTCCTGTCCCGGTTATTTTGAATAAAATCCATTTTTTCTGATGTAATCATTGATAGTCGCTGATCCATTCCATTGTAAATTACATCAACAGGTATTTGTACCAGATCCTTCACAGAATTCTCTACGGACCTGCAATTTGCTATTGCTGCATCAGGTTTTATCAGTCGTGCAAGTACATTCAAACCTGTCCGTGCAACACATCCATGTACTCTGCTTCCAAAACGCCATATACATGGGATCGATAACAGTTTGGAAACAGGAGCTGCGATGATCCATCCTGTTGCCCGACTTGCAAATACCAGATTGATCTTTTCCTTTTTAATTAATGTATATATATATAATGATGCTCTCCTCCAGCAGACCAGGAACTTTACAGCATGAAATATTACTGTAAAAATATTAAAGGGACGTCCATATTCAAAAGGGAAATATGGATAATACTCAACATTACAATCTGCTTTTCTTGCAGCCTTGTAAACTTTATCTCCAGGCCCTGTTACAGCGACGACATCAATACCATACGCAGGCATCTCTTTTATATGAAGAAGCGCCTGACGTTCTGCTCCGCCAAAACCTTCCGCAGGAATAATATACAAAATTTTAATTTTCTGATTCATTATGCACTATTCCTTTCCAGGAACCTTTTATGGTAATTCTATTACAGTAGACATCTTCTTATTTTGAACAGGAACGTTAATCCGTCTTTTTTTGTAAAAAAACAATACAAGCCCGGTAAAACAAACAAGTATCTGACGTGCCCGTCGGATCAATGCGACAGAAATACCAGCTGATGTCATTAATCCCATTTGACTGAATGCAAATGCCAGAGAACATTCAAATGCACCGGCACGTGCCGGGACAGCTATAAACAAGACATTAAATAATGTTCCAACAGCATTACAATACAATAATTGTTGTATTCCAAGATCAATACCAATAAATTTTGCAACGACGTAAATCTCCATCATCATTATTACATGTTCAATGAAATGATATACAAATGATTTCCGTGTGGCCCGTTCTAACGTATTGTCATTCAAAAGCTCATTTAGATTTTTTTTGTAATGTCCTGATTTTATAAAAATTGTGCAATTTTTAAGAATTATTTTCCAAAATAAGATGATACCAGTCAAAAGTACCAATATAGATCCAAACAGGATAACCATTCCCATATTTAATTCAGCAAGAGAAAATGCAACCAATACTCCTGCAATTGCGATTACAAAATCGGCGACAACATCTATTGTTTTGTCAACGACAACAATCATGGTGCTGTTTCTTAAACTACTATTCTCGCGTGTTTTAAATGAACGCAATGCTTCTCCACCAATTCCAGATACAGGTAATACCTGATTTATTGCCTGACTTTGTACACGTAACAGGAAAAGGTTCCAGAAAGATGCTTTATTACAATCATTCTGCCTATTTAAAAGAGCCTGCCATCCTTTAGTAGCAAATGTATTCCATACAAAAAACAGAATTGGTAAAAGTAAAAATCCCCAACCTATTGAGATTGACAATTTAAGGGCACTGATAACTTCTTTCCGAAATTGCCATATTACCAGGCATAGTACCGCAAGAAAAAAAATATTTAAAGCGTTTCTGACATAACTATACTTTCGTAAAAAATCCGGAACAATCATAACTTTACTTTTAATACCATTTGCAGATGTTGTTATCATACGGTCCTGCGTTTTCGTTCAATTGATATTATTACAGGAAGAATTGTCAGGGATGCGACAAGACATGTTGACATTCCAATAATTGCCAGTTCACCAATCGATCGTAACCCCGGATGATTCGCCGTGATAATTCCTCCAAAACCAACCAGGTTTATTAATGTACAAAGGAAATTCGGCCCACCGGTTTCAATGAGCAATTTACTTATCGGAGAATTTGAATCACTATGAAATCTGTGATAAATGTGCACTGCGGCATCAACACCAAGTCCAAGTATACTTGGTAAAATCACCATGTTGAAGATATTCAGTTTCAACGAAAATATTCCCATTATGCCAAGCATCCATATAATTCCAATACATAGGGGTGAAAGAATTGTCAGCATTGATCTGACCTTACCAAAATCGCTGAAGACAATTCCGGCAATAATAACAAATGCAGCAATTATCGCTATTATTGAATCTCTCTTGAGCAAGTTAATTAGTTCAACATACACAAGAGGTTCGCTTACTGAATAAAATGTCTTGTTATCAACATTCAATGTTCCAACAGCATTAGCAAACGCTTCTGCATTATGAAGATCAAGTAGTGAGTTTCGCTGATAGATATACATCAACTGCCCGTCAATGGTCCTGTTTCCATAAAACAATTTTAAAATATCTTCAGGAATGTCTTTTTCCGTAACCGGCTCAGTTACAAGCAAATACTTCATTTTTTCAATAGCACTTTTTTGTTCTGCGGACATACTGTTTTTGTTACGTTCGAGCAATGCCTTTATATCCTTAATAACCGCAATTTTTTCATTCTGATTTGCAGGTATAATATCATTGATTGACTTTACATCTTCCACTATTGAAGTATCATCGAGTAAGCCCTTACTTTTTATCAGTTCCTTTATTTTTAATGCTTCCTGTGCATTCTTTACAACGACAACAGCCGGATCTCTTGCGGTTGTAAATACATTCCGCATTTTTTTGTTAAATTCACGTGTTGTACTGATTTGTGAGCGAAGATTTCGAAAATCATACTCAAATTTAACATTCTTTAACATCATAATACTTACTATTGTAAAAAGTACAATACCTATTGTTACCAGGGCAATACTGTCCTTAGACCTACTGTCGTTATTGGTATTGACTATTGTAATAGTATTGTTTTTTATTCCAAAACCATGTGTAAGATCATTTGCAACAGTCAGAAGTGCAGGTGTAAGAATCATATATGCCATATAAGCAAGTAATATTCCTGTTCCAGCAATAAATCCGAAGTCTCTAAACCCGAGAAAATCACTAAATGTCAACATGTAAAATGAAACAATCACCGTTAATCCTGATGTAAGGGATGCTCTGCCGCTGGTTCGAATAGCTGTTTTAAGAGCATTAAAATGATTTGTACCTTCTCTTCTTGTTAACATATAACGATTTATTAAATGTATCCCGAAATCGATACCCAATCCAAAGAGTATTATAATCAGAAACGCTGAAATCAGGTTCAAATTACCTATTGACAATACAGTTAATGCGAAAGTCCATGATTCACTCATGATAAGAGGAATCAATACGCAAATGATAAGAGAAATTCTCTTAAAGTAGATTAGCAATAATATCAGAATTATTGAGACACCCAGCATAGTACCGTTTGACAGGTCACTAAGTATGGTGTTATACTCATTTAGACGATTTTTGTATGTGCCACCAATATTAATCGTTACGGAATTATCTCCAAGATCGTTATTAAATTCTTCTACAACACTTTGTAATTCATTGTATATTTTTTTTGCGAATGAGATATTACTTGTAATTCCTTCAGGGTGAATTACAATAAGCAGCATTCTTCCATCCGGACTGATATTTACCCGCTTATAGCTTGATCTTTTCTCATACTTTTTTTCAACATCTTTGAAATCAAGCGATTCCTGCGGTTCATCAAGCAGATCAACAAATAATGGATTGGCCTTTTTAATCTTTCCTGAAATCCCGCGTTCAACTCTGTTTCTGATTTCCTTTAGATCATCAACACTGATATACAGTAATCTTTTCTTTACTAACAGCGAATCATTGATTGAATAGGATGCATCTGCAATCCATTCAAGTTTTTTTATTTCACTTAACAATTTATCTGCAACATGCAGTGATTGTTCCCTGCTCCCGGATTCAATCATTACAATAAGATCCCCAATACCTCCAAGTTTTTTCTCAAGATTATTTATTCTTTCAACTGCCGGTGTATTTTTTTTCAGTAACGCCATTATACTACTGTCAACACTTATTTTCTTAACAATAACAGCAGACCCTGATGTTAAAATGATTGCCAGTAGAAGTACAATGTAACGGTACCGGATTAGCCAGGTTAAATAAGCCGACACATTTGCATCAGAAAACAATCGATCGATTATTTTTTTCACGCAGTACACTCTTTCGCTTCACAAATAGAATTTTCTGTTTTAATCCGTGAAAACAGCTCAGATTCCATGATATAGTCAAGCCTGCAGAACGGGAGCGAATTCAAGAGCATACATGAAACACCACAATTTTTCTCGCAACCCTTTAACAGGCTATGATTTTCTTTAAGCATTGTATTATTTACATCAAACAACTGTATATCAGATTCCTTATGGCTACATTTTTTAAAATAGCCATTAGTATCAACATAAAATGCCTTACACCCGCCTTCGCAAACCCAATGAACTTTTTTTCCATTCATTGTGTCAACATAGTAATTAATGAGAAATTGAGGCATATTCACTGGTGATCCAGCTTTTTTTTGTAATGTCAACCAATTAAGAAATGTAACAATTGAACTGTTTGAGGAATCTACAATAAGTCTTCCTCTGTCATGTGCAGGTGAAAAAGCTGCAGGAATTCCCATTTCGAAAAGTACTTTCGCAAGATCATATGCCTCATCAATGGTTTCCTTTACAATAACTGAATTTACATGAACCCATATCTTCATTTCTGAAAGAAGATTCAGCTGGGGTTTCAAATGTGAAACCGATTTTTTCGTTATACTATTCGGTTCAATGCTGTCTATTGACATTTGCATTCTTTTTATACCGAGTTCTATAAGTTTTTCAGTTTTTTCTCTTGTTAATAAAAAGCCATTGGTAGTCAGCCCTGTATTAATTCCTTTTCTTTTAACATAAGCAAGCAACTCAAAGAGATCTGGATGCATTAATGGCTCTCCGCCAATAAATTCAATATGTTTTATTCCCAAGCCACAACAATGATCAATCCATTTGTAAATTGTTTCAACAGGTACATGACAACCATCATTTTTATGTTCTGAACAATAACCACAGTTCAGATTGCATCGTTCAGTAATTTTCAACTGTGCCCAAATAGGTTTTGCATCAAACACTCGCTTTGTAATACCCGTAGTGAAAATTGCACCTATCCATTTTCCAAACTGTGTCACTTGGCCGAATCGACCGGATGCGTTGAAAATTCCATTTGCCATATATACCTTCTTACTCTGAGTATCGCACTATTTCTTATTACAAAGTTATATTTAGTCCTGATTTGATTGAACAAATCAGGACTTTCATGTTAATTATCAATTATCAATTTCTCTTTTTATAAATTTTTCAACTCTGCTAAATGCTTCATCATCAGAATACTGGACAGGTGGATGTTTACAAAAGTATGATGATGGAGAATAGAGAATACCACCGATTTTATTGTCAAGTGCAATTTTACAACACCGTATCGCATCAATAGCAACACCTGCACTATTTGGTGAATCCTCAACCGATAGACGCAACTCAATATTCATTGGAACATCACCAAACATTTTCCCTTCCATCCTTAAAAAACAGATTTTCTGATCATCCTGCCAGGGAACATAATCACTTGGACCCACATGAATATTTCTTTCGTCAAGTCTTTTAGCGGCAACCGATTGAACTGCTTCCGTTTTGGATATTTTTTTGGATGCGAGTCTTTTTCTGTTAAGCATGTTTAAAAAGTCAGTATTACCACCGGTATTCAACTGATATGTACGCTCCAGTTTTACGCCACGTTTTCTGAAAAGATCAGTTAGTGTTCTATGTGTAATTGTTGCACCAAGCTGTGCTTTAATATCATCTCCGATTAAGGGTAAACCCCTCTCCTTGAATCGCTGAGCCCACTCCGGATTACTTGCAATAAACACGGGCATATTATTTACAAATGCTATACCGGCATTTAAGGCACACTCAGCGTAAAATTTTGTCGCATTTTCTGAACCGACAGGAAGGTAATTCAGGAGTATTTCCGTTCCTGAGTTTTTTAATGTTGTAACGACATCGTCCATTGATGCTTCTGGTAATTTTGCAATGACAAAAGTATAGTCATCTCCATAGGACGACATATGCTCTGATACGCCATCAAGTACTTTCCCCATTTGTACAGTAACTCCCGTATCAGGCATTATCGGCTGAAAGACAGTCGTACAGTTAGGGCGGCTGAATATTGCCTTATGCACATCAAGACCAACCTTACGAACATCAATATCAAATGCAGAGGCCACTTCGATATCTGATGGTTTATATCCATTAATCTCCCAATGCATAAGCCCTATTGCATCAGATTCATTGCGGTAACGATAATATTCAATACCCTGAAGCAATGAGCTGGCACAATTTCCTACACCGACAATTCCAATTCTGATCTTTTTCATAATTACATCCCGTCATATTTAATTTTTATAAAATTGACAAAACAATTATCAATACCTGAATTGTTACTGCATTTTGCATATACCAACTCAGGATAGCTTCAGCTTTCAAAAATAGAGTTTATAATTCTTTTGTGTTTAATCCCGTCTGGCCAACCGCAAATTGAGCCATTGAAAAAACAAGTATCAGTGTAGTAACAGTAAATTTCCCCCACATGTTAATGCCTTTCTCCAAAACATACCTTCCGTTCGGTATGTTTTTTAAGCAAAATTATACGCTTTTCATTTTTCTTAAATTTTTAACAAACCATACAATCCATTTAATTGCTTTTTAATAATTTCAAGATGGTTTAAGGATTTTGCATGAATCAACCGAAGTGCAAGATTTGAAACAATTGAGATAAATGTGAAAGCAGTCGTTTCTACATCAATATCATTTCGAATTAACTTTTGTTCAATCGAACTCTGAATCGACTCTTTCCAGACTTCAATTTCATCCAACATTATAGAATCCCCGATTTTCTTAAAATCAGGATAATACTTATAGGACATAAAAAGCAGTTGAACGTAATTCAATGGTACTGATTCATATTTAGCAAGTTGACGAACAATAGAATTTTCCTCCCTGCGTACAATCTCACTGAGTTTGAATTCAATAAGTTTATCCAGTGTAAGATTACCAGGCTCATCTTTTTTATGAGGTTGTAATACATATTTCTGGATTACAGCCTTAAAGAGCTCCTCTTTGCTGCTGAAATAATGATACACAGCACCCTTAGTTAATTTTGTAGCCCTGCAAAGCTCAGTAAATGTTACTGACTCATAATTATTGTTCAGAAATAATGCAAAAGCAGCATCAAGAATCAAGTCTTTTGTATCGTTCACAACACCCTCCAGCTAAATACCTACCGGTCGGTATTTAATATACCAGATTTTTTTATATAAGTCCATTACTTTTTTGGGGTAATTCTGTAAGTAATTATAAAAAGTGCAATTGCACAGAGTATTTTTTTGTAAAATAAAAAAGACCGGATAAGATTAATTACCCGATCTTATAATTTTAGAAAAGAAACTTCGAAGTTATGCAGCTGTTGTTTCTGCTGGAATAATTTCGACTTTCTTTTTATTATCTGTAATCCATGTGAACTTTACGAAACCAGTTACCTTTGCGAAGATAGTGTGGTCTCTTCCCAGCCCGACATTGTTTCCTGGACTTACAACAGTGCCACGTTGACGAACAATAATGCTTCCAGCACTTACAAGTTCACCACCGAAACGCTTTACACCAAGCATCTTCGGATTACTGTCACGTCCGTTGCGGCTGCTTCCACCGGCTTTTTTATGTGCCATTTTTAATTACTCCCAATCAAACGTTAATTGATACAATCTCAAGTCTGGTATACTGCTGACGATGACCGTTTTTACGGCGATAGTCCTTACGACGTTTACGCTTGATGATCATGACTTTTACATCTTTAATATGATCAACAACTTTAGCTTTTACAGATGCCCCGGCTACAACAGGAGTTCCTACTTTAACATTATCGCCATCTGCTGCAAGTAATACCTTATCAATAGTAATCTCTGCACCTTGTTCGGCGTCAATAAGTGGAACACGAATCGTTGTTCCAGGGGTAACCTTGAACTGAGCTCCGCCTTGTTCAATAATTGAATACATGATATAAAACTCCTCTACCTGGTCGGTAAGTTGTACCTATGGATGCGGTTACCCAAGATTTTTTTCCGCATACCTATCCCTGCCAGACCAGAATTTCCCGGCCCAGGGAAAAGATTTCAAAATATACATTTTAAACTATTCATCAGCAAGAGATTCGTTGCTTTTTTCTGTAATTATCCTTGAATCCTCAAACATATATTCATCCTGATCGAGCTCGTCATCCTCAATGAGTGTTACAGTACACTTATGCTCACGCTCAAGCATTTTCTTCATAACAGCATCTTCTTTAAGAAGATATGCAGCCACAGCCGGATGTACCGAGAGAATAACATCCGCTTTTACTTTAACCTGACGACGTAAATCCCGATCGATTCTTGCTGTCACTGTCTCAGGTGAAAATACCCAGCCAAGGCCACCACATGCCGGACAAACATTGGTAAAAAACTCCTGAAGCTCCGGACGAACCCTTTTTCTGGTAATTTCCATTAAACCAAATTTTGAAAGCCCGGTCCCTGATGTAACTGTTGGATCTGCATCCAACGTTTTTCGCATATACGCTTCGATTTTTTTACGATTTTCTGGATGCCGCATATCGATAAAATCAATTACAATCAGGCCGCCAATGTCACGTAAACGAAGCTGACGACATATTTCGGTAGCAGCCTCAAGATTGGTTTTGACAATAGTATCTTCAAGGTTGGTCTTCCCTACATTGCGTCCGGTATTTACATCAATAGCAACCAGCGCTTCCGTTCTATCAATAAGGATATACCCGCCGCTCTTCAGCCATACTTTACGCTTAAGCAATCGCTCAAGATCTTTCTCAATATTAAACTTGTCAAACAGTGGCACTTTCTCTTTGTAAAGAACCACTTTCTTACACAGATCCGGAGATAATGCTTTGAGGTATGACAGGATTTCCTTTCTGTCCTCCTCCTGATCCACGTAAACCTCGGTAACATCATCAGTAAAGATATCCCGTATCACCCTTGTGGTAATGCCCAGTTCCCGATGAACCAGTTTTGGCCCGGTTCCTTTAAGCGCCTCATCCTGCGCTTTCTTCCAGGCATCAACAAGCATGTGAATTTCATTAATAAACTCCGCCTCGGACATTTGAAGTCCAATGGTTCGAACGATAAACCCGACACCGGGAGGTTTAATCTGCGCGATAATCTGCTTCAGGCGCGCACGTTTCTTGGCATCGGTATTCCTCTTCGAAACACCAATAAAATCAGCATCCGGAACAAGCACCAGAAACCGCCCGGCAAGACTTATCTGTGTTGTAACCTTTGCCCCTTTAGTACTGATCGGTTCCTTGGCAACCTGTACCAGGATCTGATCACCGACATTTAAAATTTTCTCAATTGGAATTCGTGGTATCTGTTTACGGTTCTGATTATCGCCAATAAACCGTTCCATAACCTTGTCCGATTCCTCAAGTAACAACGTTGGATCAACATCCGTCGCATGAAGGAATGCGCATTTTTCGAGTCCGATATCAATGAATGCCGATTGGATACCGGGTAAAATTGACATAACACGGCCTCTGTAAATATTACCCACAAGCCGGAAATGATCGGGACGTTCAACCACGATCTCGACAATTTTATCATTTTCAAGTAGTGCGGCACGCTTCTCTGTTGGCGTACCATTAAATAAGATCTTCTTCTGCATAAAAACTTTCTTCTATCTATTTGGTCAATTCTATTGTTTAAAACTGACTGCAATTTGTTATTTATCACTATGTTATAAATTTATCTAAATCGTATATCTATAACAAGTGAGAAATTATTATCATTATCTGTTGAGAAGGACTCCTGCCCGGTTATCTTATCCTTCGTACCATCCTTTAACCGTGTACCGGTATAACTCAAAGTACCAGTTACGTTATCAGTGAAAATATAGGTAAGGTGAGGACTAAGGGAAAGATTTTCTTTAATTTTTTCGTTCTGATCCTGGTCGATAGAGTTTCTGGTAGAATTCCGTGACATTGTCATCCCTAAAGTCGTTTTCCCCTTGACCGGTATTTTCCAGTACAGGATTTTAATTTCATTAAGACGGTTTGACTTCTCAATCTCATAGCCAATTGTCAGTTCATCACTGTTTGTTTTCGTGGTATCCTTTACTTTCTCACCTTTTTTCATCTCTTTGGAAAACTTGTGGCTGTAGTTGAGCGAAACAGGCCACTTTTTAATATTTCCGGTAAGGTTTACAAGTGGTGACAAATCAATGCGATCGGTAGTACTGGTTACAAGATTCAAACGGTTCTCTGTTTTTCTGAATGAATAGTTGGATGTCAGAGTAAGGTCTCTGAATACATCAGAAATAAAACTAATTTTCATTAACGCAGGAGTGCGTGCGGACACTGAAATATCCGGTAGTGTAAATGATGAATCAAACTGCGATGTGTCTGGTGTAACACTATATTCATTTGACCACTGAATTGTTATCGGATTAAATGACAACTCAAAAGGAACTGTCAGGTCAAGTCCTGTCGAAAACTTATAACTTCTGTTAACTGTTCGTTTATCATTTTTGTAATATTCCGACGCATACTTTCCAATTCTGCTTGTCATACCACCAAGATGCGAATCATCCATTTCTCCATTAAAAATATTTCTATTTGTCACACCAAGCTTATACTTGAAATATGTCCAGTTTGAATAGTTTTCAAGAAGATTTGTTCCCACATTGTTATTATTCAGACGTGATCCTGCCGAATAGGTAAAACTAACAGAACGAAAACCTAGCTTTTTAAAACCATTTTCAAACCTGATCATTCCTGAATCGTTTGAATTCGGCATTCGATTTGCCGTAAACATTGAAATCAGATCGGCAAAATTAAGGGTACTGTTGATACTGAATGTCGAATTTACATTCATATTAAAGTAATCATTCTGATATTTGTCATACTGCATTTGTGCCCATGAACTGGTAAAATTTGAATTATAATCCGCACTTGTTGTCAACCAGTTAAAAAATTGCGGATCGAATCGTATCCCTGCATTCTGATTTCTGCTCCGCTCACCACGCAGGATATACTTTTCTTTCCATTTGCTATCCCGGTGTGATGCAAAAATATTTGAGAGAATTTCCGAATTATCAATATCATTTGCAACAACAGTATCAAGATTTCTGTCTATATTCAAACTGTAATTCAGTTTAAGCAGAGGACTGATCGGTGCATAGTCCATCTGAAATCCGTGTTTTACCGTCAGCGAACGTTTGGTATCAAACGTATTTTTCCTGGTATCAAAACTTGTGTTATCACTCAGACTTGCGTCTCCAAGCGTAAAGTTCAGTGTTGATGGTAATAGCGAGAGCTCGTAATCCCAGAGACGTTCAGGTATCCATTTTGCACTGGAATCGGTTTTATGTGGTCTGAATTTTGTCCATTTCAGTTTATCACTTCGCTGTGAAAGATCATATTTAAGGTTATAATTGTAAACATCAGACTCGCTTCCCCTCTTGTACACTTGCGTACCGGTTGGGTCGTAACCCATGCTTGAATCGATTACCGAAGTGGAATAGGTAAAACTTGTGTTGATACGGTCTGCAAGCAGATTTGATAACCAGAAATCTGATGGGCTTGACTTACTGTAACTTGTATAAAAATTACGTGTTGATGTCTGATTCTCATAAAGCTCAGTATCTTTTGTATAGTTATTATCAGGTTTACCTTTAATCATCATCCCTATTGCATCTCCGGCAAGATCACTGAGATCATCCGCCTTACCCCGCTCACCAAGCGGGACATCGTTGTTTTTAAGCTGAGGTCTGTTTGCTGAACCCTGTAATACAACACCAACCGGAATACTTATCCCATAATCCTTCGGCAGGAAACGGTCAATATTTACGGATGCATTTATATTCGTTTTTACATCCGAATTATTAGGAGTGCGGGTCAGATCCTGGATTTTTCTGTAATTACCGTTTGTGTAGGTCATATCAGTTTTGAAATTGAGAAAATCAGCAAATTTCATTGAGAGTTCACTCCGGGCAGCCCAGCCATCCAGCTTGTCAATCCCTGAAAGTATCATTTCGTTAACCCAGATAAAACCACTGTCAGCATCAGCACCAGTCGTCTGGGTATCACGGACAACACCAAGCGCCATCCATTTGATCTGCGAAAGATTCGGCTGACGACCTTTTGGTGCTTTGACACTGAATTCATTGCCAACAGTATCAATTAACGTATCAGGATTATGAACCATATAATCATCTTTATCCCGGGCAAGTTTCTGAAGGTCAATATTGATAAAATTATTGTCCCAGCCCTGATAGATCGGTTTGCGGTACTCATAATATGTCGTACTGTCAGACCCGAAACGAAAAACAAATTTTACCCCACCATTGTAAAGTGGATTTGTTGACGATGTTGAATTGTCACCATAAACATACATACTGAGATTTTTGTAAGCGGTAAGATTAAGTTCCTGATACTCGTAGTTTTTTACAACGATCGCCTCTTTACCTCTGCGAAGATTTTTAAATGTTAATTGAAGCGCCTTCTCTTCAATGGTATCTTTTGTTGCAGCATCAATCTCCACCTTAAACCCGGGAGGTATTTTATAATTTCTTGATTCCTTATTACTGATAGAAAGTGCTTCAATTTTAGCGCCTGAAGTATCATTGGAGCTTATCCACTGGTTACCGACAAATTTCATATCAGACACAATAAGCTGATGTTCGTTTGTCAACTTTGTTGAATCAAAACCGGTCCAGATCATACGAATCATGGAAATATTCTTCCATTGTGGTGATCCATATGGTGTCATCATTTTTTCATAACCTGGTATGATTTCTTTAATCGGTAAATGAATCTTACGCCATTTGGTATTTGTTGCAAGCTTCTCAGTTTTATCAAAATACGGTGCGGTTGTATCTGACAGGTCAATTTCAAACTGGAAATAGTTCTCTTTTGTTGCAGTCTCTACAGTACTGTTATTATTAATATCCTCACCATCAAAGATTGTTTTATTGTTCTGTGTTCGTGATTTCAGACGGTAATTACCGGGGTTCTCTTTATCATACAAGCCACCATTATCACGAGCCGGATCTTTTCTGAAAATGCCAAGCATTGGATCATCAAACACTAAAGATTTCCATCCTCCCAGACCATCAGGTACACGCCATACTTCACTTGAATCGTTCAATCTATCGGTACCGAGATCCAATGCCTCACTATAGAATTTGTAGTCACTTCGTGTTGCAGCAGTATCCTCTTTATCAGCATTCCTGTTTGGTAAACCGCCATCAAGCGAAATATCCTCTTTCATGTGACCAAACTGAAGCAATAGTTTTCCCGGCTTACCTACCGATTGATCTTTGATATAAAAATCGATATATTGCATCTTTTCCTTATTTGAAAACAATGACGGAACCGGTGTCATTGCTCCAGCCCATGCTTTTTTGTACAGGTTTTTAAGTGTTGGATCTGATGGAGCCGGGGTACAGTGAAAACGGACAACTGACAGATAGCCATCAGTAGCGCTGGGTTTTGCACTGGGCTCGAAAAAGTACAAATCCGTTTTTCGTATCCGGTTGACATTATCGTATTCAATTGGTGTAAACCAGTAGAAATCCCACGCGGGAGGCGCGTATGGTAAAGAATCTATAATTGCCTGAGGCGGACTTGCCTGATGCCACTCGTCATCATCATTTCCAAAGTTGTCTGATGACTTACTATCTTCAAAATCGTCAACGTACGCCTTCCCGTCAGGATTGGCATTCATACTGCTATGAGCAACTTCAAGCTCAAATTTTACCTGTGATGAAGAGGTCGTTTCAATAAGAGGTATTTTATTGACAAGAGATGTCATCCATTCCGGTTCAAGATCAATAACGGTGTTAATATCAAACAGTAGTTTTCCATACCCTTCCTGACCAAGCCGAGGTACGTTCTCACTCACTTTTACATCCTGATAAAGAAGCGTTCCTGCGACAAATGATTTATCACTCAGAAAGGGAAGTTGTACCTGACCGTTCATACCAAGAAAGATCTTTTTCTGCGGAGCAAACATAGACTGTTCCTGAAACTCTGCCTTGATATCACTTGCCATTTTTGCCTTGAGCGATATAAGCTCAATCGTACCATCATCATAATTTATTACATAGTCAACATTCCGTTCCAGTGCATCACCATTAGCCCATACTTTATCAGTTCCCTCAAGAACATCAAAAGCATTGAGATCCAGTATTGGCGACACCGTTGTATTTCCGCCCTCAATGTAAAGCGTTGTGTTTACATCTGTCACTCGTTTCTGGGCACTCTCCAGATAGATTAGAGAATCAACATCCGCACCAAGTGCCGTATTCATAAATGGAAGATCACCATAGGCGGATGTGTCCCAGGGTGGAATTACAAGTAACCCCTCTTTTCCCCTGAAAATTGATCCGTCCTGAATAAGTGCAATTCCTTTATCATTCGCAATCCCGATTACTTCTGAGTAATACCTCGATGGTGATGTCGTTGTTTTTGATGAAGTATCACTACTATTATCCGCATTTTTCTTTTTAATCGCGACTTTGAGATTCATCAGGTTTTCATTTTGTGGAATAGAGTAAACATTACGCCACATCAGGAAATATCGTGCGGTATCTTCAGCGGGGATATCAATGTATCCAGCTGGCTTAAGCGGCCACAAAACCCGAAGCGTATCAGAACCATCTATTTTGTAATCACCTTTTTTAATGGAACCATCCTTAGACCTCATATAAATAGCTACAAGATCAGTACTTACAATCTTGATTGAATCTGTAAACTGAATGTACCCATCTTCTTTTGTCAATTTGTAGTGTACATTTTCCTTCAACTTTAAAAACTTCGACCGCTGGGTCTGTTTAATGTTTTCAACAGTTAACGATGATGTATCAGTCTCTGTAAGATACACGGAATCGTCTGATGTGTAGTACATATGGTTACTTGATGCTATTTTGTCAGCTTTCACCCATACTTCCAGACTGTCAACCGGTGAAACAGATGACACACCGGTTCCGTTTTTTGCATATTTCCTCATATATGCGGTACGATATCTATTGTCAAGATAGAAAAATATATTTTCAAGAAATTTTGAAACTTTTTCCATACTCGATGATGATGAACCGCTGCCCCGGGAGAATGTACGGGTACCGCTTTCAGCATGCTCAGTCGCTGCAATAGTGGTTAACATGAGAGGACCAAGTTTCGCCCTCACCTTTATACCAAACAGCCCCTGTTTGGAATCGATAATACCGGTCAATGAAGTTCCCTTCATGTCAAATCCAGTATATCCGGCTACCACTTCCTGGATAATTTCATCTTCAAGCTCACCGGGTGTAGCTTCTTTATACTCAATCTTGAAATTGTCAAAATTATCTGAAAAATTAAAATTTTCCTCCGAACTTGAGCGAATACTTACATTGATAAGGCGCCCGACACTTCCTGTTACACTAAAGTTATAGTCTTCATCCAATTGAAAGTCGTTGACTCTGCTTGATGATGTGCCGGGAGATTTTGACAAACCGGAGAGAATTGATATTTTCAGCTTCAAATTCCCATCAATTGTCAAGCGAGGCGGTTCATTACCAAGCACTCTCTGTGCCCATGATGGATACTGGACCGGCAACTCCCACTGCAGTTTGGCAACGGTCTGCTTACTTTTCTGATTATCACCAGTCAAATTTGATGCCGCAGATTTCTTCCATTCGCGGCCAAACGAGTAATTCCTTCTTTCAGAAAGGAAATCGCTTAATTCCGGATAATGATATTCCCAAAGTGTGTATCCGAGAGGGTCGGCTCTTTTAAATGTAATCTGTCGCTTCTCAAAATCGATTCTTGATGTATCGACAAATACTTTTGTCGTAAGATTCATAAGCACCGGATGCGGTGATTTCAGCATTGAGTATTCTTCAGCCTCTTCATCAAGAGGATGAAAACCCTGAATATACGGTTTCTTAACCTGTAAACCCTGCCCTGATACAACTGCAATTAATGCAACAAGTATCAACATTGCAAATCTTTTAATATTGCGTAGGTTCAATGCAGATTACTCCTGTAATAGTAATTGAGACATGACAAATAACTGTTCACACCGCGCATCATCTGTTTTCCTGTTTTACATTAGTTCAACGATGGTATCACATCACTGCCAAAATTATTTATTTACGATATCAGAACAGCACCTGAATCCCACTGGATTATGCCTGTTCTGAGGATAATAACTATACCGTTTATCAGAACAACTGCTCTGAGGACCGCTTTCCCAGAATCCACCCTTTACGTAATAAAACTGACGATTCTCGATTGATTTTGTATCAGTCCATTCAGCAAGATTGCCAGACATATCATATACACCGAAAAAACTTCTGCACTCAGGTTTACTACCCGACACTCTGAATGTCGTATCATGTGTTGAACACGCATATTGCTCGTACGCCTGACCATATGGATATCTCCAGCTATATGGCCCCATACATGCAAGTGTCCACTCATCTGCCGTACACAATCTTTTCCCTTTTGAAAAACAAGAATCTGATGCTCCATATTTAGACACAAATGATTCGGGCCGACTTCCCTTGCGATTCGGCCATTCATATCTGTCAATGCAAAACCGCTGATCTGCAACCTTAACATATTCCATACCATCCGGACAATACTTCTCCGACTCACCCCTGACAATCTCGTAATATTCCGATCTGACATCCATAGCATTGTTACAACTGTCGTATGCTATAAACTCTATGGTTGAGGTATTCGAGATTGTAATTGGAATTCCGTCGTAGACATTCCATTTCAGTGCATCCTTGAACCGCCATTCAATCTGAGCCTTCTTGTCAGACACAAAAACGATCGTGATATCATCATGATGACGACCACCTGATGGATCAGGGTACACCCATGGTCTGGTTGTGTCTGATTCACACGGATTATTTTTATGTACCACGGTATCAGTAACTGCAGAGGTAT
This sequence comes from Fibrobacterota bacterium, assembly GCA_023459055.1. Classification (GTDB taxonomy): domain Bacteria; phylum Fibrobacterota; class Chitinivibrionia; order Chitinivibrionales; family Chitinispirillaceae; genus JAAZBG01. The sequence continues at coordinate 279,185 of JAEWVR010000018.1, forward strand.
CTATTTTTAATGTGTCAGGGATAGAAGTAACGGTATCCATTTTTTTAACCCTATCAACAGTTTTTTTAACCGGTTTAACCACTACAACATCATTTTTAACGGTATCTGTTGATATCAACACAACCGTATCTGAATCCTTTACACTATGCGGTACTACCGTATCTTTACTATCAACATCAGAAACAATAGTATCATTTTCCACAACAGATGATTTACCTGTACCCCTGGATCGATTCCAAAAATACAGTACCGCTATAATTAACAAAATAAGAAGAACAACAACAATAATTGTATTACGGTTACTATCCTTTTGTTTCGTCCTATTTTGCATGTAATGCCTTTAATAAATACGGTATTCTGAATTGATCAGTTATCACACCACACGGTTTCCATGCTCAATGGCAGTCATCATCTTTAAAAAATCCACTGTAGCAGCAACATCGTGAACCCTGAATATTTTTACTCCAGATAAAAACGCACTGGCAATACTTCCAAGTGTACCACATAATCTGTCATTGACATCACGACCTGTAATCGCTCCAACAAACCGTTTCCTTGATGTTCCCAACACCACTGGATAACCGGTTTTTACAAGAACATCAATACAGCGAAGAACTTCAACATTATGCATGGTATCTTTTGCAAATCCGATACCCGGATCAATCATTATTCTGTCCCGTTTTACACCTGCAGCTTCAAAGCTGCCTACAGATGAAAACAGTTCATTCTTTACATCCGCCACAACGTCTTCATAGACAGGCTCAACCTGCATCGTCTGCGGATCTTTCCTGCTATGCATCAGTATTACATGAACATCAGCAGAAGCGATAAATGCGCTCATCGTTTTATCAAATCTTCCAGAACTGATATCATTAATTATTGTTGCACCGACTTCAACCGCAGCACCAGCAACAGAAACCCATGTTGTATCAACACTTACAGGAATACCCGGATTTACTTCCCGGATTTTTTTAATTACCGGAACGATTCGTTCACGTTCTAGTTCGGGCTCCACCACAGTAGCTCCAGGTCTGCTTGATGCACCCCCGATATCAAGAATATCTGCACCTTCTGCGATAAGCTGTTGTGCGTGTTCAAATGCTCTATCAACCGAAAAGTAGCTTCCGCCGTCATAGAACGAATCCGGTGTAGCGTTAATAATGCCCATCACATAAAATGGTTTTGTATCTATCTGCATTATTGCGTTTCTGCTTAAACTATTATTGTAAACAGATATGGACTTTTTCCCGTTTTAGCGGGAAAAAGTCCATTTAATTAATCTCTATAGTACTTATACTGATTGTTTTGAATCACTGGTATCAGATTTGTCACCGTTACCCTGATTATCTGCCTCCTTAGCGGCACCATTTGACGGCACTGTTGTCGAGGATACTGATGCATCAGTTGATGATTGCGATTCATTTGCTTTTGCTTCTTCTGCTGCTTTCAGTGCTTTTATCTGCTCATCCCGTTTGAGAAGTGAACGTGATTTTTTGGCAGTCACAAGTGGTTCACCCTTAATAACCTTCATAATCTCGTCACGATCAAGCAGTTCGTGTTCAAGCAGTGCATTTGCCAGCAAATCAAGTTCCGTACGGTGTGCCTCAAGGATATCTCGACTGCGCTGTAACTGACCTTCAATCAAAGTTCTCATAACAGCATCGATCTCCTCGGCAGTCTTATCAGAGTAGTCCCTGTGACGCGATATTTCGCGACCAAGAAAAATCTGCTCATCTTTTTCACCATAGCTTAAAGGACCAAGTTCAGTTGTCATGCCATAATCACAGACAAGTTTACGAACAAGATTCGTTGCCTGTTTGATATCACTTGACGCGCCAGTAGTCTGATTTTCAAAAATCATCTCCTCGGCAACACGACCGCCATACATTATACAGATTCTGTCAAGTATATACTGTTTGGTATAACTGTGTTTATCCTCAAACGGCAGCGAGAAGGTAACACCAAGCGCACGGCCGCGGGGAATAATTGTTACTTTGTGAAGCGGATCCGCTTCTTCGCAATAGATATTACATATTGCATGCCCGGCTTCGTGATATGCCGTAATCTTTTTTTCTTTATCGGAAAGCACCATGCTTTTTCTCTCAGCACCCATCATGACACGATCTTTGGCTTCTTCAAAATCAAGCATCGTTACCTGTTCCTGCCCGAATCGTGCCGCCATCAATGCCGCTTCGTTGACAATATTTGCAAGGTCAGCACCAACAAACCCCGGTGTACCGCGTGCAATTGTATGCAAATCGACATCTGACGAAAGTGGTGTATTCTTCGTATGAACCTTTAATATGCCCTCGCGCCCCTTGACATCAGGTACATCAACAACTATCTGGCGATCGAAACGTCCGGGACGAAGCAGCGCCGGATCAAGAACATCAGGACGGTTTGTTGCAGCGATAAGTATCACACCGCTGTTAACCTCAAAACCATCCATTTCGACAAGCATCTGGTTAAGTGTCTGCTCACGCTCATCGTGTCCTCCGCCAAGCCCTGCACCGCGCTGACGTCCCACAGCATCAATTTCATCAATAAATATGATGCAGGGGGAATTACGTTTTGCAGTATCAAAAAGATCCCTTACCCGTGATGCACCAACGCCAACAAACATTTCGACAAAATCGGAACCACTCATTGACAAAAAAGGAACACCGGCTTCACCGGCCACACATCGTGCAAGAAGAGTCTTACCGGTTCCCGGTGGGCCAAGAAGCAGTACGCCTTTTGGAATCTTTCCACCAAGCTTCTTAAATTTCTTCGGATCTTTCAGAAAGTCAATAATCTCCTGAAGTTCCATCTTGGCTTCTTCAACACCAGCGACATCAGCGAAGGTATTCTGTGGGCGATCCATCGATTGAAGCTTGGCACGGCTTTTACCAAAAGAGAATATTCCTTTTTGTCCTGATTGCATTTGACGAAAAAAGAACAAGAGAAAAAACACAAAAAGAAGCCACGGAAGAAGGTTGATAAGAATATCTCCCCATGCCATTTTCTCCTGCTCAAAGCTGAATGTAAATCCGCTTTTTTCCCATTCTGCAAGAATTGCCGAATCAACAAATGGAAGTGTTACAAAGAAATTTTTTGATGGTTTTGGATTTCTAACCATTGTCACGTATTTGGATAAAACAGTATCTGTTGTACAAACACCGTGAAGGTCTGCACGATTCAGCCCCCGCTGGATTACCCGAACCTCTTTGATACCTGCATTTGGATTTGCAAGAAGCTCCTTAAACTGTGTGTACGTTAGTTTTACCTCTTTAGGCATCCCCACACCTTCAATAGAACGGAGTGCAACAACCACTACCACCGCAATAAGCAACCACATTAAAAATGTTTTTCCAGGCTCCCTCTTTGGTGGTCCTTTACGCGGATCATTGTCCGGAGCCCTTCTCCGAAGCACATCTTTGTCATTGTTCTTTTCATTTTTCTCTTCTGACGCCAATTTTTCCTCTAACTTTCTATAATATCATAACCATTACTGCCATTATTCGACTGCAAACTTTATAAAATACATTATAATATATGAGCGTGTAACTGAAACGAAATTTTTGTTACGCTTTTTGTAGAATCTGTAACTTTTACACAATCTGAAAGCCTTACCCCGGGGATCCAGACAATATTGCGCACACTCACCAAAACAAACATCCGCTCCCGATCAATTTTAGAATACCCCTGTGATTCAAGAAAAGACAACACCAGTACCTCATTCCTGCGACCCAGCGGAACAAAGCAATCAAGAGGTTCAACCGTTCTGAGTACTAACGGGTCCTTTAGAAATGCACTATCGATGTATGCAGTATTTTTGTCATCATTCCTTTCAAATACATCAGAATACTGAATAATAATTCGTATATGTCCATTATTTAGTTTCGTTTCGCCCTGACATGCAATAGTTTCATTTACCACTGGAATTCTGAAACCATCTTTCAGGAAGATCAAACTACTGCGGGCACCGTACATGGACCACCCGTTAGCTATCAAAAACCTGCCTGATGTCGCACAACAATTACCAATTATTTTTGCAATATTTTTATTTGAACATTGAATATCACGATCACACAAAACCCTAACCATATACTCAGATACACCTATTTCGGAAAAACCATCACGGCAAAGTTCAATGTGAGACTCACCCTCATCAAGAACATATTTTGCTTTCCATTGCACGTATTGGGTCTCAATAATATTCATTACGTCAGCAGCACTCTTTCCAAGCGCTATAAGATGCTCCCTTATCGCGGGATTTAATGTCTCTAAAAATGGTAATACATTGTGACGTATATTATTACGAAGAAATGCCGTATCATTATTTGTGTAATCTTCATGCCACCTAATTCCACTACTCTGTAAAAAACATAGCAGTTCTTTTTTAGTGACTCCAAGAAGCGGCCTGATAACACCATCGTCTCTAATTTCCTGAACGCCTGCTAATCCACGAATGCCGCACCCCCTGATTATTCTCATCATCAGTGTTTCAGCCTGATCATCTGCAGTGTGAGCAGTTACGATATAATCGAAATTGTGGACTTTTTTGAGGTGATGAAAAAAGGCATAGCGTTCCGACCGGCAATATTCCTCGACACCGGGACAATCAAGGGTGATACCGGAAAGTTTTTTTGTAAAAAACGATACAGACAATGAGTCGGCCATTGATTGCACAAAGACCTCATCCAGATCTGCATCACTACCCCTAAGCCCATGATTTACATGTGCAACAGCAATTGATTCAATACCTAAGGTATCCCGGCTTCGATGAAGCAGGTGAAGTAGCGCTACTGAATCTGCACCTCCGGAAACCGCTATCAGAAGCGATAGCTTTTTCTTTGGAAGCTTAGTAAAAAAGTCTATAAACGATTGAAAAATAAGAATAACCCTGTTATAAAAATCTGTGTTTACGATAAAAACAAAATATATAATGGATTAGTAAAAAATGAAGCCTACGAAGATTTTTACTAATAGCAGCGGAGGGAATTGAACCCCCGACACATGGATTATGATTCCATTGCTCTAACCGACTGAGCTACGCTGCCAAAAGTGATTAAAAAGTACGAAATAACCAGATACGAAGTCAAGAGAAAAAAGCAGAAAATTGTAATTTTTTATAAGAATTTCATTTACACTCTACTCTGATTTGAAATCAACTCCTGCCAACTGTGCCCTTACCAAGAGTGTTTTATCTCTTGTAAACAACAACGTTCTACTGAGAATTGTCGCTGCTAATATGTGAACATCAACAAATCCCAGTCCTATTCCAAACAATTTGTTTTGGTCGATAAATGAATAATACTCATTATCTGAAATGATTGAAACCACAGGTAACGACTTCAGATAACTTATAATCAGATTTCTGTTTTTAAAGTTTCCACAAGCAAGTTCACTCAATATGAACGGATGAATTACAACCTTATAGTCATTTAACAAATAGTCCAGCACAGGATCTTTTCGATTAAAATGATCTATCCAGATTGATGTATCAACCAAAACCATTTTACTTATCCAGTTTTCTTCTTCTAATATATTTTACATTGCATTCTGTTCCACCAAGAAGTGCAAGTCTTTTGCTGCTCTCTCTTGAAATCAATGCTTCCAACCCCATCCTTACCAACGAGGTTTTTTCTTTAATTCCAGTTAATTCTGATGCCTTTTTAATTATTTCATCATCAATTACAAGTGTTGTTCTCATATGAATACTCCTTATGCATACAAATATGCATTGATTATACATATAAAACAATTTTTTTTACATTTTTTTAATTGTATCGTTTATACACCCTCCGATATATTCCAAATCAGGCCAACGACTGTTTTTTACTGATCCAGGCTCTTACAAGTCGCGCTTCATCGTAAGAAACTTCGCCATTGGTGGCCTCGACAAGCGGTTTGAGTGCTGATGTCTCAAGGTTGGTAAACAGTTTCCCGATTCGTTCATATTTACTTTTTGCGACAAACGGATCAATAGAATCGATTTTATCCTGCTGAATCAGTGTTACAATATGTTCAGCGATTGTTGATGATGCAAGGGCACGGCGTTCTGCGATCTCGTTAATTGACAAACCATCCTGAATAAACATAAACGTTTCAAGCACGGTTGGTGATACTCCGGCTGTTTTTGGCTTTTTTACTGTAACAGACGTTGTAATACCCTTAAATCTGTCTACCGAATCAGGGAACTCCTGAATGTATGCCACAATGACATCAATAAATCTGTCCCCGTATCGCTCAAGCTTTACACTTCCGACACCTGTTATCCCGAGAAGCTGAGTGTGGTTCTGAGGAAACTTGCGAGCCATATCATGAAGTGTGCTGTCGGCAAAAATGACAAATGGAGGCACATTCGCGTCAGTTGCAATCGCGCGACGTACGGATCGTAACCGTTCAAACAGTGCGGTATCATAAAGTTCCTGTTGACTTGCAGCAACCCGTTGCGGTTGTACGACACTGCGCTTGACCACGGTTACTTTTTTACCTTTAAATAACACCTCTTTTGCATCATCAGTAAGAACCAGTACCGGATATTGCCCTTCTGTCTGGCGAACAATGCCTTTCATTTTCAGCGCATCAACAATATCATACCACTCTTTTTTTGATTTATTGTTTCCGGCTCCGTATGTTTTTAGTTGTTCGTGCCCCTGCGCACGGATCTGTTTTGTATCAGCACCAGTCACGATGTCAACCACATGTACCATGCCGAAACGTTCCCCGCTGCGTGCAATCGCACTCAATATGATTTGTGCATCACGGGTTATATCGACTACTTCCCTATCTGACAAACAGACATCACATGATCCGCAGTTTTCTTCCGGAAGAGCCTCACCGAAATGGGCAAGAATCGCTTTCCTGCGACAGCTCTGTACCGATGCATACGCAGCCATCTTATCAAGTGAACGGTACGCTTGTTTTCTTACAAAATCATTTTCTATTTTGTCGATGAAATAGGTCATTTTTGGAATATCACCACGCGAATAGAGCAGTATGCAATTCGCCACTTCACCATCACGTCCCGCCCGACCACTTTCCTGATAATAATTTTCCATTGTTTTGGGAAGATCGCCATGTATGACAAAGCGTACATTTGATTTGTCTATACCCATTCCAAATGCGATTGTCGCAACTATAACATTAACCTGATCTTTACTGAATGCATCCTGATTCTGTTCTCTCACCTTGTCATCAAGGCCCGCATGATACGGGAGCGCTTTTATTCCATTTACACAAAGAAATGAAGCCGTTTCTTCAACAGCAGCCCTGGTAGTCCTGTAAACAACGCCCGAGTCATCAGGAAAACGCTTTATATGTTCAAGAATCTGCTCATCATCATCCACCTTATCAATTACTTCATAGAAAAGGTTCTTACGGTTAAATGACCCCCTGTGTAAAAACGGGTTCCTTAAACCAATGCGTTTAATAATATCCTGCTGAATAGCATCTGTTGCCGTTGCGGTAAACGCAGCAACCGGAATATTCGGGAGCAGCTTTACAATTTCAGATAAATTGAGATAATCAGGCCGGAAATCATGCCCCCACTCACAAATACAATGAGCTTCATCAATAGCAACAAAGGTAAATGGGTAGTGTTGAAGCGATGCTTTAAACTGCTCCTGTGCAAAGCGTTCCGGGGAAACATACAAAAGATCGAGCTCCCTGTTTACAAGCTTTGCCTGCACAGCAGCCCGTTCACGTTCAGATTGTGTACTATTAATAAAAGCTGCCCGAATCCCGTTTTCCACAGCAGCATCAACCTGATCTTTCATAAGCGCAATAAGCGGACTGATAACCATACAGGTTCCATCAAGTACACATGCCGGTAACTGGTAGCAAAGTGACTTTCCACCACCCGTCGGCATCACCGCAAACACATCTTTTTTCGCAAGAATGGCATCAACAATCGCCTCCTGCCCCGGGCGGAATTCATGAAATCCAAAATAACGCTCCATTACGTTTTTAAGATGTACCTTACTCATACTCATAGATTTAACTCACTTGAAAATATGCAACAGATTTGGGTTCTGATAAAATCTAATTAATTGCACCATAAAAAGAAACCATTTTCTAGGGAGATCTGACACGTAACATCTGACATGTGACTCGTGTATCTGAGTATTTACTACTGTTGCATGAATTATATGTGTAACGCAACATGGAAACTAATATTTTCAATAAGCATCCCTTAAAAAAAGTTATCTTATATAGGTAAAAACACCTTTCCGGGAGAAATACAAATGAAGATTCTATTCATTGGCGGTACTGGTAATATCTCAACCTATTGCGTTGAGCAGGCAGTTAACGACGGACATCAGGTGTATGTTGTCAACAGGGGAAAACGCAACACAACTCTCCCGCCGGAAGTAAAGACACTTACATGCGATATTCGTAATGAAAAAGAAGCTGCAGCGATACTTGACGGGATCTACTTTGATGTTGTCGCCGACTTTGTTGCATTTGTCAAAGAACATATCGAAGAGGATCTACGCCTTTTCAGCGGCAGGTGCGGTCAGTTTATTTTTATATCAACAGCAACCGTTTACAACAAGCCCCCGACGACATTTCCTGTAACAGAATCCACACCTTTAAAAAATCCCTTCTGGAAATACTCACGTGATAAAATAGTTTGTGAAGAATTACTGATGAATGCGTACCGCGAGCAGGGTTTTCCGGTGACCATACTACGTCCATCACATACCTATGGTAAAACAATGATTCCCGGCGTTTTCGGCCATGGAGACTTTACAGAGATTGCCCGTATCAAAGCGGGAAAGAAAGTAATTGTACAGGGTGATGGTCAGACACTATGGACATTGACACATGCGTCTGATTTCGCAAAGGGTTTTGCTGGTTTATGTGGTAATTGGCCGGCTATTGGTGAGTCATTTCATATTACATCAGATGAACACCTGACATGGGATCGGATTATGCAGATAAAGGCACAGGCGGTCGGATGCAGTGCAGATATCATTCATATCCCGTCTGATTTCATTCATGCTATTGATAGCGATACGGGTGCCGGTCTTCTTGGAGACAAGCAGTACAATGCAATCTTTGATAACAGCAAACTTAAAAAGTTTGTACCAGGTTTTCATGCAGCAATACCATTCAGTAAAGGTATACGGGACTGTATTGATTACTTTTCTCAGGATTTATCACGCTGTAATGAAAATGATGTCATATCCGCCCTGATCGACAGAATTATCGCTGCTTATCAGGGGAGGAATGATGCGTGAAATGTAAAGCGGGAGTGTTGAAATTTATCGGGACGTTTTTACTGTTGACACAATCCTCTTCATAATAATAGTATCAAGGGTTTTTACTCCGTGTCCGATAAAGCCTGTTTTAAAGGGAACTGTACTTATAGTTATAATACTTGAATCGATCTGCTCCCATGAAACCGCGTAGTATTTCTGCTTCGAGAATGTATTTGCCTTTACAATCAGATCACCAAAGAAAACAAGGCTATCCTCAACCACGATTGTCGATGAACCATCAGTATGTCCGGGAGTGTGTATCACTTTTGCTTCTAAACCGAATTCATTAAAAGTAAAGTCATTCTCATATATGATATCCGGTGGAGTTTTAACAGGCTGGAAAATTAGAAGAGCGATTGGAAGAAGAACTGTTTTTCCAAAGAATCCGAAAGTATTGGTCCTGTCAATCCTTGTTTTTGCATTATGTAAATCTGATGAATCAAGCCGGTGAATTGCAATTTTAGCGCCGGTCATTTCTTTTAAACGTTGTGCGCTGCCGTAATGATCAAAATGTGCGTGTGTCAAAATGATAAGCTTAAGCGGTTTGTTCAGTGAATTATTACTTTTAATTTCTTTAAAAATCTTTTCCTGGTATTTTGGATACCCGGCATCAATAAGAAATAGTGATGAATCAGTTTCTAAAAGGTAGGCATTTGATCCAAAACAATCAATCGTTGTTACTTTTTTTATACCAGCATAGACTATAAAAGGTAGTAATAAAAAACAAACAATTTTTATAACCCTGAACCGATCCATTTTTCCTCCGGAAAAATCCAAATGGTACTATAACCACAAATCAGGTGTAAAAGTTACTCATGTATTTCAATGCCAACAAAATACGCATCTTCAATTTTGTAAAAAACGTCTCCACTATAATCCCGGAGGGGGAAAATACAGATGCAGCTTTCTAAAAAGGCTTTTATCTCCAGACAGGACAATTTCTCCATTCGCCAACTGTTTGAGCGGATCAAGTTCGCGCTGCAGCACACCAACCCAGATATGACTACTTGACTTAATAACAACATCTGGCTTATCTGCTGACGATTCTGTAATTAAACACGTTCCCTTGTCAACAACAATAGTAAACACCTTGCCAATATCATCAAACTCGAACTGAAATGATGCCTTTAGCCCCCTGGTTGCAACCGGATCAATACTTCTTGCCATCTCGTGCATAAGTATCCAAGGATCTCTGTTGGTGAGTTCCATGGCGTCGTCAATTGACCCGCCCCTTTTTGAAACGTCTGATGCATATTGCCAGTAAATATTTGAATACTTTTCGAAATAGTCAATATCGGGTGCAAGCTGTAATGCAGCCTTTTCACCTATTTCTTTACTTATGCATCCAGCTTTTGCAAATTCTGCCCCTGCCTGAAAAAATGCATGTTCAATATTTTTAATAGTCTTTGGCTTTGTTCCTGCAAACTGCAGAATAAAGGATTCCGTTCTAACAAGTGCACCACCAAAATTAATTCCGAATCCTTCTGCATAGGATTCAAGTGTTTTAACCGCACCTGCTGCATGAGATGAAGATTTCAGTCCGCCTATCAGTAATACCGCCATACTTGATGGTTTACATTCAGGATAACGGAGTTTATTCAGTTCAATATTTCTGTCATTAAGGACAATACCCGGAGCAAGAAGCGGAAAAGTCCTTTCGAGAAACATTTTACAGTAACTGCTTACACCAAACGCATACAGTGGCGTTGCAATTACCATCAGGTCTGCTGTCTTAAAATGATCAATAATTGAAGTCATGGAATCGTGCTGAACGCATGTTCCTGGAGTATTTATCCAGCAATGGTAACATCCAAGACATGGTGACAACGCTACTTTTGTAAGATCAATATCAACAATTTCTGCGAATTCCCCAGCTCCATTAACAAAAAGGTTGAACAGCTTTTCAGAAAACCCTGTCTTTCGTGGGTTTGCACGAAGAAAAAGCAGTTTCTTTTTTCTTATAGAAGTCAATTCCACAACTACAAACCTTCCCTCATCGCAAGTGTCAATGTCCCTTTTGCTATGACATTTCTACCTGCAGTTGCCTCAACTATATAAGAATGAAATGCCCCAAATGATGTATCTTTGGCTGCGGTCATTTTCAGTGTATCACCGGGAACTGCAGGGTAAGTATATTTCATGTTTGCTGCAACAAGAAAAAAAATCTCAGGTTTTGCATTACTACTATTATCCCGACTTACTATTTGTTTTGAAAATCCCCAAAGTAAACCACTGGTCTGTGCAAGTGCATCGGTAACCAGTACACCGGGCATGATTGGTTTTCCTGGAAAGTGGCCGGTAAAATGTGGCTCAGATTCAAGCAGCAATCGTTCTGCGACAATCATTTTGTCAGGTACCAGTTTTATCACCTTGTCTACAAAAAGAAATGGTGGACGATGAGGCAATATTTTACAGATTTCATCAAGAGAGAATTGATAATTCATAAAAAGCTCCTTACAGGTGTTCCCAATAAGTATCTTTGTCAAGATCCTGAACCTGATCAGACATGATTTTTCTTACCCGGTTGGCAAACTCTGATGCCCGTTCTCCTTCTTTCGGATATAGAGCATCCAGTGTCCTCACTGTAAGTTTTATTTTTTCAGGAGGGAAATAACTGTCAGGAAGTTTTGCCATTAATGGATAATCTGTATGCACAATTACCGGTACAACAGGCACATTTGCTTCAATTGACAACCTAAATGCAATGTCCTTAAACTGAAGCATCCGGGAAGAACGTGACCGGCTACCCTCGGGAAACACCAGCAAATTATCACCCCTGGCAATTATTTCCTTGCAGCGTATCAGCGCAACAGAAAGAGAATCAAGCGACGACGGGTTCACACTAATAAAATTTGAGTACTTTACAAGAATTGAAAACACCGGATTTCGCAAATACAAAGACTTCATGATTACACCGGTATTTCTCAAACGGGCCATAACTATCGGCCCATCAAGCTGACTGCGGTGATTAGCCACATATATTACCGGTTTATCAAAAGACCCCGGCGCAGGTACAGAATCTTCAACAACTTTGTAAACACCCAGTAGCTGCAGATAAATACGTGTTAAAAAAAAGTTAAAATGATTTACAAAACTACCAAGAATATATCGTCTCAATGATGAAATAAACAACACCGGAACAGATAACCCTGCAAGTAACAGCAGAAACGCACCAATACCCACAAAGTAAAGTGCATATCCGGCAGAGGGAAATAAATAATGAAAAAAAGACCGTTTCCTGTAAAGCTCTGAAAAATACTCTCTGGTCTTCATGCAAACGGAGATTCTATATCGCTTATCAGTGGTAATTTTTCATCCTTGGCTGACAATACCGGATTTGTTACCGGCCACTTGATTGCAAGTTCAGGGTCATTCCATCGAATACCGCTATCCGATTCCGGAGCGTAAAACCTGTCGACTTTATACTGAACTTCAGTATTTGGAACAAGCGTACAAAAACCATGAGCAAACCCTGCCGGTACATATAATATATGGAAATTGGAATCGGTAAGTTCAAACGAACGCCACTGTTTAAATGTGGGTGATGATTTCCTCATATCAACAACGACATCAAGTATTGATCCTTTTGTAACCCTTACGAGTTTTGTCTGGGCATGTGGCGGCTTCTGAAAATGTAATCCTCTCAGCACACCTGCACTAACCGACATTGAGTGGTTATCCTGAACAAATGTACATTGTATTCCATTTTTCTCAAACGCACGTTCTGAATAGGATTCAACGAAAAAGCCCCGATCATCCTTGTGAACAACAGGTTTGATTATAAAAACGCCACTAAGATCTGATGCGATAAATTCCATAATTAGTAATCCCTATTCTTTGTCAAATCAATCAAGTATTTACCGTACTCATTTTTCACCATAGGTTTAGCAAGTTCAAGCAGCTGCTCTGATGAAATATAACCTTGACGATATGAAATTTCCTCGGGTGATGCCACTTTGAAACCCTGACGCGACTGGATTGCTTCTACGAAATTTGATGCCTGCAGCATTGATTCATGTGTTCCTGTGTCAAGCCAGGCAATGCCGCGTCCAAGAGTAACAACATTAAGTTGATTCTTATCAAGGTAGATCCTGTTCAAGTCCGTAATTTCAAGTTCACCACGACTTGACGGTTTAAGATTACAGGCGAAATCAACAACCTGTTTATCGTAAAAATAAAGACCGGTTACTGCAAAGTTTGATTTGGGTGCTTTGGGTTTTTCTTCCAGGCTCAGCGCTTTTCCGTTAGAGTCAATTTCTACAACGCCGTACCGTTCAGGGTCTGTCACTCTATAGGCAAATACCGTCGCCCCATCATTACGGGCAACAGCCATCTTCAAATTGTCAACCAACCCATGACCCCAGAATATATTATCACCGAGAATAAGCGCACACCGGTCATCCCCGATAAACTCTTTACCAAGAACAAATGCCTGTGCAAGTCCTTCCGGTTTTGGCTGTACCGTATATGAGAGCCGAATACCCCACTGATTACCATTACCCAGCAACCGCTTGAACTGCACCTGATCCTCAGGAGTAGTTATAATAAGAATATCCTTTATGCCGGACAGCATTAATATTGACAACGGGTAATAAATCATCGGTTTATCGTAAACAGGCATCAGTTGTTTACTTACAGCAATTGTTACGGGATAAAGCCTTGTGCCCGACCCCCCGGCCAGAATAATTCCTTTAACCATATACTATCTCCCTGCTACGGTTTCGTTTGCATACCGTAGAACTCAGTGATACAAGTTGCATATACTCCAGTTCTTTTTTTTAACTCCATAATATAGTTTCTGTACATGAAAGAATGATGTATTTATGGACCGCAACGATTTCCTGTTCATGTTGCACGATACTGGTAACTTACTATTTTTATGGGAGTTAGATGAACGAATTGCATGCAACGACTAAACGTTTTCTTGAGTATCTTAAAAAAGAAAAAAACTTCTCTGATCATTCAATTAAGGCATACACGATTGATCTGCAGCAGCTAAGCGACTATTGTACTGAAAAAAAGATCGACATGAATGTTTCCGCTGTTATGAAAAAACCGGTATTACGTGGTTTTATAATGAGGTTATCTGCTGATCAGAAAAAATCGAGATCAATTGCCCGAAAAATTGCCTGTTTGAAATCATTTGCCAAATATTGTGTTAAGCAGAAGATACTTGCTGTAAATACGGCAAAAGTGGTTACATCGCCTAAGCTTGACAAGCCACTACCCGCTTTTTTAACTAAAAATCAGGCAGAACATCTTCAGCCGAAAGCAGAAAACACACTGGAATCAACCCGTAATGATACGATCATTGAGTTTTTTTACGGCTGCGGTATCCGTCTGAGTGAACTACAGGGGCTCAACCTTAATGATGTCAACACACGTAACCTGACAATCAGGGTATTTGGAAAGGGACGCAAGGAGCGAATTGTCCCTGTAACCAGAGATGCAATTACTGCGATGGAGCGTTACCGGTCACACTGCAGAAATGCGTACGAAACAAATCCAGCTCTATTTATAAATGGCCAGGGAGAGCGTTTATCAGTCCGTCAGATATCACGAATTGTAAACAAAAGGCTCTCCGAAGTCAGCCAGCAGAAAAAGCGCAGCCCACATGTTTTGCGCCACTCATTTGCCACACATCTTCTTGACGAAGGAGCGGATATCCGGGCTGTTAAGGAACTGCTTGGTCATTCATCGTTAAGCACAACGCAGATATATACACACATTTCCAAAGAACACCTTGCAAAGGTCTATAAGCAGGCTCACCCGCGGGCGATAAGAACAGACACCGATTGAACTTGCAGACAATACAATGTTACTAATACGTGAGACAACAAGCTGTTTTTTTAGTGATTTGACCGGTATACAGCTTGTGAATATATGGGGAATCTTACATAAGTATTTGACATATGCAGCTTTGTATCACGCAACCATTTGACATCATATGAATAAAGTAAGACCAATTGGTCCCTCCATAGTAAGGAACTATCATGCAAAAACGCGCTTTGGGTTCACTTCGGGTGATTGCATTTCTGATTATTTCAATTGCATCATACTCGAATGCCATTGATTATCCAGATACAATTTACGTACCTGTTACTTTTTACGATTTCCACTCAGACCGTTCAAATCCTGAATTTGAGGCTCGTCACTTCGGACAACTTCGTACCGGCATGGTGGCATCAACGCTTGGTTCTGACAATAAGCCCATCCTTGGTCCTCAACCCTATATGAATTACTATCTTAAGTACTGGTTTCGTCCATGGGAAACTGCAGCAAAGGGTGATTATACGATCCCCGATTATTCGCCAAATGCAGGGTACGAAGAGGGATTTTACGGGGGGGAAAACTGGAAACAGGAGTATCAGCAGACTATCACCTATAACGGCATTAAGACTGTCGGATACGATACAGCATTTAAAAACATTGTCATACATGATTCACTTCCGTTTCGGCATATCGGCAATGGTGTTTACGAATACAGTAATGCAGCGTTTTTCCCACTTGACAACAGAGGATTCGGCAATGAGTGGAACCATGAAAAAGGTAACTCAGGTCAGTCGTTAAATGTCGATCACAACTACTCATTTACCATGGAACTTCACTACAAATTTATAAAGACACCGGGGATGAAATTCTCGTTTAGCGGTGATGATGACGTGTGGGTATATTTAAACAAGCAGCTTCAGATTGATCTTGGCGGAATTCATCAGGAACAGCTTCAGTCATTCAGCCTGGATAATATTTCAGGATTACAAAACGGCAAATCATACGAACTTGACTTTTTCTACGCAGAACGTCATAGTGCGGAATCACATATAACAATTACAACAAACATAATTTTTTCACAATCAAATCTGCGTATCTACAAAAATCCCGGAACACCAAACACCGGCGGTAACAAAGCCATACCGGGCAGCGATACGGTTTCAGCCAACACTGCAGTTACCTATTACGGCCATGTATTCGACAGCTTAGGAGTATGGCAGCCGCAATTTGACAAACTAATCAAATGGAATATTGACAATTCAACAGCAGCAGCAATCAGTGGTACATCAGGAGAGAGTGTTACTATTACATTGCTTCAACAAAATACCCCGGTAACGCTTGTTGGAACATTCAAGGATCCAACAAACCCGACAATACCTGAAAGCAGGGTACAAATAATAATTTACCCGCGCCAGGCAGCTGTACCAAAAGCGTACACGCTAAAGCTCTATGGAAAAGAAGGTGCACCGGATCTGAACGGAAACACACCCCTGGGTGAATCAGTTACGGTCACAGCGGGTACTCAATTACCGGTGTGGGGACATCTGTTTGATTCAAGCGGAACATGGCTTAAGGATTCTGAAAAATATATCAAGTGGCGTTTTTTGGATAACAGCCAGGGAAATTCACTTGACAAGACTACCGGTACGCAGACAACGGCGACATTGACAAGATCGGGATCATCCGCAGTGCTTGTTGCCACATTCAACGACCCGCAAACGTTGTCCCGTCAACCATCAGAGGCACGTTTGTCAATTAACATTCTGCCTGATGCTCCAAAAAGGCTTGAGATCATTGAGGATTCTGTTCCAAGGAAGTTCACCGGTGATGACAGATTTATTGAAGCGGCATTTGGCAGAGATAATACAACGAAGAAAGTATACGCAATACTAAGAGACAAATATGACAATTTCATAAGTCTTGCTGATGCTGCATCATGGAGATCTGAAAACCAGTTCTCTTTTGTTGTCAATCCAACCAGCGGGAAATTCACAGTAATTTCAAGAGCTGCAGACTCAAATGGCGATTCAGCATATATCGTTGCATCATATGGTCAACTTTCCGATTCGCTAAAGATCATAAATGAGGGAATAGCATCAATTATTGCCATCCCCAACAAGTTCAATCCCGGAACCCCTGTTCCATCCATTATTCCCGGTACCACTATCGCTCTACATTCTCTATATATACCGGGAAACATGGAACCAAAAACTGGTACCGTTATTCTGATTGAAACACCAAATGTACTTGCTCCATTGGTATCAGGTGGAAACACTTATGCAAAAGTAGTCATTTATGATGCAGTTGGAAATATTGTAAGGTCCGATCTACAACCTAAAGCTGGCACCAATTCCCGTATCTACGGCCTTGTCTGGAACGGAAAAAACATGAATGGTCGTGATGTGGCATCAGGAACCTACCTTGTTGATGTCTATGGGAAAATGGTTAACGGGAAATCATTTAATGAAAAAACCAAGGTTGGTGTGACAAGAACGGAATAGAGATGAGCCTCACCCCCCGGACCCCTCTGGTCCTTCGACCACTTCGAAGCGTCGTCCGCAAGCGGTAGAGGGTGAGTTGTTTATTTTTTTGTCTATTTGATTAACGTCAGGAATAGCCGTTGCGTCAAGTTCGACAAACTGGCATTTACAAGAAACGGTTTACTTATGCGCCCGCCCCCTACCCGCATATTTTTTTGAATGATATACGACTGGTGAACCACGATTAAAAGAACTATCGGAAAAATCTATGTTATTGAAAATGGACAACCAGAGGCGTCAAACACCAACTTTTCACGATAAAAATGGTTATATTTACAGATGGGGTTTTCGCTTGTAAATGAACGGTGTGTTTGAATGAAGTATGCGCAATAACCAGGCATAAACAATAAAACCGCCACAGAACAAGAAGATAAGAGCGCAAACAATGCAAAACAAGAGAGTAAGAAAAAGAATTGACAACGAAGATTCTGAGCAGATGATTAAAAGCTGGGGAAAACAATTAGAGACAATTTGTTCAATATTCTTACCTTCTCATGGGACTGCAAATACCAGATCATTAGTAGAATATGATCGAGTAGGAGGAGGGGCCACATAGTGCCCTCCGACCTCTCACACCACCGTACGTACGGTTCCGTATACGGCGGTTCGATAAATGTTAATGACTCATTACGATTTTGTCATACAGTGACACAAGTC
>JAEWVR010000019.1 GCA_023459055.1 Fibrobacterota bacterium
TCATTCCCATTAATAATATCACCAATGTCCCCATTAAATGCACCAACATTCGTCAAACAGTACCATTATTTACAGTTTTAGGAGAGTGACACTTGTGCTCTGGTGTCCCCAGCGGAAGAAATCGACACCTTTTATAGTAAGGTATTCTATTGTACGGTTCGGAGTGCCGCTTGTTGCTACTGATATCTTTTACATGACAGCACTCCCGGAATTATGAAACTAAACTTTTTTTAAACCGACACTCAAATCAAAATCACCCAGAGTCGATTTGAAGGGTATTCTAAAGGAAAAAACATCTGCCGGCTCTTTGACTTCCAATCCTTTCCCTTTAATAACTGTCGGTAAAGAAATTACTGTACTGTAGTCTTCAATAAATTTCTTTGCATATCCTGCGATTATGTTGACCAGTTCACCAACTGCATCCATTGAATCATGATCCAGGGTTGTAATCGGTACACCGATGAACGCAGTAAGTGCTTTCAGCGCTGTTTCTTCCGGAAAACTTAGCGAGACACTTCCCAAAAGATCGCCAGTTAATCCAATAACTCCGGATATATCCTTTGCAATCCCGGTCCCTTTGTTGAGTGTGTATTGTTGAGCAATTGGGTTTGTTCCAAGCATTTTTTGAAAAGTTTCAACAGTTGCAAGCATAAATGGCTGTATTAAATCGACACTGATTTCCTTCATATAAAAGGCCTTTCTTTTTTTAAGTAATGAATGATCATATGTATTTGTACCATTGTTGAATGCAAAAAGCAAAAAAAATGCATTTTACTTATTAGTTCTGGTTATCTGATGACAGGACAGGTCGAGACCTGTCCCTTACAAGTTTACAGGATAACAATTAATTATATTTAATGGGTGGTACATTTTGAAGTGCCCACAGGTGACACACTTTCAAGTGCCCGGTGACACGAAATATGGTGATTTCGCAGTAAATATATCTGTTACCAGCGGCTGCAACTGGGATTTTAATCAAAAAACATAAAAACAACATAATCCGGAGGGATTAATGACTTTACGAAAAAAAATTACCGGATTTATCACAGGTACTTTTTCGCATGTAAACAAAGTACCTGTTTGTCGGACATGTTGTAGTGTGATTTTTTTCCCGGGGATTTTACAAATGCGATTTAACCAAATTAAGACGTTCAAGATACTCATATCACTCTTAAGTGCTACGGTTTTATTTCTGGCAGGATGTGTCAACTGGACAGACTTGCCTGATCACCGTGTCGAGCTTCGTGAAACCCTGCAAACACTGGCAGCAGCATCTGACGATCCATTAATGAAACTCCATTTCAATTCGATTATTAAAGTTGTCGACGCTGGCGATGATGGACAACTCGAGGCAACGCGAAATATCAACGCAATCTGGAGCGCCTTCGCAGATACGGCTAAGAGCAGTGGCGTCAGACAGCGCGAAAGTTACCTCAATCGATCAACTCCGCTCATTATAGCGTGGGCCTCGCCTACGGATGGTCAGGTCTCTTTCACCTGGTTGCAGCTGCCCACGCAATGGGATCCGGCAAAGGAGTATCCACTCTATGTAAGTCTTCATGGGCTCTGGGATGTGGCGGGGTCCCGGTTATCCTATTTAAACTATCCTTTTCAGAACCCGGCAAACAGTTTCGCTTTTGAAGATGGCTACAATATTGCACCCTGGGGGCGTGGTAATCTATGGTACCGTGGCATCTCAGAGACTGATATCCGCGAATGCATTGAGACGATCAAAAACCTTGTGCATATCGATGAAAGTCGCCAATACCTAAGTGGTCATTCCATGGGAGGGTTTGGTGCGTGGCACATTGCGCTTGGTTCACCGGATACCTGGGCGGCTTTGGGGATCCATGCTGGAGCCTTAACATACGATAATAATAGTGAATTCAATGCTGCAGCGGTTAAAACGTTGCGCAACCTGCCAACCTATTTTGTAGTCGGAACCACCGATGATTTGTATGGGGTAAATAAAACCGCGTATCAGCTGCTCGTTGATGCCAATAACCCACACTTATCCTTCGTCTCCTTTTCAGGCGGCCACGATTATCGTCAGGAAAATGTCGAGAAAATGTATCTGTGGATGAAAGAATTTGACCGTAACTGATACCAAATTGCGTAGTTGTCAAAGTGCTTGAAGACGTTTCTATTAATGTAAACGCATCATATTCTGTTACCGTAAACAGCTTTCTTGCCGCCGGAGGTGATATTTTCACTAAACGCATGTCTGGCGTTCAATGATAGGATGCAGGAACAAGGATGTTTTTATAAATACGGTATTCAGACAGGAGTGTTGTCCCACCCGATTATTGCAGCAACGTCTTTTACAAATTAGAAACATTGGCAGTCTGTCAACGCATAAACCTGGTTGACAATTAGCGATTTAAGAACCATCGATGATAGTTCTGCTTACTACAGATCCGTCTGACAGGCGATAAAATCCTTTCAGGAGAATGGTACTGCAACCGATTCACTTTGAGCACTGTTTTTTATTGGCAGTATCATTTGAGCAATTGATTTCTTTTCGTTTGAAGCTTTTACACTAATTTTTATTTAAAAATAGTTATTGCAGAAACCGGACAGCTATCAGCAGCCTGCTGACAATCAGATTCCAGATCCTCACTGATTTCATTAACTATCGCCTCATATTTTCCATCAGCTCCCAATTTAAATACCACCGGACATATAGATTCGCAAAGTCCACAGCCTATACAGGTATCTTTATCAACAGCAGCTTTCATATTAATACCTCCAGATAAATAGTGTGTGATAAATTGTTATGATATATCGGGAGCGTCAGTTAATCAATAGTTATTCACTCCTGTGAAAAAATTCTCCATATTGAAAAACCAATTACAGGGGCACGCAGTGCAAACTGACTGAGCTAGCTCTTTAATCAAACCAGAAATCCTGATCAACCGTATCCCAATCTGTATCTGGTGTACATTTTTCCAATGTCAGATCTGATAAATCTGCTTCATTACCTTTCTGGATATTTTTTCCAGACGGTGACATTCCCAAACTATCAAACACCAGCTTTGATACTTCTCGCATTACCGGTACATCTAATAGTTCATAATCAGTATCATAAAAAAACGTACTTCTTATCGAATCGATATCAAGATGTTGAACTGCAGTGTTGTCTTTGTAAATAAGTAACGAATCATCATCACTGTCATTATAAATATCACAATACAAGCTGAGTGCTCTGTCAAGGAGAAGAAAGTGGTAATCTGTCGGCATAAAGAGATCTGCATGGATATGAGCAGCTAATATTTTTTGCATCTCATTAAGTAATATATCAACTCTGTTTCCAAATAGTTTGATAGTGAAATCATCAAGCCAAAAAATGTCAGTATCAGTCCCCTGAAATCTTAAATTATCAATTGCTAAATCAAGCGAATTTTCGAGGACTGAAGTAAAAACCGTATCGGGTTTAGTTGCGAATTTAAGCATATCGTATCCTTATATGTCAAATTGTGTTTTTGTTCTTTTCGATATCCTGGTCCAAAGTAGTGTATACATGATCTGTCTTCAATAAAATGTATTTTTTATCGAACAATAGCACTTTAAAAAGTGATTCCCTACTATTTCGTTGGTTTTCGTTTCCTAAGTGACTGCACATTACCTATTTGTTTTCTGTGGGAAGTATAAAATTATTGACATTTTTTGTTAAAAGACTCTCTGGAAAGCCTACTACTATCCAGTATCCAGTCAACTGAGCCCGCATAGAGCTGAACAATATCTTAATAATCCACGACTACACCTCAAAACGGTACAACTGTATCCCATTCCCCCACACCAGCGAATGAAAAAATGGATTCAACGGATCGATTTCTGCTTTTAGCGGATAGGAAAATGGATTGTGCGGATACAAAATGACTTTTAGACGCTATTGCTACCCGTAATTTCCCATTGTGCAAGCACCGGTGTACCGTATCAATACGCTATCATATGTATGTGTCACCGTACTACACGCTATCAGGGCATATTTATTATTCTCACCACACTTGACATTTACGAAGTGACCTTCAAACAGAAAAAAATGTCCACTTTTTTTAATTTTTTTCTTGCGCAAAAAATTAATTTGACAGTATATTATTGACATAGTAACAATGATGCTTCACAGATATTCGCTTACATTGTTCATGGTTACCCGAGCAGTTGTTAAATAGATTCTAAAAAGTTCGCGCGCGTTGTCAATTGTGCTGTAAGTACCGGTGTGTGCGCTCTGCATTGCACGTTTTTGACTTGTAATTACTGCATGATAATCATACTATTATTATGTCAAATACATTATGCAGTACTATGTTACCGTATATATTCACCGGTAGTTGCCGGTAGTTCCCAAAACAAATAACCTGTATCTATTTTTACAGAAAGGAAGTCTCCGCTATGGCCGAGCCAAAAGATCTTGTTGTCTGCTTTAATGAGTGTAAAGATGCCATTACAGCAATTCCTAAAAGCAATTTCGCAGTCCTGAATATGCCGCTTGACGAGGCGATGCAGGAGAGTAAGCGTGTGGCTGCACTTGCCGGGAAATTACACAAAGGAAAGTAATAAATGTCACGCCATCATGATAAATGGTATACACGGATATTCAGTGATCCCCGAATTGTTGAGGAGTTGCTGCATTCGTTTGTCCATAAAAATACGTAACGCAGTCGCTGTAATTTTTTATATTGAGAACAGCAGCATCGCTGAAATGACTAAAAACTGGAATGAGTTGGTTACACTTTTAAAATGCGTATTGAGAAAAGATGGTATTGAAATTATCCGTGCAATAATGGATAGAATATATCAGATACATGATCTGCCATCAAATTCAAAAACCATAAGCAAAATAAACGACCTGACCGAGGTAAAAAGTATGCTTGAAGCAAATACAAAAAAATGGGAAGATGCAGTGCTTGAACGCGGGATTGAAAAAGGTATCGAAAAGGGCATTGGTATAGGTATTGAAAAAATAGTAAAAAAAATGATTTCAAATACTATGAGTACTGCCGATATACGGAAAATGACCGGATTAACAGCATTGAAAATCAATGAAATCCGCAAGAGAATGATGAAGTGATTTGGGTTCCACGTTTATACAATTATATTGTCAAAACGGTAGGGACAGGTCGCGACCTGTCCTTGCACGTTTTGATATAACCAAAATTGCGTATATTACCACATTGTTAAATGCAGCAATTACACTACAACAATTACCGTACCACCTGCAATGTTGCTGTTTTCTTTTTTCCTTCAGTCAAACGTATAATATATCTGCCGCTTGCAAGTGTACCGGGGAGAGACGCGTTGTAACTTCCGGCACTCTTGAATTCATCAACAATAACAGCCTTCTGCCGTCCGAGACCATCGATAAGGTCGAGCTTTACATGTGCAGCTGAGGTGACTGTATACTGCAACACATCTTTTTTACAGGTCATCAACTGACTGGAAACCCCTGGCAAATTACCACTTGTCTCTTTTACATCAGTTGTCATAGAATCGTTAAGCACCATAACATCGAATATTTCGTTGCCTTTAGAGGATTCGCCCCGCGTTGTACAATAGATTCTTACGTAACGCGCATCTGTTGATGCAAACGTCTCATCGGTCACAGAAATGGGAGCCCCGACGGACGTAGAGTAAACATCTTTCCATTCAGTATTGTCGGTTGAGAGCTGAATTTTAAACAATTTTGCATACCCCTCACTCCATTTACAGATCACACGGTTTACCTGTTGTGCAGTTCCGAGATCAACAGATATCCATTGGGGATCGCTTGACGCACTTGTCCACTTTGTATTTGCGTAATTCTGATAGGTAAACGGGCTTGTTACGTTACCTGCAGTATTGGAATTACTTGACGCTGTTGCTGTTTTATTTAATGCAAGATTGCGTTTACTATCGATTTCACGCCATATTCCACGATCAGGATCAACTTCCCAGTCCTGATAATATTTGACAATGACGGAATCTTTCGGACTGAATGTTACCGGTAACCAGACATAATCTCCGTTTCTTTCCGGATGAGGTCGTTTCCAGCGGTCACCGCAATACATCTGCATCGTATCTTCTGTACCCTTAAAAGGATACACAAAATCAACCTGCGTATCCCAGGATTTATTATATGAATCTCCCGGGCATATCATTGAGACCAGATTTGTGGTCCATGGTCCATTAATATTAGTAGCTGTCCAGTACTTGGTTTCACTTGGATCAATACCTTCCATTTTGGATGTCATGTAATAATAGATTCCATGATTTTTCATAATCATGTTGGCTTCCCGGTCGGAATTGTTCCATTTCTGTATGCTTTTCTCGAGACCAAGATAATCTTCTTTCATAAGTACAAGTTGCTGGTTCATATTACCTTGGCCTATCCATTGTTCAAAACAATAATAAGCTTTGCCGTCATCGTCCTGAAACACCGACATGTCACCAGTGTTATAACCAAAGACCTTACTATCAGACAGTTTTGTAAACGGTCCTGTAGGCTTGTCGCTGGTTGCAAACCCTAAATTACACCAGTCGTCAGTGCCTTCAGTCTCCCATTTCAGAACCATAACATATTTCTTTGTCTTTTCATTATATAACACATCCATACGGTTGGTTCCTCTTGTGGCAGTAAGCATGTTGCCTTCATTTTTCCAGTGAAGAAGATCCTTCGATGAATAACAGGTCTGATTAGTCATTCTTGCATCACAACCATACCAGTAATAGGTATCACCAAATTTGGTGAGACATCCGCTTCGGGTTTCAACTTTATTCCCATTTTGATCATACTGAAAAAAATCATTATGGATAGTCAACCACTTAGCCTGCGATGTCGTAGCTATGGCAAGGATCGCGGGTAGAAGAAACAAAGAACGACACATTGACATAATGTGACTAAAGCTCATATCCCCTCCTGATAAGATAATTTAACAAACGATAGACCAAATATTCACAGAAACAATAGTATTCCTGTTAATTATTGAACATTATCAATAAAAAACAGGAATCGAGGTCGTTGTCAGATCGTTTACATGAAGTGTATCAGAGAAACAGACTTACGATATTGTCATTTGTAGCAATTACACTACAACAATTATCGTACAACCTGCAGTGTTGCTGTTTTCTTTTTTCCTTCAATCAAGCGTATAATATATCTGCCGCTTGCAAGTGTACCGGGGAGAGACGCGTTGTAACTTCCCGCACCCTTGAATTCATCAACAATAACAGCCTTCTGCCGTCCTATACCATCGATAATGTCGAGCTTTACATGTGCAGCTGAGGTAACAGTATACTGCAGCACATCATTTTTGCAGGTAATTACCTGACTGGCAACCCCTGATAATTTGCCACTAGTCAGGTTTACATCAGTTGCCACAGAATCGTCAAGCACCATAATATCGAATATTTCATTGCCTTTAGAGGAGTTCCCCCGTGTTGTACAATATATTCTTACGTAACGGGCATCTGTTGATGCAAACGTCTCATCGGTCACAGAAGTGGGAGCACCGACGGAAGTAGAGTAAACATCTTTCCATTCAGTATTGTCAGTTGAGAGCTGAATTTTAAACGATTTTGCATACCCCTCACTCCATTTGCAGATCACACGGTTTACCTGTTGTGCTTCACCAAGATCAATTGATATCCATTGGGGATCGCTTGATGCACTCGTCCACTTTGTACTTGTGTAATTCTCATAGGTAAATGGACTTGTCACGTTACCAGCAGTATTGGAATTGCTTGACGCAGTTGCAGTTTTATTCAATGCGAGGTTGCGCTTGCTATCGATTTCACGCCATATTCCACGATCCGGATCAACTTCCCAGTCCTGGTAGTAGTTAACAACAACAGAATCTTTCGGGCTGAATGTTATTGGCAGCCAGAGATAGTCCCCATTTCTACCCGGATAGTAATCCACTGTTTTCCAGCGGTCACCACAATACATCTGCAATGTATCTTCTGTACCTTTAAAAGGGAACACAAAATCACACTGCGTAGCCCAGGACTTTTTATTTTGATCTCCCGGAGTTATCATTGCGACCATATTTGTGGACCACGGTCCATTGATATTAGTAGCAGTCCAGTACCTGGTTTCGCTCGGTTCAATCCAATCCATATCAGATGTCATGTAATAATAAATTCCATGATTTTTCATCATCATTTCGGCTTCCCGGTTAGAAACGTTCCATTTCTGCAGGCTTTTCACAAGACCGGTATAGTCATCTGTCATAAGTGCAAGTTGCTGGTTCATATTATTGTCGCCTATCCATTGTTCAAAACAATAATAAGCTTTGCCATCATCGTCCTTAAACACCGACATATCACCGGTGTTATACCCAAAGACCTTACTGTCAGACTGTTTTGTAAACGGCCCTGTAGGTTTGTCGCTGGTTGCAAACCCTATATTACACCAATCGTCAGTGCCCACAGTCTCCCATTTCAGGACCATGACAAACTTCTTTGTTTTTTCGTTATACAACACATCCATACGATTGGTTCCTGAAGGGGCAACGAGCATGACGCCTTCATTTTTCCAGTGAAGAAGATCCTTCGATGAATAACAGTATTGATTAGTAAACTCCATATGTTTGCAACCATACCAGTAATAGGTACCTTCGTATTCCATAAGACACCCGCTTCGGGTTTGAATTCTTTGTCCCTTATCATCATACTGAAAAAAATCATTATGAATAGTCAACCACTTAGCCTGAGACATTGTAGTTATGGCAAGAATTGCGGGTAGAAGCAACAAAAAACGAGACATTGACAGAATGCGGTTAAAACTCATATCCCCTCCTGATAAGATACTTTAACAAGCGACAAACCTTATAGTTACAGAAACAATAGTATTCCTGTCAATTATGGAATTGGATCAATAAAGTGCAGGAATCCAAGTTATTTTAGATCGTTTACATGAAGAGTATCAGGGAAACAGACTTCCGATAAAAGTCCCGACTGTTCTAAATTCAATTCCAGTGGTTTACCCAAGAGAGATATGTATTAAGTACTCACTCCTTATATACATATGATGATACATGTGCCGTTTATACCGTGCTGCCCATTTCCATAGTAACGTATTGCAATACTAATATAAACATTTTTTTACACAAATACTCTATAATAAAGATAATTATCTGGTTTTATAAAAATATGGGCCATAATCAGGGAGAAGAATACGGATACAGAATACGGAGAAACAGACGTACAATAGTAAACCTGTTACTTAGTTATCAACGACTATAAATTTATTTTTTACCAGATTATTATCAAGACAATTGATTGAAACGGAATAGTTTCCCGTACTCCAGTTACCAGAAAGAAACTGATAGGGACAGGTCGCGACCTGTCCCTATCGGTTTGGAACAACAATGGAAACCGGTCCTGCATTTTCGCTTATGTTATAGGCAGAATCCACGGAGTGAATAACGTACGACAGACGGATTGAAGATGGCAGATTACGGAGAGTGTCAGTAAGCAGCGTGTCTGTTGTCTTCCATTTTTTCTCGAATTGTACACTATCACACATTCTCAATACCTCGTAGTGACGAAACTTATCGTATGTCACTTTTTTCCAGGTAAACGTAGCAACTCCCGAATTAGAATTGTAGGTATAACCAAACCCTTCCGGAGGAACAAGTTTTGGATACGGCAGAAGAACAACAGGATCTATCATTGTCGTATCAGATGACCTGACAACAACATTATTGACTATCTGTGTAAAGTAATCATCCGCTGCATAGTAAAGCAGGGTATAGGTTCCCCGTGGAATACCGGTAAACAGATATGATCCCGACTGATTTGTGATGAAATATCGGTCAAGTTCCCTGATTCTTATTTGTATAAAGGCATTCACCAGATTGTCGTTTTTTATAACTCCGGATCGGCTTACAGAACCGAGTATCGCTCCCGGAGTCTTAAGAATCAGTGTATCCTTATGCGGCGTATTGACATTTAGAGACACACTAAACATCTTTGATAACACCGACCGTTTCCCTGCATTATCAATTGCTTCAAGCCTGTAGCGACCATCCATAAGATTTACAAATGTACATGTGCCATCACTACGGCTTTTCCCAATCCCTATCCGTTCTGCATTAGCAGGTGGAATCTGACTCTGACTCTGGCTCTCAGGAATGGAGTCTGAAACCGGGATACGCAGCAATACCACATCGGCATCTGCAACCGGATTGTAGAGTGAATCTGCAACAAATGCAGACACCTGAGGATTTCCCTGCTCGGTAGTGGGACCTGCCAATTCTTTACTACAGAAGAGCATCCCGCAAAAAAAAACAACAATACCACACCAGAGGTTATTCATGCATGCCTCGTTTTTGTCAATGGAAATAACTGGATATTACACTGCACTACCCTATCCTCAGCATTATCATTTTCCGCAATCGACATTATTTTCTTCCTGAATGCCTGAATCTCACGTTTGATCTGTTCAAATCCGTTCTGCGAGACACTCATAGTCACCCCGGAAATATCCCTCAACTCTGGTTGCGTTTTGTTAATTGACCTTATGGCAAGTTCGAGGCTTTGACGATGAAAACTTGCTAAAGCAAGTGATTTCACTTCATCACCGGCAGATACGGAAAGGGATGACACACTATACTTCCCGTTTTTATCAACTGACAGCAGCCCTAACTGTTCAAGCAGTTCAATCGCTTTACGTACCTGCTGTGGACTTACAGGCGGATCAATAAATCGGCCGATAGCAGCGTAGTCATTATCAAAGTTAAAGAGTGGAAGAAACGAACGTAATGCTGAAACATACCATTCAGAAAAATAACTGTACTGATCCAGACGAAGCCTGCTCACATCAGTTGCTTTACAGATTGAGCTTAGTTTTCCAAAATAATGTTCGCGGTCATCATTGGTTTTAGCCTGATTAAACAGAATCATCGTGGTAAAATAGTCAAGCTCTTTATCGGAAAGGTCCATTGCAAGACCAAGTTTTCGTCCGCTCTCATAGGAGAGATTACTCTGACCGTTCATTACCCGCAAAATATGGTCCCGGGCTTTAAACCCTGCTTTGTCAGACAACACTTTAAGTGAAAACCGGCTGTTCTGCTTCTTTTTGGACGCAAAGTAGTCTTTCAGATACTGCCGGTAATTGGTATATGAATAAATATCACTCATGATTGCCTCTTATTCGTAATATATCTTTTTTATTAATTCCGCGGTGTCCAAAAATTTATCTGGTGTTGTTTATGCACAACAGTTTTTTAAGGGTGATGTATTTAACAAAACAACATACGGTGTTTTTTTTGTAAAGGGAACAGTAACGCAGGCAAATGGTGTGATCAATAAATTTTCGCTTCGGGTGGTGCGGTGATTTGAATTTGCAGGATGTCCGTAGAACATCCTTTGCGTAATTTCTTTATTGTAATTTTGTTGGTATGGTGAAGCGGGCGAATAATGATTCGCCCCTACAGGGGTATTACCATATCAATTACCGCAGATGCATTTGTCTATATTGTGATATTTCGGTAAATATTACCACGGGCTGTTTTCATGACAATGCGGTATACTGCGTTGCCGAGATTTGTGCAGTTTACATTTACCGATGACGCGTCAGGGGTGACGGTAAGAATATGCTTTCCGTTTATTGCATACAGGTCAATTGACAGAATTCTCTCAGATGCTGCGATCAGAAGTATGCTGTTGTTGACAGCAATATGAGCCGCAACGATATTTTTTTTCATCACGGAGACATCACCTCTGACCGCAACAGCCCCACCTCCCTTGAACATCGCGTTATAGGTCACCGGGGTTGTACCCATTTTAAATGAGTGCAGTTTTGATGTAGCTATCGATTTTCCGGTTGCATCAGCCCAGTTCTGGAATGTTTCTGATGAATTAGGTTTTACCCTAACTGTTACTGTCGCCCCTGCAGGAAAACTGCCAGATACAGTCACGAGCCCGGTGTTTGCCTTATTTGTCTGAACCGTAACCTGATAGAGTGGAGCAAGGACCGCGGCCAGTTTTCCGACATCAGTGTGACTTGACAACTCCTTAATTCCATCAGCAACCAATCTCGCATTGACAAGAGCACCCATTTCCTGAAAATGGGTACCATCAGCATATCCATCCGGATAATTGGGATACTCACCGGGATCAAGCCCCATAAACTGAAAACTTGTACAGTATGCCTGGCCAACTGTTTTCATAAACGCAGCGGACTTCTTTTCGAGATCGATAAGAGGAACCTTAAGTTCATTAGCGACATTAATCATTGCACCCCGGTAGTCTGCACCTTTTTCTTTTTCTGTAAAAACTTCACGAAGCGTTGTACCATTCCAGGTATTCATATTCATTGGTGTAACAAATACCGGTATCGCCCCCTTCGCTCTTGATTCGGTGACATATTTTTTCAGATAACTTTTATAAAGTGTTGTATCGGCATACCGTTCATCTTTGGTATAATCACGATCATTATGCCCAAACTGAATCAGTACAAAGTCCCCGTTTTTTATCTCCCCGAGGAGAGTAGTCCATCTCCCCTCAACATAAAAACTTTTCGTACTGCGTCCGCCGATTGCCGCATTGTTAATTGTCACTGTACCGCTCTTAAAGAACAGTCCAAACACCTGCCCCCAACCGGCCCATGGATATTTATTTTCAGCATAATTACAGACCGTTGAATCACCGATAATATGAATCGTATATGAAGCAGTCTGCGCAACAATCAGTGTAACAAGACAAAGGAGTAAGATTGACAAAGCAAAGATTCTTGCGTGTACACTGTTTCTTTTTGATTGGCTTGTACCTTGATATCTTCTCATATATGTTTTATCCTGACGTTGTTTTTCCTAATGTATTATTGTATTACAAACAAAAGCCTGTTATTTATTTGTCAATTTCACAGGTGCTATTACTGTATTCACTAACCTTTTTGTTGCATCAAGGTGAACACCGGCAACATTCATATTGTTAATTTGCCTCCCGAGCAAATTAACCGCACTGTTCTGCAACGTTATCGTTTCTGCCTTATGTATCATTGGTTTATTAACAATTGAAACTGGAAGCTGATTACCTTCAGTGGTAAAAGGTGATGCCGGCTGGCCCTCTTTATTATACAGATTTGTCACCGGATTGCTTGCGTATGCATACCGGACATATTTTGGAGTAGTAACATTTGTACAGGTCAAATTAATTACATCACCTGCGATCTCTGCTGTTGTTGCCCAGTACCATTTTTTATCACTACCGGCAACAGCAAATGAGACCGGTGCCTTGTTATCGTTTGTCACAAGCCCGCTGCCGCAATTTCTGAATTTAATACTTATTTTGTTACCGTTAATGCTCATTGATTCGTACATTGGACCAGAGTAGACAAGTGATTTTTCTTCATAATCAAGCGCCCGCGGGATCAGCGACAGTCGTTGTCCGACAAGCTGTTTATTACTAAAATGTAAAGAATCACCCGATCCCAATGCATCAATAGCCACCACCATACCGGTATTTGGAAGTGCAAGTCCAAGCCGCTGACCTTCCCGGATCACCATATCGGTTGCAGTTTCACCGGGAGTAGTCTGTTTTGCTCCATACCCGTTTGCAAGCTGCACATAATAGAACGGAAAATCCCCGATTCCCCATACTTTTCTCCATCCGTTAATAAGCAGTTTAAACCGTTCTTCATAGTAAACCTGCTGACCGCTGGTACGATCATTTTCACCCTGCATCAGGATTGTTCCTCTCATGGCACAACCGGCAATCGGAGCAATCCATGCTTTATACATTGATGAAGGCTCCGTTGAGGCATCCTGTGTGGCCATCTGCGGATTTGCAGCCGCAGTTTCGGTGTCAATCCAGGATGCAATTTTTGTTCCACCTACTGCTGAAACAATAAGACCAACGGGCACATTACTTCCGAGCCTGCTCTGAATCTCTTTACCAAAAAAGAATCCGAGACAGGACAACGCGCCATTATTTCCACTGCTGGTACAGGTTTTCCAGACATTGGTCGTTGTGTATCCGTCCTTGTTGGCACTGCTTTGCCTCATTGTATAGTAACGCAATTTCGGATTGTTGTAGCTGTTCTGAATACTGTTATAGTGGGGATAGTAGCTAAGACGGGTATCCATGTTGGATTGACCGGCACAGTGCCAGACTTCCCCCATGTAAACATCGGTAATGGTGATTGTATTGGTACCTTTAATAGTCATTGTGAACGGACCGCCCTCAATCATCGGATCAAGAATGACTTTCCATTTACCATTTGATCCGGTTGTCGCCGTTTTAGTCTGTCCGTTAAAAGTGACCGTAACACTCTCTCCATTGGATGCAGAACCCCAGATTGGAACTTTCGTATTACGCTGAAGTACCATTGAGTTAGAAAACAGCGTTGTCACACTTACATTTGCGGATACAGTAGCGATCGACAAGGCAAGTAACAGGACAATCAACAAATAACATGAGAAAACACTTCTGTGCATAGATACCCCTTAATGTATCCGGATTGACTACTTACTGCAACGAAACCGATTTTCATACATCTTTCAGTTTGCATTATACAATATAAGGAATACTTCCGGATTGGGCAACTGCCGCTGTTGATCTATTGTGTACCATTTCAAGTCAACAGTTTGTTTTATTGTATGGAAGTTTATGATAAAGCTTTGATTTAAAGCTCGTTATACTTAGAAATCGACCCCCTGTTATTACAAAAAATAATTTTCCTTAAATAAATACTTGTGGCGTTACTTGTCGCTATCTATATTAAGAGTCCTACATAATAATCCTCATGCAAGGTCCTCTTGCAGACAATTTGGGTGAAGCGGAAGGCGTCAGGTTGAAAAACCTGGCGCTTATTTTTTTATAAGGATATTCAGGATAGTTTTCCGACGATGTAATCATGTAATTACCGATACCATCGGAACCTGAGATCCTGTGAGGATGATTATCGGTAACGTAGCAACAGTTTAATGAAAGATAATTGAATGCATTACGAAGGAATGGTGATCAGACCGCCATCAGAGGCTGACAGCATTTTATTACAGGTAACTACCGGCTGTTCACATAATAAATGTACCTTTTGCGGCGTGTACCGCGATAAGCCCTTTACCATTAAGGATCGTTCGATCATTCAGTCTGATCTTGACTACGCGTCATGTCACTTTGCCACTAACAGCAACATGTTTCTTTGTGATGGTGATGCGCTGATTATTCCTCAGAAACAGCTTCTTGACATCTTTAAAATGATTCGTGCAACGTGCCCGAATGTGCAGCGGATCGGCAGTTATGCGAATGCAAAGAGCCTTTCGCGGAAAACCGTTGATGAACTGAAAGAACTTCGGGAGCTGGGGCTGCGGATTGTGCATCTCGGACTGGAATCCGGTGATGATATTACCTTGTCAAAAATTAACAAGTGGGGTACATCGGAAGTAATAATCAGGGAGTGTGCCAAAGCACAGGAGGCAGGAATCAACCTCTTTATTACCGTACTTCTTGGCATTGCAGGTAGTGACCGGTCTGAAATTCATGCGCAAAAAACCGGTGAAGTGCTTAGTACGATTAATCCGAATTATGTGGGAGCATTAAGTTATATACCAGTCGAGCATACTCCCCTTGAGAAAGAGATTCAGGATGGTACATTTTCATTACTGTCACCGGATGAAATTCTTCAGGAGTTACGTACAATGATTTCCTGTACAACCATGACACGCGGCTATTTCTATGCGAATCATGCATCAAATTATCTTCCACTAAGGATAAGATTCCCAAAAGATAAAGCATCAGCGCTTGCGACAATTGACAAAGCACTCAACGGAACAATACCCCTGACTCCGGAATGGATGCGGGGTCTTTGAAAGAATAAAAAAAAGGCAGACTTGAAAAAGTCTGCCTGTAAATCCCCCCCATATCGTTGACTCAGGATTTAAATCGTACCGGTTGCACGCGCCCCACCAGCGTTCAAAACGGCTATTCCCTGACGCCAACCTTAATGGATTTCATTTTCTCACCTTCAACAAAAACTCTCAATAAGTACATTCCGGCACCGACTTTACGGTTGTTTAAATTGGTTCCATCCCAGAATGCACCATAGTCGCCATTTCTCCTGTCAATTTCACCAACTTCAAACTTTTTGATGACATTCCCGAGGGCATCATACAAAATTGCCTTTCCGGTAACCGGTCCTTCTTTGTGTCCTGTTGTTTTAACCGCAAGAATTGTTCCGCTGGTGCTTCCATTAAAATTTGGTAAATTCGTTAAATTTTTATATGTTGTAGTCTTCCTAAAACTTTCCGGCAGCGATTCCAACTGTTGCTGTATCGGTACAGTTCTGGAGACAGGGTTCAGCAATACCGTTATATCAATGGTATCCTCTTTTATTATTAAATCTTTTATTACAACAACAGCAGAATCGGTACCGTTAATTGCATATCTGATAATTCTGTTGTTCTTTTGAGTCAGGAGCTTAAGAACGACCGTTTCATCACCTTCCTGAGCAGGATCAGTAACCGGTTTAATCAAAATAGTCTCTGATGAAACACCCTGAGCAAATTTGATGGAATCGTATGGTTTGTCGGCTTGATAATCTGTACCTCCTGATGCAGTACCCTGGAAGGTATAGTAGACCGTAAGATCACCGAGCTCCGGGTTGTTTCGTGTAATTTGAAAAGATCCATTATCCGGTCCTTCTTCTGCGGCCTCTCTGTCAGGCGCAGTAATTGACACGTGATACAAACTTTTTATTACAACAACAGCAGAATCAGTACCGTTAATTGCATATCTGATATTTCTGCCGTTCTTTTGAGTCAGGAGCTTAATAACGACCGTTTCATCACCTTCTTCAATGGCATCAGTAACCGGAGTAATCGTAATAGTCTCTGATGCAACGCCGGGAACAAATTTGACAGAATCGTACAAATTGTCGGAAGTATAATCAGTACCCCTTGTAGCTGTACCCAGCACGGCATAGTAAACAGTCAGATCTCCAAGTCCGGGATTGGTTCTGGTTATCTGAAAAGACCCATTATCCGGCCCGGCTTCAGCGGCATCCCTGTCAGGTGCAGTAATTGACACATTATAAAGAATTGTATCACGACAATCGAGCACTACATTCGGACTCATTTCTCTGGCATCAGTTCTAATAATATCAAAAACTGATTTAACCGTAGTATCACGAAGAACTTTAGTTGAATCAGCAACCTTAACCTGATATTGAATTTCCATTTCAACATGAGTGATGCTGTCTTTTAAAATGATTGGATCAACAATAAAGGTACTATCGGTGACATTATAGTTCGAATATGTTTTATTATTCAGCTTGAGTGATGATGGTTCCTTTTTTAGACTTGCAATAATGGGTTTTAAAGCCTGGCTCATCAGTACTGACAGAAGAGAGTCATAGGATGCATTCATCGAATAGTATGCACTTAAAGGGTTACTTTTTGAATATGCGTTGTTTTTTATATTAGTAGTCATAGTGGCTATACTTGGCGGCACGTCGGGATCACTTGGATCAGTAAAAAACACTGTAAACGTAGTCGGCATCCCCACTCCGTTTTCAAAGTCATTAGCCGTTCTCGGCCAGTTATTTCTACTCGATTCGCCATCAGAAAGAAATATCACAAACTGGCCATCAGGTCCATTTTTCGCTTTCTTCATTGCATAGGTAGTAGCATCAAAAGCCACATTAATATTTGTACCACTCTCATTTGTAAAACCCGGTGTGTATTGCATAACTGTAGTTTCATAACTGCCTCCAGCCATGCCTCCAGTTATAGTATCTTTTTCGGTTAAAAGCATTTTTTTTAAGAGGTCAATCGCTGTCACTCCATCCTGTAACGTTGAGTCGAGGCGTAAAAGTGGTATATATGCTTGATTTTTATATACATCCTTGGAAGGAGCACCAGGAGTTTGGGTGAAAGGATATTGGGTATAATATTCATCTGGAAATGCTGTAAAATTGGAATTGTCCCGTGCATCGAAGTACAGATAATCCCGGAATACTGTTAACCCGATATCAGCATCAGGAAACTGCTTATAAATTGTATCAAGCAGTGCAGAAACCACTTTAAATCGCACTCCGCCACTATCTCGAGGATTGGGATTATTTGAAGATCCCATCATACTGGTTGAATTATCAATAATAAACATGATTGATGGTGCCTTGTAAGTTGTGCCAATATCCTCATCGGGAAGGGCTGGCATACAGACTTTAAAATCAGATGAAACAGTAGTTACATTTCGGGGAACATAGACAGCCTTCCCGTTATACTCCTCCGGACACGCAGTCAATTTCATTGAACAGGTTTGATCTGCACTCAATACATTACTATATAGCCCGGCGAGAACCAAAGACGCTATCAACGGAAAAAACGACTTTCCATGTTTCATTATAATACCCCTTTAATCACCTGAAAAAGATAAACCATTCCCCTCACACACATGGTAATATATCTGCATTTTGTATCTATTTCAACCAATTGCGTAGAATTTACTGGATTTTTTAAAAATTTCATTCTCTTTGGAGAATGAAACCATGGATTTTAGCTTGCCAGACAAAGGATAAGACAATATAATTAAACTATTTCTCTTAAAAGCACTTTGATGTTCAACCCGAATCCTGATTAAATTTAATGATATGAGATCCTTGAAGTCCTTCAACCAATCTGATAATATAATAGGTACACAATTTAAATGACGGAGGTTTTATGAAACCGGAGACCAAAGCAGTACATAAGGAAAATGGAGTGGATGATTCTCATATATGCAAACTGGAAACAAATGGGGATCTCAGCGGCCACAGGGTTCGCAGGCTTGAGGAGGAATTTGCCGAAGCAATTACCGCCATGACCTTTAAAAAAGTGCTGCTTGATATATCATCGGCACATAATATCGACTCTCCGGGAATTGCATTATGTGTCGGACTTTATAAAGAGTGTAAAATGAAAAAAATGGAATTCGAAATTATTGTCAATGATGATCTTCGTCGCATTTTTTCTCTTGTCAATTTAGACAAAATATTACCTATTAAGGAGTCTTGATATGCAGGAAAAAGACATGATAGGTGATCTTATTCAGGAATCAAAAGAACATCTTCAGGAAATTGAGCCCGTTCTGCTCGAGCTTGAACGCCAGGGTGATGCGCTTCCGACAGAAATGATAAATCAGATTTTCAGGGCAATTCACAGTATTAAAGGAGGATTTGGTTTTTTTGGTTATAAAGGTGTAACAACCCTCTCACATTCGATGGAACACCTGCTATCCCTTATCAGGGATCGAAAACTGACAATTTCAAATGAGCTGATTGATGCGCTTTTCAGAGGAATTGACAAATTAAAAGTACTTTTCGATGATTTCGAGAATTCAGACTCAATCCCTATTGACAACGAGATTAAAGCACTGGATCCGTTCATGGGTGAAAGTTCCACAGAATCGCAGGACACATCATCAACTGTCAGGATTGACACGCTATCAGAAATTGAAAAATTCCATGAAAACATTCCTGAAGAGCAGATAAATGATGCAATAAAAAACGGTAAAACCATTTACCGTATACTTCTCAGTTCGAAAAATGATCTTGACTATAAAAACATTACCATTTCAGCATTGTTTGACATTTGGGAGCGTCTTGGTAAAATTCTGGACTTTGCAATGGATCTGGATTGTATCAAAGGGCTTCAGGGCAGCTCAGACACCGATATGCATTATTCTGTTATTTACGCTACAGTTCTTGAACCGGATCTTCTCCTTATGGGCTTGAATGTGACACCATCACAGGTGCGGATCATTGATATGGACCAGTTGAATGCAGCAGCAGCACGTTCGGCACCATCAGAATCATCAGCTTCATCCACTGCAACGGTCTCTTTGACTGATGCAGCACAGTCTGTGGTAAGTGCATCAATGCAACCGGCTGAGGAATCATTGCGTGTCAAGGTTAATGTTCTTAACAGTCTCATGAATCTTGCCGGAGAATTAGTACTGAGCCGTAACCAGCTCATTCAGCAGTATAACAGAAAATTAACAGATGCCGTTGATATCAACAGACTTTTTGGAGAGTTTTCGCACACAATTGAAACTTCGCTAAAAAACATTAAGGATAATATTCATCGTGAGCCATCAGTACTTGAACATATTATTTCAACAGAAGTTGACAACCTGAGGAACGGGTATATAAAATCCCTGACTTTTCAGCTTAAAGAACTTCAGGGTGCAAATGCAACACTTCAATCGATTGACTCGGTAACAAGTCAGCTGCAGGAAAATATCATGCAGACGCGTTTACAGCCGGTTTCGGTTGTCTTTAATAAATTTCCACGGGTCATTCGGGATTTGTCACGTAAACTTGAAAAATCTATTGAGCTCAACATAATCGGTCAGGATGTGGAACTTGACAAATCAATAGTTGAAATGCTGAGTGATCCTTTAACTCACCTGGTACGAAACAGTGCTGATCATGGAATTGAATTGCCGGAAGTCAGAAAAAAAGAGGGTAAGAATCCAGTAGGATCCATTTATTTGAGTGCCATTCAGGAGGGTGGAAAAGTTGTTGTCATAATTGAAGATGATGGCAAGGGGCTGGATTTTGAGAAGATTAAAGATGTCGCAATCGAGAAGCGGCTTATCACTGAACAGGCAGCTCTTACAATGTCTGCAAAAGAGATACAGCAGCTTATTATGCTTCCTGGTTTTTCGACCGCTGATTCTGTCAGTGATGTCAGTGGACGCGGTGTGGGAATGGATGTTGTCAAGTCGAATGTTGAACGCCTTGGAGGTACTATTGAAATCGAGTCCGAAAAGGGTAAAGGTACAAAGATTTCTCTCACATTACCACTGACACTCGCAATTATTCCATCCCTGATTATTCAATCCGAAAAACGGACCTTTGCAATTCCTCAGGTCGGTGTTGAGGAACTTGTCAGGATCAGAGCTTTCGAAGTAACAAAGAGAATTGAACGAATACAGGGAGCTGAGGTAATGCGCCTTCGTGGAAAGCTCCTGCCACTGGTTCGATTAAGTTCACTACTCAATCTTGTACCAACCTTCGTGCACCCCGAAACGAATGAAGTGCAACCTGACAAACGTACTCGCCTGTCAGACCGCAGGGGAGCACCTGAAAATGAAGCTGTCAGCAATGAAGTACCTGATCGCCGGGATAGTAACGGTGACAGACGGGCCAATATAGCAAATGCAGTAAAAATCGTTGTTGTAAAATCGGGACTTAATCATTTCGGCCTGATTGTTGATTCTGTATTTGACAATGAGGAAATTGTTGTCAAACCGTTGCCCGAATATTTTAAGGCAACACAGGTCTATGCAGGAGCCACAATACTTGGAGATGGGAAAGTGGCAATGATCCTTGATCCGGGCGGAATTGCACAACGGGCTAATCTGCGATTCTCTGATCTTGACAAAGAGCAGATCAGGGAACAGGAAATACATGCCCGGAAAACATCAGAGCAAACATCAGAGATCCTTCTTTTTGATAACGGTTCTACTGAACGTTTCGGTATGGCACTCAATTCTGTGGCACGAATAGAAAAAGTTGACACATCAGAGATTGAGATTGTCGGTTCAAAAGAATTCCTCAAACGGGAAGGCAAGAGTTTACCTATTGTCCGTATACAGGACTACCTGCCTGTGTCCTCACCACAAAAAAGCAGTAGTGAATTTTTTATTATTCTCCCCAAGAACACTGAGCATAAGGTCGGGATTGTTGCGCAAACTGTTTTTGATGTTGTAAACACTCAATTAACACTTGACGCATCAAATATAAAGGGCATCGGTGTGATGGGATCAACCATTATCAATAACCGGCTTACAATTTTACTTGACCTGAACTCACTATTGAGTGCGGTTGAACAGCGGATGGGAGACTAGTCATGAATAAACCCTTTATTTCAGTCACAATAGATCAATATACCTTTGGCATTGATGTCAGCCTTGTTCGGGAAGTAAACCGCTATATTGACATTTCTCCAGTTGCTCTTGCTCCTGATTTCACAATCGGATTAATGAACCTAAGAGGACAGATTATTACTATCATTGATCCCGGAGTACGTCTTGGATGTGGCCGGCGTAATCTATCACATCAATCACGATGTGTTGTACTAAAAGCTGCATCAGAATTACAGCGCTCAACAAATTCAATTTCCCTGAACGAGATAATAGGTTTACTTGTTGATTCTGTTGGTGATATTGTTATTGTTGACGAAGATGCAATTGAACGTCTTCCCCCCAACCTGACTGATATTGACAATGACTATATATCAGGTGTTGTCAAGCTTGAGGAACATCTACTTCTTATTCTGGCAATTGATGCATTATTGAGGAATGACAACAGAAAAACAACCGCATACTCTGACATGTCAACATCAGCAGTATAATGTAACGAAACGATTCGTTCACCGGAGCATTGGACAATAGCTATGCCAATAAGAACATTAGTAGTGGATGACACGGTAACTTACCGCAAGATTGCTTCTGAAATTGTTTCATCCTTGAGTGAAACTGAACTTGTCGGCACAGCACCAAACGGCGTAATTGCACTGAAAAAACTTGCACAATTCAAAACAGATCTTGTATTCCTTGATGTTCATATGCCTGAAATGAATGGTGTCGAAACGTTAAAACGTATTCGTTCCGAATTTCCGGATGTCACGGTGGTAATGATGAGCGGAATCAGTTCACGTAATACCAGTGATACTATTGAAGCACTGCAATCCGGAGCAATTGACTTTATACGAAAACCTGATAGCAACGATTTCCAGGCAAATAATTTACAACTTAAGAATGACATCCTGTCTGTTATTAAAATGATGGGACTTAAAAAAGGGTCCATGCATTTAAGAGTACCCCGGCCGTCAATAATTAACCAGCCTCAGACAGCACCCGCAACAACGGTGCGAAAAATGTCAGCGTTTCGAAACATATCATTTGAAGTTTGTGTTATTGGTGTATCAACAGGGGGGCCTGAAGCTCTTAACAAATTAATACCGGCAATTCCTGCCGATTTCCCCCTTCCGATACTAATTGTCCAGCATATGCCTCCTCACTTTACACGTTCACTTGCGGAGAGCCTGAACAAAAAATCGAAATTACATGTAATTGAAGCCCCGGAAAATGAAATAATTAAACGTGGTACTGTCTATATAGCTCCCGGCGGCAAACACATGATCGTTCGCAGTAACGGTAATTCATTTGTCATTGGACATAGTGATTCTCCACCTGAAAACAGCTGTAAGCCATCCGTTGATGTACTCTTTCGCTCGGTTGCTACATATTATACCGGCGGTGTCCTTGCACTTGTTCTTACCGGAATGGGAAATGACGGCTGTAGTGGAGTTCGAATGTTAAAACGTCAGAAATGTTATTGTATTACACAGCTGGAGAGCTCCTGTGTTGTCTACGGGATGCCCAGAGCTGTTGATGAAGCAGCGTTGTCTGACCAATCGTTACCTATCGAGTCAATTGCTCAGGAGATGGTTACCTTAACATCACGAATGATGTAACTGCTCAATTATTTAGTAAAGGATACGTGCAGCATGGCAAAACTTGATATGAATGAATTCAAAATGCTGCGTGATTTCATTGAACTTCACTGTGGAATACATCTTGATGAGAGTAAGACATATCTCATCGAAACCCGCCTTACAACACTTATGGCCGAACAGGGATGCACTACCTACAGTGATTTCTACTTCAAGGCAAAAAATGATACAACAAATGTATTACGGGAAAAAATTATTGACGCAATGACAACGAATGAAACACTATGGTTCAGAGATGCCACCCCATTCAATGCATTTCAGAAACATTTTCTTCCCCATTTCGCAAAAGAGATTGCATCCGGGAAAAAATCCAGAATCAGGATCTGGTCTGCAGCGAGTTCGACGGGTCAGGAGATTTACTCTATCGCAATGCTCATTCTGGATTATTGCAGATTGCAGACATCACTTCGTCCGGAACATTTTGAGCTGCTTGCAACAGACATATCTCCAACAGTACTGTTCCTTGCAAAAGCCGGGCGCTATGACACACATGTCATTTCCCGTGGACTCCCGGAAGAAATGAAAAAGAAATATTTCAAAACCGATGGAAAAATCTGGGTTATCGACGATAGCGTGAAAAAAATGGTGAACTTTAAAAAACTGAATCTTCAGGAAGACTTTTCGTTTGTGGGCAAGATGGATCTCATCTTCTGTCGTAATGTATTAATTTACTTTTCAGAAGAACTTAAAAAGAATCTTCTTCACAGATTCGGAAATCTTCTCAAACCCGGAGGATATCTGATAGTTGGATCAGCAGAATCTATCTCCAATTACAGTACAGAGTATTCACTCCATACATTTGAAAAAGCGATGTATTATCAAATCAAGTAAGAGGTGCGTTTATGAAAATTCTTACCGTTGACGATTCTATTGCTGTCAGGGAGATCATAAAAAATGCCCTTGATGTGCTCGGTTATGAATCTGTTGAAGCTGAAAACGGCGTTGCAGCACTTAGAAAGTTACACGAAAATTCGGGTGAAATACTCCTGATTTTGCTTGACTGGAATATGCCTGAGATGGATGGCATTACGTTTCTTCGTACTATTAAACAGGATCCTGATTTTAGGAACATTCCAGTAACTATGGTTACATCGGAAAACGAAAAAGGTAAGATTATTAATGCAATCAGTGAAGGTGCAAAAAATTACATCATCAAACCATTTACACAAGAAGAATTGATCAAAAAGATTCTCGAAAGCCTTGGAATCGCATGATCATCTTGATTCAAATGGCTTAATTCCTGCAGCACTATAGGCCTCTCCTACAGTGTAAAACGATCCTGTAATACAAACAATAGACTCCTGACGTTCACAGGCAGCGTTAAATGCATTTCGAACGGTATCAACCACACTACACATGCCCCTATACAATTCGGGTACTGCACCCAGTAAATCAAGTGATTCTGCAGCACGACCGGTATTCGGTTTTGTAAATATTATATGAGCAGCACAAGGTAATAACTGAGCAATGATTCCGGAATAATCCTTGTCTTTCATAACCCCGATAATAAAAACAACCGGTATATCAGCAAATCTTCTTTTTAATGTATCCACAACTACCGATGCAGCATCAGGATTATGCCCGACATCAAAAACGAGTTGTTTTCCCTTAAAACCAACTACATGAAACCGCCCGGGAATAAACGTACATTGTAAACCTCTCAGTACCGTTTCATAATCAGTAAATCCGGCACGTTCTAATGCATTAAGTGCTGTGACCGCATTTTTTACCTGATGAAGGCCGCACAAAGGAATCAGATATTGTCTATTATTCCAGTTAATAATGGTACCCTCAGCAGTTTCGCGCACAATCTGAGCATCATCAGGAGAGCATACGGTAATCGCAGAATGCATTTCACTACAGATACGCGTTGCAAGTGTATTAATCGCATGATCCCTGTTCTTTGCAAACACAAGGGGTATTCCTTTTTTGGCAATACCAAGTTTTTCATGGGCTATTGCTATCAATGTTGACCCAAGATAATCCGTATGATCCATTGCAATACCAGTTATGACCGATACCTGTGGACTGATAATATTTGTTGCATCAAGACGTCCGCCCAGCCCCGTTTCGAAAATTGCCCATTCGACATTATTGCGTTTAAACAATTCAAACGCCATCAATGTAGCAGCTTCAAAGAAACTTAGTTCCAGTTTGTCAATAATCGCACATTGATCGTTATAGACACTTAACCAGTCATTTTCTGTAATGGGTTTTCCATTAATGATAAACCGCTCTTCAAAGTCAATTATATGGGGTGATGTATACAAGCCGGTTCTGAATCCCGTTGTCCGGACAACTGATTCAATATAGGAACATACCGATCCTTTGCCATTTGTTCCGGCAATATGAAAGGATTTATAGGCATTTTGAGGATTACCGCAAAGTATAGCTGCTTTTCTTATTCTATCAACATCGTATTTAATGCCGCGGG
Source organism: Fibrobacterota bacterium (assembly GCA_023459055.1). Classification (GTDB taxonomy): domain Bacteria; phylum Fibrobacterota; class Chitinivibrionia; order Chitinivibrionales; family Chitinispirillaceae; genus JAAZBG01. Next base: position 25,921 of record JAEWVR010000019.1, read on the forward strand.
TATTGAGTGAAAACAGGTGTTCCTTAATGTTATTCGCAGTCTGCATCTGTCAAATCCCTATCAATTGACTTAATCCCTTTCTTACCATCATGACACCAATTGCGGCAAGAAAAAGACTGGCAATTTTTGAGACGATTTTAGTACCCGACGCACCCAGCAGTTTCATGATATAGCTGGACATCAGGAAAATAAGACCTGCAATTAAGATATTAAGTGTCACAGCAATCCCTGTATATAAGAATCCCTCCTGACGTACCAGAAGCATTACTGTTGTCAGGACTGCCGGCCCTACAATCAATGGAACACCAATCGGTACCGATCCAAGTGCCTCAGCAGAAACCCTTTTGTGCGATTTACTAAACATTAGAATATCACCAACTGCGATCATGAACAGAATAATACCTCCTGCAATCATGAAATCCTCAACGGTGATTCCAAGCATCTTTAAGATAGCATCCCCGACAAAAAGAAATAGTATTCCGACAAAAAGCGCAGTTATCACTGATGATACAATTACTTTAACCCTGTTTTTTTGATCAAGTTCCTCAGTCAGCGACATAAAAATCGGTAAAGTTCCGATTGCGTCTACTGCAATAAACAGTGGTACAAAACATAACCAGAATGCCTTAAAATCCAATGTAAGCTCCTGATGTTTTTTCTATTTCGTTAAGCATTTTTAAAATATGATTGTTCAGTAGTCCATTTGATGCAACATAACTACGGCTTGACGTAGTCAGAGGATATCCCCGAAAGTCGGTAACAAGCCCCCCGGCTTCGGCAACAATGGTGATTCCAGCGGCATAATCCCATAAATTATCATCACATTCAATAAGGACATCACCGATTCCCCCGGCAATATACGTAAGGTTAATCACTGATGCACCAAACATGCGTACATTAAACATTTTAGGCGCAATAACCCTGAAAATCTCGATCTTCTGCTCATCCTTCACCCTGAATCCACTATCAAATAGTAGTGTTGCATCAGCCAGCATTTTTACATTCGAGACAGTACAGCGGTTACCGTTGCAAAAAGCACCCGATCCCTTTTCAGCTATATACATTTTATTTTCTGCAGGAAGAAAAATAATACCTGCAATAAATTCAGATCCTTTAATAATACCAAGCGAAACGCCAAAATGTTTGATACCCCGGATAAAATTATGCGTTCCATCAATTGGATCTATCACCCAGAGATATTCATCGGATTCAATGTTAGAACCAGACTCCTCACCTATAATTCTGTGATGCGGAAACGATGACCGAATATGCGCAGCAATAATATTCTCTGCCTTTTTGTCTATCTCTGTTACGAGACTCTGATCAGCCTTTTTTTCTATCGAATACGGTTTACCAAAATTATCAAGAAGCAACGCTCCCGCTTCACGAACCGCATTTTCCCCGATCTTAACAATACTTTCCACAATACACCTTGCTTTACATTTACAAAACAAATATTATAAGCACTTCTTTACAAGACTCCATTCACCACTCGACTCATGCCGTCTTTCATAGGGATAGAATGTTCCCTTGTACTGCATGCGACTGTTACCCTCAACAAGATACCCCAGATAGTAATATTTCAGGCCGATCTGCTTTGCGTAATCAATCTCTTTTAAAATACTGAATATACCCGGGCTTCTGCAAATAAACTCTTCAGTATAAACAAAATAGACACTACTGAGACTGTCTGATGATATATCGAGGTAACCGAGTGCAGAAAGTTTATTACCTAGATAATATTTTGAAATCAGTGACGGGCATGATCTGACACAAAAATTTGCCTCATACTCCTCAATCGAGATATCCCGTTGGAATCTGAAGCGTGAATGCTCCCTGAACAGTGTAAACATCTCCTCCTGTAACGGATTATCGTCTGAAAACTTTACCGTGATATCTGAATTTCGTCTGAGAACCCGTGTCTGATTCTTAGAAAGTGAAAATGTATCAACAGGAATGCGGACTGAGATGCACGAAGTACAATTCCGGCAAACCGGCCTGAAATAGTAGTAACCAAATTTTCGCCACCCCCCGCACAGAAACAACTCAAGTTCATGAGCATCAAGTTCAGCAGCAAAAAAAAACTGCATGTTTGATGTCTTCTCCGGCAGATAGGGACATGGTTCCTCCGGACCTATCTGAGGCGTAGTGTACATTACCATAACGTACCAGTATTACTCCTTAAGAAAACGTTGCACAGCAATTATACTATGCACGTTTACGTTACCGGAAATTTGTCAGAGGGACAGTGATATCCAGAGCCGGTGTGCTGCAACACGTTTTCCCGGGACATCCTGATGTTACACATCTATTTTTCGATTCTTCCAATCAACCTTAGCAATCCGTCAAGAATGGTCAAAGGATGCGGTGGGCATCCCGGAATGTAAAGATCGACTTTCAATGTAGTATCCGGACCGTTATTGACTTCATCATGCCCTCTGAAAACACCACCTGATATGGCACATGCACCAACGGCGATAACAAGTTTCGGTTCAGCAACGGCATCATAGGTCTTTTTCATCGCAAGCGCCATGTTTGCACTTACCGGCCCGGTCACAAGAATACCATCCGCATGACGTGGTGATGCAACAAACTGAATGCCAAAACGCCCGAGATCCCATGCCAGTGTCGTAAGAACGTTTGTATCGGCTTCACAGGCATTACACCCGCCAGCACTTACCTGACGAAGTTTAAGTGATCTGCCAAACAGGCTTTTGATCTTTTTGTCAAGCTGTACTGCCCGAACCATTGAATCTTCATACAGATCATTAACAAGTGCCTCTCTTGTAAATGCTGACAGGCGATAGTCCGTCGCGTGTGAAATGGCTTTTGACGGGCATTGATTCAAACACTCGTTACAAAAAAGGCATTTGCCGGTATCAATCTGTTTTTTCTCAAGAGATATTGCATCAACCGGACAGATTGTCTCACATACAGAACACCCTGACTGACATTTTGCTCTATCAACAACAGGACGCCCCCTGAACCTGTCCGGCATCACCGGTGGCGGAGCATCAGGATATTTTATGGTTCTATGCTTCTGCTGTATTCGGGCAAGAACTGCTTTCAACATACTTTACACTGCCTTTTTGTCATTTGTCATTTTGTTTATACCAGCTATCCGGTATATTTAATTGCTCAACAAACACATTTATTCAATGTGTTATTACGTTTTACAAATCATGTCCGCAATATGAAAGATTAAAACTTTTATTACAAACAGGAAAATCTGAAATTTGCTGATTACGTAATGCCATTGCCAAACCCGGCCAGTTATGGAACGACGGATCAACAATTTTATAGCGGGAAAATTTCCCTGATTCATCAGTAATCCCGACATGGCACACCTCACCACGCCACCCTTCAGTAAGTGCAACAGCGATTGATGATGGTGCAATGTTCCTGCATTCGGTAAACACTCTGCCACCGGGAAGTGCCAGAAGCTGCTCCCGGATAAATTTGATAGAATGTTGAATTTCAAGCCAGCGGACATACGCTCTCGCAAATACATCACCACTATTACATAATGCCACCGGAAGATGTGTAAAGCAATAGATCCCGCATGAATGATCATGGCGCACATCCCGAAGCAATCCTGTTGCACGCGCCACAGGGCCGACAAGTCCAAGATCCTGTGCGGTCTTTTCTGACACAACGCCAATTTTTTCAAACCTAGCCATCACCGATTGAGTGTCCCATAACAGATTCACAGCAACAGTAACATCAGTTTCCGCTGCGTCAAGTCGTTTCAAAAGATCATCAACCCTTGCCTGATCAACATCATATGCAACACCTCCACAGCGCATGAACGATCGCCCGAACCGGCTGCCGCAGAGTACTGCTGACATATTAAGAAAATCACCCCTTATTCTTCCGCAAAATGAAGATGTAGGAAGAAATCCGATATCAAGAGCAAGTGCACCAAGATCACCCGTATGATTTGCAAGACGTTCCAATTCAAGTGCGATACCTCGTAATGCCTGAGCGCGCGGTGACACATTACAATTTGAAAGCGCCTCAACAACCTGACAATACGATGTTCCATGTCCGATTGATGTATCACCGGCAATTGTTTCTGCGAAATAAAGTGAGCGCTTATCAGGCCCGTTTATCAATGCTTTTTCTATACCCCGATGCTGAAACCCGAGCGCAATTTCCAGATGATACACCATTTCTCCATGGCACTGAAATCTGAAATGCCCGGGTTCTATAATACCTGCATGCACCGGACCAACTGAGACTTCATGTACCTGCTCTCCCTCAAGCTTGTAGAAATCGCACACTGCCGGAAGTATTTCGGTATCCCGCCCTCTCCCCCATGCATCAGCTTTTGTATATGACTTATGATACCGTACCGGTTTAAACCAGGGGTGATCCTTTACTTTTACGCCAAACTGTTCTGCAATCTCACGTTCAAACATATGTACCTGAGGACATTTTGGTGTGATCGAGTTAAACTCATAACCACTAATCTCGGTTCTGCATAGCTTCAATTCATTCTGATCATCATCTGCAATAACCGCAAACAGCTCAACTGTATCAGGGTTATCGGAATTTTTCCCGAATAATGCAGCCACTCTTTCGCCAAACGCAACTGAGCCGGTAATCGCCTGTGCAAACTGTTCCGGGTTCAGCACTGCGACATTGTCAAGTGAAACTGCGCGGCCATTATTAATTACCGTCGAAAGGGATTGTACCATGATTAAGACTGCCCCCCTATGAATTCGACTGCATCATTAAGTAATACAGCCAACGGTTTCGGTATGTAAATTCCAAGGATCAACACGATGATCATCATTGCAAGTATAGGGGCACCATTCCAGAATCCATCTTTAAAAGTTCCCTTTTCCTTAATTTCATTTGGGGCATTTCCCTGAACTGTATTTAACACCGTTCCACCCATCCCTATAAAAACAACACAAAGAAGAATAAGAAACAGCGCTCCGGAGAAATATGCGTGCGATTCGAACATACCGGACAAGATTGAAAACTCACTGATAAATGGTGCAAATGGCGGGGATCCGGTAATCGCAAGAAACGACATCAGAAACATTGATCCGGACAATGGCAGAATTCTTAATGCGCCATGAACCTGTTCGATATTTTTACTTCCGTAAGCTCTGTGAATATTTCCGGCACTGAGGAACAATACCCCTTTTGTAATACCATTAGTAAGAATGTGAAGAACCGTTCCGTATAAAGCGGCTTTTCCGATCCCCAGACCAATCATAAGAATACCCATATGTTCAATACTGGAATACGCAAGCATTCTCTTTATGTCACGCTGACGAATCAGAAAAAGGGCGGCTGCAATCATGGAAAGAAAACCCATGAACAACAACAGCCTTGACATATACTGCTGTTCACCAGCGGCATAACAGATATGATAAATTCTCAAAAAAGCAAGAAATGCACACGAGGTTGTAGCACCGGCAAATATTGCTCCAACAAGTCCCGGTGACTCTCCGTATGCATCAGGTTTCCAGGTGTGCATAGGTGCAAGACCCATCTTGGTTCCATATCCAACAAGAAGGAGAATAAATGCTGCATGAAGCCATATTTTCGATAGCAGCGGTGCATTATGCAACAGAACATCATAGGTCAACGTTGCACCAAGCCCGGCATGCAGTGATGAATATGCGATAAAAAATGTTCCAAGTAGTGCAAGCGCAATACCTACGGAACCGATCAACAGATATTTCCACATTGCTTCAATACTTAATCGGGTGTGATTAAAATAGATAAGCGGTGCAGTAACAAGCGTCGTAGCCTCAATTGCCACCCACATCAGTCCGAGGTGATGCGCCCAGGTGACAAGGCTCATTGTTCCTAAAAATGTCAGAAGACATACAATAAATATTCTGTTGTTCCGTTCATTCCTGAAATGTAAATACTGTACGGCATAAAAAGAGCAAAAGAGAAAGAGAGTACTTACAAGTAACAGAATTATTTTTCCCAATGGATCAAGAGAAAGCCAGGTTGACGTTTCAGAAAAACGGTTGCTGAATACAACGATATACGTCAGGACACAATGCGGTATAGCTGCCACAGGAAGCATATACGGCCTGATCCGGTTGGATGAAATAATTGCAGCAGCAGCAGCTATAAGTAAAGGATAAAAAATCAGCAAAAATGCCATATACATTTACTCCTTAAGTGAACTCAGGATACGCGTATCCATTGATGAAAATGACTGATTGATTTTACTTATGATAATGCAGCTCACGAAAATACCAACGAACAGATCCAGCAGCACTCCCATCTCTATAACCATCGGCATTGCTTCCATAAGAAGCACGCCGAATATAAATATTCCATTTTCAAGAATAAGGTACCCGATAACCTGCGTCAGCGCTTTGAATCGTGTTGTCAGGAGGATAAATCCGACAAGAATTGTTGCAATCGCTGATGGAACGATCAGTTTACTGAGATTCTCATTTGCAAGCGGCATCTGACTTGCAAAAAGTAACGCAAACACCGTTGCGAGAGCCCCGAGAATAATTGATGGCAAAATACCGATGAGCGGTTCTACCTCACGTTTGATCTGAACATCCCTGAGCGCATGAGACATCATGACCGGTATGGCAAAACCTTTCAGCACAATTGCAATTATGGATGCAGCAACCGCCAACAGACTGAGTCCATCATGTGTGATAAGCGGTAATATACCAAGCAGGATACCCTGAAAGGCGACAATCCGGATAATTGACTGAATACGTGTTGTTCCAAGCGTAAACAGATTCAGCATCAGAATAATTACCAGTATTGCATTAAGTAAATTTGTCATACAACGTTCACCTTATTAAAAGTATAAATCCGAAAGCACAAAACAGTAACGCACTAATCAATAAATAGGGTATGTGCAGGAGCTGCAGACGAGCCATTACCGATTCGGTAATACCCACAAGTACTGCAATTCCAAGCATTTCCACAATAAATAATATCCAGTTAAGCCAGACGATATCAAACTGAAACGGGATCATGATATGTAAGAGCAATGCACTCAGGACAAACATTTTTATTGATGCCGCATAGGTGATAACACCAAAAAGCGGACCACTGTGATCAAGTACCATTGCCTCGTGTATCATGGTAAGTTCCAGATGTGTATTTGGATCATCAACAGGAATTCTGCAGCTCTCTGCAAGCATGACGATATACACTCCTATTGCTATCAGAACAAGTGGTGCAGCAACAATCGCAGAGTATTCCTCAAGCGGTCCGTGCATCATCGGAGTCAGCGATATCTCACCTGATATTTTTGCAAGAACAAGAAATGCAAAGAACAACGCGGGTTCAGAAAAACAGGCAAAGGTTACTTCACGGGCAGCCCCCATACCCTCAAATGATGAACCGGTATCAAGCGCAGCTGCTGTTGTAAAGAATCTTGACAATCCAAACAAATATGCAAAAAGTATCAGATCCCCGGCAAAACTTATTGGAGAATCAAAACTCCCCATTGGTATTAAAAGACCGGCAATAAACAGCGAGCACAGCGTAACAAACGGTCCGACCCGGAAAACCCACGATGTCGTAACACTGAATACCATTCCTTTTCTGAACAGTTTAAAAATATCGTAATACACCTGAAGCAGCGGCACCCCGACACGTCCACCAAACCAGGCTTTGGTTTTATTGATAATTCCAAGCAGCAGTGGAGGCATGGTAATCAATAATATCAGATGAAGAATAATCTCTACAATATCAACAACCATTGAATTCATCCGTTTATCTCCCGATAATTAACAAAACTATAACAGTTACCAAAATATAAAGGACATATAAATGTACCTGTCCCCGTTGAAACACCCGTACCATGGGCAGATAATGACCTGCCAGTTTGAAAACAGGTATAACCAATCTATCAAGTACCGCATCGGGTACAACACTCCTGAACGCCGATTTCCGTGGAAATAATCCGCTGATTTTCGGATCATATTCTGCAGGAACCACAATCCATCGGAACAGCCTTACGATTGTATCCCCGAATGATGAGCTGCTGTACTGCATACGACTGGTTGGCTGTGCATATCCGCAATCCCAGGTCCCTAAAGCATTTTCCTTTTTAGTAAACAATTTATTCCTGAATGCAAGCATTGTAAAACCTATGAGAAGCAGCAGGCCTGATCCAAGATAACTTATCCATTGAAGTGACTCTGCTGCGTTTACAGAAGCCACCTGAATTTTTTGTGGAGCCCAGACATCAACAGCACTGACAATCAGGTCCAATGACAATACAGGAATCAGACCGATAAAAAGGCATCCGGCAGCAAGTACAACCATCGGCAGAATCAGTGAAACATCAGCCTCATGTGCCTGCGATGCATGTTCAGATCTGCAATTCCCCAGAAAGATTGTACCGAACGCTTTCACAAAACAGGCTATCGCCATTGGGCCAATTGTAGCAAGAGCAACAGCACCAAGCGGAACTGCCGAAAACGGTTTCCCTGTATCAACTTGTAAATAGTTAAAAAAACCTGTATACATAAGCCACTCGCTGACAAAACCGTTTAACGGCGGCAACGCACAAATCGCAATAGCACCAACAAGAAAAAGTGACGCTGTTTTAGGCATTCGCTTGCCAAGCCCTCCCATCTGTTCCAGATCGCGTGTGTGTACCGCATGAATGATCGCACCTGCATTGAGAAACAGTAGTGACTTGAAAAGGCTGTGATTCCATACATGCAAAAGGCTTCCGCATAACCCAAGCATCACGATATCATTTCGCCCGTAATAGCGTCCTGTCAATGCAAGACCTAATCCGAGCAATATGATACCAATGTTTTCGATACTACTGTATGCAAGCATCCGCTTGATATCCTGTTGACCGATTGCGATTGCGATTCCTGCAATACCGGTTATCGCTCCGACGACAAGCAATGCTCCTCCCCACCACAACTGTATATGAGGAAGCAGTGATGTCATCCGGACAATGCCATATATACCCATTTTAAGCATCACCCCGGACATTACTGCAGACACATGACTTGGTGCATTTGCATGAGCGCCCGGCAGCCATACATGAAACGGAATGATTCCGGCTTTAAAACCAAATCCTACCACAGCAAGCACAAATAGTACATCACATCCATGACGGCTTAACAATGGACTATTCACAAGAGCAAAAGATCCGGTTGATAATTTCCACAAGGCAAACATTGCAAACAGACACAACGTTCCGATATGTGTCGCCACAATGTAAATCCATCCGGCCTGACGCACCTGCTGATTGTGATCCTCTGCGGTTGACGCAAAAAATGCAGCCAATGCCATTATTTCCCATGCGATTATAAATAGCACTGCATCCTGAGCAACGACGACAAGAGCCATCCCACCTGCAAGAAGTCCGTAAAAAACACCCAGTCGTTTACCGTTCTCAGGATGAAGACGCTGCGACCAGTAGGACAAACTGTATAACGTGCCCATTGACGGAACAACAAAAACCGGTAAAAGAAATACACAACTTAGCGGATCAATACAAACGCGAAAAGATCCCCATGGAAGAAACCACTCGTGATTATAGTGCACAATAACACCGGACTTGATTGACAATATAACTCCTGAAATTCCAATCCCGGCGCCGATAAGCATTAACGCAGATGAAACAACCTGCCCCTTTGTGGAACGTAGTGAAAAAAAGTAGGCCGGAAATCCGCTCATACATAAAATAATGATTGAACACAACACCAAAACAATACTGATCATTTACAACTGAATCCTATCCATGATGCTCTATTTTGTAAACCAGTTTAGAAAGAGCTGCTTTAGCGGCATCTGTGAACATAGTAAGACAAAAAGCGTAATCACTATATAAAAAATGTAATGTTGTATAATTCCCTGTTGAAACCGGTGAAACCAGGCAGCAAACCTTGAAACATGACGTGAAACAGGAATTAACACCCTATCAAGAACAATTTCATTCGTATGGATCAGCAGACGTGTGGCTTTTGGAAACAACCCGGCAACTTCCGGACGATGTTCATGCGGTTTAAGTATCCATTTAAAGAAGCTGATAATGGTCGCAGCAAATGATGTCGCAGTGTATTGCATGGAATTTGATGGTTTAACATAGCCGCAATCCCAGGTAACAGTCATTTTTTCTTTTTTCTTTTTAGTAACAAACAGTACACCGGTTACTATAAGTAAGAATGCAATTGTTCCTGCAAGAGCACTTATTGACTTCAAGGGAACCGTTGATGACAACTGTGACACTTCTACTGACAAATCGCTATAACAGACGACGATAACCCGTTCAAGAACCGGCCCGATAAGAAATGGGAAAATACCTATGACTGCACAAACAATCACAAGCACCACCATCGAACTGCGCATCGGAACAGGCGGTTCATGTGCATGATTCGCCAGTGACGAACGCGGTGAACCGAGAAATACAGTTCCGAACACCTTGACAAAACATGCTGCGGCAAGTGCACCGATCATAGCCAGAACCGGAACTCCCAGCGCAGCAGTCAGATCACTCACGTCATTCATAACCATTTTGAAAAGACCGAAATAGATAAACAATTCACTGATAAATCCGTTTAGCGGCGGAAGACCGCAAATTGCAATTGCTCCGATAAGAAACCAGAGTGCTGTCTGGGGCATTTTTTTAGCAAGACCGCCAAGAAGATCAATTTTACGTGTATGTGTCGCATGTACTACTGCGCCTGCACAATAAAACAAAAGGGATTTAAAAAAACTGTGATTCCATACATGAAGCAGCGCACCGGCAAGCCCAAGTATCGTAATTTCCATCATGTCTGTAGCCCGGCCTATCAGTGCTATTCCTAATCCAATAAGGATAATTCCAATATTTTCAACACTGTGATATGCAAGCAACCGCTTTACATCATGTTGAGCGATTGCAAACACAACACCAAAAAGTCCACTGATAAATCCGATAAAAATGATAATACTTCCCCAGGCATATGGTGGTGACGGAAAAAGCGACAGCCATCTTATAAGCCCGTAAATACCCATTTTTAATACCACACCGCTTAACATTGCAGAAACATGTGTCGGTGCAGTTGCATGTGCTGACGGCAGCCAGAAGTGAAATGGCATCGCCCCGGCTTTTAATCCGAATCCAAGTAATGCGAGAAAGAACAGGATATTCATCATTGTAAAGCTGATTGTTCCAGACTCTACAGGTGTTAACATATACGAACCTGTAGTGTGTTTCCACAATGAGAAAACTGCAAACAGCGATAACGTACCGATATGTGTAGCTATAAGATACACCAACCCTGCAAAGCGGCTCTCACCACGATTATCTTCTGTTGACACGAGAAAAAATGCAGCCAATGCCATTATTTCCCATCCTATAAGAAACGCCATCGCATGCTTACTAACAATAAGAATTGCCATACCAGCGACAAGCAGTCCCCAGAAAATAAGCAGCTTGCGGCTGTTTGACGGATGACGGTCGTGAGGCCAGTAGGATATACCATAGAGTGACCCCAGAAATCCCATCAGAAAAACAGGTACAAGAAAAAAGGCACTGAGCGGATCTATCGAGAAATAAAGGGTATCCATTGCGGGCCACTCAATCGAAGCAATCACCGTTGGTTTACAAAATGCAAAAACGACAGCACCAAAGGCAGCGATGGCACTGATGGACATTAAAAACAATGCAAACAAACCGGATTTTGTTGAGGTACGACTGAGAAACTGAGCGGGGACACCGCTGAACGCAGCAGCAACAATTGCGATAAAAATAAGTATCAGTGACATAGCAATCCTTTACTCATATGAAAAGGATCCATAGCTACTGTTCATTTGATCGTATCACTCTGCTTGGAATCTGGTACAGAGATTGCAGCTTCAGCTTTCTCAAGAGCTGTAAAAATCCGGTCGGGTTTGGCCTGATCTTTAATAACACTTTTAAATGCCGGATTTTGTAAAACATACCCGAGCCTTGACAGCAGGTGCAGGTGCACCCTGATCGTAGGACTGATTATTGTAAACAGGACATTTACCGGTTTACCATCAATAGATTCAAAATCAATCGGTTTTTCGAGAAATGATAATGTCACAACCGGTTTACTAACATTAAGAATAACCGGATTACGAACATGCGGAATCGCAATACCATCACCAATACCGGTTGAACCAAGCTTTTCCCGCGCAATTATGATATCATACATAAATTCGGGATCAACATTTGCCGGTAATTTCAACAAATTAACTACATTTCTCAGTACTGTAACCTTATCTTTTCCCGGTACGTTATAAGCAATACTGCCTTCGCGCAAAGCATCAATAAACAAAGGTGAATCTGCCTCTGGTACAGCAACAATTGATTCCGTTGAAACATGAATTCCCATTGACGTAGCCCACTCAAGGAGTTCAACACGGTTAAACTGATACTCTTCACCAACTTTGTTTACAGGGACTTCATTCTGTGCTATCATCCGATAGACTTTTTTTTCTGAAACGTTAAGAAGTTTGGCAACTTCTTTTACACTTAACATCATACTGAGCAAACCAATCCCGGCTGTTGACCATCGATCAGATGCATTATATACAAATTCGGTTTAGAATGTAAACTGCGTATGATTTAAAATGATATCTACACTCTGTCTGCAGTGTTAATGGTGACTTAAGCAAGTTCATCCTGATTTAAATTCAGGGTACGACGTCTGATCTATGAGCATCAATCATAGCGATTCAAGTACCAGCACTGCCGAATTTTCAATAAAACCATGCAGTTATTTTTTTGACTGCAAGCCTCACAATTAATATACAATCCGCGCGTGAACAATGGAAGACAATGTTAAGGAATTGAAAAAAACACAGCGATTCCCGGTGATAATTACAGATTTAACAAGCATAGTGTAAAGCACTTACAACAAAATCACCTTAAAAATGCAGGAGTTATTCAGGCAACACCGGATTTAATGTATCTGAAAATGATTGCTCCATTTGGGATGAATCTATTTTCGGCACTGCTACCATTCCTGAATCAGAGATAGTATCTGCTGTCAGCTTATCCGTCTCAACAACCGTATCAGCCATTGATCTGTCCGGCGCTTTTTTCTGTGGTGTTTCATGGAGTGCAATCGCTGCTTTCATATCACCACCAAGGGCACGGGTGATTAGTCTTGATCGCCGTGAAACAAACCGGGAGTTCTTAAGCGGATTAAACAGAATTGGATTTGGCAGAACCGCTGCAAGCCGCACAGCTTCACTCTTTGTTAACTCTGATGCACTATGTCCGTAATACGTTCTTGACGCCATTTCAATTCCGAAGATTCCATCCCCCCACTCTGCTATATTCAGATACAATTCAAGTATTCTGTTTTTTGACAACGTACGTTCGATCCGCCAGGTAAGAATCGCCTCATGAATCTTCCTGACAGGATTTTTTGATGGAGACAGAAACAGATTTTTTGCGAGTTGCATTGTTATGGTACTTGCACCGACAGCCATCTTCCGCTTTTCGATATTTGTTTCGAATGCTTTTCTCATTGCATCAAAATCGAATCCATCATGTTTCCAAAACTTTGCGTCCTCACCGACAATCACCGCTTTACGAATATGAGGGGAAATTCTGTTCAGTGGCACCCACACCTGCTTTATCTTTGTTGTCCGGCCCTTTGCTCTCCACTGCGCTTCCCGATATTTCATGAATGCTGTTTTTACCGGATTCTTGGCTGCATATTTTTTGACATCAACGATAACGGAATAATAAGCAAGATCAAATGCAATAATTGCCAGAATCAGTATGAATAGTTTGATCCATAATGATACTTTCTTTTTTTTCTTCTTTTTTATCAAACGTTTAACCATAATCAACAGTAATCCAGACTGTAAAGGTCAATTTGCAGCAGCCATTTAAATATCAATGCCAATCATCCTGATCAGAAACATTGCATTCTTTGTTGTTGAACGTCCCTTTTTCAGTGTGTAATCAAACTCTATCGTATTATTTCTGTAAAACTCTTCAAAATGAAAATTTACAAAACGTTCCGGATTATTCTCCGCAAGATTGCAAAGCTCCAGATCATGCGTTGACACAATGCCTATAGTATTACTATTCGACAGCGTTTTCAGTACTGCCACTGCGCCATCATGACGATCCTGGGAGTTGGTTCCACGAAAAAGTTCATCGAGGAGAAACAGTACCTTTTCACCTCTTTTTACCGCTTCAACAACCATCCTGATTCGTACAAGTTCAGCATAGAATGTTGACACGTGCGACGAGAGGTCATCACTGATACGCATTGAACTGTATATATTGACAAGTGGAAGTACAAAATGCACTGCACATACAGGCGCTGCAGCATATGCCAGCACCGCATTTATTGCCAGTGTACGAAGGAACGTACTTTTTCCAGACATGTTTGACCCGGTAATTACAGCAACAACACCTGAATGATCAATTGTTATGTCGTTTGCAATCCGTGTATCTGAATGAATCAACGGATGACCGATTTTTTCTGCATTGATTTTTACTACGGTATCACTGATTTCCGGATAGATCCACTGAGGGTTTTCAAATCCCGGAATTGCAAGACTTGCAACAACTTCAAATTGTCCGATTGCACTAATCCATGTCCTGAAACTATTACCATATAGAGTTTTCAGCGTATCAGCTTTGATAACACACTGAACATCCCAGAGCCACACAGCATTTGCAATTGCGTGCATCATCGGACTTGAACGAATTTCTGTCGCACTGATTATTTTTGATAACGATGCCAGTATTGATGACGCAGTTTTATGATTACCGGTTGTCAACCTGTTTTTCAGCGTTATATTATATGTCGATTTAAACTGCTGCCGCTCTGTTGTATTTACAAGCTGCGAAAATGTCAGAAGCAGTTTCCCGTTTTTTTCATATTTTTCGATGACTGGAGATGTTCTGGAATGAAGTACCACACCAAAAAGAGCAAGCTGCAATCCATAAACAACTGCGAAGTAGACAAGCGTATCATGAAAAAGAAATCCATACAGACCGATGCAGAGCGAGATGTAAGGCAAAATGCGCAGCAGTGACAAAACGAGCGGATTATTAAACGTTTTCTTTTTGTCTTCAGCCCATTCGAGAAACCGTGATGGATCATCGGCGGTTTCGCTAAGCATTCCGTAAAGTTCAAACTGCTGCCGCCAATCGGGCAGCGCGGCAAGCTCCTTTACAGCGTCCTGTTTCTCAAGAATAGCAGATCGTTCCTTCTGCTGAGAACTGAGAGCATCAGCAAGAGCTTTTCTGCCACTATGTGTGTGAGCAGCACAGATCCATTGATAGAGCGAATGTTTTCCAAATATGTCGAGATCGTAAGTATAGGGATGTGCATGATCAATAAATTGATCCCCGGTATCTTCAAAATCACCCCACTCGCCATTGATTCGTGACAATCCCTTTTTGTTGATAATCAGTTTCTTTTCAACAACAAATCTTTTTTTATAAAGATCAGAATGAAAAAGCACTGCAGCCACAAATAACACTGTACTCGTAACAAGCTCAATAGTCAGAAGAACATACTGATGTGACCGCCAGATAAGTGCAGCACCGATCACCGCTGCAATAAAAATAAACAGTCTGAGATTACTGAACATTTTTATTTTATTATCTATTACGGTAAGTTCACTGGTAAACTGTTGTATGTTTTTTTCGTAGTAGTTTTTTGCGTTTGTCATGATTCTCTTTCCAATTTACATTTATCTACTAAAAACAAATGGCCAAACACACTGTGTTATATCGGTATTGGATAATATATGCTCAAATTTCCAATGCATTATTTGTTGTAGTGTAGCTTGCTCAAGTAACGTATCATTAACGGTAGATTCAATAATTGACGCGTTTGCAACTCGTCCAAAGGGATCGATAAAAAATTTGACTGTTATTTTCCCTTTCAAACTAGGTCTCTTGTCAAGCCTGCGATTATATAACGCCTGCAGTTTATCTATATATGACAAAATAATTTCATGAACACTTGCACGTGATCGTCCTTGATTTGAATACCTGATTTTATCACTGACTTTAATCGCACTTTTTTCATTATCTTTTTTTATTAAAATTTGAATTATGGCAGAAAAATTAGAATCTTTTGTCATACCAAAATTAATTTTTTCCAATTTTTTGTTAATGGTTTCAACTAATAAGGTATCAATTGTTCTATTTGAAGGAAAACCTGTACATATGGCAATACCATTTGACTTAATAAGAAATTCCAATGTATCTGTATAGTTTAATTTGTTACTTTCTACAAATGGTAATACCGTATTGATTAAATCAGAACTGGCTGAATTGATAATTCTTGAAATTTCAGGATATCGTCGATTTTCTGTAATGCAACCAACTAAATACTCGTTGTATCTCTTTTCCATTGAAATTGTGTCTACAATGGAACTATCTATTAATCCCCTGTTCACTTTAGCAACTGGATCATAAGCAGTTTTATTCTGCAATGTTACAGTACATCCTGCAAACAATAGTATTACGATAAATGCCAATTTATTAACAAACAATTTACACATAAGCCAGAGACCTTTAAATTATAGATTATTTTTCTTGAAAACCTCAGATTATCAACATAGTAATTGCTTCTAATGAAATTGAAATATGAAGCTCACATCAAATGCAATCCGTATGAAAACGCCACAACCAGAAATGATGCAGATAAAAAAAGCGGGAAACGAGAGTCGAACTCGCAACCTTTACCTTGGGAAGGTAACACTCTACCATTGAGTTATTCCCGCAATTGTGTATCAAAGATAATTTGTTATTAGAAAAAAGTCAATTACTCATTGCAGACAGCGATTGTATTTTCAAAACCCACCTTTTTTCAAGAAGTATCCCCTTGTGTTCTGCATCATTATATATAGAGATTCTTGTAAATAGTTGCGGACAGACGTATTTTACAGAGCTGAAGTTCAATTTATTGCACTGAATTCTATCAGAATTTTGATAGTGCCTGGTAAGTAATACATTTTTATATACATATAGTAAGGAGTGCTTTCGAGATGGCAGAGAAAATTTCAATGAAAAACGGCGTGCTTAATGTACCTGATCAGACAATAATTCCTTTCATTGAAGGTGACGGAACCGGGCCAGATATCTGGCGCGCATCAAAATTCGTTCTTGAAAAAGCTGTTGAGAAAGCATACAAAGGAAAGCGTTCAATCGAATGGAAAGAGGTTCTCGCCGGAGAAAAAGCATTCAATCAGACCGGTAACTGGCTTCCTCAGGAAACTGTTGATATTTTCTCAGAATATCTCGTAGGTATCAAGGGACCGCTTACTACTCCGGTTGGTGGCGGAATACGCTCTCTGAATGTAGCACTTCGTCAGCTGCTTGACCTCTACGTTTGTCTCAGGCCTGTCCAATATTTCGCAGGTGTTCCATCACCGGTTAAAAATCCTGAAAAAGTAAATATGGTCATTTTCCGTGAAAATACCGAGGATGTCTACAGCGGAAAAGAACTTGAAGCAAATTCGGATAAAGTGAAAAAGCTGCTTGCATTCCTTAAAAGTGAATACAACTGGGATATTAAGGAAGATAGCGGCATTGGTATCAAACCGATTTCAAAATCCGGTTCAGAGCGTCTGATACGGGCAGCATTCGATTATGCTATTGAAAACAACAGAAAAAGCGTTACTCTGGTTCATAAGGGCAATATTCAGAAATTTACTGAAGGTGCATTCAGGGCATGGGGATATGAACTGGCTAAAAAAGAGTACGCCGGAAAACTCATCTCCTGGGAAGAGTGTAACGGAAATCCTGCGCCGGGTCAAATCCTTGTAAAGGATGCAATTGCAGATATCTTTTTCCAGCAGGCACTTACACGCGCAGAGGAGTTTGATGTCGTTGCAACGATGAATCTTAACGGTGATTATATCAGTGATGCACTTGCGGCACAGGTTGGTGGTATCGGTATCGCTCCCGGGGCAAATATCAACTATAAAACCGGTCATGCAATCTTTGAAGCAACACATGGAACAGCACCAAAGTATGCAAATCAGGATAAAGTAAATCCCAGCTCGGTAATTTTAAGCGGAGAGATGATGCTGCGCTACATGAAATGGACTGAAGCTGCCGACCTTATTATCAAAGGTGTCGAAAAAGCAATTGCATCGCGAACTGTGACATATGATTTTGCACGTCTGATGGAAAACGCAACAACAGTATCATGTTCTCAGTTTGGACAGAAAATAGTAGAAAATATGTAGTATAAAGAGTAGTATTTCTTTACCCGTGGTTGTTTAGCGGAAAGTGGATATTTCTTTATAACGCATTGTTTTAAAGTAATTTATTACTATACCACTCAATAACCACCCGTTTCTCATTAGTGAGTTTCAATAACGGAAAGGTATACAATGTTCTACATTCTGGTCAGTCTGATCCTGTTTGGAATCCTGATTCTGGTTGCGATCAGTGTGAGTTTCAATAAAAAAGAAACCTCAGAAGAGCCAAATCCAGTACTGCATCAAAGCGGTATTTATTCGATCGTACGGAAAACACCACGGGATCAGCTCAGGGATGTTAAACCATCAAATGAAGAAATACGAAAATATCTGGAAAAGATAAACGTAAACAATAGAGATCCGGAAAATATCAGCCTAACAACATCAGAAATAGATGCTTATGTTCGTGACTGGGATGATTCTCTGGACAGAAATATTGGATTAATTGAACAGGGTGATAGCGGTGGGATTTCTTTCTATTACTATGATTTTAAACCAGATTACTGTGAAATCTGCGCAGATTACCTCAAAAAGGGGCAATTTGTGACACGGGAAGAAATTTATCAGTATCCTCAAATAATTCCACCTTTTCATATCGGCTGTACATGCACACTTGTTGCGCATCACGGCGAAACACTTCAGGAAACAACAGAAATCGGTATGGTTCCCCTTTTTAAAAACGAAATCGCTCCGCGCCTCCCCGAGTGGCGCATGATTCAACAAACTAATGCAGTACGAGGTACAATCTAATGACTTCAAACAGTAAGTTAAAAATCTTTGCCGGTATGATTGCAATTGCACTATCCGGTATGATGAGTTCATCATTTGCGGCAGTTGGTGAGTCTGCAATAATTACCCTGGTTTTTCCTCCAGGCGCACGTGCCACCGCACTTGGTGAGGCATTTACCGGGCTGAGTGATGACGCAAATGCGACATTTTTTAACCCTGCCGGGCTTGGCCAGGCTCCTCTTGCCAACTCCTGGAAACTTCACATGAAGAATACCGACAGGATGTTTACGTCAATTGCTGCAAAAAAACGGAAAGATTTCAGTGGAAAAGATCTGATCTGGCTTGGAACAAATAAGGGTCTCCTTCGCTACAACGGCAGAGCATGGCAGGAATATGAAAGCTACCTGATCGAGCAAAGGGATGATTTGCAGAGTATTGCATCAAAGTTTCTCAAAATTGACAATGACAAACTGATAAGTAACGCAGTCTGGTCAATTATGACCTATAATAAATTGTCCCAAAAGCATTATGCCTCATGTAAAGCAGTGCTTCTGACAGAATTCCAGAACCGTAAACTTGAAGATGCCGCAAACAGAGCAGATTCACTTGCACGCGAGATTACCCTGCTTTCATCAGTAGAACGCAGCGCTGCAAAAATATATGCAATGATCTCTCCAAGTGTCGATTCATTACGCGCAGATACACTTTCTGATCAACTGGCATCAGTATTTACCGCTGCAGACATCACTTTCAAAGATGTTGATGAACTGAAAATTCCTTTCTCAATTGCGACAACTGACAGTATCACCTGTTTGACTATTGATAATTCTGAACGTTTGTGGGTTGGTACGCGAAACGGTTTATGGCGTTACAGCAATAATGAATGGAACCTTTACACTGTAACTGACGGGCTGCCATCAAATAATATTACATCCTTAGCTACTTCACAAACAAGTAAGATGGCAGTTGGTACAGACGCAGGTATCGCAAGTTATGTTGATGGTCAGTGGAAGTCATTTGATTCATCCGATGGCCTTCCCGCTAATTACATTAATGCTATCGCCTATGGTTTAAACAATGCACTCTATGTTGGAACTGATGTCGGTCTTGTAAAAACTACCGATTCAACAATTACTGTATATGATACATCAAATGGACTCCTTTCAAATGAAGTCCGCTCTCTTTTCTTCGATTCCCAGGAACGTCTCTGGATCGGTGGTGATAACGGTGTAACGATTTCAACACTATCCGCCTGGAAACGGTTTAAATTCCCAGATAGTAAGGTTGTTTCATTTACAGAACACAAAAAGGGCAATATCTGGATTGCAACAAATAAGGGAGTTATCAGCTACGAGGCTGGTAAAACAGAAACAGATAAAAACGGAGTTACAAAAGAAGGTCCTCCGGAATGGAAGTCGTTCCATTCAAAGAACGTTCTTGCTGATGACAACGTCAAAGGCCTTATTGATCATGACAATGATATCTGGATCGCGTCCGGCAATGCTGTGAATCAGTTCGACAACGCACAGCGTCAGGTTTTTCTTTTTTACGAAACACTGCTCCCCGAGTTCAACATTCCCGATCTCTGGCATGCGTATGCTGCATTTGTTTATCCGACGCAGGATTGGGGTACTATTGGTGGATTTGTCAACTATATCATGATGGGCGAAAATGCAGTTGTTGACGCAATGGGACATGAAGGAGAGACTCGTAAATCATGGGAAGGTGTATTTGGTCTATCCTATGGTCTTTCGCTCAAAGAAGATTTTTCAATTGGTCTTAATGCGAAATATGTACACAGTGCCCTTGCACCTGGTCTTGAAAATGATCAGGGTGTTGGTCAGACATTTGCCATTGATGCATCACTATTGAAACGTAATCTTCTTATCAAAAACCTTGACCTGGGTTTTATGCTTCAGAATATGGGACCGAATATTTTCTATATGGATAGATCTAATCCGGACCCGATTCCCTTTACCTTGCGTTTAGGACTTGTGTATCGTGCGTTGCAGACTCCGATTCACGATCTGAAATTCCTTCTTGATCTCAACCGTGAATTTGTCCGTAGCGATTCAAGTGGTAAACCGGACCCATTCTATAAGGCACTCTTTACCGACCTTGCTAAAGACGATGTTACTGGCGAGTCAACGATGGAGAAGCTTGAAGAGACCAACGTTAACCTTGGTATGGAATACTGGTATGCAAACTTTGTTGCATTACGTACCGGTTTCCTTGCCGATTACATCGGGGTTCGCTGGGAATGGACGCTTGGACTTGGTATTAAATATGGAACATTGAATGCCGACTTTTCATATATCTATTCGCCGGAAGGATTTATGAAAAATATTCTTAAGCATACAAAAAATGGAAAAACAGGATCAACCGGTGTACGTAACGGTCAATGGCGTGTATCGTTTCTGTTCCATTTTTAATAGTATTTTTCACTGTCAGGTGAATTTACAAGTTTGTAAACGTTGCTCATTCCCTGAATGTAACTTTCATACATGGAATGAGCTTATTTTTTGTTAATCATTCGTTGTGTCAGCAGAATGAGATATCTTTGATTTTTAACGATATGGGGTCTTTTCGATGATCAAGTCAATCAGAATACTTTTTACAGGAGTAGTGTGCGCATATTCGGCAGTTCTTTCAGCGGCGCTTGATTCTGAAATCGGTATCGGGCTAAGTGGCCCATATCCGTTTCTATTAAAAAGCACCTCATCAAAACAACTGGTCGAAACCGCACGGGATCATCAGTGGTCCATAAACTTCACCCGAAGTAATCAGGCTGACACCATAAAACTTATTGCTATCCGTGTACAATTCCAGAAAGATGTTTCAACATTGACAACGGGTAACGGCTTGTTTTTCACAACCGCAAACCTTGATAATGGTGATCAGGATGAGAAAATCAACTACTCCACCATTGAGAAGAATAACGATACACTCTACAAATACGACAGATTGCCTCATGATTCGACCTATTTCGCACTGCAGCTGGAAATGGTAAAATCATATTATAAGAAAGTTTCAAAAGGTAAACTTATCATCACCAGTGAAATTTATCCGAAATCAAACAACGAAGTGGGTTATTCTGTAAAAGACGCGCTGCCAGCTTATTCACCTGGTGGAAAGAAAAAGAAGGAATCATATGATGATTACTACAATAGAAAGACTGCGGGGCTCATGCGGTTTATAAATGATGCAATTGCGGCAGCTAATGATGCAAAAACAAATTCTCCTTTTGCAAACATTACCTATAATGCATCAGACAAGACCTTCCGTGATCAGGCAGGCCATAAAACTGTTTTCATGATTATTCATGCAGGAGCCTCCTATTTGACAAACGGTGGTGATGGCCGCGGGAAATACAACGATACACCGTCAGACCTTATTGACGCATTCATCAACCGTGATTTTATTAAATATTACAAGGATTCACTCAAATTAAAAACAGCAGGTTTTCCGGTCAATGGTAAAAACGGAGAGATGCTTCTTGACGAAATAATGATGTGCGCCGAAACATCTAACCAGGACGGGCTCAACTGGGGTATTCAGGGTGTTCTTGTTAATCAGATAGCACGTCAACTGGGTATCCCCGACCTATTTTCTACGTCAAGCGGAACATCAGCAATCGGTTCATTCTGCATTATGGATTTTGCCGGATACTCAGCAGGAAAAGGATTTATTCCCCCCTACCCTTCTGCATGGGTACGCGCATTTATGGGATGGGATAATGTAAAAATTGCATCACCGGGTGTAAGAAAAAACTATCAGGTAAAAGCACTAACCTCAGTACTTGATCGTGACAGTGCAACCGCCGCAGCGTATACCGGTGATGATACAACGATCCTTTTAGTACCGATAAATGATCATGAGTACTATCTTGTTGAAAACAGGCAGCGCAATCTCAGCGGAAACAAGGATCTGTTCAAATATGATACTACCGAGGATGATAATATTGTTCATATTGCGGAATATCCCAACAATGTCAATATCGAAAAAAATGTAGTGACCACCAACAATTACCGGGTGATTGAAAAAGTAAACAATAATGATATCAGCCTTCCGGCATCAGGAATTCTTGTCTGGCATGTCGACGAAAACATAATCAGAAACCGCCTTGCAAATAATTTCATCAATGCCGATTCTTTGTACCGCGGCGTTTCACTGGTAGAAGCTGACGGTGTCAATGATCTTGGTATCACTTTCTCCAACGCATTTTATTCTGCAATTTACGATTACGGCGGGTCTGAGGATATCTTTCCGCATCAGACAACAATTAAATCTGAACTATCAACCTACGATTCCATCGGCCCTTACACACGGCCATCAACGCGTGCAAAAGATGGAGGACATACCTACCTGTCAATGAAAATCGGGACAACATCACCCGTTGTCAATAAAGAGTTATATTATCTTTCAAAAAATGATGGCGATCATTACATCACAAATTTTTCCGATAGTGTCTTTAATGTTCAGTTGAAATGGGATTTCAGCGTTGATAACTGGCCCAAGCGTGCAGCTCCGGATCAATTTCTTGAACCGCTGGTGGTTGACATTGACAAAACACAACCAGAAAAAGAGTTTTTCCTTATTGGCAAATCGGGCAGATGTTACCTCTGGCCATCAGATACATCAGTTAATCCATATAATAAGAAGCAAACACTGGTAAACCGCAGTGATATTTTTGGATCAGCAGTTGCGTCAGCGGATACGGTTGCATATCTTGACAGTATACCAAATCCCGTTGCAATGCCATCAACAGTTGCCGGATCAATCATGATTCCATCATCGAATGGAAAAGTGTACATTCTAAAATCAGTTTCTGTTGCAACAGGAATGATTCTTGACACGCTACGACTCAATGCTATTCCATCAACAACACTCTGCAACTACCGGGATTCATCCTGGGCGGCAGGAACAACAACCGGTCAGATCGTTTTCGGAAAAACATTTGACACACTGCATTCTGTTAAGCTTCAGTCCGACAGTGCAGTCTGTGCCATCGCGGCAGTACGGGAGCTTGGTGCAATTGCGGTCATGCAAATTGATGGTACCCTATCGCTGCTGTCAGTGAACAGTACAAAAGCAGATTCAACAGTGAAGATTACTACCGGTATCGGCCCATACACGCTTATCACCGGCGATCTTGATAAAGATAATGCAAGTGAAATTATCGTTGCAGACAGCAGGCATGGTATATGGGTTTACAATAGAAATCTGACTCTTGCAGAAGGCTGGACTGTGGAGCCGAATGACCTTTGCAACATCTACTCATATACTGCGGAAAATGTTGAACGGCGTGGTGCAAACAGGGCATTGTTTCCGGCCAATACCGGTCTACCCTCTCTTGCAGATATCAACCGTGACGGATATCTTGATATTGTGGCTGGTGGTTCCAATGGCATCTATGCAATTAATTATAAAGGGGTACTCGTTTACGGATGGCCTGCATATCTTGACAAAAAATACTGGTATCAAAAAGGTGCCGTAAATACATCACCGGTAGTTGTTACAGGAAAAAGCCGGGATCCGCTTGTCCTGTTCGCATCACCAACAGGAGAAAATGCGACATTTGCAATTAAAAAAATCACAAAAGCAGATCCTCAGCGTGGCATTGTCTGGTTTACAAAAAGTGATGGATCGACTGATAGTTTAACCGATCTTCGAAAAGGTGAAGTTGACACGATGATTGGTATAGGAGATTCATTAGTACTTCCATATATAATCCCCGGTAGTTTTGTTGATGCCATAGGTAGCAACGCAAAACGTCCCTCATCGGTTATTATGAAAAATTACCAATCAAGCTGGCCGCTTACCACAGGAAGCACAATGTCAACATCGCCTATGATTGCATTTACAAATACTAATACGACACCGGATCTTTTCGCCGTAACGACTGAAGGGTGGATCTATCGCTGGCAGCTTGCAAAAGATATCCTTCCCGATTCAGTGTTCTGGGCGCAGTGCGGTTATGATAACGGCAGATCATGTGCATACGGTGGTGCACAGCTTTCTTCTCTTGTAAACGATAAAGAACCGTTGTCGTTATTCAGCTATCCCAACCCCGCACTGATCAGGAAAAATGTTACTGATGTTGTCTTCAGATACAAATTCAATGGTCCGGCTACCAATGTAAAGCTTGAGATATTTACCTATTCCGGGTTTAAGGTTTATTCAAATTCAACCATGGGCAAAGCACCGGATCAGCTAAGTGGCAGCTACCCCGACTGGAACGAACTCAATGTTTCTGTTAAGGATTTCGGCCCTGCGGTTTATCGCTGCCGGATGGAAGCGAAAATAAACGGCAAGACTTATTCGCAATACTGGAAAATGGCAATCATAAAATAACAACATTGGAAAAATCATTGTGAAACTTCGACTACGCGCTCTTTTTCTCGTTCTTTTTGCAGTTACTTCTGTGTTTGCGGCAAAATTTAACGCCCATGGCTTAAAATTTCACACCGTTGAAACAGAACATTTTATTATTAGTTACATGGATGGAACCGGGCATCTTGTAAAAAAAGTTGCATCACGCTTTGAAGAACTATACTCGATTTACAGGCACACTTACAATATCGCACTGCCAAATAAGACCAATGTAGTGATCCTCGACAGTGATGAGAGTAACGGCTGGGCACTTCACTATACCAACACGATCACCCTCTGGACTCACGATTTTGATTTCAACATGCGCGGAAGCCATGACTGGTTCGAAGATGTCATTGCCCATGAGTATGCACATATTGTTTCAATGTCATCAGCAATAAAAACGCCATCTGTTATATCCGATTTTCGAATTGGCTATTTTTCCCATCCTAACGAAGTAAACCGTGTGGAAGCGATTCACTCGTTTCCATCAGAGATGCTCCCGCGCTGGTTTTCTGAGGGTATCGCTCAATACGAGAGTACACGAAATAATGGTGATTCTTGGGATTCACATCGTGATATGATTATGCGATCACTGTCGCTTTCTAATAACATTCTCTCCTGGAATCACATGCAGGTTTTTACCGGTAAGGGTGATGATTATGAAAAAACATACAACCACGGTTTCTCTCTTGTTAAGTACATTGCAGAAACCTACGGTTATGACAAGGTTCCGGCCCTGCTGCGTGCATCCAGTAAATTGCCCCGTCTTACGTTCGACCGATCGATAAAGGAAGTGCTTGGTATCAGCGGAAAACGCTTATATGAAGACTGGAAAAAGCATCTTGAAAAGCACTACAAGGAACAGGTTAAAAACCTTGGAACTCAGGTGTATGGCAAAAAAATCAATAAGTATGGTTATGAAAACTTCTGGCCTCAGTTTACCCCTGACGGTAAAGGGATATTCTTTTTATCGAACGGTAAGAGCGAGTACGGACGCAAGATGATGTATCTGTATTCACTTTCTGATACAGTCAAGGAAGATGACAAAATTAAACTGGTCAAGCCATTAGGTGGTTTTTACAGCATTAATGCCGCTACTGGTAAAATCTGTTATACATCACCAAAATCACGCAAATCGATTTTGCCACCGGAGCGTGGCGGTGAACCGGTCCGTGATATTTTCATTGATACGATGCCATCAGGAAAAAAGCCAAAAGGGCTCTTTCATAAAAAAACTGAAAAACAGATTACCTTTGGCAAAGATATTATGAATGCTGTATTTTCGCCTGATGGCAAAACATTTGCTGGAGCACAGCGTGATGTTGACAAATTCAGGCTTATTCTCACCGATACATCCGGTAAAATCCTGAAAACAATGTACCCTGTAGATACGACTAAAAATGATCTGTTCTTTATCTATACAATCGACTGGGCTCCTGATGGATCAAAAATTGCATTCAGCTACTTCGATTATAAAAACCGTAAAGTTGCAATCTTTGATACAACAACAAAAAAATGTGAGATCATCTGTGATACCGAGCACGATGAGCGTGATCCCCGTTTCAGCCCCGACAGCAAACACCTCTATTTTTCATCCGACAGAACCGGTATTTTTAACATCTACCGGTATGAATTTGCATCAGGTAAACTGGAGCAGATCACTAATGTAACCGGCGGAGCTTTTGCACCATCAATTTCGCCTGACAATAAAAAACTTGTCTACGCCGGATATGCCAAGGAAGGATACGGAATTTACTATATCGACAACATCGTACCGGTTACCGCCGCTGACTCAGCCACAGTGCACCCAACGGTTACGGAAAAAGGATATACACCGGAAGAGCCATGCACATTGTCAATATCAACACCACGAAAATATTCACGAATGCCGCGTCAGTTACTTCTCGTTCCGACATTTTTCGCAGAACAGGCTGTAACAGAAACAAACAATGTCAACAAAGGCAAAACTGTTTTTAAAACAGGATTAATTTTCAATCTTATTGAGCCGCTTACTTTATCAAATCTTGGAAACGAAATTGACGGGTACTTTTTATTCGAACCAAAACATTTTCCCATTGACCTGAACCGAGGATTCTTTAATCCCGATGCCAATTACGATATTGGCCTTATAGGAACTACCCATGCTCTTCCTTTTGATATCTCCATGGATTACAGTTTACGGGGTATAGCTGGTGTTGATACATTTTACAATGAGGGAAGAGATGAGATTGATGAACTCCCCTATAATGTACAGTATCAGAAATTAAATCTGCAGGTTTCTCATTATTTCTTTAAAAGTCTCAATCAAAATACGACACTTGCACAAGGCCCCGGAGCACATCTGCTCCTTGGCGGCAATATGACTGATGTTAATGTGTACATTGACAGTGTGGTAGATTTTAAATACACACTTGATCAAGGGTTTCGTTTTGGTGCTATGGCAACGACGGGTAAAATCGGCATGAACAGCAGGAGTACGATCTCACCTGAAGGCCATGTATTGAAGCTTCAATACACCTATAATACCATGCTTGCACTAAAGGAGGAAAACAGTTTTAATCAGAATAAGGAACGATTTGACAAGTACACGTATCATGAGATACGGGGTCACCTGAAAATGGGTATACCAACACCATGGTATAAAAAACATGATTTCCATATTGATCTTAATGGTGTTACTATAGAAAATACGACAAAAGGTGACACACCGCTGCCATCATATTTTCAACCGGCCGGATGGTTACCCGGTTACTCCTATTTCTACAAGTCCCAAAAGACAAAAGCTATTAAAACAAATAAAGACTCCATTGTATCATTTGATACACTCGTCCTTACCGGCAATACAGTTATCCAGGGTGAGTTCTCGTACAGATTCCCATTATGGAAAGGGCTAATTGACAAAAGATTTAGTTTTATCTATTTCGATCAGCTCTATGGTGCATTTAACATTTCAGGTGGTGCGGCATTTGATAATCCATCCGATATCCGGGATCTTGGACGTGATGATGTCTTACTGTCTGTTGGCGGAGAGATCAGACTTGAGACAAAAACATTCAGCTCATTTCCAATGGCAATCAAACTCCGTTACGATCGCGGCCTTGACAGAGACAGACCAATCGGCGGGGACCGTCTGACCTTTACATTAGGGTATGATTTTGACAACTGGGGAACGGTACTCTCACCCGATTATTCACGGCAGAGGCGGTAGAGAGGTACACTAAACGCCACTATACTGACGGCCCCCTCAATCCCCGGGACTTAAATAATAATTGCAATGTGATAAAGAAATTTATCGGTGAAAGATGAGCCCTCCCTGACGGTCAGGCCTCTGAATTCCGAACCCCGATCGTCAGGGAGATGGGTGATTCAAGGTAGTGCCTGGACTTAAAGAAATCAATTTGGTCTCACGCGAAGTACAACCCGATCTCCTCAACCAGTTTCTTTGCACTTAATTGACCCGGTGCGACTGGCTTCTCAATGAATCCATAGGTAAACAAAGATCCGAACAGCGGAGCAATCACCCTTGAGATTGTTCCGTGAGATCCCATTGCGATGGTGACAACCGGTATAGTGCACTCCTGTGTAAAAGTAAACAACCGGCGGACATCATCGCGACTGTTTGCCATCACTGCAAGCTTTACAATATCGGCACCCTGATCAAGGGCGCGTTTCACCATATCGTTCATCATATCATTTGATGGCGTTTTATTGTAGTCATGCTCCGAAACGATTACTGTTTTACCTTTTGCGAAGCCACGAACCTCGTTTGAAATCGGTGTGCCGAGCTCAAGATCAATGCTGTCAACAAACGGCATAATCGCTCTGAAAATGGCGATACGATCCTTTGATGTCCACTCGTTTTCACGCACCGTTCCGATCATCGGAAGCGCAGCTTCACTCTTTACTTTTTGAAGATATGCGACAATAGTGTCAAGTGGTGTCTTGTAACAATCAATGCGCATTTCAAACATAGCTGCACCAGCCTGCTTTACATCAAGAATCTTTTCCACACAGAAAAGTTCATCAATAACAGCAACGACCTTCGGTTCTTTCCCAAGTAAACAACTGCCGATTGATAGCATTCTATTCTCCGTTTGCATCCGTTTTGCCTCACCCCCCCGACCCCCTCTCCAATAAGAATTGTAGAGGGGGAGCTGGAGGTTAATTGTGATCAGTCTTATTTCAATTCGATATAGTATGTAACAGGAAAATAAGGATCTACTTCTTCACTTCCTTACTTCTTCACTTCCTTACTTCCTTACTTCCTTACTTCCCTATTTCCCTACTTCCCTTTAATCATTGCTTCAGCTCTTTTATCAAGATATGCCACCAGCCCATCAGGTATTCTCGGTCTCATACCGCTGTCGTCCCAGACTTCAGGGCTTTCCATGCACATGTAGAGCGTTATACCATTGTGCATTGCATCAAATTCTTCCCGCATTGCACGGTACATCTCTGTTCTGACCGGCCTGAAATAGCGCAGTTTTCCATCCGCTCCGTTAATCATTTCACCCGAAAACAGGGGTACGTGCAATCCATTTTCCTTTAGAAAGGACTTCAGTGATGGCATCGTGCGAAAACCGCCCATACTGACATAGGCTATCTTTTCCGGTTTGCTGATATAATCAAATATTTTCCTGACCACCATCCGGTATTCATCAAGACTCTGTTCATACCGGAACATCGGATCAAAATGAAACGCCACATAAAAGCCCATCTCTACGCACCTCCTTGCAGCATCAAGCCGCGAATCAAGCGGTGCAGTCCCGCGCTCCATCAGTGCAATCATCGCCGGTGTATTAAGAGAGAATCCGATAATCACCCTGCCTGGATCTTTTATCTTACTAAGATTTCCGATATTGGTACTTTTTGTCTTATATTCAATCACCGCGTTATACGGCTGTAACAACGCTGCGATCTTTACTGAAAATTCTGTCTGATGATCGAGATAGAGGCTGTCACCAAATTCTCCAGTGCCAAACCGGACTATTCCTTTTCTGCTTGCCATTTTTTCATGTAGTTCCCGTTCAAGATCACCGAAATTATCACAAATTGTCTGTCCATGATTTTCAAAATATGCCTGAAGCACACAGTACCGGCAGTACATGCCGCAACCTGTTCCGGGTGTAATAATCTGGTAGCCACAGCAATAGTACGGCGCATTTGTCCCCGGACAGGGTTTCCAGAACTCCCCCTGAAATGTTTTGTTACTTATTCGCTGACGCTGCTCTGCGTTAGGAATTTCACAGGTTTTCATCATGTGCGCATACTCTTCTGCTAAAAAGCTAGTAGTGTATCATCGATTTCCGTCAGACAGCATCCGCCAGAACAATTGTAAAAACCGTCTGATTTGTAACAGAAAATACAAAATTAACGCTGCTCTTATTGACATTTTTTTAAAATTCGTTGCATGATTAAAGCATACAGGCGTTTTTAGAACTTGCGTATATTATTTTAAATTCTTCGACAGTTTGCGGCAATGCCTGTATTTGACAATTATTTCGGGCCATAATCGTAATGCTTATAAAATCTGGAGGGTATTTATATGACTATTAGCAAATTTGCAACAGCGACACTTTTTCTCAGCCAGCTCTTACTTATTTCAGTTATTGGTGCACCAATGATCAGTGTGGATTCATCAGACTTTGATGCAGGTCCAATGTTTCAGGGTGATGTCAAAAAAGTGGAACACACCTTTATTATTAAAAATACCGGGGACAGTACCCTCACAATCAGCAAAGTGAAGGCATCATGTGGCTGTACCACTGTTGGATACGACTCAATTATTGCCCCGGGAAAAACCGGAAAGGTAATTCAGTCAATTGACTTAAAGAGTATACACACCGGTCCGTTCAAGAAAAACATGACTATCTATTCAAATGCAAAAAATACTCCGGAGCTTGTGGTAGCACTTGGTGGTACGCTCAAGTCATATGTGACATTATCAAAAGAGAGTCTTCAGCTTGTCTCTGCAGATCAGAAACCCTTTACCGATAGCCTGACATTATCTACAGAAAAAGCAGATCTTGCAGTTACATCAATATCCTTTAAAATGTATGATTCAAACCAGGGAACACCCGCATGGCAGGCGGATCTTGAACTTTTTCCGCAGTATAAACTTACAAAAGTTGAAAGCAGTGACAAGAAGCTGTCTGTTTACAAACTAATAGTTTCTCATACAGTAAAGGAAAAGGAGCCGAGGTTCGGTGATTTCACCATCACAACAAATCATCCGAAGGTTCCTGAAATAAAGCTGCCGGGAGCTATAGCGAATTAAAATGATCAGGCTCAGATCATTCTGATTTGACACTACCGGCATACTCAACAATACGAGAATACGATGTCATACAAATATCTTTTTGGTCCAGTGAATTCACGTCGCCTTGGTATCTCTCTTGGTGTGGATATGGTTCCTTTTAAAACCTGTTCACTTAACTGTGTCTATTGTGAATGTGGTGACACAACGGTGTTAAGTTGTGACCGTAAAGAATATGTCAGTTTTGATGCACTGAAAAGTGAGCTGACCGACTATCTTGCAAAAAATCCGAAACTTGACTATGTGACTTTTGCCGGAAGCGGAGAACCAACACTGAACTCATGCCTTGGCAGGATTGTTAATTTTGTCAAAACATCGTATCCACAGTACAAGACCGCACTACTTACCAATGGCACACTTTTTTATGATCCACATGTTCGCCGTGATTGTCTGAATTTTGATCTTATCTGCCCTTCCCTTGATGCAGTTTCAGATGAAGCCTTTGCAGCAGTTAACCGTCCGGACAGGGCACTGGACAACAAAAAGGTAATTGACGGACTTATACAGTTCGCGCATGAATATAAGGGTGTTATGTGGGTTGAGGTATTTATCGTACCGGATATCAACGACACAGAATCTGAATTGAAGTTATTCAAGGAAATGTTGACAAAAATACAACCTCAGCGGGTGCAGCTCAACAGTCTTGACAGACCAGGAGCCTGCGACTGGGTTACCCCGGTATTACCACAAAAACTTTCTTACATTGCTCAGTACCTCTCTCCTCTTCCTGTTGAAATCATTTCACGCAGTGGTTCGCGTCCAAAATCAGAGATTACAGGAGCGGATCTTGAGGAAACAGTTTTAAGCCTTATCCGCCGGCGACCATCAACACTTGAAGAGCTCTCGGTGATCGCGGGAAAAACAATAAACGAGATCCATGCTGCACTTGACAATGTAACTGCTAATGGTACTGCTGAAACATACTCTGTTAATGATAAGTTATTTTACAGGGTGAGAAAGATCTCTGCAGAATCGTAACCAATTGAATCCTGGCCTGGTTAACCCGGTGGTTTACAACCGGGTGTTGTCTGTATTGTAGACATTTTTCATTTTCGATATTACAGGTTGATTCCAGTGCTGTAACTTATTATATAACAATATTTTATAATTTTTTACCATCGTTTGGATGCAATACTTTTGTACACAACTTGTGTACGGAAAAGGCCACGGACTTTCAGTATTTCCATAGAGTTTTTCAATGTATCTTTATATTTGGGACAGATAAGGTACAATTTTCATTTAAAAAGGAGTTTTAATGAGGGGGCTCATAATTACGTTATTCATGCTGGTTGCACTTCTGCAGTCACTTGCTACAGCACAGACAATTTCGATTAGCGGAACAGTTAAAAATAGTGGTGGAGGTGCCATCAAAGATGTTACCTGTACGCTCGCCAAAGTCAGTGGTGTCAGTGCTACAACTGATGCCTCGGGCAATTTTTCCATCGTAACAACAGCTGTAGTAAAAATGTCATCATCGGGAGCACAGCCATTAAGTTTCAGTCTGAATGGCAGAGAGCTATACATTCATAGCACCGATAAAGAGCTCAACGGTACAGCATCAGTATATAGCAGTGATGGCAAAAGGGTTTCTTCCGTAAACTTTACAAAAACAAATAGTTCATCCGGCTCGATTCTGTTACCAGCTTTTACTGCCGGCCTTAACATTTTGAAAATCACCCTGAACGGAAAAACCTATACAAGCCCGCTCCTGCAACTCCCGGGTCTTTCAGCAAGACTTCAGTGTGTATCCGGCAATTCCGAAATAAACCAGCTCACACTTGCAAAGAGTGCTGCAGCAGCGGCTGATGTTGATACACTCATTATGAGAAAAACCGGTTTTACCGAGAAACGTACACCGATCAGTTCATATACAGTATCAAATCTTGCAATTACTATGGATTCAATTGTTGCTACTACCTGTAATGCAACAACGCTCAAGGCTGCTGGAATGTGCAGAAGTAATCATCAGATATTAATCGGTGCTGCGGTAAACCAGAGCGGTGTTAATAACGCTCTTATCGGTCAGGAGTTCAATTATGTAACAGCCGATAATGCAATGAAATGGGATGCTACGGAGGGTAGTGAAGGTGTGTTTAATTTCAGTGCGGCTGATCAAATTGTAAGTGCTGCACAATCAAAAGGGGTGAAGGTAAAAGGCCACGCTCTTGTCTGGCATAACCAGCTCCCGAATTGGGTAAAATCAATTAACAGCCGTGATCGTATCCAGGCAGTAATGAAAAATCACATCGAAAAGGTTATGGAACATTTTGGCAATAAAATTATTGCATGGGATGTTGTTAATGAAGCGCTCTATACAGACAATGATAACGGTTCGGGTAATGCAAAAATGCGTGATACAGTGTTTTATAAACTGCTTGGCGAAGACTTCATTCCGCTGGCATTTAAATATGCCCGTGAATATGCAGACAGCCATAATATGAAAGAAATGAAACTGTACTATAATGATTATAGCATCGATGGCGATAATGACAAATCCCGTTTCCTTCGTAAAAAAGTAAAGGAATGGCTTGACAAAGGTGTACCTATTGACGGAATTGGATTCCAGATGCATATCGGTCCTCCGAATAATATTCCCACTGCCCAGGCTGTAAAGGATAATATGGACTATTACGCAAGCCTTGGTCTTGATGTCCTGATTTCTGAATGGGATATTAATCTTTGCGGCGGCGATGTGAGTTCATCACAGCAATCACAGTTATATCATGATATCACTGCTGTATGTGTCAATAATCCCAGATGCGTAGCGATCACCTGGTGGGGAGTGAACGACAGTGAATCATGGCTTAACAGGTTCAATGGCTCGAAATGCAACGGTTCAAGTTCACAATCATTGCTTTTCAATAATAATAAGCCAAAGGCTGTCTATACACAGGTGCTTGATGCACTTAATGGTAAATAAGTAGTTGTTGATTTGATAGTTTGTGAAGGCCGGGATTGATTTAATCCCGGCCTTTTTTTTTGCCTCACCCCCTGCCCCCTCTCCATTAAGACATGGAGAGGGGGAGTTGAAATGAGGGTTTCAGGGATAATCCATGCCAAGGGGAATTACCCTCCCCCTGCCCCCTCCAAGGAGGGGATCTGGTGCGGGGTATGGTTGAGATGGTTGTGTGATAAGATCGGGAGATGTATTCAGGCTGAAGCATTGCGGAAGCAGGAGACGCCCACCAGACTTAGACCTTATTCCCCAAAACTACGACCACACAACTCAAAAGTTCCCTCCCTCGGGAGGGTGGCACGCAGTGCCGGGAGGGGTACCAACGCCACAATTATCGCACCCCACCCCCAAATTACCACCTCACCACCATTGACTACTGCATAAATGGGATTTAGTTTATAATAGTCGGTTATAATGAATATCATTTCAGAAAAGTACAACTGGATCTATACGGGACACAAAAATCCCTGAAATGCACTGAATCACTGCGATTTTTAGTGAATCACACCAGACCTTTCTGATATTTTTAGTTATGTGTTACCAAAAGGTGGAAAATGGCAAAAGCAACTGCGGCTACCGCAAAGGACGAACCTGTTCAAAAAGAATCGCTTGGCAATCTTGAAGTCTCACTCTGGAAAGCTGTTAAAGTGTTGGGGTAATGCTTCAAAAATCCATATTCTCGAAAAGCTTCGTGACACTTTGCTACCAAAGTTAATGAGTGGAGAGATTAGAATTTCAATTTAAAGGATCTTATATGATCAAGCTCTATCTTGATTGGAATGTCATTAACGGAATGCGGACATGTACAGAAGTTGATGAACTTTTAAGCTTGAGAAAATATATTGAGAAAAATCGGTCTTATTTTGAAATTTACTATTCTCAAGCTCACTTGTCAGACCTTGCTGGGCAGAGGTATTTGTTTGATGATACAATAAAAGAAGATCTTGAATACTTATCAAAATTAACCGAAAATAAAGCACTTGTTATCAAGAATGATATCGTGGATATTCAGTCAATTTCACCATTAGATTGGTATCAAACAATAATTGAGGATCACAAAATTCTGAATGTTGATTCTTTTGATGATTTATTAAAAATCATTTCAACAGATTGCCCTGAAACAAAACCATTAATTGACAATTACATCAGAGTTCTTAAAAGTACCCTCCTTCCAAGCATTCCAAAACAGTTCGAACAACTAATTCCTGATATCGCTGGTAAAACATGTTATGATGCTTTTAACGCAATATTTAAACTGAGTAAATCTTGGATGCAAACAGATGCTTATAGTAAAGTAAGAAATTTGATTCAAAGTTTGTTAAACTTTAAAACAAGCACTCTTAGCAGTACGACCAAACCATTTATAGACATTAGTAAATCTTTCGAGAATTTGGGATCAAGTGTTACTTATGAGAATATAGAACAAACTGTTGAAAAATCATTTATCAGCAAAACCCCAGTGTGGTACAACAATATCATTTCGACTTATTTAAATCTTGATATGTATGGATACAGTCAAGATGAAATAAGCATCAAAGATAATAAGAAAAAAACATTTCAGAATACTGCAAACGATGCGATACATGCAGCCTATGCATCTGTTTGCCATTTTTTTATTATACAAGATAAGAAAGCTCGGCGTAAAACAGAAGCTACTTACAACCACCTTGAGATTAATACAACAGTTTTGAATCCCGTTAGAAAAAAGGAAAATTCTTCTTACATTTATTTTATCAGTAACGAATATATTGTTAGTCCTCAAACCGTCAAGGATTTATACCAATCTATATTGAAAACAATTGACATTGGTACTATTTTAAAAGAAACAGCTAATGATGGAACTCAGGTAATATTTTCAGTATATTCAACGAGTATATATTATGGTTTTTTTAATAAGATCATTATAATTCCTGAAGAAAAATCATTTCAAATTGCATTAGCATTCAAGAAACCAACAAATTGTCCTATGATTAATCTTGTTTCTGTTGTAAAGTTAGCAAATCAATTAATTTCTCTTTTTGGTATACCTAATTGTGGTACAAAACAAGTTGAATTGTCACACTTTGATGCGTTTCGCGCAAATCAAAATTCAAATTGGACACTTTATTGGCAAGATGCATTCTTAATTGTTTTTTCTGGTGGTGTTCAATTTTATTTCCCATGGATACCTCTTGAAAACACTGAGCCAAAGAATCCTCAAACGAATTAACACTCGATACATTTTATGAGCACAAACAAAATCACCGAATCATCAATCGAAGAATACGCAATAAAGCTGCTTGAAAAGCAGGGGTTTGACTATTATTACGGGCCACAGATCGCACCGGACAGCGAATCACCATTGCGTCAATCGTTTGAGGAGGTGCTGCTTGCCGATCGCGTAAAAAGCGCTGTCGCACGAATTAATTCATCAGTTCCCGAAAGTGCCCGTGAAGATGCTTGTAAACAGATTGAACGCATCGCATCATCTGATCTTGTTGCCAACAACGAAACCTTTCACCGCATGCTGACAGAAGGCATATCAGTAGCCTATCAGAAAGACGGCAACAAACGCGGTGATCGAGTGTGGCTTATTGATTTTAATCATCCAGACAACAACGACTTTTATGTTGTCAACCAGTTCTCAGTAACCTCAGCCGGTATACATGGTGGCAACGCAACAAAACGACCTGATATCGTACTGTTTGTCAATGGTATCCCGCTTGTCGTCATCGAACTCAAGAATCCCGCAGACGAAAAAGCAACGTGTCACACTGCCTTTAATCAGCTTCGAACCTACAAAGAGGCAATTCCTCAACTATTTACCTATAACGGGTTTACTATTATTTCAGACGGGCTCGAAGCAAAAGCCGGCACAATCTCATCAGATTTCAACCGCTTTATGGCATGGAAAACAGCCGATGGCAAAAGTGAAGCATCACCGCTTGTCGGTCAGCTCGAAACACTAATCTATGGAATGCTGCACCGATCAACCTTACTTGACCTTATACGACATTTTATCGTTTTTGAAAAGTCAAAACGTGAAGATAAAAACACCGGCCTGACAACAATCGCAACAGTAAAAAAGATGGCTGCATATCATCAGTACTATGCTGTCAACAAAGCAGTGGAGTCGACCCTCCGGGCCGCCGGGTTTGGACCCTCCCCTAACCCCTCCGAGGAGGGGAACTGGTGCGGTGGTGGTTGGGATGGTGGTGATGAGTTCGGGCCGGAGTTTGAGGCTGGGGGTGTTGAGGAAAACGAAGAGTCTGATCAGGTGTACACAAGTGCAGACCTTGACATTACGGGTAGATCGTCAAATAAGAATCATATCCCTACAAACGGCACCAGCCCCTCAAGCGCGGACGGTTCAAAGAGCCCCCCCGAAAAATCCCTCCCCGGGGAGAGTGGCACGCAGTGCCGGGAGGGGTACCAACGCCGCATCCTCCCCTACAACCCCATCCTGAAACAACGCGCCCACAACTTACGAGCAAACATGACCCTCCCCGAGGTCCTGCTGTGGAACCATCTAAAAAACGGGCAGATCCATGGTTTCGATTTCGACAGACAGCGGCCGATCGATAACTTTATTGTCGATTTCTATTGTAAAGATCTCATGCTCGCTATCGAGGTTGACGGAAGTAGTCATGATGGTGAAGAGGCTCAGACCCGTGATCGTATTCGTCAGAGCAGGCTTGAAAATCTTGGTGTACATTTTTTGCGATTTGACAACGATGAGGTTCGTCAGAATATTCGCTCTGTCGTTGCAACAATTTCCGATTGGGTTTACAAACACAAAAACAACCTTGTCGGACGATATACAAAACCGCTCCGGCGGCTTCCATCGTCGCTGAAGGTTGATCCTGCAGAGTATGGTTTACCGGATGTGAAAGTGCAAACTGCCGGTGACAAAAAAGGTGGTGTGGTCTGGCATACGCAGGGTTCCGGCAAATCGCTCACAATGGTGTTTTACACCGGGAAAATCGTTCTTGCCATGAATAACCCGACGGTACTGATCATAACAGACCGCAATGATCTTGATGACCAGCTTTTCGATACTTTTGCTGCATCAAAACAACTGCTTCGTCAGGAACCGGTTCAGGCCGAAAATCGTGATCATCTCAAGGACCTGCTCAAAGTTGCGTCCGGAGGTGTAGTGTTTACAACAATTCAGAAGTTTCAGCCGGATGATGGTAATGTGTATGAAATGCTGTCTGACCGTACAAACATCGTGGTAATTGCTGATGAAGCACACCGCACACAGTATGGATTCAAACCAAAAACGATCGACGCCAAAGATGAATCAGGTGCGATTATCGGGAAAAAGGTAGTTTACGGTTTTGCAAAGTACATGCGTGATGCACTCCCTAATGCGACCTATCTTGGATTTACCGGTACACCAATTGAAAATGTCGATGTTAACACTCCGGCAGTGTTTGGTAATTATGTTGACATTTATGATATTTCACAAGCGGTTGAAGATGGTGCAACGGTGCGTATCTATTACGAAAGCCGCCTTGCTAAAATCGTACTGAGTGATGAGGGTCGGAAACTGATTCAGGAGCTTGATGACGAACTGAAACAGGAGGATCTGACTGATACACAGAAAGCAAAAGCGAAGTGGACACAGCTTGAAGCGTTAATTGGCAGTGCAGACAGAATACAGCAGGTTGCCCGCGACATAGTAACCCATTTTGAACTGCGTCAAGAAGCAATTGACGGTAAGGGAATGTTTGTCACCATGTCGCGAAGAATTGCTGCTGAGCTTTACAATGCAATAATAGCATTAAGACCGCAGTGGCATAGCGATGACCGCAAAAAAGGGGTGATAAAAGTCGTCATGACATCTGCATCTTCGGATGGCCCTGAAATTGCGCGGCATCATTCAACCAAAGATGATCGCAGAGCACTAGCAGAAAGAATGAAAGATCCCGATGATGAATTGAAACTGGTAATTGTCCGTGACATGTGGCTTACCGGTTTTGATGTTCCATCACTGCATACCCTCTACATTGACAAACCGATGAAAGGTCATACCCTGATGCAGGCAATTGCACAGGTAAACCGAATTTACAAAGATAAAACAGGTGGTCTTGTTGTTGACTATCTCGGAATTGCAGCAGATCTAAAAAAAACACTCTCCTTTTATGCTGATTCGGGTGGAAGAGGTGATCCGGCACTTGCTCAGGAAAAAGCGGTTCAGCTCATGCTTGAGAAACTTGAAGTTGTATCGCAGATGTTCCATGGGTTTCCCTATGAGGATTATTTTGAAGCAGACACCGGGGCAAAATTATCAATAATCCTTGCAGCAGAGGAACATATTCTCAGTATTGATGAAGGAAAAAAACGTTTTATTAATGAAGTAGTTTTGTTGTCACAGGCATTTTCAATTGCACTGCCACATGATCAGGCAATGGATGTAAAGGACGAAACTGCGTTCTTTCAGGCAGTAAAGGCACGTCTTGCAAAATTTGACAGAACAGGAACAGGTAGAACTGATGAGGAACTTGAGACCGCAATTCGTCAGATAGTTGACAAGGCGCTTGTTACCGAAAAGGTAATCGACATCTTTGATGCTGCCGGAATCAGGAAACCTGATATTTCGATTTTGTCAGAAGAGTTTCTGCTTGAAGTGCAGAATATGAAACATAAGAATCTTGCTCTGGAAGTACTCAAAAAATTATTGAATGATGAGATCAGTGTACGGTTGACAAAAAACATGATTCAGGGAAAAACACTGATGGAGATGCTTGAGAACTCTATCAGAAAATACCACAATAAAATCCTTACTGCAGCAGAGGTAATAGAAGAGCTGATCAAACTCAGTAAAGAAATCACTGAAATGGATAAGATTCCCAAAGCTATGGGATTGTCAGATTATGAATATGCGTTCTATACTGCAATCGCTGATAATGACAGCGCAAAGCAGCTCATGAAAAAAGAGCAATTACGGGAACTGGCTGTTGTTTTGTATGAGAAGGTACGCGAGAATGCATCAATAGACTGGACAATTAAAGAAAGTGTTAGAGCAAAGCTCAAGGTAATAGTAAAGCGGATTCTCAGACAATATGGGTATCCCCCGGATATGCAGATGCTCGCAACGGAAACCGTGCTCAAACAGGCAGAAAAGATAGCAGATGAACTGACAAAGGATAAGTAGTCATTGTTCAGTATGTCGGTAATTCCGACATACTGCCTCTAAAGGTAAAGATTACTCGGTTAATTACTGCAATCCTGTTGTTTTTATTTCAGTCTGTTAATATAGGTATCATTTGAATAGTTTGGAACATTTGTACATTGAGCATACTTTTATGTTGTCATCAAAAATACCAATCAAGAAAGTCTCCACATCATGACAAAAGAAAAATTCGCAATATTCATTGACGCCGAAAATCTCATTAACTGGATCAAAAACGATGGTCCGGAGAAGCTGCTTGAGGAGTTGAGTACGCAGGGGCAGGTTATTGTGCGTCGGGCGTATGGGAAATGGACAAATCAGAATCTGAGCCAGCTTCAGGAGAATCTGAATCGCAACGGATTTGAACTGCTGCATAATTTTCATCCTGTCAGTGGGAAAAATTCAAGCGATATTCAGATGACCGTTGACGCAATGGAGTATGCACTTAAACTATCTGATGTTAGCTGGTTTGTTCTGGCAACCGGCGACAGTGATTTTTCTCCGCTCTTTAGAAAGCTGCGGGAGATTGGCAAAGAGGTTATCGGGATTGGTCCCAAATCACCCTTAAGTGAATGCGTAAAAACATCATGCTCACGATATATCTACACATATGATGAAAATGCGGATGAAAAAGAGATACTCGCATTTGAACGTGACGAAATTGAGGAGCTGCTGGAATCAATTGTAGTAACCCATGATGGGCCAATAAATATTTCACATCTAAAAAATCATATTCTTCAAATAGACAATGCATTCAATGAAAAACAAATGGGGTTTAAGAATTTCAGCAGTTTTATTGATTCCTTTGACTTTCTTAAGATTGAAAAAGATATGGTGAGTTACGTTCGTGTCTCTGATGCAAAAAACAGCTATAAAACACTACTCAAAAGAAAAAACTGGGACTTTCTTCCAAAAACAATAATTGACAAATTGTATAAAGAATGTATCACCATACCAGCGCTTCCCCGCCAGCAGCTTATTGATAAAGTGATTGCAAAAAATATCGAAGGAACCTCGTCCAGTATCGTCAGGAAGTTTTTACAGATAATTTACAAAGCAAGACTTATGCAGACTCAGCTGACAAACGGTGATGACAAAATCGTGAAAGTAATTTTAACTGACGAGTATCTTCAAAAAATCGACCTCGCAATGCTCTCCCGGTTACTTTCTGCGATCAACGAAACAAGCAGCAAGATAGAAAAAGATGAACTGAAAAAACTATTATATGGTAACTATACCGATAAGGAATTTGAGAAAATTATGCTGATTGCAAAAGAGAATATGATAAACAAGGATGACAATGATCATTGAGCAGTGTCCCTGCAGTGCAATAGTTTTTGGGTTGGTACGCAGTGTCAGCAGCCTGCAAAATGTCCGAACTGTGACGATAATACACTGCTCTCCTATCCAGCAAATAAATAGTAACCGGATTCTGAAATCATCTTAGAACGTTCGCATATTCTTACAAGACAACTTTTGCAAAACATTTGGATCATTTTAAAACACTTGAATTAATCACATATAAAACAACATGTTATGCACTCATTGACAGATAATGATCCTTCGCATAAACCATTACCTATTCCGCTATTAGTTCCGCCAAACGGTACACTGCTCTCCGATTTCATCCATAATTTCCTGAAACTATTGCAGAAGTCAGGATTTTAGGATATATTACATTATTATGAAAAACAGCAAAATAGTGCTGAAAGACTATCTTGATTTCAGATCATATATAAAAGATTATATTGAATACAAAAATGCACACGGCGAACAGCTTACCAATCGTTCGTTTGCTTCAGCCGTTGGTATTAGCTCATCCTCCTGGTTGACTACAATTTTAAATGGAAAAAAAGGGATCACCGATAAAACAGTCGGTGCTATTTCAGATTTCTTTAAGCATAACGATTGGGATCGAGAGTACTTCAGGATCCTTGTCAATTTCAATCAGGCAAAGACAGTTGAAAGTCGAAACGTTTTTTTCACTCAACTGAAACAACTTCTTTTAAAAAGAGGTTATCTGGCCATACGGGTTCTTGATAACGATCAGTACGAATACTATTCCAAATGGTATTATAGTGCAGTCCGGTCAATTATTGGAATGATACCTGTTGGTGATGAATATGAACGGCTTGCACGTTATGTTTCACCATCAATTACCGCAGCCCAGGCTAAAAAGTCAATCAAATTACTTTTAAAACTTGGGTTGATCGAGAAATTGGATGCAGGATATTATAGACTGACGAATAGTGCAATTTCAACTGGTTACAATGTAAAATCGCTTGCAGTCGCCAATTTTCAGAGAGAAACAATGAAACTTGGTATTGAGGCAATCGATCGTTATGATTCATCAATACGTGATATATCATCTCTGAGTATTGGAATCTCC
Source organism: Fibrobacterota bacterium (assembly GCA_023459055.1). Taxonomy (GTDB): domain Bacteria; phylum Fibrobacterota; class Chitinivibrionia; order Chitinivibrionales; family Chitinispirillaceae; genus JAAZBG01. The sequence goes on from JAEWVR010000019.1 coordinate 69,032, forward strand.
GAAGCCGGTTTTCAGAAGATTTCCGCTATGATCGCAGAATTCAGAAAAGCGATAGTAGAGGTTGCCAATACCGACAATGATGCCGACAGGGTGTATCAGGTCAATTTTCAGGTTTTTCCATTATCCAGGGTACTCAACCATGATGAGAATGAGAAACTATGACGAGTAAAAACATTAGTATTTGTAACGTACTACTCCTGATAGTTGGAGTGATTATCATGTGTACCTCCTGTACGTCTGATAATCTTGCCGGCGGAAATTCGTCCGAAACAACCAATACAAAGATCCTCGCGAGCACCAGTGATGTCGCCAAAGGTGCTAAACTATATCTTATTGATGCCGAAAACTGGACCTATTATGTTTCGAGAAATAAAAGCCCGATACTTGACAGTACCGTATCAGATAATGACGGCAATTTTAAATTTGACTCGCTTCCTTTGACAAATTGCAACCTCCAGATCGATCACGAATCAAGCGGGTTACTGCTCAGGAATTTCAGCCGGGATGGAAAAGAGACGAATCACAGTGATACCCTGCAGCTGCTTGACTATGCAGCGATTAACGGATCGTGTCTTGTCCATTCTGACAGTGTCAACCTTGCTCTGCTTGAAGGTTCAGGCTATACATCATCCATTATCAGCAACAGGAAGTTTTCTCTTTCAAAAGTTGCACCTGGTACATATCCGCTTCTCTTTAAATCACCGGTCGGATTTATTGACATTATACGTGCCGACTCACTTCATCCGCGTCAGAGCAAATCACTTGATAACCTTGTTGTCAATTTCAAGGAGTATTTCATAGATGATTTCGAGGATGGAGATTCGATCAGTATTCCAGGCCTCATAACTGGTGCTCACTGGTACAGTTTTGTCGATGTCGAATCATCAATGAGTAAAACGATTGCTTATACTCCTGAGAATGATAATTACTATCTCAGTACCGATATTATGCTACGCACTAATCAGATCGGATCATTTGCCGGTACCGGAGTATACCTTGACAAAAATCACGGGGAGTGGGATCTCTCGACAATCAAGTCAATCTCCTTTTTGGCAAAAGGATCCGGGACTTTCAGAATAAGCATGGAGTCAGCACACATTGATGATCTCTCGCCAGACTCAATATATTCCTGGCCTCATTTCGGTGCACTCTTTACCGTTGATTCAACATGGAGATCATTTACAATTCCAGTCGATTCACTAACGATCATACCAAACACGCCACTTTCCGGTAGTGGAATTACCTGGGCTGAAGCAGTCAAAAGAATTGTTCGTATTGAATTTGAAGTGTCACCGATGTACAGTTCACTTGGCGAGCATAGTCTCATGATTGACAATGTAAAACTTGATGGTATCTCGGATACCGAGTTTTTCAGACAGATCAAACTGAGTGGAAGGTAATGCAGGCGCTTCTATCAATTGTGCGACTTACGTTTCTCCTGACGTTTACGTTCCCGTTCCTCTTTTAAAAAACGGGCAATCAACTCTCTTTGAAACCACAGGCTTCTATTAATGGTCGTTTCCAACGCAGCAATCGTTCCACTTTTTTCTGCACCTTCAATTTCGATCATCTCCGATACTGGTGCATTTTTCAGTGAAGGCTGTGTGTGCAAATCTTTATTACTTTGTAAATATTTTAGCCATTCCTGCATAATATTCATCTGATTCTCAAGAACACTTAATACAGACTTCATTGTATCGGGGTTGACCGTATCACTCACACCGGTATCCGCATTGTTCAATGATGATGCCACTTTATTCATTCCGGAAGTCAATGCAGCACTTAATTCGTTAGCGATTTTTACAATTGACGCTTCAGTAACCTGATTTTTATGTTCTTTTTCCTGAATCACAATTTGTGGAGATAGATTCTTACCTTGTGCAATTGCATTGCTGATATCACTCAGGCCATCACCAACTTTACATAACTGTAATACCGCCTGCCCTACCTTATCATCAGCTTTTGCAAACTTATTCTGATTAAAGGATCGTTTAATTTCCTCCCAACGTAACCGCTCAACTTCAGAAAGACACCCCAGAAGCTCTTTCCACTTAAGTAAATTGGCTTCTGCCCCCGTAGTCAATGTCTGGGCATCATTTTCGTAGGAGCGCAAGACGGTTCCGAATAATTCTTCATCATTCATAACAGGTACAATACGTTCTGCAATACGGTTCATATTTCTGTATGATCCCTGAAGCTTAAAAGCAGGTTCAGTCCTGTATTCATTTGCCTGTGCAGCGCTGCGTATATACTCCTGATTTACTTTTAAAACGATATCCCGTACGCGCAGTAATTTTCGTATTACCGAAACAAGATCACTCATGAGGTTGGCACTGTAATCACCACTCAGCTCAATTTTTTCCATTGAGTTGTTTTCGCATGCATTTACAAAAGCATAGAGATCACAAAGCGGTCGTTTTGTCATTTCACTTAAAACGGGATTTGATGTCAATGCATTTTCGATATAACTGAGTTTAAAGGCTTTTTCATTGGCGCTCAGCATGTCACCAAGATTATAGGTATCTGCACGGTTTGCAAGCATATCGGGTATTTTAAATCGTTCGCCGCTTTCGGTATACGGGTTACCGGCCATAACAACGGCAACTTTCTTGCCCCTGAAATCATAAGTACGACTTTTACCATTGTAAACGCCCTCAATTTTACGCTGGGCATCACAAAGTGAAATGAATTTTTCCAGAAACTCCGGATTACAATGCTGAATATCGTCAACATAGATCATGACATTGTTTCCCATTTCAAGCGCAAGATTCAGTTTCTGCAGCTCCTCACGGGAACTTGCGTTTGGAGCCTCCGCCGGATCCAGTGATGTAACCTTATTACCAACTGCGGGACCGTTGATTTTCATAAATATCAATCCAACCCTGCTTGCAACATATTCCATCAATGTTGTTTTTCCATAGCCCGGTGGTGAGATCAGAAGCAACATTCCCGATAAGTCAGTACGTTTCTTTTCGCCAACAACGCCGATCTGCTTTGCGAGGTTATCACCAATAAGTGGCAGATACAACTCATTAATTAGCTTATTACGCACAAAGGAGCTCATGATTTTCGGATTAAACTCATCAAGTTTCAGCCTTTGTTTATAGGAATCACGAACGGTTCTTTTTATGTCCCTGCATGCCTGGAATTTGACAACCACATTTTTCTCGTAAACATCCAGTTCATGCACAAACATTGCGTATGTCAACTTTAATTCTCCATTGACAATTTTAGGATGATCACCCCGAAGCCCCTTAATTGTCCGTGATGTCGGTGTTTCAATGATTTCACCCGGTAGTCGTACTTGTAAACCGGTAATTAATTCAAGTGCGATTAGCACTGCTGCTTCTTCAATAAAAGGTTTCAACTCAGGAACATTTAATTCACTGAAGCAGGCCCGGATCCAGCTATGCACCATTTCAAACTGCGCTGCAGGATCTCCATTAAGCAGATTAACCGATTCTATAAATTTCTGATAAACAGTTTTTTCTTTCAGACAGGCAGTCACTTTCCGGCATAGTGTATCAGCTTCAATGCTGATTACAAATTTATTACCTCTACCCCGTTCATCACACAAATACCTGACAGCATCGGAAGCAAGCGAATCATCACAAAAGCAGACAGTTTTACAGAAATCCGCAACCATGCGTTGCAATTCCTTAATACAAGAGTGATCATACATTCCTTTATTAAAAGTAGTCTGCGCAATATGCATGCCTTTTAATTGCTTGTCAATCCTCTCCTTGATCTCCTGATCCTGCGGCCATAGCCAGAATAATCGCGCGAGTGCCCGTGCTGATGGCATATAGGTTAGAAGATCTATTGACAAACTTAATTCCGCACAGTTTTTTATGATCAGCGCGGCATCGAAATCATGTACACCCTTCACATACCCTTCATCATAACGGCTGGTCATGAATTTAGAGACTTTTACAACAAGTTCATCGACCTGACTTGCTGCAATTGAATCCATTGGATCAAACGATCCATCCTTTGATGCCTTAATAATCTGAAAGGCAAGATATTCCGCTCTGTAAACATTACTATTTTCAGAAATCAGTTCCTGTGCCCAGACATTCTTTGTGGAATCAAGCTCTTCAGAAACGATTGGTTCGTAAAAATCGGTTCCTGTAAGATGGAAATACATTTGCTCATTTTTGTAGATGATGGCAAGATCAAGTGGCTGGGTATTTACAGAAAAATTATGACGCCCGAGCTTTATAATATCTTTTCCATCAACATATAATTCCAATGAATCAAGAAGTTTACGTGATGCATCTTCATGAAGCGTTTTAAGGCGGCTCTGGATATCATCTGCTTTTACCGAATCACCAAGCGTATCAAGCTTCTCAATCAGCTCCCGCACTTTGTCAACCATCATATCTGATGCAAGATAGGTATTGATATCATTCTGAGTTGTAAATGAACGCAGACGGGTTTCAATTCCCTGCAAAATGCGCTCGGCAGCGCTCATAAGTGATGTACATGTGCGGTTACGCTGTTCCTGAAGCATTACCCTTTTAGACTCAAACGCCTGATTAACTTCAATTCTCTTCTGAGCAAGTACCGGTACAAATTCATCAAAGTCGGCGAATCTGCTATCAAGTTCTTCAAACAGTACCATAATTTTTGATAAAAATTCATCGCACTTTGAAGCATCATCGGTAATATCAAGATAATTTGCAATTGACTGATCAAGCAGTTTAATCTGTGCGTTAAATTCTGCCGTCCCCTCACCACTACGCAGGTTTTTCACGTGCATCCTCAGACGGCTTCTTATCCTGTTAAGTTCTCCGAATATCAATGCAATTTTTTCTGTGATTTGTGTAGCATTGACAGGATCATCAATTTTAAGATTACCGACAATCTCGACCAGAAGCTCAAGATCTTTACCCGTTTTATCAATTTCAGCCTCAACCCTGCGTCCATCAGATGTTTTCGTAACCGAAGCGACATCATTATCGTGCTTTACAACAGCATCATGATATGCCCGAAGCCCATCAGGGGTAAGTAGAAACGCGATACAGGCGCTGCTGATCTTTTCGAATGCATCCTTTGCACTTTTCTCCAGAATACTGATTGCCTCAAGATCAGCATATTTCATCTCTTTTAGAGATGTAATATCGCCACGAAGTGAACGGATATCAGCCAGCGCCGTTACAAATCTATCAATACGTTTCGGCTCAAGATTACCTGTTGACAGCAGAAGTTCATCTGAGCGCTGCGTTACTTTGGAAAGTGCATCACGTGTCTGCTTTTTTACTGCATTCACTTTCTCAAACTCTTCAACCGCTGATGCAGCAATGGTTCTTATGGCGATAAGTGTATTCTTTAAACCAAAACCTTCCGGTTTATCAATCCAGAAATGAGAATCGAGTATGCGATTCGCTTCCCGTGAAATATCGATGTATAAGTTGGCATATGAATCCTCTTTTAGCAGCAGACTTAAAACAGTCTGACATTCAGACATGCAACGAACGATTTCCTTATTTCCAACTTTGTAGAGAAGGGAATCGGTATTGACTGCAGGTGGTATATAACCGGTACCAAAAAACGGTGTCTGCCATATTTGTAATACATGACTGTTTCGAGGTTCTTTTTCTGCTTTAAACAGAACCTGTTCTCCATTGTCAAAGTAGGTAAAGCCATGGCAGATAACCGGAGTGTCTACTTTCTGTTCAATTCGATTGTAAGGTAATATGACACAAATACCATCAACAGCATTATAGAAAACATATTGAAAATCTTCACCATTAGGTGCGGCTATTTTTTTCTCGAAGCGTAAATTTTCAATTGTCGAATCAAATATTTTAAATACACCAGTCTGAAGGTAATACCCATTTGGAAAAATGATACCGCTGTTATCAGGAAGTAATATGCAGGCATCCTCAATGGTGTCGATTCGTACAACTTTCTGAGTTTTTTCGTTGTAAAGAAGATATCTGAAATTCTTCTCCTGAAAAGGGCGAACTTTAAGAAGAATTAAATTTCCGACAATTGCATAAAATATTTCAGCGTCATCAAGTGTCTGATCTTTATTCTCCACTGATTCACAATAGATACCTCTTCCGGTGCTCGTATTATCTTCAACCTTTATTGTAAGATCACCACCGATTGTTTCAACAAACAAGCGGTCATCTATAGAAATGTGTGGATGCTCACCCGGACGGAAATTTTCTCTTCTTGTCCGTTTCCATTCAAATTCATGCTGCGGAGGCGATACCAGCTCCTGTTCACTGCGATTGTTGATATATATGAGTTTACCTTTTTCAAAACCCCATTTGAATGTCTTTATATCAGAGACATTATTACCGGTTCTGAAAACCATATACAGAAAAGGACCATTAACAACGAGTTTAGTCAGAAACGTGTTTCTATAGTATTTATAGAGTTCCTGAAAATCACGGATAAAATTGTCATTTTTTAAAATATCAATCGATACTTCATTAAAATGATGATTTTCATATTCATAAACAGAAAAAACATCTTCAATAGCCGTTGTCGATTTAAGACCGAATTGTACATTATAACCAAAGATAAAACGGTTTCCAAATGATGCCAGATCCCGCGGAATGCAGCTGTTTTCGGTAGTAATCCGTTCACTGCATATGAGAGCTGTATTCACAGCTCCAAAGACATCTTTACGTGCTTTATTAACTTTATCAAGTGTGTCACGAAGCTGTTTGGCACATTGATCAAGACGCTGCCTGATCACTACATAGGTGCCACTATCAATCTGGTTTTGTTCAATATCATTTGAAGTATTCTGAACGGGTTCCTTATCCTGTGGATTATCTGTCTTTTCCATATATGTCAATTTCCTGAGGAATGTACAATGCAGTCTTGAAAAATGTGATTAACAGCCCTGCCGTGATAGTGTTATTGTGTCATTAACAAGGAAGGATTAGTGCCAATTGAGTACCCCTACCTCAGCTAAAAGCAGCGGGACCTCCCCAGACAATGTCGTTAACTTAGTGTTTAAAAGGTGGCAGTGTACTTAGACGCTCGCCCCCACCCGCTCGCAAAGCCGAGCGACCTCCCCCGCAGGAGGGAGATATAATTGTTTAAAAACCAAAGAATACCTCCCTCCTGCAGGAAAGATCTGGTTGCTTTGAGCCAGGGTTAGTGCGTTCAGTCGTCACAGTGGCATTACATATTGATTATCGACTCAGCCGGTTTACTGCCAATACCAAGTTTTTCAACAGTACTCAGTATCCCCTGAAGCATCCCCTTTTCATCACCTTTTGACAAGGACAAGAGCTTCATGATAAGTGCACTGACCGTTAGGTTTTTAAGATCTCCGGAACTCAGATTGAATTTAGCAACAAACTCTTTTATCTGATGTTTAAAATAATCACCGTCACCATTGACAAACGTTTTCTTTACATCGGTGAGGACCGCACTGTTATTAACCAGTTTATCAACTGATTTACCTTGAACAATTGAACCGATGACCTTGTCGAAGAACATGGTTTCACCACCAACAATATCAATCTTGGCACTCTTGAGCGCTTCCTGAATAACAGCAGCCTGTGCATCAGCGATTTTTGCCTGTGTCTCAATGGATGCAATCTCAATGGTTTTATCTTTGTCAAGTTTTAGTTTGAACTCTTCGTGATCTCTTCCCGGACCGTCAAAGTTTTTCATCGCATCGGATTTTTCCTTTATGCCGAGAGCTTCTGCGGAATACCTTTTTGACAATACTGATGCCTCGGCTGTTCCCTTCTTTTCGATGGTGGTCGCCATTGCTTCACCACCTTTAGCCTCTGCCAGTGCTTTTGCCTCAATACCCTTTGCTTCAGCAAGACCTTTCAGTTCAAGTACGTGAGCTTCTGCGGTACCTTGTTTTTCCAATGCAACAGCTTTAGCCTCAAGGCCTTTGCTTTCGGCAACAATCTTAAGTTCAATACCTTTTGCCTCTGCTGCAGCTTTTACCTCGATACCCTTAGCTTCTGTTGTATAGTTCATCTCCTGAACCTTTACTTTTGCACCACCTTCAAGTTCAATTGCTTTGGCACGTGCTTCCATGACCCTTACTTCTGCCATTCCGTTAATCGCCTCTTCAGATGCACGTACGTCAGCAATGATCTTACGCGCTTCAGCATCCTTCTCTGATGCACGAAGTTTTGCGTCGGCTTCGAGGATCTGCTGTTCACATATCTGCTGAGCTGCCTTTTTACTTGTCTCTGCCGCAACAAGTTCTTTCACCTGGCTGGCAAGCGCTGCTTCTTCCGCTTGTGTCAACGTCACCTTTTTCTGACGATCCGCAGCGGCAAAAGCTTCCGTATCTTTAATCCGCTGCTGTTCTGCAACAGTTTCCTTTTCTACGGCAACACGTTCACGTATAACGCTTTGAATATTTTTACGTTCTTCTTCAACCGCACGCTCTTTTGCAATTTCGGCCAGTGTGACGATCTTTTCTTTTTCTGTTTTTTCAATGAGTCTGTCTTTGTCAACCCGCTCAGCTTCAACCAGTTCAACACGTTCACGTGCTTTCTGTGCAACAATAATCTGACGATTCTTGTTTTCTTCAGCAATTGCAATTTCCTCTTCCGTCGTGATACGTGCACGCTCAGCTTTCAGCCGTTCCTCGCTTGCGATTTTTTGTGCTTCAGCCTGTTCTCTTGACTTGATTGCAGCTATTTCACGTATCTGCTTCTCCTGAGCTTCTGTCTGCTGACGCTGCAATTCAAGGATTGCCTCTTTAGCCTGAACATCCTGCTGTTCAATAGTCTTTTCCTTATCACGCTGGATCTGGTTTGCCTTTATCATTTCGCGAGCTGTTATTTCTGTAATCTTCTTAAATCCTTCAACATCGAGGATATTATCTTTACTCAAATGTTCAATCGATGTCTGTTCGAGATAGTCAATTGCGGCATCGTCAAGAACATATCCATTAAGATCTGTTCCGATTACCTGCAAAATCTCCTCTTTAAATTTATTTCTCTCGGTATAGAGTTGTACAAAATCAAACTTCTTTCCTACAGTCTTAAGAGCTTCAGAGAATTTTGCATCAAAGAAAGCCTCCATTGTTTTATGATCTGATGCTTTTTCACACCCGAGTGACTGTGCTACTTTAAGGACATCCTCGGCACGATGATTTACACGAACAAAGAATGCGACTTTGATATCTGCGCGAATATTATCCTGGCACAGAAGACCATCAGGTCCGCGGCGATCAGTTTCGATACGTTTCACAGAAATATCCATAATTTCACATTTATGAATTATCGGTACAACCCAGATTCCACCAAAAGAGACCTTCTGCCCCCCGATTCCATTTCTGACAAGTGCTTTTCCCTGATCGACCTTTTTATAAAATTTTGATAATGCGGTAAGAAATGCAATCAAAAAGAAAACTACAACACCTACAATAATTAGTGCTAACATTGGAATTTGCTCAAAATTCATCTGCTACCTCCTTTTGAATCCTCAACGTGAAGTATATCTTTTGTTAGTTTTATTTCGTAAAGATCTTTTTCCTTGTCATAATGCACAACAAATGCATCATCCCCTTTATGGATAATTGTGCCATCAACACTTTTTACATTAATACGAATAGGTGCACCATCACGTTCAATCTCAGCCTGACCGATCCTGCCAGGTTGAACATCAGTTATCAAGGTGCATACTTTGTTGACAATCTGAACAGGTTGAGCGATCCCTTTCAGTTCACGAAAGAATTTCCTGAATGGTGATGTAATCGCTTTTGTAATAAATGCGGCCAATAAAATTGCGGGTAATTGAATCACTCCACTTAACAAAACAGTGAGATCAAAGCTAAGTTGAAGCCCAACGGCTATCGCCCACCAGAAAAGCGTGATAAAACTGAACAGAAGCATCACGGGAACATCGCGAAGGTTTAAAAAAACCAGAATTCCCTGCCCAATACCTTCAGCATCCACATCAGTGTCAAGATCAGCATCAAAATCAAAATGTGCGTCAAGAATATTATGCTCTATCCCACCAATAACAACCGTTAACCAGTAAAGCAGCGCAAGAACCAGAAGTATTGATGGTACAACATTAAAACCAAAAATAGATGCGGTAAAAATTTCTAACAAAATGTAATCCTGATGATAGCGTTTACAATCATAAGCAGCACATATGATCACGGCTAACGCGAACTGGCTGCTTAGAAAACTTAATGATTTTTTTAATATAATAGAATTGGAAAATACAATGCAATATCGTAACAGTCTTTTTAAAACAAAAAAGAGTCCACCTGATATTGTTCAGCAATAGTTGACAAACAATGCAGTTCCCACCATTGTCATGTCAGTAATCGTTGTAAATTCAAAATCAACATATTTACTGATAATATCCCAATCACCTCCGGTACAAACAATCCTGAAGTTTTTTGATTCCCTGCGTTTGAATCCCAAGATGATTTTATTCATTGCACCGCTGACACCGAGGATAACACCAGCTTTGATACACTCCTCTGTTGAAAGTCCCGGATAGTCTATCGTGCTATCCAGTATTGTATCGAGCAACGGTAATGCATCAGTATTCTGATTGAGACTGGCAAATTGTGTCCGTATGCCAGGAATAATCGCACCACCCCGAAACGTTGCATTCTGTAAGACATCAATGGTTACTGCTGTTCCCGCACTGACAAGTATTGCATCCGCACCATTAAATGCTGTATATGCAAATAATGCATTCGCAAGCCTGTCAGTCCCAAGCGTTTCCGGTTTCCGGTAGCTTACCTCAAAAGGTAATTCCGGAGTGTACGAAGCAATCGATATATTTCCGGGAAATAGCTCATCAAGTTTTGACTTTGCTATACCGGTGTACTTTTTTATTACACTTGAAATCACGATCTGTGCACAGTATGAACGGTCATATCGTTCGAAAATTTCGATAACCGTTGAAACGAGTTGATCCCGAAATGTGCTCGATTCAATGTTTCTAACTGCGATACACTTAAGTTTTTCCATATCGACAACACCAAAATGAGTCCTGGTATTTCCGATGTCAATTGCAAGTGTAAATTTACTTTTTACAGCACTATCCATATTAAATCCGATTATTGAATGTACACGTTCCGGAAGCGACTTCAATACACTTTCCATCTATGTTCAGCCAGGCAATCCCGTTTTCATCAACATGATCAAGTGTACCGCACTTTCCATCAATTGTGACATTTTGTCCTCTGCCGTAAAGATATTCATTATAGTCATGATTCAAGTGCTTTCCAGTCATTTGAATATTTTTGTCAAATTCTTCGACAACATTCCTGAGTGTCGTCCCGATGGTCTGACAGCTTCCTGTTTCTGCAAGCATTGTCGTATACTGTTCTTCAAGTCCACTTTTGATCTGATCAGGAAAAACATTAATTAGCAACTCAAAGCCAATAATTGCAACATCATTCTCGTCTGGAAAAGGTTCACCTCTGATGAATCCAACAATTTTATTATTACACCACAATTCATTTGGCCAGCCGATCATAACATTATTACTATCAATACATTGGCCAAGCACCTCCTGTATTGCAAGCGCAGCAGCCTGCATATAAAATGCAAGCGGACGTCCGTTATGAAGCCGTACCACAAAACTGACCCAAAATCCGCCACGGGTATCTTTGAGGATTTCATAGTCCGATGTAAGCATATCAGCCTGAAATACATAAAAACCTTTTGATGGTTTTTCTTTTATTCTTTTAGCGACCTGGCTTGTAAGTTCACTTTCAGCATAGCAATATAGTCTTTCCACATATGTCAAGCCGTTCAGTGCATGAGGTATCATAACGTATCCTTTATACAATCAACAGATGAATATCCACTGATGGAGCACTGTGTGTTATGGAGCCACAGGAAATAAAATCAACCCCGGTTTCAGCAACAGATGCAATTGATGCCAGTGTTATATTACCACTTGCCTCAAGCTCAATCTTTTTTCCTGATGCACGTATGATAGCAACACATTTGCGCATATCATCAAGACTCATATTATCAAGCATTATACGATCGGGTGAATGCACCATTGCTTCTTCAAGTTCGCTGACCGACTGAACCTCTGCCTCGATCTTGAGAGAGTGATCGCTTCCACGAAACTCAATTGCTTTAGCAAGTGCGTTTCCAACTCCGCCAGCCCGTTTCACATGCGTATCCTTGATTAGTATCATATCAAATAATCCGATACGATGATTACAGCCTCCACCATGCACCACAGCAAGCTTTTCAGGAAGGCGTAACATTGGCGTTGTTTTTCTTGTGTCAAGAAGTCGTGCATTTGTATGCGATATAGCTGCAACGTATTTAGAAGTCATTGTTGCAACACCACTCAGACGCTGCAGGAAATTGAGCGCAAGACGTTCACCGGCAAGAATCGTTTTTACTTTACCTTTCAGCGTACAGAGAATTGTTCCATGCTGCATTTTTGCGCCATCCTGTACTTTTAGTTCGACCTGTATCGAGCTATCCAGTCTTGTAAACAATGGTTTAAGCAGGTATACGCCGCTGCAAACACCCTCACATTTACTTCTGATAACAGCATCTGCCATGTCGGAATCCTTAAAAATTGACTCTGTAGTAATGTCACCACGATCGCCAAGATCCTCTTTCAGTGCAGCATCAATTAATTGTCCAATTACTTTTTCATCAATGTTCATAAAAAACCCCATACGATTCCACAATACCATTCAATAATGTGATCATTTTTATTAATTGCCCTGGTTTGTTTTAATGCATTTTCCATATAGAAATACCTAAATGAACTTTCGAGTGCGATGTTATAAAACAGAGGATTTGTCTGAAGATCAATTCCGGCCTCTGTCTGCCATGAAACTGCAGGTTTTCCACCAATTGGAAAATACGTACCGTTACGCTGTGTTACATATCCGCCTGCATATTTTATATACCGTACTAAAGAGTCATTGATACCAATACTTACCTTTATCGAATAGTTAAGCGGAAATGAAGTCTCAATAGAATCAACTACATCGTTAAATGTATTTCTTTCCACAAAGTTTTGAATATATAATACCGACAGATCAATTCCCTTTACAGGATTAAATCCATACTTTGCCGTCATGCCAATAGCACGACGATCTTTTGAGAACATTGAATTTACTGTTTCGATTGTATAATTATGTGTTGTAGTATCATCATTGATAAAATTCCTGTGCATCATGTAAAATTCATTGAAAACGCCATTTGATAACCGGCCATTTTCGAGAAATAAACTGAGCCACAGATGTGATTTGTAAAAATCAATGTACAATGATGGCAGCCGCAGAATCCGTCCATCACTATGTCTTTCATGAACCTTCTGGGCGAACTCTCCAAAGATACGTGCATGAAACTCATAGTTTAACGCAAGATCCAACCCAGCCAGCAGCTCGACAATATGTACCTCTTTTTTTTCATGCGCCGGTTTGATAGTATCCCTGAATGCCGGAATACTATACTTATAGTTATCATCATTGACAATTTTGTAGTATTGATCAAGATCGAAATAATACCCGAGACCAAGATAATAGCTTGATGGTTCATATCCCAGATAGAAACCACCTACATATGGATTAAGTACATCAGCCAGATAACCCTTTATTGATACATCATTATTGAACTGTGCATGAGCATTCACTCCAGCCGTATGATAGATAGTGCCACTATGTGAATTTCTGAAATTGTCAACAACAAGACCGTTTCCATATGTCAGGTCCTTAATACCACCGAGGTTGATAAACAGACTGTCAGCGGAATAGCCAAGTGTAAAATGGTCTATTTTATCAAGCAAGCCTTCAGCACTTGAAAAGTTCATAGTAACATGATCCAGCTGTTCCCTGTATAAACCAAAGCGTAGTCCGAAATCGATAAATTTATAATTCATTGCACCGGTCAACATGTAAGCGCTATATGTCTGATCATTACCAGTCCCCTGTAATGTGCCCAATGTAAACCGTACCTTTTTTCTTGTGACATTATTTACTGTGGAGTAATGTTTATAAAATCCGTATTTATTCACCTGATCATCAATAATACTACCATAGATCTTTTCAACATCAAAGAGAACCTTATACATGTCATCATTTGCCGGTGATTGTACGCGGGCAGACAGATTTTTTGATATTGTCAATCTGTTACCCGCTTTTTCCTCTGTAGGTTTAACTCCCGCCTGATCCAACTGAAGCTGAATGTATTCATCGCCAAAAAAATGTTTCAGGACGGTGACATGCCTGTTTGTCAGATATAACGCGGCACTTGGTTCCTTATTGGGTAATACCACTGTGGTAAGACCGGAACGCAGAATCTTTCCTTTACTTTGTGTGATATTTCGAACGTTAACAATACCGTTTATTACCTGAAAACCCGATTCTCCAGTCTTGCCATCAGCAACTGTTGACAATGTCGCACTATCAGTTTCAGCAACAGCATTGGTAGTAAAGACTCTAAGTTTACAGCCGCGACTTGATATTGTCAAAGCCCCACCGGAAAATACCGTCACACTGATTTCAGTATTAATCGAATCCCCTAAACCACGGCTTTTGTAGTCAATCAATGTTTTCGTGTTTGATCCCAGGACAACAATGGTCCCATTTAATGATAGTTGTAGTTTTGTCTGAAAGTCGGTTTCAAATATGTCACCTGGCTTCACGTGGTCACCGGCAGCAACCTTGTTCCACTGATATTGCTCTGAATGTTGCACACTTGCAGAGCCATCAAGTTGCGTAACTGTGAAATTGAGTGCCTGTTGAGAAAAAACCGTTGTTAGCAGTAATAGTTGAATAAAAACTGATTTCAAGAGAGTCTTTTTTGAAATGATCAGCGCACACATCATGCAGACTATTTTCCCATTATTAAGCTAATCTACGCTTCATGTTATTGATTAATAACAAATTGAACGATATCTGCATAATTGGCAGATATTATTGTATTGAATATACTATAAAGTGATGATTATTAGAAGACTGAAGTGTAAGGTTACTGAGTGATACAAAAAACCGGATAATCGTTTACCGGTTATTCAATACACAACACAAATAAAACACAATCTGGAAAGGTATGACACGTCAGATCGCAGTAACATTATATGTTTCAATTTTGCGATACAGCGAACTCAACGATATTCCCAGAGCAAGGCTTGCCTTGTTTTTATCGCCATTGAAATGTTTAAGCGCTGCAAGAATATGGCGTTTTTCCAATTCCGCAAGATCCCAGGTATCAAATCCAGTTTCTGATTCGTTTCCTACTGGAAGTTCCGGTGCGGAAAAATTTGCTCTTGTCAATTCAGAGCCATCAGAAAGCAGTATTGCCCGTTCAAGAACATTTTTTAATTCACGGATATTCCCATGCCAGTGATTTCGCACCAGAAGATTAAGCACATCGTTTTGTAAAGGAAACTGTGTATAACCGAGACTCTTAAGAATATGCTCGATAAGTGATGGCAGTTCCTCTTTTCTTTTCCGTAATGGCGGGAGATTGATAGGAAACACACAGATCCGGTAAAACAGATCAAGACGAAAAGATCCACTTGCAATTGCAGCCATCAAATCACGGTTGGTTGCGCATATCAACCTGAAATTACTATATCGTAAACGATCGTCACCAATTCTTCGGAATGATTTTTCCTCAATAAGTTTGAGCAGTTCAGCCTGAACCCCCAGATCCATTTCTCCTATTTCATCAAGAAACAATGTACCGCCATCAGCACTCTCGATAAGCCCGGCTCTGTCACGGATTGCAGATGTAAACGCACCGCGAGCATGCCCATAGAGCTCGCTGCGTAGAAGATCTCCCCGAAGTGATGAACAGTTAAGCGATACAAACGGTCGGCCTTTTCGTGAACTGTTATCATGAATCCAGCGAGCAATAACACTTTTACCGGTTCCCGTCTCACCAAGCAGCAATACAACCGAGTCCTTTTTTGCAGCAATTTTAGTATGCCCTATACTCTCAACCATTGCAGGACTTGTACCAAAAAATATTGGTGATTGAGGTGTATGCTGCGACTCGCCTGACTCATTCATGATTACATTCTCCAGTTCTGCAATTTCATCTTTTCCTACAACATAAACATCATGTACATTCATACATAATCCTCCACATTCAGGTGTTTTTAACTAATCTGCGAATACGAAAAGTTAAATGTAGTAATACAACAAGGTCGGATACACCCTGCAATTATCAATAGGAATTAATTAAAATAAACTTACAATATTCAAAAATCAACTATCCTTATGTAATAGGTGATTCATATCAATTTATATCTGAAACAGAAATCACGTTGCGATACCATTAAACGGATAATGTATTGATGCAACAAAAGGCTCAGCATTTACCAGGATTTCCACAAGATGATTGCATAATGCAGTTCACTATGTTAAGCCTCGTAATTTCAATATAGTTAATGTACTCTATATGGCAAACAGGAAATTATATTTTTTTATACCCACCCGGTAACGGTTCCAATAAGCGAACTGAGTTCATGTGCTATTTTTTCATGATCTTTAGCAGATGGATGTCCATAGAGTGAATTATTTTCAGTCTCATATTCGAAATAGTATACACCATTATCTCCCTTTTCCCTGAAGTACTCAACAATAGCACGAACTCTGGGGATAAGCGTATCTGCAGGTTTAATCTTAGTTGCACAACAGATAATTTCCACGCCAGGGTGTTTGGCTTTGAGCGACAGGATAAAATTCTGATAACTACTATCAAATTGCAACGCATCAGCATACGGGGGATCTTCCTGAAAATCATTGATTCCAAGTCCAATCACGATAACATCCGGATGCCACGCATAATCCCAGAGCACATCATTTACTGCCGGATTATGTACACTTGTCAAAAGAGTACGCTCGTAATACTTTAAAAATTCCATTCCCTTATCAGACCAGCCATAGTTTCTGACAATACCTTTGCCGGAAATAGCATTAATATATCGCTCAGCATTAAACATTTCGGCAATAAGACTTCCAAATGATTTACCGGCATTTGTCATTGAAAACACAATCGAATCTGACTCATCGTTCTCACACTCACGGGATGAATACTCATTTGCATACCCGACAGTATAAGAATCACCAATAAATTCAATTTTTCTGCTGTTTTTTTGTGTAATTTTGGAAATTTTTGCATTGTTATCAATAATCACACCATGAAAAACAACTGGCTTGATGAGTGACTCATTTCGTTTTACAAGCTTGACATAATGCGTTTTATTTTTGAGTTTATCAGCAAGAAGAACTGTCTCTTTTTCAGTAACCGCACAGACAGTATTTACAAATTGATTATCAATAAAAAGATCAAACATACATGGCCCATCAATAACAGCCGCACATGACGTACCCGAAAAACCAAAGGAAATGATTATTCCCGGCCAGTCAAACGCTACCTGATTTATTGTTGTAAAATCACATCTGCCACTGAATGTAAATACATCATTATCACCAGGAACCAGATACCCTGCCACAGTTATACTCCATTAAAAGAAAATCAACATAAAACTGTAGTATTATTAGTTTAACGTTTAGACCATGCACTATACAGGAAAAAATTATTTGCTCAGTTCAAGCATCTTTTTAAGTGAGACCATTGCCTTTGATGCAATATCACTATCCAGTTTTATTATCTCACCATACGTTCCTTCAAGCGCACGTTTGACATTTTCAAGTTTCCCCTTTTTCATATTAGGACATAAGAGCTCATCTGAGAGAGGAATAAACGTTTTATCAGGATTTTCTTTTCGAAGTGTATGCATTATTCCGAGCTCGGTTGCAATAACAAACACACTATGATCGCTATTCTTTACAAATTCGCACATCTGCCCGGTTGACAAAACCTTATCTGCAAGGATACGACAATCATGCTCGGCTTCAGGGTGAATCATAATAATTGCATCAGGATAATTTTGTCTTGCACGAACAATCATTGATGGTATTATACGCAGATGCGTGGGACAGAATCCATCCCATAAATACATGTTCCGTCCGGTCTGTTCCTGAACAACTGATCCAAGATGCATATCAGGTACAAAAATGATCCCCTTATCCGGCGGTAATTTCTTTGCAATGGTAACTGCATTTGAACTTGTGCAACAAACATCTGAAAGAGCCTTTATTTCAGCCGTTGAATTGACATAACACATAACGATATAGTCTGGGTACTTTTCCTTCAGTTCCCTGAGTTCCTCTTCGTTAATCATATCCGCCATCGGACAACCGGCATCAGGTTCAGCAAGAATGACTTTTCTTGACGGATTAAGTATGGCAGCGGTTTCTGCCATAAACCGGACACCACAGAAAACAATAACATCTGCACTGACTTTGGTTGCCTCGACACTCAAACCGTACGAATCACCAACAAAATCAGCGGCGTCCTGAATTTCACCCGGCTGATAGGTATGTGCGAGAACAACTGCATTCTTCTCTTTTTTTAACCGTTCTATATCCTGTAGTAATGAATTCATTATTAATCGTTACCTGTTGACGTATGGTGAAATTTTTCTTAATTTATCAACAATACCGGGCATCACTGCTATAACCTTATCAATCTCAGCCTCAGTTGTAAATCTGCTCAGAGAGAAACGGGTTGAACTATGAGCAAAGGTATATGGTATACCCATCGAACGCATAACATGTGATGGTTCAAGGGAACCGGTTGTGCAGGCAGATCCGGATGATGCAGCAATACCTGATTCATCAAGATGCAACAGAATCGCTTCACCTTCGATAAATTCAAAGCTGATATTTGTCGTATTTGGTAAACGAGCATCAACACGACCATTCAATTTAGCACCGGTACATTTTTCCAGAAGCGCATGTTCGAGTTTATCCCGTAATTTACGCACTGTTGTATTTTCTTCATTAATGTGCTTTGCTGCAAGTTCACACGCTTTGCCAAGACCCACTATATATGCAACATTTTCTGTTCCGGCTCTGACTCCCTGCTCCTGATGCCCGCCATGAAGTAACGGTGCAAGCATGGTGCCTTTCTTTATGTAAATTGCACCAACTCCTTTGGGGGCATGAAGTTTGTGACCACTAAGAGCCAGTATGTCAACCATATCTTTCTGCACATCAATGGGAACCTTCCCTACTGCCTGAACTGCATCAGTATGCATATACCCGCCACGGGCTTTTACTTCAGCAGCAATTTTCGCAATGGGGAAAATTACTCCGGTTTCGTTATTTGCCCACATCAGACTCACGAGTGTATCCGGTGTAATTGATAACGACTCAAACACCGATGTATCAATCATTCCCTCTGAATCAACCCCAAGCTCAACAACACTTACTCCGTTGCCTTTCAGATATTTTGCTGTTGAAAGTACAGCTGCATGTTCAACAGCAGAAGTAACAATCGTTGTTTTACTCCCGTGTACCTCTGCGAATCCTTTAAGTGCCATATTGTCACTCTCTGAACCGCAGCTTGTAAAGAAGACTTCATCCGGTGATGCACCAATCAGGGATGCGACCTGCTCACGGGCATTCTCCACATAGCGTTTTACATGTCCGCCAAACCGGTGAATACTCGATGGATTACCATATTTTTCTGTAAAGAACGGCTGCATTGCATCAAGCACTTCAGGATCAATGGCCGTTGTTGCATTATTGTCAAGATATACTGTTGTACCCATAGTTAACCTCAATTGATTGATTTGCCTTTATAAGCAATCAGAACATAATTTAATACTGCGATACCAAATACTACCAGTCCGCGAATAATTGATACGCCACGGAAAAGATGTATTGCCGGTGCACCAAATTTTTTACCATAAAAAGGACGAAATGCAGTACCGAGACTATCCAGCGCCACATAAACTATCCAGAGAAAAACAAGGTATCTGATTCTTTTTGCAGTTCTATCCATATATACTACTCCTGTTCATTCAAGTTACAGAAGGTGCCTTTCTGGCATGTTCACTTACAAGTCTTTGTATTATATACATATTATAACTTGCAGCGTGATAAGCCCTACCTGTTTCTAATAAAATATAACCCGACAATGGAAAGGGAAAGTGTTATCCGTGAATCGTGAACCGTGACACTGCATGGTTCGTTATTACGGAAGTTCTGCCATCGGTACAGTGATGATTGAGTGTTTTCTGTTAGTGAACACATTTATATATAATGTAGAAATTTTTAAATGAATAGGTACTCATCACATTGTATATTATTTGAAAAGTAGGTCTTTCAGCTTTCTGAAATTTCTCATCTCAGTTATTTTCCACGGGAGTACTTTTATGTTAAAAAAACTTTTATCTTTTAGTATTGTTGTACTATCTGTGCTATTTTTGGGAAGTTGTTCCGATAATAATAACCCAATTCATTCTAATTTCACAAAAGATAATAGTATATCATTGTCGTTAGCTTTACCTGATTGCGATTCGATATCAAAAGGTGTTGTAACTATATCCAAACCAGGTCTTGATACTATCACCAAGGTACTTACCATTGAAAAAGATCGGGTTTATGGGACTGTTGAAAACATTCCTTCAGCTCAGAACCTGCATATCGTTATTAGTATTTATGATAAAAATATGACTATTGTTTACAGTGGTGAAACATATGCAGATGTCATCTCAAATAAAGTTACCGATGTCGTTATTAAGCTCAGAAAGGTCAAAGGTGCTATTAATGTAATCGGCGTTTTTGATGATGATACAATGGCATATGATATTTCCGGTAATTGGAATATTTCACAATCCAATAATCATTCAGGTACAATCGAATTGACACAGACAGGGACATCTATTACAGGGTATTCATACTGGTCAACTCACAGTAACGGTCCAATTACAGGTACTATTAAAGGGGATTCTATCAACTTCAAAATTACATATCCCGATGGTATCGGTTATTATTCAGGATTGATCAAAAGTACCGGGGATTATATGGATGGCCTTACTACCAGCAGCAGAGTAGGAGATTCAGCGATTTGGGAGTCTAAAAAGATCACCATTCTTCCTCAATAAATAAGTACTTCAAAGATTGTAAAATTTTTCAAGTACTAAAGAATCCATTGTACCCTCCAACATTATACACGATCCTGATTACTTCGGGATCGTGTATACGACGGTTCGATAATTGTTACATCAGGGAAATGGCAATTTACGAAAAACAACCATTTACTTAGGTATACTTTTTGGTTTGATAGCATTCTGGTAACTTGATACACCGCCGGATCGTCCATTAATCAATAGCATTTTGTAATTGTGAATCTCTTTTTTACTCAATCCATGTTGGATCGATACCCCATACTGCTGTTTTTGACAGACAGAACGCATTGATGTGTTCTTAATCGATATCGCACTTGCAATTTTGAGTGCCTCAATTGACGGGTGTAGTGAGAATTCATCACCACTAAGGTAGTATTTAGAAATCGATATAGTTTTTCCAACAAGGGTACGAAAAAGCGTGTCTGTAGAGTAAATTAAAAATGAATCTTTGTGATGAGTTATTCCTTTTTCATAATCGGGATAGTTTGGTCCCTGGATTACTTCATAATCAACATTCTTCAGGATGATTTCATATCCGGGCTTTGATGAGCAAACACCCTCTGCTTTTCCCCAAACGGAGCAAAAATCACCCTCATAGATAGAACTTACAGTACCAGTAAGATTCTCCAGTTTTATAGGAACCATTGGAGCTGAGTGAACAGAAGCTATAAGTAAACATAAGCAAAAAAACAATACTGTTCTTATTGTAATCATAATTACAGTCCTTTAATATGTGTTTGATACTTTTAGGAATGACCATAGTATTAATGGTAAATATATCTTTTATATATCACGCCAATCAATCGCTACAGGTTATTCGTGTATTCAGTTGTATCCACTGCATGCGAAAAACAGATAAAAAAGGTTTTTCTGTATAGTAGCATTCTATCATATATGAAAGTGAACAGGAAAAAGTATATGTACAGATCAACCAGGTGAATACGTGTTTGTCAAATGTTGATTCGTTCCGTCAGTTCGAAGGAAAATAAACAGCACTAAGTGTTTTTTACCGGATTACGTATCTTCTGTCAAATACTTCACAAGCATCGACCGTAACCCGGTCTCCTCAGGAAAGCGCTGATACCGGAAATGTAACCTGTCAAGTATCTCGCTTGCGTTTTCGTCAAGGTTTAACAAATAGGTAGGTATATCATCTGTTTCCTGATATTCCGGAGCACATAGTGCATTCTCGGAAAAGCTCATATATATTCTGCAGGTAAGCGGACGCACCTTGTAAATACTGCACGCACCGTTTTCTGAAAGCAGCGGACAGGTACGGTTCATCTGATAAAAAACGGATAATACGAGATCAATATAATCAATAGTACCAGTATCATCGATATCGCTCATTCTGTCAATAGTCAGCTTCTCGATATTATTCAAAATCGCTTCGTCCTCAATACATTGAGCAACAATCTTTTCAATGCTGTCAGGAAAATATTTCCTAAGATACTCAGCAATAATCGCTGCTTCAAATGAGTTGACATCCTCAACCCAGTGGTTGCAGCAATATGCACAGCCCCGCTTGCAGCTGACTTTATAATTATTATGCTGTATCACCATCTGCTGATATTGTTCAAACAGCTCAAACACCCTAAAATAGCTCAGCTTGAAATCGTCAGCAAGACATGACTGCGCATTGCCGTTTTCCATGGACTCCAACGCACGCACAATCCCATTATGTACCGCACGCGCTTCAGGAGGTATCCTGAGGAGCTCTTTCTGAACAGGGAATTTTTGAATATTATCAGTATCGTTATGCATCTGTTAATCCGGCAGTTTGATGATAAGGTCGCTGTAATGAAGTGTTACTGTTGCATTGATACGTGGCTCGTAATCACTGTCCTTCACACCGTTTATTTCACTTTTTGTAAACACATTGTCAAAAGTCAAAGCTATATTGACATAATCCCTGAAGTATCCGTTAACGGTCAACCCTATAGTTGCCGTACGAATCTCTGTTGTGACAGCATCTTCATAGGGTAATCCGTGAGTGTGCTGAAGATCATTCCATTTACTTAATGGTGAATTTTCTCCTTTAATACCATAGCCGCCATGCAGTGATGCAGCCCAGTAATTTTTCCCGATTACTGTATAACCTGCATTTATATCAAAACCATCATTCTGCGCAAATCCAAGACTTTTCCCAAGATACGTATATCGTTCACCATTGAGTGTATTTGCATCCGGAACCGTATAGAGCCATTTGGAACGGTAATTGTACTCCAGCTTAACCGAATTCTCAAGCTGCAAAGGTACCGGATTGCGCCAGTAAAGCCCCATATCCATCCCCCAGTGCGCAGGTTCCTTATCAGTAACAACCTCATTGTCAACCTGAAAATCATCCCAGACAACCTGCCCCTTGAACGCGATATTCTCAGTGAACGGTTTGATATCCCATTGCACTCCGATCATCAGATTGCCATCACCTTCCATGTTGGTATTGATAACCGAATAAATCGAAAACGGGTTAACGTATGAGAAATCGGGAAATCCACCATGACGGGTAAAAAGAAGACTCTCAAAAATGCCAAAAGTCAACCATTTTGCCGGCATGATATTCAACACATGTGCAGTAAAATAACGATTAATTTCACCTTGTGCATCCCATTCTGAATGTTTCAACGGGAACGCTGTAAAGAGATGCCTGAATTCAAAAATCCGCGAATAGAGCTGCCACTCAAATGCATCATAGGTATAAGGAATTGACGAAAGAAAAAGACTGCGGTCTGCAAACGGACCCCAGTTCCGTTCTGTTCTTCCAAGACGAAACATTCCATGTTTCCAGTTTGCCTGCAAGAATGCCTCTTCAATGCGCCCGCGTACAATGCGGTCCGGATGTGCGGGATAAAATCCATCGTAATCATAGGCCTTATCAACATGCAAGGTTTGACGAACAAGAACATTGTGATAAACGATACTATTGAGAAACGCTATTTCCAGAGGAGCTTCATTACCAAGTACAGGATCATTGTAATAACCACCACTTGAAAACTGTGGTTCAAAGTACCAGTGATTATGGCTCATTTTTACACTATCAGGCCACATTGATTTGTCAAAAAGAGATACACCACTGATACCATCATGAAACATATCACTCACTGAACTTTTTTCTGCTGCAAGAGCATCTCTGGCCATAAGATAGTATGGATACCGCCAGTTTGCGTTCTGCACAGTCTCAGCAGCAAGCGTCGCCACGACAGACACAATAATAATCATTATTCTTTTCATTACCAGAATCCTGTTCATTCAAACAGTTTCAACACTGCCGAATCGATATGGGGTATTAAAACATTGTCAATAGACGAAAAACCATGGTGCAGGAATAATCAATACGCGCTGTCGCGTTCAAACAGCACCAGTACAGTTTTAATAATAATCTTTACATCTTTCCAGATGCTCCAGTGGTCAATATATTTCAGATCAAGCTTAACAATTTCATCAAAGTTTGTGATACGGTTTCTGCCACTGACCTGCCACATACCGGTAATACCCGGTTTAATGCTTATTCTGCGGTGATGCCACTTCTGATATTTTGATACCTCATCGGGTGTCGGAGGCCTTGTTCCGACAAGTGACATTTCACCTTTGATAACATTGATAAACTGCGGCAGTTCATCAAGACTCAATTTCCGCATGAACTTGCCGATTGTTGTCACACGCGGATCATCCTTCATTTTAAACACCGCACCATCACACTGATTGAATTTTGCAAGCTCTTTTTTCTTCGCCTCTGCATCATTACACATTGATCTGAATTTGTAAATAATAAACCGTTTGCCGTTTTTCCCGACACGTACCTGCTTAAAAAATACCGGACCGCTGGATGTCAGTTTTATGGCGAGTGCAAGCCAGGGATAAAGAAAAAGAAGAATTCCAACGCCGGCAAAACCACCTGCAAGATCAAAAATACGCTTAAAGACAAGCTGATCGGGATCAAGTTCCACGGTATGCGAGAGAAGTGTCGGTCTGTCAAGAAACCGGTGATATTCCCAACGTGCAAACAATGTCGCACCGGAAATATTCATAAATACACGGGCCGGCCTACCCATCTCTTCACAGATCTGAAGAAACGTATCAATTGAAACCCCATCTTTTGTCAACTTCCGTGGCACACAGATAAAAACCTCTTCGATGTATGCGGTTTTCAGGTATTCTTCAAACTCAGGCGGCGATATCGAAATATCAAATTTTTCAACAACACGAAGTCCCCACTCAGGATGACAACTGATCTCCTGGTATACCTGTGACGCTCCCCGTCCCCGCCCGAGAATAAGAATCGGAGTGATATTTTTATTATTTCTGCGCAGTTTCCAGATAATCGATTTTATCAGCATCTTTTCAGCTGCGATAAAAACAAATGCAATAACACTGAATATCAGGTACAGGTAACGACTGTTATAGCTATCGGGAACCAGGTACATTAACGCAGCACCAAGTATACATGCACTTAAAAAGATCATCACTATCCGCCTGAATAACCGGTCCATCCAGTTAAAATTCAAAATGGAAAAAAGTTGACGAGTCCAGGCAAAATAGAGATAAAAAATCAGCAATCCTATAAGTATAAACAGATAGTTCGTAATCGGACCAAGTGGTCGGTACAGGTGTGAGACTGTGTACCCGATATAAAACGCCAGTGCAATCAGTACGCAATCCAGAACAGCAATAGACTGTTTAACAAATGATGAGTGTTCTTTTAGCATATGTTGAAAAATAACAAATGGGCAGGGGGAAAGGAAGGAAAGGAAGATAAGGAAGAGAAGAAGGAAAGGAAGAAGAAGGAAGGTTGAGGTTGAGGTTGAGGAAGAGGTTTAAGATGAGGCGGAGATTTTTGCTTCCAATAGTTCCTTTACATGAGTGCATTTGGACTTAAGGTCGTCGATAGAACCATTGTTTAGTATATCGATCCACATGTAACCATTTGATTTTTTGAATAGTGTTTCCTGTTCGGTAATTCGTTTCTGAAGATCATTCTTTGAAAGTACACCTTGCGACCGCTTAAAAAGCCGCTCCAAACGCAACTCTGTCGGAGCATCAACCCAGATAAGCAGATCAAACCAGGGCTCAATCTTCCATAATGGAATCAACGCGGCATCAAGAAGGACACATCGAATCGCAGGGGCATAGGATTTAGTCATATGGTGATACAAATGCTGAAGCAACGGCGGATGAACTATGGTATTAAGCTTTTTAAGTGCAACGGGTGAGTTAAAAACAATTGATCCGAGCAAGGTAAAATCGATAGATTGATCAGGGCAAACATTTTCACCAAATGTTTTTTTTAATTCCAGTTTGATCTCTGTACTTTCAAGCATCAGTGATTTTGCAATTTGATCTGCATCTAAGCTTAGTAAGGATGGTAATTCAAGCAACTTTATACAGGATGATTTTCCGGAACCCATATATCCTGCAATACCGATTTTCAGAGGTGACATCAGGTCTCGCTTATTGAGAATTTCTTAACAATTCTGATTCTGTTGCCCCGCTCATTAAAGTCTATTTCATCAACATAGTGACGGACAATGAACAATCCGCGTCCACAATCCCTTTCGAGATTTTCAGGAAGTGTCGGATCCGGCAACGCATTCGGATCATACCCCGGCCCCTCATCCATGATTGCAATCTCAGCCTTTACACGTGAGATTACATGACCGATGGTGACTTTTTTGGTATAATCACGCTTATGACCATGTAATATCGCATTTACTATTAGTTCTGTCAATGTAATTTTCATTTTCCGGATTGCTTCATCAGGGTACCCGTAAACATCAAGCGTACTCAGAATGACACCGATCGCACTATCCATCTCCTCAAAGTAACTTATAAACTGAAGATACACAGGGTCACCGGTATCAAAGCCAAGCTGTTCCTTGATCTGGTTCTTTCTTGACTGAGTAAGAACTTCAATTGCCACCGCGGTAACATCATCCCGCACTGCCTCCTGTTCGACACATTTCGAGTATTTTTCTCTTAATGAATCCAGTAATTTATTATGTGTTCCATTGTTTAATTCATCAAGTGCATGTTTCTCAAACATTTTTCGTGCAATCTGGACATTATCGGCATAGAGTTGGTAAATGCCGTCGGTAAACATCAAAAGACAATCACCCGGACTAAGATAGATACTCTGTTCATCGTAGAAACCATTTTCAAAAACACCGATAAACGTCCCTGTTCCTTTCAACGGAATAAGCGTAGCATCCTTTTTGCGATAAACGACAGGATAAATATGCCCTGCATTTCCATAGGTCAGTTTATTATCATGAAGATCAAGGTAGCCTAAAAATGCGGTGAAATGAAATTCAGCCGGAACATCACGGATTATTTCCATATTCACCCGCTCAAGGACAGCCCGTGGCGACTGGATGTTGCGGATATGTTTGGAAAAGCAGACCTTTGCCATAGCAGAGATCAGCGTTGATGTAACCCCATACCCGCTTACATCATAGATAAGAAAGGCAAGAATATCTTTGGAGATGTGAATAATATCAAAAAGATCACCACCAAGTGCGTTGCATGGCATAAACATGGAGTCGATATCCAGCCCATCAATAGCAGGAATAGTATGAGGAACCATAGCAAGCTGGATCTTCCTCGCTACGCTGAGATCTTTGTCATTTTCAGTCAAACTATTTTCCATTCAAACAAATAACTTCTAAACAGGAAGTGTGCCCTGCACTAACAGCTGTGTATCTATACTATTGTATCTTAATAACTAAAAAAGTCGATAGTAATTCGTATGATGGACGGAGGTGCCGGTTGATAGCGGGAATTGGAGTATAACGTGAAGCGTTTCTCACGCGGAGACGCGGAGCGCGCGGAGTTTAAGAATGAAGACTGTAAAAAATCCGGGTAAACCCTCTTGAATTTCTGCTGCTAAAAACTATATTACAGTTAATTCCGCATGAATCTGGATGTGAAGATTCTGCAAATTGATTAAAAAAATACCGTTTTATGCAAAATGATGAGGAGTCCGCGTATGTTGGCAAAACTTCGCTCTATGGCAGTTCTGGGAATTGATGCATTCGAAATTACAATTGAATCGGATCTTACTGAAATGATCCCGAGTTTTACGATTGTCGGTCTGCCCGACGGAGCGGTTCGTGAGTCAAAGGAACGGGTGCTGTCCGCAATGAAAAACTGTGGCTATGAGTTCCCGCTTGGTAAAATCACGATCAATATGGCACCCGCCGATATGAAAAAAGAGGGATCTGCATTCGACCTGCCAATTGCTATCGGTATTCTCATGACATCCGGTCAGGTTTCTATTAAATCAATCGACCTTTACACAATCATTGGCGAACTGTCTCTTGATGGTTCCGTAAAAAAAGTAAAAGGGGCACTCTCGATGGCGATCAGGGCACGGGAGATGGGAATTAAAAAGATGCTCGTCCCGCGGGAGAATGCAATGGAAGCCTCTGTAGCTGACGGTGTTGATATCTATCCAGTCGACAACTTGTCAGACGCGATCTCATTTCTACAGTGCTTGCCCATTATTGCTCCTATGTTGTAATTTGTATCGTAGCGTAGGAGTAATATGTTTTACCGGGTCTAGAAAAAATCGTGGGTTGGTCGAGCGTTTACGTTGCTCTGGTGCAACTCATCACTTACAGTTTAATATACTTTTTATACCGATTGATATAATTTGTACTAAATTCTATAGTCGTTATATCCTTAATTTTAAGCTCAAACACTTTTTTAACCCATTTACCAGTTCCATCAAAGTGCCTCATTTTTATGGTCTCGCCATTTACATCTAATAAAGAGCCAATAAGAAATTGTTCGATTTTTGGTCCTTCTATTTGGACATTAACAATCACACATTTATCTTTAAGATCAGATAGCACAGTATACATGTCATGCATATCAATTTTACAAGGCACTCTTATTTTATTTATATCTCCATCATTTTTCAGTATCTTTTCCTGAAATTTGATAGTTTCATTAGTTTCTACTTTTATAATATCCTCCATACGGATTATTTTAAAACCGTCAAGGTAAAAGTCATATTTTTTTAAAATTAGTACAAGATTTTTACTATAGCCAAAAACAAATCCATATAAAATATTCTCATCTATTTTTCCATTTCGTTGAATAGAAATTAGCGAATAGTTAGTATGGTAACGTTTTAATCGAATAGCCATATTTCATTGCCTTTTTTTAAATTATAAATTATATACAAATATACATCAACCTGACAGACGTTTTCATTGTCAATATGTTGTTTTATCAATAAGGTCTTCTTGCATCGCCTTTCTCTCCCCTTTTATCTTTCTTTTTCCTGGCTTGACCCTTTTGATGTTTTTCCTCTGTACTTGGTCTTGCATTCTTAGTATGCTCGCCTTCTTGTTTGATTGCCTCATCGTCAGCTAACTTACAAATATCAGCAATTTTGTCACCAATTATTGCACCAACTATTATACCAATTCCAGCCTCTATCGCTTTTTCACCTATTACTAAAGGAATGAGAATGACAATTGCAAGTTTGCCCTCTGGATCCATAAAATTGACAGGATCACTATTTACATACCGGTATAAATTCGCATCCCCACCCTCAAACCCTATTGGGTCTTTACTTGTCCACCGCCCTGCAAAAGCATCATAATCACGTACGCCAAATCGTACAAAACCTGTTTCTGAATCATACAACCCTCCGGCGAATCCAAAGGGGGTAAATCGTTTGTTGGGATTTTTTTGGAGTATATTTCTAAGGATGATCTACTGTCAACGAATATTTATTAATCATAGTGATGGATTTTGATCGTGCCTGAGCAGCAGAGTTTTTCTTCCCTTTACACCAGCAAAAATAAAACTGTAATTGATATGCAATTGAAGACAAAATGCCTGCAAGCGCATTATCTCTTCCAATTTCCTTCTTTTTAATTAAAAAATCTCCAGTCGCAACTTTAATATACGGTTCACAATTTTTATTAAAAGGTTCGAAAAAAATTGAGTAACATAAATCTCCATCTTTTGCATAGATTTTTTCTTCAGGATACAAATAGATGGGCACACGAATCGGAAAAACATAATACATCCTCAACCACTTTGCAAATCTCAGCACAGCCAAAGCAACTTCAGGATCCACTTTATTGGTTCTGATTCTAAGACCAGTTCGTTTAGTTTTTTGCATTAACACCCCATTTAGATCATTTGTATTTTCTATGGTCACGGCCAGGCGTATGACTTTTTAGTGGTTTTGGAGGATTGCGCTGTTTCCAATTTTCATTTTTCTTTTTCTCTTTCATTTCTCTACCTTGTTTTTTCTGACCCGGTCTTGCATTTATATCATTTTTCGATCTTTCTAAATAATTATCCACTAATTCACAAATTTCATACCCGACATAAATCGCTGATCCAACAATTACGACAGTAATCACTATTTCAGGAGCAAATATTGCTGCTGCAACAGGACCTACAGTGACAACCTGCTGTACAAGAGTCGCATTTTCCCCCTCAGGATCAACAAAATTGACAGGATCACTACTTACATATCGGTAAAGATTTACATCTCCACCCTCAAACCCGATCGGATCCTTACTTGTCCACCTCTCTGCAAAAGCATCATAATCACGTACGCCAAATCGTACAAAACCTGTTTCTGAATCATACAACCCTCCGGCAAATCCAAATGGAGTAAATCCGGGGTTGTTATCTGATAATACTATACCGTACTCATCATAGTCAATTCTTTGGACGATTTCACCGGTGTTACTTTTTACAACCGCACGGACACTCCCAAGATGATCGGTTATCAATCGGAAGGTTTCGCCATTTTTCACCATGTATTCCGGAACATTAATTTGTGTTCCGTAAACATACCGGGCAACTACATTGTTCTGACCATCGTATTCGAGAGCTGGTTTTAACAGACCATCGTAGACCCATTTTTTAACAAGAACACCATTAACCTTTTTTCCGATCCTTCTGTTTTTGTCATCAACAATGTATTCAATTGTTTTCCCATTCGGTAACACAACAGACTTAATATTACCCAGTACATCATAAGTATATATTCAGACCACCTGACCTATCTGGATTTTTAGTTGACACCAAATTTGCCGCAGACTGATTTATGGGTCGTCTTTACACGTAGTAATACTGTAGATCATACGCATATCAGTTCCAGGAAAGGTGACCTCCGTTTCGTTGAGTTCGTCACATAGTTTTTTAATCGCCATATCTTGTGATTTGCAGGCCTGATGTGGCAAAATAACTGTTAGTGTATTTTTTTCTTTGTCAGGAATCAATTCTGCATTTGAAGTAAAAATCCTTTTAATCAGCATTCTTGCATCTTCACTATCAGATAAATATTCTCGTAATGTTTCCACTAATGCACACTCAGAACGATATGCTATCATTTTTATTGTGTCAACGAGGTGTTTACTTTCAACACTCAGCGCTTTAAATTGTTGATCCGGGGGAAGATCCTTTACTTGTATGTGACTTGATAGCTCTTTACGATTATTTTTAAGCTCAATTAGATTATTTGCCAGCCCTTCGATAGTATGGCGAAGATCTGCTTTCTTTTGAGCATACGACTCAACTTCACCTGGTTCGAGTTCTCCCGTAAACTCAATGTCACAGAAAACAGCCTTTAAACGTGTCAATTTTGATGTCGTTGCTTTAATCGTAGTTGTCAAAGCTCTATAGGCTGGATTTACCACCTTTGTAGTCTCAGGAATTTGCTCCGTTGAATAGTCCAATAACCTATCTAAATTATAATTCTCTCTCATATATTTAAAGTAGTTTTCCTGAGACCATCTTGAGAATAATTCAATTGCAATAGTTAACAAGTCAGAGATATAGTCAGTTGACAGCATCGAAGTCTGGTGATCCTCTTTTTTTAAGCACCGTATCTCTCGTACCCATAATCCATTTGATAATTTCGAACCTCGCTCTGCCAGTACAATCGTTTTTGACATACCTGTAACTTTGTCAATACTTGTATACTCTGAAAACTCTTCTTTATCCCAGGTGTCTTTAGGAAACTTATGGTAGGTGATTATTGCAATTCGTTGATTTTTCATTTCAGACATAAAGGCAGGACTGTATCCCTCACGATCAAAAATTACGGTAAAACGATGAAGGTGTGGATTAGCACCAAGCTCTTCTGGACTTGGTTGAGAGGGCACATCTTTTAGTAAGACAGGTATTATTTCTCTTCTCAGTACAGCAAGTAAACCATCATTAACAGCCACACTTACGCAGAAAAAAGGTTTCCCATCCATCGCATTTACCCAATAGTCAACCGTTGCGCGCAAACACAACTTCTCACGCGCGACATAGTGACGAGGAAGTTTCGTCGCACTTCCATGATAAACGCGCGTATGCCCATCAACACATAACACACCAGCACTTTTAACATCAGCATTCATCCACTTCTTAGAAAGCATCGCACTCCAGCTCTCAGTTTTTCTTTGTTCTGCTAAGAACTCAACTTTCTTTCGTAACGTTTTAACCTCCGGTATGCGGTCTATTCCAAGAATCTTTCCCCATTCTCCAGGTGTGCTATAGCGAAGTTGTTCAAATGTTTTTACACGGCATAGTGCAAGAAATGCAATAACAAGAAAAATCTGCGGAAGCGTATAATAACCTTGTGGAAACTTAAAATGTTCTTCAATGGAATCTAATAAACCATTGCTTAGCAGTGCCGCCAGAGAAAACAATACACCAGCATTTTCAACATCACAATGGTGGCCAAACTCAGTATCAACACCGTCTATCAGGCCAAAACGGGCACAAACTCTGTCAAGCACATTTGTTGCACCCATTCCTATAGGGGAACACGCATCAAGAGTATTTCGCAGACTACGAGTTACTGGGGTCACGGGGAGCTGCAGGGCACCACTATTTACAGAGTTTTTTTTAATTGTTCGTTTACATGAAGCTTCTTTGCGGCAATTGCTTTTCTAATCGTGTCAGATTTCACACCTAATTTTTCTGAAACTTCATTGCGTGATAAACCCTCATCAAATAACTCCTGAGCTTTTTTTAAAACATCAGCCGTTAAAACCGTTGCACCTCTATGCACTTTTGGTGCAAAAAAAGAATTTATCCCTTTTTCCCGAAACTGCCTAACATATCTCTTTACCGTTACTGGAGATAATCCAAATGCCCGTTGAATCTGGGCTCCTGTGACGGAACCATTGACAATAAGTTGGCTTGTATACATTCTAAATGAACGAAGGTCATCTTTATGATGAGTGAAGACAGGATGAGCGCCATAGAAATAGGTAATAGTATCATCACGCTCTTCAAAGGCGATGTGTGAATTTATGTCATTACAACCCATCGGAAAGATTGGCAGGTGAATCTGGGGCATACATTACTCCGACTTTATAGATGGTATCACTGCAAAATCCGTATAAAAAATATAGTATCTGTTGGGTGTTGTTGTCCAAAACTTAATTAACGTTGATGGTATTAGACTTGACGGCTGTTTTGCTTTACATGTACGACTCAGCAAAAAACACTAGGTCAGGTGGTCTGA
>JAEWVR010000020.1 GCA_023459055.1 Fibrobacterota bacterium
GATAGTTCATTCTTACGTCACATAGCGAAACCATAACACTGAGGAACCGTATGCCTTAATTGGGCTCGTACGGATCTGTGGGGGCTTTGGGTGAGAAATCACCCATTTCTACCCGGACATGTTGCAGCTGTGCCGGTTGCTCGCCCCCTAAATCCCCCGCAGGGGGACTTTGAGAGCTGAATAGCTTGTTTGGCCTATTTCTTCAAGTCCCCCTGCGGGGAATTTAGGGGGCGAGTCTTATGTGTCAATCTTAAATTAACGATATTAGGGGCGGGGAGTGAGGCTCTCTCCGGGGGGATTTTCGAGCTGCCGTTATGCAGTATCATAACAACATATTAACCTCGATAGCATCACAATACTCTTTTTTTCAAAGTACATTTAATATACCATATATCTGATGGAACCCTGTCTGGTCATTTTTTTGCGGTTAGAGGCAATCTACCGAGAGGTGCTTTTTTGAATCAGGTTTTTAACACTCCACCCCTTACCGATATTCCCGATGGAACTCAACCGGTTCCGCTTGGTTCCGGTGTTGTTACCCGTATTTTGGGGCATGGGGGAATGGCCAATGTATACGAGATATGGAATGGACAGCTTGAGGTTTTTAAAGCGGTAAAACTGATGCACCCGTCAGCCGGGAAGGATAGTCTTGAGCGGTTTCATACAGAAATCAAAATTTGTGCAAAACTGAATCACCCTAATATTGTCGAGATTCATAGCGTTGGCGTGTGGCATCATCTGCCATACATCGAAATGGAACGTCTAAACGGTGTAACTCTTGACATGCTGATACAGGAGCGCGGCCCGCTGCCGCCATCAGTCGTTGTAGCTGCAGGAATATGCATATGCCGGGGATTAACATTCGCACATAATCATGAATATCAGTTGTACGGTGTCAATTATCATGGCGTGATTCATCGTGATTTAAAACCATGCAATATCATGTTCTGTAATGATGGTGCGGTGAAGATCATGGATTTCGGCATTGCCCGACCGCTTGATGCATCATTTCATACCATTGACGGCAATGTGCTTGGTACGCTTCAGTATCTGTCACCGGAACAGATGAATTCCGGAAAACTTGATGTACGCACGGATATTTATTCTCTGGGCGTAACACTTTATGAAGCGTTATGCGGCCATCTTGCATTTCCGGAAACCAACGTAACGGCGCTTCTCGCTCAGAAATCAAAAAATCAGTACCGGTCTCTGAAAGAGTATCATCTTGATGCACCGTCGCAACTTGTAAAGATAATTCATAAGTCAATGTCTCTTGATCCTGCACACAGAATCGCTGATGCATCTGAGTTTAGTGATGCACTTACGGCAATAGGGCAAAAGCTTGGCGTCAGTGATCCTCAGCATCATATTTTTAAGTACATGCATTCCGGTACACGGCGGCGTCCTGTTGCGTTTCACAAGCGAACTCCCTATATGCTGATAACCGCGATTGCCGTTGTTCTGGCTGTACTGGCATTTACAACTGCAGTGCTTAAAAAAAAGTCTGCTACACCTTCGGTATCAGATACAATTACTGCAGATACTGTGAAGACGGCTATTACCGCTGTGGTACCGGATATCTCAAACAAGGATACTGGTGTCGGCTCTGGAGTAATGAAACCTGATAAAGCAGCTGCAGATACTACGCCAAAGGCAATTGTTACAAAAAAGGAACCTGTAAAACCTTTGAAAAAGCCGGCTCAGGTTGTACTTAAAGCTCCTGCTCCAAAGGAACCGGTCCAGAGTAACCCTCCGATGACAGCGGTACCTGCAAAAAAACTATCGCAGCTTGAGCAGTTGCAGATGGAGCTTGGAATTCCAGATAAGTCAAGTGTTCCTGCAGCGTTTTTTACAGCAGGGCGATACAGAGAGCTCGTATCTGTCTATAATGATCTTCCTTCAGAGGTTACAACAAATAAGAAGAATGCCGTGTTCATTTTGCGTTCCTATCTTAAACTTAAAAATCCGGAAGCAACCGGAAAATTTCTATCAGATCACTTTGTCAATGATGCCGAATTTCATCTTGCGCGGGCAAATCAGGCACTTTCACGGGGTGATATTGAACAGGCATTGTCGTCTGTTAATGCTGCTGTAAGTGCTCCGAAAGAACTGCTCACCTATGATGATCTCAATCGCGAAGCCAGTTACGTAAGAGCATTGTGTGCAAGCAGGGTGTTTGACAATATGCCTGGTGAGGATACATATAAGGATGCTCTGGATAAATGGCGTGATGTAAGGGCGGCATTATCCGGCAATACATCACATGAATACATAAAAGTTGAACGTGAGGAACGTATTCGAATGGGAAAAGTGTATGCATCTGTAAAGGATCAATAAATGGTTAAAAGAAAAATTGTTGCTATAATGCTTTTATATGTTCTTTCAGCTATTGGACAAAATGCAATAGCTGATACGCTGACCGGGCCGCTGCCAAAACTGCTGCGGGATATCGGAAAACCGTATTTTGTTGCTGCTGATATCGAAGTACCGGCTGATCAAACGGTCACTATAGAAGCCGGTGTTGTTTTATTATTCAGGGATTTTTCAGGATTGCATGTCCAGGGGAAACTTGTTGCTCTGGGTACTCAGGCAAAACCAGTTGTTTTCACATCTGAATTCGATACTCTTTACAATAAGGTAGCTGCAAGTATTCCCAACCCGTTTGACTGGAATGGAATATACATACATTCCGGTGGTATTGGTACATCGCTGGAACACTGTAACGTTTTTTATTCAGTCTATGGGATTAAATCAGATACCAAATTTATCAGAATAAGTTCATCAATACTGCGTGATAACGGAAAGGGTAACTTCATGCTTGAAGGAACCACTATTGAAACGACCGAGCCGTTTAGTTATGTCCTTGACATGAAAGATGCATCGGTAGATGGTGTTCCTGTTGACATATTGAGAGATCCTCTGGCGAAGAAACGAAGTGTGTTCAGGTATACCGGGCTGGCAGTTCTTGTGGCGGGTGTCGCATGTACGGGTTATTTCTCATGGCAGGCGTATGAAGCAGAGCAGGACTTTGAACCTTTACGGAATAATAATGACTTAAATTTACGCATTAACAGCAATAGTGACTGGAAGAAGGCGCGTGACAAACGAAATGAAAATATTGTGTATTCTGCATGTTCATGTGCCGGTTTATTGCTCGGCTTGACTGGTTTTGTCTGGTCCTTTACCTTTTAAGGAGATAGTATGAGAAAATTTCCTGTTATTGCAGGGATTCTAATAATGTTACTTGTTTCATGTGTCAACGATTACAATCCATTTGAAAACAAGGATAATATTGATGTAAAAATTGAACAGTCGAAATCGTCGATCAGATTAAATGATACATGTTCCATTTTTTCAACAGAATCGCTTTCCGTCTATGTAACTGTATGGGAACAGATCGATTCGTTTATTGTTTCGACAGACAGTAATCGTTTATGGTTGTCCGGATCAAAAAAAATTATCCGGCCTGGTGCTCAGGATTATACCTTTTATTTTTCATGGAATGATACCGGCAGTCATCCTGTTGATATCAGAGTCTTTCGTACCGACGGGAAATCATATTCCAAACGTGTCAATGTAATGGTCAGTTCTCCACTGTATCAGGATAGTATTGTTTGTGAAGCAGGTTCGGTGTGTACTCTCTATACTCCCGGTATTTTTGACGCAGGATTATCCTATCACTGGTATTTTGGTGATTTCTATGGGCAACGTGTTGAACGGGAATACTCAAAACCGGGACCACGACCAGTTGAGATACTGATCGGTCAGCAAAATGGCAGAGGCTCTCTCTGGATCGAGGATACCAGCGGCAAACGTTCGCCAACAGTGGGCTTTTCGTATAAATTTACTGATAATAAGCCGCCCGAAATACTTGTAAATGCTGCTCAGGCTAAAGGTGATACAGTGATAACCGGTGATTCGGTTTTTCTTCTGAATTACTATATTCGCGATAATGGTGGTATCAAAACGGTAAGTATCAATGATAGTCTTGATTATAAGAGAGAGGTAACGGTCAATGGTGAGCTTATAACCAGGGTGTTGACAAACATGCACACTGCAACCCGTAATAATCCTCATGTTGATACTGTAATTGCCATTGATGCCGCCGGACTGAAAAGTACCAGAATAGTATACACCGTATTTAGTGATAATGGTCCACGTACAAATGCGGTAGTATTACAGATTGTAAGTCCTGCCGTGGAAACATGGAGGACTATTGATTCGTCAATCTCGATTATTTACAAATTATTCAATTATTCCGCCGACACGGTGTACGTTAAAGCTGCGCGGGGAGTGATAAGTAAAGCTTCTGATACAGTAATGCCCGGTGCAGATACGACACTGTTCTGGGAATGTCCGTTGAATGGCGGAGCCAATACAATCAGGGTAAACGCATATCGTCTTGATACGATTGCATCAAAATATATCGTTATTGAGAGAGCATCTGATCTGGTTGACACTATTCATCCGCAGATATCTCACGTACTTGTCAATGGAAAGGATGGGATACGCCATAGTACGTTATCTGATAAAGTAGAATTGTCCTTTCTGGCGTTTGATAATTCAGGTACATTGAAGGCTGTAACAATCAAT
Source organism: Fibrobacterota bacterium (assembly GCA_023459055.1). GTDB lineage: Bacteria > Fibrobacterota > Chitinivibrionia > Chitinivibrionales > Chitinispirillaceae > JAAZBG01. The sequence goes on from JAEWVR010000020.1 coordinate 4,594, forward strand.
GGTAAAAATGCATCACCGGTTACAGGAAAAATGTTCCAGTATTTTGACACACTGCAGGTTGCACATCAGGGAAGTGCGTTTATAATCAGAGCGATTGACAATGTTGGATTGTCAGTTGAAGACACCGTATATGTGCGTAGTAATACCGCTCCCGTTTTTACAAAAGAAATGATATCGGGGAGGTTTATTATTGGAGAAACGCGAAACGACACTATTGCATTTATGGACAGTGATGGTGATTCAGTGACCGTATCGTTTACTATTGTACCTCAGAATCAGGCAGTAGCATCCTGTTTTTCCTTAAAAAAGAGTAGCAGAAATAATGCGATTCTTTCATGGATCGGGACTGGAAATCCGGTAGTAGGGCAGTATGTAATGCGTATTACATTATGGGACGGTTTCCAACCGGTTACTACCGAGAGAACTTTTCATGTTACAATGCCGGGAACTGTAGCCATATCAGCATTTAAGAGTGTTCGGACCGTTCCATCATCAACAGATACTCTTTCTGATGGAACTATTGATTTAAGGAATGCCACGCAATCGACCCGAATAGGTATTACTATTGTTCCGAATCTTAAGCCGCTAACAAAAGGGGATTCAATCATTATCGCGAATGCAGGATCGGTGCTTTACTACAATGAACTTGGTAATCTCGCTATTACACTGGGAAAAGGACGCGGGAGAGTGTTTGATACGGTAAATGTACTTGTTCGTGGTGTTGACGGGAGTGTTGATACTGCTGACAGGATTCCTGTCTTGTATCCTCCACGGGAGCCTATTCTGGTACCAGGTATATCGTATTGGTTCGCTCTTGACAAGGGTGTATCAGGTTATGACTATACGGTCAGGGCAGAAAATATAATTGACTGGTGGTATAACAGAGTTGATCAGAAAAAACAATTGTATTCATACAGTTCCGGTCGTGAGCCTATAGTCAGTAGTATGAAAACACCAGCGGGAAAACCATCGCTTGATTTTGGCTCACGGACAACAGTGCTCATTAATTACCCGGATCAAACGCTGGATATGGGTGGTAACTGGCCAAGGTCTGGCTTTACAGCCTTTTTTGTTGCGAAACGAAAACCGGTTATTCCTGATAACGGTATAGTATTGTCATCATCAGACTATGATAATGTCTACTTTGCAATTGGATTAAGTAAATCAGGTAAGCTGGCGGCATTTAATTATCCTGCAGATAGTTCTGCCGGTACTATTGCAGAAAGTAATGTGGTTCTTGATACATCATGGAATATCATTGCGTACCGGTCTTCCGGCAGAGTCTCGCAGAACGATTCATGTACAATTCAAATGGGGACAAAGTTATCGTTTTCAGACAGTATAGGAATTGCATCAACAGGAGTATCCGGAAATCTTATGGTAGGAAGTGCAAATAAACACATCGGTAGATTTTCATGGCCAGGACAGATTGCCGAGGTTGTTTTTTACCAGCGAATGTTGACTGATGGTGAATGCCAGGAGGTGATTCTTTATCTTGCCGGTAAACATGGAGTATACAGATAAAAAAATACAAAAAGGTATTGCTTTTGATTTGGTATATGTTGTATCTTACTGATACCTACATAATAATCCTCATTGCAAGGTCCTCTTGCAGACAATTTGGGTGAAGCGGAAGGCGTCAGGTAGTAATACCTGGCGCTTATTTTATATCAGAATAAAAAGTCGGTTGACAAGAATGCAGAACGGCGTTCCCGTGTGATATCTGAAATGAGCGCTTTATTTGTGTCATTCAATTTTGCTGCAACAAGTGTGCGAATTGAAAAAACCTTTAACGCATCCGAAACACTGAGAGTTCCCTCGGCACTGTCCTTTCTACCGGTAAACGGAAAAACATCAGGACCGCGCTGGCATTGTGAATTAATGTTTACTCGTGATACCTGGTTAACCATTTTATCGATAAGGGCAGCCATCACCTCCGGATTTTTACCAAAAAGGCTGACCTGTTGACCATATGACGATTCAAATACATATTGAATCGGTTCTTCGATATTGTCAAATGGGACAATCGGAACAACCGGGCCAAACTGCTCTTCAGTGTAGACACGCATGTCTTTGTTTACCGGGTAAAGGACTGCCGGCATATAGAGTGATTCAAGGTACGTGCCACCCGATTTGTTACAAATACGGGCACCTTTTACCCGTGCGTCCTGGACTATTTCGTTAAGATAGTGTACTTTGTTTTCTTCCGGGATCGGTGTAATAGAAACACCGCTGTCCCAGGGCATACCGCATTTAAGATTGCTCACACCGGTACACAATTTGTTGATAAATTCATCAACGATACTCTTGTGAACAAAGAGAATTTTCAGCGCGGTACAGCGCTGGCCGTTAAATGAAAGCGAGCCGGTTATACACTCTTTTACTGTATTGTCAATATCTGCATCCTCAAGGATAATACCGGCATTTTTTGCATCAAGACCAAGAACACATTTCAGACGGTGGGGAAGGGGATGCTGCTTCTTTAAGGTACCGGCAACCCTGCTTGATCCGATAAATGCAAGTACGTTTACTTTACCTGATGCCATAATCGACGGAATAATTTTCGAGCCGCTCCCGTACACTGTGTTGACAACACCTGCAGGGAAGCTATCTCTGAATGCCTCTAAAAGTGGTTGATGCAATAAAACGCCGTGTTTGGGTGGCTTGAAAATAACAGTATTACCCATGATTAGAGCCGGAATCAGTGTTGTATATGTTTCATTTAGTGGATAATTATAAGGTCCCATACAAAGTACAACACCAAGCGGGGCACGTCTGATCTGAGCTGCGATTCCCTGTTGTATCTCAAAACGTGATGACGTCCTGTCAAGTGATTTCAGTGCTTCTATTGTGTCAACAATATATTCTACTGTTCTGTCAAATTCCTTTTCTGAATCCGGAAGGTTTTTTCCAATCTCCCACATCAGTAATTTTACAACATCACTTCTCTTTTCTTTCATGCGGCTTACAAACTGCTCAACATGTGCAATGCGTTTTTCAACACTCATTGTCGGCCATATGCCGCAACCGTTACTGTATGCCTTGACTGCTGCGTCAAGAGCAAACAGTGCTTCTTTTTCTGTAAGAAATGGATAGCTGCCTATATGTTCTGGAATTAGTTTACCATTGTCAGAAATGCATACCGGTGAGATTACTTCCTGTACCGGACCATTCCACTCATGGAGGATACCATCAATAAGGTAGGTTTTCTGGTTGATTGCCTGAGATAGGGTAAATTGTGGACTGATCTGTTCACGTGTCGGGAATTGTAAACTGTTGTCAGGTGTTGTCATTTGAAATTCTCCCTTGAGTTATGCATAATATATAATGGTTTTAATGAAAGCGATAATATTTTAATATCCTGTTTTACACGACAATAATACCATATTTATAAAGTAAACCCTTGATTCCATCCTCTGAAAACCGGGCAGACTTTAGACGGTTCTTCTCAGGGTCAATGCAATAATTAATAGATGTTACAAAATCTGATTTTTCAAGATTGGTATGGTTAAATAGTGCGCCGCTCATATCGCAATTGTCAAAAAGTGAACCGGATAAATCGCATTCAGTAAAATCAGTTTCGATACACTTGTCGTTTTTAAAAGTTGTTTTAATTAATGACAATTTAAAAAAAGATGCATGTGTAAGATTACAATTTTCACAACTTATCTCAAACCCTATTGAATTACAGTGTTCAAAGTGAATGCCAAGAAGTTTACAATCAATAAACCTGATCCCGTTCAGCGTTGTATTTCCAAGCAGTACATTGCTTAAGTTACAAGTGTTGAAGGTGCAGTCAAGAAAAACGTAATCGTTTAGTGATACATTCGAAAAATTGCATCCTGAAAAAGTACAGTTGTCATATTCACCTTTACTGAGATGCTCCTGCGTAAAGTCAGTTTTTGAGAAAACCATTGAATCGAATAATGCGCTCATTATTTGTACCTTGAAGTGTGTTGTTATAAAAAACTAACTTATAGCCGATCCTGGCTGCAATAGATAGTTTGGAATTAATACTTTTATTTTCATGAGATAATAAACTATATTCCTTTTTACTGCTTGACCTGTAGGCAATGTATCATGTATTATCAGATGGTGTTGTTTTGACACATACTGGATATTCGGCCGGGATTCATTGTCAGGCAATTATTTCCAGGTAAATGGAGTGATGTGTTTTGGTACTTAAATATGAACAATATGAGTTTTCGCCCGTTCTGGGGTGGTCGGTATCACGGTATGAAATGTTTGATAAATGCAAGCGGCAATATTACTATAATTATTATTCCAAATACATTACCGATATTCCCGCGTATAAATTAAATAAACTTAAAAGTCTTACATCAGTTGCACTTGAAACCGGAAATGTTGTGCATGATGTTCTTGAAGCGTTTCTGAAACGATTACAGAAAAGTGACAGAGATATTGACGAAAAACGTTTTTATGACTATGCACGTTCTCTTGCAGTAAAATATTTCGCTGAGAAAACATTTATGGAAATCCATTATAACTATGTTCCGGCTATTGATATGGAGCGGGTTTTTAATAAGGTTGAAACCTGCCTCACCAATTTTATTAATGGCCCTGTATACGCATGGATATTCATGGCGGCGATCCGCAATCGTTCAAACTGGATGATTGAACCCGATGGGTATGGAGAGACACGCCTTGATGGACTCAAGGCGTATTGCAAGATGGATTTTTTACTGCCGATTGACAAAGAAATTCATATTCTCGACTGGAAAACCGGGGCAAAGGATATGGCGAAACACACAAGTCAGCTGCTTGGGTACGCTGCAGCGACAAATAATAATTTTAATATCCCTCTGGCGAACATTTTCCCGAAAATAGTGTATCTGTATCCGGTATACGATGAGCTTGAAATAGAGTGCACAAAACTGGATTTTCCAACACTTTACAAAACAATACGTGAACAGACTCTGGAAATGTACAGCTATTGCACTGATTATCATAACAATATACCGAAACCGATAGATTCGTTCCCGATGAGCCCGTCTCAGTCTCTTTGTAAACAATGCAGGTTCCAGGAGCTATGTTTCAAGGGACGTGCAGAAGCTGATACTGCTGAAGAATTTGATTGGTGAACGGCAGTAAAACGTGATACTATGTCAATTTGTACTTTTATATATTACAGATTCAGGCAGCAATACAATGTTGAAAATACAATAGTGAGGTAACGACAATGAATTACGAGGCATCTTTACCCGGACGTATATTTACAATACGGTTATCAGAGAATGATCCGGTTTATGAATCTATAAAAACTATTGCACGAAAAGAAAATGTTAAACGGGCAGTACTCTGGATGATCGGCGGTGTAAAAAACGGCCGGATTGTTGTGGGTGCTGAGCTTGATGATGAACGGCCAATTAAACCAATGCAGGTATACTTTCCGGATTCGCGTGAGGTTGTAGGGGTAGGGACACTTTTCCCCGATGAATCCGGTGAACCATCTCTTCATATACATGCATCACTTGGTAAAACCGGTACATCAATAACAGGATGTCCCCGCTTGTCACTTGATTGCTGGCTGATTACAGAGATTATCATGCAGGAAATAAGCAGCGGTACCGCGATCCGTAAAGCAGATGAAAACGGATTTCATCTGCTTACAATTGAGTAGTCTGATAGAAACAGGTTCTGGCGTTGATATAATAAAAAAGGGCGATTGATTATTCGCCCTTTTTTATAGGAATATTTAGTAAACGATTGAGTCAGTGGGCTCAATCAGAGTAAATTAATTCGCAGTTGTATCTGCATCAATCTTTCTTCCCTGACGTAATGCTTCTGCCTGAAGTTCTTCAATGCTTGACATAGGTTCGCCCAGATGCAGCATCATGAACTCTGCGTCGTCAGTGAGATCGCAGCCTTTGAGATTCTTAAGAATGTACTTATAGTTCAATTCTGCAAGGCCTGGTTTATCAAGATATTCATCGTAAATAAAACCAATCATGAAAAATACATTACAGAATTTACTCCTATCATCACCGTGTAACAGATAATTTCTGTAGTAACTTACAGCCTGATAGTACGATTGACGTTCCGTAAGCAGTTTTGCAAGCTCAATCGTTGCACGCTTGCCTTCTGAAGTAAATGCAAAATTGTCGACCAGTTTCTTATATTCCTGCTCTGCAGCCTCAGATTTTGATGAATCACGGAGCGAGTCTGCTTTTGCAATAAGTTTTGAAGGTTCAATGATTTTATCGTCCTTGAGATCATTCTGAAGATATTTGATTTTTGCCGCCTTGCGGATACTGTATATCATGCTGTCAATCTGATCGGTCTTCTTTTTCTGGTTGTATATCCTGATCCGGCTATTAATTTCGCTTGTATCCGGTTTAAGATTTGCATAGCCAAGGTCATCTGTATACGCAAAGAGAACTATTGAAGAATCGGGGGCTGCTGCCGGTGATACTTTTGCAGATAACTCCTTATTTATATATGCATTAGCAAGCTCAATCTTTAGTGCCCAGTCAAGACTTGCCTTGAAATGAGGATTCTTTTTAAGATAGCCACTTTTTTCTGCCCGCGCTGCAAACAGTTTCCATTTGAGAAGCCATTCAACCATTTCTTTCTTACCGCTTCCCTGAGAAAAATTTTCTCTGCGTTCTTCAGGGATCCAGTTCAGAATAACATCAAGATCTTTCGGGGTAATTATTTTACCATCACCGAAGATCTCATTGATACTGTCAGGATAAACTTTGCCAAAGTCCTCTTTGTAAAATTTTTTCATAAAGAAAAGGGGCGGGTTTTTCCTGACAGAATTCACCCAGCTTTCATCAATTTCGGACTGAGGTGGCAGTGAGTCCTTATGGAAACTTTTCATATATGGGCTGTTCATAAACGCACTATCCGGTTTGTTGCGCTCACAAAACATCATGGTAATAATTTTATCTCTTACCTCATCGAAAGACTTTGTATAGGTGGAATCTTTCTTTGTCGTATCTGCCGGCGTGAATGTTTCAACAAACATCTTTTTGTTTGAATTGTAATATCCCTTCAGTTCATCATCGGTAAAACCTAGATTTGGTGCAAGAATATCTAAAAGATAAAACTGTGCAGGATAGTAGCGCTTTTTCCAGTTCCAGTCATCAGACTCGATCAGTTTCTTTTTCTGATCTTTAGAAAGCTTCGAAGACAGCACTTCTACTTCTGTTATGAACGTCGCCGGAGAACGTTGACCTGGGAAATTATCATTTGGCTTTGACGGGAATATCCGTATTACCTTGTTGAAAGCCTCAAAGTGTTGTTTTGTAATTGTTGTTGAACCGATTTGGGCAAGAGCATCTCCGGCATCCTGTTTTGCACAGTATGCAAGAAGTACAGCAGACAGCCCGACAATTGCTTGAGAATACAACTTCATCTGTAAAACCCTCTTAACCTTGAATATATGTTTAAAAAAAATGTTAATTGACATATTGTTACTGCAATTCTGGAAATTTTTTTACTGGTGCATTGACCAGTGTGTAAAATTTGGATGGATGAGACCACTTCCCGGTACATCCAGCCCACTAATGGCAGTCTGCCATTTCTGTTATCCGCCTAATTTAGTTCCGCTATTGCCTCGTTAAGTTCATCATAAATTTCAAGCAGTGATGTCGCACCGATAATTTCGATGATCTCGTATACGTTCTCGCAAACGTTGGCAATTTTAAATGAACCACCTTTTTCTCTGACTGTTTTTGTAAAATACAGAAGAATTCCAAGTCCGGCACTATTGACATATCGCAACTTCTTGAAGTCTGCAACCAGTCTTGTGAATCCCTCACTGAAAAGTGAATTGAGCTTTTCAAGAACAGACTGTACATTGGTTGCGTCAAGATCCCCAACAAATCTGATTAGTCGAGCGTTGCTTTTTCCCGGTATGTCCTCATAAAGGAGTTCAATCTGGGATTCCATAGTTATTCCTCTCGTAGTTTTTTAACATGAACACTTGTTCCTGAATCATTGCAATCAACAGTTAATTCATTACTTAACATTTTAATAAGTGCAAGTCCCCGGCCGCGTTTCTCATCCGTTCTCCATTTTGAAAGATCGTGATCACCTGCATTCAGCATTGCCCGAAGGGCTTGCATTTTTTCCGGATCGCTGACACTTGTTACAGTAAATTCAATCTGAGCCGGATTGATCGTAATCTTCAGATCGATTGATTTATTCACACCTTCCAGACCATGTTCAATTGCGTTATTGCAGACTTCATCAATTATGGTTTCTATCCGGAATGAATCCCTGTTGCTGTATCCCTTTTGTTTTGCAATCCTGCTGACAAGCGAACGTATTGGTGGAACAAGCTTTAAAAAAGGGGGAAATGACAAGTGAAGGTGTTCATGATGTTTCTCGTACTCCCACTTATATGCATTGACTGCAGAACGTGTATCGTTGTAGAACCTGAAAATTTTGTTGGCACCCATCATGTTGAGTTTTGACCGTAACTCAATTTGTAAGGAAGCAAAAACAAGGTCGCCGCCGGATTCAAGAAGCCTTTTCCTGCCACCCATAAATTCGCCCAGTGCCGCTGAGGACACCAGAGTAACATTGGACATTTCTGCAATTACAAACTTTTTTGTTGAATAGTCGATTGTGTCGAAGGCACCACTTATTCGTGAAATGCAAAGCGAACTTAATTCTCCCCTGAAACTAATTATCAGTGCACCGCTTGCTCCCGGTACATCACTGATCTCAATCTGTAAATTTTTATGCTGCATAATGTTCCTGCATGTCAACTTTCAGGATTATGATTCTTCACGTTTACGAATAATGTGTACTGATGTCAGATTCTGGTCATCAATGTTAATATCCATACTTTCTGAAAGCATGCGAACAATTTCTATTCCAAGCCCCTTGCCCGCTGTGCTATCTTCAGGTTCTGCCCTGACTGCACTATGTAAACGATCGATATGCTCTTTGCTGCCTCCCTGATCCCTGATATCAAACTCAATGTGATCTTCATGAACAAGGCACTCAAGGTTAACTGATGCATTTTCGTCGCGACATCCGTAATTAACTGCATTGTTTGAGATCTCATCGACGATAATTTCAGAGCGATATGCAAATTTTGTACTGAAATTAGAAACCTGTAATACCTCAGATATAAATTTTCTTATTGCTGGAATATACTCAAGGTCACCGGGAAAACTCAGTGCTATCCTGTATGGAAATTCAATGTTCATGTGTCAAAAACTCCAATGCAGTCGTTCTATTCTTCGCCATGAAGAATATACGCTTCTTCTGATGAGTTAATCATACCTTTTTTAAGGAGTGTTTCGATCATGCGCGATGTCATTGAAAGCAGCGTTGTAAATGTCGGTGCGTCATGAAGCCCCTTAATTGCTTTGTGTGCATGTGCATCCTTTTCGCTGGTTCCACGCATTGTGTCAAGTATGCACTCCAGCACAAACATAATCTCACCATAGGTAAGATTCCCCTGACGATAATCGGAAAATTGCTGAATCGCACCCAGTATAAGGTCGTTTAACTTATTAAACTCCTTTGGATCATCAAACACGTTTCTGTACGATCCAAGCTCAGCCATGATATTCTCCTGAATGTTAAGCGTTATCTATCACTCCGGGATTGGGAATAAACTGCCTTCCAGCAATCTCAGAGAACATCAGTGTTTAAGTACGTTGTTCAAGCTAAAATATTGCAAAACTATCAGCATCATTTACTTTAGCGGTCAAATTACGGCAACCAGAGTTTAACAACCATTTCAATATATATAAAATTATAGTACTTTTCAAAGCACTGTGCTAACTTTTTCGTTCATGTTATGGCGTTTTTATTTGTTTTGACAGTCCTGCGGTATCAATTTCCTGTTTCGAGATGCTTGTATCTGTTGCAACAGGTGAGACTGCATTTGGTATAGTGTCTTGCGGTATACTGCCAGTATTGTTGTAACTTGTTGATTTTGAGGAGTTTTTTGTAGAGTCTTTTAGATTTGATGCGGAATTCTGTTCAAGCATATGTTCCAGATCAACGTTTGCTTTATCACTTGAAACTGTTGCTGTGATAACCCTGTGACACACCCTTACAGCCTCACGTACTACCATTTCTGTGATTCTGGTACGCTCTGCGGCGCCGATATGGTAGGATGTCTTTACCGGTGATATAAAAATCAATCCGCGATCCTCACTTGTGGATGCAGTGAGGGTACCCGTATATGTGATCTGTTTTTTTACAAAATCGTAGATATGAAGATCTACCTGCATCCGGCCTGAAAACTGTGCTTTTATAAATTGTCTGCGCTTTGGCTCAATTACTATTTCGTGAAGTGTTCCCCAGACTATATACAATGAATCATTCAGGTATTTTCGCAGCGATTCGAGATGCGTTGCTGCGATGAACTCATTTTCAGGAAAATCAATGTAGCGATTAAGCTGACGAGTTCTCTCGATATCAATCAGGGTAGTACCGGGTATCATCATAAGTTCTTCACGCATCATTTTATCAAATGTTTTTTCAATTGATGGTGCCCGCTTTCCATTAAAACCAAGCAGCAGCATCTCAGCTGCCTCCAGAGTAAATTGGAATATGAGAAGTACTGCAATTGTATATTTTAGCATCATTTGCGGATTGTATCCTTTCCAACAGCTGTATTTGCCCTATAAATCCAGCTTAGTACCTCAGCTATAGCTGCATACAGCTCCGGTGGTATCTCTCTGTCAAGTTCAATTTGTGAAAGAATTTCTACGAGGTCATTGTCCCTGTGCATCGGTATACCGTTTGCAAGTGCAATTTCCCGTATTTTCCGGGCTATTTCTCCTTCACCTTTTGCAACTACCTTCGGAGCGTTATCTTCATTTGCACGATAACGCAGTGCAACTACTTTATCTTTGGCTACACCCCGTTTGTTCATATTATACCTTTACATCTATCAGTTGTTCCAGTACGATTTCATCCTGTGCAGCTGATTTTTCTGTGGTTTTCTTAATATCAACCGAAAAAACGGGTAGACCAAGTTTTGAAATCGCATTTTTTATAGCTGCATTGTTTTTCTGGAAAAAATTCCGTGTTACATCTTTTTCGAAATCCATAGTGATTTTAAGACTCTTTTTTACAAGGTAGTCCATCTTTACCGAAACAGTACCAAGGTTTGCAGGTGCAAGATTGATCTGGACAGTAAAGGATGCTCCGCTTGTTTTCTTCTTTTTCGGATTGCTTTCCTTTTTAAGAAAACGGACATTCAGCTCTGTCCACTCATCACCAATTTTCATAGGTAATGCCAGTATCTGCTGCTGACTGCCATCTGCAAGCGGTATCTGGCGTGCCAGTAATTGAAGGCTTTCAAGTTTATTGATTGCAGATTCAATGGTCCCGCGTATTTTTAGCATCGTTTCCGCGGCAGTCTGATTTTGACTGGATTGTGTATACTGTTCAGAAGGCAGCTTATCTTTCTGTTGTATGGTCTCGTCGGGCGCTCCTGGCAATCGTGTGGTTAAGAACTTAAAAAGAGCCCCCGCTTTATCTTTCAACAGTGTTGCAAGTTCGGAGCTGTTACCGTTAAATGCTCCAAGCAGCTTAATAATTTTGTCAATATTGTCAGTGATAGTTTGTAACGGCAATGATGACATTGTGGCAGAAAGCTGTTCTTTGAGTGTCGTGAGCTGTGCAATACCACTTTGCTGCACATGTTTTGTCAATTTACTGTTACTTTCAATTGATTCGATGAGATTGTTAAACCTGGCTGCAGCAGCGAGAAGATTAGTAGCTGCTTTTTGATCCTGAAATTGATTGTTGTCAATATCACCCGGGAGTAATTTCAGTAATTCAGTTTTAATTGTTGATGAAACCGTGTTGTTACGCAGCATCTGTGATTCATTGTCAAAACCAAGTTTACTGAATGATTGCGGCAGTGCGTCTGGTCGCGCTTCTTTTGCAAGCATTGTTTCAGTAATACCTGTGGAGGGTAGCTTTGTGAATGTTGTTGTCGTCGACTTCTGTAACAATGCATCAATTAATTCAATGTCATTTTGAAGCGATTGGGGGAGTGCTGGCGGGAATTTTAACGGTAGAGCAGTACTGTCAATGTTGTCGATTGACTGCGAAAGCCAGCTTGAGATTACTGCGACAGCAGCAGTTCTGCTGCCAGCCCGTTCTGAAGAAAAACGTGATGATATGGCTATTAGTTGATTATCCAGTTTCGTTAACGTATCAAGGTCTACCGAGCCTTTTTGTGATAGCAATGTGTCAAGGCTTTCCAGGGGTATCGATTGCAGAAGAGAACTTTTCATACTGGTAATTACTGATTGAAACTCTCTTTGTAGTGAGGAGCCCGGGAGCGGAGTTATAATTTTATTTTGTGTATCACCGCTCACTCGGACTGCAATATTACCTGATATATCCCGAAATGAATTAAACTGTTTTTTTACATCCTGGCTATTGCTATTATTGTCAATAAACGCAGAAAGCGTATTTATCGGGATCAGGTGAATACCGTTTTTTAATGATGTCGCAGCAGCCAGACCAAATGATGGCATCGTTAATTCAGGTTTTATCAAAATTATGGTTTGCAGGGCATTCCTTAGTTTAATCAGTGAATCAATTGCATCTTTGGAAAGTGTGCCAGGCTGTTCAAGTCGTATGTCGATTGCTTTAACAGTTGCAGTAAGGAGTGTTTTATCTATTCCGGAATGTACAGGTTTGTCATTTATGATGTCAAGCGCAGTTTTGACACTTTCTGATATCAGGGATGAATTCCCTGATACAACAGATTGTTTTACATGTTCAAGAATGTCGGAAAGGCGGACTGCCGGTGCAGTGTTTCTGAGAAATGTATCTTTGTCAATTTCAATATTGTCAATTTTTTCACCGGACTTTTCAAGTCTGAACGAACCGTTCTGAAAAGTAAGGGTGACCGGATCGCCATTTGAAAACCGGTTTGATTCCACATTGAGCGGAATAGTACCTGTTGCTGTTTTTAAGAGAAGCTGGTTTTTATCAGCGGTTTTCTCAATGACCCCGGTAACACTCATGGTAGATGAAGATTTCGGCAACGTTTGGGATACAGTCTGGATTATTGCCGGATTCATAGCGTCCTCTGTTGATACTGATCGTTTTTTATACAATTGCTCTTTATTGTATGTCGACACAACACCTTTAAAACTGTAGCTGTTCTTTCCGGAATCGGCAGGCGTTTCATGATCTCTGATCAATGGTAGAATTGTGGAGAATACAACCGTATCATGGTTATCGCATGATACATGATTACAATGAATGATGTACAATTCCTATTTTCCGATTCCTTTTTTTTGAACAACCCCCTTAATTTTTAAAAGTAATGAAACATGGTCAGCACTGATTTTGAATGTTTTTGATATTTCGTGTATGGCAACGCCTTTTTTGTATTCCTCATAAACAAGCGTTTCAATGTCCTCATTCTGAATATCCGTTATTGCCTTGATGCGCTGAGTTGATGGGCGCGGTGGTTCTGTTTTATCATAATAATCAGATGCTTCATGCATTTTCTGTTTAATTTGATCTAACATCACCGGCAACATTGGCAGGGACAGCTCGCGACCTGTCCCTGCCAATGTTGCCGGTGATGCCGGTGTTTGATGAGTAATGGAGCGTTTCAATCGCGTCGCTGCATTCTTTTCCATAATTTTGTTTTTCCGATGCGTCCTGATAATGGCAATAATCATAAATGTGAATGAGAGTATTGCAATGGTGCTTGTGATCAGAATTATCCAGTCGAGTGACGATTGCGGATTGACAATATCGCTGATAGAAAATGGCAGCAGCATCGGTCCCTGTCCGACAGGTTGCTTTAAACCGGATTGAATTGATTGTTTCAATGCACGAAGGCTATCGACATAGAGCGATTGTTGCCCTTCAATCTCTTCAAAGTTCTCTCCGGCACGTTTCAGATGTTGTTTAACAATATCAAGGGAATCAATTTTTTGAACGAGACGGTTATGTAATTCTATTGCAGCAGAGGTAGCTTTTTGCTCAACAGCTTCTGCATCACCCTTAAATAGTATAATCAAACTAAAGAGTGCCAAAAATATATAAAAAACCTTAAAGGGCATATTCTACCTGCAAAGTTGTGGTAAATTCAATGGAACTTCAATTATATCATGCAATTCCATGAGAGTGCAAGAGTTGTTTCTTTAATTACTCTGTACATCAAGCAGCATTGTTACACACCTATTTGCTTAATGCACTGATTTTAAATAGGATAGGCTTTGAATTCCAGTGAAAATACATTGCAGGGTGAATGCCGTAATTATCTAAAATGTAAGTAGTTGTCAGAAATATTTCAATAAAAGGATATAAATATTCATGGATAATTAAAAGCATTTATTGCGTATGTCTGAGGTAGATTGTATATTTTTTTGAATATGACTCGCATCATTATTTCTTATTAAGTATACAGATTGTTTTGTATGCTTGATAGCATGCAGATGGAGCCGTTTAGTAGTTGCGGTTTAATGGCCTGTATATCAGGTAATGCTTTTTGAATCACAAAAGTATCGAATTAAAGTATGGCAAAATTTACAGTCTATTTTAATGGCGAATGTATTAATGCATTCGAACTGGATGAACCGGTATTCTTTATTGGTAGACTTCCTGAAAATGCGATTTCCATTGCAAACATGGGCGTGTCGCGCAGGCATGCCAAGATTGAGGAGGATGCAGATCGTCAGTATGTTATAACCGATCTGAATTCACTCAACGGAACTTATGTAAACGGAAAGCGGATCAAAAAGGCTAATCTTAACAGCGGTGATAAGATAGCTATTGGCAAATATACCATTTTATATGAAGACGCCGGGCGGCAGCACTATCAGGAAATAAATACAGAACCGGGTGAGCAGTCTGTTTTACCATCAGATGAATCACAGTTTCCTCCGACTGTTGTCAATCAGGACGCAATTGTTGAGGAGTTGATGCCCGAATCTGATGTCGCAATTGATCAGAATGAAAGCTCATTTTTAGATATCATACCTGATGACTCTCTACAAAGTGATATCCCTGTAGTCACCGAAGAGAGGGACGATGATTCCTCCGGGGCGCAGGTACACGGGTCAGGAGATGTGTCAGAAGATGATGATCTTGATGAATCGTTGAAGCTTCGGGGCGGTTCCGGTGAGTCTGTGTTAATTGAAACGAATAAGCATGTTGTATATAAACTTGACAAGGCATTTATCACAATGGGCAATGGTGATAATGATGATATCTATGTGTCAGGATTTATGATTGGTGAGGGTCAGATCTCAATTGAAAAGCATCAGGATGGCTACATAATCTGTGCCAATAAATTTATTGGCAAGTTTAAGGTAAACGGTCATTCTACCAAGTATCATATGCTTCAACATAAAGATCGTATTGAGATCGGATCAAGCACATTCAGATATATGGAGAATGGATAATTCCGATGAGGTTCGCTTTTATTTCTGATATCCATGCAAATCTTGAAGCGCTTGAAGCGGTATTTGAAGATATCCAGGATCAGCGTATTGACGAAGTAATATGCCTTGGAGATATCGTAGGGTATGGAGCAAATCCTAATGAATGTTGTGACCTTGTCAACGAACGTTGCCCGGTAACGCTGCTTGGCAATCATGATGCAGCTGCGGTTGATCAGTTGTCAACACAGCATTTCAATATTCACGCTAAGATCGCAATAGAATGGACTGCGCAAAATCTTAAAACCGAGTCTGAACGTTTCTTGCGTACACTCCCTTATAAAGCAACAAAACCACAGATGACACTTGTTCATGCAACACCGTATGAACCAAATATGTGGTATTATATTACATCACTTGAAGAAGCCGCATTTAATTATCAGTTTTTTGATACACAGTTGTGTTTGGTAGGGCATACGCATATTCCAATTATTATTGTATTGGACAAAGACAAAGAGCTCTATGTTCATCAGGACACAGTGATTCATCTTGACGATGTAAAAGAGAGTCGCCTTTTAATAAATGTTGGCAGCGTCGGTCAGCCACGGGACAGAAATCCAAGATCATGCTATGGTATTTTCGATAGTGATGCCGGTGAGTTCTGTTATCGAAGAGTAAGCTACAATCTCGAAAAAACACAGGCAAAAATGAAGAAAATTAAAATGCCTGAATTTCTTATTTCACGCCTTGCGGATGGCCGATAGGCTTTCTGATTTTTCAACAAACTGAATGTGCTGCATTCAGAATTTCTCTGCTCTCACCTTATAGGTTCGATTCAACATTATTTCGATTCTTTAAAGATCATCCAAGATTGAAAATTGAAACTGATACGCACTGATTTATTGTTCACAACAAATCAAAACGTATTCCTGTTGATGCGATCGCAGCTGAACAGATAAAACAAATTGAAATCTATACGGTGTTTGTTAATGGTTCAGACCGTGATGTGTTTGTGTAATTTGACAAATTAATGATTCGTTTTGTACCTGATGAAATAAAGGCATACAAATGATATCTTGCAGTTCTGCTCTGGGAGGAAAATGGGTGGTATAATATCAAGGCGTGAGGCTATGTTCGCAACGCAAGGATCGCAGCATTGTTTTCAATCGTATTACACGCAAAAACAAAAGGGGTGGACTCATTGGTATCGTCAACTAAATCAGATCTTAATTCGAGCAATCCTGATGCAGGTGTTTTAAGTGCATTGTTTTCTTTGTTAAAATAGAATGTCAAAACAACGTTTTGCCTCAGGCGTTTTTTGTGTGGTAAAAGCATAATAAACTAATACTTATTGTATGAAGATAAAAAGAAAAATGCAAAATCCGTTTTGTATTCGTCAGATGATTCCGGCCTCTATACGGCAGGGGGTAGCAGCCAACTGTTTTATCCCTTCACACACCACCATTTCAACTTATGAAAAGCGACACAGAACCCTTTAACCTTTAACCAGAGTACATATTTCTTTCTAGTGATATTCATTTATTAACGAAAGGATATGTATGCCAAGGAGAAGTTCTGTGCGTCGCATACGCGAATGTTTACGACTGAATTTTGAAAATAAATTCAGTCAGGTCCTGATTTCAAATATGTTGCAGATTTCCCGCAGTACTGTGCAGGAGTATATCTCAAGACTTGCCATAGCGTCAATTAGCTACGATGATGCAGAATCGCTTACTGATGAAGCACTTGAAAGAATACTTTACAATAAGCCACGATCTGATCTACCCAATACCTCAAATAATAAGGAACTAAACTACAGCTACATTCATGCAGAGCTTGCCAAAAAAGGTGTTACATTACGCCTGCTTTGGGAAGAATACAAAAACACTTGTCCCAACGGGTACCAGTATAGTCAGTTCTGTTTTCATTATCAGCAGTGGAGAAAAACGCTAAAAGTGTATATGCACTAGCAGCATGTTGCAGGTGAACGAATGTATGTTGACTATTCAGGAAAGAAACCTTGTATTGTAAACCGTTTTACAGGTGAGATTGTCGAAGTTGAATTCTTTGTAATGTTCTGGGGATATAGTCAGTATTTCTATGCCGAAGTCCACGATAATCAGAAAAGTGAGATCTGGGTAATGGGATATATGCGGGTGTTTGAGTTCTTTGGTTGTGTTGGTCAGCTTATTGTACCTGATAATTTAAAGAGTACCGTAACAATGGCTCGTATATATGATCCTGATGTTAACACATCCTACGAGTCGCTTGTAAATTACTACCATGTTGGCGTGCTTCCTGCACGTTCAAGTTACCCTAAAGATAAGGCAAAATTTGAAAACAGTGTTCAATTGGTTCAACGTTGGATTCTTGCACGATTACGCAATCAGACGTTTCATAGCATAGCTGAACTCAACAGTGCTATCTGGCGCTTGCCTGACGATTTAAGCAAACGGAAAATACAAAAAGTTAACAAAAGCCGTTACGATCTTTAGATTGAGGTCGATAAACCCAGTGCACAAGTATTACCGCAAACACGTATACATACACCGAATGGTATACCGCAAAAGTCAATATTGATTATCATGTCGATATAAGCAGCCGCTTCTACAGTGTACCATGGCACTACTATGGCCAAACTATTAAAGCCTGCATTGAAGGTACCACCATATCAATGTATCTTAACAACAAAAGAATAGCATTGCATGGTGTAAAGAAAGAGGAATACGCCTTTTCCACCGATAGTAGCCACATGCCACCACATCACAAGGCGCAGCATGATTGGAATATCGAGCGCATTTACAGTAATGCCCGGAATGTTGGAACGCATACAGAAACACTTGTAAAAAAGATTATCTCACTGTGTACCTTTCCTCCGCAGGGGTTGCGTCCATCGATGGGTATACTTGCACTTGGAACGCGTTATTGTAATGATCGTCTTGAAGCAGCCGCAGAAATAGCATTAACGTATAACCTTTACAAGGCACAACAGATCAAAGATATACTTCAAAACGGTAAGGATATAAACGTTGAGGAATCTGAAATGACAGTGGAAAACACAACTCAAATCAGAGGCCAGAACTATTATTCACAAATTAATTAATGATTACTACAGAAACAAAAATGGATACAATCATGATAGAAACGACACTCTAAAGACTTAACGAAATGCGTCTTTACTCGATGGTAGATAAGATTCGTCATCTTAGAGAATCCGGGCGGTATGCATCCCTTGGGCAGGATGAGTTATTAGCAGTTATTGTTGAAGCCGAGTATGATACCAGGCGCAAGAAAAGGATAGGCCGATTCTTAATCTTGCATCCCTGAAAATGCCATCAGTGTGTTTTGAGGATATTAACTTCTCACCAAAACGTAATTTGCTCAAAGAACACTTGGGACCATTTATTAACTGTGATTATATCTGACAGCATAAAAATATTCTTTTGAGCGGGTTGACTGGATGTGGTAAAACATAACTTGCATGTGCTTTTGGACATTACGCATGCCTTAACGCGCACAGTGTTAAGTATTTCAGAGTATCAAAATTTCTTGAAACGGTGAATTCAGAACAATCTGTAGGAAACTATCTTAAAGCAATCGATAAAATCGGCAAGACAGAACTGTTAAAACTTGACGATCTGGGACCAGATCTGCTGACCCGCGTTCAAAGAAATCACTTGATGGAGGTAATTGAAGAACGGTATCTGTGTGGATCAACAATTGTAGCAAGTCAGCTTCCGTTTGAACAGTGGTATGATGTTTTCGGGGAATCGACCTCTGCTGATGCGATCTGTGACCGATTATTTCATAATGGATATAAATTACATCTGGAAGGAGATTCTTTAAGAAAAAATACCATCAAAAACAAATCATAAAGTATACTCTAAGCGTGTCGCTTTTCTTTGAAATTGCAGGGCGTGCCGAATAGCTCCGGAATCCTCTGTGGAATACGCTGAAATATGCAGAAAAACAAAAAAGAATTTATATAATTGGTTAAGTGATAAAATTTTCTACGTTTTATTTTTAACCACAATAAAGAAAGGTATCAACGTGGTAAATCGGTACATTATCTCTAAAGTAATCAATAGTATACATCTCTGAACCCACCGAATTTTTTTTAGTCGTTCCAACGCATTATTCAAAGATTTTTTTTAAAAAATTAAATGTTAAACTCGTTGGTATATGTATATAAATAAGTGGGTTGGCAAGTTTATACTCGGGAAAGTTGTGACTTGCCTTCCCACGCGGAGGTATGCAAATTAATACACACCTAATATTATTATATCATAATCTAAATAATATTCACTTACTTTTTTTTAATACGTAAAAAAATATTGATCTAATTGGTGTTACCGGATGTAGAGATTTAGATGATGAATTGATGACTTTATTAAAATATAATATTTGATACAATCGTATATAAATATAATAATATATACGGTTGTAATTCAAATTTATAAGAAGCGATGTAGAATAACATGTGTGAGTGCAAATTAACCAATTGAAAGCTAGGCATACCCAATTATACTGTTTGAAAAAGTAAGATATTTTGTTTGTTTTTTTTTTTTCTTAAATTATATTAAGATAAATTGTCAAATAATATTATAGGTGTTTATACTCGGGAAAAGTTGTGCGCCTATTTTATTTTGCGGAGGATGAAAGTTTATACAGGCTTATGTTTGATTTGCATCGCCTGATTAAATCATCCCAAATGTAATATCTTTTAATTGTGGCTTCTAAACGAAGCTATTTAGTTGTGTTGTATTTATTTGTCAAAACGTGTTGGTGACACCTACAGAGGAAAGGTACATTCGGGAATCAATATGACATTAGCAATTAAAGATAATCCACCATCAAAAACATTTAGTTGTTCTGTTTCAGAAAAATGTGGAACTTGGTGGGTCGCAAATGTTAAGTCCAAACATGAAAAATCTTTTGCATTTGACCTTATAGATATGCAAATCGATTATTACTTACCGTATGTTGAGAAAAAAACTCTTCGTAGTGATGGAAAAACGCGAAAAAGTTACTTGATCCTTTTTCCATCGTATGTTCCGTTTATTGCTGATAACCCATACAAAGTGTTAAAGACTCAAAGGGTTTTGTCAATTCTACCAGTGGTGGCTCAGAGTACTTTCCGAAATCAGTTGGAATGCATTTCAAAGGTAACTACATCCGGGATAAACATTTTACCGACAGAAATTAATCATCGTTTTCAAAATGATGATATCGTGGTTATTACATGTGGGCAATTTAAAGGTCTTGAAGGTAAAATAGTGGATATAAAAAATGAAAGATATCTCCTGTTTCCGGTTGAATCAATGGGATGTGCGATGGTCTGCGTATCTAATGATCATGTAGCACTACTGCAATCATAATTAATTCTGCTGGAGTTTGATTAGTGATGGAATCATCTGAAACAGTTAGCTTTGATATCCTTTTTGTTGGTGCAGGGCCTGCTACGCTTTCTTGTGTGTACAAATTAATGCAGCTGTCAGAAGAGTATAATCAAAGTAATAAAAATGGGAAAAAAATCAATCTTGAAAATAGGATTTGTATTATTGAGAAAGGTAGTTCAGTTGGTTCCCATACTTTGTCAGGGGCATTAGTTGAAGAATCTGAATTGTGCCAACTGTTGGGAGTATCCGTTGAATTACTACCATTTGTAATTGGTAGAATAAAACAAGATAATGTCTGTTTTTTAACATCAAAAAAAAGCATTAGAGTCCCATTTTCTCCGCCGAGTATGAAAAATAAAAATAATTTTGTAATCTCAATATCGAAATTTTGCAAATACATTAGTGAAATACTTGAGAAAAATGGCATTCCTATAATCTGTGGTGAATCTGCAGATGATTTAATTCTGAAAGATAAAAGAGTTTGTGGTATAAAGACTTTTAAGAAGCATGTTGAAAATAATTTAGAAGATGAAAATGGGCTGACAATAGAATCTATGGTAACTGTTCTAGGTGAAGGAAGTAATGGCTATTTGACTGAACGCTTACTGCAAGACATAGACTTGACAAGCAAAATCCCGAGAACTTATGAGTTGGGTATTAAAGAATTATATGAACGAGTCGATCCTCTGTCATACGATGGGAATGACCATTGTTATCACACCATTGGATATCCCTTAATTCAATCCGGAGATAGCGGAGGTGGTTTTATATATTCGACAAGTAAATATGTTACAATTGGTCTGGCAGCTCATTTACATACTAAAAATAATGACTTTAATTTGCATAAACATCTGCAGAGTTATAAAGAGCATCCGCTTGTAAAGAATGAATTGAAAGGCACAAGGTTGGTTGAGTATGGTGCCAAGACAATGCCGTGCGGAAGTTTTAGTGCTCATAATAAATTTGTTACTGATGGTGCTCTACTTATTGGAGATTGTGCAGGTTTGGTTGATACAATGCGATTAAAGGGCGTCGGAAATGCGATTGGCTCTGGAGTAATTGCGGCAAAGGCACTTTTTAACGCGTTAGTTGAAGAAAATTATTCAAAAGATGTGCTGCAAAGTTATGAAAATGATTTGATAAAAAGTAACTTTTTTAAGAGATTTAAAAATGCTGATGGATTTTCTCAAGCGATTTCCTCAACAATGCCATTCCCTGCTTTACCATTAGTAGGTCTTCAAGCAATACTGGGTGGTAAACTAATACATAAGCTTGTTAAAACAGTACCTGATTACAAGCGTATCCGGAAAATAGCAACTAACAATAAGGTAGATGAATGTTGGCATAGTAGTAATCATTTTGAAAAGGAGAAATCTGTATATTATTCAAATCTAATACATACATGTTTAATAAAAAAACATATTAGTATTAAAGACTATGGCAAGTGTGAAAAATGTCGATTATTGTATGGTGCTCCTTGTCGCAGCTTCTGTCCAGCTGGTGTTTATTTACTTGAGAATAACAAGATTTCGGTATCCTCTGATAATTGTATTCATTGCAGAACATGCAGTTTGAAATGCCCATTTCTTAATGTAAATTGGGAAATTCCAAGTGGGGGAGTAGGTCCACGTTATCTCAATATGTAAACAATGGTTCATTGGTCAATGTTGGGTTTAAGATAGATAATTAAACGATTTATCTTTAGTAAATTAACTGCGCATTTTCGTAAATAAAAACAAATAATCAAACCAGCTAAATACAATCCTCTATAAAAAAATCTTAAGGATTTTATACAATATGAAGTTCAATCTTAATGAAATTCATTACTTGATTGAACTACGTAAATATTGTTTAAGTAAATTGCTTATATATGCAGGTAATATTTGATTGCCGGATTTTCTCAGAGTAGATCTCATTTATACAATTTAAGGAATTAAAATGGTTGATCAAGAACAGTTAAAAATATTAACAGTGTCATATTTGAAAAACATTATTTCTGATGTTTCAAAGACAGTAATTGATGATAGTATGTTGCTGATGCCATTCCAGGAAATTGGTTTGGATTCATTCCGGATCTTGCAAATAATAAAAAGATTGGAAGATGATTTTAGTACACTTCCTAAGACTCTATTGTTTGAAAATTTTAATATTAATGACTTGTCAAACTACTTTCTTAAAAAGTATCAAAATGTACTTGAAAATAAATTCGCAGATTTTCTTAATGAAGAAAACTATTCTATCACAACGACAGTTAAATCGACACAAAAGGAAAATTCGGTAGAAAAATTATGTGTTCCTGAAGTACGGGATGATATAAAAGGTATTCAAACAAATAAGTCAATATTAATTTCAGAAAAGGATGCGCTTAATCATCATGAATTATCGGTTTTATTAAAAGACTTGTTTCTCAAATACAAGAACGAAGGGTCTGTCTCAAGAGGCACAAGAAATATTGCTCCGAATCTTTTTATAGGTACTGAAAAGCGAGGCTACTTTAATTACTGTCGCAGTAAAAATATAATTTTGGTTTATGCATATACAGGTCCTGACGATTACATGCCAATAATTGCAAAAGAACTGCACCAATATTGTATTGAAAACAATTTCGAACTTAATATCTTTTCTGTAAATCAAATTAGTTCTGTTGGCGAAGTTCCCTTTTCTGCAACACCTTTTGGGGCCGTACAGAGAATTACAAATTTAAAGAAATTTTCTCTTCAAGGTAATAAAATGCGTCGTTTGCGTTACCAAGTGTCAAAGTTTGAAGGTACTGGCAAATGTAGAACTGAAGAGTATAAATGCGGAACAAATAAAAAAATAGATCAGAATATCGCTCAAATAATTGATAAGTGGTGTGAAGTTAGGACAATGGTTAATCCTCTGATCTACATAGTTAAAAATGAAATATTGGAAGGTATATTAAGTCCAGAACATCGCATTTTCCTTACGTATCTAGATGATATTTTACAAAATGTTATTTTAATTACTAAAATGAGTTCTAAAGATAATGGCTATTTGATGGATCTTGAATTCTATCCAAAAGAAATGCCATTGGGAGGATTAGAATTCGCGATTTGTAATATAATTGAAATACTTGCATCCGAAGGGTGTGATCTTTTAAGTCTCGGCGGAACATATGGTGTTAAACTCGCGCCATCTGCAAATGCAGATCGTGAAGTAGACAAGATTTTAGATACTTTACGAGAACAAAATATATTCAACGATGAAGGCAATTTACAATTCAAAAACAAATTTCGTCCAGAGAATACCGCTATTTACTTATGTCGGCCAGTTGAGAACAGCAATCCAAATAATGTAACAGATATTATAATGATGATTGCTGATCCTACGAAAATGCAAACATCAGAGAAAGAACATCAGATTGTACCAAAGGATGTAGTGTGTAATATTGAATCTGTGGAAAAAAATATAATGTTTGAAAGAACCCAGAGTAATAATAGTATTACTGAGAATGGTACATCCAGGTTTGTACTTGAAGGAGAGGAACGCTCGGTAATATTATCTGATTATGGTTACAACCCATTAAATATTCCAAATAGTCAGGTCGAATACGATTTAAAGACGGACTCATGGGCACAATTGGAAATGCCTTATATTGATAAACAGAAGAATTTACTATATGGAAAACTCGCACAACCAGTAAATTTAGATGAAAGCCTAAGAAACATATTCCCTTTTGATCATTTCATTTTGACCACATCTGGTCGTACAGCTGAACACATCCTCTTCAAAGCGATAGAGAAGAAAGGTACGATATTACAGAATTTACTTTTTCCTACCACAATTTTTAATCAGATCGATAATGGTTTTACTCCAATCGAAATACAATGTCCAGAAACATTTAATCAAACTACAGATGAATACTTTAAAAGCAACTTAGATATAGAGTTATTGAAAAAAAATATTGAAATTAATGCAAACTCAATTGCATTTGTATGCGTAGAAGTCAGTAACAATGCTGCAGGTGGCTATCCAGTATCTCTTGAGCACATTAAGAGTGTAAAAGATTTACTTACGCGATACTCCATTCCTTTGCTTATTGATGCAACTAGAATCGTTGAGAATGCAAGACAATTAATTGAAAGTAATAAGAAATTTACTGATAAATCAACATGGGATATTGTACGAGAAATTGCTTCAAGTGCGGATATATTAATCTCTAGTTTGACAAAAGACTTTTGTGTAGATAAGGGTGGTTTAATTGCTTTAAATGATTCTGTCCTGTATACTAAATTACAGGATCTTGTCGCGAATGAAGGCTTAGGTCTTGATATAATTAATAAGAAACTAATTGCTCACTCATTAAGTAATCGGAACCATATTGAGACAAGAATTATAAAAAGAATGGAAAATGTTAAAACAATCTGGAGGGCATTGAAAAACTATAGCATTCCAGTGCAAAATTTTCCAGGTGGACATTGTATTCTAATAGATGTAAAACAGATTCATGAATTTAATAATTTTAAATACCCGGTTGCATCATTTGTTGCATGGATATTTCTTAATACTGGAATTCGGTCTTCAGCACATAATGTTGGAATGCAGAAAAATACATCATTAAATAATATGGTCCGTTTATCAATTCCTGTTGGTATAGCTGAAGATCAAATCAAAGAAGTTATAGATAGATTAGTTTCACTATTTGAAAAGAAACAGAATATTCCTGAAATAATACTAGAAAGCAGCGATTCAGGAACATTTGGAGATGTGCACGTCAAATATATACTGAAGGAATTCCATAATGTTTCAAAGAAGTTAGTAAGCAAAAATGTATTGAATAGTTCTTCTGAGCCGAAGACCTTTAATTTAACACAGGGAGTCGAATCCAATAACATCACATTCATACCTAATAGTATAAATAATGTCAAATTAACTGGTTCTGCAGAGAATTACATTAGTTCCAACACCACTCTGTCAAATGATATTGCAATAATAGGAATGGCTGGTAGATATCCCAAATCAAAAAACTTGAATGAATTATGGGAGAATCTGATTCAAGGCAAAGATTGTATAGAGTCTATAACAGAATCTCGTTTAGCTCAACGATTAAAAACTAAATTCACAGAAAAATACAGAGGTGGATTTATTGATGATGTGGATAAATTTGATTCATTATTTTTTAACATTTCTCCCAGAGAGGCAGAAATACTTGATCCTCAGGAAAGACTCTTTCTTGAAGTTGCTTGGGAAACGATAGAAGATGCTGGATACTATCCTGAAATTTTATCACGAGAAAATGAAACAAGAAATATCGGCGTATTTGTTGGAGCTGTATGGGCTTTATATCAGATGGTTGGTTTAGAGGAGAAACTTGCAGGGAATAATGTGAGTCCTAATTCTTTTCTCTGGAGTATTGCCAATCGTGTTTCATACTGGATGAATTTTTCTGGACCTAGCTTGACTATCGATACTGCATGCTCTTCCAGTCTGACTGCGATATATCTTGCTTGTGAGTCTATTATCAAAGGGGAATGTTATGCTGCCATTGCAGGTGGTGTCAATCTAGATTTACATCAAAGTAAATTTGAAATTGATAAATTTTCTGGTGCGTTGTCAAAAGATGGTCTGTGTCGTACCTTTGGGAAAGGTGCAAACGGCTATGTTGCAGGCGAGGGTGTCGGAGCACTTTTTCTAAAACGTCTGGATCATGCTCTGAAGGATGGTGATAATATTCACGGCGTGATAAAAAGTGCCGTGGTTAATCATGGCGGGCGAACTAGTGGATATACAGTACCTAATCCTCATGCTCAAAGCAAATTGATTAAAACAGCTTTAGAAAGAGCAAATATTGATGCCAGATCAATTGGTTATATTGAAGCTCATGGTACAGGAACAGAACTGGGTGATCCAATTGAAATTTCAGGGCTTACAAATGCATTCGGAGATTACGGTGTTGATAAACAGTGTTGTCCAATCGGTTCAGTTAAGACCAACATTGGTCATTTAGAAGCAGCTGCAGGAGTTGTAGCTGTTCAAAAAGTTCTTTTGCAAATGAGGAATCGTCAATTAGTACCCTCACTGCATTCTGCCGAATTAAATGAATTCATAGATTTTAAAAATTCACCATTTTATGTTGAGCAGAATGTTGAAGAATGGAAATCAAAGGAAATCGACGGAATAAGATATCCGCTTCGAGCCGGAGTTAGCTCTTTTGGCGCTGGTGGCTCCAATGCACATATTTTAATTGAGCATTATGATTATTCGTCAACAAGTTCAAATGTTAATCCTTCTAATGAGCAGATTTTTCCACTTTCTGCTAGAAATGAAGATCAACTGCGCGAAACAGCGATTCGCTTATGCAAGTTTATTCAATATGAACTTAACAGAAAAGAAAACTCATTTCAACAAAGTATCGAAGATATTGGGCATACTCTACGAATAGGTAGAAAGTCTTTTGATTATCGTTTGGTTATTATTGCGAGGACTAAGGAAGAACTAGTTGAAAGACTCACATGTTTTATTGATGGTAAAAAAGATGACCATATTTTTATTGGTAATGTAAAGAATTCTGAGAACATTTTTCGGCTGCTGAATAGAAAAGAAAAAGAAGATTTTGTAAATATTTTGTCTCATAGTGGTGATAAACGTAAAGTTTCACAACTATGGATTGAGGGATTACTGACTGATTGGCAAGGTTTTAATGTTGATGGTAAAGGAAAAAGAATATCCTTACCAACATACCCCTTTGCGAATAAACGTCATTGGATTGCAGAAAAATCTAAAACGGTATCACATTCACTGCAATCGTCAGTAAGTTTACATCCTCTTCTTGATTCTAATTTGTCTACTTTCGAACGTCAAATTTTCAAAAAGACTTTTATTCATGACCAATTTTTTATATATGATCATCTTGTATCTGAAATTCCAACACTCCCAGGTGTTGCATATCTGGATTTCGCTCGGAAAGCTGGTGAGCTTGCAGTCGGAAAAAAGGTGCAAAAAATCAGGAACGTCTTATGGGTTAGTCCAATCACTGTTGTCCAATCTGTTCCAATAGAAGTATTTATTGAACTAAAACCTAGTGGCGCATCTGTCATGTTCGAGGTGTTCAGCGAAAAAGAGAAGGGTAAAAAGCAACTACATGCACAAGGTAAACTGATATTTGAAAATACTGCCGATTCAGAACCAGAATACATTGATATCCGAGCGGTTAAGGCTAGGTGTTCCAAAGAAATTGATGGTAAAGGAGCTTATCCGCTCTTTAGGTCGTTTGGATTAAATTTGGGACCTAGCTTCCAGGTTCTGCAAAAAGTATATAAAAATGATGAAGAAACTCTGGGTGTGCTCCAAATACCTGATATTCGCAAAGATGATTTTTCGGAGTTTTTGCTTCATCCTTCAATTTTGGACGGTTCTTTACAGGCTGGTATGGCCGCGCAGCTTGGAGAAAAGGCCGATGAAATGTTTGTACCCTATTCAATTGGAGAAGTAGATATTAAGTATCCTCTCCAAACTATCTGTTATAGCTATGTCAAAGAAATTAAAGATCCAAATTCAAAGGTATCCAAAGCAAATGTCCTAATTCTTGATGAAGATGGGAAAATTCTTGTTAAAATCCTTGATTCAATTGGCATTCCACTTCTTAACGTTCATGAGAAACCTTCAAATAATATAAATGTTCAGAACAAATTAGTACCACCTGATAATGGAGATGAATTTAAAGAACTATATTATTCTTATGTTTGGGAACGTGATCCAATCGATACAAACAAAATTCTGCGAGAAACCTCAAGTGCTTTTATTCTGTTTGATTTGGATGAGGAACTCAGAAATTGTTATTTACAAAGGCAAATAAAAAACAAGGCGCTACATTCTCCAATCCTGATTCTGCCAGGTGATAAATTTCAGATTGTAGATGAAAATACTTTTCGAATAAATCCTGAAAATAAAAATGATTATTTGATGCTATTTAACTCATTGCAACAAAAATCATTACACATTGGAATGATCTGTTTTGGATGGTCAAAGGGTCCCATTGCTAATTTTGAAGAATTTCTTCCAAAGACATTAGTCTATGGTGTTTACTCATTGCTTTATCTTTGTCAAACATTAATTGAGAAGAAGCTTGATGATAATGTTGAGATCTTGTATTTCTTTACAAGATCGAACAATTATATTCAACCTCACAACGAAGCTATAAACGGTTTTGCGAAATCCCTACAAATTGAGAATCCTAAAATTCTATGCAAAACAATAGAGATTGTAACTCAAGGTTGTAATCAGAGTGATATTCTTGATGCTATTCTAGCTGAGTACAATTTCGATTCTCAGAATGCGATGACAGTTCGATATGAGGGTAATGAACGTTATATACGCAAACTTGTAAAAACTGAATTAGCAAAAAAAGGTGATTATTTAGAAAATGAAAAATCGGTATTCAAAGAAAATGGCGTTTATCTAATAACAGGAGGAGTTGGTGGACTTGGTTTAATATTTGCCGAATTTTTAGCCAAAGAATGTAATGCTAAGCTGCTTCTGACTGGACGGTCACCAATTTCAGCAGAACGAAAAGGCTCTTTAGAAAATCTTGAAAAAATGGGCGCAGAAGTTCTTTATGTTCCTGCAGATGTATCAAAGTTTGAAGACGTTCTAAAAGTTGTTAATGAATGTAAGTCACGTTTTGGTAAATTAAATGGAATAATTCATAGTGCTGGTGTATTGCGAGATTCCTTTTTGAGAAATAAGACTATTGAGGAAATGGCCGCAGTATTGGCACCTAAACTCTTTGGAACTATGCATCTTGATGAAATCACAAAAGATATTGATCTGGATTTCTTTGTTACATTTTCTTCACTTGCGGCTGTCGGCGGAAATGCAGGACAGTGCGATTATTCGTATGCAAATCATTTCATGGATTCTTTTGCCTTTAGACGCGATCAATTAAAGAATAATGCTCAAAGATCAGGAAAAACAATTAGCCTCAATTGGTCACTATGGGCTGATGGGGGAATGAAGCTTGATGAACAGACAAAACTTTTATTTAAAAAGAATCTTGAAATCAAGCCATTAAGCATAGAAACTGGTATAAAAGCATTTAAAAAAGGGCTTGAATATTTCAATTGTCAATTGGCAGTACTTGAGGGTGTACAGGAAAAAATTGAACTTGCTTGGGGCTTAAGAAAAAAAATAACATCTGAACCAGTTATTTCAGAAATATCTAAATCCACTTCAAATGCAAACAATAGTACTCAAAAAGATGATGCAAAGATCATTGAGAAGATACAGTGTGAGCTGATAAATATTGTGATTAAGCTTCTTAAAGTTGATGAAGAAGATATTACTTTAGACAAAATGTTATTGGATCTTGGATTTGATTCTATAGGATTAACAACATATGCTAATTCGATAAACGAAATATATAATGTTGAGATTACACCGGTACATTTTTTTGAGCATCCGTCAATTGAAGCTGTTTCTAAATACCTCTATAAAGAATATAAAAATGAAGTTCTGAAAGTTTATAACATTTCAGATGATCATATTGTACGCGCAGATATTACATCTAATGATTTACATTCTGCAACGCATAATGTAAATATCGAAAGTAATCAGAAAACTGAAATTAGATTTAATAAGGGATGGAATTCAGACCTACTAGAGCAGTCTGTAAATACTCCAGTTTCGGGAAAATATTCCCCTGACTGTCGTTTTATTGATATGCCAATTGCAATTGTAGGAATGAGTGGGGTTATGCCCCAATCTGATGATATGGAAGAATTTTGGGATAATTTGCAAAATGCCAAAAACATGGTCACATTGATCCCTGAAGATCGTTGGAAGTGGGAAGATTACGATGGGGATCCAACAAAGGAGAAAAATAAAACTAACTCAAAATGGGGTGGTTTTATGAGAACCGTGGATAAGTTTGATCCGCTTTTCTTTGGTATTTCGCCTCGAGAAGCTGAAATGATGGATCCTCAGCAACGAATCTTTTTGGAAACAGTGTGGAAGACGATAGAGGATTCTGGCCAAAAAGTATCTGATCTTGCAGGAACAAAGACTGGATTGTTTGTTGGGGTTGCAACTCGTGATTATACTGATTTGATGAACTTACAAAAGGCAGAGCTTGATGGTTACAGTGCATCTGGTAATTCCCACTCTGTATTAGTTAACAGAATATCTTTTCTCCTCAATTTGCGAGGACCCAGTGCACCATTAGATACTGCTTGTTCAAGTTCGCTGGTTGCTCTTCATCGAGCTGTTGAATCTATCCATAGTGGCAGTTGTGAAATGGCCATAGTTGGAGGAGTACAGGTAATGCTAACCCCTGCAGCTCATATTTCTTTTGGAATGGCAGGAATGTTGAGTAACGATGGAAAATGCAAAACTTTTGATAAACATGCAAATGGCTATGTAAGGGGTGAAGGTTCCGGGGCAATTTATCTGAAACCATTGGCGATGGCTGAAGCAGATGGAAATCATATTTATGCAGTAATTAAAGCAACGGCGGAGAATCATGGTGGTCGAGTCACAACTCTTACTGCACCGAATCCGAACGCTCAATCTGAATTGTTAATTGAAGCATATGAAAAAGCCCAAATTGATCCAACATCTATCGGCTATATTGAGTGTCATGGGACAGGAACCAGTTTAGGTGATCCAATCGAGATTCAGGCTTTGAAGAAGTCATTTTCTGAATTATATACAAAGCACGGTAAAATAGTTTCCGAGCCTCATATTGGTTTAAGTTCTGTAAAAACTAATATCGGTCATTTAGAAACAGCTGCAGGAATTGCAGGGATACTCAAGGTATTATTGGCACTTAAACATAAGCAGATCCCAGCATTACTTCATTTTCAGGAGCTAAATCCATATATAAATCTCAAGGATAGTCCATTTTATATTGTTAATAAAACAAAAGATTGGAATCCGATCAAAGATAAAGATGGAAAGGAACTCCCACGCAGAGCTGGCGTGAGTTCTTTTGGCTTTGGTGGGGCTAATGCCCATATCATCTTAGAAGAGTATAATTCTAATAAAAATCTACCAATGTTAAAAAATGAGGGGCCTTATATTGTCGTTCTTTCTGCGAAAAATGAAGGTCGTCTTAAAGCTTACGCAGAATCTCTCCTGACACACTTAATGAAATATGAAATCGAACTTGCTGACTTAGCGTACACTTTGCAAGTTGGACGAGATGAAATGAATGAACGATTAGCATTGCTAGTAAAAGATATTGATTCGTTAAAGCAAAAATTATCTACGTTTATTGAAAATAAAAAAGATGAGAATACCTTTTATAATAATACAAGAAATAAGACAAAAAAATCTCAAGGTGTAGCTGGTGATGAAAATAAAGAAATTTTAATTCAAACAATTATAGAAAATAAAAATTATATAAAATTAGCTGAAGAATGGGTTCGGGGAACCGAAGTTAATTGGAAGTTATTGTACAAAACAGGAACTCCTAAACGTCTTTCTCTTCCTACATACCCGTTTGCGAAAGAAAGGTATTGGTTCTCAGTACCTGATGACAGTAATCAAATGCAAATTGAAAATAGTTCAATTCGAGCATCTGTACTTCATTCTTTAGTGCATCAGAATACATCTACATTTAAGGAACAAAGTTTTACTTCGAACTTCACAGGAAATGAAAATTTCATAGCAGATTATATTGTTGAGAATAGAAAATTATTCCCTTGGTTTACACAAGTTGAGATGGCAATGGTCGCAGCAAAGTTGTCTGGTGAATCGCAAGTTCGGTGCATTAAAAATGTCTCGTGGTTAAACCCAATTTGCTTTGATACATCAAAAGAAATACATGTATCAATAATTCCAAAACAAAATGAGATAGATTTTGCTATTTTGATAAACAAAAAAGATCGGTCAAGTACCAATTGTTCTGGTACATTGACTTGTTCAGCTTTAATTTCAGAACCTGAAGCATTTAATGTTGGAGGAATTGAAAAGCGTTTTACTCATGTGCTTTCTCAAACAGAGATCTATTCTTATTTACGTAATACTGGATTGATTTTAGGAAAAAGTTATCAATTAGTAAAAGAATTATATTCAAATGAAACAGAATCATTTTCATTATTGCAAATACCTGAAGAGTTGAAAAATAAATCTGATCAATTTGGTATTTACCAAGTTTTAATAGAAACAGTATTTCATGCGTCTATGGCTTGTATTGCAAAAGGTAATCAAATTGAATCACCTGTTGGTATACCTGCCTCTTTGGAACAAATACAGTTTCTACATCCATTAAATGATGTCCATTTTGCATATACGAAATGGAATGTGAATAAATCTCTTGATGTAAGCAATATTACTAAGTTAAACATTCAACTTCTAGACAAAAGTGGAAAAGTCCTTTTACAAGTAACTAATTTGTTGATAAAACCATTTTGTGAATATCTATTAGAGCCTGCTGCTGGAGCTGGTGAATACGAACCAGAAATAGGTACAATGTATTATCGAAGTATTTGGACTAAACAGGAAATAATCACTAATAGTAAGAATGATTTGTCAAGTTCTAATTTTTTGGTATTTGATCAATCAGATGATTTCCAAAATGATTTAGAACAATATCTCAAAACAAATCAGCAGAACAAATTTCATATATGTGTGGTTAAGGTTGGTGAAAGATTTCGAGATTTAGGTAAGCATAATTTTGAAATAAATCCAGAGAAATTTGAAGATTACCAAGAATTGGTCGAGTGTCTAAGAAAACAAAATCTGTTGCCGGAAAATATTATTCATAATTGGTCTGATGAAGCGTTTGATACTAAACAAAAAACAATTAATAGCATCATGGAAAAAGGTGTGTTTTCACTCCTCTTTTTAAATCAAGCTTTATTACAATTATCAAAAGAGCAAGATAAAACATCTACTAAAATGAAGAGGATAAAGTTTCTTTATTTATATTCAAGTAATAAGAATAACATACAGCCTCATCATGCTGCTATAAGTAGTTTTGTAAAGAGTGCAGCTCTTGAGAGTTCTACGATTATGTATAAATGTTTAGAATTACAGTCTGTTGATGCATTTACGAAGAAAAATAATTTGGAAATTCTTAATTGTGTTTTCTCAGAACTGCAAGAAGATAGTACTTCCAGTATAGAAATTCGATACCAATCTGGTGTACGTTATGTAAAAAGACTAGAAGAAATTCAATTACCTTCTTCAGGATTGCACAATCTAAGGGATAAAGGTGTTTACATAATAACTGGAGGACTTGGTGGTCTTGGGTTGATCTTTAGTAGATACTTGGCTCAACAAACGAAGGCAAGATTAGTTTTAACAGGACGTTCGCGCCTCAGTGATGAAATGAAAGAAAAGATAAAGGTGCTTGAATCTTTGGGTTCTGAGGTTATGTATTATGAAGCAGATATCTCCAGGTATGATGATGCTGTGCATTTGATTGCAGCTGTAAAAGAAAGATTTGAGAAAATAAATGGTATAATTCATAGCGCTGGAGTATTGAGGGATTCTGTAATTCAAAAGAAAACTGTAGAAGAGATGAATGCGGTTTTTGCTGCAAAAGTTTTTGGGACGATCAATTTGGACGAAGCTACCAAAGATGAAAAAATGGATTTCTTTGTCATGTTTTCTTCCTTAACTGCAATTACAGGAAATGCAGGGCAGAGTGATTACGCATATGCAAATAATTTCTTGAATCATTATGCAGAGATGCGAAACCAATTAACACGTGATAACAAACGGACAGGAAATACAATCTCTTTCAATTGGCCTCTATGGAAAGATGGTGGAATGCACATTGATAAGCAAATGGAAGATTTCCTCCTAAAGACAAAAGGTATTCGGGTACTGAAATCTGATACGGGATTAGATGCTTTTGTGAAAGGGATTGAGACCAACGAAAGCCAGATTCTTGTAATGCATGGCAATAGGTCTAAGATTAATAAAACACTTGGAATAAATGAGAATGAGCAATCCAAGGCTGTTGATACAAATGGACAATTCAGCAATACAATCAGTGAACAAGAATTAAAAGATCTTCTTGAAAAAGATCTATTGCAGATGATAATAAAAATTGTGAGGGTAAAACAAGAATCATTTACTCACGATACTAATTTGACTGAATATGGTTTTGATTCAATCAATTTAGCACAACTTTTTCGTGAACTCAGCAATCGGTATACTATCGATTTAGCACCTGCAGTCTTTTTTGAATATCCAACATTTAGTGCTCTGAGCCAATATCTTTGTGATGAATACAAAGGTCAATTGATAGAATATTATCAATTGAATATCAAAAAATTAGTGCCGTATGTTAATACATCTTTCCCTGATGTCAAACCAATGGAGCCTAATCATTGTCAAAATCGGTTTGAGTCAAATCCTTATATGTCATTTAGTTCCTTACAATTAAATTCTTCTTCAAATGTGCAGATTGCAATTGTCGGTATGAGCGGAATGATGCCTCAATCTGAGAATATTGATGCATTTTGGGACAATATCATTATTGGAAAAGATCTAATTACGGAAATCCCCCTGGAACGTCCTGAGCTGAGAGCGTGTCTGGATAGATTCGCAAGAGAAAATTTTAAGACCAACTTAAAATGGGGGGGCTTTATAAAAGAAATTGATAAGTTTGATGCGGCTTTTTTTGGTATTTCCTCAGAAGATGCAAAATTGATGGATCCACAACAACGCATCTTTTTGGAGACAGTCTGGAATACTATCGAAGATGCAGGACATTGTGCCTCGGATATTGCAGGAACGAAAACAGGTGTTTTTGTTGGTATAGGTTCAAGTGATTATGAGGATCTTCTGAAAAATGGGGAAAATGATATAACTTCTTATACTACAACAGGGACATCTCACAGTGTTCTTCCTAATAGAATCTCATACCTACTTGACTTACGTGGACCCAGTGAACCAATTTTAACTGCATGTAGTAGTTCGTTGGTTGCAATTCATCGTGCAATAGAGGCTATCTGTAGTGGAAGTTGCGAGATGGCAATTGCAGGTGGTGTGAATGCACTGTTAAGTCCAGAACATTATCTCTCATTGGGTAGTGCAGGTGTGCTTGCAAATGATGGCAGATGTAAATCATTCGATATAAGTGCAAATGGTTATGTACGTGGAGAAGGTGTAGGTGCGATATTCCTAAAACGTTTAGATAAGGCAATTAACGATGGTAACCATATCTACGGTGTTGTTAAGAGTACTGGTGTCAATCATAGTGGACATGCGACATCGCTCACATCCCCTGATTCAAACGCTCAGGCAGAATTACTAATCAATGTTTATGAAAAGGCTCACCTGAATCCAAATACTATTAGTTATATTGAAGCTCATGGAACAGGCTCATTGTTTGGTGATTTCGCAGAGATTGATGGATTAAAGAATGCCTTTAAGGAAGTTTACAAAAGAAGAGGTGGGATGCAACCAGAAGCTGCATCTTGCGGAATTGGGACTGTTAAAACTAATATAGGACATTTAGAATCAGCTGCTGGAATAGCCGGAGTTATAAAGGTCTTATCCTCAATGAAATATAAAAAGATTCCTGGAATTATTCATTTTAAGGAACTTAATCCACAAATCAAATTGGAAGATAGTCCATTTTACATTGTTCAAAAGACACAAGAGTGGAACCGTAAAAAAGATGAAAATGGAAATGATATCCCTTTAAGGGCTGGAATCAGTGCGTTTGGGCTCGGTGGTGTAAATGCGCATATAGTTCTTGAAGAATATTTATCTCAAAAAGAGATTTGTAAACCACTATTAATAACAGATCAAAATATGAATGTAATTATTCCTCTTTCTGCCCAAACAGATAGGCAATTAAAACAGAAGGTTAGCGATCTGTTAAGCTATATTCAAAAGCAGGAAAAGTTAAATATTTCGATTGATATTACGTCAATAGCATATACACTTCAAGTTGGTCGTGATGCAATGGAGGAACGTTTAGGTTTTCTGGCCAATTCTGTTGATGATTTAAAGGAAACGTTGCACGCATTTATTTTTAGAGAAAAAAATATCAAATGCATTTTCAATGGGCGTGCAAAAGATGGAAAAGCTACTTTAGATTTATTTAACGAAGAATTGCCAATATTAGTAAACCACTGGATTAGCAGCAGAAATCTTTCAAAATTGATTGAGTTTTGGGTAAAAGGGCTTTATATAGATTGGAATAAGCTCTATGGTGAGATTAAACCAAAACGATTGTCGTTGCCATCATATCCTTTTGCCAAAGAACGATATTGGATTACTACAGAAAAATCAGAGTCATCCAAATTGAGTCATCCATTATCCTATGTTGATTTTACTGATCAAAATATCAATGATGAGGATGAGTCCAGATCACTGATAGACTCTGAAATTTTTGATAATAACAATATTACGATGCAGAATAGTTCTATGAATGTTTCAGAAAAAATTGAGCTATTTTTGAAAAACGAAATTGCCAACCTTTTACAGATGCCTATTCAGAAGATTGATGCTGATCGGACATTTTTTGAATTGGGAATTGACTCAATCGGTGTCACTAATCTCATTACGAAAACAAATCATTTATTTAATGATGATCTAACGCCAGAGGTGATCTTTAAACATAAGGATATTCAGAGCTTGACCAAATTTCTGGTATTGACATATCCGGAAAAAATTAATAGTTTGATGCCCATAAAAACAAGGGAAAAAACAAATGCGTCTGGATGTTCAATGAAAAGTGAACGATTACAATCTTCTATCGCCACTCGTTCTTCAGAAGAAAAGGTAAAACAAACTGCTTCAAAATCAGGTTTTTCACAAAAAGTAAATGAAATGCCGAACCTATATAATGTTTTAGTTCCTCTGCAATCGGGCGGGAACAAAGTACCTATTTTCGCTGCACCTGGAGCAGATGGTAGTGTGTTATCATTACAGCAACTAAGCCTTGCTTTGGGAAATAAACAACCATTTTTTGGCTTACAATCGGTAGGACTTGATTGTAAAACACCTCCATTAACCAATATAGAAGAGATTGCAGAAGTAAATATTGCTGCTTTAAAAAAGATACAACCTAATGGACCGTATCGATTGGTGGGATATTCGAATGGTGGCGTAATTATTTTTGAAATGGCAAGAAAATTACTTGATAATAATGAAAAAATAGCATCATTAGCATTAATTGATAGTATCTGTCCAATCGTAAGGGTTACAGATGTGATAGAAGAAATTGTTGCTGTAAGCAATAATATTATGAGTAAATATGGTTCTGAATTAATTGATAGCAATAAACTAAAAGAAGTACCAGAAAATGAACGCTGTGAATTTTTATTTAACATCATGAGAAAAAAAGGATTTAATTTACCTAAAGAGCAGTTTACTGCAACTTTTAATGTGGCAATTGCAAGTGATAAGGTTTGTCGCAATTATAGACCAATAAAGCTGCCTCAGAAAATTGATGTGGTTTTATTTCGTGCTATAGAATCAAATCAGGATATGCCAAAAGATTATGGTTGGAATCAGCTATTACAGGAAGCTATTAAGATTTGCGATATTAAAGCGACACATTTTTCAATTATTGAAAAACAGTCGATTCAGGAAATCGCTAGAAAAATTAATAATTCAGTTAACAATTCTTAAAAAAAACGTATATAAATTTAACGTTGGAGAAACAAATGAAAAGTTTTTCGAATAGTATGGAGAAATATTTTGAAAAAGTGCCAGAAATAGTTCGCAAGAAAAGATTGTTTGTCTGGCTATTTTTCATAATTGCTACAGTATTTTTTGTTATTGGAATGGGTAAAACGAAATTTGATATGACAGTAGAAGGGTGGTTTACCAGAAATGATCCGACAATTGTTGCTTTTGATGACTTTCATGCTCAGTTTGGAAGCGAAGATCACCTTTTCATTGTGTACAAAGCTAAGGATGGAAATGTCTTTTCTGCTAAATCATTAGAAGCAGTAAATGGGATACGCGAGTCACTTCTTGAAAAAATGACATCTTTAAAAGAGGGTGATTCAAGTGGACTCAAACATATTGTAAAAATTACTTCCCTTACAAATGCTCCGGTATTGCAATCCGATGGAGATATGTTAATTTCTAAAAAACTAGTAGGGGTAAATATTCCTACGTCACAACAGGAACTGGATAGTATTTCTAATGTTGCAAAATCACAAAAGAAATTTCCATTGCTTTACTATTCGAAAGATTTTAAGTATGGTGGAATTCTGATAGAAACGGATTTTGGTGCTATCCCAATGGAGTCCAAATCAAGCACTGGTAGTTCACAAAGCGGTGAAGATTTAAAAATGGATGAAATATCCATGACGACAGGAACAGTTAATAATGTACCTCAAGAGAGAGTCAGGTTTAAACCGACTGATTTAAAAGATTACCTTGCTTTAATGAACGAAGTAAAGAATGTTTTAAATGAACCTAAATTTGCTAATCAGTTTGACTACTATCCTGTTGGGCAAACTGCTGCGACTGAGCATGATTTGAAAATGATTCAGCAAATGGGTTTGATGAATGTTGCAGCATTACTAATCATGATATTAATATTGTTGCTTCTTTTCCGCTCATTTTCTGCCATTTTATGGCCGATTGTCATAGTGGTACTAAGTGTTATATGGGCAATTGGGATTACAGGTTGGCTTGGTTTTACTGTGACCGCTTTTATAATGATTATGATTATGCTAACACTAACTATAGGTATAGCTGATTCAGTTCATATAATATCTGGATATCTCTATTATCGTAATAAAGGGCAAGATCATAAGACTTCAATGCAGAATGTTTATAAAAGTGCTGGTTTATCATGCCTTCTAACAGCTATTACAACGATAATTGGTATCATGGCACTAAACATCACTCCTGTTGTTCCTATTAGAGTCTTCTCAATTATGTCTGCATTAGGTGTTGGGCTGGCATACTTTTTTACAATGTATTTACTCCCACTTATGCTTGATGTTTGGTCACCGAAACCTGCAATGACAGGAAAATCAAATTGGTTTGCATCATTAATTGGTAGATTAATCCCTAATTTCTCGCGTTTTCTTGAAAAAATACTAGATAAGGCATTCCCTGTAGCAGTAAAGGGACGCTATGTATTTATTGTTATATTTTTTTGTGTCTTTGGACTATGCCTTTATGGATCAACAAAGGTTAAAGTCGAGACAGATCCATTGGGACAATACCCAAAGAATTCTAGTTTCAGGCAAAGCGTTGCAGTTGTTGATCAAAAGATGATGGGTTCTCATAATTTGGAAATATTTCTTAATTTAGGGAAAGAAAATGCTTTTCAAGATCCTGTCGTATTAAAAATTATGGATGATCTTCAACAACAAATTGAAAAAAAATATGAACAGGTAGTGCGTACATCATCGTTAGTTGATGTGGTTAAGGATTCATATCAAAAACTTAATGAAGGTAAAGAAAATATGTACATAATTCCTTCGGATCAGAATGTATTATCACAAACTCTTTTCCTATTTAATAATGCAAGTCCTGATGATCGAAGGAAGCTTGTTTCTGACAATTATGATAAAGCTCATATTAGTGTAATGCTCCATAATGCTAGCTCTGCAGAGTATGTACGAATATTTAATCTTATGAAAAAAGATTTTGATGATGCATTTGTTCAACTTAAACAAAATTATCCTGAAACGAAAATCACAACAACTGGAATGCTGGTTTTATTAATGCAAGCTGCGCAATATATGACTTGGTCTGAAATCCAGAGTTTTGGATTAGCTTTAGCGGTAATAAGTGTTATACTGCTTTTGGTGTTTGGTTCATACAAAGCGGGTTTGATTGCTTTAATTCCCAACCTAATTCCTGCTACACTTACTTTTGGCTTAATGGGATTACTAAAAATACCACTCGATTTT
This sequence comes from Fibrobacterota bacterium, assembly GCA_023459055.1. Taxonomy (GTDB): domain Bacteria; phylum Fibrobacterota; class Chitinivibrionia; order Chitinivibrionales; family Chitinispirillaceae; genus JAAZBG01. The sequence goes on from JAEWVR010000020.1 coordinate 45,169, forward strand.
CAGACTATGATGCTTGCTCCAATAATTATCGGTATTGCCGTTGATGATACAGTTCACTTTATTACTCGGTATCGTACAGAAGTTTTTGTCGATGGTGATATGAAAAGAGCTTTGGAACATACATTAAAAGAAACTGGTCAGGCAATCATGTCGACAGCATTGATTCTTGGACTTGGCTTTGGAATAATGTCATTCTCATCCGCTTCAGGAACAGCAAACATGGGCCGATTTGGTGCTTTAGCTATATTTGCAGGCTTACTTTGTGATATGTTCCTATTACCAGGATTGATTATGGTTACAAATTTTTCTTTTCAAAGACAACGGGCAAAACAGATGCAATCTAAAGTAGTTGAACCATCATACGTTGAGCAATCATTTGCTTTATCAGGGGAGGATAAATGATATCTTCAAAAATTATTATATTGGCAGCGCTCTCAATTTGTTTTTCGCTCAAATCATATGCGTTATCTGCACAATCAGCAAAGGATATCATTGTTCAATTTGATGAACAAAACAGGAAATCATACAATACTGAAGCGGTAAAAATAAAACTCTCAACTTGTAAATATACGGTTGCTCAGGGAAGTATGCGTTGTACCGATGATGCTAGAAATGTGATATACGAAAATATTTTAAAAAGATGCGGTGACAACAATAGAGATACCCGCGCTGTTGCTGTTGTTTTGGAGCCAATAAGCGACAAAGGAATTGGAATGTTAAATTACCTATATGATGATCCCAGCAAAGATAATGATAACTGGCTTTATTTATCGGCGCTTGGTAAAGTAAAACGTATTGTGTCAAGCGGAGATGATAATGATGAAAGTGGGAGCTTATTTGGATCTGAATTCTCTGTTGATGAATCGGAAAGTATAGAAACCCGTAAAATTGATGAATATACATATAAAATTATAGGTGAAGAAGCTTATGATCAAAAGCTAGCTTGGGTTATAGAAACTGTTCCGACTTCGGAAAAAACAAAAAAGTCAAGATACAGCAAGTTCGTGTCGTGGATTGACAAAGAGAGATATGTGCTTCTAAAAGAAAATCTCTATGATCGAAATGGAAAATTATACAAACAACGTTCTATGAGAAATATTGTAAAAATTGACAACGTTTGGATCGCAAAGAAAGTTACAATGAATAATCTTTCAACACGTAGAGCAACAAATATGGAACTTATATCAGTAGCATTCAATATGGATGTGTCTGATGAGTTCTTAACTCAAAGAACCCTGACTGATTTTGCTTTTAGAGAAAAAACTCTTGCTAAAATACGTGCTAAACTTAAGTAAGGAAAATCAGTTGAAATTTTATAAGATTAAAATCGTAACAATTATTTCCAAATCCGTTTTTTGCTTCCTTTTTACTATGCTCGCTGGTATCTTATTCATTACTGATGCACAGCAAGTAACTGAACAGACTGGCGATGTGTTAAGTCAAGAACCTACTATTATGGACTCTGTAACCATGAATCAGAATCCGGTAGAACTTGATTGTAATAAAGGAAGTAGCGATTCTATCATAATTGATACTACGGGAAATCAATTGCTTTTAAATGAATCTGAATTAACATTTGATGAGAGTTCGTTAGGCGAAGTAAAAGATAAAAAAGGATCTTTTGCTTCCTTTTTTCGTTCATATATTGTTGAACCTGCGCGAGTAACACTGAAACATGCTGTGTCCTATAAAGTTGAAAAACCAAATCGGGTAAGAAACAACAGATCTTCAGTTCGACTGGAATATTCAAAATTCTTTTTAAACAATTTTTTTCTACAGTTTGATTCCAGAATTAATGCTTATTGGATGAATGATCACCGTCTGAGAAAGAGTGATGATGTTGTTCAATTTAAATCAGGTCTTAGAGAAGCTTATCTGCAGGTAAGTTTTGGAAAAACAAGTTTAAAAACAGGATATCAGATTTTGATCTGGGGTGAATCTGATGGTGGTGTTATCACAGATGTGATAAGTCCAAGGGATTATTCTGAGTTATTCTTTATTTCATTAGAAGAATCGAGAATCGGTCAGCCAATGTTCACTCTTGATCAATACACATCAATAGGGGATTGGTGTGTGTTTTTTATTCCATTTCCAGCTTATAATGAGTATCCTGAAGTAGGCACAAAGTACTATTATGATGCCTTTAATGGGAATGTAGAATATCAATATGAAACGAGGGATAAAAACAGTGTCGAGTATGGTATGAGATGGAAAAAAACCTTCGGTAAAAGTGATATCTGCTTGATGACTGCTAGCTTAATGAATAATGAATATACCTATGAAATGAAATCTTCTGATTTGGTAACGAAAAATAAAATGCGGTATTATTTAGTAGGTATGACTTCAAATTATGCCTGGGGAAGTCTTCTATTTAAAGGCGAAATAGGGATTAAATCCCATAGAGCTTACAATAATTCAGTACTCCAGATCGTTAAGAAAAATTCTGTTGATGCATCTGTAGGATTTGATTATTCGCCAGGTCGGAACTTTGTTGTAAACTTTGAAACTGTAAATAATAGGATTTTAAAATGGAGCAAAAATATACAAAGTGCCCCAAAAAATTTATACTCTGTAATACTTGTTTTGAATGATAAGTTTATAAATGATAATTTGAATGTTAGTTTAATGACTACTTATTCTGAACCATACACTAGTGTTTTAAGTATTCTGACGACTTCATATAAATGGAATGATCACTTAATATTAGAGCTTGATGGTTATTACCCATATACAAATAATAGTAAAAGTAATTACTGGCTTTTTAAAGATGAAAAACAAATCGCTTTTAAAATTCAGTATCAGTTTTGATTTGTATGTTAACCACCTCTAGTTTCAGATTGTGTCATTATGTCAATTTTAAGATTTGCAGTTGAAATTTAAATATCGTCAAGTTATTAAAAAGATCATATGGAGGCCCCTTTATGAATAATGAATCGAAAGAAAATTTTGATGTAATTATTGTAGGTTCAGGTACTTGCGGTTCGACTATCGCCAGAGAGTTGTGCAAACAAAAGAAACGGGTGTTAGTACTCGAGCGGGGAGGTAATAATCCACTCAAAGAAACCTTTATGGGAGTTGCTGGTATTGCTAATCAGGTATCAGTCAGCGATAAATTAAATGAGATGCGGGCTCTTACGACTGGCGGAACAACATCTTTATATTTTGCTGTTGCAGATCCACCTCCCATCGATACATTTAAGTCATTGGGAATTGATTTATCGCAGGATTTTGATGATATTCGCAATGAGTTACCAATTTGTGAACTACCTGATAACCTTTTGGGAGCTCAAGCACTTAAACTTAGAGATAGTGCAGAAAGTTTGGGCTATTCTTGGAAAAAGAATAAAATGCTTATTGATCAATCAAAATGTAATTCAGGATATTCGTATGAGGCGAAGTGGAAAGCTAAGAGCTATATGCAAGATGCTCTCAATTATGGGGCACATTTAATTAACAGGGCGCTTGTTTCAAAAATTATTATTGATAATAAGAAAGCTATTGGTGTCGAGTATAAAATTGGTAATAGCCCATGGTCTAAAACCAGCAGAGCTTACGGTTCAAAGATAATACTTTCTGCTGGAGCATTAGCTTCGCCATTTATACTTAAAAATAGTGGTTTAAAAAACGTAGGTTGTAATGGCTTCTATATTGACCCGAATATCGTATTGTTTGGTTCCGTACCTGGGCTTATAGGTAAAGACAATTTCGTAGGTAGTATGTATACAAAATTAAATGATGATATCGCTTTGGGTGATGCAAATGTTCCTCGTTTATTTTATAAATTAATGATGCTTGCCAAAATGAAACCATTTCAAATAGCATCATACAATTCAAGTATCGCAATAGGAGTAAAAGTTAAAGATGCCATGAGTGGGGGACTCAGAGAAAATGGTTGTTATTACAAGAAGTTGACTGATGACGTATTTAAAAAACTAAAAGTTGGTGAGGATGCTGCTGTAAAAATTCTTAAAAATGCTGGTGCAAAGAATATCTTTAATGCTGGTATTAATGCTGGAGGTGTAGGGGGACTATTACAAATCAAAGAGCATTTAGATGAAAATCTTCAGACGGAATTTGAAAATTTATATGTTTGTGATCATTCACTAATGCCTGAAAGTTCCAGAGTTGCACCTACATTGACACTTATCTGTTTGGCAAAATATTTATCAAGAAAGCTGTTGACTGCAATATAGACCACATTACATTAATGTGTTGTAAAGTAAATGCATTGTCAATTCTGCTATTCAATTTGTTACAAAAAGGTACTATTTGTTGTCAATGGCTACGTTCTGATTTCGATATTTAAAATATTTGAAATGGTTTAAAATAGCGTTCTAACTAATGTAAGTTAAAGCAGGCTATGCTTCTTTAATACTTTACATAATTATATCTAACAAGTGAAACTCATAACTAAACAAAGGTGAGATAATGATATCGACCAATAAAGTAGTAAAATCGAAAAAAAATATTCGCGAAATAGCAATGTTCGGTTTTTTCTTAATACTAGTTCTGTTATTTTTGATAAAATCGATCTGGACAATTTCCGGATCGAACCAATGGAAATTGGTTAAAGATAAAAATGGAATAAAAATCTATACAATTAAGACTCCCGGATCACCGCTTTTAAGAGTTAAATCTGTGAATCAGGTGCATGCATCATTATCTGGTCTTGTAAAACTCATTGAAGCACCAGAGAGTTGTGATGATGTAGGGTGTTTTGATTCTAAAAGAATCGAAGATATTAATTCTCAGACTGCTTATTGTACATTTAAATTTAAAATGCCTCCACCTTTCAAAGCTAGAGAGTATGTAAATATCTTACAGCATTCTCAGAACCCGGAAAATAAGAAAATTGAAATACATATCATTGCAGCACCAAATAAAATAAATCGAAATGACAAATGTATCCGAATCGAACATATGCATAATATTTGGAATCTAACGCCACTTAACAATGGTATTGTTGAGATTGAGTATTTACAGGATATTAATTTAGGCGGGGCTATGCCCTTCTTTTTAACGAATCTAATACTACCTGAAGTTGGCTATAAAGTATTGGATGGTCTACAAGGGTTAATGGACAAAGAGAAGTATAAAGCCGCTAAACTTGATTATGTGATAGATTAAATTCTGATCTTTAATCTGTAAAGCGCTCAGAATTCTCAATTGTTATCGAATCGTTTACAATATTAATAAGTCTAATGCAAATAAGTGAGGAAAACATGAAAGACGGTACTGCAACTGCAACCCCCCCAAAAAAACGTGTCCTTAAAGTAATGCTCTCGGGAATTGTAGCTCTTATTGTGATATCTTTTATATGGCATTTTGCCTGGATAATGACTGGCTCAAATGAGTGGGAATTAAAAATTGATAAGAATGGAACTATGGTTTATACTTTAAAAGCTCCTGGTTCTGTAATGAAAAAGTTTAGAGGTGTGAAAAATTATAGATATTCTTTAAACAATATGATTTCCCCTTTTGTAGATGAGAGTGATGATATTCAGAAAAATTGTGATAAATGGCTTCCTGGTTGTACTGAGTACAAAATTTTAAAACGTTTGGATTCAAAGTCCTTAAGTAACCTTCAATTATGGAAATTTAAAATATTTTTTCCTTTTGCGCCAAGAGAAATGTTGTTACAGGGGCAGATATATCAAGACACATTAACTAAAGAAATCGTTATTGAAAATATTGCTGTTCCAAATAAAATTGATCAGAATAAAGGTTATGTTCGTTTGACGCATTTGCATAATATGTGGCATTATACCCCTCAAAAGAGTGGGGAAATACAAGTCGAATTTACTCAGGACTTCGAAATGGGTGGCTTTTTCCCTTCAATTTTAATGAATTTAGCAGGGACACAAGCAGTTTACAAAATATTAGATCAAGATTTACCGAAACAATTTGCATTAGAAAAATATAGGACAGCTAAGTTAGATTTTATTCAGGAACCTGCAATTAGTGAGGTTAAATAAATGGAATGGATCAGAGAACGATTCCTGCAATTTGACAAAAAAGCAATATCTGTTGGTAGTACAGGTACTGTTACTTATGGCGAATTTATTGGAAAAATTGATTATTGGCATACAGTACTTAGAAAATGGGATGTGAAGGCTGGAGATAGAATCGGTTTTGTAGCGGATTATCGAATTGATGTGGTTGCTTTATTACAAGCTTTGCTTGAGACTTACTGTATAATAATACCACTCGCAGAAGATGATCATAGTTTATTTGAGGAACGTCTTGATGTGGCATGTGCCACAAAGGTGATATCGGTTGCTGATTGCGAAATAATGGATGAAAATTCTGTGATATGTCAAAATCGGGATAAACAACCAACAAGTATCCATCCGTTAATGGTACCACTTATCTCTGAAAGAAAATCTGGTTTCATCATTTATACATCAGGGAGCACTGGAAATGGAAAAGGTGTTCTTCTTGACTATGAAAAAATTGTTAATAAATACAAAGAAAAGGCAGGTAAAGCATTTAGAACACTTTTGTTTTTAAAACTTGATCATATCGGAGGTTTAAATACACTGTTTTCGGTGGTGTTAAATGGTGGAACGATAATAACATCTCCTTCAAGACAAGCAGAAGAAATTTGTCAAACAGTCGAAAAATATTCTGTCGAATTGCTTCCCACTACACCATCATTTCTAACAATGTTGTTAATGTCAAACATGTATAATAATTACGATTTGTCATCATTAAAAGTTATATCTTATGGTACAGAAGTTATGCCCAGCTCCACCTTGGCAGGAATAAATCGAATATTTCCAGATGTAACATTAAAACAGACATACGGATTATCTGAACTAGGAATATTTTCTACAAAGTCAAAAGATTCCCGGTCGAACTGGATGAAAGTTGGTGGGAAGGGAATTGATGTCAAGATTAAAGATGATGTTTTATGGATTAAAAGTGATCAGGCCATGTTGGGGTATCTCAATGCACCAAGTCCATTTGATGAAGATGGGTGGTACAATACTGGTGACAAAGTGGAAGTTGATGGGGAATATATTAGAATTCTAGGAAGAGAATCAGAAATAATAAATGTCGCAGGTGAGAAAGTTTATCCCGCAGAAATTGAAAGCTATTTACTAACAATTAAAAATGTAAAAGATGTTGTAGTCAGAGGTAAACGGAGTCCGATCACTGGTCAAATAATTTGGGCTGAATTTGTTTTAGATGAAGAGGAGGATTTGACGGCCTTCAAGAAAAGAATTAATGAAGAATGTCAAAAAGGTTTTCCTGCGTTCAAAATCCCAAGACTTATTACAGTTACAAGTGATGGTAATTTTGTTGGATCCAGGTTTAAAAAAATCAGAAAATCTATGGTCGCAGGATCTAATTAAATAAGGGAAGGTTAAGGGTGAGTGGAATGGATGTATTAAAAAAAACAGTCGTTGTAAGTGGCGGCAGTAAAGGATTAGGATTAAGTATTTGTAAACAATTGCTGGCAGATGGGTATTATGTTGGTACCTTCAGCAGGAAAAGTACACCAGAGCTTGAACAAATGATCAGTGATGCAAACGGAAAGGTGTATTGGGAAGCTGTGGATGTATCACAACGAACTCAATTATCTCAATTTCTTCTTACTGTTAAAAAACAATTTGGATCTGTATGTTACCTTGTAAACAATGCAGGTATTGCACCTGAAGGTTTGTTGACATTAATGAATAGTAAAGACATTACAAGAATGATTCAAGTGAATTTGGAAAGTAATATTTCTCTTACGCAAATGTGTGTAAAACAGATGCTGGTTGCAAGGTTTGGTGTTATAGTCAATGTATCATCCATTGTGGGAATACGTGGTTATAAAGGTGTTAGTGCGTATAGTGCTACTAAGGCTGCACTGGATGGGCTCACCAGAAGTTTATCTAAGGAGTTGGGGTCTATGGGTATTCGAATCAATTCTGTAGCTCCTGGTTTTATGGAAACAGATATGACAACTGAACTTACCGAAAAACAAATAGAGCGTATCAAAAGACAAACACCGCTGGGTAGACTTGCCAAAATCGAAGATGTATCTTCTGTTGTAAAGTTCTTGCTTTCGGAACAATCTGGTTTTATTACAGGTCAAACAATTATCGTTGATGGTGGATTAACAGTTTAAAATAATGATTGGAGTATAAAATGAATAGCACTGAAGTTAAAGAAACAATTGAGAATATTCTTAAGGAAATTGCAAATAATAATAAGAAAGTTCTTCCTGAATTACAAAGTCATTTAGAACTTGTGGATGATTTAGGATTTACATCATTGAATGTTGCAGAGTTGATAGCAAATCTTGAAGAACAGTTGGAAATGGATCCTTTTCAAGATGAAGATGTTATGATCACAGATATCAGGACTATTGGTGATCTATGTAATGTTTATATAAGCTGCTTCGAAAAACGAATTCGCTAGTTTAAACCGAAGTTGTCTGGTAATTTACCTTTAAAAAAACAAATCCTGAAAAATATTTCTGTAAATAAATAAGCTAAAGCAGATTAGAAGTTTTAGTTCGGGATTTGTTTTCTCTAGTCAAAAAAAATCTGATAAAAAATGTAAGTTAAAACAATCAAGATTTTTACAATTTTTTTGTGAGAAGCTGAGGGCGTAAAGAATAAATGAATACAAAAAGAAATAGTGTAGCAGTTATTGGGATGGCGGGCAGATTTCCAGGTGCCGCTGACATTTCAGAATTTTGGAGCAATCTTTGTAATGGTATAGAATGTATAAGTTCACTTTCTGATAATGAATTATTAAACGCCGGAGTCTCACAAGCAGATATTAATGACAGTAATTATGTAAAGGTATCCTCATTACTTGATGATTTTGATAAGTTTGATCCTGCATTTTTCAAAATATCACCTTTAGAAGCTGAAATTATGGATCCTCAAATAAGATTGTTATTACAATGTGCTTGGGAAACATTGGAGGATTCTGGATATTCATCTAGAAAACCACAGCATATTGGTGTTTTTGCAGGTGCAGGAGGATTACCAACCAATTATTATTCAAACTATGTAAACAAAAATAGTTTGTTTGAAAAGATAACTACTAGTCCTGCTCATTTAGGAAATGATAAAGATTTTTTGTCTACATACATATCATACAAGCTCAACTTGACCGGACCCAGTATGACAATTCAGACTGCGTGTTCAACATCATTGGTTGCCGTTCATCAGGCTTGTCTAAGTGTACTTAATGATGAATGTGATATGGCATTAGCTGGTGGAGTTACAATACGTGTTCCTAATGTCCAAGGATATCATTATATGGAAGGACACATTTTTTCAAAATCAGGTCATGTAAGAACATTTGATGAAAAAGCAGACGGGGTAGTATTTGGAAGTGGATTAGGTCTTGTATTGTTAAAAAAGTTAGAGAATGCTATTAAGGATGGAGATCATATATATGCAGTTGTAAAGGGGTCTGCAATTCTTAATGATGGCAAAGAAAAAATGAGCTATTTAGCAAGCAGTGCAAAAGGTCAAATAAAATGTATAACCAATGCAATAAAAAAAGCAAAAATTGATACAGATACAATCGGGTTTATAGAATCCCATGGGACGGGAACTTCTATGGGGGATCCTGAAGAAGTAAAAGCTTTGACTGCTGCATTTAAAGCGTTTACGAGCAATAAAAATTTCTGTGCGTTGGGTGCGGTGAAAACCAATGTTGGGCATTTGGAAGCAGCTGCTGGAATAACAGGTTTCATAAAAGCCGTACTTTCTGTTTATTATGGAATTATTCCGCCTACAATCAATTATAGTAAACCAAATCCACGTATAAAATTTGAAACATCACCTTTTTATGTTAATAATACTCTGCAAAAATGGGAATGCGATAACCTTCGTCGAGCTGGTGTAAATAGTTTGGGTGTTGGAGGTACAAATGCATTTGTAGTTTTAGAAGAATATAAAAAACAAAAAAACAATGTAAAGAAGCCTTCTGTAAATACTGTAATTGTCCCTTTGTCAGCAAAAAATCAAACTAGCTTACTACGATCATTAAAGAGACTGCATGATTTTTTAAAAGCTGATTCTGAAAAAACAATTGATATTTCTGATTTGTCATATACATTGCAGATCGGACGTGATGCAATGGATTGCAGGATTGCATTTGTAGTTACGTCGATTGACGAATTAAAAGAAAATCTGTTTAAATATTTAGAAGAAAAAATACAGACATCTTCAACAATATTTCAGCAAATGCAGGAAAATAATAAGAAAACAGAATTAATTGATAATGATGAGCTGCAAAAGATAGTTGAGAAAATGTTTGAAGAGCATAACTGGTATGAACTTGCCAAGTTATGGGTCAGAGGTCAGGATCTGGATTGGAAATATTTTTATAAAGATGTAAAGCCCTTAAAAATAAGTTTACCAACCTACTCATTTGAAAAGGAAAGATACTGGATTGATTCTGATAAATTTGTAACAAAAAATCCTGTTGAATCTATTATTCACCCTCTTCTGCATTACAATAGTTCAGACCTGAGACAGCAGAGCTATACTTCAATTTTTAATGGTGAAGAATTCTTCCTTAAAGATCATCTGGTACAAGGTCAGAAGGTATTACCAGGTGTTGCATATTTGGAAATGGCCAGATGTGCAATAAAGAAATGTTTACCATTTGTTGACGACTCAACTACAATTGAGTTACGTGATGTCGTCTGGGTTCAACCTGTTGTTGTAAAGGAAAGTAACAAAGTAATAATAGTACTTTCTGCAAATGAGACGTGTAATAATTTTGAATTGATAGATTTTGAAATTTACAATCAATTAAATAATGAAGAAATTGTAAACTGCCAGGGGCAAGCAGTAATAAGAAGAAATGTAGAACATGCGAAAATTGATTTAGAGCAACTGAATAAACAGATGACTCTTGGGAATTTTGAGGCCTCATTTCTATACCCTGCATTTGCAGAAATGGGGCTAAATTATGGTCCAGCCCATAAGGCTATTTCTAATGTTAGTTTGGGTAGAAATCAATTGCTTGCAAAGCTTAAACTACCATCTATTATTGAAACAAGTGAAAATGATTTCATTCTGCATCCCAGTATAATGGATGGTGCACTTCAGGCAACTATTGGTATAGTCAATGATTTTAATCACCTGCCTACTAATCCGTCAATCCCTTTCGCATTGGAATCAATTCATGTAATATCAAAGTGTACAAAGGATATGTATGCATGGGTACGTTATGCGAAAGACAGTAAACCGGAAGATAAAATTGCTAAACTGGATATAGACTTGTTTGATACGGAGGGAAATATTTCGGCCCAAATGAAGGGCTTTAACTCGAGAGTTATTAAATCAGAATCCACAGGGTGCCTGCTTGCGACACAAGAATGGATTCCTAGTCAAATCAACATATCACCCGAAGCAAATAAACCTGAATTTACAAAAAAGTATATCATTTTGGATCAATTGCTAAATGTCAAACCAGATTTTATTCAATCATCAATAGAGAATAGTCGATGCGTAGTGATTCATTCTGATGAAAAGACTATTGATGCACGATATTGTAATTTTGCAGGAAAATGTTTTGAATTATTGCAAACAATTTTGAAAGAGAAACCCCAAGGAAAAATATTTTACCAAATTGTTGTAGTTGACAATAAGGAACAAGAGCTGTTGGCTGGCCTATCTGGTTTTCTAAAAACGGCAACAATTGAAAATCCTGACATTATTGGACAGATTATTTTTGTTGATTCACAAATCACTGCTGATAGTTTAATTATTCAGATTCAGCATAATCTGAATAATCCATATGAAACTATAGTAAGGAATGAGAATGGAATTCGTAAGGTAAAAAAGTGGAAAGAAGTAATGAGTGATCAGAAAGAATCTAAAATTGCTTTTAAAGATCAAGGTGTCTATTTGATTACTGGTGGACTTGGTGGATTAGGAGTATTATTTGTAAAAGAGATAATCAGACAAACAAAAAATGCAAAAATTATTCTGACAGGACGCTCTGAGTTGACTATCGGTAAAAAGACGATATTGAATGAGTTCCCAGAAGATCAAGTAATTTATAAACAAATGGATATTACAGATGTTAATCAAGTCAGGAACATTATAAGCGCTATAATAAAAGAATATAAGCAGCTTAACGGCATTATTCATAGTGCTGGTATGATTTCTGACAATTACATTTTAAAGAAAACATCAGAAGAATTTAAACAGGTTTTGTCACCCAAGGTAAATGGGACATATGTTCTGGATGAAGCAAGTAAAGATATTGATTTGGATTTTCTGGTTTTGTTTTCCTCTTTGACTAGTGCTTTAGGAAATTATGGTCAAGCAGATTATGCTGCTGCAAATGGTTTTATGGATCAGTTTGCTGCATATCGCAATCAGAAAGTTGCAGCAAAAGAAAGATACGGAAAGACTGTTTCTATAAATTGGCCTTTGTGGAAAGAAGGCGGAATGCAAGTTGATAATGTCGGTCAGGATATGCTTTATCAAACAACGGGCATTCGTCCTATGCATACTCAAACTGGAATACAATCATTTTATAGATGTCTGGAGCAGCAATGTGAACTGGTATTAGTTATGGAGGGTGAATTACCCAAAATGCGTAGTATTTTGTTGAATCATCAGATTGGACAAAATACACACTCGCAAGCTTCACAAATGCAGATTTCCAAAATCGATCCGGGTAACTTAATGGAAAAAACTGAAAAATTCATTTGTAAGCAGTTTTCCTCAGTATTAAAGTTACCATTAAATAAAATAGACTCAAAAGTACCTTTTGAGAAATATGGTATCGATTCATTAATGTCATTAAATCTGACCAATCAGTTGGAAAAGACTTTTGGGAATTTATCAAAGACTCTGTTTTTTGAATATCAAACTATACATGAATTATGCGAATATTTTGTCAAGACACATTTTTCAAAATTGGCAGATCTGTTTACAACGGAAGCTAAAGACGAACAGATTACAATATTTAGCCATCCAATCAATAAAACAATTCAGGAAGACCGGATAATAACTCGAAAGCGAGTAAATCAGCAAAATTTTAGAATGAAAACTGAGCTGAATTCAACAAATTCAGGTACAGATCCTATAGCTATTGTTGGATTGAGTGGGCGCTACCCGGATTCGCTAAATATTCAGGAATATTGGTATAATTTACGTGATGGGAAAGACTGCATTGTTGAAGTACCCAAAAATCGGTGGGATTGGAGAGAATACTTTACTGAGGATCGTACTGCAAATGGTTTCCATTTCAGTAAATGGGGTGGATTTATTGACGGCGTAGATGAATTCGACCCAAGATTTTTTAATATTACTCCATTAGAGGCTGAACAAATTGATCCACAGGAACGATTGTTTTTGCAACATGTATGGATGGCAATAGAAGATGCCGGTTATACACGTACAAGTTTACAAATACCTCATGAAAAAAATTTAGCTGCTCAAGTAGGGGTATATGTTGGTGTGATGTATGGTGAATATCAATTATTTGGTGCAGAATCTAGTCTGCAAGGCAAACGTAAAGGATTCGCTAGTAATTTAGCAAGTATTGCAAATAGAGTCTCTTACTTTTTGAACTTACATGGTCCAAGTATGGCACTGGATACAATGTGTTCATCTTCACTGACTGCGATGCATATTGCTTGCCAGGATTTAAAGCAGGGACGGACAGATTTAGCGATTGCTGGAGGTGTTAATGTTACCATTCATCCGAATAAGTATCTGATGCTGAGTTCTGGACAGTACATATCCAGAGATGGTCATTGTCAAAGTTTTGGTGAAGGTGGAGATGGTTATATTCCTGGTGAAGGCGTTGGAGTCATCATTCTAAAAAGATTATCTGAAGCAGAAAGCGATGGAAATCATATTTATGGAATAATCAGGGGTAGTGCTATAAATCATGGAGGAAAGACAAACGGATATACAGTACCAAACCCTCAGGCACAAGCTGGTGCAATTATCCAATCGCTATCAGAATCAAAAGTAAACCCACGACAAATTAGCTACATTGAAGCACATGGTACAGGTACAAAATTGGGAGATCCCATTGAAATTGCTGCATTAAGTAATGCCTTTAGTCAGTACACAAAAGATACAGGTTTTTGTTTAATCGGATCAGCAAAATCGAATATTGGCCACTGTGAATCAGCTGCTGGTATTGCCGGACTTACAAAAATTCTTTTGCAAATGAAATATCAGCAAATTGTACCATCGCTACATTCTGCACGCTTGAATCCTCATATCGATTTTGATAAAACGCCATTTATTGTGAATCAAAAATTGCGAAAATGGGAAAGGCCTATAATTGATGGCCAACAGATCCCACGGATTGCAGGAATATCATCTTTCGGTGCAGGGGGATCGAATGCTCATATTATTGTACAGGAATATAAAAAATCGGAAAATGATGATCGTTTGACAAATCGTAGCGAACAATATTTAAAGACAATTATTCCATTGTCTGCTAGAACAATAGATCAATTGAAACAGAAAACTCGAGAACTGTTGAATTTTATTCAGGTTTCGCAGAATGAACATTCAACATTGGATATTGTTTCAATAGGCTATACTTTGCAAACAGGTAGAGAACCAATGGAAGAACGGCTTGGATTCATAGTTAGTTCAATCGATGAATTGTATGAAAAATTAAAAGCATATGATAATGGGGAACAGAATATAGAGGACTTCTACCAGGGGCAAGTTAAGCGAAATAAAGATGGAATGACAATTATTAGTCAGGATGATGATATGATAGAAGCTATCAACAAGTGGATAGCTCGAAAAAAACTATCAAAGCTGTTAGATTTGTGGGTGAAAGGATTGGAGCTTGATTGGAAGAAACTGTATGGGGAAAATAAACCAAAATATATCAGTTTACCCGCTTATCCTTTTGCAAGAGAGCGTTATTGGGTTGACATTTCAGCTGATCAATCATTTACTCCGCCAGGCTTGATATCTTCCAGACTGCATCCATTATTACATTTTAATACATCAGATTTTCGTCAGCAACGTTATAGTACTGTTTTAAGTGGCAAAGAATTCTACATTAAAGATTACAGCCTAGATGGAGAAAAAGTATTACCAGTAGGGGCATTTCTTGAGATGGCAAGAGCTGCAGTAGAAAATGCTTCCGGAATATCTGCAAAACGTAAAATATTAAAGTTAACAAAAATTAATTGTATTGTACCAGTAATGGTCAATAAAGAGAGTGTCAGATTGTCAATTGGTCTACTTCCTGAGGCAAATGGCCAAATTGTGTTTGAGATATATACTGAATCAAATGTTGGTGAAACTAGAATCCATTGTCAAGGTTGGGCTGAATATGTTGATAAAGACCTGATAGAAAATTTAAATCTAAATGACATCAGGGCAATTACGCAAAATGAGACATTAACATCTGATCAATGTTATCAAACTTTTAAAAAAATTGGAATCGAATATGGGCCATCATTTAAAGCAATTTCTTCAATTCAGAAAGGGAATGAGCAGGTTTTTTGTAAAGTTAAACTTCCTTCTGACTGTGATGCATCATTTAATGAGTTCGGTCTTCATCCAAGTATAATAGAATCTTCATTTCAGACTGTTATTGGTATGATGTCAAGTGCAAAACCAGGATTTTTAAAGTCATTAGATTCAATTGAGATAGCTGGTCCGTGTTCAAAAGAAATGTATGTTTGTGTCAATCATTCTGGACAAGCAAATGATGTAGAGCGATTCAATATCGATTTATGCGACGATTTAGGAAATGTACGTGTAAGAATGTTAGGTGTTGAATTTGGAAATACCGAATTTAAAAACGCATCAGAAATCCATAAACGAGAAATTATCTTTTTAAAGAAAGGATGGAAACCTTGTGATCTTATCGATAAGGAATCTGTTCCTACTGTAGTAATTTTACATAATAATAATTCAAGGGCGTTGGCAGAAACGATTAAGGAAAGGTGTAAAATAGCCCGTTTGATCCAAGATTCAGACGTTAATAAAGAATCACTGAAAGAGTTTTTAATGTCTGCAAATGCATTTGTCGATTTGACAGGAATTGGGGAAGCCAAATTTTATTTAAAAGAATGGATTCTTTTATTACAGGAAATTGTTGAGGAAAAACGGTTAAAGGATTTCTGCATTCTTTATATCACTCAAGGTCTTGAAAACTATCAATGTGAAAATGTCAGTGTTAACGGTGCTAATAAAGTTGGACTTTATCGTATGTTGCAAGCTGAGTATTCCTCAATAACTTCAAGGCATATAGATTTAGATATAAAAGAGACTAGTATTATTAGTCAAGCTGAATCGATTATACAAGAAATAAACTGTCAATCAAAAGAAATTGAGGTTTGCTACCGAAATAATCAACGATATGTTAGTTTGCTTGAAAATGTAAATCTAGACACTACTAAGAAAAAAAATCTTGATGCAAACTTTGATGTACTCATTATAACTGGTGGTACACGTGGATTGGGGATGGTTTGCGCAAAACATATGATTAATACATATGGGATTAAGAAATTGGTGTTGACTGGAAGGGATGTGATTCCACCAGAAGATGAATGGATTAATTTAGCCAATTACTCTCATCCCATTCAAGAAAAAATCAAAAATATCCAGGAATTAAAAAATATGGGGGCAGATGTTTTGGTAATGTCGCTACCATTAGATAACCTGGAAGAACTTGAAAAACAATGTTTGAAAGTTAAAAAAACATTTGGAAAAATTACGGGTGTTATACATGCAGCAGGACTGGATGATCGAGATAATCCTGCTTTTATAAGAAAATCGGCTGATGGTATTTATCGTGTTTTGTCACCGAAGATTGATGGAACTTATAACTTAATGAATGTATTAGAAAATGAGTCTCTTCAATTTGTTATATTTTTCTCATCTGTTTCAGCCATTATTCCTTCTTTTGGTAATGGTCTTAGTGATTATGCAATGGCAAATGCTTATATGGATTATTATGCAATTGCTAATGATAAACGAATACCTGTAGTGAGTATCCAATGGCCAAGCTGGAAAGAAACAGGTTTAGGTGAGGTAAAAAGTCAAGCGTATATTAATAGTGGATTGTTAAGTATTTCAAATAATGAAGGTCTCAGGATCCTGGACAGAGTGCTATCAAACCTAAAAGATTCAGTAGTAATGCCATTAGTAATAGAACCTGATAAATTTAACCTGGAAAATTTACTTCGAGTAAGTAAACCAGCACAAACTCAATCGTCGAGCATATCAACAGATAATTACAAGGCAAAAAAAGATTTGGGAAAGGGAAATACAAATACTGAATCAGCCATTCAAAATTGGATATGCTCTTTAATGGAAATAGAATTGAAATTGAAAGAAGGGGAGATAGATGTTGAGACATCTTTTACTGACTATGGAGTAGATTCTATTCTTTTTGCTCAAATTATCGCGAAAATTAATAAGGAACTTGAAATAAAATTAGATCCATCTATCTTTTTCGAATATACAACCATAAATGCTGTATCTGTATGGCTTCAAGCTAATCACAGTGAGGCAGTTTCAAAGCGTTTCTCATTAAAAACAACTGAGCCGGATTTACAATTGAAAGAGTTGAAACCGACTCATGTATCACAGGTAAATCCTTTTTTGTCAGCACCAAAAACACTGCTCGACAAGAACCGATTTGCTATCCACACCAGAAACCTTTCTACTGAAAAAATTGCAGTAGTGGGTATGTCATGTCGGTTTCCGGGTGCTAAAAATATAAATGAATATTGGAAATTGTTGTCACAAGGCAAAATTGCTATAGGGCCTATACCTCAGGATTGTTGGGGGATAAAGACCGATTACTATGCAGGTTTGATAGATGATGTATTTGGTTTTGATCCGAATTTCTTTTTGATATCACAGGAAGATGCTCAGGTAATGGACCCTCAAGCACTTGTGTTGCTAGAGGAAACATTAAAAGCAATATATAACTCCGGTTACACACATCAGGAAATAAATGGAAAAAACGTAGGTGTCTATATTGGAGCCAGAAGTCCCAAATCATTTGATATAAAAAGTTTAGATAATGCACGCAATCCAATACTTGCAGTTGGACAGAATTATTTAGCAGCAAATCTTTCACAGTTTTTCAATTTAAAAGGCCCATCACTTGTTATTGATACCGCATGTTCATCATCGTTGGTAGGGATGAAAATGGCAGTAGAGGCTATTCGTTCTGGAACAATAGATTCTGCAATCGTTGGGGGTGTGAGTTTGTTGACCGATACAACAGCACATGAAGTCTTTGCCCGTCGAAATTTACATGCGGCAGATGGAATGTTTCATATTCTTGACAAACGCGCGTCTGGAGTTGTTATAGGAGAAGGCTGTGGCGTGGTGTACTTAAAGCCTCTTTCAGATGCTATTAGAGATGGTGATACTATTTATGCGGAGATTGCTGGAATCAGCATTAATAACGATGGAAGAACAGCAGGACCTGCAACACCGAATATTGAAGCACAAAAAGAAGTTATGAATTTAGCACTCAGAGAAAGTGATTGTTCGAAAGAAAATATTGCTTATTTAGAAGTAAATGGATCTGGATCTGAAATTACTGATTTACTGGAGATAAAAGCAATTGCCTCAGTATATTCCAGAATGGCGCAGACTCCACTATATTTAGGATCTATGAAGCCTAATATCGGGCATCCATTATGTGCAGAAGGTATTGCCAGTTTCATTAAAGTTGCTCTGATGTTACATTATCAGCAACTGGTGCCATTTCTTTCTGGTCAAGTGCCACTGGAACATTTTTCAATTGTAAATTCAGGTTTTGATTTTCCTCGTCAGAACCAACAATTAACAATGGATTATGCTGCGCTAAACTGCTTTGCAGATGGTGGCACAAATGCTCACGTAATTATAAAAAGATGTGATCAAAGAATAACTGATATCAAGCGAACTTCATTAGTTTTACCTGCTATGCAGAGAGTTGATGTAAGGACATTTAAGACTCTGGAGAAAAAGAGAAATTTGTCTCACATTTTCAAGAAATCGAAGGTTTGGAATCAGGTATTGACAGTTGATCATCCGGTATTAACTAATCATAAAGTATATGGTTTGGAACTGCTACCTGGTCTTGCATGGATTGATCTTCTCTTTCAATGGTATGAAGAAGCGGGATACTCATATGAAACGATTGAGTTAAAAAATCTTTCAATTTATCGGCCGTTAATTGTTACTGAAACGGAACCTGTAAATTTACTAATCACAACAAAAGAGGTTGAAGAAGGTGTTTGGAATGTAGAAGTCAGCCAGGCATCTCCAAATCAATCAAAAGATAGTCTTGAAGGTCTTTACATAACAGCAGAAGTGCGACTCGTTGATCCTGTAAATTTCGATGAAACTATTGATATTATCGAAATCTGCGCAAAAGCAACGAATAAATGGGATTTAAATGCAATTTATCAACAATATCGTACACAGGATGTAGTCCATACTGGAATGATGAAAGCGGATGGCATTGTTTTGTCAACAGATGATGCAATCTGGGTAAACGTACAACTACTTGATCGTGAGGATTGTGGCAATTATCGTTTTCATCCAACATTGATTGATGGTAGCGGTATAGGTGCTAATGTTTTATTTAATAGTTCCTTCGATACTAATGACAAACAATTATATCTGCCTTTATTTTATGAATCTTTTAAAGCATCAAAACAATTTGGAGGGGATTGTTATACCCGAATCAAAAAGAATACTGTTGAAATTAAGGAAGAGTTACAAAGTTTTACGATGGAATTTTTCACGTCTGATGGTATAAAGATTGGGGAATTGAAAAATTTTAAGAATAAATTAGTTCGTAATTCAGGATTGATAAACTTAACATCAATAACAAATGAGCAGGATGCAACAAAGAAGAATAAGAGCACAAAAGATACAATCGGTAAATTGACAAGTTTGTCTTTTGATTCTATGGAATTGATGCTTAAATCAATCATTGCATCCCAATTAAATGTGGCCGCTGAAGAGATTTCGGAAAATAAAGGTTATTACGAACTTGGGCTTGAATCGGCAATGTTACTTGATGTAGTAAAATCAATTGAATCTATACTTTCTGTAAACCTCTCTCCAATTCTTTTATTTGAACATACGACAATTTCAGCACTATCTAAATATCTTACTGAAACGTATGAACTTCCAAATGAGACAAACCTGCAAAATGTAAAAACTGTTAAACAAATAACTTTGAAAAGAAAATTAGTTGCAAATGTAAATACAACGCATTTACCAATAAATTCATCTTTGTCAAATACTGCAACACATCCAGCTGTAATGGATATTGCTGTGGTTGGTATTGCTGGACGATATCCACAGGCTTCGAATATTGTTGAATTTTGGAATAATTTAAAAGCAGCAAAGGATTGTATTACTGAAATACCCCAAGAACGATGGGATTATGGAATATTTGATGGATTAAAATCACCATCAGGAAAACCGATGTCAAGATGGGGCGGGTTTATTGACAATGTAGACTGTTTTGATCCATTGTTTTTTAACATTTCGCCGAAAGAAGCTGAAGTACTTGATCCCCAAGAACGACTTTTTCTTGAGGTCTGCTGGGAAGCTATTGAAGATGCGGGATACACGCCTGTAAATATTGTAAAGTCTGAAGGAATGAACAAAAGAAAACCTGTTGGGGTTTTTGTTGGCGTAATGCATAAGGATTATACACTACTTCAAAATGAAGCAGTTTACGAAGGTCAAAAAATACCATTATCTTTGAATTATGCACCAATTGCAAACAGAGTCTCCTACTTCTGTAATTTTCATGGACCATCTATGGCTGTTGATACAGTATGTTCATCTTCATTAACAGCTTTTCATCTAGCGTTAGAAAGTATTAAAAAGGGTGAATGTCTGGTTGCCTTAGCTGGAGGAGTAAACCTATCACTACATCCCAATAAATACCAATCATACGGATTATCAGACTTTCATTCGAGTGATGGACGTTGCCGTACATTTGGTGAAGGCGGAGATGGATATGTTTCAGCAGAAGGTGTGGGTGCAATATTACTAAAACCTTTACAGGCTGCAATAAACGATGGGGATCATATTTATGCTGTTGTAAAAGGAAGCAATATCAACCATGTAGGAAAGGTTAGCGGGATCACTGTTCCATCGCCAATTGCTCAAGGCGAAGTGATTGCAGACTGTATTCAAAAATGTGGTATTGATTCGGAAACTATCAGCTATATTGAAGCTCATGGTACAGGCACTTCTCTTGGTGATCCAATCGAGATCCAGGGATTAAAGCGAGCTTTTGAAACATTCACTTCCAAGACGCAGTTTTGTGCATTGGGTTCAGTAAAATCAAACATTGGTCATTCTGAAGCAGCTGCAGGAATAAGCGGATTAACGAAAACAATACTTCAACTTCAGCATCGAATACTGGTTAAATCGTTACATTCAGAAAAAATCAATGGCTATCTTGATCTGAAATCCTCACCATTCTATGTACAATCGAAAACTGAGGAATGGAAATTACCTGAAGAGCCCCAAAATAAACTAAGAAGAGCAGGCGTAAGTTCCTTCGGGGCAACAGGAGCAAACGCTCACATCATTTTAGAAGAATTTCCTCGTGCGAATAATTCTGTTCAAACACACAATTCAAAAGGTGTGCTGCTGCCGCTTTCTGCTAAAAATCTAGAGAGACTAAAAGAGTATGCATGTCGGTTACTTGATTTCTTGGAAAATAACCCGAAGACTGATATACGGGATATGGCGTTTACATTACAGACCGGACGTCTAGCTTTTGATGAGCGCTTGGTGATTGCAACTACCAGCATTGACGACGCAGTCATGAAACTTAAAAGCTGGCTTGAAGGACGGAGTTTTTCTCATGATATCTTGCATGAGAATATAAAATCAAGTGGAGGTATTTCCAGAATATTTGAATCAGATGAAGATCTGCAGGATGCTGTAAATCGATTAGTTACAAAGAAAAAGATGAAAAGGCTTGCCGAATTCTGGGTTAAAGGATTAGAACTAGATTGGAATAAGCTTTACGAAGAGGAACCTGTCCAGCGAATCTCATTACCAACATATCCATTTGCAATGGACAGGTATTGGATTGATAAGACATCTACACATAAAACAATCACTACCCAAGCAGAAGTTATACATCCTCTTTTGCATAATAATACATCTGATCTGAGTCAACAAAGATACACAACTACCTTTACCGGTAGTGAATTCTTCATTAGGGATCATCTGGTCAATGGACAAATGGTTTTACCTGGAGTAGCTTATCTGGAGATGGCTCGTGTTGCAATGGATGAAGCGATGCCGGCAGCTGGTAAATCAAAAGTTTTAGATTTACAGAATGTTGTCTGGTTGCAGCCTCTCATTATTAAAGAAAATAAAGATGTGTCAATCACTTTGTCTACTACAGACGGGATGCTGGTTGACTTTGAAATTAAAAGCGTAAGTGATGACCAAAAGACTGTTTATTGTCAAGGACAAGCTAGTTATAGTCATTTAGTAAATCTAAATAAAATTGAAATAGAGAAACTAAAAGCGAAAATGCAAACTGGTATAATAGACACAATGTCTATTTATGCAGCATACAATAAAATGGGAATTCACCATGGTAAAACTTTACAAGGAATAGAAACTGTTTATCATGGAGATAGACAGTTACTTGTACAAATATGTATACCTAAAGCCATTGAAAACACTTCGACTGATTATTTGCTGCATCCAAGTTTAATGGACAGTGCATTTCAGGCAACGTTAGGATTGATTTTAGATCAAGACAATTATTCTAATTCTTCCATCTTACCTTTTGCCATGCAATCGATAAGAATATTTTCTGAATGTAAAAAAGATATGTTCGCCTGGGTACGTTTTTCGAAGGAATATAAAGAAGAAGATAATCGCTCGTTATGTTATGATATTGACATATGTGATGAATCGGGTATTGTTTGCGTTCAGATTGAAGGTCTTTCTTCGAGAAGGCTGGTGGAACGATTTGAACAAAAACAGATCGTATGTAATGATGATGGGGAATCAGATACGAATCTTCAATCATTAGTTCCTGTTTGGAAATCAGTTCAAATAGAAGATGATAAAAGAATCTCAATATCTGGATCAACTAAAATACTTCTGCTAGGTCTAAATAAAGATCTTCTTGACTGGGTAAGTAAATCATATCCAAAGTCATTTTACCGGCAAATACCTGAAGACGCAACAATAGAAAGTATTACTTCAATAATAAAAGAATGTGACTTTGATCAACTACTATGGATCGCACCTGATGTGGAGAAATCTGAAAAATGTAAAGATGTTAAAATTGAACATATCATAGCTCAACAGGAAATTGGGGTCATATCAGTCTTTCGCATTATTAAAGCTTTATTATCTGCTGGTTTTGCATATAAAGAACTCTGTTGGACAATCATTACAAGTAAAACAAGCGTAGTAAAAAATAATGACCAAATAATCTCAACACATGCTGCAGTATCAGGTCTTTCTGGCAGTCTTGCAAAAGAATATCCTCATTGGAATTTACGACTTTTGGATGTTGAAAATATCCAATGTGTTGCAGCAAATGAATGCTTTACACTTCCTTGGGATAAACAAGGGAATGGATTGGCTTACCGCTCAGGAGAGTGGTTCACTCAAGGATTAGCAGCAATAGAAACAACCAATAATGGCGTTTGTGGATATAAAGAGCATGGTATTTATGTCGTCATTGGAGGTGCTGGTGGCCTTGGTGAAGTGTGGAGCCAATTCATGATTGAACACTATAAAGCAAAAATTGTCTGGATTGGCAGAAAGAAATTAAATGATGATATTAGCAAAAAAATTAATGAATTGAGTAGTAACGGTTCTGCACCGGTTTACATTACGGCTGATGCATCAAATCTGGATTCATTAGAATTGGCATACAAGAAAATTGTAGAGTTATATCCAAGAATAGATGGAGTTGTACATTCTGCTATAGTATTGTTAGATCAGAGCCTTACTAATATGGAGGAAAAAACATTTAGAGCAGGATTATCAGCCAAAGTTGATGTAAGTGTTAATATGGAAAGAGTATTTGGCAAGCAAGATCTTGACTTTATGATGTTTTTCTCTTCGGTTAATTCCTTTGTAAGAGGGCCAGGTCAGGCTAATTATGCTGCAGGTTGCACATTCAAAGATTGCTTCGCTCAAAGTTTGAATGTACAGCATAAATATCCAGTAAAAATTATGAATTGGGGGTATTGGGGAAACGTTGGTATTGTAGCCGATGATGTTCACAAGAAACGAATGGAACGTTTGGGGTATGGTTCTATTGGAGTTGATGAAGGAATGAATGCATTAAAAATGCTAATCGATTCTGATGTCAGTCAAATGGTTCTAATCAAAATTACTCATCAGAATCCTGTAGCAGATTTACATGTGCAGGAAAAAATCATATGTTCACCAAATAATGAACAAACTATGTTGTTTCAAATTAATAAAGATTTGGAAATGCACTATTCCTCAGAGCAAATACATGCTTTACAAAAAGCATTGCCCGATAAGTCAATGGAATCGTTGATCACTGAAATTCTAGCATCAACTCTTGCATCATTAGGTTTTTTTACTGAAGACAATTTAAGCATATCTGATTTTTTACTCGGCAAACAAACTAAAGCACACTATCAACGATGGTTAAGTAGCAGTATAACTTTCTTACAACGCCAAAATGTCCTTAATGGAAACAGAACCTTTACAAATAAAGTGAAACAACTTCCTGATTTAATGTCTGAATGGGAATCGGCAAAAATTGTGTGGAGTTCCAATACTGATTTGCAAGCAAAGGTTAATTTATTGGATGCTTGTCTAAAAGGATTATCAGGTATTTTGAATGGAAGACAATTGGCAACTGATATTATGTTTCCTGAATCATCAATGCGTTTGGTTGAGGGGATTTATAAAGGGAATGTGTTATCTGCTCACTATAATGAAGTACTTTGTAAAGTGCTGTTAGAGATAATCAAACAAAAAATAAAAAATGACAAAGATTGTAAAATTCGCATATTGGAAATTGGAGCTGGAACTGGGGGGACAACGGCGATATTGTTGCCTGCATTGAAGGAATTTAGCGATACAATTTCAGAATATTGTTATACTGATTTGTCAAAAGCGTTCTTAATGTTTGCAGAAGAACAGTATCAACCCAAATTCCCTGCACTCAAGACAGCAATCTTTGATGTAACAAAGCCACTAGCTTCACAGTCAATTGCATCTGAATATTACGATGTAGTGATTGCAACAAATGTATTACATGCAACACCGGACATAAGAGAAACATTACGAAATAGTAAAGCACTACTAAAAAATAAAGGGATTTTATTACTAAATGAGATGAGTAACTGGTCCCTTTTTAACCATATGACGTTTGGTTTATTAGAAGGATGGTGGTTACATACGGATTCAGTTTTGCGTATTAACGGTTGCCCTGGATTAGCTGATACAAAGTGGAATGATGTTCTTATTGAAGAAGGATTTGAATCAATCTGGTTTCCAGCAAATAAAATTCATAATCTGGGTCAACAAATAATAGTTGCAAGTAGTAATGGCATTATACGGCAGAAAGTTGTCAAGAACGCAAATGTGAAACCAGCTGCTAAGTTGGTGACGGATTATACTTTAGAAAAAACTATACCAATAAAAAGTATTCCCAAAACCTCTCCTGTGACGACTTCCGGTATTACAGAACAAATGATACAAAGTCATGTAAAAGAAGCGCTTCGAAATTGCATTGGTAGTTCATTAAAAATAAAGTCAGAACAAATCGAGAATGATAGAAGATTTTCTGATTATGGAGTCGATTCAATTATTGCCGTTCAATTAATAAATCAAATTAACAAACGATTAGAGATTATTTTGCAAACGACAGTCTTATTCGACTATAGCACTCTTGATCAACTTGCAAAATATATTATAGAAGAACATCACCAGACTATCTGCGACTTTTTACAAAAGAGAGATTTGAATGTATTGCCTGAAAAAGAAAATGAATTTACAATTAAAGTCGAAGACATCTCAAGAAAAAATTCTACCGATCATGTGCTCGAAGCACATACAGTCTATACTACCAATAGTATAACTGAACAAATGGTACTGGATCATGTAAAAGAAGTGTTACAATTATGCATTAGTACGTCTTTGAAAATGATGCCTAATCAGATAGAAACTGACCATAGTTTTTCAGATTATGGTGTTGATTCAATTATCGCTGTACAATTAATAAACCAGATTAATCAAAAATTAAATATCCTTTTACAAACGACAGTATTATTCGATTATAGCACTCTTGAACAACTTGTCAAATACATAATTACTGAACATTATAACATAATTTATCAAAATTTACTAAAAAGTCAACCTCAATCAGTTCAGGAAAATTTAATTGCAGACAATAAGAAAATCATTAATAGGCCAGCTATTGAAGTAAATAGAAATCGCTTTTTTAAACAAAATGAACAACGTAATAAGAAAATACAAATTATTTCTGACAACAGCGATTCCGCTTTTAAATATCACAGAGTGATAATCGAGCGACCTGGAGAAATTCAAGATGTAACAATACAGGAAGCACAGCTGCAAAGTTTAGAACCTAACAAGGTTTGTGTTGCAATCAGGGCATTTTCACTAAATTTTGGTGACTTACTTTGTGTTCGTGGATTATATCCCACAATGCCACCTTATCCATTTACCCCGGGTTATGACGCTAGTGGAATTGTCATTGCTGTTGGGCAATCAGTAAGTAAAGTAAAAGTTGGCGATACTGTAATTGTCGAAGCTGGAGAATCTCTTGGTGCACATGCAACTGCAATGATATGCGAGCAGTCTCAGGTTACAATTAAACCCAAATCCATGTCTTTTGTTGATGCGTGTGCTTTACCAGTTGTTGGGATTACAATGGTGGATGCATTTCGTAAAGCTAAATTGAAAAAAGGTGAATCAATTCTTATTCAAACAGCTGCTGGCGGGACTGGATTGATTGCAGTACAACTAGCTAAATATTACGGAGCTACAATATTTGCAACAGCCGGGTCGAAACATAAGTTGGAGTTTTTGAAATCATTGGGTGTTTCCTACTGTATAAATTACATTAAAGATGATTTTGAAGCGGAAATACATCGGTTAACAAAAGGAAAAGGTGTTGATGTAGTTATAAATACTTTGTCCGGGGATGCCATCCAAAAAGGAATGAATTGCCTTGCTCCAGGAGGTAGATACATTGAAATTGCAATGACTGCTTTAAAATCGGCAAAATCTATTGATTTGTCAACGTTAAGTAACAACCAAAGTTTCTTTAGCATTGACATGCGAAAATTAGGCTTCATGAACCCGGAAACATTAGATAGCTATCGAAAAGAACTCCTTTCATTGTATGGGCAAGGGGTCATAACTCCGACGATCTGTAAAACCTATTCATTTGAATCAATCCATGATGCATATCAGGCACTTTCTGATCGCAATAATATTGGAAAAATCGTTGTTACAATACCAGCAGAATTTCAAGTCGATGCAAATCGATTTACAGAATCAGTTCATGCAAATCATAAAGAGATGCAAAATGACTCAATTGCAATTATTGGAATGAGTGGACGTTTTGCAGAATCTGAATCATTGGAGGAATTCTGGCAAAAACTTAAAGATGGTAAAGATCTTATTAAAGAAGTAGTTCGTTGGGATCCATCAGAATGTGTTTCACCTGAATCAATAAGAAAAAATTATTGTACACAAGGTAGTTTTGTAGATTCAATTGACAAGTTCGATCCTTTATTTTTCAGAATATCACCATTAGAAGCTTTGTATATGGATCCGCAACAGCGAGTCGTTATGGAGGAATCATGGAAGGCTCTTGAAGATGCTGGTTATGCTGGAAAATCTATGGATGAGAAGTTATGTGGTGTGTACGTTGGCAACAAAGGTTCGGATTATAGCAAGCTCTTTACAGATGAACCGCCTGAACAGTCGTTCTGGGGCAATGCAGGATCTGTTATTCCTGCTCGTATTGCCTATTATCTCAACTTACATGGCCCAGCAGTTAGTGTTGATACAGCATGTTCCAGTTCTCTTGTGTCAATACACTTAGCATGTCAGGGCTTATGGACAGGTGAAATTGAGATGGCACTTGCCGGTGGAGTTTTTCTTCAATCAACATCTGAATTTTATCAACTTTGTAACCGTGCAGGAATGCTTTCTCCAAAAGGAAGATGTCATGCCTTTGATTCAAAGGCTGATGGTTTTGTTCCTGGTGAAGGTGTTGGAATTGTTGTATTGAAAAAACTTAGCGATGCATTACGAGATGGTGATGACATAAGAGGTGTTATTGTCGGAAGTGGAATAAATCAGGATGGTGCTACAAATGGTATAACCGCTCCAAGTGCCAGATCTCAGGAACGATTAGAACTTTCAGTTTATGAACGATTTAATATAAATCCTGAAACGATTCAGGTCGTTGAAGCTCATGGTACTGGTACAAAGTTAGGTGACCCTATTGAATATGGGGCATTAACCCGCTCTTTTAGAAAGTATACAGAAAAGAAACAATTTTGTGCAATTGGTTCAGTAAAAACCAATATAGGTCATGCTGTTTCAGCTGCTGGAGTTGCAAGTGTTTTAAAAATATTACTTTCATTGAAACATCACCAGATTCCTCCTTCTTTACACTTTGAAAAGGGAAATTCAGCAATCGATTTTGACTCAAGTCCATTTTTTGTAAATACAGAGTTAAGGGAATGGGATGTTGATGGCGATCTAAAACGCAAAGCTGCGATAAGTTCTTTTGGTTTCAGTGGTACTAATGCACATTTGGTTATTGAAGAAGCACCAATAAACAAAGGAGTTGATATACAGTCCTATGGGTATTTGGTTGTTCTTTCTGCTTTAAGTTCTGAACAGTTAAAAAAACAGGTACAGAATCTACAGGCGCACATAAAGCAAAGACCAGATTTGTCAATGAACAATCTCAGTTATACACTTTTGGTTGGACGAATGCATCTCTCTCACCGGTTTGCATGTGTAGTTCGTAATCAACCGGAATTGATTCGTCTGTTAGACCTGTGGCTTGAAAACGGAAAAGGAAATCAAATATATGCATCAGAAATAAAGGATAGTGATATTCGGGAACAGGCATCTTTAAAGGATTATGCTAATCAAAGAATCAAAGAATGCAAAGAGAATGTAGATGCTGTAAAGTATTTGGAAAATTTAGCAATCATTGCTGATCTTTATAGTCAGGGTTATACACTGGATTATCAATCCCTTTTTAGCAAGGATTCAAAGCGAATTCCATTACCTACATATCCGTTTGCAAAAGAACGGTATTGGGTTGGAGTGGAGAGAAATGTAAATGCGAAATCAACTAATGTGAAAACAATGGGAATGCTCCATCCGTTGGTTCATGTCAACACGTCAGACTTTAATCAGCAAAGTTATGCTTCGGTTTTCAATGGAAATGAATTTTTTCTGAACGATCATCGGGTTAAAATTAATAACACGACTCAGAAAGTTTTACCTGGCGTTGCGTATTTTGAAATGGCTCGTGCCGCTATATCGTTAGCATCTCCGGAACAAACTATGTCAAACATATTGGAATTGCGAAACGTTGTATGGTTGAAACCGATTATAGTAACATCAGAAAAACAGGTTTCTATAGCATTGTTTAAAGATAATGGAAATAGCAACAATTCAGATCTTATTGAATATGAGATATATACTCAGGAGAAAACAACTGATGGTCATTTTGTTGAAAATGTTCATTGCCAAGGTCAAGCGTTATTTGTGTGTCAATCAGATCCCGTTAACATTGATATTGGACATCTTATGCAACAAATGAAAAAGGATATATTTGAAGCGCCGTTATTATATAAAAAGTTCGCAGAAATGGGTTTGGAATATGGAACTGGGCAGCAAGGTATCACTACAGTTTTCTTAGGAAAAGATCAATTGTTAGCGCAGCTACACTTACCTTCAAAGATCGATAATGTAAATAACAACGTAAATGATTATGTATTGCATCCAAGTCTTGTGGACAGTGCGTTACAGGCATCAATATGTTTGTTCTTAGACTTGAATCACCTTCCTGGAAATCCATTTGTACCATTTACATTGACTAGCTTAAAGTTATTCTCTGCTTGTACAAAAGAAATGTTTGCATGGGTAAGATTTTCAAATAATAGCCGAACTGTAAATGAGTCTAATGGTCAATCAATTGTAAGCGTTGATATTGATCTATGTGACAGACAAGGAATTGTGTGCTTACAGATGCGAGGGTTCGTTTCTCGCATTTTAGAAAGTAATGTGAAAACAAATGTGTCAAAAGCAATCATAAATTCAGTCGTGTATGATGATGTAAACGAAAATGAAGATGATGTTTCATTTGACAGTATCCGTTATAAAAAGTTAATTGACAGTGTTTTGAATAATGAAGTTTCTATTGATGAAGCAGCAGAGTTTTAATAGAGGTAAAAATGAAAAACGAACTAAAAAGAATATATCAAGAGTTATCTTGTGGTAAGCTTTCCAAAGATGAAGCTTTGGAAAAAATCAAATCAATTAAAATGCAAGGCCAAAACGACATGGTTGGTACATTGCTCGCAACACCTGTATGGAGTGAATCTTCAATTGCTGCTTCATCTAATGAAAATCAATTACTTTTTGAACACCAAAATATTGTTTTGCTCGGGTTTGAAAAACTAAGTATAAATGAGCTCCAAAAAGAAAGTGCTAATTGTAATTGGATTCAATTACTGGTAGAAAAGCAAATAAGCGTGGCTGAAATTTATATGGATACGGCATTAAAATGCTTTGAGATAATACAGAATATTCTGAATGGAAAACCTGAAGGAAAGATTCTTTTTCAAATTGTCATTTCCATTACTGAGGATCAATCAATATATGCAGGGCTGATGGGATTACTAAAAACTGCTACTTTAGAAAACCCTAAATTTGTTGGCCAGTTAATTTTTACAGACCCTGATATTAGTGAAAATGAACTGGTAAAACAAGTACTGGAAAATAAGGCAAATAAACCAGAATCAATGATAAAGTATGTCCATAGTAAAAGATATGTGTCGCGCTGGACAGAAGAGCATCAAAAAAATATTAAAAGAAAAATTCCATTTAAAGATCGTGGAGTTTATCTGGTTACAGGTGGCCTTGGTGGGTTGGGAATTTTGCTAGCAAAAGAAATTATTAAAAATACAAAAAAAGCAAAAATTATTCTGATTGGGCGTTCGGAATTAACTAATGAGAAGAAAAAAGTACTGGATGAACTTTTAGTACAAAGAAAAACTGTTGAGTACCGTCAAGTAGATATTTCTAAATATGATCAAGTCAAGGATCTTATTGGAACTATTATATCAAAATATAAGCAGATTAATGGGGTTATACACAGTGCTGGTGTAAATTTAGATAATTTTATCATAAAGAAAACACCTGATGAATTTAGAAGTGTAATGTTATCAAAAGTTAATGGAGCTTACAATCTTGATCTGGCATGTCAGAACCTTGATCTTGACTTTATGGTGTTTTTCTCATCTGTAAGTTCTGTGTTGGGGAATCTAGGCCAGGCAGATTATGCTGCTGCTAATGGTTTTATGGATCAATATGCAATATCCCGAAATCAAATAGTAAATAATAAGCGAAGAGGAAGAATACTTTCGATAAATTGGCCTTTTTGGCAAGATGGCGGAATGAGTATAGAACCGGCAAGTCTGGATGTGCTTAGGAGTACAATCGGTTTATCACCAATTCAAACCACATCAGCCTTTGACACCTTATATAGATGTTTGAATTTAGTTGCCGGTCAAATTCTCGTAATGGAAGGAGATTTTGCTAAAATACGCAACACTTTAGAAATCGGTTTAGAAAGTAAGCATGTTATAAGAACAATTGAACAAAAAATTAATACATCAAGACAAGTTGGGACATCCGAAATCAATGAGATTAGTCTTATTGAGAAAACGCAGGAATTTTTATGTAAGCAATTTTCATCATTATTAAAAATGTCACCAAATCAGATAGATCCTCAAGCTCCGCTCGAAAAATATGGAATTGACTCTATCATGGCTATGAATATGACAAATCAACTGGAAAAGACATTTGGTACGTTGTCAAAAACTCTGTTTTTTGAATATCAAAATATTAGAGAACTCACATCATATATGATCAAATCGCATGCAGACACTTTGAGATCACTCTTTTCAGCTGATGTAACTGTAAATAAAAAAGATCAATCGAATACGATTGATAGAACCGGGCCGACTAATCAACCTGTAAATAACACGATTAATAGCAGACGGTTGAGCCGTCTAAATCGAGTTGCTCCAACAGTAAATACACAATCATCAACAGTTGATGATACTATCGCAATAATTGGTTTAAGCGGAAGATATCCAGAATCGGAAAATATTCAGGAATTTTGGCGTAACTTGCGTGATGGTAACGATTGCATAATAGAAGTTCCTAAGGAACGTTGGGATTGGAGAAAATACTACAGTGAAGACCGAACAAAAAGTGGCCGTCATTACAGTAAATGGGGTGGTTTCATAAAGGGTGTCGATGAATTTGATCCAAGATTTTTTAATATTTCTCCACGAGAAGCAGAATCAATTGATCCGCAGGAACGGTTATTTTTACAACATGCATGGATGGCAATTGAAGATGCTGGCTACACACGTTCAACTTTACAAATACCGCATGAAAATGACTTATCTGGACAAGTTGGTGTTTACGCTGGTGTAATGTATGGAGAATACAATTTATCGGGTTGTCTTGCAAGTATTGCAAATAGAGTTTCATATGTATTGAACTTACATGGGCCAAGTATAACACTTGACACGATGTGTTCATCATCTCTAACAGCAATACATTTAGCTTGTCAAGATTTGAAAAATAGACGAACGAATATGGCGATTGCAGGGGGTGTTAATGTCACGATACATCCTAATAAATATATGATGCTTAGTGCAGGGCAGTTCATATCGAGTGATGGCCATTGCCATAGCTTTGGTGAAGGAGGGGATGGGTACATTCCTGGCGAAGGAGTGGGTGTCATAATCTTAAAAAGGTTATCAGAAGCTCAACGTGATGGGAATCATATCTACGCGATCATCAGAGGATGCGCTCTTAATCATGGGGGCAAAACAAATGGATATACTGTTCCAAATCCGCATGCTCAGGCATCTGCAATAAGCAAGGCACTGGAAGAATCAAAAACGGATCCCCGTCATATCAGTTATTTAGAAGCACACGGAACCGGTACAAAGCTTGGAGATCCAATTGAGATTACTGCACTAAGTAAAGCATTTAGCAAGTTTACAAACGAACGTGGATTCTGTTTGATAGGCTCCGCTAAGTCAAATATAGGTCATTGCGAATCCGCTGCAGGTATTGCTGGACTAACTAAAGTTTTATTACAAATGAAATATCAGCAGATTGTACCTTCGTTGCATTCTAAAAAATTGAATCCTCATATCGATTTTGAAAAGACTCCTTTTATTGTCAATCAGAATTTAGTGAAATGGGAAAGACCGGTTATTAATAATCAAGTTATACCACGTATTGCAGGTATTTCTTCTTTTGGAGCAGGCGGATCAAATGCCCATATAATTGTTCAGGAATATGTGCATGAAATAGAGATTGATCAATTAAATTCAGTAGAAGTTCCAAATACAAAGGTAATAATTCCATTATCTGCGAGGACAAAAGAGCAATTATTACAAAAGGCACAAGATCTTTTAAATTTCATACAATATACAAAAGAAGATAATGCTGGAAAACAAATTAGTCTGATCGCAATGGCGTATACCCTGCAAATCGGTAGAGAATCGATGGATGAACGATTAGGATTTATTGTTAGTACAGTTGATCAACTGGCTGGAAAATTAAATGCTTATATTAAGAATGAAAGTCATGTTGAAGATATCTATCAGGGACAAGCAAAACGAAATAAAGAGTCTTTTACTCTTTTTACAACTAATGTAGATTTACAACAAACAGTTGAAACGTTGATTGAAAGCAATCAAATATCAAAATTGCTTGAATTATGGGTTCATGGATTGGATTTAGACTGGAATAAATTATATGGTGATATTAAACCAGCTCGTATAAGTCTGCCTCATTATCCGTTTGCCAAAGAGCGCTATTGGAATGATAAAGAAAGCATTACAGACAATGTTTTGAAATCAGTATCAACAAATTTTCTACATCCTTTACTGCATATAAATACATCAGACCTAATGCAACAAAGTTACACTTCGACGTTTACAGGAGAAGAATATTTCCTTTGCGATTTTAAAGTGGAAACCGTAAATGGTGCAAATCAAATAATACTTCCGGCAGCAATATGTCTGGAGATGGCTCTTGCTGCCATTGAGAAAGCTCTGCCAGTCCAGGAGTTGCGTTCATTCATGTTTCAAGATATTGTTTGGGCTCATCCATTTGAGATTACTGCGAACAATCCTTTAACTATTACTCTATTTCCAAAAGATAACAACAAAATAAATTTCGAGATATTTGGTTATAATAACAGTCAAGAAATTGTTTGTTGTCAAGGACACACTGCAATTGTTAGCAGTCAATCGATACAATCAAAACTTGATATTGAGAGACTTAAGAAGCTGATGAATGAAGGTATATTAGATCGAACTTCTATTTATGGATATTATACTAATCTTGGATTTAATTATGGTCCATCTTATCAAGCGCTGTCATCTATTTACAAGGGAAAAAAGCAATTACTAGCGTATATAACTTTACCCGCAATCTTGGAATCAAGTGCAAAGGAATACAAACTTCATCCCATTTTAATTGACAGCGTTTTTCAAGCCGCTATTGGACTCTTTGAGAATTATACTCAGTTTCCTGGATATCCATCACTTCCTTTATGCATAGATTCCATTCGAACAATATCGGACTGCAAAAATGAAATTATTGCATGGGTACGATTATCAAATGGCACATCGGAAAATAACGGAATAAAGTTAGATATTGATTTATGTGATGAGTTCGGTAATGTATGTATTCAGATATGCGGAGTAGCATATCAAGATGTACAAAAGGCTCAAAAAGTACAGGAATTACACGTAAATACTTTTGATTCACTCAAACAAAATATATCAAAGCCGACAGCTTTGGTATCAAGACAAATCATTGTACCTTCCCTTGAGTATCGAAAAAAGTCATCTGTTGAAAATCCGCTAAAAGAATTCAATCTGCTTGATAAAGAAAAACCATCTGGAATAACACTGGTTGATCCAAATAAAGATTATTTGCAAAGTTTACAAGCAGCATCAATTGAAAAACCGGTTGTTATACTCCAGAGTGTATTTGAAGTCAATAGAGATGTCGATAATGGTTTTCAAAATTGCTCTGTTGATCTTTAC
The DNA here is from genome assembly GCA_023459055.1 of Fibrobacterota bacterium. GTDB lineage: Bacteria > Fibrobacterota > Chitinivibrionia > Chitinivibrionales > Chitinispirillaceae > JAAZBG01. The sequence goes on from JAEWVR010000020.1 coordinate 80,531, forward strand.
GATTGCGGAAATGGAATGTTTGCAATTCACATTGGAACATTTGATTGTAAAAACAAACTTTCAAAAGAATTAATAGAACGACTTTTACAAGTAATAGAGGCTGTTCTGAAGGAATCATCTGTTAAAGTTCTGACTCTGTTTGGTAGTGATAATGTTTTCCTTAACGGAGGACGATCATGTGTAAATGATGCAATTGAATTAAAATTGTATCAAGCGATCATAGATTTTCCTTATCCGATCATTGCAGCAATGAAAGGTAATGCTATAGGGGCAGGTTTTTTGGTCGGTGCATTATGTGATTTTATGATCTGTAATAAAACTGCAAATTATTATTATACAGACATACAAGAAGGGCTTTATCCAACAAATTCAGAAGATAATTTACTAAAAAAGAGATTTGGAGAAGTTCTCGCTAACGATTTCTTATATATTAATTCAACATTTACAGGAGAGCATCTTAAGCTAGGTGGATGGACCTGTCCGATATTGCCACTTCAACAGGTGGATGAGTATGCACAAATATTGGCAACTACTTTGTCAAATAAGTCCCAGGAGTCATTGCGTTTGTTAAAAAAACATATGGCTCGGCATATGGTAAAACTTGTTAACGAATTAGAAACAGGGAATATCATAAAATATGATTACCAAAAAGTAAATGAACAAGTGCAACTACAATCAAAAGCTAAAAATATTCATCAAGAAATAATCTCAGAAAAAGTATTACTGATACGAATTGCTCCTGAAAAGAAAGCATCTGAAATTAAAACACTTGTTACTGAATTAAGAAATGTTTTTTCTCAGATAAGTAAAAAACCTCAATTTAAGTCAATTATTCTTATAAATAACTATTTTGATTTAATGTCAGATAAGGAACTGGTATCATATACGAAATTGATATCGGATTTTGGTCATATACTGCTTGAATCACCAGTTCCAGTAATTGCTTCATTAGAAACTGATACAAAAGGTGTCGCATTGTTTTTAAGCCAATTTTGTGATGCTTGCGTTTATAGTGAAAAAGGAAAATATTCTGTTGGATTGTTACCACAAGACTCTGATTTGTTAAAGCAAGCCGCTATGATTTATTCTTATAGATTCGGTAATAATTACTGTAAAGAATTTATGTTTACATGTGCAGAATACTATGGTTCTGAGTTAAAACAAAAAATAGCATCTCTAAATGTAGTTGAACAGGATCTGGTATTATCTCGATCTATACAAATTGCAAATGGTTGGGTTAATCTTCCAATTGACACATTGGTCAATTGGAAGAAACAAATAGCTCTCAAGATCAATGAACGCGTTGTAAATCTACCCATTTGGTTGAATCTAAAAGAAAAAAACGACCAAATAGTACAGTCAGAAATTAATTCACCAAATCGTGTAACCTTGCAATCAAAAGTTGTAACAGCAACAGCGCATCCCGAGGGAATCGTGGTTGTTAAAATGGAAGATCGTGATGCCAAAAATATGTTTTCAGAAGCTCTTACAGAAGGATTAGAAGAGGTATTTAGACATATAGAACAATGTTCAAATTATAAGGTTGTAGTAATTACTGGCTTTGATAATTATTTCGCTTCTGGTGGTACAAAGGAAACATTGTTGGCAATTCAAGAAGGTAAAGTTAAGTTTACTGATAACAAAGTGTATCAATTGACAATGACCTGTAAAATACCTGTAATTGCTGCTATGCAGGGTCATGGTATTGGTGCTGGATGGTCTTTGGGAATGTTTGCTGATAAAATCGTATTTAGTAAAGAAAGTAAGTATGTTAGCCCTTACATGAATTATGGATTTACTCCAGGTGCAGGATCAACTATCGTTTTTCAAGAAAAAATTGGTTACGATCTTGCGAAAGAATCATTGTTGACAGCGCAAGAATATTCTGGTGGTGATCTAAAGAATAGAGGAATGTCAATACCTGTTATGTCAAAAGGTGATGTACTACCCTTTGCAGTAAATATGGCCAAACAGATTGCATGTAATTCTCGTGATGCTTTGATTGGTCTTAAACACCAACTTACTCAGCATCTTTTTGAACAACTTGATGAGACATATTCACTTGAACTGGAAATGCATGAAAAAACTTTTGTTCGTAAAGATGAAACGTTACAACAAATTCATAATAACTTTATGATCACAGATCGCAACCATAAGTCAATAGAGAATCTGGTTGATAACAAAACTCAATTAATTCGAATAGAAAATGATGTACTTAATGCAGATTCTCTGTCATCGGTCAGCATGACTCTAAGAAACCTATTGGCTCATGAATTACATATGCAGGAAGATGAAATCAATGAAGAAACTCAATTCGTTGATCTTGGATTGGATTCCATAATGGGAGTGACATGGATACGTAAGGTTAATGAGAAGTATAAAACAACTATAGAAGCGACAAAAATTTATAGTTACCCAAATCTTAATAAACTCAGTAAATACGTGAAGGAAGAGGCTGAAAAGGTTGGAACTTTAACAATAAAAACAGAAGCAACCATGGCTGCTACTTCCGCAAATGAAAATCCAATACAAAACGAATTTTCATCTTTGAGTAATCCATCAGACTCGGAAATGGTTTATTCTGTATCTGGAACACTTAAAAAGCTCTTGGCACAAGAGCTACACTTGCAGGAATGCGAAATTAATGACGATGCGCAATTTGTTGATCTTGGCTTAGATTCAATTATGGGTGTAACCTGGATTCGCAAAGTAAATGAGAAATATAAGACTTCGATTGAAGCAACAAAAATATACAGTTTTCCGACAATAAATAAACTTAGTCATTTTGTAAAAGAAGAGGCGCAAAAGATCGGGTCTTTGATCAGTAAAACTGAATCACCATTACCAATTTCATCTGTAAAAAAGGAACAATCTGAACCATCTGCAAATCAGCAAATAATAGTTGATCTGTCCTGCAAAAAATTAGTATCCTGGCGTAATGGCTCAAAGTTGAGATTATCAAATATACAGCCAACTAAAAATGATTTTTCGCTCATTGCAGTTATCGGGATGGCGGGTCAGTTTCCACAATCAAAAAATATTGAGGAGTTCTGGGATAATATCGCCAATGGTAAAGATTGCATTGTTGAAGTACCAAAAAAGAGGTGGGATTTAAATACTTTCTATAAAGAAGGAGAAGCTGTTGCTGGAAAAACCAATTGCAAATGGGTTGGTGCATTGGATGAATATGATATGTTCGATCCTTTGTTTTTTAATATTTCACCATCAGAAGCTGAGTACATGGATCCACAACAACGGGTGCTTTTACAAACATGTTGGCATAGCATCGAGAATGCTGGATATAATCCCAAAGAACTGTCAGGAAGTAAATGTGGAGTTTTTGTAGGTTGTGCTGGAAGTGATTATTTGCAAATGTCAAAAAGACATCAATTAAGTGCACAGGGATTTACTGGAGGAGCGTCTTCAATTACTGTTGCACGTATTTCGTATTTCCTGAACCTGCAGGGGCCATGCATCGCAATTGATACAGCGTGCTCTTCATCATTGGTTGCTATTGCGAATGCTTGTGAAAGTTTGAACTCAGGTGCAAGTGATCTGGCGTTGGCTGGCGGAGTCTATATCGGTTCCGGTCCAACAATGCACATAATGAGTTCACAGACAGGAATGCTTTCACGAGATGGAAGATGTTTTTCGTTTGACCAAAGAGCAAATGGATTTGTTCCAGGTGAAGGTGTTGGCGTTGTAATGCTTAAACGTTTGGAAGATGCACAAAAAGATCATGATATAATTTTTGGTGTTATAGAAGGTTGGGGAATTAATCAGGATGGAAAGAGCAATGGTATCACAGCCCCAAATGCTGAAGCACAAACACGCTTACAACAGTTTGTATATGATAAATTTAATATAAATCCGGAAAATATCCAATTAATTGAGGCACATGGTACAGGAACAAAATTAGGTGATCCAATAGAAGTTGATGCTTTAAAGCAATCATTTTCAAAATACACTAAGAAAACTGAATTCTGTGCTTTGGGATCTGTGAAGAGTAACATTGGCCATTGTTTAACAGCTGCGGGGGTAGCTGGATTTATAAAACTCATTATGGCAATAAATAGTAAAAAATTGCCTCCTACTATAAATTATCAAAAGTTAAATGAACACATAAGTGTTGAAGGAAGCCCATTCTTTATTAATGATAGGCTACAAGCCTGGGAACCACAAAATTCGACAAAGCGGCAAGCTGCTATCAGTGCTTTTGGCTTTGGTGGTACTAATGCGCATGTGGTTGTATCCGAGTATCAATCGTCTAAGAATACAAAACCAGCAGTTACAGTTATTGCGGAGGAGGATAAAACAGTTGTTCTTTTATCGGCCAGGACTGCAGAACAATTAAAACAAAAAGCAGTTGATTTAAAGGAATATATACAGAAAAAAGGTAATGCAGTTGATTTAATTGATATGGCATACACTCTTCAAGTTGGAAGAGAAGCAATGGGTGAGCGTTTAGGCTTTATGGTTAAATCAATAGATGAATTAAGAAAGAAAATTGAATTATTTATTAATGGTGAACAAGACATAGATGGTTTCTATCAAGGACAAGTTAAACGCAATAAAGACGGAATGAGTATTATAAGTCACGATGTTGAAACGAGAGAGACCATTATTGATAACTGGATTAATAAAAAGAAAATTTCAAAATTACTTGCTTATTGGGTAAAAGGGCTTGATTTTGATTGGAATAAGCTTTACGGTGATGTAAAACCAACCCGAACGAACCTGCCTGAGTATCCTTTTGCTAAAGAACGATATTGGATTGAAAATGGTACTTTTGATACAGGTATAACAAATGAATCCACAATCAGTGGTGATAATATTGATTCGGAACATCCATTTTTACAAAGAAATACCTCAAATTTTAACCAGCAAAGCTATAGTTCAAAATTCAGCGGGGAAGAATTTTTCTTAAAGAATTATACTGTGAATGATAGAAAAATCTTTCCGTTAATGTCATTTCTTGAAATGGCTCGTGCCGCAATAGTAAGGGCTGCGGTAGCTGAGGAATCAAACATTCTTGAATTGTACAATGTACGCTGGAATAATCTTTTTGAGCATACAAAAAACAGTGTACTAAATATTTCTCTTTTTGAAAACGATGACGATAGAATAGAATATGAGATCTATAGTACAGTAAATGATGAAAACGGGAATCTTAGTGAAGTGAATCATTGTCAAGGTGAAGCGGTTTTTAGTACAGACATAGAACATGTATGCATTGACCTGGATGAAATAAAAAATCAAATGCATAAAGGAAAAATTAAATTTTATGATGAAATACCATTTTCTAATGTTTACATTGGTGAAGTATTTCAATGCATAAAAGAAGTATACAAAAAGGATAATGAATTATTAGTTAAGCTTGGTTTACCTGTTGATGCAGAAAATATGCCAGGAAATTTCTTTTTACATCCAAGTTTTACAGAATGTCTTTTCCACGCATGTGCCAAATTGACGATTGATTTAAATGTATCATTTAATCAGCAATTACTTCCAGTTAGTATTGACACATTGTCTGTAATTTCACCATGTGTTGAAGAAATGTACGCATGGGTGCGTTTTTCTGGTATGGCAGAAAATAATGAATATAAATTTGATGTTGATTTGACGGACTTAGAAGGAAATTGCTGTATGTCAATACAGGGGTTATTGCTCGAAGAAAATAACTGGTCTTCAAAAACCGTTGATGAATCATTAGAAATGGATAGTACCGAATTGTCCGAACTCGTTATGATGACTCCAAAATGGGATGTAGTCAGAAATTTAAAACAGTCTGTTCTGGATCATGAAAAAGATTCAATACTAATTATTAGTGAAGATAAAGCACACAAAAATATCTTTGAAACAGATGGTGAATCCAGGATAACAAACATAGAAATTACCCCAAATAGTACAGTAGAAAATATTGTTTCAAAAATAAATAACACAATTTTTGATCGGATAATATGGATAGCTCCAATTGATAAATTGGAAATGATTAATGATGAATCAATAATTGATAATCAGCATAGGGGTTTATATCAGGTATTCAGGATTCTCAAGAGTTTAAAATCACTTGGATATGAAAAAAAGATAATGAAATGGGATCTAATAACTTTTAATAGTCAATTAGTAAAAAAGTCAGACAAGGTAAATCCAACTCATGCTTCGCTTCTTGGATTTACAGAAAGCATGGCTAAAGAATTTCCGTACTGGAAAGTTCGTCTGCTGGATATGCAGGAATTAACGGAACATTCAATTCGGGAGTTGTCGAATCTTCCTTATAAATCTGAGGGTGCATCATATGCATACCGAGATGGAGAATGGCTCATACAAAAATTAATACCACTTAAAAAACTTATGTCTGGGGAACAGCCCTATAGAAACCAGGGCGTTTATGTCGTTATCGGTGGAAGCGGTGGAATTGGTGCAGTTTGGTCTCAATATGTTATAGATAAATATGATGCTCAGGTAGTGTGGATTGGCAGACGAGAGATTGATGCTGGAATACAACAGAAAATTGATGAATTGTCAAAGTACGGAAAAAAGCCTGACTATTTACGCGCTGATGCAAGTAATTTAAGGGATCTTCAGGTGGCTTATGAGATTATTAAAAAGAAATATTCACATATTAATGGTGTTATTCATTCTGCAGTTGGAACATTTGATGAAAATTTGAAGAGTGTATCAGAGGAAACCTTCAAATCTATAATATCTGTAAAATTGAATGTTAGCGTAAGGATTGCGCAAGTTTTCTATAAAGAAGACTTAGATTTTATTCTATTCTTCTCTTCAAATGCATCATTTGTTAGAGGCGGTGGAATGAGCGGGTACTCTGCAGGGTGTACGTTTAAAGATACCTATGCACTGGAACTTTCCAAATTGTTACCATGTGCTGTAAAAGTTATAAACTGGGGATATTGGGCTGTGGGTGCTGGAGAAAAGTTCTCAGACTCTATGAAAACTCGTTTTCTTGTAAATGGACATAGGCCAATAGAACCTGAAGAAGGAATGAAAACCTTAGAGCTGTTTCTTTCAAGCAATTTCGATCAACTATCAGTTGTTAACAAGCTACAATCGACTGTAATCGACTTTGTAGTTCAAGATGAATGGATTACCGATTATCAAAATAACGGTGATGAATTTAACAAAAAACAACTTGAGATATCAGAAGAAAGCAAAGAAATGCTACTATCCAACTTTAAATACTTAAAGGATAAAGTTGCCAATGACATCGAAGACCTTTTAGCAATGTTATTAAACAGCGTAATATGCTCTACACAAAACGTGATAAGTTTTTATGATCGGTGGATGGTAGAAAGTAAGAAAATGCTATTATCCAGAGGGTATAGTATAAAAGATGAGAATAATGATTACAAAAGAATAACAAATACTAAAGAGCTTTGGGACAAGTGGGAAAATGAAAAAGTAAAATGGATGGATGATGGTGGAAAAAAAGCGCTGTTTATGTTAGTCGAAAAGTGCTTGCGTGCATTACCTGATATTTTAATTGGAAAGCAAAAAGCTACAGATATCATCTTCCCAAATTCTTCAATAGAACTAGTTGAAAATGTCTATAAAACAGAAGCCATATCATTAGCATTCAATGAGAGTATTGGAAATGTCCTGATGTTGGCAGTTAATGCTCTTTTGAAAAGAAATCCATCTGCACAAATACGGGTACTTGAAATTGGGGCTGGAACAGGTTCAACAACAATTAAAGTTTTGGAGAAGCTTAAGCCTTATCAAAATAATATAGCAGAATATTGCTATACAGATATTTCAAAAGCATTTTTGTTTCATGCTGAAAAAGAGTATACTCCTATCGCTCAATTCATTAGTACGGAGATACTAAATATTGAAGAACCTATCATTTCGCAAAATATTGAACTTGATAAGTATGATATTGTAATCGCAGCAAATGTACTACATGCGACAAAGAATATTCGCAATACTTTACGAAACACCAAAGCTATTCTTCGTAAAAATGGAATATTGCTATTAAACGAAATTAGTGAAAAATCATTATATGGTCACCTAACATTCGGTTTACTTGATGGATGGTGGCTAAATGAAGATGATGAAATCAGGATTCCAGGATCGCCAGGATTGTTTCCTGAAAAATGGAAGGCGATTTTAGAAGAGGAAGGCTTTTATAAAGTATTATTTCCGACTAAAGAAGTACATCATTTAGGTCAGCAGATTATTTTGGCTGTAAGCGATGGTGTCGTTTGGCAAAGATCAGCTTCTAAAAGTAATGCACTGCAAAAAAAGAATGCCAATTCCCAATTAAAATTGAGAAATGACACCACTACCCCAAAATTAGTTGATTCATCAATTGAAGAAAAAACAATCGCATATTTAAAACAACTTATTGGAAGTGTATTAAAGATAAATAGTAATCAGATTGACTCATCAGAACCATTGGAATATTATGGATTAGATTCAATTATAATTGGTACCGTGAATGATCAACTTAAGAAAAGCTTTGCTGACATTAGCAGTACATTGCTATTTGAACATAGAACGATTGATGCAATTGCCAAGTATTTGATCGAAACTCAAAAGGACAATTTATTTGGTTTATTGAAAATAGATAAGAATTCAGTGGGTATTGTACAAGCATCTGTAATTGAAACATGTGAAATTATGAATAGAAATGTTGGTAAAATTAAAAAAATAGTCCATACGAATTCAACAGTTCAAAATAATGTTCAAGAAAATAATATTGAAGAATTATTGTACGAAAAGACACAACGCTATTTAAAGCAACTAATTGGTAAAATTCTTAAAATGAGTACTAATCAAATTGATGGGGCAGAACCATTAGAGCATTATGGAATTGACTCAATAATGATTGGATTAGTAAATGACGAACTGAGAAAGAATTTCCCAAATATCAGCAGCACATTACTTTTTGAATATCAAACAATTGATAAAATTGCTAAATATCTGGTTGATAGCAGTGGTGAAGATTTACAAAGAATATTAAAATTAAACGGCCCTTCAGAACAAAAGTCCATGATCTCATCAAAATTAAATAATCAGGTGTCTAATAACAGTAATCTTATCAAGTCAAGGCGACTACATAATACTCGGGCTACAAATCCTTTAATTGCTAGAGAAAAAAGAAATGTAAACGATGGCCCAATAGCTGTTATAGGTATCAGTGGCATTTATCCGCAAGCGTCGTCGATAGAAAAATATTGGGAAAATCTTAAATCCGGTAGAAATAGTATTGTTGAAATTCCTGCTAATCGTTGGACTTTGGATGGATTCTATGAGCCGAATGAACAAAAGGCAATAGATGAGGCGAAAAGCTATTGTAAGTGGGGCGGATTCATAAATGAATTTAGTGAATTTGATGCATTATTTTTCGGAATATCACCAAAAGATGCATTAAATATGGATCCACAGGAAAGGTTATTTTTACAGGAAGCATGGCGGGCTTTAGAAAATTCTGGATATACACGAAATTCTTTACAAAAAAAATTCAACCAAAGAGTAGGCGTTTTTGCAGGTGTGACAAGACCGGGGTATAGTCTTTATGGATCTACTCAAGCAATTAAAGAAGAAAAATTTTATCCTCGTCAATCATTTGGTTCAGTAGCCAATCGGTTATCATATTTTTTGGATATCAATGGGCCTAGTATGCCTATTGATACAATGTGTTCGTCATCTCTGGTTGCGATTCATGAAGCTTGTGAACATATTCATCGTGGTGAATGTGATCTTGCATTCGCTGGTGGAGTTACTGTATATACGCATCCGTCAAGTTACGTCGATATGGCTGCGCAACATATGTTTTCGAAAGATGGCCTTTGTAAAAGTTTTGGTGCAGGAGGAAATGGATTTGTTCCAGGAGAAGGTGTTGGGGTTGTATTGTTGAGACCTTTAGCAGATGCGATACGTGATAACGATATAATTCATGGGGTAATTCTATCCACCAGCACAAATCATGGGGGGAAAACAAATGGTTACACAGTACCTAACCCCAGAGCACAAGGAGAACTAATCTCACGTGCAATTGACAAGGCTGGAATTAACGCCCGTGATATCAGTTATATTGAGGCTCACGGTACAGGTACAGAATTAGGGGATCCAATTGAAATTTCTGGATTACAACAAGCGTTTTCAAAACATACTCATGATACGGAATATTGTAAAATCGGTTCTGCAAAGTCCAATATAGGTCATCTTGAAGCTGCTGCAGGAATTGCTAGCTTTACGAAAGTACTTTTACAATTTAAACATCAGCAAATAGTACCATCATTACATTCAGAACAATTAAATCCACATATAAATTTTAAAAAGACGCCATTTGTTGTAAACCAGGTATTGAGCACATGGCAGAGACCTCTTATTAATGGCAAAGAAAAACCAAGAATAGCAGGTATATCTGGTTTTGGAGCAGGTGGTGCAAATGCACATGTCATCGTGCAGGAATATATACCTCCAACAGATATTAAACGGCTTCACAAAATTTCATCTCCGATCAATGATGTTATTATTCCTCTATCTGCAAAATCTGAAGAACAGTTGATGCAGAAAGTTGTCGATCTTTTGGACTACTTAAGTTGTTCAAAATGTGATGTAAAGTTAGAGGCAATAGCCTATACTTTACAGATAGGCAGAGAAATGATGGATGTGAGATTAGGAATAGTTATTAATTCAATTGAACAATTGATAGAAAAACTCAAGCTTTATATCAATGGTGAAAAGGAAATCGAAGGTGTCTACAGAGGAACTGTAAAGAAAAAGAACGATAGTATGAATTTCATAAGTCAGGATGATGATATGAGAGAGGCTATAGATAAATGGATTATCAGAAATAAACTTTCGAAACTTATTGATTTATGGGTCAAGGGTCTTGATCTGGATTGGGATAAGCTTTATCCAGAAGGAACGCCAAAACGTATCAGTTTACCAACATATCCTTTTGTAAAAGAGACTTACTGGATTGATAGAATAAAATTAACTGGTAATTCTAAAATATCTGAAACATACAATAAAGATTTCGATTCAATAGAGGATATTATAAATAAAATTGATAATGATTCAATTGAAACAAGCGAAGCTATCCAAATGTTGAGAATGATGTTGTAGTAAAAATTATCGGAAATAATTCTAGAAAGTAGGAATGCCAAAATGATTAATTTTATTGAATATATAGTTTCTGAAATAAAAAGTAAACGGTTGTCAAAAGAAAATGCTTTGTCAATAATAAGACAATACACTCAACATGCTTCTGGTGCGATCAAAACATCTGTGATTCATCCTTTGGTTCACAATAATACATCAGATATAAATCAACTGAGTTATAGTACGACTTTTAGTGGTGATGAATTTTTTTTGAATGATCATAAAATTAAAACTAATACCCAAAATGAACAGAAAATTCTTCCCGGAGTAGTTTATCTGGAAATGTCCAGAGCCGCAGTTGAGAATGCGATGCCTTATGCAAAAGAATCCGGAATAATAGAATTACGTAATATTGTTTGGGCAAAACCAATTGTTGTAACAAGTCAAATAGACGTACATATAGCTTTATTTGCCACTGATGAGGAAATTCAAAATAATCAAATAAATTTTGAAATTTACAGCATGGAAAAAGATGAAAACGATAATTTGATAGAAACTATTCACTGCCAGGGTCAAGCTGTTGTAAAATGTAAATCTGAAATAGCTAAAATTGATGTTGTGCAACTTAAGACTCAAATGAATAAAAACAGATTAAATTCAAAAGATATATACCCAGCATATAAAAAAATTGGAATCAACTTCGGACCGGCTCATCAGGGATTAGCATTTGTTTATCAAGGTAATCTGCAATCTCTTGCGCACATCAATTTGCCCGCTTCAGTAAAGGATACCCAATATGAGTATTTACTTCATCCTAGTATAATGGACAGCGCACTTCAAGCCTCCCTTGGACTAATTGATAATATCAACAATTTACCTAATCGTCCATCACTTCCTTTTGCAATGGATTCTCTTACGGTTATTTCATCATGTGAAGAAGAAATGTTTGCATGGTTGCGGTATTCACCGGGAAGCAATCCAAATAGTAGCATTACTAAACTGGACATAGATTTGATTGATAACGAAGGAAATGTGTGTGCACAAATAAAAGGATTTTCATCAAGAATAGTAAGTACTGAAATAAGCAATATAGAAGTGCAAAACAAAAATATTGGTACTTTGTACGCAACTCCAACTTGGAAAAACAGTAATAATTTTGAGCAGAATAAAGCGGATTATTCAGAACATCACATAATATTAGTTGATTATCCACATCTGAAGTCAAAAAAACTTGAGATAAATAATATACAATGTCAAATTCATAATATTGACATTAATCAATCTGAACATGTATCTGATGTTTACAATAAAGTTGCTCTTGAAACTTTTGAAATTGTACAAAAAACATTGAAGAGAAAACCACAAGGTAAGGTTATATTTCAAACTATTATTGGACATAAAGAAGGTCAAATATTTGCTGGATTGTCTGGTTTGTTTAAGAGTGCATCTCTTGAAAATCCTAAAATAATAGGTCAAATCATTCTCGTTAATTCACAAATCATGGATGATGAACTTCTAGTATTACTAAAAGAAAATCACTGCCAAACAAAAGATAATATAATCAAATATGAACAAAATACTCGATTCGTTTTAAATATAGAGGAAATACAAGAGGTAGACTCGAATCCTGAAATCGTATTTAAAGATCTGGGTGTGTATCTAATCACTGGTGGCCTTGGCGGGCTAGGAACTATTTTTACAAAAGAAATTATTAAACAAACGAACAGTGCAAAAGTAATTTTGACAGGGCGTTCAGAACTAACAGATGACAAGAAAGTAACAATTGAAAATTTAAATGCACAAGGAATGATTGTGGAGTATCATAAGCTGGATCTAAATAATCCCAAAGAAGTTAAGCAATTAATTAATGAAATAATTAATAAACACAAACAACTTAATGGAATAATTCATTGTGCAGGAATGATTATAGATAATTTTATTATAAAAAAATCACAGGAAGATTTTAATAAAGTACTTGCGCCAAAAGTAATTGGTACTCAAAACCTTGATGACGCTTGTAAAGAAATAGAACTTGACTTTATGGTACTATTTTCTTCTGGTGCATCGTTAACGGGTAACAATGGACAATCTGATTACGCTGCAGCAAATGGTTTCCTGGATCAGTTCGCTGTTTACAGAAATCAATTGGTAGCCGCTAAAAAAAGAAAAGGTATAACATTATCCATAAACTGGCCACTGTGGCAGGATGGTGGCATGTCTTTAGATATAGCCACCCAGGAATTGATGCAACAAAATACTGGAATGCATCCCATGTCAACCGACACAGGATTGGGGGCGTTTTATAAATGCTTGAAGATGAAGCGTGATCAGGTATTGGTTGTCGAGGGTGAATTATTAAAACTACGTGATGTGTTGTTTAATAAAGAAAACAATATTGAAACAGAAATTACAGAAAAAGAAGAAATATCAAATACTGATTCGATTAGTGCTGAAAATTTAGAACTGAAAACAGAAGAGTATATCAAAAAACAATTATCTGCTTTACTTAAGTATCCATCAAATAAGATTGATTCACAAGCTCCATTAGAGAAATATGGAATAGATTCCATATTAGCAATGGATTTAACAAATCAATTAGAAAAAACATTTGGGTCTTTGTCAAAAACTTTGTTTTTTGAATATCAAACAATACATGAGCTTTCTGAATATTTCATCAAAACACACTCAAATAAACTAAATGTACTTTTCTCCCCATCTAAGAAAGATGAAGATAAAAAAGCGAAAGTTATCAGTACTCAGCCAAAAGTTGAAAAAAATAATAAGGACAATAATAAAACAGTAAGGACATTAAACCGTCAACGCCAAATCAATACATCACAAATCAACAATGCTAATCCGCATAACTCAGAACCAATTGCAATTATAGGCCTAAGTGGTTGTTATCCTGAAGCAAGAGATATAAATGCATTTTGGCGAAATCTAAGAGATGGAAAAGATTGTATTATTGAAGTTCCCAGAAATCGTTGGGATTGGAGGGAATACTTTACAGAAGATCGTAGTAAAAGAGGATGTCACTTTAGTAAGTGGGGGGGATTCATTGACGGTGTCGACGAATTCGACCCAAGATTTTTTAATATCTCCCCAGCAGAAGCTGAAACTATAGATCCTCAGGAACGGTTGTTTTTACAACATGCATACATGGCAATTGAAGATGCGGGGTATACACGTGCAAGTTTACAAATACCACACGAAAATGATATTGCAGCTCAAGTTGGAGTTTATGTTGGTGTAATGTATAGTGAATATCAGCTTTTTGGAGCACAAGCAAGTGCTTTAGGTTACCCAATTGGAATTGGTGGAAGTTATGCAAGCGTTGCTAACAGAGTATCATATTTTTTAAATTTGCATGGACCCAGTTTGACATTGGATACAATGTGTTCATCTTCACTGACGGCGATTCATATAGCTTGTCAAGATTTAAAAAAGGGAACTACAGATCTGGCAATAGCTGGTGGCGTCAATGTCAGCATTCATCCAAATAAATACCTAGTCATTAGTGAAGGGCAATTTATCTCAAGTGGTGGACATTGTCAGAGTTTTGGTGAGGGAGGAGATGGTTATATTCCCGGGGAAGGTGTTGGTGCTGTAATTTTAAAACGATTGTCCGAAGCGCAAAAAGATGGCAATCATATCTACGGTATTATTAAAGGAAGCGCTTTAAATCATGGAGGAAAAACTAATGGATATACAGTCCCAAATCCACAAGCTCAATGTACAGTGATAAGCCGCGCTTTAAGAGAATCAAATGTTAATTCAAGGTATGTGAGTTATATTGAGGCACACGGAACTGGAACAAAGTTGGGAGATCCAATTGAAATTGCAGCTTTAAGTCAAGCATTCAATCAACATACAAATGAAACGGGTTTTTGTTTGATTGGGTCTGCAAAATCAAATATCGGTCATTGTGAATCAGCTGCTGGGATTGCAGGGTTGACTAAAGTATTACTACAAATGAAATATAAGCAGATTGTTCCATCGTTGCATTCGAAATCATTAAATCCTCATATTGACTTTGAGAAAACACCATTTATTGTCAATCAGACATTAAGAACATGGGAAAGACCTGTTATTAATGGTCAGGAAGTTCCTCGGATTGCAGGTATATCTTCTTTTGGTGCAGGAGGATCTAATGCTCACATTGTTGTTCAAGAACATATATCATCGCAAGATTCAAAGCGGACAATTTCTGTTGATTCTGGTTCCAATGTGGTTATACCATTATCTGCAAGAACAAAAGACCAACTAAAGAAAAAAGCTAGAGATTTGCTTGCGTTCATTAGTCAATCTGATGTCGCAGAGGAACAGCACAGACCACTTGATCTTGTTTCAATCGCTTATACTCTGCAGGTGGGTAGAGAAGCAATGGATGAACGTCTGGGTTTTATGGTGAATTCAATCTGTCAATTATCAGAGAAATTGAATGCATTTTTAAATGATGAGCATGATATAGAAGACTTTTGTCAAGGAACGACTGAGCATAGTCAGGATACTTTTGCTTTGTTCAGAATCGACTCTGATTTAAAACAAACTATAGATAAGTGGATTGAGGCGAAGAAATTTTCAAAATTACTTGAATTGTGGGTAATGGGACTTGACTTTGATTGGGATAAACTTTATGGAGAAATCAAACCCCCACGAATGAGTTTACCTACATATCCTTTCGCTAAAGAACATTATTGGATTGATAAAAAACTAAGTGTAAGTTCGTCTATTACAGGAATGACAACACAGGTGCTTCATCCATTACTTCATGTTAACACGTCAGACTTACTGCAACAAAGTTATACGACGACTTTTAATGGAGATGAATTTTTTCTTAAAGATCATCAAGTAAAAATTGAAGGCAACTCGACACAAAAAATATTGCCTGCAGTTGCATATTTAGAAATGGCAAGGGCAGCAATAGAAAAAGCAGTACCAACTATTGAGTCAAGTATGCTTGAAATTAATAACATTGCATGGGCACAGCCGATCGTGGTATCAGAAAGTAAACAAACATCGATTACATTACAAGCAAGTGGGATAGACTTAATCGATTTTGAAATATCCAGTCAAGTTAGAGGTGAAGATGTACATCATTGCAATGGACAGGCTTCAATAAGAAAAAAAGAAATTCCTTTAAAAAATACATTAGAAATGCTAAAAGCTCAGATGATTAAGCGTCAAATAGATATGGAGGAATTTTACGAGACATTTACAAAGATGGGTATTATATATGGTCCGGCACATCAGGGGGTTGTATCAATACTGCAAGGAGAAAATCAGCTGCTTGCTACGTTGCGTTTACCAAAAAAAGTTGACAGTAGTCAGCATCGTTACTATTTACATCCAAGCATACTGGATAGCGCGTTGCAAACGTCAATCGGATTAATAGGCGATTTGAGAACTATCTCTAAACCAGTGCTCCCATTCGCTTTAAAATGCTTACGGGTGATATCTCCTTCTACAGAAGAAATGTTTGCCTGGGTACGATATTCAACTAATAATCTACCTGATAATAATGTCACAAAAATTGATATTGATATTTTTGATAAAGATGGAAATATCTGCATACAAATGGAAGAGTTGACATCAAGGGAAATAAATAATGTTTCTGGTGTATCAAATGAGAAAATCGAAACGTTGCTTTCAGTACCAGTTTGGAAACCTGATCAGATAACCGTGTTGTCAGAAAATAATTTGGCAAAATATAATAAGCATCACATTATTCTCTGTAATATGTCAGAAGTAAAATCAACTGAAATTGAGGCATCAATAAATAATTGTAGTTGTTTGAATGTAAATGTACAGCAGAAAAATATTGCCGAATGTTACAGTGAAGTCGCAAGAGTCGTGTTTGAGCATTTGCAATCCATTTTAATTAAACCTGAAGGTACGATACTTGTTCAATTGGTTATAGTCGATAGTTTGGATCAAACTATTTTTACCGGATTGTCAGGATTATTAAAAACTGCTTCACTGGAGAACCCTCAGCTAATAGCTCAGACTCTATTGATAGATGAACGTATCTCTGTTAAAGATCTTGTGGGTATATTACAGGAGAATAAATCAAGGTCAAACAGTACATTAATTAAATATGAACATGGTAAACGTTATCTTTCAAGTTGGCAGGAGGTTGATACTGAGCCAAATCCATCCAAGGTTATTTTTAAAGATGATGGTGTTTATCTTATTACAGGCGGTCTTGGCGGTTTAGGAATATTGTTTGCAAGAGAAATACTTGAAAAAACAAACGGCGCAAGAATTGTCTTGACTGGACGTTCAGAGTTAACAAAAGATAAAAAGAAAAATCTTGATGAGCTTCTTTCAATAAATAAACACATCATTTACAAACAAACTGATATTACAAATTTTGATCAAGTAAATAAACTTGTTGCAGAAATTAAAAATGAATATAAACAGATAAATGGAATTATTCATAGTGCAGGGATAATTCAGGATAATTTCATTTTGAAGAAAACGTGTTCAGAATTCGATCAGGTGCTTTTACCGAAAGTCAGAGGTACATTCAATCTGGATGAGGCAAGTAAAGATATTGAGCTTGATTTTTTAGTACTATTTTCTTCCGTGACGTCTACAATGGGAAACGTAGGGCAGGCTGATTATGCCGCAGCCAATGGCTTTATGGATCAATTTGCTACTTACCGCAATAAATTGATTGACAAGAATCTAAGGTTTGGACAAACACTCTCGATCAACTGGCCATTATGGAAAGATGGTGGTATGAGTATTGATCAAGAAACCAGAAATTTCTTGAGTGATGCAACAGGTATGCAATTAATGCAAACATCTTCTGGCTTATTTGCGTTCTACAAAAGTTTGGAACTGAAAGTTAGTCAGACCATGGTAATAGAAGGCGATTTCGTAAAAATACGCAGATTACTTGATGGGCGATCAGATAATGAAGAATCGCATCAAATAAAAACATCACTTGTTTCTGAGAAACATTTGGAAACAGATTTGAACAATCTCGAAAATAAAGTAAATGAATATTTACGAAAAGAATTTTCCTCATTGTTAAAATTACCAGTTGATGAGATTGATCAAAAAGCTCCATTAGAAAAATATGGAATCGATTCAATTATTGCAATGAAATTGACAAGCAAGCTGGAAGAAACATTTGGGTCTCTATCAAAGACACTCTTTTTTGAATATCAAACAGTAGCAGGGCTGACTAAATATTTTGTGAAATCGTTCCCGGAAATTGTACTGGAAAAAATTGGATTAAAACAACAGTCGATTAACAATAATGATAATGTTTCAATTTCACCCGTGAAAAAGACATCGGATTTTTCTATTCAATCCAAAAGGCGCTTTTTAGGTACAAATTCAAAAGTCCAAAATGATATCGCAATTATTGGAATAAGTGGCAAGTATCCAATGGCGAGTACTCTGGAAGAATTTTGGGAAAACCTTAAAAATAGCCGTGATTGCATCACAGAAATTCCGTCAGAACGATGGGACTGTAATAGGTACTTTGATCCGGATCGAAATAAGATTGGTCGGAGTTATACTAAATGGGGAGGATTCATTTCTGATGTTGACAAGTTTGATCCTTTGTTCTTCAATATTTCTCCCAAAGAAGCAGAACTAATTGATCCTCAAGAACGCCTTTTCCTGGAAACTGTATGGCAGACTATTGAGGATGCTGGCTATAGCAAAGAGGGTATTTCAACGGGGAAAGTCGGAGTCTATGTTGGGGTAATGTATGGCCACTATGAGCTATATGGAGTTCAGGCAATGGCGGCTGGAAATGTTCACATTCCAAGTTCATCATTTGCTTCAATTGCAAATAGAATTTCGTATTTTTTCAATCTAAATGGGCCAAGTATGGCACTGGATACGATGTGTTCTTCATCCCTAACAGCAATTCATCTTGCTTGTGAAGAAATTCGAAGAGGTGAAATTGATTCTGCTATTGCAGGCGGAGTGAATGTTTCAATACATCAATTAAAATATCTAAGTCTTAGTCAAGGAAATTTTGCATCAACTGATGGTAGATGCAGAAGCTTTGGAAAAGGTGGTGATGGATATGTTCCAGGGGAAGGTGTTGGAGCAGTTCTTCTAAAGTCACTCGATAAAGCCATTCAGGATGGTGATCAGATTTACGCTGTTATCAAGTCAAGTGTAGTTAATCATGGTGGAAAGACAAATGGTTATACTGTTCCAAATCCAAATGCTCAAGCAGAATTGATTTTGAATGCGCTGAAAAAAGCTAATTTGGATCCTAAAACTTTAAGTTATATAGAAACCCATGGCACGGGCACTTCTCTTGGAGATCCTATTGAAATCACAGGTCTCGTGAAAGCATTTGAATCATACACTCAAGAAAAACAGTTTTGTGCAATTGGATCTGTTAAATCTAATATTGGGCATTTGGAATCTGCTGCGGGGATTGCTGCAGTTACAAAAGCTGTATTGCAATTAAAACATAAAGAGCTTGTTCCTTCATTACATTCAGATGAATTGAATCCATTTATTGATTTTGAGAAAACGCCTTTTTATGTACAAAGACATTTAGCACCATGGGATTGCTTGAACGCTTTACCGCGACGCCTCGGAATAAGTGCTTTTGGTGCTGGTGGTGCCAATGCACATTTGATTCTGGAGGAATACACTGAAACAGATATTCCGAATAATAATGGAACTAGTGGAATGCAGGAATTGTTTGTTCTATCTGCAAAAGATATTGATTCGCTACGTAAGTATGCGGAAAATTTGAAACTCCATTTAGATAGAAATCCAGATATGTTTCTTACAAACGTTGCGTATACTTTGCAAGTTGGCAGAACACCAATGAATGAACGTCTTGCAATTATTGCTTCAAGTATAGAGGAGCTTAAGAAAAAGCTAATACTATGGATTTCTCTGGTGGATAACAATAATTTGGAACAGGAAGACGTTTTTCAGGGAAATATTAAAAAGTCTAAAAATGATCTGGGTTCTTTGATCGAAGGAGAAGCAGGAGAAATATTTTTAAGTGCTATTTATAAAAACAACGATCTTAAAAAGACTGCAAGATTATGGATTTCAGGTGTAGATGTAAATTGGTCACTTCTTTACAAAAATGACAAGCCAAGAAGGGTTTCCCTACCAACATATCCTCTGGCAAGAGAACGCTATTGGATCAATTTACCAAAAGAAAATACTCCTGTTTTACCAAAAATGATCAAGGAAATTAAACCAGAAGGAATAATTTCAGAACATCTGCAGAGGTTGTATTATTATCCTGCATGGAAAGAAAATGATATTGTTCAAAATGTCAAAAATAGTATTGAAAATAGATGCATTCTCATTTTAGATTCTGCTGGGCTCTATATTAAAAACAAAAATACTCTTGAACAGCGTTTGCAAGGCAATTTGCTTACTTGGGTGAATTTTGAAACTTCTTATAAAGAAATTGATTTGGATCTTTTTGCCGTTAATCCTGAAGTGGAAGATCATTTCAGGTGTCTTATTGAAAAGTTAGATTCAACAGGGCGTCTACCTGATTATATTCTGCATTACGTTAGTGAGCAGGATATGAATAAAGAAATTCAAAATTCTTACACTTTTCTGTTCCTATGTCAGAATCTGATGAAACTTAAACTTAATAAAACGATAAGTATTATATCTGTTATTACAAGTACTAACGATACAATTAGACCAATAAATGCTGCGCTGGGTGGATTTTTCAAAACACTATCATTAGAAAATCCTAATTTTAAAGCAAAATTGGTTGAAATTGTTAATGTTAAAGAGAAATTTGAAAAAAACATTTCGAAAAATATTGGTATTGTTCTGAACGAGGTTAATAATGATAGTTGGAATCAGCAAGAGATTCGCTATGTATATCAAAATGAAAACAATTCACATAAACGTTTTGTTAAGCAATTAACAAAATGTGACTTAAGTAAAATTGACAAAAAAAGATTACCTTTCAAGCAAAATGGCGTTTACATTATTTCTGGTGGTTTAGGTGGTCTAGGGTTAATTATTAGCGAATATCTGGTAAAAAATTATCAATCAAAACTTGTTCTTTTTGGACGCTCCGAACTTAATGATGAACTAAGAGATAAATTAAGTAGACTTAAAAGTGTTAACTCTGAAGTAGTTTACTTTAAGGCTGATGTAACAAAATTGGATGATATGAAAATGCTGGTTCGAAAAGCAAAAGAACAGTTTTCAGAAATTAACGGAGTAATTCATAGTGCTGGAATTATTAAAGATTCGTTCATTTTTAAGAAGACAAAAAATGAAATGGATGCTGTTTTAAATGGAAAAATCCACGGAACAATTAATCTGGATATGGCCACAAATGAGGAAAATCTTGACTTGTTTATCATGTTTTCTTCTACGGCTGGATTAATGGGAAATCCAGGACAATGCGATTATGCATATGGAAACCATTTTCTGGATTCTTTCGCAGAGTCTAGAGATATACTTCGAGTTGATAACAAGCGATCTGGAAAGACAATTTCGATTAATTGGCCATACTGGGAAAACGGTGGTATGCACATTTCACAATCAGTGATTGCAACAATCAAGCAACAAACTGGAATCTGTCCAATACCGACGAATGAGGGAATTCAATACTTTGAAGATTTTTTAAATTGTGATATTGTACAAGCTGTTCCTCTTTATGGAATAAAATCAATAATTGAAAACTATGTTTCTCAAGAATTGAAAAATGATACAACTCCGTTACATCCAATTTCTGTAATGAATGCCGAAAACTTTATTCAAGCAACTCAGGACTATTTGAAAAATATCATAAGTGAAGAAATTAAACTTGAGCCTGAACGCATTGATGTCAATGAGAGATTTGATTCTTTTGGTATTGATTCGATGATGATTAACCGAATTAATTTACACTTTGAGAATGATATTGGAAAATTATCAAAAACGCTTCTTTACGAACATGACACAATCGAAAAACTTGCAGCTCATCTTATTAGTGTAGCACAGAAACAGTTAATTCGATATTTTGAATCGGAAAAATTAACTTTTGAACCTCGTAATGGAGACTCTGAAGTCACTGAATATAGAAATCAATGCGAAACTGATTTAGAAATACACCATTATCAGGATATTCAGATTAAGAATCAACAACAAACCCATACTCACGTTGATGAAAATATTGCAATTATTGGTATTCATGGGCGTTTTCCACAGTCAAATAATTTCAGTGAATATTGGGAAAATTTAAAAAATGGTAAAGATTTGATTGAATTGATTCCTAAGGACAGATGGGATTTCAGTGAGTTTTATCATCCCAACCCTGAAAAAGCTGCTGAAGGGAAAATTTATTGTAAGTGGGGTAGTTTTCTTAATGATATTGACAAGTTTGATCCCCATTTCTTTAATATTCCTCCTGAAGAAGCAAGATATATTGATCCACAAGAAAAACTCGTTTTAGAATCTGTATGGTCGGCAATTGAGGATGCTGGTTATACAAGAGAGCGATTGAAAAAGCTTCACCCTAAAGCAAAGAGTGCTGATGTTGGTGTATTTATTGGTGTTACTACAAATTCTTATCATTTGTTAGCAAATGATGAATGGCGTAAAGGAAATATGATTTCAACTAGTGCATATCCCTGGTCAATTGCCAACCGAGTGTCATACTTCTTTGACTTTCAAGGACCCAGTATGCCAGTTGATACAGCTTGTTCATCCTCATTAGTTGCCATACATTTGGCGTGTGAAAGTATCAGGAAAAAAGAATGCCAGATTGCTCTTGCTGGAGGTGTAAACTTATATTTACATCCTTCAAAATATCTTTCATTTTGTCAAAAGCGGATGATATCGCAGAATGGTCAGTGTCGGAGTTTTGGAATGGGTGATGGATTTGTTCCTGGAGAAGCAGTTGGAACACTAATATTAAAGCCTTTACGTATGGCTATTCAGGATAGGGATCATATTT
Source organism: Fibrobacterota bacterium (assembly GCA_023459055.1). Taxonomy (GTDB): domain Bacteria; phylum Fibrobacterota; class Chitinivibrionia; order Chitinivibrionales; family Chitinispirillaceae; genus JAAZBG01. The sequence continues at coordinate 103,530 of JAEWVR010000020.1, forward strand.
ATGCTGTTATTTCTGCAAGTGCATTTAATCATAGTGGAAGATCAAATGGATATTCCGCTCCAAACCCGAATTCTCAAGCAGAACTGATCAGCCAAACACTTCAGAATGCATCAATTAACCCCGAGACTATTCAATATATTGAAGGGCATGGGACTGGAACTCTATTAGGTGATAGTTTAGAAGTCACTGCGTTGACTCAAGCATTTCAAAAATATACTCATCAAAAACAATTTTGTTCTATTGGTTCAGTAAAAGCAAATATTGGTCATTCAGAATCGGCAGCCGGAATTGCCGGGATTGTAAAGATTCTCTTACAGATGAAACATCGGCAGCTTGTTCCAACAATTCACTGTGATGAAGAAAATCCCAATATTGATTTCAAGAGTACTCCTTTTTATCTGCAGCACAAATTAAGTGACTGGGAATTGCCTAACAACCAGCCCCGGCGAGCGATGATCACATCCTTTGGAGCAGGAGGAGTGAATGCTTGTGTTGTCGTAGACGAGCACATGGTTGTCAGTGATGAAAAAGGATACGATCAATCAAGAGAGCCAAATTTGTTTCTACTTTCTGCAAAGAACAGAAATCGTCTTCATGATTATGCTTCGCTGATCGGCGCTTTTCTAAGGGGCGAAGAAAATATTAAACTTGCTGATTTATCATATACATTACAGGTTGGCAGGGAGGTTATGCATGAGAGATTGGCAATAGTAGCTGAGAGTATAGAAGATTTGATTGTTAAATTAGATGCTTGGTGCTCGAATAAACTCGTGAATGGTTTATATTTTGGAACTGTCGGGCAAAATGGTAGGGCAAAGAAAAATAGCAAAAACAAAAAAGAATCAATTACAACTATGCTGGAAACTCGAAATCTCGATGGGCTAGCTGAAATTTGGATTGAGGGTGAAGAAGTTGATTGGGAAAAATTATATAATGAATATAAGCCAGTACGCATATCATTGCCTTCGTATCCATTTGCAAAAGAAAGGTATTGGCTTTCAGATGAAAACAACTCACCACAGCGGTTTAACTCTGATATCAATAATAACAGACTGCATCCTTTAATTTCATATAACACTTCTACTGTAAAGGAAGTAAGTTTTAGTTCATTGTTATCAGATAATGATTTTTATGCCAAAGATCATCAGGTTAACAATCAAAAAGTTTTTCCCGGCGCAGGATTTCTTGAAATGGCATATATAGCAGGAAATATTGCAGGTGAGAATAAAATCAGTAAAATTAAAGATGTAGTTTGGGTTCAACCATTACAATTTGAGCAAACCAGCAGGATTGTCCATACATACTTAAAGCCAAAAGGAAATTGTATTGAGTATATCATTGCCTCAATGAATCATGATAATGACAAAGTAGTACACGCAGAAGGTAAATTAGTTACACAGGGTTGTGAAAAACATACATTGGAGAACGAACAATGTATTCAAGTAAACAAACTAAAAGAGAAATGTGTGAACTATCAGGATGGTTCTTATTATTATAATTTATTTAAAAAGTTCGGTTTTAATTACGGAAATTCTTTCCGGACAATTCAGGAATTTCATTCGAATGGTTCCTTTGCTATATCTAAACTTAAGTTGGCTGATTCATTAAGAAATGAATTTGACAATTTTATATTACACCCCAGTATAATGGATGGTGCATTGCAGTCGGTTATTGGTTTAGTAAATGATACTGACTCGGCCACTCCTTATCTGCCTTTTGCTCTTGATGAGGTGGAGATTCTGCGCCCTCTTATACACACTTGCTATGCATATGTAGAATTTGCAAATGAAGAAAATCGAAATAAGTCTGATATTAAAAAGTTCAATATTAAACTATTAAATGAAACTGGTGATATTTTAGTCAACATGAAAAACTTTTACGTAAGAGCACTAAATGGTGCTTTTACATCTCAGTTTGATAATGTAAATTATAATAATTAAAATGACTCAACTGTCATGAAAAACTGTTTTTACTGTACGGTATATTATAAGTATTGTTTTATCCTCATGGATAGGAAAGGCGAATAATGGATAGACGTACTTTCAATAAATGTATAACTGCTTCTAGTGTCGCAGTCGTACTATTTAAAGGCGGGACGAATTCTCTTTTTGCTCAAGGAGCTTTACAAAATATGTCAGATGACCAATTGAAATCAGATATTAAAAAGGCATTTACTAAATATGGTTGTTCACGTTCATCTTTATATATGTTTAATCAGGAATTCGGGTATTCCAATGATACGTCAGAACGTGCCACAGATCTTTTTGTTGGTGGCCTTTTAAGAGAAGGCTATCAATGTGGGTTGCTTTGGGGGGCAACTCTAGGAGTTGGAGCTGAATCATTGCGCAGATATACAAAAACTGATCAGGCTATTGGAGTTGCTGTAACTGCTACTCAGAATATTTTACAAACATTTTCAAACAGTGTAAAAGATATCAATTGCCAAAGTATTACTAAGTGTAACCTTTCTGGTACTGGTGGTATGGCAAAATATCTGCTTTCTGGCCGCTTCATATTTTGTAATAAGCTTGCACAAGTGTGGGTTCCGGAAGCAATCAAAACTGCATTCCAGGGAACAGTCATTGAAAAAACAGGTATGCCATCTCCATGCATCAGTTGTGCATCTGAGGTCGCCAAGAAAATGGGTGCGAATGATGAAGAAATGGTTATGGTTGCCGGGTTTGCAGGAGGAATTGGATTAAGCGGGCATACGTGTGGTGCTTTGGGAGCAGCTTTGTGGTTGAATTCAATTAGATATTGTAAAGAGAATCCTGAGAAAACAGGTTATGCTAATAAAAAAAATAAAGACATAATTTCTGCATTTAGACAAGCTACTATGTCAGAATTTAAATGTAATAAAATATCGGGCATGTCTTTTAAATCGATTTATGAACATACAGAGTTTGTAAAAAATGGGGGATGTAGTACTTTGATCAATATGTTAAGTATGATATAAAACTCAGGTTAAAGTTATTAAAATGGAAAAGCAATGTTGTGATTTGCTAAGTATTTCATTGCTGTTTTTAATTAAGTTATTTTAAGTCAATTATTAAGATCAGAAATTATTAAAATGCAATTTATTGATAGAGAACATAAAGGAATAAAACCCAAGGTAATTATATTGAGATTATCACATCAATATATGATTAATTATACCTATATTGTGATAGATTCTTGTAGTAATTTGGCAGTTATAATTGATCCCGCCTGGCAGATTGACAAAATAAAAGAAGCTGTTAGCAATTTCAATTTAAGCTTGGAGGGAATATTGATTACTCATGCCCATCCAGATCATGTGCATCTGGCCAAGCCGTTATCAGTAATGTATAACTGTCCTATATGGATTTCAAAACATGAAATAGTATATTCCGGGTATAATGCCGATCGTTTAATAGGCATTGATAGTGAACCTTGGTCAATTGGCGGAATGCGGATTGAACCGTTACTTACCCCTGGGCATACTCCTGGAAGCATCTGTTTCTTAATTTCAGATTATTTATTTACTGGGGATACTCTATTTGCAGAAGGATGTGGAATGTGTTCTGATATCGAATCAGCATATTCTATGTTTGAAAGTCTAGATTTCTTGAAAAGGTATCTTAATCCGCATACACTCATTTATCCTGGCCATATGTATGTTCTACCTCTGGGGCAGCAATTTTCTCAACTCCTAAGTAAGAACATTTATCTACAGTTTAAATGTAAAGAAGATTTTGCTAACTTTCGTCTCAGAAAAGAACAAAATAAAAAAAAGTTCTTCAAATTTCAATAATTCCTCTATATTGATGTCTATTTTAAAAACAATCTACTTATAATTAAATAACAACTTTATCTAACATTTTTATTAGGAGGTCTATGATTTCAGTTGGAATAGAAGCAATGAATGTATTTGCTGGCTCTGCTTACTTGAATGTAGAAAAACTTGCAGAACACCGTAAGTTGGATACAACTCGGTTTAAAAATCTTCTTATGAAGGAAAAAACCGTAGCCTTACCCTATGAGGATCCAGTCACGTTCGGAGTGAATGCTGCAAAACCGATAATAGATGCCTTGACTCTTAAGGAAAAAAATAGAATCGAATTGGTGATAACTTCCACCGAATCATCTTTTGATTTTGGCAAATCAATGAGTACATATTTCCATCATCATCTTGGTTTGAATCGTAATTGCCGATTGATTGAATTGAAGAGTGCATGTTATTCAGGTACAGCCGGATTACAAATGGCTGTCAACTTTATATTATCTCAGACCTCACCCGGAGCTAAAGTCCTATTAATTGCCACTGATATCTCACGTTTTTTGTTGGAGGAAAGAGGGGACGCGCTTAAAATGGACTGGTCTTTTGCTGAGCCTAGCAATGGTGCTGGAGCTGTGGCTGTTTTGGTTAGTGAAAACCCATATCTATTTCAGGTTGATATTGGTGCTAACGGTTACTATGGTTACGAGGTTATGGATACATGCCGCCCTTCGCCAGACAGTGAAGCTGGTGATGCTGACCTATCCCTGTTGTCCTATCTAGACTGTTGCGAAAATGCTTTTCTTGAATATAAAAAACGAGTTGAAGGCGTTGATTATGTAAAAAGTTTTGCTTACTTAACTTATCATACGCCATTTGGAGGTATGATCAAAGGGGCTCATCGCAATATGATGCGAAAGGTGGCGTATACGAAATCATCTGAAATTGAAAAAGATTTTGAACACCGTGTCAATCCAGGATTGATCTACTGCCAACGCGTAGGCAATATTATGGGCGCAACTGCTTTATTGTCTATTGCGAGTACGATTGACCACGGAAATTTTGAAGTACCTCAGAGGTTAGGATGTTTTTCATATGGATCTGGTTGTTGTTCTGAATTTTTTAGTGGTGTTGTTAGGCAGGATGGTCAAAACCGTTTAAGGGAAATAAAAATAAAAGAACAACTTGACAATAGATATGAATTGTCAATGGAAGAATATGATGCATTGCTTGTTGGAAGTAACGCTGTTAAGTTTGGTACTCGCAATGTCGTACTTGACTCTAATTTCTTACCCCAATTGCGAAAAAAATTAAGGAAACCGACACTGTTTTTAAAAGAAATTAAGGAGTTTCACAGGGAATACGAGTGGATATGATAAACGAACTCAAGGACATTCAGACACTTCGGATTAGGACTGAAGAAGATGTATGTTTTATTCAGATTTACCGTCCGGAAGCAAACAATACGATAAATAGTTCTTTGATTAATGAATTCGAAAAAGTACTTTCATATTGTGAAAGTTTTGCTAAAATTGTCGTACTGGAAGGTTTACCAGATGTTTTTTGTTTTGGAGCTGATTTTAAAGAGATCCAAAATTATAATTCCGCAGAAAGTGAAGATCTTTATAACATTTGGAATAAATTAGCATCAGGTAATTTTATCTCAATTGCACACATATGTGGTAAAACTAATGCTGGTGGAGTAGGATTTGCTGCAGCTTGCGATTTGGTCTTATGCAACGAAAATGCTGTGTTTAGCTTATCTGAGCTATTGTTTGGTCTAATGCCTGCTTGTGTAATGCCATTTTTAATTCGAAGAATTGGCTTTTCTAAAGCAAATTTTATGACTTTAATGACACAACCGATATCCTCTAAGCAAGCTCTTGATTGGGGATTAGTTGATGCGTATGAATCCAATAGTGAAAGTCTTTTAAGAAAAAATCTGTTACGATTGAAACGACTGACTAAAGTGGGAATTTCAAATTATAAACTGTACATGAATACTTTAAATAATAGTATCGAAAAAAATAAATACAATGCACTTGATGCAAACCAAAGAGTTTTCACTGACCCCTTGAATCTTGAGAAGATTCATCGCTATATAGCAACAGGTATGTTTCCATGGGAATAATAAAAGGTCAATAAACACATGAAAAAAAAACTAATATTTATGTTTTCCGGTCAAGGTTCTCAGTATTACCAGATGGGAAAACAATTGTATGAAAAAAATGATCGGTTTAGATTTTGGATGAATCATTGCGATCATTTGGCTCGTCCTTATCTTAATATCTCGTTGATTGATATAATTTACAACGGTCCAAACAAAAGTGAACCATTTGACAGACTTTTATACACAAATCCAGCATTGTTATCTGTTGAATACAGTCTATCACAAGTACTAACAGAAATGGGTATTAAACCTGATTTTCTAATTGGATATAGTCTTGGTGAGATTGCTGCTTCGGTGATTTCAGGAATTATTTCTTTGGAAAATGGAATAAAACTGGTAATCGATATGGCCAGGTTAATCGAAGAAAAAACTCCTAAAGCTGAAATGTTAGCAATATTTGACTCACCTGTAATTATTGAAGAATTTCCAGAAATTTTTAAAAAATGCTGGTTAACAGGAAAAAACTTTCAGACAAGCTTTGTATTGACTGGACTATCAAATGATATTGAACAGATCCAGTTTTTTTTAAGTAAGAAGGGAAAAATATTCCAAAAATTACCAGTAAAGTTTGGCTTTCATACAGAATTGATTAACATTGTTGAATCTGATGTAAAAAATCTGATAAGAAAAATTCCGATTAATCCGATAGAAATTCCTATTATATCATCATTGAATTGTGGCAAATCAGTTAATGATATAAATAGTGATTATTATTGGGACATTATTCGAAGACCTGTTGATTTTGAAATTACAATTCAAAATACCATTAAGAAAAGTGACTTCATTTTCATTGATGTTGGTCCAAGCGGAACTTTAGCTACTTTTGTAAAGTATATTCTTTCTGAGAATAATTGCAGTAGTTCATTGCAAACTATGAATCAATTTGGAAATGATTTGAATTCAATAGCGAAAATGCAGTCTGTACTAAGTGAGAATATCTGAGTATCTTTTGATGTATGTATCAAAGTCTCTAATTGTTAATATTATTTCGCTGCCTTTAGAATAATTGGAATCGCTACCCATATAGTAACTTTTTTTCCATGTAAATATCTTTAATTGTGTGCTTAGTCTATTTGTAAAAAATAGAGATTTAATTTGATGTATTGATATGATGGAAATATATATATTATAAATTAGATATTAATAATCCTGTTGTCAATTGAAAGGCTACTTGGAAAAATTAATAGATTTTTGAAATATTTTAATAGCATTGATTGGAGAACAAAATGTCAAAGCAACATGTGTTTGATGTAGTTAAAAAAGTAATAATTGAAGTTCTGCCAGATGTTAATCCAGATTTAATTACAATTGAAAAACGTTTAGTCGATTTGGGTGCAAACTCAATTGATAGAATGGAAGTTGTAACTATGTCGATGGAAGAACTCGGTTTATTAATACCTATGATGAGCTTTGCAAATGTTAATAATATTGAGGGATTGGTAAATGTTTTTGTTGAAAGTTCTGGTGAAATGGTAAAATCAGCGTAATTCCAATTGATAGTTGTATTTATTTACTGGAACGATTATTGAAAGGAGTCTTTAATTCAATGACGAAGAGTATATGTATCACCGGGATGGGAATAATCTCTTCGATTGGGGATGATGTTTCCACATTCTCAACCTCTTTAAAAATGGGAAAATCTGGAATAAAGAAATTTGCAAAAATTGTTGAACCAAAATTATCTATTAATATAGGAGCACAAATAAATGAATTTGTTTTCCTTGAGAAATTGGAAAAATATACTTATTTACCAGGGACAATATTTCAAAAGGCAAAACGATTAGGACAAAGAGCACCATTTACCATTCAGGTTTCAATACTTTCTGCATTGCAGGCATGGAATATGGCAGGACTCTTTAATTCAAATATTGATCCTGATCGTATTGGATTAATTCTTGCAGGTCAAAATACAACTCAGAATTATCAATACAGTCTTATTCCAAAATTTCGTGAAAATCCACAATATCTTTCACCAAGGTATGGGCTTGAATTTTTAGAATCCAATCAAATTGGTATATTGAGTGATCTATTAAATATAAAAGGTGAAGGTATTGTGGTTAGTGGCGCTTCTGCCACAGGTAATGTTGGAATAATTAAGGGGTATCAAGCGATACATTCCGGTTTAGTTGACATATGTGTCGTTGTGGGTGCTGTTGCAGATTTGTCACCAATGGATATACAGGGGTTTTACAATATGGGGGCAATGGGTGGGAGGATGTTTGCAAACCAACCAGAAAAAGCCTGTCGCCCTTTTGATTCCCAACATGAAGGGTTTATTTATGGGCAGGCAGGTGCTTGCATTATCCTTGAATCATCATCAAGCATATCTAAGAGAGATACTTCTGCATTGGCTGAGTTATTAGGGGGCGTAATACGACTTGATGGTAATAGCTCGTCAGATCCAAATATAAATGGCGAAATGAACGTGATGCTCTCAGCAATTAACAAAAGTGGCGTATCTATTTCAGATATTGAATATGTTAATACGCATGGGAGTTCTTCGCCATTGGGTGATAGAACAGAAGCAGAGGCAATAATGCAAGTTTTTGGCGCCCATGTGTCAAATGTATGGTTAAATTCAACTAAAAGTATGACTGGGCACTGTTTATACTCAGCAGCTATAGTAGAAGCTATAGCAACTATTATACAAATGAGAGAAAACTTTTTACATCCTAATTTGAATCTTTATGAGCCAATTGTTAACGGTTTGAAGTATTGTGGCTTGGAATCTGTTTGCAAAAAAATAAATACTGCAATGAGTAATTCTTTTGGTTTTGGAGGAATCAATACTTCTATAGTTTTAGCAAGTGCATGAATGAACTATTTGTAAATTATTCATACGATTATACCGTTAATTAAATGCTTTACATTCTCATTAGCGAAAAAACATTTTGATTATGAACTTAGGATACATCTGTCACATTAAGAACTAAATTTTTTGTCGGAATGATATATCATTGTTTATATGTGATAGCATGTAATTGTTGATTTGTAATTAGTAAATTCGGATATGTTGAATTTACTAATAAAATATATAAGTCAAATAAAAAATTACCATAAATATGTAATGATATAACAAAATAAGAAAGAAGGAGACGAAAATGAATGCATACGTTTTTCCAGGGCAGGGATCACAAAAAAAAGGAATGGGTGAAAGTCTGTTTGACGAATTCGCTGATTTAACAAAAAAAGCGGATGAAATTTTGGGCTATTCAATTAAGGAACTCTGCGTAATAGATCCTGATCAGAAATTAAATCAAACGCAATATACTCAACCTGCATTGTACACTGTAAATGCATTAACTTATATGAAAAAAATCCAGACAACTGGGAAAAAACCTGACTTCTTTGCTGGGCACAGCTTAGGCGAATATAATGCTTTGTTTGCAGCTGGTATGTTCAGTTTTGAGACAGGGTTAAATCTAGTTAAAAAAAGAGGGGAATTAATGAGTAAAGCCATGAATGGGGCTATGGCGGCTATCATTAATTGTTCTGAGGAAAATATTCGTAAGATTCTCAATGATGCTAATTTAACAACTATTGACATTGCAAATTACAATGCTCCATCCCAAATTATTATTTCGGGATTAAAAGACGATATTGTCAAATCGCAAACATTTTTCGAAAAATCGAATGCTAGATTTGTTCCACTCAACACCAGCGGCGCATTTCATTCTCGTTATATGAAAGATGCTGCTACTAAATATGAAAAAATTGTAAAAAAATGTGAGTTTTTCAAACCAGATGTTATGGTTATAGCTAACGTTTCTGCAAAACCATATCAATTTGAACAAATCGCTCAAAATCTTATTGAGCAGATATATAATTCTGTTAAGTGGACTGATACTGTAAAATATTTATTAGAACAAGGAGTAACAGAATTTGAAGAAATTGGCGTTGGAGATGTATTAACAAAGTTAATTGTTAGCATTAAAAAAGATTGGACTCCAAGTCTTAAAAAAGAAAGTGAAGTTCAAACTGAATTACCGAGTAATTTAAAAAATGAAAAAATTGACAATGTCGGAGATGTAAAAAAAGATGATGCAAGTAAATTACTACAAGGCCGGAATGAAGCAACTAAAGCAATTGATGCAAAAGAATTGGTAGACCAATGGAATTCTAAATACCCTGTTGGAACAAAAGTGATATCACAGCATTATGAAAAAGAATTGGAAACAAGGACTGAAGCAATGATTCTGTTCGGACATCGGGCTGCAGTTTATATGAAAGATTACAATGGTTATTTTGATCTACGAGAAGTTGCGCCTGTTAAGTAAAAATAAAATAATATTTGTTGTATGTTTTCAAATATTAATGTATTGATTCATTAGATATTGGCGAGTTTAGGAGAGCTATTAAATATTTAATAGCTCTTTCTCGTTGTCTTCGTTCAAAGCAATCTTTCAGAAATGTACGTGTTCAAAGGGGGCATACCTTATTGATTTCGGAAACTTTGAAGTGCGCAGTCTTTGTACACTTTAAAATTGAGTAAATGTCGGATGTCGTGTATAGAAAAGTATCCCATTTTTTTAACTTTATAGGCTATTCTGGTTTAAGTGTGGATGGTACTCAGAAAATTGCATGGTGTACTATCTGTCATAAACATTATCCGTAAAGCAAAATGCTTCTCATCCCTAAATCCCCGAGTACGACAAATAAGAGACTTAATCCTTCCGTTTATATTTTCAACTAGTCCCAAGGGTAGCTTTACTTTACAGTAGTTTAATATACCGTTTATGTGTTTTTCTACCATAGTATAGAACTTCTCTAACGGTTTTAATCGTTGCCATCGTAACTCTTTTCGCCATCGTTCCAGAAATTTCGTTGCCCATTTTCTGTTGGTATAGCACCATAGATCGCCAAATATTTCTTTTAAGTAATGAGCCTTTGCAATTCGCTGATTTAATGCAAACACATCTTTTAATAAATGCTTCTGACTCATTGTCAGATTATACCATCTTCTTAATAATAGCAACCAGCGTTTGCCACGCATCAATTCTCTGTTCTCGTCTCCATTTCTGAAGAACTCCTGTCGTCTTACTTCATCAATTGCATTGTTAAGATGGCGCATAATATGAAATTTATCATACACTATTTTAGCATTTGGACAATAGTTACTGACACTGGTACTAAATGCTTTCCACATGTCAACGCATACCGCTTCTATATTTGAACAAAATGCTTTTCCTGCTTGGTTAAAAAAAGCATCAATAGACCCCTGACTATTACCTGAAACTAATGCCAGGACTTCACCTCTCTGTAAATCACTAATAACGGTATAAAGATTGTCCTTACTACCAAAAACGACCTCATCTATTCCTAACCATTTAACATCTTTTAATGGCCCCTTATACTCTTGCCATTTCTCTAAATATTTTTTCTCAATGTTAAGCACTGCATCCCAGCTCAATTGCCATCGTTGGGCTGTGCTTGCAATAGGCTTGTTAATGGTATCTTTGAAAACAGATACCTCTAATCGCCGCGTACATGTTGCACGCTCATCTGCAAAGTCTATTCGCTCTGAGCGTATTCCACAGCGAGGGCATTTAAGACGCCGTTTATAAATCCATATCACCGCAGTCCATGTTCCAAATTCCAAATCCCGGTATTTACGAATGTGTTGATCCTTTACCTTGGAACACTCTTTTTCACTGCAACCACAGATTCCATTATGCAATGGAGACATTACAAATTTTACGGTTGTGGCCGCTATATCGAACTCCGTTTTATCACTTTCTACAACATAACCCTTGATATTAATCAGGCTGTTTAGTATTTCTATTTCTGTTGGCATCCTTTACCTCATTTCATTCGCGTGAATAAGGTATAAAATAACAATCTTACAGGGTGCCAACATTCATTTTTCTATGTTTCCATACTTAAGTCGGATTAGCCACTTTATATATTTTTACACCGTCAATGAAGATAATTCCTTCAATTACCATCAAAATTAGATGATGTCCCCTTAGCCGCCTCCACTTTCTTGATACTCTATCAAACAGATTATATACTATCAATAATATTGCATCTATTGTACCATGATTGAAGTGGTAGACTTTTTACCATTTGGCAATGCTCCAAATAAAAATAAGGTGCATAATCGATTATTATCGTATAGCAGATTAAAATGAATGCCATCGATCCAAACATAAAAATATTCTTTATCTGACAAGTTGTTCTTCCAGTTCTAATATTTCTTTTTCCATTGAGCTTTAATTCAATTTTTATTGGTTGCTGAAAGCCAGTTTACATCTGAGCTCAGTAATGACTCAATACTTTCAACTATATTATTACTGCGGCAATTAAATATACCTCAATTTAATAGTTGGCACAAAGTATTTTTAGACCATGGAAAAACGTGATTTTAGAAAGCTTTCAACTGAAGCGCAATATGAAATAAAAATTTCTGCGCTTAAAATGATTAAAGAAGGACAGTCTCAAACCTATACATCTCGTTTTTTTGGTATTGCCCGTAAAACTTTATACGTTTGGCTTGAACAACAGGAACAGCAGGGAACTAAGGGTCTAATTTACAAAAAGAGAGGTCGCCGTGAAGGTGAAAAAAGACACCTTGACGTTGTTCAAGAGAAAGAAATTCAAAAACTTATTGTTGATAAATGCCCAGAGCAACTAAAGCTACCATTTGCATTATGGACACGTAAAGCAGTACAAGAGCTTATACACTATCGCTTTGGAAAACAACTACCAATCCGAACAATAGGTGAATACTTGAAACGGTGGGGATATACGCCTCAGAAGCCACTAAAAAAAGCATACGAGCAGCAACCAAAAATAGTAAAAGTTTGGCTTGATGAAAAATACCCTGAGATTAAAGCACGAGCAATAGCTGAAAAAGCAGAGATTTATTGGGGTGATGAGACTGGGTTGTCAAGTGAAGATAATAGAGGTCGTGGATATTCGCCTAAAGGTAAAACACCTGTAAGATTTGGTACTGGTGCAAGATTCTCAACCAGTATGATTTCTGCTATAGCAAATCAGGGGCAATGCAGGTTCATGATATACAAGGGTGGATTAAAAGTGAACACATTCTTAACATTTCTTAAGAGATTGACAACAGATGTAAAAAAGAAAATATTCCTAATTGTTGACAACCTAAAAGTGCACCATGCGCTTAAGGTAAAAGACTGGCTAAAATCAAATAGCAATAAAATTGAGATATTCTATCTTCCGCCATATACTCCGGAGCATAATCCTGATGAATATTTGAACCAGGATGTAAAGGTATCATTGAGTAATAAATTAGCACCAAGGAATCAGAGCGAGTTGACAAATAATCTAAGTAGTTATATGAGAGGTCTTCAACGAAATGCAAAAAAAATCAAAAAGTTTTTTAAACATAAACATGTCAAATATGCAGCATGATGTGGGGCATATTTAATTGCCGGAATAATATTTGAAGAAATTCAAAAAGCGTAAAGTGATGGAACTGCTTCATCAATACTGAGACGTTGCTACATATGTTTTGGTACCAACCTACTTGTGAACTTGAGACTGTTTCTGCTTTTATTACGATTCCGGAGAACCTTTACTGGTAATGTCGCTGTGGTGATGGTAAATAGTCAATCAACATGATAACCATTACGAACGAAAGCTATAGAGTAATTTTAAATACGCAAATCACTATGGTCACTAATAATTTTTTTCTCTCTGCTTAAAGAAAAATTTTAATTATTTTTTGTGCACCCAAACTAATTATTTTATCAATTGAAAGAAATGATAGTATTTGATTGTCCTTTAAAGTATTTCTTTTAAAGGAGCGAATCTTTAATTGAGTATTTATTATTTAGCAACTGTAAAATACTATAAATATGTCTCCTTGTAAAATCAACCTTATACACAACAATTAAAAATAACTTAAAACCACATCATGTTTATAGGTAAAAACAGCGAATCAAAGATATTCACAATGATTTATGCTTTAATTGCAACTATTAAATTTCATGGTATTGATCCGTGTTGTTATATCAAGAATCCTCTCAAAGTATTCCAAATGCAAACAATGGTGATCTAGAAATTTCAATTGTTTACTGGAATAAATAAGTTAGATTAACACATCTGCAAAATGGTTTCTTAGCTAAGGATAATGCCACTAGTCTGAGGAGAATTACTTCATCGGATTTTAAAAAATTACAACAATAATTAAATGCACTAGAGAAAGAATTTGTGTTGACAAGTTATTAGGAATAAGTTAGTTTAAAACAAACCGATTATCCAAAAACCGCGTCAGTTCTTTGTGAGGTGTAATCAAAAGGCTGTCTTTGTAAAGTATTAAGTGTTTGTAAACGATTTGAAATAGTTTATTTTCAAAGGCGTGTACCTATACAGATAAATCATATTCGATAGGAATAGATGATAAAAAGGTGCACATTACTCAGTCAAGGCATGCACGATATTGGTCGTGATATGTCAAATTGACAATGAGAAAAAAATCAAATTACACACTTTGGATTTAATGGATAAAGTAAACAAATCCAAAATATGACTATAGAAGAGCTGAAATATTATCCGTAAAAGTATAAGGAGTGCATTAAATTTGAAATTCGGTTTATCTATTTATCACTAATTATACAACGAAAACAATTTTTTAAACATATCAAGAAAATATATCAGAATGAAAAAATCTTTATTTGACAAAATGCACGGATTTTATGATTTTTATATGATGGTATTTAATCAATACAGAAGGGAAAATGTTATCGATATCTTATGTCCAGAAAGATCTGAAAAAATTTTAGATATTGGTGGAGGAACTGGATATGTTTCATCTAAAATTCAACACTTGTGTAAAGAATTACATTTAATTGATATGAGTATAAATATGTTAAAGGTTGCGAAGAAAAAAGGGATAAAAAATGTAGAGATTGCAAGTTGCTATTCAATGCCTTTTAGTAATGGCACATTTGATGCAATAATACTGACAGATGTAATACATCATTTAAACAACCATAGTCAATTGATTTCTGAGATAAAAAGAGTTTTAAAAGTGGGTGGAAAATTAATAGTCTATGACTTCGATTTTGAAAAAAAAATGACAAAATTGATTTCAAAATGGGAATCTTTATTTTTTAGAGACTTACAATTTGTTGAGAAAAAAACCTTTTTACGATATTTGTCAGAATCTGGTTTTAATATTAAAAATGAGCTTTCAAAAAGTAATTGGTTCATACTATTAGCGGAAAAAACAAAAGGAGAATATCATGGTTAAATACATTGAGCGTTATAAAAAATTTATAAAAAATACACGAACTGGAGAACTACGCCTATTTAAAGGTAATAAAGCATTGTTATTGTCAATTTATTATTCTATGTCAAAAAATGTTGTTAATAACGATGATGTCGCAAGTGGCTATAACAATATTTCTGAAACATATCATAACTGGACTGGATTGATGGGAAAACACAGTGAAAAGATTGTTGAGAAAGAAATGTTCGTGAATTCAGAGTCGTTTAATGTGTTGGATCTTGCTTGTGGACAAGGATTTATTACAAGGAAAATACTTGAAAAGTTTGATAATCAAATAAAATTTTCATTAAAGTGTGTAGATATTTCAAGTAAAATGCTTGATGTCTGTAAAGCAAGAAACAATTATGAAAATGTTGATTTTATAAACAGTGAAGCATATTCGTATTTATTACAACAAAAAAATGAATCCATTGACATGATTTTTTTTGGCTGGGCTTTGGGATATTTTGATTATAATAAAATCTTAAAATTGATAAACACAAAATTGAAGCCAAATGGATATTTATGCATCATTACAAATGGTGATGCAACATTTAGTGAATTTGAAGATTATTACATTGAGGTAATTGTGAATGATTACAAAAATTTAAATAAAGTTTTCGAAGCATCATTTGAACTTCCAAAAGATAAGCATGTTTTAAATAAATGGATGGAAAAATATCATTTTGATGTTGTAAAGAGTGACGATGGAAATGAATGTTTGACATTTGACAAACCAGAGGAATGTTTTTATTGGTTAAAAAATGCAGGAGTTCTTGCCGGAACAGATAAAATTTTTAAAAATCAGAAGAGAGCTGAACGGATGCTTATAGATTTAATAGGAAAATATGAATGCCGCAATAATAAGTATCACATAAGTCCAAGTTATATACATGGTATTTATAAAAAGGTTGGTGCATAAAAATGTCTTTTGTTAATTTACTGGTTTTAATTCGTATGTGTACTGATTTGAAAGTTTATAGAGCTATGCTTAAGCTCTATAAACTTTTCAGAAAAGATAAAGAATTTTCAATTATCAAATTTTTAAAACTGATTTTTGGAATGATGAAAAAGGAAAGAATAATTAAGTATAAAGATGATTATATTATAAGTTCATTTACACCATCATTTCCGACAGATGCATTTTTTACAATATTTAAAAATGGAAAAAATGGTGAAAATTCTGTTTTTAGAGATTTCGCTCATGTTCAAAGACGCGCTCCAATAACAACATTTATTAAAGTTACATCTAAGTGTAATTATAAATGCTATCATTGCTGTGCAGATATGTCAGGAATTGAAAATGATCTGACCACAGATGAATGGATAAGAATTATCAAAAGCCTACAGACGTTGGGAACTTCATATATTGGAATTACTGGAGGCGAGCCTTTATTACGAAAAGACATTAATAAAATCATTGCTTCAATAAATCCTTCTCTTTCGGCATCAGTGTTGTTTACAAATGGATATCTGCTTACAAAAGAGATGGCTGATACTCTGAAAGGTTGTGGATTGTATGCGGTTTCAGTTAGCATTGATTCCCATAATAAGCAGGTTCATGATAGGATTAGGAACCATGAGAATGCATTTGATTATGCGTTAAAGGCTGTAGAAAATTCACGAAAAGCCGGATTATATACTATTGTTCAATCCGTTCTACCAAAAGAAATGCTTTCAAAAAATGATTTGTACAAGCTGTTTAGATTAGTAAAGAAACACGGGGCACATGAGATTAGACTTCATCAACCTGCACCAATTGGAACATTACTAACAAATGAAAAACTTGAGGATGTTATTTTTTCGGATGAAGACAGAAAGTTACTTTTTGAAGTTCAACATAAGGCAAATAAAAAATTATGGGGTTTTCCTAAAGTAACATCGTTTCCTTATTCTGAAGGACGGGAAAAATTTGGTTGCGCTGCAGGTATTCTCCACACTTATGTTACAAATCTTGGCGAAATGACACCTTGCGATTTTATCCCTATGTCATTTGGCAATATACTAAAAGAAGATATTAGAGAAGTATACAATAGAATGGCTTGTACAATTGGTGGAACAAGTAGATCTTGCCTTTCATACAAGTTGTATAAAGAATTTCAGGGTAAACAACTGCCGATTCCCAAAGAAAATCAATTTGATATTTGTAAATATATAAATAAGGGAGAATACGCAGATTGTTTTAGTTCACTTCAGTAAACCTTTGGATTGTTCAGAATGGAAGGATAATTCTTATCAATGGAACAAATTATACAGAATGTAAAACTTGAAGAAGAAATCAGCAGTGGATGTAATAAGAACGATGTTTGGAGTGTCGTATCAAATTTTCAAAATTACCCATATATTATGGATAATGTTAAATGTGTCACTATAGAGAATGTTGACGGTAAGGCCTATAGTACTTGGGATGTGGATATTGATGGTGCACCAATAACTTGGAAAGAAGTTGATAATTTTGATATTGAAAATGGATTAATTCAATTTGAGGCGCTTGAAGGTGATTTTTTTCACTTCAAAGGAAATTGGAAAATTCATGAAAATGATAAAATTAAAGTCTCATTTGAAGCAGATTATTGCCTTGGCGTGCCCCAAATAGAAAAAGTTTTAGGACATATAATAAGAGAAAAACTGGCAAACAATATAAAAAATATGTTAAAAGGTATTTCTACTGAGGTTGGAAAAAATGAATAATCAAACGTTAACTGTGGGGCTGGTGGGACATAGTTGCGATTTAGATAATGTTGTTAATGTATTTAAATACTGGAATCCATCTGCACCAGACTTTTCAGAACCTCTAATCAGAAAAATGTTGGAATGGTCACCACCTTTTAAAGGTACCGCATTCAAAGATCACATAATTGAAAATAAGAATATTGGTGTAAACGCAACACATATAATAGTACCTTTTATTCCAGACCTCAATATTACGATGGGAACTTTGCTAAATAAAGTTGAATCTGCCATTCGGTTGTGTGCTGAGGAAAAGTGTTTTATTGCAACACTTGGTGCTTTTACATCAATAGTATGTTGTGGAAAAGAAAAAGCATTTAAAGATAAATATGGAATAAATATTACATCTGGAAATACATTAACTGCAGCATTAGCAGTCGGGCAAATTAATAATGCATGTGAGATACTGGATAGAGAGTTATCTGAATGTACTGTTTTAATAGTGGGTGGGTCAGGAGATATTGGCTTTGGTTGTGCTCAGGTACTTTGCACAAAGGCAAAACATACAATACTTGCCGCAAGGAGTATTGGACAACTCAAGACATCTGCTTCTAAAATAAAATCGAAATTCAATGTGGATGTAGAAGTTGGAACAGATATTAGTTCATTTACAAGAAATGCAGATATTATTCTTTCAACTGCAGCATCAAACGAGACACTGATATTTAATGATGATATTAAAGCTGGCGCGATTGTATGTGATGTCGGTTTTCCAAAAAATGTGTGTTCTGCTGCTTTTTCCAGAAATGACATTTTAGCATTTGACGGAGGATTGGCTGAATTGCCCACTGAATTGAATTTCGGCTATGATTCAAAATTACCTCAAAAAAACATTCTATTTGGATGTTATACAGAAGGTTTACTTCTTGCAGCCGAGAAGTATAATGACCTTTTTTCATATGGACGCGGTAATATTACAACTGAGAATATGGAATATATTTTTAAAATTGCACAGAAATATAAAATTAGTCCAGCGCCATTCTATTCTGGCAATAGAAAAATTGATACAGAGAGAATATGTAATATAAAAAAAATATTAAAAGGTAAATGAAATATGACCGTCTCAGAACATATTGCTGAGTTTTTGAAAAAGAATAACATATCAAATGCTTTCGGTATTGTCGGGTCGCATTTCTTATCGTTATTGAATTCTTTAGAGAAATCAAATATAAAATTCTATTCAGTAAAACACGAGTCAAGTGCAGGTTTCATGGCTGCTCATTATATTCGTGCAGCTCAAAAACCAACTGCTTGCCTTTGTACCGCAGGGCCAGGGATTCTGAATTTAATAATAAGTATTGGTGAAATGTACAAAGCAGGTTTGCCAGCACTAATTATTAGTCCGATGACAAGTACGGATGAGTTTAATCGTTGTGGATTTCAAGATGACTCGGGTTTTGGGGACAGTTATTCGATTAATGCGGTGTTAAAACCGATGACTAAAGAAAGTATAATTTTAGATCATCCGGAGAATATTGGATGCTGTCTAAACAAAATACAAGAACTTTTATTTTCGGCACCATATCTTCCCGTTCATTTTTCTATTCCTGCCAATTATTTTGAAACTAAAATTACTAATAGTAATAATTTACAAATTAATAGTGGATTAAAAAATGACGATTTAACCGAAATCGAAAATGCAGAAAAATTAATACTGGAATCAAAAAAACCAATAATATTATTAGGGAAGCGTGCTGTTTATCCTTCAATAAGTAAAGATATTAGTAATTTTGTTGGCAAATTTAATTTTCCAGTAATTACATCTTATGGGGCTAAAGGATTAATTGATGAAAATGGACCTCAGGCATTCGGTGTTTTAGACCTTTTTGGGCATAGATCTACAGAATGGCTAATAAAAAATTCTGACTTAGTTATTTCGATTGGTTATGAATTTGGATGTTCAAGTACATTAAAATACGATAATAAACTTATCAACGGCAAACATATAATGATTGATACCATTCATAAGAAATATGATTGTGTTTATAAATATGATGTAATGCTTGTTGGTGGACTCCATTCGATTCTTGACGCACTTAAGTCTAAACTTGATAAAGAAAAATACTTTGCATATTCAAATGAAAAAATGTGCGAATTAAGAACAATGGCCAATGAATTAGACAAACATTGGAATAAGGAGTCAGAAACTACTAATTTACCATTAAAGCCTCAAAGAATTTATAAGCTTCTTCAAAATGTAATTGATAAGAACGATTGTATTTTAGTTGCAGATATTGGTGCATCATCTTGGTGGGCAGTACGGTATTTGAAAGTCCAAGCTGGTGGTTTTCAGACATTTCCATATAATTATTCAATGGGTCAGGCATCTGGTGGTGTTATGGGAGTTAAAGTTGCATCACCTGAGAAAAATGTTATTTGTATAACTGGAGATGGTTCTTTTTTAATGAATGGAAATGAGATTCTTACTGCAAAATATTACAATATAAATGTCGTGTATCTTGTATTTGTCAATAAAATGTATGGGTTGGTTTCTTTCAATCAGAAGGTGTTCTCTGGTGAGGATACTGGTTATGCAACAAAGTTTGATATTCCTGATTTTAATAAATTGTCAGATGCCTATGGAATACCAGGCTGTACAGTCTCCACAGAAGAAGAATTTACGACAAAACTTAATGAGTATTTAGGAATAAAAGGAGTTCCGAGTATTATAGCTGTAAATTTCGATACAGAAGAAATGTTGCCTTCAAAACCACAAAGTATAAATGTTTTATCTGATTTTAAGGATATGGGTACTATTGCATATAATAAATTTCTAATGAAAGCATTTGGAAGTGTATTAAAGGAAAAAGTTTGAAATTAAGTAATAAATGATCATTATTGTGTCTGACTTATGGTAAGAAATATCCAAATCTGTAAAATAATATTGGAATGAGTAACACATAAGTTTTAAAGTTGAACAGGTGTAAATTAACTTTTAAAAAAATATTAAGTGGAGTAATCATGGAAGTATTCGATGACGTAAAAACAAGAGTATTGTATTTAATCAGAGAAGCAGAAATTTTTGAAACAGATCCTGAATCTTTACTTGACAAAGATCTCTTTGAGGAATCATTGATAGACTCACTTACAATGACTCAAATTCGAGCTTTGATAGAAGATGAATTTGGTTGTCCCATTAGTGAAAAAGAATTTGTAGAAAATCTTCATTCAATAAACGATGTAATTCAATTTATAGTAAGGAATACAGAGCATGGATATACAAACAGCGCACTTGACACAAAAAGACTTTATTAAGACTATATGTAATTCTCTGCAAGTAAGGGATCCATTGTGGTGCTTTCCTGAACAAAATTTAGAAATACGAATTTCTGAGATTAACGAACGGTCACTTCATTTTGCATGTGCCTTAGAAAAAATCGATGTTAAGAGCGGTGATTTTATTGGTATTTCTCTCGGAAATAATTTGGATTTTATAACAGCATTGTTTGCATCTTTTCACTTGGGGGTAGTTGCCGTACCACTTAAGCCGTTGAATGGAAATCAGAAAGAAAATTGCGCTTATATTGACAAAATACAGAAAAAATCATCATTGAAGACGATTGTTTATGATAGTGAAACAGAACCAGAGAGTTTGTCGTTTTGGAAAAAAAGTACTGGTGAAAAAGCCTATAATTTTAACGAATTACATTCAATAAATGTATTGGGAACGAATAGATTACAGTCTGAAATCTGTGGATCGAAAATTGCTTTAATCCAATACTCTTCAGGTTCAACTGGTACACCAAAGGGTGTTATTATAACGTGGGATATGGTAATAAAGCAGGTTTGCTATTTACATTCTGTTTATCAGTTGCATAACGGTTATAGTGCTATTCCTTCAATGTCATCTTGGTTACCATTTTATCATGATATGGGTTTGTTTATGGGAATAATTTACCCGTTATATTTTAATGCTGATAATTTTCTAGCATCTCCTCGATATTTTTTATCTCGTCCAGTCCGTTGGTTCCAACATATTTCAGATCGGATGATTGATGTTAGTTTTACTACAAATTCTGCGATGTCATTTTCTCTACGTAAATTAGAAATGTTACCGGAAGGAACGCTTAATCTCTCTCGTGTTCATTTGTTTTTTGGTGCAGAAAAAATTTCTCCATTCATATTGAGACGAACAATAAAAATTTTAGGTTTACATGGATTGAGATCGGATAGGGTTTTTGCTGGTTATGGTATGGCAGAGAATGCTCTTGGAGCAACTTCAACTATTAATTCTGCTCCCAAAATAGTGCATGCAGAAATTGATATTAGCGGAAATGTTTCAATAAAGGAATGTTCAACAGAAAATAGTATAGAATTAGTTTCATGTGGCCTTCCATATAATGGTGTGTCAATAACTATTCGTGATGAAAATGATAAATGTCTTGATGAATTAAAAATTGGAGAAATTTCAATCCAAGGTCCATGTGTTACTCCTGGATATATAAATGATCCTGAAAATAGTTCAAATGTAATTCCAATGCCAGGTCGACTTTTGACTCGAGACCTAGGATTTATTTATAACAATGAAGTTTACTTTTATGCAAGAAAAGATGACATGATCATAATTGGAGGGCGAAATGTT
The DNA here is from genome assembly GCA_023459055.1 of Fibrobacterota bacterium. Lineage (GTDB taxonomy): Bacteria > Fibrobacterota > Chitinivibrionia > Chitinivibrionales > Chitinispirillaceae > JAAZBG01. The sequence goes on from JAEWVR010000020.1 coordinate 125,992, forward strand.
ATACCGGATGATATAGAAATGGCTGTTGAAGAATTTGATTATGTAAAAAGTGGCACCTCGGTTCTTATTGGAGTCGAGAATAAAATTGATAATAATACAGATCTGCATTTACTTGTTGAAAGTAGAAATTTGGTTGATACAAAAATACTGAATGAACAAAGAATTATGTTACGTAAATCAATTATCGATTCTTTTGGAATACTGATAAATAACATACACTTTTGCAATAAAAATACTGTTGAGAAAACATCGAGCGGGAAAAAAAGAAGGAAAATTGTAAAAGAACTTTTTATGAAAAATGAAATTGAAATATTTTAAAACCATTTGTAATTCAATTACTTTTAAATAAAACAGATATATTTAATTAAAGGAATAAAGATATGTTTTTAGAAGTTTGGAAACTTTCGGACAGATTTAATTTCGTTAAAAGATTTTTCTGGAGATCGTTTTATGATTTTTTTTCATGGAAGTACAATCATATAGATTTACCATTTCTAAACTATGGTTATGAATTTATAGATAATAGTTTAATCAATAGCCTTAAATTGGAAAAGGATGATTTTGATAATAGACTTTTTATCCAACTCTATTATCAAGCAATTCAAACCCTTGATTTAAAGGGCAAAACTGTCCTGGAAGTTGGTTCTGGAAGAGGTGGTGGTTCAGCTTTTATTTCTAAATATTTAGAACCAAAAAAGATGGTTGGATTAGAACTTTCAAAGTATGCTGTCAATTTATGTCAAAAAAAATTTTTATTCCCTAATCTCGAATACATGCAAGGAATTGCAGAGAATCTTCCCTTTCCAGATAATACATTTGATGTTGTTATTAATATTGAATCATCTCATTGCTATCAAGATATGGATAAATTTGTTTCCGAAGTGATTCGTGTATTAAAACCACAAGGATTTTTTTCCTGGACAGATCACAGACATGCCAATAATATTGAAAATCTTGACAAACAGTTTAGTTTACCTGAATTGAAATTGATCAAACATAACATAATTAATGATAATGTTATAAATGCAATGAATCAACTTGAACAGAAAAAACAAAAATTGCTTAATGATAATGCTCCAAGATTATTTAAAAAGTTTTTTGCTGAATTTTCTAGTATGAAGGATACAAGAGTGTATGACTTGTTTAAGACAAAGTCATGTTTATATATGTCCCGATTGTATCAGGTCGTAAAAAATAACTGATATTGTTGTGCAAAATGTTGATTTGCAATTTGTGTAATAGAAAAATAAAAACAATTTAAGGAATTTCAAATAATCTAACTAGTTGGAGCGATCGTGCAATATAAGATTTCGCTAAGTCAAAAAAAAAGTGAACTCATCAAAAGAATTGAATTGTTACGAAGAGGAATTCTTCCACCTACTCATAATGGGAAACCAATTGAAACATTTTTGAGTGCTGGAACTGGAGCAGGTCCTCAGGGTAAAACATTTAAAGTCTTTGTACCAGGTGAAAATGTATACAGCCAAATGATAAGCGTGCCTGTTTATGATTTTAATCATCTTTTGGCTCCTTATGCATACTCATGCAAAACAGGAAATTCTCCAGGTACGTTAATAACAGAAAATGGTATTCAGCTGAAAAGTGTTTCTATTCCTAAATTCTTAACCGCATCTTTGGAGAATGGAACTCCACTATCAAGGAAAGGTATTATAATGCGTCATTGTTATGATACCTTTACATCTGTTTTTGCTTATAAATGTAAACATTATGAAAAAAAAGAGCAGTGTAAGTATTGCGAAATTGAACAGGTTGGTCTTGGAATTAGTAATTTTCCTGAAATCCAGGATATAAAAGAATTTGCTGAAACTGTACAAATTGTGACTTCAAAAGACAATGTTCGTTCTCTTACAATTACTACTGGGACATTTGATACAAATGATAATGTATTAAGGAAATATATTGATTTAGTTAGAGCGATTCGTGAGAGAAGTGGCATATCAATTCATTTACAATTTGAACCTGTTGATGACTTGTCTTTAATAAAAGAAGTTGCTAAATATGTGCAATCGGTAGGAATATTTCTTGAAATTTACGATGATGAAATTCGAAAACTCATTTGCCCGGGGAAATTTCATAATTCACGTGACAAATACAAAAGAAATTGGGCAGAGGCTGCAAAACATTTTAAAAAAGGATCAGTAACCACGACTTGTCTTTTAGGATTTGGAGAAGAATTTGATAATATCATAAAAAGTGCAGAAGAGTTCGCAAATGTTGGTGCGTCTACTACTTTATTGTTTATTAGAAGTAACAATGATTATATGCAAAAACGTATTCCAAGTTATTTAAATTCTTCAATTGAAGAACTTGTAAATTTACATTTGCAAGTCGCCTCCATTTTAAATAATAACGGTATTGGTTTCGGCTCAACAGATGCGGCTGGATGTGCTGGTTGTCATGGTTGTAATGCAATGAAAGAGGCTTGTGAGATTGCTAGTGAGGTAAATGTAATATCATGATTGATAAGAGTATAAAAAAATGAATTAATGTAAGATGAAATCATGTAATACACAATATCCAGAAGATTGAATGGCGACATGTAGTGAGATGATGACTTCAGAAAAAAATGATAAAAACAGAATAGATAATATCGCATTTTTTTTAAGGAGAAGTACCATGATGCTGTTGATCATTAAAAAAAAGTGTCACTAACTGAAAGGTAATGTATGAAATGGATATAAGAAAATTGCTGGATAACTACTCTGTTAAAAGTTAAAAAATGAATCGATTAAGGCGCATATAATGAAATATTTTCTGAATAGTCTTGGTTCCAATCAGTGATACTTGGCTTTTAGTATATTAATTATTGTAAACCTTGTAACTCTATCAAAGAGAATTAAATGCAATTTCAGCAATTAGAATTTATAAAACATGCAGTTCAAACAAAACGGCGCGTTTATCTCGACCATAATGCAACTACAAAAGTTAGTAGTATGGTGCGTAATACAATGAATAAGGTACTAAAAAGCAGCTTTGGCAATCCATCTTCAATATATGCTGATGGACGTAGATCTAGTGAAATTATTGAGGATGCAAGGCAATATGTAGCCAATGCAATTAATGCAGATTCATCTGAGATCTATTTTACTGGATGTGCTACAGAATCAAATAATTCAGTTATAATTTCGTTGACGGACCATTTTTTCCCTGAAAAGAATAAAATAATAACTACGCCGATAGAACATCCATCGGTCATGAAAACCCTGGATTATTTAAAGATGCGCGGAGTTATAGTTGAATATTGTCCTGTCGATTGCTTTGGAAGAGTTATCCTTGCCGAGCTTGAACGCTTGATTGATGATAATACTTTTCTAATTTGTTGTATGCTTGCAAATAATGAAATCGGCACAATTCAAGATATTAAAAGTATTAGTAGTATTGCAAAAAAAAGAGATGTATTAGTTTTATCTGATTGTGTTCAAGCATTTGGTAAAATCCCGATTGATGTTAAAAATCTGGATATTGACTATGCAACGTTTTCTGCTCATAAGCTCTATGGTCCCAAAGGAATTGGTGCATTATTTGTCAGACAAAACAGTCCATTTGCACCATTTATTCATGGTGGTCATCAGGAAAAGGGAATGCGTGCAGGCACGGAAAGCATTCATAATATTGCTGGTTTCGGTGCTGCATGTCGGGTGGTTGATAGTCTTATTCTTAAAGCAAGAAATGCAGCCAAACTTAAACTGTATTTTATTGAACAGCTTAAGCTAGTCAAATCTGATTGCATAATTAATTCACCTATATCATTCTGTTTACCAAATACGATCAGTGCAACATTTCCTGGTATTAATAATGCTGGACTAATGGTTGCATTGGATAATTTTGGTATTGCAGTATCTGCAGGTTCTGCTTGCAGCGCTCAGGATGAAACGCCATCACATGTTTTGAAAGCTGTTGGTCTATCCGACAAAGCGGCAAAAGAGACTATCCGGATAAGCCTTGGAACGGAAACCACGTTAAGAGATATTAAATATACTTTGAATGTTTTGAAAAAGTATGTCAACGGACAAATTCCAAGTATAAACATGATAACTCCGGCACAATTTGATGAATCGTTATTGTTTGATGAAAAAAAATTTATTTTAGATGTTCGACCTCAAATCTTGAGAAAAATTACTAAAGGTATTCCCGGTTCTCATGAAATATCATTTGTGTCAATTGAAAAGTATATTTCTCAACTACCCAAGGATAAAAATATAGTTGTTGTTTGTCAGAGTGGAAATATTTCAATAGTTGTTGCTTACTATTTAAAGTCAAAAGGTTTCAATAATGTAAGTAATTTATTGTTTGGTATAAATGGATGGAAATCAAAGCAGTGTGAATTATATCAGAAATATGCAGGTAAAAACATCAAAGTTCTCCTTCCGAATTAGGAATACAGATGAATTTAATGAAGTTTGAGGAACTTTTACAAAAAGTAAATAATTGTGAATCGTTGTCAAAAGATGAAATAAAATATCTACTTGCGTTTTCTCCGGATTCAAGCGAAACCTATTCCGTTATGTGTCTGGCGAATCAAATTTCGAAAGAGGTATCTGATGGCAAAGCTGAGATTCATGCACAGTTAGCTCTTGATAGATCACCATGTACTTGTAACTGTATGTTCTGTTCATTCTCGAGTGTAAATAATCTTATTATAGAGCAAATCTTCATGAACGTTGATACTGCGGTAGATAATGCAAAACAGTTTGAAACAGATGGAGCAAATGCAGTCTATATAATGACAACAGGGACATACCCGATCGATAAATTTATTGAGATTTCGAAAGAGATCCGTAGAAATCTGAAGCCTGATACAAAAATGATTGCTAATGTAGGTGATCAGTCTTTGAAAAATGCGATCAAAATAAAGGATGCCGGGTATTCGGGAGTTTATCATGTTGTAAGATTAAGGGAAGGAATCGATACGGATATAGCAGTTGACGTGAGAAAGAATAGTATTGAAAATTTTAAGGAAGCAGGTTTACTTGTTGGAACTTGTGTTGAGCCAATAGGCCCTGAACATACTTGTGAGGAGCTTGCGGATATAATCGCTTATACTTCAAGTATTAAGCCGGCATTTAGTGGCGCAATGCGTAGAATCGCAATTCCCGGAACCAAAATTGCTGAACGAGGAATGATAAGTGATCTGAGACTCGCTCAGATTGCAGCAGTCACACGATTAGGAGTATCTCGCAACGTAAAGGGAAATTGTTTTCATGAACCATCACCATTAGGTGTAATTGCAGGTGCAAATCTGTTTTGGGCAGAAGTTGGGGCAAATCCGAGACATACAGAAATGAACAGTGGAAGAACTGTTGATGCCTGCAGGAATATTTTTATGCAGAGTGGATGGGAGTATTATTCTGGTTCATCACGTATTTTTTGAAATTGTGAAAATCATGTCGGGATAAAATTCCCCACGATAGTTGAAGTGGCAATGTAATTCAACAAATGAATTAAAACAGATAATAGAAATAGCAGATAACTGTGCTGGAAAATAATAATACTTCATACCAGTATAAATTCTTGTTCCAATCAATATATGTTGCATCTTTTCTTGTTGCGCTATGTTCAGTGAAAAATATTTTACAACCGGCATTTATATGTATTGGAACTGCTGGTTTGTTATTTTCTTTATCATTAATAATATCGCATAACAATAGAAAAATGAGCATGTTCGATTTGTATGGAATAGGAATTCTTGTCAGAATTCCTATTTTTTTACTCTTCATCTTTCAAGAGAATGATACGTTACTTCGTATCATAGCACTAATCGCAGATATAATTACGATTTTTGTTATAGTGTCAATTGTTAAAAAGAGTAATATCGCACACAAATATTCTTTAATTTATAGTTTAAATCCTGTAGTGCTATTTGTAGCAATTAGTTGTGATTTCAAGCTGTTAATAGTTAACTGTTTAATATCCTGTGCACTATTGATCTGTCTTGGAACAAAAAAATGGACAATCTGGATTCTTTGCATTTGTGCGTTGCTAGTACATTTGTATTCTGCTGTTTTTGCCATTTTTACAATCAGGCTTTTTAAAAATACCACGTGCTATTTAATAATGTTATTACTTCTTATTTGTATTTGTTTTAATTGTTTTGTTCCAATTATTGATATATCCGGTATTACTGGTGAGATAACATACAATAATTTGGTATACAGTCTATTACTCGATACTTTGCACCAGAGTACTTTTGTTACATCACTTGTATTGTTTGCATTGTTTTTAACAGGAATTACCCTGATTTACTTAGTAACGCCATCAATAATCGTTGCTTGTCGTCATGCGATACTATTGTTTCTTTTGTTGTTACCTCAATGTCATGTTTGTTGTATTGTTTTAATAGTCCCGTTTGTTGTATTGTCAAAACAGTTGTCATGGAATATCCTTTTTTACACAGTCTCGCTTGTGGTATATTTTTCAAATTTTAATGACATAACTTTACAAATTCGTGATACGCATTGTTTTGTATATGGCATCTGGATTCCATTTTTAATTACCTATGCTATTGAATTACTTAGAAATCATTTAGATTGGAGTAAAGAATTTTCCTGTAAAGGTTCAATATCAATAGTTATTCCAACATTAAATGAAGAAACTACGATTAATGCATGCGTTAATTCAATCAGAGAGCAGGCTATACCTGCCGAGATAGTTGTTGTTGACTGTGGCTCAAATGATAAGACTGTTGAGTTTGTCAGGTGTATGCATGATGTAAAGCTTATTAACTCCGATCCCGGACGGGGTATTCAGATCGCATATGGAATAGCATCTACTTCAGGTGATATAATTGTCGTACTTCATTCTGATACTATTTTGAAAAAAAACTCTTTAAAGAGAATGTCTGATGCATTAATGAGAAATGCCGATGCATCAGGAGGCTGTTTTGGTTTGAAATATAAAAAGGCTAATTTTAAAATGGGAATAGCACTTTTTTTACATAACGTTAAATCACGTTTGACAGGTATTGCATTCGGTGATCAAGGACAATTTTTTAGGCGAATCGCACTAAAGGACGGTTTCCCATCAATTCGTTTAATGGAGGATGTTGAGCTTTCAATGCGTTTAAAAGAAAATGGGAAAGTACTTTATTTATCGGATGGGGTTATAAGTTCAAACAGGCAATGGTTGACAAGAGGATTTATAGAATATTTTAGTAAGGTATTCTTTCTTGTGACTTATTATCTGATATTAAGAAGTTTAAATATATTGAACGCATCAACCGACTGGTTTTATAACAATTACTATAAGGGAAAAAAGAGTAAATGATCGCATTGACTGTATTTGCGAAAATACCGGTTCTCGGATTTGCAAAAACCAGGATTGCATTGACGCATGGAACTGAGACCGCACATCGAATTTATAATGAATTAATTGAGGCAACCGCCCTTACTGTTAATAAGTTCAACTATCATGTTATTTACGCTGGCGACAACCCGGATCTCCTAAAAAAAAGTTTTCAAAAAGCAGAATCTTTTATACCGCAGTATGGTCAAACATTAGGAGAACGCTTGCAGAATTCATCAAATTATTTTTTTAATCATGGGTATGATAGTGTTGTCATTATTGGAAGTGATTGTCCCTTTCTTACTGAAAATGATCTAAAGCGCGCAATTAGTGATCTTGATAATGGATATGATGTATCATTGGGGCCAGCAAAAGATGGAGGATATTATCTTGTAGGTATTAAACCCAATGCAATTGATATCTTTAATGTGACCAGTTGGGGGCAGGCAACATTATTCAAAGATACTATGAATGTTATCAAAAAGAAAAATCTTAAATGCAATCTATTACCTGAACGGTCGGATATCGATACTATGAAGGATTATGAAGCCTGGATGAGTGGTACGATAAAACTGAATATGTGATCACTTCTGCTATCAGATGAACGAATAATTGATATCAGACAAAGAAATTAGTATATATTGAATATTCTGCCAAGGTAATAATAAATTATTCGTGTTGTATAAAACAAAATAAGAAAGTATATTCGAAAGAAGTTATTAGAACCCTTTTATTTATTGATAAATAATTACCAGAACAATAATCGTTACCATTGTTTTATATAAGTAATTTTTAAATTCAAACCGGGAGATTACTCTGAAAAATGTCCCTCTCGTAATAAGTACATTGCGTCCAAATTTTTTAATTTTAACTCCTATCTGTATCTCTGTAGGAGTTGCATTATCTATAAATAAATCAACGAATCCCTTCATGCTGAACACTATTCTTTGTTTACTTGCTGGTGCATTTGCGCATATTGGTGTCAATACACTTAATGAATTCTTGAATTTTAAAAGTGGACTTGATAAGACAACTAAACGAACACCTTTTTCTGGTGGCAGTGGTGCACTAATTGTAAAGCCAGAGCTAAGTTCTTATGTATTATCCATATCAATCATTAGCATTATACTGACAATTGCTATTGGTGTTTATTTTGTGATTTTGAGAGGGGTGCTGCTCGCATTGCTATTATCAATCGGATTATTTCTTGTAATTATGTATGATATCGTTATTGTTAAGCGACCCATTCTTTGTTACTTTGCACCTGGGATCGGATTTGGATTGGTTTTTATTATCGGAACAGAAATAGTTCTAACAGGAAATTATTCAGGTGAAAGTATTATTTGTTCATCAATTTCACTCATAAGTATCAGTAACATTCTTTTGCTTAATCAATATCCTGATATTGATGCAGACAAACAAGTCGGTAGAAAAAATATTCCAATTGTCTGGGGTACGAAAAATGCTAATATTTTTTATATTGGAACATGTATCGTTCTATTCTTGTCAATAATAGGCGCTGTCGTATTCAATACTCTTCCAATATACTCTTTAATTATTCTTATATTCATAATCCCGTCAATTATAATTTCAGATAATTTAATTAAGTATACGAATAATATTAAGAAACTGGAAACATTTTTAGGTCTCAATATAATCATGAACTTAGGTATTGTTATGTCATTGGCAATCGTGTTTATTCTTGACCGTCTGATTTGAAGTAACTTTTTTATGACTCGATATTATCCGATGCTATATAATCCCAGGCGTGCAAATTCTGATAATTGTAAATCAATTGATAGTTTTGTCGCATCTGTAATAGAAATATTAAATGGGCAGGTATATCAAAGTGGATGCTTACTAGATGAATATGTTCAAGATGTTGGCTGGGGGAAAATGCTTCGAACGCGTTTTCTGGCAAGCATGATTGATCCTGGCGCAGTATCCGAACGTATCCTAAAATTGAGTGCAGCCATTGAACTCATTCATAGTTCGAGTTTACTGCACGATGATGTCGTTGATCAGTCGAGTGTTCGCAGAGGTAAGCTTACTTTATGGAAGCAGACATCTGTTTCAAAAGCCGTTCTTGCAGGGGATTTGTTACTCAGCAAGGCATTAAAGCTTGTAGTACAAAACTCTGATTTAATTGAGCATTTTCTTGATGCTATTGAAACCATGGCGTCAAGTGAATCAGAACAGATGTATAATAATTCAGATGTGCTGATAATTAATCAATACATGAATCATATAGGGAAAAAAACAGGAAAACTTTTTGCACTGTGTATGCGTTGTGTCCCAACCGATTGTTTGATAACATCAGATTTATTAAGTGATATTGGTAGCAATCTTGGTATCGTATATCAAATAGTAGATGATCTTCTTGACGAATTTGGAGATGTTCAAATTACCGGTAAGAATCAATTCGTAGACAGAGTTAATAATTCAATTACTATTACACATTGCCAAAACTCACTAATTGAGGGTCAAAATCTAATTAAACAAATATTAGATAAGTCGTTTTCGAAATTGAAACACCTGACTAATTATCATGATGGACTGCAATATTATATTACCAATTATTTTTTGCCAACAATAAAGTCAACTGGTTTAAAATTAGAAGAAACAATATTTAATAGTATATAACAATATAAAAGTAGATAGTGTCAATTGTTGCATTACTAAGTTGAATTTGTAAAAAAAGAAAAATCATAATGACAAATTTTCTTTAAGGAGTCGAAATGACCACAACAATGTCAAGGCGAGAGGCAATAACTACTATCAGCGCCGTGTTAGCTCTATTTTCATTAAAAGTCCCGATTAAGGCAAAATCTGTTGATGCTGTGGCTTCAGCCACAAAGTCAGATTCTTTTACGATAAATCCTGACGCAAATGTTCTAATTACTTGTGTATCGTTTCACCATCAAAATACTCTCAAAATAGCAAATGCAATTTCATCTGTCATGAATGTACAAATGATACATCCAGATCATTTTTTATCTGTGGATCTGACAAAATACAAAATAATTGGATTTGGCTCTGGAATTTACAGTCAAACATTTCATCGTTCAATGCTTAATCTTGCCGATAAACTAACCAATGTGAAAAAATACAAGGCATTTCTTTTCTCAACAAGTGCAATTTCAAGGGCATATGCCTTAAAACATAAGACCACGGATTTTCATACTCCGATGCGTAATAAATTATTAAGCAAAGGATTTGAGATCCTTGGCGAGTATAATTGTGTGGGATGGAATACGAATAGTTTTATGAAATTTTTTGGGGGAATGAACAAAGGAAAGCCAAATGAGGATGACTTCAAAAATGCCAGAGAATTCGCAGCGAAATTGTTCGAACGTATTTGAGTTATATTTAAAATCTGGTATAATGTAAGATTGATCGGTATTGGTAATCGTACCCAGTTGAATGCTATATTGTGCTAAATTGTACCAATAATGAAATGGCTCAGTGAAATAACTTGCTAAAATATACTGAACAGTATATTTTGTAGAGTAACAATGAGACGATTCTTTTATATGGCTTCTGATGTGTGCAGATGAAAGTCATGTAACGACAGGTTTGGTTGATATCAGAGAGGCTGGTTGTTGAAAAAATCTGACAGAACGCGTGAATTTATTCTTTCCCGGTGTGCACCTGTTTTTAATCAAAAGGGCTATGTTGGGACATCACTGGCTGATCTTGAGCTCGCCACAGGGTTAACAAAAGGGTGTATTTATGGATTGTTTCAGACTAAAGAATCGCTTGCAGTAGAGTGTTTTGAGTATGCGCGGGCACTTATCCATGAACGGATGGATTGTGAAGCGCGTGATAAATGTAATTCAATCGACAAACTGCGTGCAATTTTTGATATGTGGCGTACATTTCCGGATTATTGGCCGATAAAAGGTGGTTGTCCGATCCTGAACACATCGATTGAGGCTGATGACACAAATCCACTTCTTCAGGCTCGGGTGGTAAAGGCCCTTGAAACCTGGCGGCGTTTCTTTTCGAGTATTATTACTAAAGGTATAAGGAGCGGAGAAATCAGGCCGGATGCAAATCCCCATGTAATCGCAACGCTGTTTATTGCACTGCTTGAAGGGGCTACAATGATGTCAAAAGCATATAATGACAGCGCAAGTCTCGGTATTGTTCTTGACAAAATTGATGAGATGATTCATCAGATAAAAAAGCAGTAACATTAATGTTGTAATAGTGTTTTCAGACTGGCAAAATAGTATGGAATGTATGGTCGTATATAATAAAATATACCAGTTGGTACAAAATAAAGGTTGGTGAGTATGAAAAAGATTAACAGGGTAGTTGTAACGGGCATGGGAGCGGTCACCCCGGTTGGCAATACGGTTGACCATTTCTGGGAATCACTGATCAATGGAGTAAGCGGTGCCTGTGCTATTACAAAATTTGACTGCTCACGGTTTAAAACAAGGTTTTGCTGTGAAGTAAAAGGGTTTGATCCACTTGAATATATTGATGCCAAAGAGTGCCGGTCTATGGATCTTTATTCACAGTATGCTGTCGCAGCTGCGCATCAGGCGTTTGCGGATGCAAAACTTGATAGATTAAGGGGGGACCGGTACCGGTACGGTGTGATGTTCGCATCGGGTATTGGTGGGCTTGAGTCTCTTCAGAATGAGATTATCAGGTTTACACAAAAGGATTTTACTCCACGTTTTTCACCACATATGATCATTAAAATGATCTCAAATATTGCCGCCGGTATTATCGCAATGCGATACGATTTCCGAGGTGTAAATTATGGGATTGTTAGTGCATGCGCATCTTCGACAACTGCAATAATTGATGCGTATAATACGTTGCGGCTTGGTAATGCGGATGTAATTATTGTCGGTGGCGCAGAGGCTGCAGTGAATGCGACAGCGATTGGAGGATTCAATGCGATGGGCGCATTATCAGAAAATAATGATAATTATAGCACTGCATCACGGCCGTTTGACAAGACAAGAGATGGCTTTGTTCTTGGTGAGGGGGCTGGAGCACTGGTCCTTGAAACGCTTGATCATGCGTTGGAACGTAATGCATCAATTATTGCTGAAGTGGCCGGCGGTGGAATGACTGCCGATGCATATCATTATGCGCTTCCGCATCCTGAGGGGCGGTCGGTGTTTAACGCGATGCGGATTGCCATTGAGGATGCCGGAATGAAACCGCAGGATATTGATTATGTCAATCTTCATGCAACATCAACTCCCGCCGGAGACCCGCCTGAACTGATGGCTGTTCAGGAACTTTTTTCCGGATCTCTTGACACATTGAATGTGAGTGCAACAAAATCAATGACTGGTCATTTGCTTGGAGCCGCAGGGGTGATTGAGGCAATTGCAACGATCAAGTCAATAATGGAGGGTATTATACCGCCAACAATCAATACTACTGATATTGATCCTGCGTTAGATGTAAAGGTTGATTTGACACTTGGTAAGGCTCAGAAGAAAGTTATCAATGCTGCATTGAGTAATACTTTCGGATTTGGTGGACAGAACGCGAGTGTTCTGTTGAAAAAGTATGAAATGAATCAGTAGCATTAATCGAACCGCCGAATAAGGAATCCCAAAATAGTCGGAATGGTGTGAATAGTCGGAGGGCACTATGTAGCCCCCTCCGACTACTCGATAACCACTACTCAAACTGTCTGTCAGTCAATTGCCTTTTTGGCAAAGTGTTTTATCCAGTTGGCAATCTGATCAACATACTGATACACAATAGGAATTACATAAAGTGTAAGGAACGTTGAACTTATGAGACCGCCAATAACGGCTGTTGCCATAGGTGCCATCTGTGAGCCATCCTTACCACCGAAGAATGCCATCGGGATCATACCTACGATTGTAGCAAGTGCTGTGATAATAACAGGACGAAGTCGTGTCTGGCAGCCTTCAACAAGAGAATCATGCATGTTGTTGCCTGCTTCCCGCAGCTGATTGATGTAGTCAACCATAACGATACCGTTACTTATGACTATACCCACAAGTATTATTATACCCATGAATGTCACAATGGAAAGTGTCTTTCCAAGTAATAGAAGTATCCAAACAACACCTATTGCTGCAAGAGGAATTGTAAACATGATCACAAACGGATGAACAAGGCTCTCAAACTGTGATGCCATGATCATGTAAATAAGAAGTATTGCAACTATTAGTGCAAGCAGCAACTGTCCGAATGCATCCTGCATGTCTTCAAATTCGCCCTTGAATTCAATTGCATATCCCTGAGGCATTGCTTTCTTTATTGGTTCAAGACGGGCTTTTACATCTTTTACAACATCACCAAGTGGACGGTTTTCAAGGTTTGCGTCGACAATTCCGATACGGTATTTATTATCGCGCTTGATTGTTACAGGGCCAAGTCCCTCGGACATTGTAGTAACCTGGCTCAGAGGTATGATTGCTCCGGTCGGCGTTTTCAATGGAAATTGACGGATGTAGTCAAGGTCGGATCTGAATTTTTTGTCAAGAATGACCCTCATGTCAATTTCGTCGTCACCGGTTCTCAACTGCGTCGCAACAGTTCCGAGGTTTGCTGCCTGAAGAGCGCTCTGTACCTGGGAAGGTGAGAGACCATAAAGGAGCGCTTTTTGTCTGTCAACCTTGAAGTGGTATTCCGGACGTGCTTTGGAGAATGATGATTCAAGATCTTTGAGACCCGGTACAGTTTTGACTGCGTCAAAAATATTCTGAGATATGTCCTTGAGAGTATTGAGGTCTGTTCCATATACGTAAATGGATACAGGTTTACCGCTGCTGCCCATCATGCTCTGGTTTGAGAATGTGATCTTTCCGTTGTTGAGCACAGGAAATTTGTCACGGAGCGAATTCTGGATCTCCTGCTGTGTACGATCACGGTCTTTTGTCTCTGTCAGACGAACGTATATTACGGCCCCATTGGTACCGGTTACAGATGACTGGTTTCTTGAATTGTCATCACGGCCGATCATCTCGCCAACATATTTAACTTCAGGTACAGTTAGAAGCATGTCCCTTATCTGTCCGCACAACATTGTTGTTTCATCAAGTGTTGTACCCTGGGGCAATTCAACATTCATTGCCATCATACCATTGTCAGATGAAGGCATGAACTCTTTGCCGACAAACAGAATGCCGACAACAACGCTGACAACCACAATAAGGAAAACAGAACCGATAGTGAGACCTGGGCGTTTCAGTACTGATTTCAATGTCTTTGCATAGAAATTCTTAATAACATTGAACCATGCAGCACCCTCTTTTTTCGGTTTACGGAAAAAGATTGATGAAAGCATCGGTACAATTGTAAATGCAACAAAAAGGCTTGCAAGAAGTGCAAATGCGATAGTAAGACTCAGGCCGCGCATGAGTTCACCTGCGATACCCTTTGAGAAAAGCATCGGAAGAAAGACGATAATAGTTGTAAACGTAGATGCGACAATTGCCATACTGACTTCACTGGCGCCTTTTTTAGCCGCCACCTGCGGAGACTCGCCGTTTTCAAGATGTCTGAAAATGTTTTCTATCACAACAACCGCATCATCCACAAGACGGCCGATACCCAGGGCCAGACCTCCAAGTGTCATTATGTTAAGTGTAAAACCAGTAGAGTACAGAATGATGAATGTCGTAATAATTGACAAAGGAATCGCGACAGAAATAATAAGTGTCGGTCGTATGTTTCCAAGGAAAATGAAAAGCAGCAGAATTGCCAGCAGGCCTCCGATAAGAAGTTCCTTCACAGTGGTCTTTGTGGTTCTTTTTACGGGATCGCCCTGATCGAAAATTGTTGAGAACTTGATTTCCGGGAACTGGGCCTTAATGGCTTCAATTTCTTTGTTTACTTTCTGAGAGACTTTAAGTGTGTTTGAGCCACTCTGTTTTGAGACAATAAGGAATACGCTTGATTCTCCGTTTATTTTGCTGAGACTGCGTTTTTCTTTATATGTGTCAACAACATTGGCTATTTCATAAAGTTTTACAGGAATGCCGTTAGGTGATGCTCCGACAACAGTGTTTCTTATGTCGTCAAGATCTTTGTATTCGCCCATCGCCCTGAGAAGTATGTCTGTGTTTGCCACATTGAAATACCCGGCCGGGGTGTTCGAGTTCTGAGATCTGAGTGAACCGATGATGTTATCCATTGTAAGGGATTTACCCTTGAGTTTTATGGGGTCAACGCAAATCTGTACTTCACGCTCATCTCCACCCATAACCTGAACCTGCGCAACACCGTCAAGCCTCTGCAGGCGCTGCTGGACATTGTCTTCAAGAAATACCCTTAACTTATAGGAATCAGGGTTTCCGCTTACTCCGCTAAGCAATACAGGCATTTGGGACATATCGAATTTGTAGACAAGGGGATCATTTATTCCAGTTGGAAGCTGTCCTCGTATCTGCGCAATATAATCACGGATATCCATTGAGGCGACATCCAGATTTGTTCCCCATTCAAATTCGACTGAAATGCTTGAATAACCTTCAGCTGAAGATGATGAAACTTTTTTTACATTGTTGACACTTGAAATTGCACGTTCAATAGGTTCTGTGACCAGCTGTTCAATTTCCTGAGGTGCCACACCCTGATAGCTTGTTACAACTGTAATTGTCGGAAATGAAATGTCCGGCATCATTTCAAGCGGCATTCTTGTCAGAGACATAAGACCGAAAACCACCATTATAAGCGCAAGCATTGTTATTGATACGCGCTTTGTAACTGAAAAGTTTACAATTGGATTTATTTTTCTTATTCCTTCACTCATCGGATTTATCCTTATTACATGAATGTTGTTGATATTGTAAATTGGGCAATATCACCCGGTACCTTATGAATGTCATGAAAAAACTTTCATGACATCCTAATAATTAAAAATATCAGTACTAATGTTTACTGACCGGTAATCACTTCTGCGCTGTCTGGCAGTGCCTTGTTTCCTTTTATAACTACAATATCATTTTCCTGAGCACCGCTTAGAATCTCTGCATATTCATTTGTAAGCCATCCGGTTGTCACTTTGCTTGACATGGCAATGTTTCCATTTTTTATGGTGAAAATTTTGTTGTCTACAATTGCATCACGTGGAACGCAGAGCGCATTTTCTTTTTGGTCAATATTTATGTGCACTTCGGCATAAAAACCAGGGCGCAGCTTCATGTCGTTATTCTGTACTACCACGCGGGTGCTGAACATATTGCTTTTTTGGTCTGCCTGAGGATTGACAAATTCAATTTTTCCCCAAAGTGTGGCGGTGTCGATTGTATTGTCCACGCTTATGGCAACCTGCATTCCTTTTTTGACGAACTGAACTGTTTCATTGTCAAGATCAAGGTCAAGTTTCAGCGGGTTGAGCTGTGTAATGTGTACAAGGCCTGATGGTCCGCCATTGTAGAGTTCTCCCTCTTCACAGGCCCGTGCAGTGACAATTCCAGCAAACGGAGCCACAATAATTGTGTTTTCCTGAAGAGTCTCTATCTGTCTCTTCATTACGTTATACTGTGCTTCAATGCTTTCGAACTGGGACTTTGGAAGCGCATTGCCCTGGTACAGTGAAAGTGAACGTTCATACTGCGCCTTGATGGATGCAAACTGTGTTTCAGTTGTAGAAAGCTGTGCGTCGTCCATTTTTGCAACTACCTGTCCGGTCTTTACAAAATCACCAATCTGTACGGGGAGTGATTTCACACGTCCCGGACTCAATGGGCCGAGATTTGTTTCTCGGTATGCTGCAAGTGTGCCAAGAACCTTGCGTTCCTTTATCAGTGTCCGGCGTTCAGCCTTTGAGACAGTAACATTTAATTTGATTTTTGCAACGTCAACATTTACTGTTGAACTTTTCTCAGCCTTTTTACCCGGCAATTCGCATGCTGTGAAACCACAGAGTGCTGCTGTAGTGCATGTAATTGCTATTTTCAGAATTCGTTTGTTCATGGTGTCCTCTTTATGCATTTTATAATTTTGTTAATTTCAGAACAGTTATACAGCGTATTAAATTTACGCAAATTGATCAGGTTTAATTCGACGGTACGATCCTGTATTCCTCAAGTGCAAGTATTGAACTGATTCTTGCTTGTGTGAATGCCACAGATTTGCTTGTCAGAAGTGTACGACTGTTGAGCAGATCTGAGTTTGTGATTGCCTGCGCATCGTACTTCAACTTTGATATGTCAAGTGCTTTTTTTGCTGTTTCCATGTCTGACTGTGCAATCTCAAGCGCCTTTCTGCTTTCGTCAACAGTTCTGGCAAGTGAAAGAACTTTAAGACGGAGCTGATCGCGTGTATTGTGGTATGTCAGTTCAAGCTGCTGAATCTGAATATCAGATTTCTGTGCTTCACGGTAATTTTTACCCCAGTCAAAAATTGACCAGTTCAGAGAAACACCTGCGGTTGCAGTATGTTTGAGTTCGTCTGCAGAGTACTGATTTGAAAAACTATTGTTAAGAAAGCCGCTTAATGTCGGCAGATAAGAACCATACTGGATCTTTTTTGCCAGTTTCAATGTTTCAATCTTGTTTTTTAATATTTTTATTTCTTCACGATCGTCAAGCAGTTTGTTGATTTCATCTTCAGACGGCGGTGTAAATGCCTCAAGTGCTTTTGCAAGTTCAGATGTGTCAACTTCGATATCAGATCCGGTCGGTAGCCCGAGGAAAAGGAGCATCTGATCGCCAAATGTCCTGATTGCATTTTTTGTTTTCAGTTCTACAAGACTATTGTTGTCAATCTGAATTTTTGTGTTGAGCAGATCAAGCTCAATCATCATCTGGTTTTCATACATCTTCTTCTGCATTGAAGAGAGATCTGCAAGCCAGGCCTGTGCTTCGTGAATGGATTCAACGCTTTTCATAAGTGCAACGTAATTCCAGTACATTTTACGGGCATTGTATCCAATATCTGTCAGAGTACGTTTGTGAGTTGTCTCCTGGGCTTCGTCGGAAAGTTTCGCAATCTTGTAGGCATTTGCAATTCTGCCACCTGCAAATATCGGCTGGCCAACAGTAAAACCGAAGCTCCAGAGATTATCAGGAGTGGATAATGAAGAACCCATTCCAGAAAACATGCCGAGAACTCCGGATAATATTTTTTTATCTGTGGGATCTGCAGATGGATCATACAGAATATTCATAAGCGATGTATCCAAAGAAGTTCCCCCGACATCAGGAGTCTTTACCATTCTTGTGTATCCGGCAGTTCCGTTCAGGACAGGCAGAAAGGATGCTCGTGCACTCTGGACAGATTTTTTCTGTATCTGATTATTAAGTTCAGAACTTTTTACTGCCAAAGATTGTTTTTGCGCAAAATCTGCAGCCTTATCCGCAGAGAGCAATACGGTCTCTGCTTGCGCGGTTATAAAAAGTGTGGTTGCACAGAGTATTACTGTACTGCGTAGTTTTGTCAATGTCTTTGTACTCATATATTTTTAATTACCTGGTTATGGTTTAATTTTTTCTGTTGTAATAGAAAATCCGTTTTTTATGAATTCAACAAGATACTGGGTTGCTGTATCTACATCGTCAACGCTTCCCTGCATTTTCCATTTCATATGAACTGAATGTGCGACAACCATCAGCATTTGCGAAAGTACATCATCCGGGACAGGGCTCGATATTTCGCCAGTTATCCGCCCTCTCTTTATGATGGTGTTGTATGTGTCAAGTAATTTGTTTACTGCATTGTGAAACCGGTTTTTCAGATCACTCTGTTTTTCAGAATTGAGATTAGTTATTGCAATCTTGATGTAATCGTCAATGTCAAGGAATAGTGAAAATCTGTCTGCAAAATGTTTCAAAATAGTCCTGTAGATTACCGTAACACTCTCTACGAAGGACAATTCCTGCGAAATCAAAGAGGAAATTTTGTCACCAAGCTGTTCAAATTCCCGCATTGCAAGGCTGATAACAATAGACTCTTTGTCGGCATAATAATTATAGAGAGATGGTTTAGAGAATCCGGCGACAGCTGCAATGTCCTCCATGCGCGCATTCCATATTCCCTTTTCACAGAAAACTTTATTTGCGGCATCAAGAATCAGCTTACACTTGGCATCCTTGACTGCCTGGATTTTCAAATCTTTGGGCTCCATTGTTTTTTACCTCTTGTTGTGTTGTTTGACCTTTTAGTTAAATATACTGACTTTGAGTAAAAAAATCAAGAGGCTTGTTCAAAAAGCACTTCAGGGTGACATGCAAAAATGAATGTCAGTATGGGGGTTAAGTGTTTGATGTGTAAAAGAGGTGGAGCGAAACTGAATGTTCCGGCAGGAAGGATAAATTTGATATCTTTTTATTTCTTTAACTCATACACGGCATCCTCAACAGATAATTTATTTCCGGTAATGGTCAAAGCCGAAGTAGATCCGGTACTCCATCTCACTTCAATATCCCAATCTCCACTATCCTGAAGCAGTTCTTCCGGTAATTTCAAAAAATTCTCAGCTTCAATAGCCCATTTAAGGCTCTGCCACTCTGTTGTACCTGCTTTTCTGACCCGCATTTCCAGCACTGAACCAGGGCCATTGCGAGTCTGGATCAGTGACCACCACTGGTTGCTTCCGGTTTTAATGTAGAGCGATGGAGGACCATCAGAAACCCCATCATTGCCATCACAATCTACCCACTCCCATTCACCTGCATAACGACCAGCCTGTGATTGCATAATCACTGCAGCTGGAGCCCCCCCAAGATCGATCCCGCAGTTATCATCGGGACACTTATCCACGATACGAACAACGGTCACACGCTCTTCGCCGGTTGCTGTGCGCACACGAACTTTCGCACATTGTCCACAGATCCTGCCATCCTGCCACTGCCCTTTTTTATCACCCGGAAACTGACTGACATTAATTGCGGCATAGTATTTGATTTTCGTGGAACCGTAATTACAAGCGCCACCCTGTGAATTTTCAGGATCTGCAGGCGATCCATACGTAGTGACATCACCGGTTCCCCCTTTGTCACTATAAACAGGAATGGTAGGGGTGATAAACCCGACTCCTGATTGCATCAGTTTGATGTTGATATTATCTTCTGTTGCAGCAGTGACTGCACGCCGGACAGTCTGATATCCAGCTGCTGATACGATGAGAATATCACTGAATTCGCTTGTACTGCTTACCAGAAAGGAAACTGTAGACCGGTGAGATACTGATGATGTATTGCAGGCAGAGATCCGGTTTCCGGTTATGGCACATTTATACGTATACCTGTTTCCGTTAAAGTCAAGAACGAGTAAAGAGACCCCCGATGGTACTTTTGCAAGGGGAACCTGAAATGTGGTTGTGCCATTGACAGTGTGGAATGCCGATTGATCAATGATTTTTTTGCCATCAATAGAAAACACAGTCAGGTGTGCATCACCGGTTGGTTGAATATCAATACGTATACTGTTTCCATTGAGAATAATTGCAGGTGAGGGGTAGGCTTGAGATTTGTGATCAGCTATAATTCCTGTCGTACCGCTGATATCAAATGCCCCATTTTGATCGGTAAATGTTTTGATCCCACTCAGGTTGTACAATGTTACTTCAGCTCCTGGAATTGCCTGATTATTTTGATCAAGAACGGTGCCGCTAAAGTGTAGTAATTCTGCATGAAGGGTTTGCTGATACTCCGTGAAACAGAATAATGATATTACTGTAAAAATAAAAAATCTGCTCAAAACAGGTCTCCCGTATTTGTAAAAATTATACACTCTGTGACGTCAGAATTTCCAAAAAGTCTCAAACTCCGCTGAAAATATTACCAGAATCGTTTTGGTTTCTAATTAAAATCAAAATACCATATATAATTCAAATATATACATAAAATGTAGATGATGTATTGATGTGTATGACTGTATTTGCTGGTGTTGATTAAGTAGTGCGATTTTTTGTCACTAATTCTCATTATTCCGAATGATGATTCCAGGAACCATCATCGGGATTAAATCTTCCAATCAATGATCAAGTGTGAATCATCCTCACTTCAGATCCGGGATAATTTGCGATAGGAGATTGATAATAAAGACTTTATTGTAATAGAAAAAGCAGGTCAAACGTTTTAGGTTGTTTGCTAAGGAGCAAAAATATTCGCTTTACAGACTTCATTTTAACCGATTGAAACCAATGCTGGTCCACAACAACCTCATATGAGTATCCTGACGGACGTACAAAAAAAGGACGTTCTATTGAACGTCCTTATAAATAATTTGAAAAATTAATGCTTCTAAAAGGTTAATTTTTTAAAACAACAGTAATCGCAATTTCCTGTTGTATCAATATTACTCTACTTCGCCGTTTTCATCAGTTTTAATTACCACTATATCATCATTTGTCGACCCGACAAGTATAAATCCACCATCATTGCATATTTCCATACTGTCGCCCATTTCACCCTCTTGGGTTCCAAATGTTTTACTCCAGGAAATTTCACCGATGGAACTTGTTTTAACTAAATAAATGTCCGATCCTCCAGCACCCAAAGCTGTAGTATATCCCAAATAGGCATAACCACCGTCCGCTGTCTGGCGTACTGCATCAATGCTCTCTCCAAGTGAATTTGTTTTTTGCCATTCGATTGTTCCACTTGCTGAAATTTTTAAAAGACCGCAAGAATATGGGGTTTGACGAAACTCTCCGACTTTTCCACCAACAATATAACCGCCATCTGTTGTTTGACGTATTGAAGCAGCACCAGTATAACCGGTAAATGAATTTTGCCATGTTACTGCACCATTGGCTCCTGTTTTTATAACATTCAACCCATAATAATCACCAACAAAAATATACCCACCATCAGTTGTTTCCTGCCCATCACAAAATTGTGCACATCCGCTGTACGAATTTGCCCATATATCACCGGTAACCGCCGATGTGGTTTTTTTAGCATATGCTCCACCAATACTGCTCTCGCCAGCAATAACATAGCCACCATCGCTTGTTTCGAAACCAAAGTACGCATATGTATTTAAATCAGCAACTCTGGAAAAAATTTGATTTTTATTTGATGCAATTTTCCATAAATTAATTCTATCTTCGACATTACCGACTAATAAAAAACTGCCATCTGATGTTTTTCGAATAAAAGAACTCCCTGCGTCAGAGCCGTATACCTCTTTCCATACAGTATTTCCATTCGAGTCAAATTTCATAACAACAAGGGGTGTTACATCTCCACTAAACCCACGAAATGCTACATAATAACATCCATCATTACCTTGCACTACTGTGGGATTATACACATTTGTATATTCGCTGAAACTGATCGTTTTGTTGAATGTCAAGCACCCAAACACTGCTTTGATCGATGCATTTCCCTGAGTCAAAGTTACTGTTGTTGATGCCGATACTGTATCGGTGATTTTTGCAGATCCTGCAGTCACTTTCCAGTATTTAAACTTGAATCCACTGGCTGCTGTCGCAG
Source organism: Fibrobacterota bacterium (assembly GCA_023459055.1). Classification (GTDB taxonomy): domain Bacteria; phylum Fibrobacterota; class Chitinivibrionia; order Chitinivibrionales; family Chitinispirillaceae; genus JAAZBG01. The sequence continues at coordinate 148,695 of JAEWVR010000020.1, forward strand.
TGATGGTAGTTGCGGCACTTGAATCGACGTTTACTTCCCCGGAAAGATTTACGGTCCCGTTTACAGGAGGATCAATTGTCAGTTTGTATTTCTTTACTGTCCACTGTGCAAAGAGCGTTGTATCTGATTTAATATTGAACTTGGATGCAGCAGCAAGTATTACTCCGCTGCCATCTGCCTTTGTGTTCCATCCGTTGAAATCAAATCCTGTTTTTGTAAGCCCGTTCGTATTACCGGATACGGTTACAGTTGTATTTGAATCATTGGTTTCATCATCCGGAACATCTCCACCTGTGTTTCCATTACCGTCGTATCTGATTGTGTATGTTTTAACTCTCCACTTTGCATACAGAATTGTATTTGCGGTTATCTGAAAAGTACCTGTACCAGCTATATACGTTGTACCTTTACCGTCTGCAGCTGTATTCCATCCATCAAAAGTACTCCCTGTTTTTACAAGGTTTCCTGCGTTAGCCATAGCAGTGACAACCGAGGCCGAGTCATGAGGGCTTGCATCAGACGGCTCAGTACCTCCACTTGCACCATTGTCATCGTAAGTAACACTGTACTGCTTTATTTTCCACTGCGCGTAAAGGGTATCATTTGCGGCACCAATTGCATAAGTACTTCCAGCAGCCCTTGCAGTTCCGGTACCTGCAGCATTTGTATTCCATCCTGCAAATGTACTTCCGGTTTTCACAAGTGTACCTGCTGCGGCTACTGTGACTGATGCTCCGCTTATATATCTGTTTGCATCTGCAGGAAGAGATCCTCCAGTGCTGCCGTTTCCATTATAGGTAACGGTATATGTTGGATTTGTTGTCCACTGAGCATAAAGAGTATCATTAGCAGCACCGATTGCATATGTACTTCCCGCAGCTCTCGCGATGCCAGTACCAGCAGCGTTGGTATTCCATCCTGCAAATGTACTTCCGGTTTTCACAAGTGTACCTGCTGCGGCTACTGTGACTGATGCTCCGCTTATATATTTATTAGAATCAACAGGAACCGCTCCGCTTGTACTGCCATTTCCGATATAGGTAACTGAATATGTCTGATTTGTTGTCCATTGAGCGTAAAGAGTGTCATTTGCGGCACTTTTTGGATATAACGTTCCAGCAGCACGGGCAATACCGGTACCAGCAGCATTGGTGTTCCAACCTGTAAATGTACTCCCGGTTTTAACAAGGGTACCTGCAGCAGCAACTGTGACAGATGTTCCACTAATATACTTATTCGTATCTACAGGAACAGAGCCGCTTGTGCTACCATTCCCGTTATAGGTAACAGTAAATGTCGGATGTTGTGTGTCTGAATCAGCTGAAACCAGAATAGTAACACTTGCTGAAGCACTCAATGGAGGAATGCCATTGTCGGTAACAGTAAATGTAACAGTGTGTTTTGCTGATGTAACATTTGGTGCAGTCCAGGTAAATTGAGAATCGTTTACAAGTACAGCTCCCTCAGGTTGTCCTGCCATGGTTACACGAAGAGTTTGTCCATAATCTTTATCGGATATATGGAGTGTGAGTTTGCATGTTCCAAGTGGTTTGACTACGCTGTCACCTGAAATGGTAATGATCGGAGCATTCGGCGTTGATGTAACAGTAATCACAACTTTTTCAGTATCCGATTCCTGTGGAAATCCATTGTCAGTAACAATAAACAGAATTGTATCTCTGCCAGTAAATATTGAAGGAATGACCCATGTGAATTTATTATCTTTAAGTAAAGAACCATCAGGCTTGCCTTTTACTGTAGTTGTAAGTATTTGCGTAGTATCGGAATCTGTTTTTGTAATTGAAAGCACGCATGTGTCACCAGGTCTGAATACGGTGTTACCGGAAATACTTACTGATGGCTTATGATTTTCAAGTATTATATCCGCATCAACCATTGTAATGTCTATTGTTGTCGAATTGATTGTAGTACTCAGATTTATGAATGGAGTAAACGTTGCGTAATAGATACCGGGGGAAAAAAGCGTTTTCTCTGTCCAGATTGTATCAAAATAAGATTCCGATTTACCATATTTTGTAAACATGGTATCGAAAATGGTATCATTTTTAAAAGAAATTAAAAGACGAATGGAATCAAAATTTTCAGGCAGTTTTAAAGCTGCACCGAGTGAGAATTTTTTATATACAGTATCAGAAAGAGAATTATTGTGAATTTTACCGTCGCTCGTTTTTATTATTGCAGATATTGCAGTATTTGATGGATCTTCGGGATTTTCGGGCAGCGTGCCGCAGTAAAAAATAACGAAAGATATTATTAGTGGTAATAGGGATATTGTGGTGAAACGGTTTAAAAAAGACATGAACACTACTCCTTTTTAATGCAAATACAATTATGGGTGATGAATCCATCTTTTTGACGAACGGATAATTAATAACCTATACAAACTAAATTTCCAATGAAACTTTTAAGTGAATTTATAGCAACAAAATAATTTTTAGTACAATGGTGACTGAATTTAAAATATGTAATAGCACTGGGCAGATCAAGTATAATTATAGTGGTCGATTGTGTTTCCTTAATACTCTTTATATCATTTTATTACACAACCCGATATAAGTCCAAATAGAAGATGAGTTGTTTGGCTTGTGGCAACCTGTCAAGTATATCGTTCATGGCATCACAAGTTTCGGATTGTTAAGGTGTAGACCTTCATGTTTATTGTCATGTCTTGTACGTATCCTGTTTGTCAAGTCTGTACCTTGCCTGAAGTCTTCCTAAGAATCCATCTCGTGATGAGCTACACTCACTGTCCAGCAAACAGTTCTTCATGCCTGGCATATGATGAGGTATTGGACAATCATCCCCGTATCATCGTTAAGATTGTCCTGCCACGGACGCACTAAAAACAATAAGTGCATGTATTTGAAATATAGGCACTTATTGTTATACTACTAATGCAGGTGTATTTATCTGATGAGAATAATCAGTGATCAAGTGTGAATCTTCCACTGCAATGTATCAAAGACATCATGTAGAGCAGACCATCATAATAACGATACTGACCGGATGGAATCTCCATATCCCAAAGTGTTTGTACAAAAAACTTGGCATTCTCATCTTCTGGAATTGCAAACGCAAGCATACCAAGCGGAGCGACGAGGCCTTTGCAGGGATCAGGCCACTCTGCATCCGAGATATGTGTTCCATCAAGCTGCATTTTCTCCGGATATTTGGGTTTGTATTGATCTTTCATAAATTTAGCATGTTTGGGAGCAAATGTTGTTTGCTGCCATGCATCAGCTTTGTTGAAACGCCAGTCCATCATTATGTTAAGGCAAATACGCCAGGAGTCATCCCGGTAAATATTTCCGGGGGTATTATTAACAGTCTGCGTATATGCGCTTCCGTCAAAATTTGCAAGATATGGTCCTAACATTGTAGTCTGGTGACATACTTTCTGAAAGAATGCGCGTCCATCTTTAGCTGCAGTTTTCCAAAACGTTGAATTACTATTATCGACTTCCGCAAATACCTCATAAAAAGCCGGTAATATGTATGATGGGTCATTATAGTTAGCTGATGGAACAAATTTAATGAGTGTCGATGGAGATGTTACGAAAAATGATTTCATTGCACCACAGACACTTTTAGCATCAGTTGTATAACTGCTGTTATTCCAGCGTTTTCCGGCAACGATAAGCGCAGCTGCAATATATTCTTCACCATCCGGAGCAGGGTTCTGATCTCTTAGATTTCCCGATGTTTCAGCCTGCCAACCGAATGTAGTAGCCTTGTCTTTACCCATGAAATGTCTTGTCCATTTCCATATTTTTTCGAATTCTGTTTGCTTACCCAACTGAGCAGTAATCATCATTCCATATGATTGGCCTTCTGAACGAACATCATTGTTGTTCTTATCAAGCATATATGCACCGTCAGTACCAGCTTCATAATAGATGGTCTGATCATTTGCATTTCCATAAAACAACTGCTGAAATGCTTTTTCAAGCTTTGCGTCGACTTCCGCTTCTGTTTTACCAAGAATGGATCCAAAAAGGTTATCCTTATCAGCGACGACTTCAGCAGTCATGGTAATGGTGATATCAGACTTTTCATATGAGTCAACCAGGTGCTTTGCAGTAACGAACCCCCCTTTTTTGACCATCAGTGTGTCGGGTAATGCTGCCAACGCACCCTGCTTGATTCGCGAGGTAGTTGCAGAACCGGAGATCTGTTCATCCACCACGATTTCTTTGCCTGTATTTACCAGTCTGCGTGTGACAGTGTTGTTGTCGACAGAAATATCCATCAGATATAATCCGGGAGCAAGTTGAGGAATTACACAGGTCTGTACCCCAGGTTCCATCTTACCAAGAGAAATAGCAAATACTCTTTTTCCACTTCCGGAAAAAAGTGTAACTATACCACTTCCCGCCGGTATATTAGTGGAAAACCTGAGTGTGGTTCCTTTAAATCCTATATTACTGAAAACATTGCTGGAAATTCCAGCTTTGAATCCACCGCGTACTGCTGTGGCTGTGGAAATTAGAAATTTACCCTGTGCATCAGTGGTATCTTTCAGTGATGTATTGGATGCGAGTGTAACGATTGCATTCTCAATCGCAGCTCCGGTGGCGTCTTTTACTGTTCCACCCAGATTGATCTCCTGCGCAGATGTAGTAAGCGCAGCTCCCAAAGTAAGCATAACGACAAATTTTTTAATTTGCATTATAAGCTCCCCTCCTTATATGCATCCTATCTACAATTCTGATAGAATGAATGATTGTTGTAATAAGTGAATGTCCCCAATTTACCATCGTAAAATAAACGATGACTACGCTTGCATGGCAAGTTTCTTTGTTGGTGCATTTTCGGGGTGCAAAAGATCACTAATCGCTTTTATTGCCATTCTCTTTTGAGAATAGCATGAGATAATTTATATATAAACCGGAAAGCAGGAAAACAGTACTATTATTTACATGGGACATAATAAACGTTATAACTATGATATAAAAGGAGAATTTATGAATAAAACGAGTTTCTCAATCAGAACTTTTACCGCTTTTGCTGCTGTTCTGTTTTTTACGTCTCATCCGGGTGCTGAGGTTTCCGAGTTTTCTAACGACTGGGAATCATTTATAGTAAATGACCAGTACAGGATTGTGAACAATGTCTGGAACAAGGATGCGAGGACAGGTGATTATACTCAGTCAATTATTAAGGGTGATGATTTTTTCGGATGGAAGTGGAACTGGAAGGGTGATAAGAATGTGGTTCTTTCCTATCCCGAAGTGATGAATGGAGATTCTCCGTGGAATGAGGATCCAAATCTCAATCCGGAATTTCCTTTTCAGGCCGGGAGTAAAAAACTGACTGTTGATTTCGATATTGAACTGCAGACAAAAGGGAAATGCAATATGGCGTTTGAGTTCTGGGCTCTGTCCGCGCTTCCCAGCAAAAAGGAAAATATTTCCCAGGAAATCATGATCTGGAATTACAATAAAACAGGCGATTCGTGGACATGGGCGAGATACGTCGGTAAATTCAAAGCTGACGGTATCGTTTATGATGTTTACCATAAAAGCAATCACGGTGATGAATCAGGTGTAAATTCCAACAAATGGACATACACAGCAATTGTTGCAAGAAAACCTTTTTTACAGGGTACTCTCAACGTTCATCTTTTTATCGACTATCTTATCAGTAAAAAGATATTAACAAAAGATAACTATATTGCAAACCTTGAACTGGGTAATGAAGTCAGGGATGGTACAGGTTCGGCTGTCATTAAGAAATATGATGTTAAGGTTGAATGATAGTTCGTTACGTGCCGGTTTAGCCGGCTCTTTTTACTCCTGCAATCTGGCGACAGATCACAATGGCATTTAAAAACCATGATTACCACATCTTTTTACAAGTACAAGTCAATCGGTTGTTCCTAATTTTTATGTTGGTCCTGCTGTTGCGTTTCGCGTTGGTGTCAGTGGATATGCCAAAGCGGGTGATGAAAAAGAGGATATGCCCAGTGAGGCAGCTGAATTTTTAAAAGATAATACCAATGTAGTCGATTTTGGCGTGACTATGGGTGGTGCCCTTAATTTCGTCGTAGGACCTGGGGCCATTGTTCTTGACTTCAGATATACACTCGGTCTTGTTAAAATCGCATCTGAAGACTTTGCTGGTGACGATAAAAACGGTGCTCTTTCACTCCTTGTTGGTTATACCTTCAATTTCGGTAGCTGATCATTCAATTCTAATAGGTTGTATTGACCGTAGTGTCAATGCAGCCTATTAAAATGTTGTAATATTTCAATTGCGTTTAACGGACCCGATTCTTTAAATCACCGATCTTCATTGCATAGAGAAGAATCCCCAGCTGCACGTTGTCAATAGATCCGTTATCAGTTGCATAAGCTCATCGGCGTTCATTATATCCGGGTGTGACATCTATACTCGAGTTATGGTTGACAAACGTCAAAGGCCCTGATGGTGAACTGGAGTAAAATGGTTTTGGTGATGTAGAAGAAGCAACCAGTATTCTTGATGCAGCAATTGGATTGTTTGAGGCTAATGATAGAGAATCGGTAAACCCCTTTTAAATTGAACTTCCATAAAAAACAGGCCTGAATAATGGGGCTTGCTTGAAGTGTAGAATAATTGAATGGGTGGTGATCATACTGGTTATAAGTAGTATAATGACCACTATCCCTAAAATTATCAAACTTTTACCCCGAAGTTTTGCTTTCCTGCCTGTAACTACAACAGTATCCCGTATGACTTTCATTCCAGGGTATGGCATAGCATTATATTTGCATATTCTACAGCCAATGGCTATTAAATAGATTGCAACTGGAATAAATGAAAATAAAAACAAATGGACAATTATTTCTTTTACTTCGATCCGTTCCTTATTAGGCAAATTGTCAAGAATGTTTAAAAATGGTGGACGAATAAAATTCCAGGATAAAATACCTAGTATAATTGCAACCAGATATTCTGAAAAAAGTTTTCTTCGATAGTTTCTGTCTGCTTTTACAATTTTTTTTTCAATAGTCATTTTGATTCCTTATGATTGTATCATTAATAATTGTTAAAAAGAAATAACTATCTATTCTGACCTGAACAGTCTGTTTCCTAAATAAATGTATTGTTTGTCTTTATGGATACTTACGGTTGTATCGTTCCGCGATTTGAAATCGGTTCAGAAAGTCCGACCTGTGTTCTGTCCGCAAATCTGCCCCTAAAACAGGCGGACAATCCGGGGTAGAATTCGTTGCTGTATGAAAGTATATTAATTGACAGGTAATCTTTCCATTGGTTGAATGTGTTACAGTGAAAGATTGTGTTACGCAAAGTATCTTTTTTACGATAGTTTTTAAGCACGAAACCAGAAAATTACTAACTTGTACTCTAAAATCGCAGAAACGAAATATGTTCATTTTTATCCTGTTACTCATCTTTTGCATCCCTTCTTTTTGCACCACCTTTCACACCGGACCCATTTCGACCGGTGTAAGTTCATGGGTGGCATTTCCTAAAGATCGTGATGTATTCAGTGCATATAATAAACTGTCATTTGATGCTTATTTTTCGTATGGGAGATTTAAAGGCTTCGCTGGATTTCCAATTCAATATACATTGACTAAAAAGGATTATACAAATGTCAATGGTGCAAATGTTCCGGGAGATACACTGGTAGGTAAAGCTGCCGCTGGAGATTTTACTACATATATCGGAATACGTATCGGAAGTATTGAGCCCAGAATCGGAATCGTTTTTCCTCTTGGTTATGCAACAAATACCGGTGTCTGGCTTGGTTCAAAAAATGTTATTCTCAAATCAGGCGTGGGGTTTTCCGGTAATCTGAATAAAAAACTACGATTACGATATGGGGGAGAGCTGTATTGCAATTACTATGTAACGGGTTTCCCGGAAATAAAGGGCTCTCAGGGAAAGCAGGGAAGCTGGTCAATAGATCCGGATTTAAAAGTATCAACAGAATGGTTTAAAAAATTGACATTGGGGATTGAACTGCTGGGTGGTATTAAAAAATTCTATCCCATATGGCTCAAATACAAATCATTTCAGGGATATGAGTTGTCATCATCGATTGTCCCACATATTTATGCTTCATATGATCTGACATCACGACTATACCTAAGCGGAAAGTGTGGTTTCGGGCCATCATTCAAACAAATCGTTGATTCTCCATCGAATCGCAGGGATTGGCACCAATCAGGAAATTCGTTGAATATAAGTATTGGAATCGGATTTTATCCCTGATTGTAAATCGGCAGGCATTTCATAGTTGGATCGCATTGTGGCTATAGAGCAAATCCACCCACGGAAAAAACATAGTTAAAGCTGCGTTTAATAGGTTTCAAGCATATGTATGCATCATTTTTTTATCCTTCAAAGTAAGCAAAATAGCTATTTTACAATCATGAGTCAAAACAGCATTATCAATCCACACGATAAATTTTTCAAGGAATCCTTTGGAAGAAAAGAAATTGTATGTAGTTTTCTAAAGGAGTATTTACCTGAATCTATTACTAAAAAATTACATTATGAAAGCCTTGAGATTGCAAAAGATTCATATATTGATAAGGAATTGGTAGAGCATTTTTCAGATATTTTGTATAAAATAAAGTTAGGGAGTAAAAACGCATACATATATCTTCTGTTTGAACATAAGAGCTATATGGATAACTGGGTTGGATTTCAACTGCTGCGAAATATGGTTAAAATATGGGAACAGTGTAAAAAACAGAACAAAAAGATTAAAAAGTTACCAGTTATTATTCCAATGGTAATATATCATGGTTTAGAGAGGTGGGATAGTAGCATTTCTCTACAGTCGCTCTTTAATATATTACCTGAAACGAGTGTCTATGTACCTGATTTTAAAATGGATGTATATGATATTTCTCACATACCGGATGAGAAGTTAAAGGGAGATATTTTGCTTCAAGCCTGTTTTTTGTTGCAAAAGTATATTTTTGATCCGAAATTAATTGAAAAGGTACCGGCGATACTCGGATTATTGAAAACATTATCGGGGAAATCAACAGGTATCGAGTATCTGGAAGTGATGCTACGTTACCTGTTTGCGTCGGTGGATAACAGTAAACGGGAAAAATTGCAGAAAAAAGTCACAAACGCTATAAAAGCAGGGGAGGTTTTTATGCCAACAATTGCGGAAGCCCTGGTTCAGGAAGGTGTGGTCAAAGGGATGCTTAAGGGCAAGCTTGAAGGTAAACTTGAAGGCAAGCTCGAAGGTAAGCTTGAAGGTAAGCTTGAAGTTGCAGAAAAAATGATTGGAAAAGGGATGACCAATGCTGATATTCGGGATATAACCGGGTTGAGCATTAAGGAAATTGAGCTATTAAGAAAATCGTTGAAAAAATAGATTAAAAGTAGCGGGAAGAACGTCAAATATGTTTTCGCTATCTGGTTTACCAATAAAAAAGTCCCGATTCTTAACAGAATCGGGGCTTCAAATTAATCAAACATAATCATTTTTGTCCCTCATTGTGGACATGAAACTAAATCCTACTTACACTTCGAAGCTGCATCCATCGCCTCAATGAACTTCGCACCATCAACCGGATACTTCCCGTTAAAACATGCAGAACAGAAGTCCTGTGGATTTGGTGTGGCGCTGAGCATACCTTCAATTGACAAATAGCCGAGTGAATCGACTTCAAGATAGTTCCTGATCTCCTCAATGGTCTGCTCGTTTGCAATCAGTTCACCTTTTGTCGGCATGTCGATCCCATAGAAACAGGGGGAGATGATCGGCGGTGATGAAATCCGTAAGTGTATTTCTGCTGGCTGTGCCGTACGGATAAGACGGATAATTTTTTTCATCGTAGTACCGCGTACAATTGAGTCATCAACGATAACAACTTTCTTGCCCTTAAGTACACCCTTGACAGGATTAAACTTGAGGCGGACACCGAAATCGCGGCCTGACTGTGCAGGATGAATAAAGGTGCGTCCGACATAGTGGTTACGGATAAGCCCGATATCAAAACGTACCCCTGATGCCTCGGAGAAACCAAGTGCTGCAGTGGTTGCAGAGTCGGGAACACCAATGACAAGATCCGCTCCATCAACAGGGTGTTCCTGTGCAAGGCGGCGTCCAAGACGGCGTCTCACTTTGTCAACATTGTTGCCAAAAACAAACGAATCGGGACGTGAAAAATAGATAAATTCAAAAATACAATGTGCCGGTTTTACATCGGGTTCAAACACCGGAATTCTAAAGCTGGTAATTCCAGATTTGTCAATGCGGACCATTTCACCAGGCAGAATCTCGCGGATCATTGATGCACCAACGAGGTCAAAAGCGCATGTTTCAGATGAAAGGAAATAGCTTCCTTCTTCATTCATGCCAAGGATCAGTGGTCGTATTCCCCGCGGATCACGTGCACCGTACATTGCGTCGGGTGTAAGAAACAATATTGAAAATGCCCCCTTTACACCAGAGAGCGCATCAAGTATCATTGCGTCAATAGAATCACGCTTTGACCGTGCGATAAGATGCATGATCACTTCAGTATCGGTGGTCGACGAAAACAGTGAACCGTCATCGACCATCCAGCGGCGTAACTCGTCTGCATTGGTCAGGTTGCCGTTATGTGCACCTGCAATTTGTCCAGCACGTGATTTAATGAGAATCGGCTGTGCATTCTCGATTGTTGATGAACCGGTGGTTGAATAACGGTTGTGGCCGATTGCACAGGTTCCCTGTAAACCCTCAAGAATACCCTGTTTTTTAAAGACCTGGCCAACATACCCCATTCCTTTGTAAACAGAAATTTCTTTACTGTCTGATACTGCGATACCACAGCTTTCCTGACCGCGATGTTGCAATGTGTAAAGTCCAAGATAGGTCAGGTGTGATGCCTGTGGATGATTGTAAACGCCAAAAATACCGCACTCTTCATGCAATTTTTCATCAAACATTTTTTTCAATCTTCCTTCCGCCGCACTTTAAACTTGCACCGATAAAATCTCTGAATAATGGATGCGGATCAATTGGACGTGACTTGAATTCCGGATGAAACTGAACCGCAACAAACCACGGATGATCCTCAAGCTCTACCATTTCGACAAGAAGCCCGTTTGGTGAAAGACCGCTAAGTGACATACCGGCTTTTTCAAACTGCTCCCTGTAATCATTATTAAATTCAAAACGGTGACGATGACGTTCCGAAATGGAATCTTTTCCGTATGATTTACGAACGATAGAGTTCTTTTTCAGCTCGCAGGGGAATGCTCCAAGACGCATCGTTCCACCAAGATTCATAACACGCTTCTGTTCCTCCATTAGGTGGATAACAGGATTTTTCGTGTCCTGAACGTTTTCCGTTGTGTCAGCATCTTTAAGCTTGAGCACATTCCGTGCGAATTCGATAACTGCCATATGCATCCCGTAACAGATACCGAAATAGGGGATCTTCTTTTCACGTGCATACGTTACCGCTTTTATTTTTCCCTCAACGCCGCGGGCTCCAAAACCACCCGGTACAAGAATACCGCCAAGTCCCTTGAGTTCTTGTTCTGCTCCGTTTTTTTCGATGTCCTCAGCAGAAATATTTTTAATCTTTACTTTTGCAGTATGTGCTGCACCTGCATGGTTCAGGGATTCATGAATCGATTTGTATGCATCTAGTAGTTCACTGTATTTACCGACAATACCTATTTCGACAACCTGATCTGCATTGATCACTTTATCGCAATACTCTCTCCACGGACGCAAATTCCTGCGTCCACCGCGAAGGCCGAGATTGTCAACTATGACAGTGTCAAGATCCTGTTCCGCAAACTGAAGTGGTACTTCATAGATGGTATTTTCTGCATCCATGCACTCTACAACCGCTTCTTCATCAACGTTACAGAAAAGTGACAGTTTTTTTCGTACGTCTTTGTCAAGATGCTGTTCGGTACGGCAGATAAGAATATCGGGGATAATACCGATTTCTCTCAGACGGCCTACAGAATGCTGTGTCGGTTTTGTTTTTACTTCTCCCGCTCTGTGAAGATAGGGAATCAGGGTGACATGTATAAAAAGTACGTTATTTCTGCCTTCCTGCTGACGAAACTGACGAAGCGCTTCGAGGTAGGGGAGGCTTTCGATATCACCGACAGTACCACCGATCTCGCTTATCACTACGTCAACGTCGTTTGTTACAACTGAGCGGATACTGTCGCAGATCTCGCTTGTCACATGAGGAACCACCTGAACGGTACCGCCAAGGTAATCGCCACGACGTTCTTTTTTAATAATAGCGTCGTAAATCCGCCCTGATGTATAGTTGCAGTTACGGTTGGTGGTTACACCGGTAAAGCGTTCGTAGTGACCAAGATCAAGGTCTGACTCAGCGCCATCATCGGTAACGTACACCTCTCCATGCTGATACGGATTCATTGTTCCCGGATCAACATTCAGATATGGATCAAACTTTTGATGAATAACGCGAAGCCCTCGCGATTTGAGCAGTACACCGATTGATGCTGCCGTGATTCCTTTACCCAGTGATGAAACAACACCACCTGTGACGAAAATATATTTAGCCATTAGCCCGCTCCGGAGATGCATTTACGAAAAAGTAAAGGGCGCAAATTTTACGCCCCTGAATAGACTTAGTTCCACATTGTTGTACGCATGTCAAGATCATGCTTATATCGCTTCGTTTTACTCTGACTCACATCCTGATATTCCTGGATTGACTTGACAGAAAAACCGGTTCGTTCAAGTGAATCGATACCGCTGATAGCTGCCTGCGCACCCTCAAGCGTTGTAATATAAGGAATACGCTGTGTAACCGCAGCACTACGGATCGGTTTGGAATCCATCTGTGATTTACGTCCGGCCGGCACATTGATAATGAAATCAATATCACCACCCTTGATAAGATCTATGATATCAGGTTTTCCTTCACCGATCTTTGGTATCATCTTGACATTAATACCATTCGAACTCAGTACGCGCCAGGTTCCCTCAGATGCAAAGATCTTGAATCCCATCGCCTGCATGGCTTTTACCATGAAGATGATATTGCGGCGCATTGAATTCTTGACACTGATAAAAACAGATCCACTGCGTGGCAGATTATTTCCGGCTGCTTCCTGAGACTTTGCAAATGCAAGTCCGAAATCCTTGTCAAGTCCCATTACTTCACCGGTGGATTTCATCTCTGGTCCGAGAATGATATCCGCACCAGGGAATTTACTGAATGGAAGCACAGATTCTTTAACAGCGAAGTAGTCTATAGTTTTTTCTACAGCTTCCTCTATATCCGCAAGCCTGGTACCGGCCATTACTTTTGCTGCAATTTTCGGCCATGGTATACCGGTTGCCTTACTTACAAATGGAACCGTACGTGATGCTCTTGGATTTACTTCAAGAACATAAACGATATCTTCCTTAATTGCATATTGAATATTGAGCAGGCCAACGACGTTAAGTTCACGTGCAATCTGGCAGGTAATCTTGTGAATTTGCGATACGATTGTACTTGACAATGTGTGAGGTGGCAGTACACAGGCACTGTCACCACTATGGATACCGGCTTCTTCGATATGTTCCATAATACCGCATACCTTGACTGTGTCGTTATCAGCGATTGCATCAACGTCAACCTCAATTGCATCTCCAATGAATTTGTCAACAAGCACCGGACGATTCTCCGCCGCCGCCTGTGCCTCGCCGATAAACGCACGCAGTTCTTCATCATCATACACGATTTTCATTGCACGTCCGCCAAGAACAAATGATGGACGTAAGAGTACCGGATAACCGATTTTTGACGCAATAGAAATGGCGTCCTCGGTTGATTTTGCAGTACCGTTTGCAGGCTGGTTAAGCTCAAGTTTATTGATCATTGCCGCGAATTCATCACGATCTTCTGCCCGCTGAATTGCAGCAACACTGGTTCCGATAATCGGTGCACCTGCATCCTCAAGGCGTTTTGCAAGATTCAGTGGTGTCTGACCACCAAACTGTACAATAACACCGATAGGTTTCTCGTTGTCAATGATATTCATCACGTCTTCAAACGTTAGCGGTTCGAAGTAAAGTTTATCGGATGTATCATAGTCGGTTGAAACGGTCTCTGGGTTTGAGTTCACCATGATCGATTCAATTCCCATCTCTTCGAGGGCAAATGATGCCTGACAACAGCAGTAGTCAAATTCGATACCCTGGCCGATACGGTTTGGTCCACCGCCAAGAATAATGATTTTGCGGCGATCACTTGGATTGCTTTCATCCTCCTGATCGTATGATGAGTAATAATAGGGCGTATATGCTTCAAACTCTGCAGCACAAGTGTCAACGAGTTTGTAGGTCGGAATAACACCGAGCTCTTTTCTGAAAGTACGGAATGCAATTTCATCCATCCCCAGGAACGTACCCATCTGATAATCACTGAAACCAAGACTCTTTGACTTCTTGATCAACCGCTTGAGATCATCCTTGTCTTTCTTAAGGATATCCGGCGTAATGGTCTTTTCGAATGTGTAAAGGTCGTACATGTTGTTAAGGAACCATGTATCAATGTATGAAGCTGCCGCGATTTCATCAACGGTCATACCTTTTTCAAATGCATATCTGATAAGGAACAGGCGGTTTGCTTTTGGGATACGTAGCTCTTTTGCAAGTTCCTCTTTTGTCTGAAACGGAAAATTGATCAGATCAAACCCCTTACGCCCGACTTCAAGACCGCGAAGACCTTTTTGCAGCGCTTCCTTGAATGTGCGACCAATCGCCATTGTTTCACCCACAGACTTCATCTGGATACCCAGTGTTGAATCCGCTTCGGGAAATTTCTCGAATGTAAAACGTGGAATCTTTACAACACAGTAGTCAATCGTTGGTTCAAATGATGCCGGTGTTTCCTTGGTGATATCGTTTCTTATTTCGTCAAGAGTATAGCCGACTGCGAGTTTTGCAGCAAACTTTGCAATAGGAAAACCGGTCGCTTTACTTGCAAGTGCAGAACTGCGGCTCACGCGTGGATTCATTTCAATGACAGTCATGCGACCATCAGCCGGGTTTACCGCGAACTGGATATTGGATCCTCCGGTCTCAACGCCGATCTCGCGGATAATTGCAATCGCTGCATCACGCATCTTCTGGTACTGACGGTCAGTGAGAGTCTGTGCCGGAGCTACGGTGATACTGTCACCGGTGTGAACTCCCATAGGGTCAAGGTTTTCGATTGAGCAGATAATGACCACATTGTCTGCTTTATCGCGCATGATCTCGAGTTCGTACTCTTTCCATCCGATAACCGATTCCTCAATGAGAATCTCGTTTACGCGGCTGCAGTGAAGTCCATAGGCTGCCTGACGCTCGAAGTCTTCTTCTTTGTAAACAATACCGCCACCGGTACCGCCGAGGGTAAAGCTCGGACGAACGATACATGGAAAACCGATTTCACGTGCAATCTGCCACGCTTCATCGATGTTATAAGCAAACGCGCTGCGGGGGAGATCAAGACCGATTTTCTGAATGGCTTCTTTGAACTCACTGCGATCCTCAGCTTTTTTAATCGCAGTCTCGTCGGCACCGATAAGCTGTACACCATATCGCTGAAGAACTCCGCTTTCGGAAAGTTCCATTGCGGTGTTAAGGCCAGTCTGACCACCCATTGTCGGAAGAATCGCATCCGGACGTTCGCGGGCGATAATTTTCTCAACGATTTCCGGGGTAATCGGCTCAATATAGGTCTTGTCCGCAAGGTTGGGATCAGTCATGATCGTTGCCGGATTGGAGTTAACAAGGATAACCTCGTAACCCTCTTCGCGTAACGCTTTACACGCCTGAGTACCTGAATAGTCAAATTCACACGCCTGACCAATCACAATTGGTCCGCTGCCGATAATGAGAATCCTGTGTATATCAGTTCTTTTTGGCATAGATCCTTTCAAAGACACCGGGCAGTTGTTTCACCCTGATGGTCTGATAAGGGTATATATTTGTTTTTTATTTTTTTCGTTTTATCTTCTGACAGTCACGTGCCAACTAACCGACAAAAACGCTGCCAGTCACTCGTCACGTGTCACTCGTCACGTGTCACTCGTCACTTCCTCACACCCGGTGCACCGCTTTTACGTTCCATCATGGCGAAAAATTTCTCGAAAAGATAGCCGCTGTCATGTGGTCCCGGAGATGCTTCAGGGTGATACTGAACACAGAATACATTTTTCTCAGGATCAGTAATACCTTCGCAGGTGAGATCATTGAGATTGAGATGTGTCATTTTAATATTTTTTGATTTCAGGCTGTCCATATCAACGCAGAAACCATGGTTTTGTGATGTAATTTCAATAACACCGGTATCCATATTGCGGACCGGATGGTTTCCACCACGATGACCGAATTTCAGTTTGTAGGTCGATCCGCCAAGTGCGTGACCGATCAGCTGATGTCCAAGGCAGATACCGAAGATCGGCTTTTTACCTAGAAGCTGCTTGATAGTATCGATCGCATAGGTAACAGCAGCTGGATCACCAGGGCCATTTGACAGGAATATTCCATCAGGATTCATCCCCATCACCTGCTCTGCAGTCGTGTTTGCCGGTACAACAGTGATTCTGCATCCGAGTGATTCAAGAATGCGGAGAATGTTGTACTTGATACCGAAATCAAACGCGACAATATTGAACCGGATGTTTTTAAGATTCTTGCCCAGACCCTTTTGTGTATTCCATATATATGGCTCCTTGCAGGTAACTTTTTTTGCAAGGTCAAGCCCGACAAGTCCACTCCACGCTTTAGCTTTATCAACGAGGTCGTCGGTGTTTACGTTTCCTTCACCGGACCAGATGATCGCTTTCATCGCACCCTTCACCCTGATCTGACGGGTAAGCATGCGGGTATCGATACCTTCAACTGCAACAACATTATTTTCAATCAGATACTGGCTGATTGATTTCTGTGATGTAAAGTTTGACGGGTACTTACAGCTTTCTTTTACGATAAAACCGCTTACCTGCACCTTTGATGATTCAACGTCGCTGTCGTTGATTCCGTAGTTTCCAATAAGTGGATAGGTCATTGTCACGATTTGTGAACTGTATGACGGATCAGTTAAGATCTCCTGATACCCGGTAAGGCTTGTATTAAACACAACTTCACCGGTCGCTTCGCCAGTAGCTCCAAACCCCTCACCATCAAAAATGGTTCCATCTTCCAGTGCAATAATGCCTCTCAAGAATACCTCACTTGTTTTAGCCGAACCTTCAACCTGTTTCGAACTTTTGCCAGGACATTCACTCACCGATAAAAAAA
The DNA here is from genome assembly GCA_023459055.1 of Fibrobacterota bacterium. Taxonomy (GTDB): domain Bacteria; phylum Fibrobacterota; class Chitinivibrionia; order Chitinivibrionales; family Chitinispirillaceae; genus JAAZBG01. The sequence continues at coordinate 165,961 of JAEWVR010000020.1, forward strand.
AAGACACCCTCTGCATTCGGCTGTCAGAGGATATCTTTTGTTATTCTCATTTTAATCATTTGTCTGGCAGATACTTTATAATAATGAATACGTTTTTGCCCGGTTTCAAAATACTGTTTTTTCTGATAAGAGTCAACCCTTTCGAGCATGGAGTTGTTTTTTAGGGTGATGGGGATTTTGTGTGATGTGTAAGGTGTTGATTTTGATTGTTTGAAGGTGGTCGGGGCAGAATTCAGAATTCAGAATCCTGTAGCCAGAATGTGAAAAACGTAGAGACCTGAGATACACGTCTCTTGATCGCCAACAATCCAAATGAACAGATTATTGATAATATCAAGTATAGATGGTTTATCCTGGAAGAATGAATCAATTGTGCAGCGACTTGTTTCACAACTACGGACGGGGCATAAAAATGCTTTAACGAGTTTTTTTGAATTAATGATTCGTTATTGCTCCAATTATCTCCAATTTATTCATTTTTGTAGCATGTATTTGAACACTGGGTTTTAATAGTGACTTCTATCACTGATCTGTATATTGCCGATTAATACATTAATTACTGTTAGATCTGATGAAAATGAAATGCGTAATTTATTGATAAATCAATAGTATATGTGGATTTCGACGCATCGTTTGAATCGTTTGCTCACTTGATGTGTAATGATCAGGATTTATTTGCAGATCATTTTATTCGATTAATTTGGTACGGTATTTGATTATATAACGATATATATTAATCAATTGATTTCACTAAACGATTTCTTTCCAAGGAGTTCCAATGCGTTTGATTGTTTTCCCGATATTGATTTGTCTGCTGGTTTTCTCATCCGGTGCACAGATTTCACCTGCTGTTGCTGGAAACATGAAATTTGCATTTGAGGACATACGAGATCAATTCACAAAAAAGACCGGCTATACAGTTACCCCGGTATATGGATCATCAGGTAAACTTGTTAATCAAATCAGAAATGGTGCACCCTTTGATCTGTTTATCAGTGCTGATATCGGTTTTGCAGACAGCGTTGTTGCATCGGCACTTAATGTCGGCAAACCTAAAATTTATGCTTACGGTAAACTTGTGCTCTGGACATGCAAACCGATTGACCTAAAAAAAGGTGTTGAGGTTCTGACCGAACCATCGGTTAAAACGATTGCGCTTGCTGATTTCAAGTTGACAGTCTACGGGCCGGCTGCTAAAAAGTACATCGAAGATAACGGAATCTGGAAAGCTGTAGAGAATAAGGTTGTTTTTGGTGAGAATATTACAAAAGTAGCCCAGTTTATCGCAAGCGGGTCTGCAGATATCGGTTTTACAGCCAAGTCGCTTGTTCTTGCTGACGAAATGAAAGGGAAGGGCGTATGGGTTGAAATTGATTCAACAAAGTACGATCCGTTACCTCAGGCCGCTGTGATGCTTACCTATGGCGAAAAGCACAATCAGAAAATTACTCAGGAACTATATGCTTTTTTATTCAGCAACGAGGCTCAGGAGATACTTGCAAAATATGGATACAAGCTGCCATGAACAGAATTCCCGCAATAGTGGAATCAGTGACTAACGACGAGCTTTTTGCGCAGGTCGGTGTCAGCTTTTCGGGTTTGTCACTAAGTGCCTGTGTGCTTCTTTCTGATCATGAACTACCATATTGTAAGGTGGGTGCACTGGTTGATATCCTCTTTAAAGAAGCGGATACTATTATATCTCTTGATTGTAACGCAACGATTAGTTGCCGAAACTGTTTTAAAGTGTGTATTACTGATATCTGCCAGACTGGTGTGATGGCGCGTGTCGCTGCAAATACCGGGTCTGTAGCACTGACAAGCCTTATTACAAGAAGATCACGCGACACCCTTGGATTGACTAACGGAATGATTGTGTGGTATCTGGTAAAATCTACATCTTGCATGTTGACTATGAGGAAGTAGTATGGCTATCGATTTTTTGCCATTGATTCTTAGTTTCAAACTTGCAGTTATCTGTACCGTCGTGTTAACAATTACCTGCATCCCACTTGCGTACTGGATTTCATCATCAACGACTTTTGTAAAGATGGTCATACGGTCTCTGGCAATGCTTCCGCTGGTGATTCCGCCATCAGTGCTCGGCTTTTATTTTCTTATTCTGTGGAGTCCATTTTCACCAGTCGGTCATTTTCTTGAAAACGTTTTACATACCAGACTCGTTTTTTCATTTACCGGTCTTGCGATTGCGCTTTCAGTTGCCGGTGTTCCCTTTATGTTAAACCCATTGATAGCAGGGTTTGAATCGCTGCCCAAATCGCTCCGTGAAGCATCGTTGACATTAGGGAAGAGCGAGTGGGAAACACTCCTTCGTGTTCTTCTTCCGTCTATTAGGCCGTCGCTTCTTATCGGTATTGTAATGACTTTTATCCATTCGTTTGGAGAGTTTGGAATGGTGCTGATGCTTGGTGGAAAGATTCCCGGTAAAACAATGACGGCGTCAATTGCATTATATGATCATGTAGAATCATTGGAGTATACAATGGCGCATATTTACGCAGGGGTAATAACAATCAGTGCGCTGTTATCACTGATATTATTATTTCTCATTAATTCAGGTATCATTATAAGGAAGCACAGGTATTAGGAAACTGAATAAACATGATACATATTGATGTAACAAAAAGATTACTTTCTGCAAACGGTGCAATTACACTACGTGTTAAGCTTGATATTGAACGGCATGATTTTTTTACATTTTTTGGTAAATCCGGTTCAGGGAAAACGACAACACTCCGTATGCTTGCCGGTCTGACACATCCTGATAATGGCGAGATTATTGTTGATGGAAATGTCTGGTATAGTAAGGAAAAAGGGATAAATGTCGCACCACAGCATCGAACGATCGGTTTTGTTTTCCAGGATTATGCTTTGTTTCCCGCAATGTCAGTTCGTAAAAATCTTGAGTATGCTTCGAATAAAAACCAAAAACGGGTTGAGGAACTTATTGATATTATGCAATTGCGTGCACTTGAGCACTCGCGTCCGCATCAGTTAAGCGGTGGACAACGTCAGCGGGTTGCACTTGCACGGGCACTGATCAGATCACCAAAAATACTGCTTCTTGACGAGCCGCTATCTGCACTTGACAGTGAGATGAGAACTTCACTGCAAAATGAAATAAATCAGATCCATTCATCATTTGGTCTGACATCAATAATTGTTACTCATGATATTGCCGAAATTTTTACAATGTCAAATAAAATGGTATTGTTTGATAATGGAACTGTATCTAAAAGTGATTCCCCGGATATGCTGCTTGGTAACAAGCTTAGCAGTAAATTCAGGACTGTGGGAAAAGTCGTTTCCATCGCGAAATCTGATATTGCAGTTGTCGTAACAGTACAAAGCGGTATTAACCTTATCAGGGTTGTGGTTGATCCTGAAGAATCGGCAACGTTACAACCGGGTCAAAACGTTATACTTGCAGTAAAAGCTTTTGCACCATCAATAATCGTTTTAAACAAGTGTGAATAGAAAAGGAGATGTGTGATGTTTTTTGTTTCAGATCAGATTCTTGATTCATTAATTCAGGAGGATTTTCCGCTTGGTGATCTTACCGTTGACACATTGGGAATAGGTGGACATTCAGCAGTAATGACATGTAAAAGCCGTAATCACGGAATTATATGTTGTACAGAGGAGGCATCACGAATAATTAACCGTCTTGGTGGACAGACATCATTTTTTTTGCCATCAGGAACATTAGTTGAACCTGGTACCGTTATACTTGAATCATCAGGGAGTGCTGCAACGCTTCATGCTGCATGGAAAATGATTGCTAATCTAATCGAATACTATTCTGGTGTTGCATCACGTACATATCAGATGGTTAAAGTACTACAGGAAATGAATTCCCAATCTGTCATAGGGGCGACGCGAAAGATTATCCCTGGAACAAAAACTCTTGTATGTAAGGCGGTGGTAAGTGGTGGCGGAACTATTCACAGGTCAGGATTGTCGGAAACCTTTCTTCTTTTCAAACAACATAGTGTGTTTTTTAAAGACTCTGAAGCCATTGCAAATGCATTATGTGAGGCACGTAAAAAAGCAGTAGAGAAAAAAATAATTGTTGAGATCAACAATGAGGAGGATTTATCTACATTTCATTCCTATCCTGTTGATGGTCTTCAGTTTGACAAATTTACACCATCAGAACTGACACGTATTATAACGAAGATCAGAACTACACGACCCGAATTAATCATGATTGCAGCCGGAGGAATCACCGTTAACAATATAAGAGAGTATGCATTGTGTGGTGCAAATCTTATTGTAACGTCAAGTATGTATCACGGACCGACATTTGATCTGGGGATCTCAATTCATCCATGAGGATGAGTTGTGCTGCATTGTTGTTTATTTGTTATATAGGATCAATATTGTGGGGCAGCTCGCGCCTCAAACATCAGGTACTGGTGCTGCTTTTTCAAGGCCGGACAGATAACATACATTTCTGGACATGCTTATAAGTCGCTTCTGCCATACTGCTTTTAATCAAAAATTTTACTTCATTTCGCAAAGAAACAAAAAGGTACAAAAAAATGTACCTTTTTATACTTCGTTTCTGAAACCATATTAAAATTTCTACGTCAGCGCAGTTTTTACATCAGGGCATGTCATGATAAATTGTGAAAAAGAGAACATAAGTGCTGTAACCAACAGAAATTGTATTGGCAGGTTGTCAAAATACAAGAATGCACTGTATCACTTTAAAGAGCTTGGATTCACAAAAATTTTTTCAACCTATCTCGCTCAGGCTGTCGGAGTAACCAGTACCCAGATTCGCAAAGACTTTTCAATATTTAAAATTTTTGGTAATAAACGGGGCGGCTATCTTATTGATGATTTGATCTTAAGCCTGAATAATATTCTCAGTAAAAACGAAACGCACAAGGTTATTTTAGTTGGTGTCGGAAATCTTGGAAGGGCATTAATCCATTACAAAGGATTTGCCCGTGAGGGTTTTAAACTGATAGCCACATTCGACATCGACCCCGCAAAACATGCAACGCTTTCAGAAATCCCCGTTCTTCCTATTGATCAATTATATCAATTTGTTAAAGATAACGGTGTGCAGTTTGGAATACTCTCTGTTCCTGCCGTTGTAGCGCAACAGGTTTTTGAAAAAATGGTTGATGCCGGAATCAAGGGTGTACTCAATTTCGCCCCATGCAGTCTCCAAACACCAGATAACAGTGTTTTTGTTAACTATGTAAATCTTGAACTAGAACTTGAGCAGCTTGTTTACTTTGCAAAATTAAAAAACAGATTGCTACCATTTGACACAGAGGTTATGGAACCACATATAATGAATAACCGTGAAAGCTGTGAAACCTGCATTGTACAAGGTGCTGCAGTACCATAATTTTTTTGATTTTAGCTATAAATGTGATTTTTTTCTTATAAACTTTTCGTGTGGAGGCTCGATGACAGAAGTACAAATCCCCAAAGGGCAGAAGAACAGATGGCTTATTGCTATTATGGGAACATTATTGCAATTATGTCTTGGAACGGTCTATGCATGGAGCTTTTTCCAGAAACCACTTATGACAACGTATGGATGGTCTAATACACAGGTTGCATGGGTATTCAGTCTGGCAATCTGTTTTCTTGGTCTTGCTGCAGCGTGGGGTGGAATAAATCTTCCAAAATATGGCCCTAAAAAACTTGCTATGCTTGGCGGTGCTCTGTTTGGTGTCGGTTATCTGATCGGTGCATTTGCACTAAGTATCAAGTCGCTTCCTCTTTTATATCTTGGATATGGTGTTATTGGAGGTACAGGACTTGGACTTGGCTATGTAACCCCTGTTGCAACTGCAGCAAAGTGGTTTCCGGATAAAAAAGGGTTTATTACCGGTATGGTTGTCATGGGTTTTGGCTTTGGTGCGCTCCTTATGAGTAAAATATTTGCGCCAATGCTTATTGAAATGACAAGTGGTAATATGGTTCTGGTATTTGCATATCTTGGTGCAATTTTTCTTGTGTTAACTCTGATTGTTGCATCTTTTCTCGAAAATCCACCAGCCGGATATACCGTGCCAATGAAAAGCAATGCATCTGAAGCTGCAAAAAAAGCTGCGGCTCCATCCGCTCATGATCTTGTCGGAGGTACGTTTAGTCAATATGTGTTTAACGGGCGTTTTTTCGTTATGTGGATAATATTCTTTTGTAATATCGGAGCCGGCATTGCTATTATCGGTTTTCAGTCACCAATGCTTCAGGATCTTCTAAAACTTGATGATCCATCTCTTGATGTCAAAACACTTGCATCAGTGGGGGCAACACTTATTGCTGTTACGTCAATATTTAACGGAGTAGGCCGTTTTTTCTGGGGTGGTATGTCTGATAAAATCGGTCGTGTGAATGTTTTTCGTATCATGCTTGTAACACAACTGATTTGTTTTATCGCCCTGATTTTTGTCAAGAGCCCGATTATCTTCTCTATACTTTTCTGTTATATTCTTCTTTGTTATGGTGGCGGTTTCGGTACGATGCCATCATTTGTAACAACCGTGTTTGGCAGCAAGATGATGGCTGTTGTATATGGTGCGATTCTTACTGCATGGTCAATGGGTGGCATCGTTGGACCTCAGGTTGTTGCGTTTATCAAGGATACGGCGGGAAGTAAAGCAGCATCATATTCATTTGTGTTTGCAGTTACTCTTATGGTTATCGGTCTTATCTTTTCGCTCATGGCAAGTGATAAGCATTTTTCAATTAACAAAAGTAAAAACTGAGTTTATTCTTTTTCCTGCATGCCGGTATCAGCCATTATTGATACCGGTTATAGTACGGGATTCAGGATACTAGAAATATTTTCAGGAGAATTAAATGTCAAATAATGAATCTAAGTGTAGTTGTTCCTGTTCTGGTACAGATAATTGTGTCGAGATTGAATTAAGCAAACTGGATGCTGTTTTTGACAAATGGGAAAGTCAGCCGGGTGCACTAATTCCGGTACTTCAGGAGGCTCAGGGAATATATGGATATATTCCGGCAGCTGCAATTACTGCTATTTCTGAACGTCTTCGGATTCCAACATCAAAGATTTTTGGTGTTATCACTTTTTACTCATTTTTCTCACTAAAGCCACGAGGCAAATATCTGATACGTGTTTGTCTTGGAACTGCCTGCTATGTACGTGGAGCAGAGGAAGTGCTTACTGCACTTAAATCTCAATTGGGTGTAGAGGTTGGTGAAACGACTGATGATCTGCTCTTTACACTTGATGTCGGCAGATGTTTTGGTGCGTGTGGTCTTGCACCGGTAATTATGATCAATGAGGATGTTCATCAGTGGGTGAAATCATCAGATGTGGAAAAGATTTTAAAAAGCTATAGAAACCTCGCCCAGGGCGCAAAGAATGGGAGTAAGTAAATGGATGATCTTTTAATTAACGAACGAATTAATACACCTGATGATTTGAAAAAAATCAGGGAAACTATCTGCGCAAGTGCAGAATTTAACAAAGAAAAAATCTTTGTTTGTGCGGGTGGCGGTTGTATTGCTTCCGGTTCTATGAAAGTTAAAGATGCGCTGATCAGTGAACTGCAAAAAAAAGGTTTATCTGACAAAGTGGCAGTTGTTGAGACTGGTTGTCTTGGCCCATGTGCTGTAGGACCGGTTATTGTTATTGCCAAAGACGGTACATTTTATCAAAACGTTGCAGCAGATGATGCTGTGGCGATTGTTCATGATCATCTTCTTGGCGGCAGGATTGTTGAAAAACTGATTCATGTTGCAGATGATGTCAAGCAGCAGAAAATGGATGAGATTCCGTTTTTTAAAAATCAGAAGAAACTGGTATTAAGTAATTGCGGAAAAGTAAACCCGAATAAAATTTCTGACTACATTGCTGTTGGTGGGTATAGTGCTCTAAGTAAAGTCCTGACATCAATGTCAAGTGATGAAACTATTGCGGAAGTCGGTGCATCCGGTTTACGTGGTCGTGGTGGTGCAGGATTTCCTACCGGAACTAAGTGGTCGTTTGCACAAAAAAGCGAGGGTGATATTAAATACATCCTTTGTAACGCTGATGAGGGTGATCCCGGAGCATTTATGGACCGAAGTATTCTTGAAGGTGATCCACACAGTGTCATTGAAGGCATGGCTGTCGGTGCATTCGCAATCGGTTGTAAAAAAGGCTTTGTATATGTACGCGCGGAGTATCCACTTGCAGTCGAACGTTTACAGAATGCTATTGTTCAGGCACGTAAGTGCGGACTTCTTGGAAAAAATATCCTTGATACAGCATTCGAATTTGATCTTGAAATACGTATGGGCTCAGGTGCTTTTGTGTGTGGTGAGGAAACTGCGCTTATGGCATCCATTGAAGGCAACCGTGGCGAACCCCGTCCCCGTCCGCCATTTCCAGCTCAAAAAGGATTGTGGGATAAACCGACTGTACTTAACAATGTAGAAACGTATTCGAATATTCCCAGAATCATAAATAATGGTGCTCCCTGGTTTGCGTCGATAGGTACCGCAAAAAGTAAAGGTACAAAAATATTCGCGCTTGCAGGGGCTGTTGAACTCTCCGGCCTTGTTGAGGTTCCGGTTGGTACACCATTAAAAAAGGTAATATATGATATTGGTGGTGGTGTCCCTAATGGTAAAGCCTATAAAGCAGCCCAGATTGGTGGGCCGTCTGGTGGTTGTATACCGGCAGAGCATCTTGATGTAGCACTTGATTATGAATCACTGAATGAACTGGGTGCTATTATGGGAAGCGGCGGTCTTATTGTTATGGATGAGACAAGCTGTATGGTTGACGTAGCAAGATTTTTCCTTGAATTTGTTCAGGATGAATCGTGCGGAAAATGCGTCCCGTGCAGAGAAGGAACGCATCAGATGCTTGAAATTATCAATAGAATCTGTGAAGGTAAAGGAGAGATGGCTGATATTGACACATTGCAAAAAATGGCAGTCACTATCAGGAATGCATCACTTTGTGGTCTTGGTCAGACAGCATCTAATCCGGTTCTCAGCACATTACGCCACTTCAGGGATGAGTATGAAGAACATATTCGTGATAAAAAATGTCGTGCTGCAGTTTGTAAATCACTTATAGTCTTTGAAGTTACCGAAAAATGCATAGGTTGTGGTCTCTGCAAAAAAGCCTGTCCTGTTTCTGCAATATGCGGAAGTACGAAAACACGGCATACTATAAATGCAGATATGTGTACACGTTGTGGTCTTTGCTATAGTACTTGTAAATTTGATGCTATTATCAAACATTAAAAACTGATTTGTAAAGCTAATAAAAAGAATAATGAGGTTCTTATGCAAATATTTTTAAATAATCAGGCATACGATGCCAATGAAGGGGAAACCGTTCTTGAAGTGGCACGCCGGAATGGTATCTATATTCCATCATTATGTTATCATCCTAAAACCGGTGCGACAGCAAAATGCCGCGTTTGTATAGTAAGTGTTGAGGGAATGAAGGGCTATCAGACATCATGCAACATGAAAGTTAAGGACGGCATGAGGGTTATTACGTCAAGTGACGAAATTCGTGCGTCGCAACGACTTGTTGTCGAACTGATGCTTGCCGGTGGTTGTCATGATTGTCTCTCATGCGAAAAAAGCGGCTCGTGTGAGCTGCAGGATGCCTGTTACTATCTTGGTATTGAGCGTACATCATTTGCAGAATCACCAAGTGGCCTAAAAGACACAAGCTCCGAATTTATTGTCATTGATTATGATAAATGTATTAAATGCGGACGTTGTATCGCTGCATGCAATGAAAATGTTGTTAATGAAGTATTAAGTTTTGGATATCGTGGAAGAAATACTACTGTTATCTGTGACACTGATCTGCCTATGGGTGAATCAAGCTGTGTGCAGTGTGGTGAATGTGTGCAGGCATGTCCGACCGGTGCACTGACTAACAAAAAAGCACGCGGGCTCGGACGTGATTCTCATCTTGAAACGGTAAATACAACATGTCCATACTGTGGTGTTGGTTGTCAACTCGTATTGCATATTGATCGTCAACACAATAAAGTGGTGCGGGTGAGTGGACGTGATGCTGCTCCGAACTATGGAAAACTTTGCGTAAAAGGTCGCTATGGTTATGAATTTCATGCAAGCCCCAAACGCCTGCAGTATCCTATGATTAAAAAGAACGGTAAGCATGAGAGAGTTTCATGGGATGAAGCACTTGATTATACCGCAAACAGAATCAAAAATATCGTTGAAAAACATGGCTCGGATGTATTCTCAGCCCTTGGTTCCGGACGTATTACAAACGAGAACAACTATGCAGTGCAGAAGTTTACTCGTGCAGTAATAAAGACAAATAATGTCGACCATTGTGCACGCGTATGTCATGCGCCTACAGTTGCAGGACTGGCATATGCTTTTGGAAGCGGTGCTGCAACAAATTCAATAGCAGATATTCTTGAAGCAGAGATTATTTTTGTGATTGGTTCAAATATGACTGAAGCGCATCCTGTTGTTTCCTACTATGTCAAAAAAGCCGCTAAAAACGGGGCTACTCTTATTGTTTGCGATCCCCGTAAAGTTGACATAGCACATTGGTCGAATCTCTATGTACAGTTCAAGGTCGGTACCGATGTCCCGTTTTTAAATGGACTTATAAACGAAATATTTAAAAATGGCTGGCAGAATGATGAATTCATGAATAAGTATACCGAAAATCCTGAGGAAATTAAAAAGTGGGTTGAGGAATACCCTGCAGAGAAAGCATCAGAACTCAGTGGCGTTTCAGTTGACATGATAAAAAAAGTTGCACAGATGCTTGGTACTGCAAAAAAAGTCAATGTTATATATACTCTTGGCGTAACAGAGCATATTTGCGGAACTGATAATGTTAAAACGATTGCCAATCTGCAGATGGTTCTTGGTCATCTTGGTAAATCCGGATGTGGTGTTAATCCTCTTCGTGGACAAAATAATGTTCAGGGGGCCTGCGATATGGGAGCATTGCCAAATGTATTCCATAATTATCAAAATGTTGACAATCCGGATGTAATTGCCAAAATGGAAAAAGCATGGGGTGTAACCGGTTTACCTTCAAAACCGGGATACAAAATACCGACAATGCTTCATAAAGCAACTGAGGGGGGGACTAAAGCGCTCCTTTGTGTTGGTGATAATACGGTGCATACTGAACCAAATATGGCCAAGACAATTGAAGAGATCAAGGCTCTTGAATTTCTGGCTGTTGCAGATATTTTTTCAAATTTGACAACTGAATATGCTGATGTAATTTTCCCTGATACCTGTTTCAATGAAGATTATGGAACATATTCAAATCTGGAACGCCGGGTATCACTGCTTAATAAAGCTGTCGACCCTCCTGGAGAAGCAAGGCCGACATGGTGGATAATGAACGAATTGGCAAAGCGGTTCGGTGTTGATCTTCACTTGACATCTGCCAGGGATACATGGGAGGACATGAGAAGTTCAGGTACAAGCATGGCTGGTATCACTCATGAACGTATTAAAGAAACCGGTATTCAATGGCCTTGTCCGACGGTAACTCATCCTGGAACACCGATTCTCCATCTTGACGGCAAGTTTACACGTGGAAAAGGTTTGTTCAGCCATACCGTCTATCGTCATCAGGCAGAATTACCCGATAGCGAGTATCCTATTGTATTGTCAACTGGAAGAAGGTTGTGGCATTATCACTCCGGTACCCAGACAAGAAATTCTATCGGACTTGAGAACCTCTGCCCTGAAGAGCTGATGGAAATAAGTCACGAAGATGCAAAAATAATGAATGTTAAAACCGGTGATATTGTAAAAGCAACAAGCAGACGTGGATCAATTACGCTCAAAGCATGGGTTACAGACCGCTCACCAAAAGGTGTTGCATGGTGTGCATTCCATTTTCATGAAGCATGCGCAAATGTTCTCACAAACAGTGCTTATGATAATGTTACTGAAACACCTGAGTATAAAGCCTGTGCAATTAAAATTGAAAAGGTTGCTGATGGAGAGCCGATCGGAGTTAATTTCAAACGTCAGGCACGACCATAATCCAGTGCACTCCGGTGTACTATTCTTGTTTGTTTACAAAAGGAATTTATAATGAATGTACAATCTCTTTTTAAAATTGCTATTGAACAGGAAGTTGAGGCTTGTGAATTTTACAAAAAGGCATCTGAAAAAGTATCAAATGCCGCTGTAAAAGATATTTTCCTGCAGCTTTCTGCTGATGAAGCCGAGCATGCGGATACGCTCAGAAAATATGAACAGGATTCATCTCTTGTTGGAAAATTTGTTTCACCTGAGGTAGATTATGCTATTGCAGATAAAAACAATACTCCGGTATTGTCAATTAATATGAAACCTGCAGATGCAATAATGCTTGCGGCTAAAAAAGAACAGGAAGCGTCGGAATTCTATACGGCACTTTCCAAAAAAGCAACTGATAAGCAAATTGTGACAATGCTTCAATCACTTGCGGCTATGGAGCTTGGACATAAGCAGAAACTTGAAAATGCATTTGTGCAGATCGGTTACCCGGAATCATTTTAATAGTATGCTTGATATGACTATCATATCTTATACGAACACTGCAGATCTACAGTGTTGTGTTCGTATGTCTTTTTGATCCTGATTGATAGTTAAGAATGCATTGTTAACATTATGATAATTTTAATGCCCGCCCCCTAAATCCCCCGCAGGGGGACTTATTGAAAATCAAAATCCTACAAGGGGGCGGGATGTATACCATATACAAAAGGACATATCATGAAAATTATTGTTGTTTCAGGAGCATGTTCCGGTGTTGGTAAAACAACACTTGCAAGAGGTATATCAAACCTGTTACCCGATGCCCTTACTGTAAAGATTGGGCATCATACAGAAAATATACAAAAAGCAATAAAACTCTTTCCAATGGGTACATCAATCGATACGATCAGACAGTTTGCAGGCAATGTGCCATACCTGATAATTGAGAGTAATACTATATTAAAAGAAATTATTCCCGAATGTGTGATATATCTCACAGGGGATTCACTAAAACCATCTGCATTACTTGCATTAACAATGGCAGATATTATATGTGGTGAATATGTTAGTAACTGTAAAATTAACGAATTAGCAATTCGCTTATCGCTTGATATAATTGTAGTAAGGAAAATAGCAATGATGACAGGCGCGAAGGTGGATGCGGTTTGTGAGATGATTCCGGCATAAGAATTGATGACTTATTTTATTTGATGCGTAAGGTGATAGTGATGCATAATGAGAATAATTCCTTTATTACAATAGAAACAATACGCGTTAACGATGCTCAAATTGAGCATACTACCGATACTGTTGCAAAGGAAGTGTTGCTGACAATAGTCGTTAATGACCATGAGATCGCAACGTTACTTGTATCACCTCAGCATATTCATGAATTAGTGTGTGGTTATTTGTTTACGTACGGATTTATAAATGAAAGTTCTGAGATGCTAAATTTCCGGCTTGATGCCCAAATGTGGATCGCGTATGTTGATCTGCCACATTTACCGGATCTGTCAGCAAAACAAAAAAAGCATGATACCGCACTGCACCATAATAACGCGATGCATACCAATGAATTGTCAATAAATCAAAAACTACATAACGATCTGAATGTGGATAAAGAACAGATATTTGCACTAATTAAGAAGCTTGATAAAGGCTCAGATCTATTTACTATGACAGGTGCAGTTCATACTTCGATATTGTCTGATAATGATACCGAGTATTGTATTGATGATATTGCACGTCATAATTCAGTGGATAAAGTAATCGGAAGAGCACTTCTTGATAAAAAAAATTTGAGCTCGTTTATACTCGCCCGTACAGGAAGAATATCATCGGAAATAGTTTACAAAGTACGACGTGCGGGAATATCGGTAGCAATTTCCCGCGGCGCTCCGACAGATCAGGCTGTACATTTGTGCAGAGTAATGGGAATCACTCTTGTAGGATTCGCAAGGAATAGGACATTCAATATTTATGCAAATCCAGAACGGATTATTTGAACCGGTACAATACTTTTAATCATAATTGTATAAGAATTTTTTAAAAGGTTGAAAATGGATAAAATCAAACAGGTCGATGTACAACTTGACACAGTTGCTGTTGCTGGCGATGATGGCAGGAAAAGAATATCATGTCTTGACGCATTAAAAATTAGTACCGATTGCATGGTATCCGCTGATATAGTAGGGAAACGGTGTGATGACAAAAATATAAGAATATGTCATTGTCAGTTAACATGCTTTGAATAACTTTTTTTTACTGTCGATATGTCGGCTTCGACATTTCGACAGAGTTTATTGCTTATAGCAGAAGTGCTGATCTCTTAATAAAAAGTAGCTGTTGTAAACATACTCGTAAACAGCATCCATCAGCGCCCCCTAAATCCCCCGTAGGGGGACTTGAAGAAGGTTGCATAAAGCTGATGTTTTCCATTATTCAAAGTCCCCCTGCGGGGGATTTAGGGGGCGTGAATTGGCGTATTCAGTTTACAAAAGATCAGGATCATTGAATTAACATAAGGATATTTTAAGAAAATGAAATCCGGTATGAAATTATTTCTCAATAGCGATAGTGGTGCGGCCGTGTTTGGAAGCGGAAAATGGAAACTACTTGCCGCCATTGATGAACTCGGATCAATTCAAAAAGCCGCTGAGTCATTGGATAGAAGTTACCGAAAGGCCTGGGGCGATATCAAAAACGCTGAGAGTGGATTTGGAAAAAAACTGGTGGTTACTGTCAGGGGTGGCAGGTCAGGCGGAGAAACAAAATTAACGGAATTCGGTAAACAATTCTTAAATGCCTGGAATAGTTATTATCTGTCAGTAGATCAGTTTGTTAAGAATGCATATAATGAAAACTTGTCACCTGTTCTCAACACAATTAAAAACAGAGCAGACAATACATGAAAAGCATTTTGATAGTACCAATCAATAATTATGCCTGGAATCAATTCATTGCTGATGAAATCGTAAGTCTTTTATCGCCATGTTTTCAAAATGTCAACACGGTGAATCTGTATCCGGTCGATTCTGAAAAAGACTGTTTTAAAAATAAAAAATGTCAATTAACAGATTACAGTATAGCACAGTCTGTTTCCATTTATATGAGTGGTCATGAAATTGATGGGCTTGTTCCCGATCTGATACTACAGCCATTTGAAACAGGTGATGCCATATTGTATCGTGATACAACACATTGCGCACGAATAGCGTGCGGTTCAATGATGTCGGATAATGAATTACATAAGTGTGCAGACAAACTTGGAGTATCATCAAGTATTATAAAACAAATAGCCTGGTTATCCGGTGTAAGAGTAGAGAATGTCCAGGGTATTCTGCTCGCCGGGGGAAAAAGTTTACGCATGGGCACAGATAAAGCATCACTTCCCTTGGGAGAAACGACACTTGTGGCATCACTCGCAGAAATGCTTAAGCTATGGTGTGATAACCTTCTTGTAAGTATCGCAAAAGGTAAACAATCGCCACTTGAAAATGTTCAGGTCGTGGTAGATAAACATGATGAATCGGGACCTCTTGCCGGCATCTGTTCGGCATTGACAGAAACGCATTCACGAGTCTCGCTTGTTGTTGCCTGTGATATACCATATATTCATCCTATGCTCATTCGCAAAATGCTATCATTTTGTAATGAGTATGATATCGTGGTTCCATCATTTAAAACCGATACCGTTGAACCACTGATGGCAGTATATACAAAAGCATGTCTTGGAAAAATTGAAATACTTCTTGATAGGAAGAGATATAGGGTTAAGGACCTGTTTAACATGTGTAAAACAAAAACAGTAACCTGGTCTGATAACGCATGGTATGCTAATTTGAATACATGGGACGAATACAATGCATATTGTAATACAAATATGATGAAAACTCACAATAAATGAGATTGAATCAATAGAAATAATGTAACATCGCGAATGATTTTATAAAATATGTGTTTATACAATAAGGGAAACGAATAATGGTATCATTTGAAAAAGCTTTTGAAATTGTTATGCAGACTGTTTGTCCTTGCGATAGTGAGATTGTTGAAATTAAACATTCGATGGAGCGTGTGTTAGCGCGGGACATCTTATCTGATGTTAATATGCCACCAGCTGATATGTCAGCTATGGATGGATATGCCTGCAAATTTTGTGACCGCTCGATGCCGCTAAAAATAGTTGAAACAATTGCTGCCGGGGCTGTTCCTAAAATGTCAATAGAAACCGGAATGTGCAGCCGGATTATGACAGGTGCAATGGTACCATCAGGTGCTGATTGTGTCGTGATGTTTGAACACAGCTCGGAAACGGATGGTATTGTCACCGTAACCAAAATGACAAATAATAGAAATATCCGTTACAAGGCAGAAGATACAAAAGCCGGAGATGTATTACTAAGTAAAGGAACGCGTATTGATGCTGCAACCTGTGCCCTACTTGCTGCTACAGGTTGTAATAATGTACCGGTCGCTAAGTACCCTCGTATTGCTATTATTGCTACAGGGAATGAACTTGTTGAACCGGAACAAATTCCTGCAGGTGCTCAAATACGTAATAGTAATAGTTATCAGCTTTACGCACAGACTCTGCAGTGCGGATGTGCACCGGTGTATTTAGGGATCGCAAAAGATACAAAAAAATCAACGCTCGATTTATTAGAAAAAGCAAAGTCTGAATCGGATGTTATTCTTATCTCCGGTGGTGTCTCGGCAGGAGATTTTGATTACGTTCCAGATGTACTAAAAGAATGTGGCTTTAATGTGATCGTTGAAAGTATTGCAATTAAACCAGGTAAACCAACAACGTTTGCAACGAATGGTAACCAATTTGTTTTTGGTATGTCCGGTAATCCTGTCGCATCATACGTCTTGTTTGAATTGCTTGTGAGGCCATTTCTTATGCGCTTGATGGGGAATTATGATCGCCCGGTATTTGTCAAGGTACCCCTTGCAAATGACATAAAAAAGAAAAAAGGTGATAGAAAAGAGGTGGTACCGGTCAGGTTTAACACAGAGGGCTGTGCTGAAGCTGTCAAGTATCATGGATCTGCACACATTAATGCCTATTCAATAGCACATGCATTTTTGTGGCTGAATGAAGATATTGATACGGTTGAAAAGGGAACAATGGTTTCAGTGCAGCTTATAGAGAAATAGAGGACAGTACATGTTACTTGACACATTTGGAAGAGAAATATATTACCTGCGAATCTCGGTGACTGACCGGTGCAATTTTCGTTGTACCTATTGTATGCCATCTGATGGGGTTGATTTTAAAAGTCATGATCAGATGCTCCGGTATGAGGATATCGCAAAAATAGCTCTTGAAGCCGGTAAAATTGGGTTTTACAAAATACGATTGACCGGTGGAGAACCTCTTGTCAAAAAGAATATTGAACACTGTGTTGCACTGATCAAGGCTACCGGGTACTATCGTGATATTTGTATGACCACAAACGGTTCATTGTTAACCTTTGACAAGGCTGTTGTACTGAAAACAGCAGGGCTTGATAGGATAACAATATCTCTTGATACCCTTGACAGTGAAGCATTCACCCGGATTACCAGGGGGGGGGTCATTACTGATGTTATCCGGGGTATTGATGCCGCACAAGTGGCAGGGTTTGCTAATACCAAGATTAATATGGTTATAACCCCCGAAACAACACGGGATGAAATTGAAAAAATGCGTTTGTTCAGTCAGAGTAAAGGTGCAAAGCTACAATTAATTTATCAGTTTTCATTATCAGATAGAGATGATGTCTCAATGAATGAAAACATTGCACAGAGACCACCGAAATGCTGCAATTGTAACAGGATCAGGATCACCGCTGATGGTTTTGTGAAATCATGTCTTTTTTCAGACAATGAGGAAAAAATTGATCTTGATGATATTGCCGGTTCGTTGCGACGTGCAATACAAAATAAACCGGAAAATGGTGTCGCTTGCAGTACAAGAAGTATGAGTCAGATTGGAGGATAATATGAGCGGGTTTTCGCATATTGATAAACAGGGAAGTATGACAATGGTTGATGTCTCTGCAAAGGGTAAATCACTTCGCACTGCAGTTGCTAAAGGCGACATTATTATGCAGGAGGAAACGATTAATCAGCTGCAGGGGATGCTGTTAAAAAAAGGGGATGCAGTCGCGTGTGCGCGTGTTGCCGGGATCATGGCCGCGAAGAAAACGGCGGATCTGATACCTCTTTGTCACCCTTTGCTACTTAATAATGTTTCGGTTGATTTTACAATCCTTGCAGATCGTATCGAAATTACAGCAACAGTAGTATGTGAAGGGTCTACCGGTGTCGAAATGGAAGCGCTGACCGCAGTATCTGTTGCAGCACTCACACTCTATGATATGTGTAAAGCGATTGATAAAAAAATGACTATCAGTAATGTATATCTTGTTAGTAAAAAGAAAGAAGGGATTAAATGAGTAACTTTAATGTTGTATCCGTTAATATTTCAGAACGTAGAGGAATTCCTAAAACACCGGTTGATAGTATCGAACTGAAGGTAGGTGTTGGCATTTATAACGATGCCCACGCCGGTTCCGGACATCGTGAGGTATCGCTGCTTGCGCTTGAAGATATACAGACGATGCAGGCCAGGAATGCATCAGTAAAAATCGGCGATTTCGCAGAAAACATTACAACATCGGGTGTGGTACTTCATAAACTGCCAATCGGAACAAAGTTGACAATAGGCGATTGTCTGCTTGAGGTGACACAGATTGGAAAAGAGTGTCATAGCGGATGCGTTATTATGAAACAGGTAGGGGAGTGTATTATGCCAAAACAGGGAATCTTTGCACGCGTACTGAAAGGCGGTGTCATAAAAAATGGAAATACTGGTACTTACAGTCTCTGATCGGGCATCAAAAGGTATCTATGAAGATCTTTGCGGTCCTGCCATGGAGGAAATGCTCAGAGCATCGGTTGAATCGTGTAAAGTTCACAGAAAAATTGTTCCTGATGAAAAAGATCAGATAATTAATGCATTTAATGCGTTTGCATCGTGTGATTTTATTTTTACCACCGGGGGAACCGGAATTTCACCCCGTGATGTTACCCCTGATGCAACAAGTGATTGGTGTGAAAAAATAGTCCCCGGAATAGGCGAGTATCTCAGAATTGAGTCACTCAAACAGACGAAACATGCTGTGTTTTCAAGGGCTGTGGCAGGAATACATGGAAAAACAATGGTAGTAAATTTCCCCGGCTCTGTAAAAGGTGCAACGTTTTGTCTGGAATTGTTTATCCCGATGATTTCACACTCGGTACGCATGATCGCAGGGGAGGGACACTGATTAATTCCAGAGGATTTTGATAGAAATCGGACAATGGATTGATATCACTGGCGGTTTGAACTATATTAAAAATACTCATAATGAACCGTCTGATAAGCTGAAGGTAATGAACGATGACTTTTAGTGTTGTTGACAAAGTGGAGGTAGAAAAGTGTTGTAATGTTTCTCCGGAAAATGTTTGTCATTTTATCCGCGGTGACGGGTTGCGTTTACTATACGGTGAGCTGCTGAATCAATTTACAACAGATCAGGTAAATACATTTATATCATCAATCCCGCTTTGTAAAAATTCCTGTGTACTTTCGACAAAAGAGGTTGTGGAAAAAATCTGGAGACATGGTTCAATGTTTCCAACTGAATATGTTATCCGTTTTATTAATAGCCTTGAATCGTTTTGTATACAAAATAATGTTGATGTAACTGAACTTGTCAGAGTGGCATATTCTGAACTGCGTTATGGGATTGATCTTCCTGTAGAGGTTTTTACACGCGCGATGAATCTGAGTGCAGAGATGTTCAGTAATACCTTTGATCATCGTCACTGGCTGATTCATACCAATGAGATGTTGACAAGGATCATTGCGAAAAACAGTTTTTTTACCGTTTGTAACGTAACAATTGAGTTTGGTTATCAACGAGAGATAGTTGCTTTTTCATTAGACAAATATTTCACCCATGCGCTGCCGAATCTTGATTGTGATTTGTGGATGATACCAAAAATAAAGTATGCACCATTATGTATTAATTATCCTCCGTTTGACAATGTGTCAATTATTGCAGATTGCCGGAGTGTCAGTGAGATACTTGCCGATGAGTCTGTGCATGAAGAAAACGGATTGTTATATGTAAATTCCTGTGTTGTCGGTCATGTTGTTGATTTTGCGTTATTCCTTCAGAATGTTGGTGTCGATATTTACAAAATAGACAATGCGGAAAAAATTGCATCCTGTACTGTCATCGAAATTATTACACCATATTTCTGTGAAAAAAGAAACCGTGAGGTGCTTCATTCGGGTTGTGTGTATGGTGCTCCTTTTGCACTGTTTTCTATCATGTATAAGATTATTGAGAAAAACACACAGACAACACTCTCATATTTTTTTCGCAAATCATCAAGTCCTCACCCTGCTGTCTGGAATAGAATCAAAGCAAAACATCGGAAATTGATCCGATGTCTTAATACTACCTATGAGTTTGTGTATAAGTCGGATAATGATGCGATCTATTGTAATGAAAAACTTCTGGTAAGAAACATTCCTGCGAAAATACTGAAAAAGGTATTGTCACTCTATATTGACGGTATAAAAACATTTGAACGCAAAGTACTTCTTGACGATCCGGAGATTGTGTATGACCGTTCGAATCCGGGGCTTGAAATCAGAATGCAGCGCCTGTTAGTTGTTCTCGAAAGATTATGTCCGCTGTTTACAATAAAACGCCTCGAACGCGGCGTATTTAAAATTGAATCGCAGTGTCCGGTGGGATTTACAGAAGTGTAAAAAGGTTATTGTTTTGAAATTTGGTAAAGAGTTCAATGAGAACGTATGGTGATTGTATATGAATAAAATGATTAATGAATTATTACTTCGCAAGACCTCTCCCGCGCTCAAAGCCGCGCGACCTCTCCCGTAGGAGAGGTGTAATTGTTTTAATTCCAGAGACTTCAAATTCATACATATGACAGTTTCCCCAACCCATTGCTGCCTGAATAACATTGTGTAAATCATGCAACGTAAGAGAATTCTCAACAACAACGCTTCGCCATATTTCAGGTTTAATACCGTTTAACTTTATTCTTAGTTTCATTGAATGAAGTTTTGAATTCATTTTGTTTTTCCCGGTTCTTGATGTGATTTATTGCAATATTTATCTCTTTAGAGACAAAGTAATAACCTGATGTTCAATTCCCCAAATGGTTTAATGATCATTATAATTGTTATTTAAAAATGCTCTCGCTGTATTTCCGCACGAGTCTGTATTCTCGCTTTGCTCATTCTCTCACGTAAACCACCATCCTTCAGAAAATCCTGTTCCAATCGTCTGATCTGCTTGTCAAGAAGGTAGTTGGTCTGATTAATTAAACAGATTGCTATATTGGCAACTATTCCAGCCGGGCGGGTTTCGATAAATGTGCGATACGCCTCGAATGTTGTGTGCGGTTTACTTCCAATACTTCTAACAAACAAGGCCTCTTTTGAATCTTTTTCCCAAATCGGCAAATCACGCACCCGCAGAAAATCACGGTAATCTTCTAATAATTCATCTTGGCTTGCCCGTGCAACATTGGTAAGTTTCAGCTCCATTTCTTTTGATGTTCCCGATGCCCGGCTTCCTTCGGCAATATTCTGTTTGCCGCTGCGTGCAGCCTGTACCATTTGGTCAATGGTCCGGTCGCCTTTGGTAAGAAAGCGGGAACAAAATCTAAAGGTTATATCGTAAACCACTTCTGCTTTCTGATAAGAAAGCAATTCCCGATAGTTTCCATGTGGCGGAATAAAGGTATTTGCCATATGTCAGATATGTCCTATATGACTGATGTATTAATTATAACAATTTAAATAAAACGATAATACTAAAGTAATTAATTGTTGTTGGGTATGTCAACAATACCTGGCAATTTTAGGTCCTATTATATTTTTCCATTTAATGGCTGGAGTAAATTTGGCACGTAAAAAAATGCCGGATAATTTACAATAAAATTATCCAGCATCTCTATAACAGAATGTTAATTAAACAATCCAATAAATTATTTCATCAAAACAACCTGTGTTGTTGATACTTTTCCATCATTTCCACGTGCAGAAAGAAGGTAGCATCCTCTCTTAATTGATGAAACATCCATTGATGCTGTGCCATTGGTAATGTTTTCTGTCTGCATTACTATCTGTCCATTCATCGATGTGAGACCGATGCTGGTAATATTTTTCATACCACTGATATTTAATGTACGGTTTGACACATTGGTAACAACCATTGCTTCAGTTGTTGCAGAAGCGGTTTTCAGTTGAACGCCGGTTTGCTTCTCAAGCAGTGTTGGATTCCACATATGTCCGGTCATTGTAAGTGTGTAGATGGTACCTAAGATATTGTGATACCAGAATCCGGCATCAAAACCCATTTTTACCATTTCTGCTGCGAATGAATCAGCAATAGTTTGAGTGTTACACATTGCTGCAACTGCGAAACCTCCGACAAATGACATATTGTGGCCGGAACCCGAAACCGAACCATCCTTCCAATTATACCCGTCTTTAATATTTGCAGCACCAACTCCATTTGCCCATGAACTAATTTTTTTACACCATGCTAATGCTTTTTCATTACCATTCCAGAAATAATCAATTGCCATACGCCAGGGTACTCTGCAGGCATCGTATCTATAGGTTGTACTGTTACGGCCATTAGCTGATGCCCCACCGGTATATGAGTGCCAGTCGGGGACAAGGCCTACACTGGATTTACTTGAAACGTTCTCAAGAACAACATAGGTATCATCAGCAAGTTTAGTCCATGCATTGTCGCCGGTGAATTTTGCAAACTCCCTGAAAAACGCCGGTGTACAATACGATAGATCTGTTTCGTTACACCCACCGTAGCCAAAGCCACCCATGATAACAGATGTACCATTACAGTTTGCAATAAGTTTCTTACAATTATTGATTAAGCTCTTAGCATTATCAACATATGAGCCTCCCCACTGCCATGCTGCAACCAGTGCACCATAGGCGACATCAAGGTCTCCATCTGCTGCAGTTCCAGACTGTCTAACACCACTACATGTCACATGCCAGGACATTCCGCCACTACTTTCACGCTTACTGTTGTAGAACTTCATAAGTCCATCATAGGTGGTCTTGTCACCCATATACGCAGCAATAATGGTAGCCCATCCCATGGATTCTACTTTTGTTGCATCAACACCACCATCATTGTTTTCACCAACACATGTTGTGCGTTTACCGCCATTGCAGTCTGCCATGATTTGGCTTGATTTGTACTTTGAGTACCAACTCTGGAAATCAGTCTCTGTGAATTTAACGGATGGAACCCCAAAAGGATAATTAATTGTTCCTGTATAGGGATAGGTTACTGCTGCACTCACAACATTTGCTACCAAGGCAATACAAAACCCGGCAGTAATAATCCTGAATTTTTTAATCATTTAAAGCCCCCTGCTTTTAATTAAAGTGATTAATAAGTTTTTTTGAAAAATGATTAATTGATTTCTACTGCTGAATATAGTACCAAAAAGTGGAAATTGCTAAAAAAAACATTTAATAGATTTAGAGTCTGATATAAAAATATATTGAAATATTGCAGCGTTTTTGGAGGGTAGGGTAGTTTTGAGTCGTTCTCCCCAGATTCTGCAGTGCAGGATTTGGGGCGTATTGTACTACCAATTCACATGTTGGCGTTAACAATAGGATCAATTCAGTCAGGAATTTTGCATTGTCAAAAACTTTGATAAATAAGCTGTAAGAGAAAATTTCACAACCAGAAATCGTCCCTGGTCATGGCGATGAAAATAGGGAAAATGGTAAAACATCGAATTTTTAAAAGGCCCCCTTCAGATAAAGGGGGTGGTACAATATGGCTAATTTTTCAATCTCTTCAATACTCTATTTACTCGATGCCTGGAACCGCAAAGCGCTCGCAGAGTGCAGATGTTTCTTTCGCGATCGCTTCGAGTTTCCCGTTATCCTGTGAATGAGCACAGGCAAGTTCCATCCATTCCGCAATTTTTTTCATTTCATCAGCGCCGAAACCCCTGCTGGTTACTGATGGAGTACCCAGACGAATTCCTGATGGATCTGATGCTTTACGTGTTTCTCCGGGGACTGTATTGTAGTTGAGAATAAGCCCTGCTTTCTCCATTGCTACTGCAGCCTCTTTGCCGGAAATGTTTTTATTTGAGAGGTCAATGAGCATAAGATGGTTATCAGTGCCACCGGACACAAGGGAAAAACCGCGTTTGGTAAGTTCTGCTGCAAGTGTTTTAGCGTTCTCGACAGTTTTACGCGCATACTCTTTAAATTCAGGTTGCATTGCCTCTTTCAGGGCAACTGCGATTCCGGCTGTTGTGGCGTTGTGAGGTCCACCCTGAAGGCCGGGAAATACTGCTTTATCGATAGCTTTTGCATGTTTCTCCTTACAAAGAATCATTGCACCCCGCGGGCCACGTAATGTTTTGTGAGTAGTGGTCGTTACGACATCCGCGAACGGAACTGGATTAGGATGAACACCACCGGCAACAAGACCTGCGAAATGGGCCATATCGACGAAAAGTATTGCACCGCATTCATCAGCGATTTCACGGAATTTTGCGAAATCAAGCTGCCGTGGATAGGCACTATGTCCGGCAATAAGGAGTCTTGGTTTATGTTCAAGCGCCATGCGGCGGATTTCATCATAATTCAGGAGACCCGTTACAGGATCAAGGCTGTAATGAACTGCGTTGAACCATTTTCCTGTCACACTTGCTTTCGAACCATGAGTAAGATGCCCACCATGACTAAGGTTGAGCCCGAGAACGGTGTCGCCAGGTTTGGCAAATGCAAGATAGATTGCAAGATTTGCAGGAGAACCTGAATATGGTTGTACGTTGGCATGTTCTGCTCCGAACAGCGCTTTTGCGCGCTCTATTGCCAGACGCTCAACGCCGTCACAGTTCACTTGCCCCTGATAGTATCGTGCGCCAGGATAACCTTCCGAATATTTGTTTTGAAAGACAGTTCCGCAGGCATCTAAAACGGCTTTAGATGTATAGTTCTCACTGGCGATCAGTCTGATCGTGCGTTTCTGATAGGTTTCTTCGGATTTTATGAGATTGAAAATTTCAGGATCGGTTTTTAGAAGTGCATTCATGGACAACTCCCTGGAAAAAGGTTTGAATAGTTGCCCAGACGCGCGGCTCAAAAATCACAGCACTTCCCCCGGGTGCTCCCGGACTGCGTCAGTCATGCTGGATCTACTCACAAATTACATTTCCGGCAGAAAAAAAACAAGAGATCAATTTCTTGTAAGAGTAATTGTTCCCATATTCAGCGGCATAGGAGTGTCCTGAAACTCAGTTGACATGTGCTTATAACCTTTTGCATAAAGGAATTTTGACAACGTGTAAAGATTCTTTTCTGGATTCATTAAATCATGAAATTCAAGAGCAATCGTTTTTATTCTACAGAAAGTCTCATTATCTGTATTGAAAAGAATATCATATTCCCCACCTTCACAGTCCATTTTCATAAATTCAATTTCTGAAATAGAATTTTGGTTCATAAAATCTTTTAAAGAGTATGTATCTACTTCAATGCTTTCTGATTGTTTTACATAAGGGTGATAAGAATTAACTTTGACTAAAGAATGATTGACTGTATCGCTTAAATACAGTTGCTGCTTGCCAGTTTTGCCAGCAATTGCACATTGAAAAGTAGATATTTTAGTCAACTTATTATGTTTTACATTTTCACACACTGCAGAATAGTTTGAAGGTTCTGGTTCAATAGAATATATTTTCGCATTTTCACCTGTATACATTGATGCAAATAATGAAAAGTACCCTTTATGTGCTCCGATATCAACAATGGTGCAATTTTGATAAAACGGAAAAGCAGTCGCATAGACCCGTTTAAAAAAGATATCATTTAAAACATCAGCATCACGCAAATTTAACTTATAAGAGAATGTTATGTTGTGCTGCTTACACATTCTATTAGCAAAACGGATCAAATACCATATTCTTGCTTTGGTTATTATGTAGCCCAATGGATTCATTTTAATTACTCTCCCTTATGTCAATTTCTGTTTGCTTTATCTTGTTTAGTTCATTTTGTAATTGCACAATTCTCGAATTCTGGTCAATAACATATAAGATAAGTTCTTCAACCTTTTTTAACAAATCAAGATTCATTTGCACTATATCAATGCCGTTCTCTTTAATTTCAAAAGTTGTACCATCACCATTCAGATCTTTAACCTTTGGAAGCATTTCCGTAGTCCCATGATACGGTCACCATCCCCATGACAACGAGACAATACTTATTTGCCATCCCCCGGTCAATCCTGCGACAAACCGATAGGCGCATTTTCAAGCTTCTTTTTCTCAAGAACAGGGATTGTAGTTGCCAGCCGCTCCAATGTGCTTTTCTGTAAACCTGTTTTCGTAGTATCATTCACAGCTTTACAATCAGCTCTTCAGTGTAACTGTAAACAAGACCATACTGCTCTCATAATATCAACAAATCACATACCGCTCCACTTGTTAGGCGGACCACTTTTGGGCCAGTCGAGAGGGAGTCCAATTGGTAATTTTTAAATTGTAAAGAAACAGGATATCACAGCTATGCAGATTGGAGAAAATTCCAGTACTTATAACTTTTAATATCCTTTGTGGTAATAGCCGCATCCTGATTTCTTATGGGTGTACCTCATATATTATAAACAAGGTTTTGCACTAGAATAAGGATACAAATTCAAACCTCCACATTGGTTATAAGTATTTTCTTATCCATGTCTTAAAAAAACTTAATACACAACATATGGTGGGTACCCATCATAAAGCTTTATGCCCCTGTCAATATAATATTGTTTTAACTTATCTTTTTCTTTTTGTGACATTTTACTGTAAATTAGATTACGAATAGTGCGAAATTCATTTTTATCATCAGAGGTTGCTGCCAGAAAAGCTTCTACAGTTGCATTGGCCCCTTTATCTAATAGAACCTTGAGCATCTCCTGTTCATGATAGAACGCGGCAACTCTAAGTGGACTGGTTCTTTTCCCTTTTTTATTTATGTCAACGTTGTTTGCTATTAACAAATTAAAAATCTCACTATTAGATCTTTCTATGGCAGAAATCAGCGGGGTTATTTTTAATATTTTATCACTCAAATTGCAATCTGCCCCGTTGTCAATCAACACCTGAGCGATTACAGGGTTATTATGTGTGGCGCATTCAAGTAAGGGCGTAGGTCTTTCACCACCATAATTGGGATCAGCACCATACTTCAATAGTAATAAAACCATTTCTTTATTATTAGCGGCTGTAGCATAGTACAGAAAGGAACCTTTGCCAAATTCTATCATTCCATTTGGATTTGCTTTTGATTTCAATAATAATGCAGCACCTGAAAGATCATCATTCCAGATTGCTTTTTTCAACTCCTTTGTAGCTTCTTTGTTGTAGCAAGAACATAAACATCCAATACAGATAACAATAAAAACATATTTAATCATATTCATCATTAATATCTTTTGTTAATTTCAGGAAAATTAGTTTCTGTTAAGAATACAAAATGCTGCCAATTCAGCCTTGTCAGGATTGTGTAGTTTTGCACCACCAATGAGCACTTTTTCGAACTTTTGTGCCAAGCCATTGCCTATATGTCAACAAATCACATACCGCTCCACTTGTTAGGCGGACCACTTTTGGGCCAGTCAAGAGGGAGACCAATTGGTGCATTTTCTGTTTTTTTCTGTTCAAGGTTTGTAATGTATTCATCAATCTTACCAAAGAGCGTTTCGTCTTCGGTTTTTATCTTCCCACTTTTCAGACTAGATCTTAATGTTTTCAACTCTGGCAATAAATCGTAACGTTCATTGGCATCAATATCAAATAACACGCCTGGAACAATCGTGTCATTATACGATTTTGGATTTAAGTAGGTTTTTATTATAGAATCGAATTCTGGAACTATAAATTTTACCATGCAATCGAGAAAATTATGCTTACACTCATTACTGAAATCCTTGTTTAAAAGACCTGAAAATGTTTTGGCAATCTTAAAGCCGCCTCTTTCAGAAAGGAATGATACTATTTCATAGTGAACATTTTCTGGCTTACTTTTAACAACTGCGGATAAAAAAGCATTAAGAATTGCAGTGTCTTTTTCTGTAAATTTCCCATATGTTCTTAAATCAAAAGCTGTAGTTTCCCATTTATCTAAATCAAATAGATGACCATATTTTTTTATCATCTCAAGATATGAAGGCGTTTTATATTGTAATAAAAAGCGCAAACACATTATTTGATATAAAGCCTTTTTATTGATTATATTTTCCACTGCATCCAATGTTGAATTGGTGTCAATAGACAAACCATTATCTATTAGTTTTCTCAAATACTTAGCCTGACCACCAATGCTAACATCAAATAATTGCAGGGAATCAACCCATTCATTCTTTATTGTCTTCTTAACAGTAGGTTCACAACTGCTAGTGATATTGCACAAAAAAATGGTAATTAAAATCAATACTTTTTTTGTCATATTCTTTATCCTATAATAAATTCGGTCCAATGAACAAGGAGCCTTTTATTCGATTTCTTATCATCATCATCATCATTATCACTACTAATTGTTTTTAATGGACTATTTAAAATTTTTTGTATGGATTGTTTTGTTATATCTTTCTCTAAGAATTCATTCTTTAATTTCCCATCACCGTTTCTATCTTTCAATTGTAGCTGTTCTCTCGTCGCATGATACGGGCACCAGCCCCATGACAGCGACACGATGTTCCCACATGCCGGACAAAATATAAAAGAGGCATCTATATACATTGTGAGATTCAAAAACGCTGTCAACGCAACCTTATCTTCATCGCTTAGACTTGCTGCATCAGTGAGCCCTTTTTTGAACTTCTGTGCAAGGCCTTTGCTTTCAAAATAGCTTATCAGTGTGGGATTTGCTCCTGTTTTTTTAAGCATATCTGAAAACTTTTCACCGGGTACAACAGATGAAAGTTTTTTAATATAATCGGGAATTGTAGCAGCCTCTTTTTTACTGAATTCATCCTTAAATGCAACCAGTTTTTCCTGAAAGACAGCTCTGAAGGATTTTATTGAATCGACTGGATCTTTCTTTTTTCTTGCCAGTAATCCACCGGTATCACCCAATTGATAATTAAACGGTATTTTCCCATCTCGTATAATTTCACGGTTCTTAAAGAATGCAAAATTTCCACTTGATGAGGTTAATGAAGTGACCAGTGTTTTGGGATCTGTAATAAAATTCTTTATTCCAACAGCCAATAAATAGAGCGAGTCTGATTTCGGTTTATCACCAAACCCTGCACCATCAAAAAACGGGCTGCTTACAAGCGAAGAGCTTTCTATATAGGTTGTTGAAATCTTTGATATTTCTGCGGCAAATTTCAATGTTTTTTTAATATTGGCCTGCGTCGATGATGTGTATTTGTTAACCGCCTCAGGGACCTTATCATTTGCATTATAGACCCCACCTTCCAACTCGCCATCTTTATCCTTTTTTTCCAGTGCATCCTGTAATAACAGTTTCAGTCCATTTTCACACAATTTCTTAAATGTTTCTTTAGTAATTTTCCCATCACCCTGCCACTCACTGATTGCATCCCAGCCACTATTAAGAAATTCACCTGCAACACCAGGTACAAAACCCAGCATAAATTTTACTCCGGCATTGTTCATTGACGTATGGTATTCTTTACGGATTTTTGCCAGTGCTTTTATTTTAACCTCATCTTCCTGGAAATCATCAACAACGATAATCGGGTTACTATTAAACAGACCTGTATTTTCAGGGGTATAGTATTTAAAGTTTTGAACAAGTGAACAGTTGCAGTCAAACAACCTTGCCGCAGTACCATCGCGCATTATCCAGTTTTCGGCTGGAACCACTCCACAATCGTCAACAGAAACTTCCAGTTTGCATTCATTGGTTAACAGATACAGCAGGATTGCATGGCTGCCTTTTGATGAAGCCAGAGAATAATTGATCTTCAGTTGGTACTTTACAGGATTTTTTTTATTCTCAGGCTTACCTGCCCAGAACAGTAATTGAATCGGGTTTGCTTCAAGTAATTTCAATTCTTCACTTGTCAAATCACGGTCCAGCTCATAGGTTATAATCAATGGCCGCTGGCATATCGCATGCGCCTGCCAGGTATCCTCATCACCCTTAAAAAGTACATCAGTATGAATTGTATCGATAAATTGTTCATCTCCTGGGATTCCTTTACCCACTCTGACAAAGAATGAACCATCTTTAGATTTGATTTCACCAGCAGGAGCATAATGAACGCTTTCGAAAGAACTCAGATCAATCGTTTTCTGTTCGATAAACCGATCAGTTCCCGCATAACGCTGTAGCAATTCATTATCAGATCGATACATTTTTACAAAATCATGCGAAAATAGCTCAAGTTTACCTTTTGAGAACGGATACTTTCCCTTTGTGTAAACAGTGCTCAATCCATTATCATACGTTGAATCAGGATAGGTTTTCTCAAGTGAGTTTATCCAGTGGGAAACAGATTTTTCCCTGAAAAAGAAACGGTTGTCTGCTCTTGAATAGAATTCATTCAGTTTTGATTTCAAGCCATGAAGAACCACACCGCGATCTGCTACGAAATCAGGTCTAAAATTTTCATCAGTATCAAGTTTGCAATGAATTGAGGGCTTGTTGTCAACTAAAAAAGTACTACCATAGGTTCTATGATGATTTATTTGTTTGTCAAAATACTGAGTATCCATAGTGCTGATACCGACCGGGCCCATTTGAGCCCCGATTGTAAATGATTTAAAAGGAAGGCACTGGCTCATTTCAACATAATTAAAAGATTGTTCATCATATGGATAACCATCATTGAACTTCTTCATGTATAAATTTGCACGGGAATATCGCTTTGCATTAGATAATGGCGCAAACAGTATATCTATTGCACCAAAAAAATTCTTCTCTGGATTTTTAAGCATATCAATTCTGTTTGCCGGATCTGTGATATTGATATTCAAACCAGTCTTGTACTCTTCTTTACTTGTGTCATGAACGACCCATACCCAGGCAAATACATAGTTACGTAACGCTGTTTCGGTAAATATTTTTTTCTGTAAAGCCTCATTCCCTTTAAACTCGAAACAAAGATCATATTCAAATGCATTAAGAGCTGAAGATGTATTTCTGCTTGGTAATTTTGTCAAAAATACATCAAGGGGTTCATCTGCAAGCCCGACAACTGTCTTCGGCAGTGCCACACTGTCAATTGCATCGCCATCCTTAAAAGTAATTTTTTTGTCTTCAGTCAGATTTAATTTGAAGCTGTCAATGATATCAACATATTTTCCAATATTTGCAAAGTCTTCCTTTTCCTGCAATTCACGATATAGCGAATAATGAATGCTTAGAATGTCAATGTGTATTGCTGCTTTATCAAGTATCCGCCAGCCGTTACCACTTTTGACAAACAGGTCCTGTAAGCGAATATGAAAATACAGGGGAGTTTTATCACTCTTGCCATAGATAGCAATGCGCCCTTCGTCAATTGGTAATTCAGTGGTTTTTGTTTTACTCCAGAATGCATATTGCACCTGTATCATACCTTCAAACACTTCAAATATTGTTTCTTCGCCCATTATATCTCCCTAAGACAAAATTGATATTCATCGGAATACGAAAATGGAACATTAATTTCTCCTTTTTCACCGGTCTTACCAGTGAAAACCAGTTCCTGTTCTTTATATACAATAAACGTTCGCTGTGTAATGGGTAATGTATCCCTACTTCTGCATATTCCCCATGAATTCAGTTTAATTAACGGTATTGCACACCGCGTACTGGTTCTACTCTTCGCTGTAACCTGAAATTCAATGTTCGCTTCTTCACCGGTACCACTCGCATCGACAACAACCCATTCCCCTTTCGCAACACCGCCCACGTTCTTTCCTTTTGCGTTTCCAACGTTTTTCGGGGGTTTTACGGAAATGTCAAAAATTTCAAAGGTTACCGGACCATTTTCGGGAATCCCAGTAACATCGGCCATAAGAATAACGGTATCATCAAAAGCAGCCTTTTTGGGCGAGTTCTCTTTCTTTGTCGCATCCTTGTGTTCCCATCGCGGATTCGTGATTGTGATTTTTTTAGGAACCGGCACATAATCAAAATCATCTGTAAGAAAGACCTCTTCCTTCTTCTTTTCCTGCATTAATGTATCAATCCAGTCGATCGGGCGGGTGGGGTCGAGTTCAAGGAACGGATTGTAAAATTTGAAAATGTCCAGAATATCTTTGTAGCGAAGCTTGCCGCAGTTGATCATGTGCTTGAGATAGTCGATATTACCCTGTTTGTCGTACTCGTCGCGTACCCAGAGTTCGATTTTGTAGGTGTTTCTCGCTCCGTAATCCATTTTTTTCCAGGCGGTGCGAGTCATTCTGACAACATCACCAAGTGACATATCCCGTAAAAGATACTCGGTTTTAGCACTGTCCGGAAGACTCTCCGGGATGATTCGAAAGTCCATAGATCATTTCTTTCTGATTTCAGCACAACGTGAACGGATAGAACAATACTGTTGTGAAACTATTTAGTAATTTAAATCGGGCGTTTAATAGGATGCAAGAAAAATTAGTTGCTTTTTATGCGGCTAATTTATGTTATAAACATCTTAATAAATTGTCGACCTCAATAAAAATTGTGATAAAGAGCAAAGACTTTATCACAATTTTTATTATTTTACTACTTAGTCTAAAATGTCTTTTGAGGAAATTATTTTTTACCACACATTGAGGAGTTTCGATTTATGTTTCGAAGATTCGCAGCACCCTTCCTGGTAGTTTTCGTTGTAATTAGTCTTATTTTGCATTGTCAGATACCGCAAGATCCTGCTGATCCATCAAATACCACAGTGGAGCTACTCATTCGAAACTCGCATTGGTTGGAAAGTAATTTGTCGATTACCGATACTGTTGACAAACCAATCCAGATTGGTGTAGTAATTTGCCTTCCTGAAAATATTGATTCAATCAGATTATCAGTAAAGGCTGAGGGCAAATCACTATTTGATACACTACTCCAATCTTTCAGTTCCGGTAATAAAGACACTATTTGGAAAGCCATGTCCTTTACTGATAGCGGTGACAAGTTCATTTCAATTGTTCCATATTCTCAAGTCATTAAACTTTCGCCTGTTAGCGCTGGTATAACCATTGTGAATAAAACTTCAATAATACAATCTGTAAATTATCCTCCCAAATGGACCGAAAATACATTGAATGTTGCTCTTAACGACACTGCCCAATATGAACTTAATTTGTCTTCATGGTGTTCCGACCCGGACAAGGACGTACTGCACTATGCAATTTCTGGTAAAACATTGCCCGGAGATACTATAATTGATAGCCTTTATAAGTTTCAGGCAAGCACTGCAACCATTGGAAAAAACAGTGTCGAACTTATTGCGAGTGACCCTTCCGGCCAAAAAGATACTATGGTGCTGGTACTTAACGTTACAGTAGCAGGGACTGATAACAGCCCACCAGAGGTCACGATAATTGCTCCCGACAGAGACTCTGGTGTGACAAATTCAGAAAATTATGTTGTGGATTTGCTCTGTAGTGATGCCAGTGGTATTGATTCAGTCTATGCAGTTTTCAACAGTAAAACAACTTCTGCAGTTTTGGTTAACGGACGTTATAAAATCAGTATAACGGGCCTGGCTGAAGGAGTTTACAATACCATACAGATTACGGTTAGTGATAAATCGATTAGTGCTCTTAAAACGACTAAAACAATAAAGATTAAATATGCTCAAATCTTTACAATTGCATATAACGGGAATGGCAATTCATCCGGAGTAATTCCTACAGATACAGGTAAATATGAAACGGGTGTAATAGCGACTGTAAAAAGCAATACCGGAAATCTTGTAAAAACAGAGTTTACATTTGCAGGGTGGAATACCGCTGCTGATGGAAGTGGAACAACTTATGCTGAAGGGTCGACATTTAAAATGGGTTCAGGAAATGTAACTTTGTATGTTGCCTGGAACGCTATAACCTATACGCTTTGTTACGATGGCAATGGAAATTCTGGTGGTTCGGCACCAACAAGTGTCTCTGGAATTGTTTCCGGTGCATCAGTGACAGTATCAGGGGCAGGTTTTCTGGTAAGAACGGGGTATGAATTTCTGGGCTGGAGCACTGATCGGTTAGCAACAACAGCTAAATATAACTCATCTACACCAGAAATTGTCATCACTGCGAATACTACTCTTTATGCAATTTGGAAATTACTGCCAACATATACAGTGACGTATAATGCTAACGGGGGAGGAGATGAAAGCGCACACGGGGCTGGTCTTGTTCCAACAGATTCAAAGGTTTATACCACAGATGCGATTGTTGCGGTTCTTGGTAATCCCGGTAATCTTAAAAAAACCGGATATGTATTTTATGGTTGGACTAAAATAGCCAATGACACGACAACGCTTTCTTCTTTCAGGATGGGAAGTGCAAATGTTACTCTGTATGCCCGGTGGGCAATAATGGATGCAAGCGGGAATGAATACACAGAAGTAAAAATAGGTGATCAGGTCTGGATGGTTGAAAACCTGCGAACGACCATGTATAGGGATGGTACACCAATAGAATTTGATACATCGTCTGCAACATGGATTAGTGGAGAAATCGGGAAGTATTGTTTTTATAATAACACAACAAATATTGATACAATAAGAAAATTTGGTGCACTTTACAATGGGTTTGCTGTTGACACTAAAAATCTTGCACCACTAGGCTGGCATGTTCCAGATTCGAATGAGGTAATCCAATTACAAAATTATCTGATACAGAATGGATATAATGCCGATGGTAAGAGATCTGGGAATACTGTAGCTAAAGCGTTAGCTTCAAAAACTGACTGGGTTGATGATACGACTACGAATTCAATTGGCAGGAACTTAAACGAAAATAATAAGACCGGATTTACTGCGTATCCTGCCGGAGGGAGAGGGGATTTGTTTGCTAACATGGGTTCTAATTGTTGGTTCTGGGTTGCTACGAAGTACCCGGATGATAATTTATTTGGATTGTGGTTTCATTTAACCAATACATCAGCAGAGATGCAGATAGGCCCATGGCTTCGTTGTTTCGGTTTTTCTGTAAGAGCTGTTAGAGATTGGTAATAATGGCCTAAATATAGGATTACTTACTGATTAATAAAAACAGCGGTTTACAAAACAAATAAACCGCTGCTCTCTAAATTACTTTACAACACTGAGTTTCTGAACTGAAACAGATGATCCATTGATAATTTTTACAAAACCTGAACCTGATGATTCAAGTATGTTTTTGTTAAACTTAACTGTACCATGCGATGCAATTACTTTTTTGACAAGTGAACCGTTTGCACGAAAGAGCTCTGCGTATTGGCTGTTACTTTTATTGGCAAAGACAATGCTGATAGTGCCATTGCTGCTCTGCACTGTGTAGTTTGCTGGTTTCACTGCTGCTACCTGTCTTTTCACCGGTGTTGCTGCAACGCTTACCGGGACATAAGTCATATCCCCCATGTCCTGACTGACTATTCCTGCCCCGGCAGAAAGTGCAGTAGATCTTGAATAATAGAAAAGTGTATCTGATGAAGACGCTGTTGATGGGGCCTTGATTTTCAAAACTGCAATAATAGGTTTTATGGTGAAACCGACTGTGTCAAAATCCAAACCCAGAGTGTTAATTGTGTTGAGACTGGAGGTGATATCTGTTCCCATTAATTTGGCTATATTTGCCAATGTGTCAATTGGTAAAACTGTATCATGTTTTGCGTTAGCTTCAAGTTTAATGTTAAGATCACCTTTAAATGCAACCCATTTTTTAATATTAGAGGGATTAATTTTTTTTGTTTCTTGGTTTGCTGAATTATGAGCTGTTATATCTTTTTTGCCAAGTATTGCAGCTTCTGATGCAGGATCAGGTTCCATTGGTTCCAGTTTTGAAATGTAGGTTTTTAATGTATCATAGAGTGCCTGTGTATCAATGGATTGTGTACCCCCACGTAACAATGTTGCGATGTTAAAATCTTTCACTGCATAGCAAGCAGCTTCCAGTACCTGCCAGTCTGATGATGGTAAACCGGTAACAATTCGCAGACTGTCACGTGTCGCCCCTGGATTAGTAGCAATCGGGAGAGCAAGGTCAATTGGTGAACCGTAAACGTAAAAATTCGCTAAAACAACATCAAATGTTTTATCCGGCTCGACAGTCTCCGGATGGCCGATGGTAATATTCTTGTCACTACTGCATCCAATTATCACGCCTGCCGCGATAACTGTACATGCAAATTTAAGCATTCGTATCATAGTATTCCTCCAGTAAATGTTATTTACTAATTAAAAAGTGGGAAGTGGAGAGTGGAGAGTGGGAAGGTTGTTGTTCCACACTTCACACTTTCCACTTACCACTCCTAAAATCGTTCCAAAACGATTTTAAGAATCCTCCTCACCGGTTCCGCTGCTCCCCATAAGAGCTGATCTCCTACAGTAAAGCCCGTAAGGTACTGCGGACCGATATTCATTTTATGTAAACGTCCGACCGGTACCGAGAGTGTTCCTGATACTGCTGCAGGTGTCAACTCTTTAAGTGTTGCCTCTTTGGTATTTGGAACAACAGTAACCCATTCGTGATCAGATGAAATCATTGCGGTGATCTCATCCATTGGTACGTCTTTTGTCAATTTGATGGTCAGTCCCTGACTGTGACAGCGCATTGCACCGACTCTTACACAGAGCCCGTCAACAGGAATGGGCTGTTTTGTACCGAGAATCTTATTGGTTTCTGCAATACCTTTCCATTCCTCTTTTGTCTGACCATTCTCCCATGCCTTGTCAATCCAGGGAATAAGACTTGCCGCAAGTGGTGCTCCGAAATTTTCTGTCGGCATTTTACCGCTGCGAAGTTCACCTGTTACCAATCTGTCAAGATCAAGTGCGGTAAATGCCGGATCTGACCGCAGTGATGACGACGCTGTTGACAGATGGTTCATCTGGCTGATCAGTTCGATCATGTTTTTTGCACCAGCACCGGACGCTGCCTGGTAGGTCATTGATGAGATCCATTCAACAAGGTTCCTTCTGAACAGTCCCGCAAGCGCCATCAGCATAAGACTGACCGTACAGTTTCCACCGATAAAATCTTTCACGCCGGAATCAAGGCCGCGATCAATAACATTTCGGTTAACCGGATCAAGGACGATAATGCTTGTCTCGCGCATTCTCAGTGTCGATGCTGCATCAATCCAGTACCCCTTGTAGCCGTCAGCACGGAGTTTGTCGTAGATCTCTGTGGTATAATCACCACCCTGACATGAAACGATGATATCAAGTTTTTTAAGCTCGTTGATATCTGACGCATCCATAAGCGCAGGAACATCAACACCGATTGATGGTCCCTTTCCTCCGACCTGTGATGTCGAAAAAAAGACAGGTTCAAATCCTTTGAAATCCTTCTCGGCAAGCATCCGCTCCATGAGAACCGATCCCACCATACCACGCCATCCAACAAATCCAACTTTGACCATACCAGCTTTTCAGCAGCTCCTCTCAGGTTTTCAGTCATGCACAATCTGAATTGCAGGACTTTGTCCCGTACTTTTCAGATTGTGCTGTATCCAATAATATAACGGTAAGTGTTCTAAAATAATTTAACCATAGCATGTAGATGCGCAAAAGAACGCATTTTTTGCAAGAACGTGTTCTCTTCAAAGGGACAATGGGGATAGTAGCATTTTTGGGGTGGGAGGTGCGAAATTTGAAGAGGGTAGCAAGAAGCATGTAGCATGTAGCAAGGAGAAGAATCCAGCATCTCGTAGTCAGGGCCCTTGTGGCTCTGATTTTACGCCGAAACAAAGAAAAATATGATTGACCCATGCCTGCAGGCAAATCGATCCCCTGCTGGAAGCGCCCCCCTTAATAAGGGGGATAAAGGGGGGATTGTTTAAAAAAAATTAAGTGCGCATGGAAACTGGTTTGCCTAGTATTTCTGCCCATAGAATCCCTTTTCTTAATTCCGAACTGGTAAAAGAAACAGATTCGGTGAATACCGGTTCTGAGGTCACTTGTTGCGTCTGGGTCGATTCGACGGTGACAATTGAATCGTTTCGCAGCATCAGTGAGGCATACTGTTCCTGAAGCTTAGCTTGCTCCTGTAATGTTTGGGACTCTGCCGGGTGATCCGGTTCTGCCTTAATATCATCCTGGTACACCGGCTCGGCATCATGCTGTGTATGAGGTTGCGGTGTCTGTTCTAACGGCTCACCGAAAATATTCTCAAGCGTCCGTCTAAGGTCATTTTCCGGATTATCATCAGACTGACTCTGCGGTGATGTATCCCCGGCATACACCGGCTCGTTAGTTGGCTGTTGCTGCCGTGCCATCTCATACTGGCGCTGCTGCATCTGCTGCTTTTTCTTACGTTTCTGATTCGCTGTGTAGATTGAAATGATAATCCACGCTCCGAAAATAAGAATCGGCATTATCTGCTGAAGTAAATCGTGCATTGTAAAGCCTTTCAAAAATGAGGCTCAGGTAATTCTGTAGTATCACCCGTACAGTATATCATTTGGTGTACGGGTGATTATTACACTATCGTTATGCCTTCTCAGAACCCTTTTGTGTTCCGAGTGATTCACGCATCTGTGTATCGGCCATGACATTTTTCATTTTGTAATAGTCCATGATACCCATATTTCCTTTTTGAAACGCTTCTGCCATGGCAAGCGGAATCTGAGCTTCTGCTTCAACAACCTTTGCACGCATCTCCTGTGTTTTGGCTTTCATTTCCTGCTCTGCTGCAAATGCCATTGCACGGCGCTCTTCAGCTTTTGCCTGAGCAATTTTCTTGTCAGCCTCAGCGCGGTCTGTTTCAAGTGCTGCTCCGATGTTTCTACCGACATCAACGTCTGCAATATCGATTGACAAAATTTCATATGCAGTACCGGCATCAAGCCCTTTTTCAAGCACACGTTTTGAAATTGAGTCCGGGTTTTCAAGAACAAGTTTGTGGGTTATTGCAGAACCGATTGTTGTAACAATACCTTCACCAACACGGGCAAGAATTGTTTCCTCACCGGCTCCACCAACGAGACGATCGATATTTGCGCGAACAGTAACCCTGGTCAGCGCCGTTAGCTGAATACCATCTTTTGCAACCGCGGCAACACGTGGTGTTTCAATAACTTTGGGATTAACACTCATCTGTACTGCCTCAAGAACGTTTCTTCCAGCAAGATCAATTGCTGCAGCACGTTTAAACTGAAGCGGTATATTTGCTTTATCAGCAGCAATAAGCGCCTGAACAACTCTCGATACATTTCCACCTGCAAGATAATGGGATTCAAGCTCGTCAGAAGTTACATCAATTCCAGCCTTTACCGCCATGATTTTTGACTCGACGATAAGTTTTGGTGGTACTTTTCTGAGCCTCATGAAAATGATATTAAACAAGCCTACCCGTGCATTTGAAACAAGTGCCTGAAGCCACAGGTTTAAATAGGAGAATACAACAAACAGCAGTATTACTGCGATAACTCCAGCGATTACCGCCAGAATAACAAAAAAATTACTCATTGATTGACCCTTTCAACTAAGGTTTACTGTATACATATTGCGGTATGCATGATTATCAGACCGCAATTTATCTGTTCATGCCATTATACAACGTTACACTTCGATTCAATAGTGATTTTATACGTTGTCTGTGCCGGACACTTTTTTTACAACGATTCTGTTACTGTCAACATTTGCAACCACAACCCGGCATCCTTTGGTAATATACTCTCCGCGGCTCACAACATCGTAACGTTTACCGTTAATAAGTACTGTACCTGTCGGATGCAGATCGGTAAGTGTATCACCCTGAAGGCCAAGCAGTGCCTGCCATTCCGGGGGCTGACTTACGGTGCCGTCCTTACTTGATAATGTGGTTTTAAGAGTTGCCGGCGATGCAGCCATAAGGCGCATGCCGAAGAACACTACGATCGGGATCAGGATAAGGTCAAACATTAAAAACAGTAAGCCAACGTTGATCGACATGCTGCTGAAAACTAAAAAGAGTGAGAAACCAAATACCAGCAGTGAAACGACGGTAAGAATCCCCGCTGATGGAACCACAAATTCTGCAATGATTACAACAACTCCCACCAGTTGAAGTACTATAGGCCAAATAAGTTTTGTTATCACACCTGCTCCTTGATTCTTGATACAACGACACGATTACCCTGAATGTCAGTAACCACGATTGCATCACCCCGGTTTATAAAATCACCCTCAGTAACCACATCGTAAAGCTCACCGTTAATAGTCGCTTTACCTGCAGGTCTTAGAATCGTGTCAGCAACACCTGATATTCCAATCTGCAGTTTCAGTTCGTTTCCACTATCCGCTTTTGCATCATGAAGATCGGTCATGAGATAAGGACCTTTATGGACAAAACCAAGCGCCGGAAACACATATCTGAAAATAATCGCAACGATAATAAAACTTCCGATGATACTGAGAAAAACCTTGATGATATTTGTTGATAGTAACTGTCCCTGCCAGGGAAATTCCGGTTTTGGAATCACAAAGCCCTGTAACGACAGAATAAGCCCGAGCGCGATAAATAGCAAACCTGCAATTCCAATGATACCAAATCCCGGAAGCACAAATACTTCCACCATTAACAGTCCCAGGCCGACAATAATAATCAGGAGTTCGGTGTAATCTGCAAGACCAACTGCAAACTGGCTGAAAAAAACGATTGCGAGGCAAACGATACCGATTACACCAAAAATGCCAAAGCCGGGTGATTTCATTTCCATGTATAATGCTGCAAGCCCGATCATCATAAGTATCGGCGCAACAGTTGTCATCCACCGGACAAACGTTTCAGACCAGCTTTCTTCAACGCGGATGATTTTTGAGTTTTCATATCCAAGATGTTTTAGCATTTCTTCAATAGAACCCACACTTTTTTGCGAAAATCCAAGTCGCTGTGCCTCGATATCATCTATAGTTAGCAGTTCATTGCTTTGGTCAATAGTCTTTGTTGATAGAATGTTCTTTTTGATTTCGGGTTTCAGTTCTGCAAGTTCTGTAGAGTCAAGATAGAGTGTGCTGTCTTTGAATACGACTTCAAGAACGGTAAGTCCTTCCGTGACCATCGCCTCGGTAAGCCGCTCCGGATAATTATTTCGCTTTGCAAGTGTACGGAACTTTGCCCTCAGAGGTGACTGAAACTTTTCTCCAAGCATTTTGGGACCATCATTGCCATACGTTAATGGTGCACAGTCCCCGATGGTAGTGTTGTGCTGCATATAAAGTTTGCTGCACGAGAGGGCTATCAGTGCACCTGCAGAAATCGCTTTTGTTTTAACATACGCTATGGTAGGAGCGTTTTTTACGTTTAGCATAGTGTCTACAATCTGCAGTGCTGCGTCAACCTGGCCGCCAAATGAATCCATTTCAAGTATGATTACCTTATCCGGATACTGTCGGGCTTCCTTGAGTGCCCGGTTCAGATAAGCAGCCATACCGGGTTCAACTGTCCCCTCAACAGGGATGACAATGATTACCGGTCCAGCCTTTTTCGTTGAGTCTTCGGGAGCAGACTGTGGCGCTGCAGATAAAACTGCCGCATAAAGAAGGAGCATTGAAAAAAACAGGCGATGTACCATAGGTGTCACTTTCGAAAAGTAATAGTTCATAATCATTATACATATCATATCACATTAAATATCATATAAGAGCATAGGTGAAGTCAACGGATGCAGGTTCTGTAAGGCATTAATATGGATAGAAAACAGAATACTGAACTACATAACTATTGGCGGATCCTGAATCGTACCCGAAGTGATACTGTTTAGGATACAAAAAATAACGATAGCGGTCTACATTTTTGTGTAAAGTTTAGAACACTCATTACTCCTTAAAATATAGCGAGTTAAATGAATTTCATTGTATAAAATGATGATAAATGGTATAATGATTTAGAATGGGGAAATCTAACATCCTTGCTTTTGCTGGTAAAACTAATTTAATTTAGTTCTGTTGCAATGGAAGTTAAAACGATTAAATTATGACTATGACAACCAGAACAGAAACATTATATTTTAGGGATATTAATCGCTATAAAGTTCTCACTGATGAAGAGGAGCGGGATCTTGTGGTCCGCGTTCAGAACGATGAGGATGGTGCGATTGATAAGCTGATCACTGCAAATTTACGGTTTGTTGTGAGTGTCGCACGGCGTTATCGCGGGAGAGGGTTGAGTTACCTCGAACTTATCAATGAGGGCAACATTGGCCTCCTTAAAGCTGCAAAGCGTTTCGACCTGAACATGAATGTTAAGTTTATCTCCTATGCCGTATGGTGGATCAGACAATCCATTCAGAAAGCACTCTTTGAACAGGCAGGAACTGTTCGTATACCTCCAAATAAAATTGCTTTGATCAACAAATTCAAACAGGCACTTGAACGTAATTGTGGAGATTACAACCTGACAATTGCCGAAAAAGAGTTTGAGGGCCACGAGAGTGAAATCGTTGATATCATGGAGAAACTCAAAGGTGTCTCGCTTGATTCACCGGTCAGTTCAACCGGCAACGATGAAGATTCATCAAAGACGCTGGCTGATATGCTTGGAGAAGATCCTGATCAGGATGGTGAAAATGAACGCAGAGAACTGGGTAATGTTCTCGATAGTTGCCTTCAGAATATTACCAGCCGTGAAGAGCGAATCCTTCGCATGTATTATGGCCTCAATTTTTCACGTCAATTTACACTTGAAGAAATCGGTAAAGAACTCAAACTTACCCGTGAACGTGTCAGATTGATTCGTGATCGGTCGCTTCGTAAACTGCTTCAAAACCCGGTTTCCCGTGCGAAGCTGTCGCCATTTTTCTCAGATATTCAAACATAATATAAGGTTGAAGTAAAGATTGAGATTGAAGGTAGTACCCTTCTCAATCTATGCGATACCTTCCCCCCTATGAATATTCAACATAATCAGATAATTCTTATTGGTGTTGTTGCTTTACTTTCAGGCATACTGCTGATCCTTGCCGGAAGTGTCATTAATCAGGTACTGAGCAGGGCAAAGAAACGCAAAACACTTAAATATAACCGTGATGGTGGTGCGGATGGGGAACAGAAAGCAAAAGAGTATCTGCTCAAAAATGGTTTTACAATACTGAAAGAACAAGCTCATATCGAGAAGCAGATGATTATTGATGGTCAGGCTCAGAGTTTTACACTGCGCGCGGATTTTCTTGTTGAAAAAGATAATAAAACTGCGATTGTTGATGCAAAAAGCGGTGCCGAATGCGTTAATCCATCAAACACCACCACCCGCCGTCAACTGCTTGAATACTTCACCTGCTATGATGTTGATAGTGTATATGTGTACAACAGCATCGAGGACAAACTTGTCAGTGTTGAATTTGCGGATGGGGATAGACAGGCCGATTTACATGCTAACCGTAAAATATCCATCGCTTATGCAGTAGTACTGTTTATAGTTTTACAATTGGTGATTGTGATCGTTATTAGTATGTTGATAAAATGACACATCTGTGATACAATGGCGATTATTACAACCAAATATCCTCGGTAAAATCAAATCGCATTTGAAACACGTCCCACCACCAGTTGTTATTAACTTGATGTTTACAAGGTGGCCGTACACTCGTGCGCACGCCCCCACCCGCTCGCAAAGCCGAGCGACCTCCCCCGCAGGAGGGAGATATCTTTTTGATAAAAAAACAATTATACCTCCCGCCTGCGGGGGAGAGCTGCTCTGAGCTGGGGTGGGGGCGAGCAACCGGCACAGCTGCAACATGTCAATCTTAAGGTAACGACATGGGCGGAGCCGAGTATTACTGCAATGATGACAGCTTTCCTACAAGCTCATCAATGTAGAAGTCAAGGTATGATTTACAAATTGCGGATGAATGCGGCATGATAAATACATTGTTCATCTGCCAGAGTTTTGAGTCTGCAGGAAGTGGTTCTTTTTCGAATACGTCAAGACCTGCACCGGCAATATATCCGTTGTCAAGCGCATTCACCAGTGTTACCTCTTTGTAACAGTTCCCTCGTCCGATATTGTAGAAGAATGCGCTGCGTTTCATGCGATAAAAATGATCTGGTGTGATGATTGCATCGGTTGATGAATCATTTGGTAATATGGTTACAATGTGATCTGCTGTGCCGATTATTTCAGGTAATGTATCGAATGTGTACACTGCAGCCTGAGAGTCTTTTTTAGTGCATAACGATTTTTTAATACCGCTTATACTGCATCCAAGCGACGACAATACAGCGCCGGTATATGTGCCGATTGTACCATACCCGATAATCAGAACATGTTGCCCATACAATGATGGTGCTGAACTTTGCACATTGCGATCGAAAATGCACTTGTTCTTATTGTCAATAAGCTGGCGGAATCTCCGGTTGAAATATAACATCATGCCTAACAGCGATTCTGTCATCAAAACACCATGAAAGGTTCCATTGACAACGAGAGACCGGTGTGATGGGTCGTGAACGATCCAGTCGTTACCTGCTGCCGGTGTAAAGATCCACCTGAGCTGCGGCGCAAACGCATACCAGCGCTCTGTAAATTTCCAGGATATGACAATATCACATTCCGGAAGTCG
This sequence comes from Fibrobacterota bacterium, assembly GCA_023459055.1. Lineage (GTDB taxonomy): Bacteria > Fibrobacterota > Chitinivibrionia > Chitinivibrionales > Chitinispirillaceae > JAAZBG01. The sequence continues at coordinate 210,734 of JAEWVR010000020.1, forward strand.
CTCTTCAAATTCGCGATCGGATGTAACCTGGTAAAAGAGTATTCCCGGTAGAGCATCCTTGAGCCGCAGGTATTGTTCTCTTGTAATAGTGAATGCATCAACGGTATTTTCAAGGTAAACAAGTGCTCTCAGGGATTTCATACACTTCGTTCGGCAATATCGTTAAGTAAACGTATGGTTTCATCCCAGCCGATACATGGATCAGTAATTGACTTCCCATAGGTAGACTCACCGGCTTTCTGATTACCCTCTTCAAGGAAACTTTCGATCATAAGGCCTCTGACCATTTTGTGCAGTACGGGGGAATATTTACGGCTTTGTAATATCTCCATGCTGATTCGATATTGTTCTTTGTAATGTTTGCCACTGTTATCATGGTTGGTATCAACAAAAATTGCAGGATTTGACAGCTTGCGGTCTTCATAATCCTGCGAGACACTGATCAGATCTTCATAATGGTAATTTGGAATTACCTGACTGAGATGATCAATAGCTCCTCTGAGAATAAGGTGCGCATAGGGATTCCCTGATGTTTCCACTTCATAACCGTTATATGAAAACACATGTGGCAGTTGTGCTGCTAGGACCGAATTGAGTGCAACTTTCAGATCACCGCTTGTTGGATTTTTCATGCCAACTGGAATGTCAAGACCGCTTGCTGTAAGACGGTGAGCCTGATTTTCAACTGACCGTGCACCGACAGCAACATAACTCAGCATGTCGTCAAGATATGGATGATTGTTCGGGTAAAGCATTTCATCTGCCGATGTCAACCCTGATACGGAGAATGCCCGGAGATGCATCTTACGGATTGCAAGAATGCCTTCAGACATATTTGGTTCCTTTGATGGATCCGGCTGATGTGCCATACCTTTGTAGCCCTGACCGGTTGTCCGGGGTTTATTGGTGTAAATACGGGGAATGATCAAAACCCGTTCTTTGATCTGTTCCTGAATTTTCGCAAGACGTTCCACATATTCACAAACCGCATTTTCATCATGTGCGCTGCACGGACCTATGACTACAATAAAACGGTCATCTTTTTTCTCAAGAATACTGCGGATAATGGTATCCCGTGAATTTTTTGCCGCAGTCATCATTGCGGTAACCGGTACAAGCGCTTTAATCTCATCAGGTGTCGGAAGCTTGCGTATTGCTTTAAATCCCATTTAAATCAGATCCTTAACTGCTAGTTGAAATAGTGATGCACCGTTTGCAGGAGTGGAATGCATCACCCGGTAACAATTCAATTGCTGGTTATAAAATAAGTTATTCTATATATTGATGGTTTAATAAAATTCCACGGTATTATGAGATGGATATGCATAAGGTTGTACAACCGATGATATATACAGCACGATATTGTGTTGAACTTCTATCACAAGCTGTACATAAGTCAGGAGAATTGTACCATCTGATAGCACTGCAACAGTTACTGCTGAATCAGTTCTAGTTTTCTTAGCTCAAGAATTAGTCTGTTTTTGTCAATAGGTTTGACCAGGTATCCATCACATAAATTTGCGTAGGAGTTGCGGATATGATCAAAATCATTGAGTGCACTGGTCATTATTATTTTCGCGGATGAGTCACCGGAGAGTGCAGACTGTTCTTCAATGGCCCTGATCTTCTTTAATACCGTTTGCCCATCCATTTCCGGCATCATTATGTCAAGACAGATAAGATCATAATAATCGCCGGATATGAGAGCGTTTTCAACATCCTTAAGAGCTTCGAATCCGTTTGTAACACTGTTTACAGCACCAAATGTTTTTAACATTTCCTGTAACACAGTCCGGCTGATCAAGTCGTCCTCAACTACCAGCGATTTCATTCTTATAGTCCTGTGTGCGTTGACGTTTCAAGGTAGTGTACTACCTCTTTCACAAAAACACTGAATTGGTCATTAAATTGTACAATACTATCGGAAATTGTCGAGATATTCTCTGCTCGTGCAGCAGATTCGATCGATGCGGCAGTTTGCCGTAATTGTTCTGCGCCTACATTACTTGAAGCACCTTTTATTGAATGGGCCCTTAGAATAAGCTCTTTAAGATTTTTTTTCTCAAGATGGTGCCTGAGTTGGATTAATTGTAAGGGAGTATCATCGATGAACATTTTAAGAATTGTATGCAAAAGCGTCTGATCATTCATTAAACGGCGCATAGTTCCTTTGTAATCAAAAATAGTCATATCGCACGGTGATTCAGGTACCTGCTTTTTTATCTGAATGGCGGCTGGATCTTTTGGCATGAAGTGAGATTTAAGCAGTTGTTTGAGTCGATCGGGATCGAATGGCTTTGAAAGATATGCATTCATACCAGCGCTCAGGCATGCATGATGATCCTCACGGGTTGCGTTGGCGGTCATTGCAATTATCGGCACATTGTGGTCAAGCACCGCAGATGAATTATCACGGATAATTTTTGTCGCCTGAAAGCCATCCATTTCAGGCATCTGAAGGTCCATGAGTACAAGATTAAAGGTTTCCTTTTTCAAAAATTCTATCGCTTCAGAACCGTTGGATGCGATCTTTATTGTTTCGAATCCGAGGTTTTTTAGAATGCCCACAGCGACTTCCTGATTGATCAGGGAATCTTCAACCAGCAGGATTCCTGAACCGGCAAGGTTATCATGTGTCAGGAACGTAGTGTCAACAGTATTATCTGATGTAAGTTGTGCACTCCGGATGTCTGTGTTACTGACAATCTGGCAATTAACTGTAAACCAGAATGTTGCACCATGTCCGAAATCACTTTCCATACCGATAGTTCCGCCAAGCAGTTCAGTCAGACGCTTTGAGATGGCAAGCCCGAGTCCGGTACCTCCAAATTTGCGATTTATACTGCTGTCTATTTGTGAAAAAAAAGTAAAAAGAAGATGCTGCTTACCAGAGGGAACTCCGATACCGGTGTCAGATATATGAAATCTGATAACGCATGAATCGGCTTTAACTGTGTCAAGGGTACAGCGTACTTGAATGGACCCGCGTTCTGTAAATTTAAAGGCATTGCTTAATAAATTGACAAGAATCTGTCTGATACGAAGCGGGTCGCTGATAAGATGGGGGGGTATATCAGCGTCAATAGAACTTGTTAATGCAATACTCTTCCGCTGTGCCTCAAACCGGAACGCGTTGATTGTGTTGTCAAGAAGCTGGTGAATGTCAAATGAAGTATTGTCAATGTCAATTTTTCCTGCTTCAATTTTTGAAAAATCAAGGATGTCGTTGATTAATGAGAGGAGCGAATCTCCACTGCTTTTAATAATCTGTGTATAATGACGCTGCTTTTCTGTCAAATCAGTTTCCAGGAGCAGGTGTGTCATACCGATAACGCCATTCATGGGTGTTCTGATCTCATGGCTCATAGTTGCAAGAAAGTTGCTTTTGGCAGCATTTGCCTCTTCTGCCTGAGCAGCAAGTGCATTAGCGCGGGCCGTTTCAAATTCCAGAAACTGGTTTACTTTTTTAATGTCAAGAAGTGCCTGTTTCCGGTCAGTGATATCTCGGGAAGCAGCATAGACAAGGCCATTTTTTTGTGTCGACCGCCACTCAATCCACCGGTATGAATGATCTTTACATTTGTATCTGCATTCAAAGGTAACCTTCAACGATTCATCACCAAGTTGTGAAATGATTTCCAGAATATATCCGATATCATCAGGGTGAATAAAATGTGAAATGTTTTTTCCTTTAAAATAGCATAAATCATAACCAAGTACACGTTCCCATTCCGGATTTACCCGTATAAAATTTCCGGCAGTATCGGTAATGCAGAGCAGATCCATACTTGAATTAAAATACCGGTCAAGTTCGTCACTTTTTAACAACAGTGCATTTTCTGCATCTTTCTGGTTCTGAATGTTTACATATGTTTCAAGTAGTTTTATACGCGAGTTGACTAATATTCTTTTGACAGATTTAAGTACCGCAATTCGCACTCCATCACTGCGGATAATATACCGTTCAACATTCTCAACATCGGTACCTGATGAAAGAATGGGACAGCTATCAGGGATGTCGGGGCAGATGTATGTTTTACAGTGACGCCCTCTGACCTGTAATAAATCTTTTCCAAGCAACGCTAGTGCTGCAGAGTTGACCTGTTCAATAAGCATCGTTTCAGCATCAACAATAACGACACCGGCACTGATATTGTCAATAAGTGTACGAAGATACAGTTCATTGTTTTGAAGCTGCTGTTCAAAAAGTTTTCTCGTTGTAATGTCAAGTAAGAAGCCTCTGAGGCCAACCGGTTTACCGTTATTAACAATAAGTGTTGTATAAGCCATTGCCTCAAAGATGTTCCCGGTGTTATCCTGGGCTTTGAATTCAATATAACTGCCGGAAAACCCTGATGTTCTTGATATCAGACGATTAAATACCGTTAACTTATCGTCGTCGTGGACAAAATTCAGCAGATTGTATTTATTGTTTTTAAGATCCGGATCAAGGCCAAAACGCTTCAAACCATGTCCGTTGATATAGGTGGCATTAAAATCAAAGTCTGTTTCAAAGATTGTTTCAGGGAATATTTCTGCGAGTTGCTTGTAGCGGGCTTCACTTTGAAGCAGTGTTTCATCATGTAATTTCTGACTGGTAATGTCATGAAATGATGTCGCAAACGCTTTAAGTTCATTAGACACCGGATCGTAAACCGGTACAGTGTTTATTTGCAACCAGGTGCAACTATTCTCAGTTTTATAGATACCAAGAACAAGATTGTGCACAGCTTTCTTTTCCGACAGAACTCTGGCTGCAGGGTATTCATCCTGTTTGATCACACTTCCTGATTCGTTAACACATTCCCATTTGCAAAATAAAAAGGGAGGAAGGTATTTTATTTCATCAAAACGTTGCTCAAGAATATTTTCTGCGGAACGGTTACACTCAATTACAGATCCGTTAATGTCCTGGAGAATAACTCCTTCTGTCAACGATGAAAAAAGTGACTGCCATCGGGCATCCCTGTATTTCAATTGTAACGATTTTTCGTGCAGGGTTTTTGCTTTGTAAAATACGACCAATGCAACAAAACCGCTGAATGCTGAAAATAGTGCTGTGTTGATAAAGGTTATGAGCAGGTCGTTTGTGTCGTGATAAATGGTGAATGCTACTGTTCCAATCGCAACAGCCAGACTTGTTATAACGATTGGTGCCGGGTACAGAAGGGATGCCCAGACGATCGGTGCAATTAAAACCAGCAGAAATCCCAGGCCATTACTGTGTAATGATTCAAACGCTATTCCGCACCCCAAAACCGGTACAATGGAAACGGGAAATACCCATTCAAGAAGTCTGGGTCGCGGACGTAACCACAACCATGCTAATGAAATTATAAGATTAATCGTTGCAATCGCTAACCCGATTTTAGTTGTTTCAGATTTACTGGATGCAATTACAAATACTGCGATAAAAAACGGACCAAGAACTGAGTACAAAATCAGTGCAAGGCGTCGCAGATTTGCCGGAGATTCATCAAAAAGTGAGTAAAAATTGGTAGCTTTCATCAATCCTGCTTACCTTTTTATACATCAGGATTTCATTTCGTTCCTGTGTGACTGGTATGGTATCTGATCAATTTTCTGCTGGTACAGGAAAAATTAATCGATAGTGGTATAACCTAAGAATTATTTTGCACTAAATATATCATTGCGAACAGGTTCACGAGACCGTGCGATTAAAAGTGATTAAAAACCGCATGTTATGTCAATGGTTTATGTAACTTTTCACAAAGTATACCGGTATAGCATCATTTCATTGTAATTAGTGGTGCTATATCCTGCCTGGTGCACAATAGATCATGTCTGTACACCACGATAATGTGTCACTCATGATTATATATAAAAATATGGCTTATTGTCGATATATATGTGATGTCTGCAATGTTGTCAGTGCTGTGTATGATCTGGTAGGTTTTCAGTGATACGGATATATATTAAAATAAATACAGAATAAGTCGGGATGGGAATAGTGAATAAGCAAAAGGGTATACTCATAATATTTTTTTCGATAGTGATTATTGTCGGGTTTTATTTTGGTACGGAATTCCTTTTTGAATGGTATATCGATTTTTCAGCAAAAAAACTTGTTCAGCTTGAACGGGATGGTTTGCTTTCGCGAAACTACGGCTACGTCTGGCAGGAAATAAATGACAATAAAGACATGAATCTTGCTGAACAGACCATTACAACGGGACTCAATGGGTTTGATATAAGGGATAATGCACGGCAGGGTAAAACAAAAAATTTCCCGTCACTTGCAGCTGTTGCAGAGCTTAACAAAATAAAAAGTCTTAATCGTACTATACGTGTAAATGATCGAAATGGAATTGTTCTGGCAAACATTCAGACAATCCACACGAGTGTTAATCTGAATGATTTGAATGAGATATTGTTGAATTCGTTGATCGCAACGGAAGATAAGCATTACTATACGCGCAATCATGGTTATGATTTTACTGCAATAATGCGGGCAACCGCTAAAGCTGCACTACGGTCTTTAACTACGTTAAAAGTTCAATATCCCAGAGGCAGCAGTACAATCCAGATGCAGGTAGCACGTTTTCTGCTTATGAAATATGATCGTCGCGGTTTTGCATATACAGAGAAAAGTATTGTAAGAAAATTGAACGAGCTTAAGCTGAGTCAGGCATTGGGGATGACTTACTCCAAAGATGAAATTCTTTATTTTTATGTAAATCACTGCGTGACAGCAGGACGGGGGATGCTTGGGTATCATGATATCAGTATGGGCCTTTTTGGAGTAACACCTGATAAATTGAGTATTCCGCAAAGTTTATATCTGTCACGCATTGTCAAGTGGAACCGTCAGGTTCCGCAAAAAATAATAAATCAGATAAAAGCCAATATGCCGGCATTGCGAGAGCAATTCCGGTGGGATAGAAACGATGAGATTGAAATCAGCGCAGCACTTGATACGTTGACATTTCTCGATCCCCGGCCGGTTATTACATCAAATAGCTGTGTTCTTGATCTCGCCAATGAATACTGGAAAATGATTTGCCGTCAGAATGGTATGAACAGTAGTGAAATTGCACAGATGGATATTGCAGATCCCGAAAGCACTATCCGCAGGTATGGCAATTGTACGATAACGCTCACACTTGATTACCGGCTTCAAAAACTGCTTGAAAATAGTGTTAGTAAAAGAGGATTCGGATCCGACACACTAATACGTACGGATGTCCGTCTCGGTGGGGAAGGGTTTACCTTTTCTGCTGAAACTATTCCATCAGATTCGATGCGTCAGGTGATGGTTATGGAAAATGATACGACATTTACGTTTGATAATGGGGTGACAGCTTCTTTACACAGTGGTGATACAATAGTGTGCAACATCCGCTATAAAAAGCTGGAGAACGATTCAATACGGCGGTCGTGTTTTTATTACAAACGGGATACACTGCGGGTAAGCGGGCAATATTATGCATACGCAATAATGGATTCCAAAAGCGGAAAACTGCTTGCATACAGTTCTCGCGATAAACTTGGAAGCAGACTTCAATCGTTAAATGTTAATAAGACGCCCAATGGTTCAAGCGTTGCAAAGCCGCTCACTTATGCCCTGAATTATGATCTTGGTGTTTATCTTCCATCAGATATGTCAAGTGATGATGAGGAGTATACGGATACCAGTCTCTGGGCGCGTACCCGTATTATCAAGAACAGCGTTGCAGTAGGAATGAATTACAAGAATGTTCCCGATATCAATGGCTACGATGTACATAATCACAATGACACCTTTGAAGGGTATGATTTTCTCTTTAATCACCTTTCGAATTCAAATAACATTGTTGCTGTTGAGACGATGTACAGACTTACTAATGCATTAAGGAACAACAGTAGCAGAGTCCGGCAGTTAATGGACAGAACGGGAATTTCATCACTTCAGGAAAAACAGAGTCTGACAGGGCCGGAGTTTTATTCCGCACTTGTATCTATTGTCAGTAAGTCAAATGACCGTTTTTCATCAAATTATTCATCGGTCCTTGGTACTGTTGAACTGACACTGTGTGAACAGATGCATCTATTCAATGTACTTTATAACAACCGGCTCATAGAGGCACCATTTTCACATCCATCATTATTTGTAAAAACAGTGTCACTTGCCGGAAGTACAGTCACGTTTAATGATGATTTAAAGGCGTATACGCTGTTTGACGATCTGAAAAATATCCGTCCTGTACATCTGGCGCTTCATAAACGTCTTGTATCTAACCGTAATGATCAGCTGGGGATGTATGATCATTGTGGTGATGAATCCACATATCTGAGTAACTTTGCAAAAAGCGGTACTACTGATGACATTATAAAACCATTTAATGTTGATATTACCGATTCGTCCAGAACCAATTACGGTCTATGGAATGCTGTATTGTATATTCGTTTGACAAAAGAGGATTTGAAACATGCAATGTACAGTGATTCTCTGGTGATAAAACAGCTGCATTCTTCCGTTATGGATTCTGTTCCTGATGAAGAATATCTTGATATTACACTGGCCTGTATCGGTGAATCCAACCGGCATTATACCGGGGAACGGGATGGAAAATCGCTGCATGGGTATGTATCACGGGATATACTTCATAAATTCGGAGTTGCCTGCACCACAGGATTCTATGCACGGTATGAAGACAGTCTGACAAAAAATGTATCAGCGCGTAGAAAGTATATGACTAATGACAAATCAAATCTGCCTTTTATGTCAAGAACGATTGTTAACCTGAAAAGTATATTTGGACCGAAAGCTGCTATTGATGAACTGCATTTTGATAGTGATCTGCGGCTAAGAGGAAAAAGTTACCGCACAATGATCAGGTTTGCAAAATACACCGGTGATCAGTCGCGGGAATATTATACTTTGATAGATTCATTAAAAAAGGGTGTACCGCGAGAGGATGCGATTCGCATTATCAGGAAAATTACAACGATCAAAACAGACAATAATGTTCTGAACCGGGACATGGAGCGGGCTTGTGCGGCGTTGCTTAAGAGTCTTGAGCAGATTAAATGACGTTTGTCACGATAGTCTTGTTTTTGTCAAGAACAGATATTAAGAATTCTCTTCATTTTAAAAGTATCAAATTCTTTTAAGGCCTGTTTATAAACTCTGTAGCAGTTTGTCACAAGGTGCTGTTGATGCTTCACAGAGTGTTATTACTTTTTCATTATGGAAATGTAATTCTACAGCGGCAGTCATTGTAATGGTTTTACCAGCCATATGCCGATTATTAATGGTTTTACTAGCCATTTAACTGTTTTGCCAGGCAGACACCAATTTCTAAATGTTGGTCACTTACTTGTAATCATTTCACATATCTTGACCAGAAGCTTCGTTTGTGGCCATGTGCCTCAATGATCTGCTCTTTGAAAACTTCATGTTTGTTAAATTCTTTCCAGTCGGTTACGGACTCTGAGAGCTTATCCAGCTTCTTCAGTTTAGCCTGTTTATTGCCATCCCGGTACCCATCGTAAAGGCGCAAACTGCCCCGGAGAATATGGTCGAGGGCAAAAAGAAACGCCCCGGAAGCGTGCTGGACCCTGTCCGATTCGAAATAGATTGCACTTGACCCTGTCCGATTCGAAATAGATTGCACTTGACCCGTTTATGGTCTATATTTAGACATAGGAGGTGTCGTATGAAATACTCAACCCAGATCAGGCCGATCAGTTATTTGAAGGCCCATACTGCCGAAATTGTAAGAACCATGTCTGAAAGCACTGAACCGCTGATCATCACCCAGAACGGTGAAGCAAAGGTGGTCATGCAGGACATTTCCAGCTACGAGCAGAGTCAAGAGACGATGGCGCTTCTAAAGATTCTTGCCCTTGGTTCCAAGCAGGTCGAAGAGGGTCGCGTCCAGCCAGCTGCAGATGTGTTTAGTCGTATCCGTGCCCGCAGGAACAGCAAGTAATGAGCTTTGCTGTTTTTTTGACGGACGATGCTGCCGCTGACCTTGAAGAGCTATACGATTATCTGAACACTCACACTGTGGATGACCGTGCTGACTACGTGCTTGGCGAGATTGAACGCGTTTTCCAAAGTTTGGACAGCGAACCGTATCGCGGCTCTTTTCCGAAGGAACTGCTGGCGTTAGGCATTCGTGACTTTCGGGAGATCTACTTCAAGCCATATCGCATCATATACCGCGTGATCGAAGACCGGGTGTATGTGTTGGTCATCGCTGACGGTCGGCGAGATATGCAGGCTCTGTTGCAGAGACGTTTGCTGCAAAGTTAAAAGCCCGGTGCAAAACCGGGTTTTGTGATAGGTTGGGAATGAGGTCGCTCCCTATTTTTGTTTGTCCAGATAGAACTCCTGAAATTCAAAACTGAGCAGTTCCCGGCGAACAATCATTTGTGAAGCTCGCAGACAGTACTATTGTCAAACGGAAAGGAAATCTACCATGGCGATACAACGTCGGCATAAAAAAAACTTTGAAAACATTTCCTTAAGTGTACACCCGAGTGATGAGTAAATGTCAATTTAATGTAACGCAAGTTGCAGAAAAAGCTGGAAAATAGACGAAAGAGCCAGAAAGAGGGTTAGGCTTGTAAAAAACTGATTGTGTTTGAAATAACAAGAAAAGAGCGCGTTCTCCTGGCTTCTGGAAAACGGGCTAAATTCTTAAATGGAGGTGAGGGGAGTTGAACCCCTGTCCGGAAAACATTCAATATGGGCCGCTACATGTTTAGCCTTTCTATTGATCTCGCCATACTGTACGCGGAGAGACACGCTTACAATACAGCCAGTATTTTTTATCTCATCTGAATGCCAACACCCTCATTCAAACCAGCGCATTAATTGCTCAGACAGAAATAAGCGCGATCCCTGCCCGAGTTGCCGCTTTAATTAAGCAGCGATTGCGTAAGAATAATCTTCTGCAATTATAGTTTACCGGATGATTTACGAGGCCAACCGATATCCTCGACATGCTGCCCGCTATCCCCTGTATCCCGTCGATAGCCAATACACCCCCAAAATTTAAAAGAACTGTCAGGTTATCAGACAACCCACTTAATCTAAATATACATCCACCAGGTATAAAATTGCAAACCTGTTATGCGAATTCAGTGTACTGGCTTCGATAAGATTATTGTTACGGCTTAAGGGAAAAGTACACCAGGTGATTTCTACTATCTGCCACTTGCACTTTTACAGACAATAAAAAGATCATCATCGTTGTAAAAGATAGTATCAGGACCGGCACTCCGTATCATCAGGCCCGCTGGCAGGTCGAGCGAAACTGATGATGATGGTCTGATCTGGTAGGGTATACCCCAGAGGTCGATGGATGGATCCCGGGCTACATTCTTTTTGCTTTTATTTTTTTCTCTGATATAATCACGCCATTGGAATTCATTTTTTGATGGAATCGGGATATTATTTGCTGTGAAGTCAAGGAATATCTGGTGTTCGAGCTGATCTATTTCATATTTGGTCATTATCCTTTTTGTCAGATCGGATGATGAGACAAGATAATTGATAAACTGCTGATGAAATTTAACTACCAGAAAAATAATGCCACAAACTATCAAAAGCTTCATGTATCCAGACATAGTGTGTCTCCGTATGATAGTGTCTCATGTATTATACATGATTTAGTGAGTAATTACGATAGAAATCATACCGCAGGTCGGAGTACTTAAATTTTACAGGCGCATCATGCCGGACTACTACTGATTATAGCTGAGCTGAGGTGTTGGAGTGCGTATATTGCATTGTTAAGACGATTAGAATACTGTGCCAGGCATAAGACGCCCCCCAATGTCGTTAACTTAAGATTTACACGTAAGACTCGCCCCCTAAATCCCCCGCAGGGGGACTTGAAGAAATAGGCTAAACAAGCTATTCTGCTCTCAAAGTCCCCCTGCGGGGGATTTAGGGGGCG
>JAEWVR010000021.1 GCA_023459055.1 Fibrobacterota bacterium
AAAACAACTCATAAACTATACTGTAAAAAGTGTCGCTTTTCTTTGAAATCGCAGGGGGTGCCGAATAGCTCCGGAATCCCCTGCCGAATACGGCCGGATTAGGGTGCCGAATACGCCGGAATATGCACTTCATAGAGTTCTTTTACATCATTATAATGTCTATAGAATTTTTTATCCCTATAGCTCCATAACATGACATTGTCGTTTTTAATACTTTTTAGCAGATTTTCATCATCACTTATGATCACATGAATTCCCTTTTGACGTCTTATTTCGGTTTTACGGGCGAAAGCATCTGCCGAAATAATTGTATACTTCCCTTTTTCATCTGTTATTGCAACTTTTATTCCGCTATTTAACGTTTCATCCTCATTATGAAAGTCTTGTGCCAATATGCCAACAAGAGTATTACTTTCATTGTCGAAGCATAGTTGAGTATTTGATTGCAGAACTGCGCCACTTGGATGGGTCCAGTCTTCTGCCAATGTAAATGCTTTCTCTTTACCGTTTTTATAGATTTCAACAACTGTCCCTGCTAACAACATCGCACCGTTACGAGCTTTCCAGTTTTCTGCCAAAGTAAACTGCTTAACCTGGCCATTTTCAAATTGCAGATACGTTGAACCTGCCTTTTTGTTTGGGTGGTTGTGCACAACAGGAAAATATGATGGGGACATGACATAAATTGTTCTTACAAGGGCAATCTATTCAGCCGTTTAATAAATTCAAATTAAAATCACCCAACTCAAATTAATCTATATATTTAATCCTGCTTGTATTTGTGGAACTTATGAGATTTCTCCTGAAAAGTTCTTCAACAAGCTCATGCGCTTTTGCATCGTCAAGTGTCTTTTCTAATGATTTAATATGTGATTCGAGTTTTTTAACCGATTGAGGCCGATTTGTTTTGTTGATTTTCTTTTTGTTGCTAATAATTTTGTCGATTAGTTCACTTTCGGGATGACCCTTACTTTCATTATTCATGTCTTTTAGATTTGTTAATCTTTTAGCCTGTATTTTCTTCTCCCTGAGCGTTAACAAAAGAGGATCAAATCCGGTGTCTTTTGAAAGAATTATATGTTCAATATCTTTTTCGGTACTGTGAATTGATAATGTATAGACAATATGAAAATCAAGTGCGTTCTTACCATTACCACTGATTTTAATCCATTCAACATTTTTTTTGTTTGATGCTAAAACCAGATCTGCGTTTATTGTTTTTTGTGACGCACCGACAAATATGAAATACTTTCCATCAATGTCAACCAATGATGTGAGATTGTTAATGTTTTCAAAATCGATATAGATATATTTTTTCAAGATTTATTTCTGATTCTTTTTAAAATTCTCTGCCTGTTCGAATATTTCTACATATACTTCATCACGTTCTACTGGCGGATATCCAAACTCGTCTAACAATAGAATGAGACCTACTTTTAATGCCTATTTAATATCCTCCCGTTTATTCCATTCGGGATATTTTGCCTGACTTTCTACGAGTGTTTTAACAGCTTTCGCCAATTCAATCAATCTATTTTCTGGGTAAGTGAAATCGTATTTAATGCAAAGCTGTCCGTTCTAAAACTCGTGAACTCCAGTTTTGTGTTTCGCATTCTTTCAAATAATACTCGCGTGCACCGGGGTTTTCTACCCGCATTATCAGGCGGTGGTGCGTCCAGGTTAATTTGCTACGCAATGCGTAGCACTTTTCAGGGTCTGGGTATGTAAGGTAAAACTGCCTGAAATTACGAAGGTTAGCATACGAGAAACCTTTACCGAATTCCGAGGTGAGTGCGATTGAAAGTTTTTTCAGAATAGCTTCGCCATAACCGGCACGGCTTTGTCCATTTTGTTCTTCCTCAACTATTCGCTGACCTATTAACCAATACGCTTCAACCATGGCTGAATTGATAACTGTATAGGTTTTTATCCTCGCTTGCTCAAGTATCTGTTTTATATCAGCTACATAGGTTTCTTGTTTACTTAATTTCATAACCTAATTCCTTAAATACAGCAAGCAGATCTTTTTTAGAAGCAGTGTCCATGATTTTTTCCGTTGCAAATTAATCTTTCTTTTAATCCGGTACCAAATCATAAATATACTCATTGTGATAATCCAAAAATCGTTTTGTTTCAGTCGGAATTTCTCTAAGACGCAGATTTGTTGTGACACCAATTCTATTCCAATCCTGTTGTTCAATTTTATTCGAAAGCATTATCTTTCCTGTTTGTTCAAATCCAATATAACCATTGTCAAATAGTTTATCTAATGTCGGGACTAACAATAATGAATTGTATGGGTTTACACGTTCATCATTGTTTGATAATTTCCAGGGTTTTATATGTGAAGCAATCAGTATTCTTTCTTTTGTGAATCCGGTTACACTACACGATTTCCACAAATCGATTGCCCTTTTTCTATACAACCCTTGTCCTATCCTGCTTTTAATGATAGCTTCTCTTTCCGTTTCAGGAATACCATACTCGCCTCTGATTTCAGCAACTATATCTTCTATTTCAACTTTAATGTCTATTAAATCAAATGTAAATTTGGAAGGCCTATCAGAAAACAAATGATAACTTCTGAGAACAGCCCTACCTTCATAGGTAAAATCACTATGGTGTCTGTCTCTGTAAAAAATATGAATTTGATCTTTTCTTGCAATTATTCTTTGATCTGTACCATGTCCTTTCTCGCCTTCCCAGAAAAGGATATCTGTTTCTATATGGTCTTCATATTGAGTAAGAGAATCCTGCTTCTCTTTTGTAATAAAAAAAATGAGTACATTCATACCTTGAGGTGAAAAAACACCTCTGCTAATAGCATTATACGATTTATAACCCCAAAGTTTTGATAATGTTGGTCTATCGTATTTACTTCCAATTGAAAGTGACTCAAAGTTTACCATAAATTGAAATCATTTCATTTATTTCTGTTTTTTTGAGAGTCTTTATTTTCATACCAATACATGATAAACAAACGATCAGCACCGCATCCGAATCGTTTGATTAATACTATTCAAGTCAAGTTTCGATTTCATTCAAACGACGCCAATTAACACTAAAACACTAATGTTTATCAACCTTTTCAAAATAAAGCTCCGGTAAAATAATTTTCACTTCATCTTCCTCACCCTCTTTTCGCCAGTAAAGAACAAAATTCACTTTTGCTGATTTCAATGTGTAGTGCATTTCATTCATGCTTTCTATTCGCTTGATAAAATCTTTCGAAAATTTCAAAACCGGTTGTCCTTTGGGGTTCAAACACTCATTTCCATTTAAAACTAATGTATCTCCGCTTATAAGCTGGGAAATGAGAGGCTGCCTGTTTATGAAATAGTCCAGCCAGACATCTTTATGAGTCAGGTCTATAGTTACTTCGTTTGGCGGTGAATAGATGCCTTTATCCACAAAATGCCTTTTATTTTCTACTGCAATGTAGTCAAGGAAATGCGAGTTCATATGAACAACCAGATTACTCTTAGCTCTTGTCAAGGCAACATACAATTGTCGCCTTGCATCGTCCGTATCAGGATTATAGTTCTGAAGCATTATGAAAACGTTATCGAACTCTTTCCCTTTTGCTTTATGAATTGTTGAAACGAATATCGTCTCACCGTTTACATTAAAAAAATCTTCCAATTTGGACTCACGGATAAAAACTTCGAGATCGGATTTGTATTTCTTAACTGGATTGGTTGCTTCAATCGCCCCGATAATGTTACTGCATAGATCCAGTTTTGTACTGTTACAGAATCTTGTTGTAAGTTCCTGCTTTGCATTATTCCAGATATCATCGCTAATAATGGAATTATCATCCGAAAAGTTAAGGTTGTTTAAAAAGTAGCGGATTTCAGACAGATTGTAAAGGTTAAACCCATCATTGGTCTGGATCAGTTTAGCCGGTATATGGTTTTTTAAAAGCAATCCGGTAATCTGTAACGCTTCATCGTTTGTTTTTGTCAATACACAGGTTGTTCCTGTAAGTGGGAAGGTAAGAATATTATTCACCAACGGCGTTATCAAATTGTCACTATGATAACGAACCAGTTTTATTGTCCCGTTATCCCTCTGCTTCGCTACGATCGGCATGTTTTTCAAACGATGCGTAATCTGCGTTACAAACTGATTGCTGAACTCAACAAGATTATTCTTGCTTCTGTAATTCTCAACCAGTTCATATTTGACAGCTCTCTTTGACTTAATAAACATCTCAAGATATTTTTGACTTGCGCCTCTGAATTCGAAAATGTTCTGATCATCATCTCCTACCGCGATTACCCTCATCTCTTCGTTCTGTTCCATCAGGGTATATATGAGATTAAACTCGTCCTCATTCATATCCTGAGCTTCATCAATCACCAGAACGGATTTTGTTATTTTGCATGCTTCAACACTTTTATTGTTGATATTTTCTATCGTATTCTTAATAATCTCATCCGATTTTATCAGCGTTCCCACCTTGCCAAGCAAATCAAAACAATAGGAATGAAATGTTTTTATCTCAACATAATTTGCCGCATTGCCAATTAACCCAAGCAACCGCGTCTTGAATTCCGTTACTGCTGCTCTGGAAAAAGTGAGCATCAGTAATTGCTCGTGCTTTACATCTTCCATTAAAAGAAGTGACGCAAGCTTATGCACTAATACCTTTGTTTTACCGCTGCCGGGTCCTGCCGCAACTATTATGTAACTTGATTCATTGTCGTTGATGATCTTTAATTGTGTTGCCGACAATTCTCCAAACAGTTGTTTGAATTTGGTGGGAGTCATTTTCAACCTGAGTTCGTTCGCCTTGCTTCCAGGGAAATATTTCTGAAGAAAAGAGGTATAATTTAAGTGAAAATAATCCTCCACAAACTGTAATGCTGACCTGTAATCATCAATCATTTTCCTGGCATATTCGCCTACAATATGGATTTGCTGAACCTTGTTTTCATAATGCTGCCCAAGCTTGACATAATCATCTTTGGTGTATCTCTTTTTGTTATCCTGTTCTAAACGTTCGATGGTTAAACTGTTGTAGACAACCAGAAAACCACCCTCAATTTTAAGTGCCTCTATTTGCGACAAGTAAAACAAAGCCTCTTCAATGTCTTTAATGTCTACATCGAGCTTGAAAAGGTTCACACTTGCGTCATAAGCATGTTTAAGTTCATGAACCGAAAATTCAACCAGTACTTCTTCTTTGCCTGAATCCTCAGCCTGAGAATTCCTGTTGACTTTTTCGTAAAGATATTCAACTATGAACTTTGCCAGTACCTTGCACTTTTCCAGTTTTTCCCTGAGCTGTTTTTTGGGGTATAGACAATTTACTGCAAAATGATTTTTAGAATACTCCAGGTTCTGCCGGCGTATCCAGTTTTTGATTGCCCATAAGTTAAATACAGTTTTAATCTTAGTGGTAGTTACACCATTGCAACCAGCTAATTCAGCATTTTCGTTAAGTTCCTTGATATGAAATGTTTTTTCCTCTTCGTCCAGAACGGAAAGCAGGTAGGTTTCAATTTTGCCGAATGATTCAACAATACTTAACGAGCGGTTTCTGTTTTCGCTTCTCCTGATAAATGCAGTAAGATCCTTAGTATCAGCCAGTATCTTTTCTTCACGAAGAAGATTTACAATGTTAATCACTTCCCCTTTTTCTATGCCCAGATGATCACTAATATAATCTACTCTTGATTCCGCACTTTCATTGGTTGGATGAATTCTGCTTCTGCTTGATAAAAGCTTCTTTATAATTCTAATGCCATTCTCTTTTTGCTTTTCATCAAACCTGACCGATGCATTTATTTTGTCAATCGCCTCCTGCGCATTTTTAGAGAGGATACTGTCGGCAAAAACTCTGGGCATGTTCTGACCGCGTTTTAAATAACCGGCATCCTCCAGTGCCGCAATGGCTGTTGTTACCCGTGTTTCAATTTCCATGACACTATCATCCCAACCAGCTTTTCGTGCTATCTCTAACGCTGAATTGGAAACCGTGGAACGGAGTCGTGTCAACTCTTTAATAGCCTTCCAGATCTGCTGAATCTCTTTTATGCAAAGTTTGGTCTGGTTGAGCATTACAAAATGCTTCGAAAGATCTTCATCGTTGAAAAGCACGAAACAATCGGCGACGATATTTTCATCCCGGCCCGCTCTTCCTGCCTCCTGGATATAGTTTTCAAGCGAATCGGATATTTCGTAATGGATAACCATCCCGACATCTTTTTTGTCTACTCCCATTCCAAAGGCAGAGGTCGCCACCATGATCTGAACAGCACCATCAATAAACACATTCTGGTTTGCGGATTTTTCCTTTTTATCCATCTTGCCATGGTACGATCTGGCACTAAACCCATCTTTAGCCAGCCGCTCTGCGAGTGTATCTGCTTTATGAGTCCGTGAAACATAGATGATTGTCGGACAATTCTTTTCCTCAATCAAATCCCTGACCGCCTGATATTTCTCCTCTTCGTCCTGTTTTTCAAAAACTTTGTAGTGAAGGTTTGTCCTTGATGCCTTTGACGTATAAAGTTCGAGATCGATTGAAAGCTTTTCCCTGAAATAATCTCTTATATCAGCAATGACTTTCTGCTTTGCAGTTGCAGTAAAGCACGAAACAGGGATTGGTTCCGCAAGACATTTCTTTTCCTGGATCGATTTAATAAAATCCCCGATATACAGATAATCAACCCTGAAATCCTGGCCCCATGATGAAAAGCAGTGAGCTTCATCAATTACAAATCGAACAAGCTTTCTGCCGAGCATCAATCGTTCTATTGTTTTCGAGCGCAAGGCTTCCGGGGAGATGTATAGCAATGATGCCGAACCGTCTTCAACCCTTTCAATTGATTTTGCCCTTTCGATTGGGTCAAGCAGACCGTTTATAGTGACTGCGGCAGTAATTCCCTGTCTTTCTAGGTTGTCAACCTGATCTTTCATAAGTGATTGTAACGGGGAGATTACAACGGTCAATCCATTAGCACTTTCACCGCTCATTAAAGCGGGTACCTGAAAGGTGATCGATTTACCTCCACCGGTAGGAAAAACCGCAAGCAGGGATTTTCCGTCAACGGCAGCCTGTACCGCATTCTCCTGAAGCGGTTCCCCGCCATAGGTGCGGTATGAATCAAATCCAAAGAATTGTTTCAGGCCTTTAGAAATATTCAACGCATCATTGCAATAATCACATCCGCGGATACACGGTTTATTGCGCAGGCGAAACATTAGCTGTTCAACATCCGGATACGTTTTTAACACCCAGGGCGGTGTAATTGAATGAATTTCCAGGTGATGAATAAACGAAGAAATCAGAGACAGGCAGTACGCCAGTTCAATGGGCTGCTCTGCAATAATTTTTGTCAAGTCTACATTTTCGCAAATTTCACCTTTAAACGCCTGACGAATGAGGTTACCAATATCGGTGTATGCGCAGCCATAGGAAACAAAACGGAAAAAAGCCTGGAACTCCCTTTTATCATGCAGCAGCAGATACAATATTTTTTTGAACGTTTCGTCAATCCGGCTGAAAGCTGCAATTTCATCATAGAAAAGGTCTTTCGCCTTGTAGGAATCGTTCAAAGGATTATTAATTGATTCCGATTGAAGCTTGTCATCCTTTAATAAAGCATGATACGGCTTTATCGGAAAAAGCAAAGGGGAAAGAAACAAGGTATCAATGATATTTGCCGGATCTATTCCTGCATTATTCAGCGCTTGTCCGATATACTTTGTGTCATGGTTGAGTATGTTGTGACCGCAGACGAATTGTGTTCCATGAATAAACAAAATAAATTCAGGTACCGAAGCCTTATGAAATGAAGTGCCGTTATCGCTGACCCCTCCAATATCAAGAATTTTCCCGCTGTTTGGCTCGATTTCAGTATCAATGAATGCGATTGTGTTCATTCTATGATTATATAAAGGCGGCGGGTTGGATTCAATTCCTTTACAGATTTTCTTAATTGGTTGCAACGGATTACGGGTATGTTGCTCTCAAGCGCTGTGAGGGCGGATTACATGTTGCGTTGTCACATTCGTTTTCGCAAATTGTCCGAACTGTGATTTGTATGATTTTTTTGATAGAGATGATTTTTTGAATTTTAAAATGTGCGATATTTACAAATGTGAAATAGTCCTGATGAGATGTTCTTTTTGTTTAGATTTCAATTCTGAGTAATTCCTACGCCTTTTGTTAATTAATTATGCGTTTATCGTTCAATAATCTGAACCGCGAAAATTTTTCCTATTGACTAAACTTATATTTTAGTATGCATTTGTGTAGTAGTAAAACGGGCTATGTCAAGTCAAATCGTACGCATACACTAGTCTCTACTTTACGTTTACTCTTTGTATTGTATGTTCGCATCGCACCAAGTAAACTCCAGGAATCTTGAATTTTTTCTGCAAAGCATCGGCTATGTTTCCACTACGCAGCAGTTCTGCCTGCAAGGTTCCCAAGTAGCGTCCTTGCATGTCAAACACGCTTGTAGAACTTGACTTTTCTGCAAATATTTCAAGATTCTTTACAATAGACGATGTTCCGTTTGCGGAACCGGATGAATATTCATACGCTCCCAAGTCTGGAGCGTTCCCGGCAAACGGTGCCCCGACATCCACCCCATTGTCAATGGCGCGACTGTCTGCCTTAAGTTTCAGGAAGTCTACCTCTGGAAGACTGCCATCGGGCTTGCGCGGGCCTAGCACCCCCGCTATCGTCGAGAGATCCTCACCCGTAATGGTCATGCTCGGGTCATCGACGCTCAAAAAATCCGATTCAGTCAAATCAAGATTCAGGTTCCAGGTATTGTTTTCACCAGCCGTGCATTCTACGGTCTGAGAAAGGTTTTCACCAACCGAGCATTTCCCGATTTGGGAAAGCGAGTTCGGGTAGGCAATGTTGTTTTTCAGCACGTGGGCTTTTTCACCCGTCAACACGGCAACATCAGCGGTACGGGTACCCGAAGCATCATAGGTCGTAGACGCCATATTAAAGGAACGATCACCATTTTTGTAGGAGGTATTGTTGTACCATATGCTACCGACGCTGGTGTAGTTTGCATAAAAGCCGGAGGCCTTGTTTTTCCAGGCGACGCAATACTTGATGGAATGGCGCCCCTTGCCCATCGTGCTTTCCCCCATCTTGAAACCGCCACCATTTCCGTTTATCGGTGATTTGGTTCCGAAATCGCTGTAGCCACTCCCCATGGCATAACTTTTCTCCACAACTACGGGGAATTCCTGATTAATAAAATCATAACCATCATCGCTGTTCCACCAGGAACGGCACCCGAAGAACTTGGTGGTATCACCACTCTCCTGGTAATGCACGCCGAAACCATCGGCATTTTCACCATCGCCCTGGCGCCCGGTGGGATCGTAGTTGTCGTGGGCATCGCAGTTCAAGAAATAATGACCGCCGCCGTTAGCACGCCCGTCGTTGACGAAGAATCCTGGACCGCTGTTGTGGTGACTGTCAATTTGCTCCAGGAAGATATGCTTGCTATAAAGAATATAAATACCAGAATTTGAATTATGCTTCATGGGAACGCCGCGAACTTCGAACCCTTTCAAATGCAGGTATTTCGCTTCGATCACAATTGGCGAGGTGTACATGACGCTATCAACCGAACCATCATGATCGTAAGCAACCCCAATCAGGAGATTACTTCCGTCAAAAATCGGCCGTTCGCCTGGATATGCAAGGTAATGAATACGATTATCATCGCTTTCGCCGCTGGCGGTCAGGTGAATGCCCGCCGTCATTTGGTAGCTCTTGACATAAACCGTATCTCGCAGGTAATAGACACCGCCACGAATCCACACGGTATCGCCCGGAGTCACAACGGCATTCGCCTTATTGAGAGATGCAAAGGGCTTTGCCATTGAACCTGCATTGCCATCGTTTCCGTCGGTGGACACATAATAGACTGAACCAAATGCCTGGGCAGCCAACAAGGCAAATAGTAACGCAAACAAGAACTTCTTACACATAATCACCTCCAATAACTACCGATAATATACCCTAAAAAGGATTTTTTTTGCATCTTCCCCAACAAAAAAAGACCAGCCTTAAAACCGATCTTTGAACGAAGTCGTTCTCTGCACGGATACAGCGTTCAGCTATGGGTTTTCAATACCTGACGGATAAACAGAATGGTGCCAGAAACAATATAGAAGATGGCTGATTTGCCATGCAAACGCAGGATTTTACAACCGAAGTACCGTATTCTTACAAAACCTTTTGGTAGTACATGAAGAAGAAACCGTCGAATGATATAAAAGGTCTTCAGCGCGCCAATGGTGAGGTTGATCGTGGTGGGGGCATATTTCCTGTCCTTAGTAAGATGAAGCAGGTACGCCTGGATCTGATCCCCGGTCAGAATCAAAGGAGTTTTCCTGAAGTAGCGGGTGATTCCCTTCACGAAAAAGCTTCTGGTGAAATTTTTTCAACATTTCCATTTTTATCCAAAACATTCAGAAAGTTCCTGTGTATATGAAATAACAATCCTTCTGGATCATAATTTGTAGCATCAATGAAATAAGAATCACAAAAATCCATAAAACGCGGTACCATTTCTCTAAAAGATTGACAAACGTTTACTTTTAAAGAAAATCCTTTTTTTGGGGGGGTTTCATAAACATCCTGAATAGATGTACAAAACCCACAGTATTACAAATGTTAACTTATTGATAAATATAAATTATTTTTTTTGCTTTTTGCCATTTTCAATTCAACAAAGTAGAACTAAATAACACGGGTATTCACCACTATTCTTCTATTCGTTTAAGAATCTTAGAAAACAAAACTTAAATGCAGGACTAACACGAAGTAGTACTTTTGGTAAATCGCCTTTTGTTAATTTATTTTCATTTGATTGCTTCATTTGGTTTTTTCTTTTTCAGCACGTATAATCTGGTTTGCACTTTTTCAAATTCGCTATCACGAATTCCTTAAACAGGCTTTTTACTAAGAATAAAAAACCATCAAAATTTAAATATCTCAATTCGCAAATCGTGAGGATACTTTTGAAACCTGAACTTAAGTTCAAGGCAACGAGTCTATCTTTTATTTTACACTATTTTGTTAAGGGCACCCGTGCGTTAATGCTCCTACCATAATTCTCATCTTATCAGCCACCTCTACCGTCCCTCATTCCATTTGTTAAAATCCTGGTTTACTATATCATTTACCTGTTTATCATTTAGCTCAGGATCTGGATACGCATCAGCAACAAGCCATAAGCCATCTCTTTTTATACATATTATTTCAAATGCCCACCCTTTTCTCATTTCGCCATTACTTCTTGCAGCCACTATGATATGCTGAACATGGAGCTTTCCCTCTGCATTTGCTTCTAATGCACCAGGTTTCCTATGAGTAGAACCGATCTCTATATTTTCATCTACACCAAATAGTTTTTTTCTGAGTTTTCTGGCATCTTTTACTGAATTTTTCTTACGTGTTGTATTGTACAGATCTGTAAGATCTCCCCTTGCTACTGCCATAATGTAATTATCTGCTGCAACTCCAGGTCCATATCTGCCACCCGTTCGTTCCTTCGGTAATTCTGAAACAAAAGATATTCTATAATGTATTGGTTCTTCACTTTCTGTGTGGATTTGCAGAAAGGCTTTTTCTACTCTCCATCTGATAGCTAAATCGGATGGTGATAAGGTTGAGATTTCAATCAGGTCTGCTCCATTTTCCGGTTTTCCATAACTGGAACGCGAACCTCCCAAACCCCATTTTTGTCCTTCCTTATATGGCGCATCGACAAGTAACAATGGGCCAGTACTTCCAATACGTACAAAACCCGTACCATCCTTTGCATAGAGTACATACCAATGGTCTTTTGCTTTTGTAATAATCTTATCAATTGGTTTCGTTTCGATTCTGAGTGGTTGTGCATTGATTAAAATTTGATGATCAATTTCGACGCTATTATTTTCATCTGCATTAAATAGTCTTCTCCCTATCTCAATATATTTCTCTGGTTTATGAACCTTGAGATCCTGTTTGCTCATATTTTGAGGAATAATGGCTTTATCTGCGGCTACAAGCAAATTATTCCACCAGGAACTTACAACAGAATCAGTTATCACCGGATCTTTATTACCTGACATCTCATGTTGTTTCCATAGGTGCTCGGTCGCCAATTCCCTGAGGTTTGCAAGAGAATCATTTACCCTTGTTTTTTCTGCCCATAACGAATCACTTCGTCTAAGTGTTTCTGCTATACGTGCTTTAATACTTTTAAAAGTTTCTTTACTTGTCGAAAGTTTTGTGAAGTCAGTAATGTCTGGTGATGGTGTGAAGCCTAAATAGAATTTTCCAATAATTGTAAGATTGGATTCCTCTTTCTCTGGAACATCGAAGCAAAGAGTATTCTCGTACGGTTCAGATATATATATGAGCCGTGGGTGAAAGCCTTTACTTTCTGGCCAGGCTTTTTTTATCAGATCCCAGGATTGAATAAGCGTTTTTAGTGAAAAGATACCAGCAGACCATTTTTCATTAGTTTCAAAACCTTTACCTATTACCATGACTGTTTGCATTAATTCACCATCAACATACAGCGGAACATACCAACGAGCTGGTTTTATTAATGAGTCTACTGCGATCTCGTCATCCGCCTCTTCGAAATCTATTTGACTTATGGAATACATTTGAAATGGCTCTCCAGGTTTTATTTCGTTTAATGTAGTTGTTGAATCAAAACCCCAGGAAACCTTATTTAAATCGAAATGTTGAAAAACACTCTTACCCGACAATGCATCTGAAATCGCCTGCTGTATTTCTGATGGAACACTTGCAGCATATATACCCTGCAAAAGAAAAAGTATGGCTAATAAAATTCTAATCATTTAAGCACCTCATATTCATCAATTTTATAATGATCTTCACAATGTGTCAGTATTGTCAAATTTTACCTGATAGTCAAAACCTCTCATAGATACTGAATTCTGGCTGCTGGTTTCAGTATTCTTTATTTGTCCGAACCGTGATTTGTATGATTTCTGTGATAGACAGGATTCATGATTCCTTCATTTCTCATTGTGTCCACTCCCCTATTCCAGCATCGTAAACTTCCCGCTGAAGCGCGATCGATAATTTCGCACAGAACTTAATAATCCAGCCGATCCATAGGACTTCATCGACACAACCAGTGACCACAAGACCTCCGGATTGAAATTCGGCATAAATATAAGGGGAATCCGGACTGTTTCCATACCAGAAATATCCATTATTCGCAGCGAGCCAGCCATCCATAGAGGTAAATACCCCCAGAATTAGTTCCTTTTCTTCATTGGATATCACTGACGGTATGTTAAGTGTGATTGATTGTTCCATGATTTTTTCCGTTGCGATTTAATCTTTCTTTTAATCCGGTGTCAAATCATAAATATACTCATTGTGATAATCTAAAAATTGTTTTGTTTCAGACGGAATTTCTCTAAGACGCAGATTTGTTGTGACACCAATTCTATTTTAATCCTGTTGTTCAATTTTATTCGAAAGCATTAATAATGCATGATACAGAAAAAGCAATGGGGAAAGGAACAAAGTATCAATGTTGTTTGCCGGATCTATCCCTGCATTATTCAGCGCTTGTCCGATATACTTTGTGACATGGTTGAGTATGTTGTGACCGCAGACGAATTGTGTTCCATTAAGAAACGAAATAAATTCAGGTACCAAAGCCTTATGAAAAACAGCTCCGTTATTGCTGACCCCTCCAATATCCAGAATTTTCCCGTTATTTGGCTCAATTTCAGTATCGATGAATGCGATTGGTTTCATTTTATGATTATATAAAGGCAGCGGGTGGGATTCAATTTCTTTCATGATGTACCAGTTCCTGCCATTTTTGCTATCGTAAAGCATGGAGCTTCTCCCCCTGCAACCCCGACCAGCCCTTTTTTTCAATCGCCCAAAAAAGGCTGGACAAAAAAGGGCTCTTTTTCAAAAGAGGATTCTGTCCTACCGACGCGCTTTCAAAACTCGCTTATTGTATGCAAAAATCTGCTTTACCAGTCACTCGTTACGCGTCACCAGTCACTGCGCCTTGCGCATCCAACGCTCAAACAGTTGAAATCGCTTTCTTATTGTTAAGACAGTTTGAAAACGTGCGGTGGTATGCGGATTGTAACAATGTTTTTAATATTGTCAAGGTGCAGAGATTTGCGCGTGAATTCAAACTGTTGAAATAATAATACTGATCAAATTTACCTGATAGTCAAAAAACTACTTGCTACTTGCTACTCTATTTGTCCGTTTTACCGCTGAATTGAAAATGTTGTCACTGGACTTTTTTGCCTACATTTGTTTGATGCTTCTGCGGTATATTGGTGATACTCGCCTTTGTAATGCTTGACATCATCAAGATACAAAGCCCCCGTTGAATGTTGATCTGTTTGAATTACACGGCCATACCCATCATCCCTCTTGAACGAGTAATTCAGAAAACAGTAGAAACAATCTTCTGTATTGTTGGTGTTATAAATAATTCTTATGGTTGAATCAGTCATTGCTTCGTATTTAATAAATACCGGAGGATTCAAGGGTGGTGGTGGGTTCGATGGATCAACAGTTAAATTCAAGTATTTATTAGTCCCCGGATATAGTAAAGTGTTTGCCTGCATGTCACAGACAAGCCGTGTAGATGGCAGTAAATATGCACCAAAATAAAATTGTCTATAGTCTTTATTGTTTTTTGATGGAGGGACATATATCCACAAACTGTCTTTAACTGCTTTATTCGCATAGCATGTCCCCTGATTTGTAGACACTTCAAGGGAACCGAATACACCTGAACAGCTTACCGTGTCAAAAAGTGAATTCACGCAGTTTATAACAAGGCAACAATTATTGACCGGTACAACAATGTCTATCGTATCAATCAGCGAATTCAGCGCCGTAGAGTAAACGCTCGACCAACCCACGATTTTTTTCAGACCCGGTAAAACATATTACTCCTACGTTATAAATTACAACATAGGAGCAATAATGGGCAAGCAGTGTACTTACGACTGGATGTTTCATATTCGT
>JAEWVR010000022.1 GCA_023459055.1 Fibrobacterota bacterium
TACCCCCTGCCGAATAGCTCCGGAATAGGGTGCCGAATACTTTCCGGATTACCCTGCCGAATAGAGGCCGGAATCACCTGCCGAATAGAAAACGGATTAGGGTGCCGGATAAAAACGGATTTTGCAAGTAATAAATAATTTACGTAAATTAAACAAAATTAATATTCATCCGGTGTGTTGTTTCCCGGGCCATATAAAGGAACTTTTGCTGTAAAAAAATACAGTTTCAATATTGTATTTCCAGAAAGAGAGTGAAATGCACAAAATCACCCTGTTGTTGATGACAAAAAATCATGGATTAGTTGTGCAATCCTACTATACTCAAAATTTAATTGGAAATAGTACAGCGCTTGGTTTTAAAGGTACACAAGGAATAGGAATATTTTTTTACATATAGTGATGTTATATTGCAGAAATTAATAAAATGTAAATTCATAAATTCAGGAGTCTAAATGCTTTATTTACGCAATGGTTTATTATTTTGCTTTTTTGTAGTCGTGGCCACATTTGCAGGTGATACATCAATATTCGAAAGAGTTTTTGAGCGTAACAATGGAAAACCTGCTGCAGAGATCTTTACTTTTGAAGTTCAAAATGCACAGAATGCACAAGTAACAATCATTAATGGCCCTGCTACGTTCAAAAGAGTCAGCAGTGCAGAAATATTTATTAATAATAATCAAATTGCTACTGAAAATGAATTCAATCAAGGTATAGCTAGTCTGGAAAAAACAGTCAATCTGCAAAATATCAACAAAATTCAGGTGCTTCTCAGAAGCGAGCCTGGCTCTGCAATTAAAATAACGATACGAGGTCTGAATGCGATAGGGCCGGAAGTTAGAATACTATACCCTGAGCATAATAGCATAATCACAACAAATTCACCATTAATTAATGTAGCGTATGTATCCACACAATTTCCACTCAATCTTTCAACATTCAAAATCTTATTGGATAATGTTGACAAAACGTCAGAATTGACTGCCAATACAACATATGCAACCGGTACGTTTCATGATACACTATCTCAGGGAAATCATATATTAAAAACCATAATACTTGACAATAATGCGAATATTGGCGAACATACGGTTAGTTTTTATGTTGATTCCAAACCTCCTGAAATTTCGATTGTTAATGTTGTAAACAAAGTTTCATCAATAGATACACCAGCAATAAATATTGAATGGCATGATTACGGATCTGGTCCGGATAGTAGAACATTTAAATTTTTAGTTAATAATTCAGATATTACCAGTAAATGTGTTTTAACTGACAATAGTGCTGTATGCAGGATAACAGAGCCTCTACAGGAAATTACGAATCAGTTCACTGCAATTATTGCTGATAGCGCAGGAAATTATGATACTGCAATCGCTTACTATACAGTTGATAAAACAGCGCCAGTAGTAACTATACAATCACCAGTAAATGGTTTGTTGACAAATAGCCCAACTATAAATGTTGCATGGACCATTGACGGGGTGACTCAAACAACTCAAACAACCGAAACCTTGACAGAAGGTGCAAACATAATAACCCGTAGTGCAACCGATGCAGCGGGAAATACAGGAACAGCAAGTGTCAATGTGACGCTTGATACTCAGGTCCCCGTTGTTGTTATCAGCTCGCCCGCAAATAACTCAGTGACCACACAAAATACTATAAATGTTGTCTGGACTGTTGATGGAATAACTCAGAGCACACAAACAACAGCTATGTTGACAAATGGTGTGAATACGATTACCCGGAGTTTTACCGATGATGCGGGTAATACAGGTGTTGCGACTGTTCAGATTACTTTAAAGACTAACACACTGCCATTGCCACCTGATCCTGTTACGGTTGCTCCAAAACTTGACAGTACACAGTTTACAAGCATGAAAGATGCTACATCTTTTCTGTATACAGGTACTCATCCGATTCAAAAAGGAGTTGCAGAAGGTACAATTGAGCTTAATCGTGTAGCAGTAATCCGTGGTAAAGTACTTGACAGAAATAACAATCCACTTTCAGGTGTTAAAATAACCATCTCTGGCCACCCTGAATTTGGTCAGACATTAAGCAGGCAGGATGGAATGTTTGATATTGCAGTAAATGGTGGAGGTTTTCTGAAAATTGTTTACGAAAAAGAAACCTGGTTCGACGTACATCGGCAGATTGATGTTCCATGGCAAAATTATGTAATAGCACCTGATGTTGTAATGGTGCAGGCAGATCCAGTTGTGACACCGATCTCTCTTACAGCAAATACAGAAATGCAGGTAATGCGGGCAAGTACCGTGACTGACAATGATGGAACACGTACTGCAACGATATTATTTCCACCTGGAATTGAAGTTACCAGCGGGAATTATTCTACAATAAACGTTCGTGCTACAGAATATACAGCCGGTGAGAATGGTAAAAATGCAATGCCAGCAGAATTGCCTCCGGCAACCGGATATACCTATTGTACAGAACTTAGTGTTGATGGTGTCGAGAATGTAACATTTAACAAGCCGGTATATTTTTATCTTGAAAACTTTCTGAACTTTCCTGTTGGTGGGATTGTACCGGCGGGGTACTATAGTCGCAACGGATATAGTTCTGGAAGTAGTTGTAATGAATCAACAGAACCAGCCTGGATACCATCAGAGAATGGTCGTATTGTAAAGGTATTATCAATCGAAAATAACACCACTATATTAGATGTAAAGGGTGATGGCGTCCCGGCAACACAAGATGTCCTTGATTCTCTCGGTATTACTGAAGAGGAGCAAAGAAAAATTGCTGGTTTGTATCAGCCAGGTCAAAGTCTATGGAGAGTACCAATTACTCACTTTACACCATGGGATTGCAACTGGCCTTATGGTCCACCAGATAGTGCTGAAGAACCAGAAGTTGAATTAGATACTTTTTACATTGAAGAAGAACCCTGCAATAAAAGTGGATCTATAATTGATGTTCAAAACCAGATACTTCAGGAACAGTTACCAATAACAGGGACATCTTTTAGTTTAAATTATTCAAGTAAGCGTGGTATTGGAAGAACCAGCGAGAATACTGTTAAAATTCCCCTGACTAAAGAAACATATCCATCGTGTTTAAAACGCATTGAATTAACAATTGAGATTGCAGGTAGAGTTTTCAATCAAACATTTCAACCCTCCACGAATTTAGTTACTTCATTTACATGGGATGGCTATGATGCGTATAACCGTAAAGTAAATGATCCTACGAAAGCTGTAATCAGTATTGGGTATGTTTATAATGCGATTTATCAGGAGCCCGGGAATTTTGAGAAAAGTTTTGGATCTTTGTCTGGCGCTAAAATGGTTGACGATCGAAGCCGCTCTGAGATTACAATGTGGAAAAAAAGTGAAAGAACATTAGAAAATATTGATGAAAGACCATATGGTTTAGGTGGTTTCTCTATTTCTTCACAGCATAGATTAGATCCGAATACAGGAATGCTCTATAATGGCAATGGCACAATTCAGAATTTTTCATCATACGTTCCGATAATTAAAACGGTTGCAGGCGATGGTAATTATTCGTGTGACGCAAATGATGATTGTGGTGAAGGTGGACCAGCTGATAAAGCCTTTGTCTCACGAATTTCAGATGTCACTGTAGCTGCCGATGGTACTGTTTATTTCATTGATCGTGATGCACAACGTTTAAAAAAAATAGTGGCTGATGGTACGATTCATACTGTAGCTGGTACTTATGGTGATTTTAGTGATTATGGTATTTATGGTGATACTTTAAATTGTGCCCCTGCAATTGATGCTAAATTCTTCATACCAACAAGTGTTGCAGTAGGACCAGATGGTTCAATTTATGTTCTTTGTGATTATTACCCAAGGATATTTAAAATTAAAGATGGGATTATTTCTGTTTTTGCTGGAACAGGTGAAGCTGGTTTTAGTGGTGATGGTGGGCCTGCTACACTTGCACAATTTTATGCGAATGATGGTAAGATTGCAGTAGGACCAGATGGTAAAGTATACCTTGCGGATGCAGGTAACAATCGCATTCGGTGTATTGATTTGGATGGTACCATTCGCACTATTGCAGGAAATGGGGTTGAGTATGGTGGTTATAGTGGTGAAAATGTTGATGCTAAAAATGCTTCATTATGGTATCCCAGGGGATTAGCAGTAGATAAATATGGATGCATTTATATTGGTGAATACTATAGAATTCGAAAAATAGGAACGGATGGAATAATACGTACAATTGCTGGGCAAGACATTTGGAAATCGGATCGAGGTGATGGTGCTGACGCCCATAATGCATGGTTCCTTGCTGCAGATGATATAGATATTGATCAAAATGGCGCGATAGTTTTTGCAGACAGATATGACACAAGAGTTCGATTGATTGATAATTCTGGAATAATTAGTACACTGGCTGGTGGAATTAGGATGTACCCAATGTATAATGGGGATAATATTCCTGCCAGATCAGCCTGTCTAAATTATCCAACATCAGTTGCATTTGACAATGAAGGTAATGTTTATGTTGCAGATGCCAATAACCTCCGACTACGCAAAATAGAATCACCCCATAAAAAAGGACTTGGTTATAGCAATATTGACTTTCCATCGGGGGATGGTTCATTGAGGTTCGTGTTTGACAGAAATGGAAAACATTTACGTACAGAGAATGCACTTACCAATACTGCATTGGTTCAATTCATATATAATGAACATGGAACGCTTGACAGTATTGTTGATGCATCAGGAAATGCAACTATCATTGAAAGAAATAGCGATGGTACCCCTGCAGCAATTGTTGGACCTTATGGTCAACGCTCTTTACTTACGCTTAACACCGATGGATATCTCAGTTCAATAACCAACCCGGCTGGTGAAAAAATACAGATGAATTATCAGAATAATGGTCTTCTTTCATCATTTACTGATTCAAAAGGGAACAGCTCCACTTTCGAGTATGACACGCTTGGACGTCTAATAAAAGACACTGATGCAAAAGGTGGATTCACCTCTTTACAAAGAGTTGAACTTGATGATGGTTATGAAGTCAGGGATTCAACAGCAGAAGGCGTGGTAAAGGTTTACAAAACACGTAGGCTTCCTGATGGAACAAAGGTTAAAGAGGTGCAGGGGTGTTGTGGAAATAGTACTATTTCTTATACTTATCCTGATGGAAGGATAGAAACAACATCATCAGATAATACTAAAGTTAGTATTACACAAGGTCCCGATCCAAGGTTTGGAATGATCGTTCCAATTGCCAGCAAAATTATAACAACTTTGCCCTCTGGTCAATCAACAGAAGCTTCTACTGAATCAAGAGTAACCTATACTGCTGATGGTGAATTAGATAGCTTAATAACTGTTTCAAATTTTGGAAATCGGTTTTACAGAAAAATATATGCAAATTCTGAAAAGAAGTTTATCTCAATTTCACCGGAAGGCAGAGTATCTGAGGATAAAATTGATTCTTTAGGAAGACTTATTTACTCGAAAAACGGTGGACTGGATTCAATTACTTATTTGTATGATTCACGTGGTCGCATAACTTCAATTGAGCAGGGTGATGGCATATCATTGCGTAAATTGACATACGAATATGATATTCATGGAAATGTAAAGTATGTTACAGATCCACTTGGCAATAAGTCATCATTTAATTATGATAATGCAGATCGTGTAACAAATGAACAGTTACCGGATTTAACGAACATACGGTATGAATATGACCTTAATGGCAATGTTACCAGAGTTATAACTCCGGGAAATAATTATCATGATTATAATTATGATATCATTGATAATCCTGCATCATATAAACCGCCAATGGTTAGTGAAGGAAATACACTATCGTCAATTGAATACAATCTAAACAGGGACATTTCTAAAATTACACAGCCAAATGGTTTTATGGTTAATTTCCACTATGACTCGTTTGGAAGAATCTCGAGTGTAAGCACTCCTGACGGTAATTTGTCCTATTCCTACGACCCTGTAACCAACAAAGAAATATCCTGTATAACTCCTGAAAGTAATACATTGTACTGGAACTATGATGGCGATTTATTAACCGCAGAACATTCTGAAGGTATCGTGAATGATAGTGTTATTTATTCATATAATTCAGATTTACGAATAGGCACCTGCTCTGCTGCAGGTACTACTGATGAATTCCAGTACGATATGGACGGCTTGGTTACCCGTGTTCAGGATTTAACTATTGCGCGTGATCCATTAAATGGAAATATTACAGGAAGTAGTATTGGTGGTATCAATGATAATTTCGGATATAATAGCACCGGTGAAGTGATTCAGTATAATGCAGATTATCAGGGTGCGGAACTTTTAGGATTATCATATGAAAGAGATAAAACCGGTCGAATCATTGCAAAAACTGAGTCAATTGACGGGCAGACACACCAGTATCAGTACTTCTATAATTTGTCTGGTTATCTGGAACGTGTTAGTAAAGATGGTACTACTATTACATCGTACACATTTGATCCTGACGGTAATAGAACCTCAATAAATGGTGTCTCTGGCAACAGGAATTATGTTTATGATGCACAGGACAGGATGTTATCTGATGGAATTTCATCATATGCATATAATAGCAATGGTGAATTAATTTCCCGATCTGAAAATGACAGTGTAACTAAGTATGAGTATGATTCTTTTGGTAACTTAAAGAAAGTAATTCTGAAAAATGGAAAAATAATAGAGTACGTTACCGATGGGAAAAATAGACGAATAGCGAAAATTGTCAATGGGGTAGTGTCCAGAAAATGGACATACCAGGGATTATTGCGTCCGATTGCTGAATATGATGGTCAGGATAATCTCATTGCACGATATGTTTATGCAAATAATATCAATGTACCGGAATACATGATTAAAAATGGAGAAACGTACAGATTAATAACCGATCTTTTAGGCAGTGTAAGAATTATTGTCAATGTTGCCACAGGTGAAATAGTTCAACGAATGGATTATGATGAGTACGGGAATATTTTATCTGATAGCAACTCCGGATTTACACCTTTTGGATTCGCAGGTGGCATGTATGATATTGATACAAAACTTACAAGATTCTTCTACAGAGATTATGATGCAAATTCCGGCAGATGGACAACCAAAGATCCAAACGGACAGGGCGCTGGATTTAATGTATATCTCTATGTAAATAACAGTCCTGTTTCATACATCGATCCAACTGGTGAGTTTGCACAAATTATAGTTGGTGCAGTGGTTGGTGCTGCAACAGAGACGTTAATACAACTGGCACTAATGATAGTAGATCCTTGCCATGAATTTGACTGGAGTGATGTTGGAGGAGGTGCATTACTTGGTGCTGCAACTGGTGGACTTGGGAGTATAGTAAAAGCATTGAAGGCGTTAAAAACTGCTAACAAGTTGAAGAAAGTTACTGGCGGTTTTTGTTTTGTTGAAGGTACCTTAGTAACGACGGATGCTGGTACAAAAAAAATCGAGGATATAAAGGAAGGAGAATTTGTTCTTTCCAGAAATGATAAAACTGGAGAAGAAACATTTAAACCTGTTTTACAAACGATCGTTACAAAAAATCAAAATGTCTTAAAGCTTTCGCTTACAAGAAATGATACAATTACTGAAGAATTCAGAGTAACTGGGATACACCCTTTTTATGTTAAGAATTCCGGCTGGAGGTATGCAGAAAATCTCAAGATCGGTGATACGGTCACGTGTTCTGATAGTAATTGGTTAATTGTAAACTATTCTGTCGCACTTGACAGTAATTATACAGTATATAATTTTGAAGTTGCAGATTTTCATACTTATTTTGTTGGTACTTCAAGGGTTTGGGTTCATAATAATCCTTGTTCTCAAGGTTTTAAAGTTTCTGAAACATTTAAAAATCCAATGGATGCATTGGGTTTGACAAATACAAAAGTCATAAGGATTAAAATTGAAAAAACAAAAAACTTCGAATGGAGTGATAAAGGATTTACTGAAAAACACTATTATCTAGATAGCTCGAATGGAGTACAAAAGTCTCTTTTCTATAATCCTAAAACGAAAGCTTATACTGGTGGCCATAATTCATCAGGGCAATAATATGACTAACAATAGAATTAAAATTCAATATAAACATATGAGTTTTGTCTCCTTTAAAAACGCGATTGATGCGATCAATTACGCAAAAAATGTAGATCATGAATTTAGGAATATTGATATTGATAAATTAAAAAATAATACTCTTGTAGATGTGTATTGGTCTCTTGATAAATTGGTTTTAAAATTAAGTAGTGAAAAATATATTGAAATAATTCCAACAAAGCTATGCCTTTATGCTGCCTTAAAGGATGATTATGCATTTGAATCAGGTTCTACTCTTGAAGAAAATACAGAAATCAATCTAGTCGGGATTAAACAAAACGTTTTGTGGATACCTGACCATGTGATTAAACAAATACTTGGAAAAAAAATCATAAATATTTCATTTGATAGATATGTAATTTTTATCTATTTTGCAAATGATACTAAGTTGTTTACTGTATATCAATTTATAGATGGTGAATCAGGCAATTTCAAAATCCAATGGGATTATGAAGAAGATTAATGTATTTTCACAATTGACATAAGGTAACCCTGTCAATTTTACACTTATTTTTAATCACCAGATATCTATATGATAAACAGTACTCTTAATTTAATTCAAGATCAATCTCAAATTGACGCATATTAGAATAGTATCGTTCGATAGTGTATCCAGATAAGTTTACCTAAAGACGGTGGCAATCCCACTGAAATTGCTAAACAGGTAGTGGTTTCAAACCACACTAGGCGGTTGACGTCTTACTATGGGCTTAGGTAGTGTCAATAATAATTCGCACATTCTCTACAGTAAGGACTTCTAATTTGGCAACATTTTATGCAACCGATGTGTCTTCTTTGATTTCCTTTTGCAACTCCATACTCAAGTATTTTTGAGTATGCTATTTTGTTACTGCGATATGTCTGAGGCCTGCTGCTGCAAGAGAATATGTACTTTCAAAAAATGACAAAACAGGAGAAGAAACATTCAAACCGGTTTTAAAAACATTTGTTTTTAAAAATCAAAGGATTTTAAAGCTTTCACTTACAGGAAATGATACAATCAGTGAAGAATTCAAAGTAACAGGGATACATCCTTTTTATGTTAAGAATTCCGGCTGGCGGTATGCAGAAAATCTCAAGATTGGTGATACGGTAACTTGTTCTGATAGCAATTGGTTAATTATAAACCATACAGTCGCACTTGACAGTACTTATACAGTTTATAATTTTGAAGTAGCAGATTTTCATACTTACTTTGTTGGTGCTTCAAGGGTCTGGGTTCATAATAATTGTGGTGCAGATCCTTTGAAATATTTTTATAAGTCAATAAAAGATGCACCGAAATATCCAGATGGTTTCAAACCCGTACAAAATGGGACTAAAGCATTTAATGTAAATAATGGACAAATACTAGAAAAATTAAGGAAAGTTGAAAGTGGAGAATGGACAAAAGTCCTTAAAAATGGTTATGATAAATATGGAAATGAAGTTTCCGTTCATTATTTTAAAAGTAAAACAGGTAAAGTTTTTGATGTAGAAACACATCCCGGTTGGAGCACTTGGTAATGTATATTAAACTAGGAATCAGGATATCGCTGTACTAAATGATAAGGGTAAGGTTCTAAAGAAATTCAAGAATAAATTATTGTAAAACGTTAGAATAGTTAGGATAAAAAGGTAAATGATGAAATATTCTATTAAATTTGATGATTTAAATTTGTATTTATGTAGTCTTACATTAGGTTTACTAGAATATATGCTCTATTCAAGAAACTTTGCCTTAGGAATATGGACATTGGGTACTCCAATGTTTCGTGAGGGATTAAAAAACAAAGATGTAGACAATAGGTTGATTGATATTATAGAAACATTTGATGAGTTTAGTGCAATGCATAAATTGGATATGGATGTTGATAGTTTTGTTATAAACAAAATTAATATTGTTAAGCAAATAATGGATGACTCGCAATGTTATAAACATGTTAATCAAATAAAATTAGAAGAATTAAAGTAAATATTCAGAAGCTGATCAGTCATTTTTTTAGCAATATCATTTTTACAGGGGGTGACCCTGTCATAATTTTTGTGTAAGAGATTTGAGAACATTGTTTACTGGGGTATCCTGCCTTTAAAAATAATTGACATCTGATTTATTGCAGAGCCCCAGTTTTGAAGTGGCATAGTCCATTTTTTTGCAATGTTCCTTATCGCCATGTACAGTAATTTAATTCCTGCATCATCATTTGGGAATGAGCCTCGGTTTTTCGTTACCTTCCGAAGCATACTTTCATAAATTCAATCGCATTGGTTGTATAGAGATTATTCGCCGGATTTCCTAAGTTTACGGAATACAAATTAATATTCCGGAATATATAGTAAAAAAAAATAGTGAAACCTTCCGTCTGATAGCAGATCATCTTGGTCGTGTCTGTGATTTGAATGAAACTATTTGATCAAACGTACACTACGGTATCTGTAAAAAGTACACTTGAAAGAGTTCTGAAATAACGCTGTAAACTGTAAATACGTATTCAAATGAAAGTAATGTAACACCGTTCTCTGATAATGTCAATCATCCTCATCACATAAATCACAGTTCTGACAATTGACTCCAATTAGGAATAAGGTACATCGCCTGCGAAAATCTGTCTGAACTCTGATTAGTATGATTTTTGTGATAGACATGATAAAAAAATGCAAGTGCACAAATATTCTTTCAGATTTCCGCTTCACGTAAATTGACTATGCAAGTTGACTTTGTATGAGGACTATTATGCAGGCCTCGCGTTGACTGCGCAAGAGGCAATAAGATTTCTTCTTTTACTACACCTTCACATCTGCATTATCCTCATTTTCTTTTTTATCATCATTCGCTTCCAGCTCTTTGTTTTCCACTGGATCTTCTGACTCCAGACGTTCTTCGTTTTCCTCATCCTCCACGTCATTCTCTTCCTCCTCCATCCTCTTGCGTTTCTGCCTGTTTCTTATCAGGGTAACCGTAAATGCAGCTATAGAAAGTGCTAAAATCAGTATCCAGAAGAGTTCGTTATCTGCAACAATAAATGCGTACTTGTATTTTTTAATCATTTCAATTTTTACGATACTGTCAAATTCATGGGTGGTCAGCCCGAACACCCTTACGCAGGCGGTGTCAAAACGACGGAATACTTTTGCACTGTCAAGCAGTTCCGGTAACATATCATAGCCGTACAGATTTGTTAAAAAATTCATTGCGAAATGTGATTGACTATATGCTGTGCGTGCCCTTGCCTCCCCGAACCGGTTGACATATTCTATAGAATCAAGTGGTAAAAGTGAGTGAGTCAGAATTGCTCTTGACAATATTGCACTTTCTTCAAACGACAGCTCCCCGGCCATTTGCATCGCAAGTCCTTCATGAAACCACCGTGGTATACGCATAACACCAAAAGCGCGGGCTAACGCGATATGAACCAGCTCATGAACTGTTATTTTGTAAAGATCACCTGAGAAAAATGCGTATGGTCTATCAACCGGAATAATAATCGTATCAGTACCGATCGCTCCTCCCCCACCCCATTCAGGCAACCGCACACCGGTTCTTTTTACATCATTTTGTTTATAGTAGATAATCGTTATCGCTGTGGTATCCTGTACAAATGATGAATCGAAAACTCTCCTTATCCGGTAATAATCCGTTGCCAGCTTTTCCTGTTCAATTCCAGGAGGCACATGCCCCTCAAGCGATAGTACCGATGCCTGAAGTATCATAGTTAACGCTAATAAGATAAGATACATTTTATGCATTATTTATACAGCCTCTGATATGTGTACATGTCAATGTATCACCTCTCCCCTCACTTAATAAACCAATATCAACAAAACATACTTCATGCAATACAATGATTTAATACTGTTTTAAATGTTTATTAAAAAAATATACAATCAGAAA
The DNA here is from genome assembly GCA_023459055.1 of Fibrobacterota bacterium. Taxonomy (GTDB): domain Bacteria; phylum Fibrobacterota; class Chitinivibrionia; order Chitinivibrionales; family Chitinispirillaceae; genus JAAZBG01. The sequence goes on from JAEWVR010000022.1 coordinate 11,992, forward strand.
AAATCAGCTTGATAGTTTCATTGCGCAGATAGTTTTAATTATATATTTTACCGATACATTTATACAACTGGCGCACACAAGATGGAACAAAACCATCGGGGAGTAACATCCTGATCTGTCGCGCGCCTGGGCAGACGGGGGCAAGTCTTACGTGGAGGAGTCTACTATGCCCAATTCAGCAGTTGTATCATATCTTAAAGGAAAATCGCCAGAACAGATCAATACCGGTTTTCTTGCATATCTGGCGAATCTCACTGAAGTCTCAAAAGTCACACCAAACCTGGCGCGTGCAATTGTCAAGGAACTTAATGACCAGCGTTCTAATTTAAAACTTATTGCAAGTGAAAACTACTGCTCACTATCGACACAACTTGCAATGGGTAACCTTCTTACCGATAAATATGCTGAAGGATTTCCATTTCACCGTTTTTATGCAGGCTGTGCAAACATTGACGAAATCGAATCATATGCAGCAGAGCAGGCTTGCAAGCTTTTTGGTTGTGAACATGCATATGTTCAGCCTCACAGCGGTGCGGACGCGAACCTGATTGCGTTCTGGGCAATCCTTAATACTCGCATTGAGACACCGTCACTGGAAGCATTAGGTGAATCGAATCCATCAAACCTTCAAAAGAAAGACTGGGATGCACTTCGGGCAAAACTTGGTAATCAAAAGCTTCTCGGTATGGATTACTACTCAGGCGGTCACTTGACACATGGATACCGTCACAATGTTTCAGCACAAATGTTTGATGCTTATAGTTACGGTGTTAATCGCGACAGTGGCCTTCTTGATTACGATACGCTTGAAAAACAGGCATGTGAATTAAAGCCATTAATTCTTCTTGCAGGATACAGTGCATATCCGCGTAAAATCAATTTTAAGCGGATGCGCGAGATTGCCGACAAATGCGGTGCAGTATTCATGGTTGACATGGCGCACTTCGCCGGACTTGTTGCCAGTGGGGTGTTTACTGGTGATTTCAATCCTATTCCTCATGCACAGGTTGTTACATCCACAACACACAAAACACTTCGTGGTCCGCGCGGTGGTATAGTTCTTTGTACAAAGGAGTTTGCTGAAAGTGTTGACAAAGGATGTCCGCTGGTTATTGGGGGGCCTCTTGCACATGTAATGGCAGCCAAGGGTGTTGCACTGACAGAAGCTAACACCGCTGCATATAAGCAGTACGGTGCAAATATTGTCAGGAATGCATCAACACTCGCACAGGCGATTATTGATCAGGGTATGGTTGTGGCAACCGGCGGTACTGATAATCACCTTATGCTCATTGATGTAACGCCTTTCGGCTTAACAGGGCGTCAGGCAGAAAGTGCGCTTCGTGACTGTGGAATAACCCTTAACCGTAATTCATTACCTTACGATAAAAATGGTCCATGGTATACAAGTGGTTTACGTATAGGTACTCCGGCAGTCACAACGCTCGGTATGGGAGAGAAAGAAATGCTCGAAATCGCCGCAATTATAAAGCTCATTATTGCAAATACAAAACCAGAAATAATCGCTGGCGGAGAACAGAAGGGCAAGCCCAGCAAGGCAAAATATGTTATTGCACAGGCTGCAGCTGATGAAGCAAGGACGAGAGTCAAGACACTTCTTGATAAGTTTCCTGTTTACCCGGAACTTGACCTTGCTCTTCTTCAGGCTCATTTCGGCTAATATTTACCGTAGTAATCAGTATAACATTTACAGAGGCAGATATAAAAAATCTGCCTCTTTTTTTAATTTATTCCTCACTGGAAATTAATAACCGGTCAATTTTCAAGAACAAAAAATCCAAAAATATCCTGTTTTTAAGGCTTTTTTACAGTAAAAATTTAAAAATACCCCATTTTTTATAGAAAAAATCGTTTTTTTCTTAATTTTTCTGGACAGATGTAATGCATTTATTTATAATTCTTTCATAAATGTTTTTATTCTTTTCCACTTTGTCTTAACAAAAGGAGAGCGCATGGCAACAAAGAGCCTAACGCAATCTCAGATCGTCGCGAAGCTTGCTGAGAGTTCAGAGCTTCCGAAAAAACAGGTTAAGTCTTTTCTCGACGACCTGGCAGCTTTAGCTTACAAAGAAGCTAAAAATGGTTTCACAGTCCCAGGACTTGGCAAGCTCGTACTTGTACAGCGTAAAGCCAGAATGGGTCGGAATCCAGCCACTGGCGAGCAGATCAAAATTCCTGCTAAGAAAGTGGTAAAATTCCGTGTTGCGAAAGCAGCGAAAGATGCTATCGCAGGTGCACCGGCAGCAAAACCAGCTGCAGCTCCAGCTAAAGCAAAAAAGAAAAAATAACTTGCAAAAACAGGGTCTGAAAAGACCCTGTTTTCTGCCCATTCCGTAATATCGCGTTTAGAAAATTCTGTTAATTGTCAATTCAGGAATAACACATTCGTTTTGATGAACTGCCAGGATACCGGCACTTATTAACATTCAATAATACTATACCATAACCGGTACTTCAGTTTGAAGATCCGGATCAATTCCACCCAGCTCCAGCATATCCTGCGGCAGATCTGCCTTTATCGTACAGGAATTGTTTGTAAAAGGATGTTTAAAACCTATTGATGCACAGTGTAGTGCATGACGGTAAAAATCTATTTTCCCCTTGTATTCGTCCCTGTTTTCAAGCCAGATCCCGAACTCATCCTCAGGAAGAGTGTAAAGCATATCACCTACCAGAGGGTGCCCAATCGCTTTACAGTGAACTCGTATCTGATGCGTTCTTCCAGTCTGGGGCGTGAGATATAAAAGAGAGTATCCATTATGAAGATCTATGCAGTTATCAACCAGTGTGACAGCATCCTTACCATGTTCACAAACGCATTGTTTAAATGAGAATCGTGAAGCAGCATCCTTCGCAATTGGCAGTTCTATCCTTTTTATCGACTTAGCAACAACGCCATGAACAATCGCAATGTATTTTTTGTCAACAGCACACATTTCAAACAGTCTGCCGGCTTCTGCACGTGCATCAATAGTTTTTGCGCAGAGAACCACCCCGGATGTGTCTCTGTCAAGCCTGTGGGTAGCATGAATATCAGGATACGCAGGAGTATGTACATAACGGAGCTGATAGATCAGATTATTCCGAAACGACCTTCCCGCACGATGTACCAGCAGATTTCCCGGCTTGTTAACACCAAGAAACCATGCATCCTCATATATAATAGAGTAATCAAGATTACATGCTGGCTCATCAAATTCACCGGCATCATAGGAAATTGTATCGCCACCAATCACAAACGAGTCAGTTATTGCAGGCCCATTGTTTAGTGTAACCCTGCCCTCACTTATTTTTTCCATCCATTGTTCACGTGAGAAATAGGTAAAGCGTTGTGCCAGATATTCAGCAAGCAGCTGATGTAATTTACAATTGAGAGGCACGGTACAGTTAAAAATCATATCTCGTTTATATAAAGAGGTTTATATCCTTTGTATGTGTTCTCAAAATAATTAATGATAATGATCTCTGTCTTACGTTTCTGATCAATATTTACAATTAGACGGTCAATATACTTGCGGGCAATGAATAATCCTCTTCCATGTGAGTCATAAATACCCAGTGGTAAACCGTTTGTATCCCGTGATGCCTGCCGGTTAAGCCAGTATAGCATATCACTTTTCTTAAGACGACCGCCGTTATCACAGACAGATATTGCATATTTTTCCGAATCACTCGCGACGGTCACAATTATTGCCTGTTCATCAGGTAAAACAAAGTCATGTGCCCATAACTCTTTTCTATCCGGTGCTTCATTACGGATACCATAAAAAATCGCATTTGTAAAAAGCTCCACCAGAACCAGTTCAAGGCGGTGGGCGCGCTCCTTTTCCCCAATGAAATTAGTGATTTTTTCGGCATCCTTATCAAGATTCTTTGATGTCGTTATTTTATACTGCGACATTTTTACACTTGATTTGAAATATTGTTTCAGACCGAAAATGTCATTATTAAGTAATTTTTCGAGTGCTGATGACAATTCGTTAAAATTAAACGGCGTTGTCTTTACAAAGATATTACCAATATCATATTTTAAAGCTAATTCCAGATAGTCTTCAACATTGTATGCTGTAATGAGGATCCGCTTGATAGAGGGATAACGTTCCTTAACTTCCCTGAGAAGATCAAAACCCTTCATTTCCGGCATATTGATATCGGAGAGTACCATATCGATATGAGAATTATTAGCAAGAACATCAAGTGCTTTTGCACCACTCTCCGCATCGAATACGGTATACCCTTCTTCATCTCTGAGATAATCCGAGATCATCTCCCGTATTTCATACTCATCATCAACCACAAGAATTGTTGCTTTTTTCGAACCAGATTGTTGCTGCATTATACTTCACCCGTTTATAGAGGATTTGAATTATGAACTTCACCAGAAATTATTTCCAGACTATTAAATCACTATTACCTGATATTCTGCTCTGGTTACGTTTTCCTGCGCTCCTGAGTTGGTGCGCCGTATCATCGGGAATATTTCTATCAAGTTTTTTTGTAATTTATTTAATTAACAACTCAGTAACATACAGTTCATTGTACATTATTTTAAAACCAGCTGCAACTATTTCGCTTACACTGGCATTATTTCTTAAAAATAGTATTGCCCGACAAATACTTTTCGTGATAAGTGGAGCGTTACTCTATCCGCTTTACATGATAAAGAGCGATAATCTCTATACGGTTATAGAGCGCACATGGAGCGCTCCTGTTACAATACACGGAACTGCCCTTTCACCATCACTGCCCAACCCTGATAATATACGATTTCTTTTCAAGATTGATTCAACAACACCTCCAATCAGGGAGTTTAACAACAAAGTAGTCCAATGTATCAGTAGCGTTCGTGTACCACAGGGAGCATCACTGGATATTCTCGGAACGCTGAGACTTCCGGGACGTAAGCGAAATGCTTACGAATTTGATGAATACCGGTATCTGCAATCAAATGGGATTATGGCATCATTTAAAATTGACACAATATTAAACAGTACAGCCAAAGCCTCACTATTTGCATCACTCTCATCCAATTTCCGTACATCGATCAGTTCGATAATCAACAGATTTATTGATCAGGATCACCGGGCGATACTGTACGCTGTATTTCTTGGTGAACCGCAGTACCTTTCCTCATACCTTAAAGATGTTTTTCGCGACTCCGGAACGTATCACATTCTTTCAATATCAGGGCTTCACGCGGCAATGCTCCTTGCAATGTGTTACTTTTTTCTTAACGCAATCCCGATCCCTCCGGTTATTCGTCACGGTATCGCCCTTGGCGTATTATGGTGCTACCAGCTTTTTATAGGATTTATTCCATGCCTTTTCCGTGCAACAATCATGAGCACGATATTTATCTTCGCATACGTTTTACAAAAAAAGAATTACACAATCCAGGCCCTTGGAATTGCGGGTACTGCATGGTTGTGTATTTCGCCTGACAGCCTTTTTCAGGCAGGTTATCAGTTGTCATTTGCAGCAACGTTAGGCATACTGCTGCTCTGTCCGGTTTTTGATGCCTGTAAGCCATCAGTGAAAAACAGACATCTTGATTTCCTTGTATCAAAGCTGGCAATGTCCTTTAATGTATCACTTGCCGGAACATTGAGCACGCTGCCTGTATTACTTTACCATTTCGGAACGATTTCGATACTCGGCTTACTATCAAATATTGTTGCAGTACCTGCGATGTCCTGTTCGATGTGGCTGTTTTTCACCGCGATTATCTCATCCCTGATGGTGCCGTGGGTGGTTCCGCTCTGTATCAGTGTCAGTGCCTGGTTTCTTGACATACTAGTAAAATGTGCCGAAATATCAACCATGTTACCCTTCAGCAGTATATCGCTGTCATCATTATCCCCTTTATTGACGGTTCTTTTTGCAGCCGGGATTATAATGATCGCAGGAGCAGTAAAGAAAATACGGTTACAATTAACTATACTTTTATTGATGATTCTCTTATGCTGTACCGGTATCGAATGGTTCATTTTACAAAAAAGTAACAGCCTTGTCATGAGCAGATTTGATCTTGATGATGCCGAGATGACTGCAATACGGGATGAACATGGAGCTATCACATTGTACGTGGCAAATCATTCAAAATCAGATCTTCGCTGGCAAAGGATTTTCACTTCGTGGAAGCGACATCAAAGATTCGTATCACTAAAAAAAATTATATATACCAACACCACCCGTAAAAGATTCCCCGACAGGTCACAATTGATGACACCATTTAGAGATTCCACGATAGTGTACGCATTCGTGGATATGAATAAACTTTCTGATTCAATTAAAACCCGTTTGCACAAGTACAAACAGGAGGGTGTACACAATACAAACCTGACGGAAACGTACGCAGATGATTTGATACTGCCATCGCCCGCTGGCACATCAGCATCCAGGGAAACACATCCATACACACGACAGGTATTTGTTGAAACCAGTTTTCGCCGGATCCGATAGAAGATGAAGTGTCATTGTACAGGAACAGTCTGGTCATTTTTGCATTATTTATGTTGCAGTTTGTGATTTTTTTATTTATTTCTATTATAATATGGAAAAAATTGAAACCGAAGATTTGATACATAAGAGTGCCTGGAACGACTGGATAATTATCAGTATTTCCGGACGGTTTACAGTTCAGAACATTCTTCGTGTTAAAACATTTTTTAATGCGCTCATTGGAGACTCAGATATAAAAATCGGCATTGATCTCAGTAAAACAACCTATCTTGACTCAAGTGCCATCACCATTTTATTAAATTTTCACCGCAGATGTTCCGAGAAAAGTGGCAAAGTAGTTCTATTTGGTCTCGCTCCTGATATTGAGGCAATACTTTCAATTGTAGGAATTGACAAAGTAGTTAAAACCGTTAAAACTATTGAAGATCTCACAACCATGTAGGTATCAATCTGCACCTTAACCGCCCCATAGCTTATGCATACGTTAAACAATCAAATCCTTATACCCGCACTGTTGTGTATTTTCTTTACATCATGTAGTAAACCACCTGCACCGCTTTCGGTATCAGAAGTAAAAAACTGGTATCTTAATCCAACCACAACAGGCACAGCAGAACTTGCCGGTTATAACATTTTATCAATCGATACGCAGCTTGCATCATGCAGATCTTTACAGTGTGGTGCATTTACCGATTCACTCGTTGATACATCAGGAATCAGCTGGATTCTCGGTTATAAGACGCCGGATGCATTCACTGCTGATAAAAAATATCCTCTTGTCGTTTACCTTCATGGAGGAACCGGTGTTACAGTCAACAACAAAGGCGAAAAAGCCTATGAAATGCTCTCCGGGTTAATTGACAGTATGCCACTTTTTCTCGCAAGCCCATCAGCTAACCGTACGACCCGCTGGTGGAGCAGCAGTGGTCTTTACAGAATTCTGCAAACAGTCCGTTATATGAAACTTCACTACCCTGTTGATGAATCAAAGGTGTTTCTGGCAGGTGTCTCTGATGGTGCTGCCGGGTGTTGGGCTGCAGCTAATTGTATTAATGGACTATTTGCGGGTTTTATTGCGATCAGCGGATATGGCGGAATTGTACCATCAGCAGGAATTGATCTCACTCCAGTCAACATCTCTCAGCGCCCCATATACAGTATTAACGGAGGGAACGATCAATTGTATCCACTTGATATTGTTACCGGCTTTCTTGACTATATGCAAAAACAGGGTGTGAATATTACACGCAGTATTCACCCCGATGAAGCACATGGCTTTGATTACAGAGAAAAAGAATACGGTGCACTATGCAGTATACTTCGTTCCTGGAGCAGACAATCAGTGCCTAATGGATCGTGGGTTTTCACACCGGGTGTGCCAAACCGTCCGGATAATTGTATTGATTACCAATTTGGTGATGTTAGCGCGATCCGCAGTTATACGTGGAAACTTGAAAATGACACACTGACAATCAATGCAACCGGCCTTAGAAAAATAACCCTGCTTCTGCCTGTAACATCCGGTATTCTTTTTGTTAACAGGAACAATAACCATAAGGAAAAAATCAAAGCAGAAAAAAGTAATACACATATATTAAATTCGATGTTACACTATGCAATCAGTCCTGATACAAATAAAATGATTTATACAATCAATTTTTAAGGAGCACACATCATCATGAAACATGTAATTACAATTCTTGCAGAAGGCTTTGAAGAGATTGAAGCAGTGACATTTATTGACATTTTACGCAGAGCACACATACAGGTCACGGTGCTTGGTTTAAAATCATTTGATATTAAAGGAGCCCACGATATCAGGATCAAGGCAGATTATCTGTTTGCGGATTTCAAAGAAAGTTATGATGGTATCATTCTTGCCGGAGGACAGCCGGGAACAACCAACCTGATCAAATCTCCGGAAGTACTCAAGATTGTCAAGGCCGCTCACGCTAAAGGGCTCCTCTTGGGAGCTATCTGCGCAGGACCATCAGTGCTTGCAGAAGCTGGTATTCTTGACGGATACAAGGCAACATGTTACCCTGGTGTCGAAGAACGTCTCGGAAACGCCATTGTTGTCGAAGAGCCTGTCGTTGTTGACAGAACAATTATAACCAGCAGAGGTGTCGGAACAGCAATTGACTTTGCGATAGAACTGGTCCGGTATCTTAACAATGATGAAAGCGCAGATAAAATCAGCAAGGCGATACTGTTTAACAAATGATTCAGATTAGTATGTGGCTTCTTTTGAGCTGTTGTTCTGCAGTTTTTCTTGGTATCTATGATGTCAGCAAAAAGCATGCGGTAAACCATAATGCAGTAATTCCGGTGCTTTTCCTGACAACGACAACCGGTGTTATTTGCACGATGCCGCTGATTGTCCTCTCGGGGATTAACCGGGAACTTGCACAATCGTGGCATGTATATGTTCCGCCGCAGACGATTTCGATGCATCTGCTGATCTTTTGTAAATCACTCATTGTCGGTACATCATGGATGCTCTCCTATTTCGGGCTAAAACATCTGCCGATCTCCATCGCGACGCCACTTCGTGCTACTGCTCCATTATTTACCGTATTGGGTGCGGTGACATTATTCGGGGAGCGGCCCACATCGGTGCAATGGACAGGAATTGTACTGATCCTGACCTCCTATCTGATCTACTCAAGGAAATCAAAGGGTGATACAAAAAAGAAAGTCCCGCTGATCTGGATTGTGTTTATGATTCTCGCAGCAATAACCGGCGCAGTAAGTTCCGGATTTGACAAGTACCTGCTTCAGACCAAAGGGTTGCCGCCACTATTCGTACTTTGCTGGTTTCTTTTTTATTTGTCAGTAATCTACGGTGTTGTAACGCTCGTGCTATGGTGTCCTCAGCGGAAAAAATCGACACCATTGACATTAAGGTATTCTATTGTGATGGTCGGGGTGCTGCTTGTCGTTGCTGATATGTTTTACATGACTGCACTATCAGATCCGGATGCAAAACTTGCCGTGGTATCATCAATTCGGAGAACCAATGTTCTCATTTCGTTTATTGGTGGATTTCTGGTTTTCCACGAAGGCAGCTTCCGTAAACGGCTGGTACCTTTTTGCGGCATCATTGCGGGATTGATTTGCCTTATGGTGTGATTCAATTTCCAATGCAGGGACAGGTCACGACCTGTCCCTGCATTGCCATTACATTGATTTGTTATTCAATTACCTGGTGATGGTGCTGCTGATTTCCAGTTTGATGGATCATTGCCGAATTTATTACGTGCAATCCTTGTGAGTGATACCCGGCTATTGCTACCTGTTAACACCGGCCATGGAGATTCATTTTTATACGAAACTTTATCATATTCCATGTACTCAACATCATCTGAAGTTACTGTTCCGGAAGCATCTTTGTCAAGTTCCATTGGCTTTTCAAGTTCGATCTTAAGTGACTTATCAGATGAAAAACCAGCTGTATTTACAGAAAAAATCTGTACATCTGCAGATGCCGGATATTTCTTTCTGAATTCCTCGACAGATAAAGAACCTGACAAAAGTATAATTGATTCACCAGCTTTGACCGTTTTCTCTTTTGGAAGCTGAACAAACATTGTGTCAATCTGAACACGCCATGTATTATCCGGGTATTTCGGATCGTAAAGAGTGACTTCCTGATTACCAGCATTTGTTAATTCAATAAATGATGCATCCTCATCGGCAGATTTAAACATTATTTCACTTATCACCAATGATCCTACAAGTGGATCTGAATTTTTGCTGTCAAGTGTTACATTCGCGAGTGGAACAAATAGTTCATTACCCGTTGATGGAACAATATAACGACCATACGACACTCCAAGTTCAAGCGCTCCGAACTTGACAACATGACTGTATCCTGCGTTTCCAGTCGTATCTGCAGAGAGAATTACCTCCTCGCCGTTTTCACTTAATTTAAATGCTATGCCGTTTGAATTCTCATTGAAATCGTTTTCTGTGAATACCTTGTATCCTCCGGCTTTGATGATTGTTCCCGCAGGTATCCGGTATTTAGCAGGAACACTGATATCATCAGAAAGAAACCATCCTCCGAGATCCACATCTGCCGTACCCGGATTATAGAGTTCGATTGCATCAAGTTGCGGAGGATCGGTGTGTGGAAGTATTTCATTAATAAGTATCGCTTCCGGATCATCCCTGCCTGGAGATCCGTTGTCATTAAACGAAGCACGCCACGCGGCCGGTGAGTTCTGTTCATCAGCAGCAGGATTTGCATGCATCGGTACAAGGGATGGTCCTTCACCATCGGGTTCTTTCGGCCAGGGGTTGCCGTCAGCGTAGGTGATTGACAAAAGTGTCACATCTGCTTTTCTGTCTTTAATTACAATAGTTTCTGTACTGTTTTTCAACTGCCCTTTGTAGTCGTCAAACGCATCACTGCCATACTCTTTTTTGAACCATTCTGAGCTTGACGCAAGTACGATGAAATTTCCGGGAGCAAGTTTAACACCGGCATCAAATTTATACTCTATCGCACTGTCAATAGCGACACCACTCAAATCGAGTTCCATTGTGCCGACATTTTTCAGTTCTATAAATTCAAGGCTGTCCTGAATAGCAGTGTCAGCGTGATTGGGATGATAATGAATCTCTGTAATTCTCAGGTTGAACAGCGTCGAATCAACAGCTTTAAATACATCATCGGCACCAGGTGAACCATGCAGTTTTGTTGATGCACGCCACGCTTCAGAACTGGTGTCTGTTGTCTTTGTTTGTGGATTTTTCGGGACAAGGGAATACCCATCACCATCAGCAGAACCGGGCCATGAACCTGAGTCTGAATAAGCGATAGAAAAAATAATCGCCGATGAAGCTCTGTCTTTAAGCTCAATTTCTTCTCCGCTGTTTTTAAGCTGACCCAAATATTCGTCATCCGGTTCAAACCCATATCGTGTGGTAAATGCGTTTTTATTTGACGCAATAACAAAAAAATCATTGGGTGCAAGTATACTGCCGGATGGAAAAGAGAAATCAATACCCTGGCTGAAATAAAGAGTGGAAAGATCCAGTGATACTGTTCCGGTATTCTTAATTTCCAGGAACTCAAGACTATCATCAATGATACTCTCGTGTTCAAGCGGATGATAGTGAATCTCTGTTAAACATAAGGAGCGTAAATCCTGATTGAGATTTTCATTCCCTGTCACCGGATCATTATTACATCCTATAGACATAATGGTGATTAACAATAGGACAATTAAGCTGACCGGTTTCCTGAAACCGAAGTAGTAACGTTTACACATCAGAATGCAACCTTTCCTCTCAGAAATTGTGAGGGACTTTTTGTACCATTATCAAATACGATACAGTAGTGCAATGGATCACCATAAACAGTGACACCCTCAGGTTTGAGCCCCTTGAAATTCCGGATGATTATAAGTGAATCCGTTGATGGAGAATATTTCCAGAACAAACCGATGTCTTCATCAATCCCGCTTTTTGATGATACTCCGGTTGATACTCCGTAGATCTGATCACCATAAACAGCAAGATCTGAAATACCGCAAAATGTACTGCTTGACTTATCGAACAATGGCAGGGTACGCCATACTGATACCTGATCTGAAGTGATTTTTCCACTGCTGAATACCGTATTTAGATTCGACACTGCAAGAATTACAGCACGATTATCAAGCTTTGGATTTTTGAAACCAAGAAGCAGTGTATCGTTGTATATGGCCATGCCCTCAATGTCAATAGATTGATCATTACTGCTCCTGGAAATAAATTGGGCCCATTTTTCTTTTTTGGTAGTGGAAGCCGCTTCAAGAAGCACCGCAACAAGGCTGATACTTCCAGTTTGTTGAAAAGAACTGCCCTTTTTATTAAAACGGACATATAACGTTCTTGACAACGGCTGTTTACCGTTTTTATTGTAGCTTTGTGATGTAAGCGTATAAAAAATATCCGATCCTGCATGGAATACAGATTCCATATCATTAATTTTGTCAATACCCTTTATTGTCTGCCTGGCAGTTATCCGCCCTGTTGTATCCATCACAAAAATATCGGTTCGTTTATCTTCGGTATCATCACTTACAAGTAAAAAAGAATTCATAGTTTCAACATAGGTAATCCCGGATGCTTCAATCGGTGTCGACACAATACCCGGACTGGTTATGATATTTCTAATATCTGCCGGTATGCTTACGTGCGAAACAGAGTTCGATGCTTCGCTACCGGTGCTTACAGCATCTTTTGCATCAGCACTACCAGATAAGCTTATGAACCTGTTTCCGGGAAATAGCACCATAAGCGCAAGCAGTATTCCGGAACCTGACAACAAAAGCATTAATCGTTTCATAAAAGTATTCCATTCAATGTGTAAAGTAGGGACAGGTCGCGACCAGTCTCTTTAAAACGTTTAAAATGCAGGTGACGTACTTAATTAAATCACCTTAAAAAATACATTTTCAACGATGATAATAGCTGCAATAGTACGAAATACTGAGTAACATATTTAATATAACCATCAATTCTGGAGAAATTCTGGAGAATCCCCTAAAAGTTGAAAATCAAGGATTTAAATTAAATAGATACGTTACATCATCTCAGTAAGTATTACCTGAAGATTGAAAGCAGACGGTTAAAATATGATTACAATCATCTGATATTGAATATGATAGCGAGAAATGGCATACCTCACAGATCTGTTTAACGATTGCCAGCCCGATTCCAAGATTTCCATCGTCACCACGTGCAAAACGTTCAAGAAGTCTATCCGGATTACCACTATGCGGGCGTCCGCTGTTTTTTATTTTAAGCTTTTTTGAATTCAGTGAAATGGAAATATATCCATTTTGAACATTGTATTTTACTGCATTTTTAATGAGATTATTAATCATAATTTCAGCAAGGCCACTATCCATGTCGATGATAACCTGCTCTGTCTGTCGCTCTATTGTTATTCCACGCATCAGGGCTGCTTCAGAAAATGTTTCCAGCGAAAGAGCAATTATTTTGTCAAGATTCACCTTCACATTGTTTTTAAACTCCCGGTTATTGATTTTACTGAGCAGAAGCAGTGATTTCTGTACCTTTGAAAGATGTGTGGATGCATGATAGATTTTTTTCAGATCGTCAATGGCTGAACGTTCACTACCCGATCCGACATTTAATAACTTTTCGGTATTGGCCCGGATAACTGCCAGATGCGTTTGCAATTCATGTGATGCATTTTCGTTAAACTCCTTATTATTGCGGTAATCGTCAGAAATCTTTTTAAGCAAAAGATGAAGCGTACTATTGAGAGCATTGAATTCATCAATGGATGTTTTTGGAAATGATGGAAGCGGATTGTCAATTTTAAACTTGATAAGTTTATCAAGTGTTCCATAAAATGGTTTCCAGATTTTACCGGTAATAAAGTTGATAATGACAAGATTTATCAGGACAATGAGAAGCATCAGCCCAATAACAATAAAGAATGTTCCCTGCGCGATATCATCACGCCCCGGAAGTAATTGACGAAGTACAATACTATAAGGCACACCCTCGTGCATCAGCGAAAAATGCAGTTCCCGATAGGGTACCATCTCATTATCACCGGGTTCAAGCATCATAGTGTCCCTGAACAATGGCTTTTCGTAAAGATTACCCGGGATAATATTTGCCACTGTATACAATTCAGGCAATTCATTGGACTGGTCATGAAATGCCCTGATACGATCCATTTCGTACGTCAGAAACTCATCAGTCTCTTCGTAAGAGATATACTCAATCATGAAAAAACAGAAAATGCTGCCGATAATCATTACAGGAAGAAGCCAGATAGCGGTGTACAGATATGTTTTCTTTATTAATTTCATTTGTCAGTTATTTCAAGTTTGTATCCGATACCGTACACCGCGCTAATGATATCGTTACCGCCATGTGACGTTATTTTTTTCCGCAGGTTTTTGATATGAGAATAGATGAAATCAAATGAATCAGCGAGATCCATATTATCTCCCCAGATATGTTCGGCAATACTCTCCTTTGTCAGAACTCTTGATGGATTTGAAAAAAAGAAGAGCAGAATATCATATTCACTTTTCGTCAAATCAATCCTGACATTATTGACAGATACCTCCCGGGCAGTGGTATTTATCGTAATATCCCCAAATGTCACCGTGTCACTGCCAAGAAAGCTGCGTCTTCGCAGAAGAGATTTTACTCTCGCAATAAGTTCAGCCATAGCAAACGGTTTTGTTATGTAATCATCAGCCCCGAGATCAAGTCCCTCAATTTTATCATCCAGGGAGTTGCGGGCAGAGATGACAATAATGCCGGTTGATGGATTCTGCTTCTTAATGATTCTTATCAGGTCAAGACCAGAACCGCCCGGCAGATTTATGTCTACAATCAGTACGTCATAGGTGTATATACATAGTTTTTCGTTGGCATCATCAAATGTCCCCGTCGTGACACACAGAAACTGCTCTGCCGAGAGCGCATCCGCGATTGTTTCAAGCAGTTTAAGGTTATCTTCAACGATAAGAATTTTCATAAATAGTATCGGTTGCTAATGGTTAAAGATCATTATTATATCGGAAAATTTTGTCATATATGGCCATTTAAACCGGTTTCAATGTGTGGAACGATGATGGTTTATGTTTCAACGATGCACATTGTAGTAGGGACAGGTCGCGACCTGTCACTACGATGTTAATAATCATTACCACCGTTGGTACCTGTCATTCCCATTAATAATATCACCAATGTCCCCATTAAATGCACCAACATTCGTCAAACAGTACCATTATTTACAGTTTTAGGAGAGTGACACTTGTGCTCTGGTGTCCCCAGCGGAAGAAATCGACA
>JAEWVR010000023.1 GCA_023459055.1 Fibrobacterota bacterium
GACATGTTGCAGTTGTGCCGGTTGCTCGCCCCCTAAATCCCCCGCAGGGGGACTTTGAGAGCTGAATAACTTGTTTGGCCTATTTCTTCAAGTCCCCCTGCGGGGGATTTAGGGGGCGAGTCTTACGTGTCAATCTTAAATTAACGATATTAGGGGCCGGGGGTGAGGTCACTTTCCGACACCAACCCGAATACCCTCAGAATGACTCGCAAACTCAGGGGCGTACATACATTGAATGGTCGTGATACCATTTGAAAAATCACCGCTGTGCAAGACGACAAGCGGGTATTCAAAGACGTAGGTTCCTTTACGAAGGTATTCAAAGAAGAAGTGCGTTGCGGCATCACGGGTACTTTCGTAATAACCGAGATTATCCTGCCACTTGTATCCCGAAAGTACATTGACAGGTTCGAAACCGCTGGCCCTCATATCTTTCATATGCACATATTCCATATCGCGATCCACACGCAGTTCTATGCGAACCTTGAGTTTGTCACCTACTTTCAGGGTATTTGATGCTGTAACAGGGTCAAGAACCGGGCCCCGGTCGGTGTTTCGTTCGATGAATAGCTTCTTGTCAATCTTAAGCGGTGTTTTGTGTGGGGTGATTTTGTCAAGTTGCTCAAAATATTGCCAGTAGAGCCCGCCCCACGAGACGGTGTTTTTCTGCTTGATAACCGTCACATTACCCATTGATGGTTTAATATCACTACCACTCCATGATATTTTGAAATACCCTGTTCCGGCTTCCGGTTGTTTGTCATCTGTTCTGGTCGGGTCTACAGTTATATCACCAAGTTTGATGGTTGCATCTGATGTGGTTGACAGCCAGTCTGTACCGCGTAATAACAGTGCGTACACTGCTTCTGTCGTAGCCCGTGTGGTCTTCCAGTTCTGAGTTTGTTTACTCTTAAGGAGCCAGGTTTTAAGATCGTTGACAGCATTGGAATCATTCGCAACTTCATCAAAAGCCTCAATCATGCATGCCTGCATCTCGATAGGTGCTTCCCACCAGTAAAATCCCTCGTACTGCTCTTTCCAGTACATACCCATTTCCTCATTGGAAAGGGCATTCTGTTTGAGTGATTTCATGATTACCATTGGAGTTTTGGTGTCTTTCCACCGGTTCAGCGCCAGGGCAATCATTCCCTGCATATATCGGCTTTTTTTAAGCCAGTTATCAGCAGCCAGTTTTTTATAATAGTTGAATGCTTCGTCATTGCGGTCGTTAACCGGAATATCGGTAAAGAAACTGCGCATGTAAAGATACTGTATTTCCGTGTACGAAAGGTTGTCGCTTTTTAGCAGTTTATTTTTTTTAAGGTGGTCATACCTTTCACGGATTCTGTTATCGGTATAGTCTACTGCATTGTAAACAGCAGACTGCAGTTTGTTATCATTGCTAATTTTCAAAACGTTAATGTGATTGAGCTTTCCCAGGCCACAGACAATATGCTGCGTGATATACTGGTTATCCGGCATACCATCAAACCACGGCCATCCACCATTTGACATCTGCATTTTTAATAACTTCGTTAACGTTTTGTCTTGTTCTGATGCCACTTTGTTAAAATCAAACAGCAAGCCGACACGCTGTTTCCGGGCGGTTTCGTTATTTGCTTCAAGTACCCACGGAGTCTCTTCAAGCAGCACCGATTTCAGCTCCTGATTTTTTTCGAGATTTGACAAAAGAGCATCGGGAGTCAGGTTCTTCCAGCTTTCAAAAACGCTCTTTATTTTCGGTGATGAATTCGCGATATGTGATGCAATACTGTTTGCGTATAACCGTGCGAAGGTCTGTTCTGAGCACTCATACGGATACTCCATAAGATAGGGGAGTGCCTGTACTGCATACCATGCGGGGTTTGGTGTGAACTCAAGGGTCAGTTTATGATTCCGCAAGGTAGAGGAGCCTTTATTCATAGAGACAAGTTTATTAAGAGTAAACTTTGTTTCCCCCTGTCTGCGAACCGGTAATGGCATTGTTTCGGTAACAAGCATTCTGTTTGTCAAAACGGGTATAACACTCTCTTCACCATCAGTAAATGTACCTGACTGAGCAACAACTTTGACTGATACCGCAGAAACTCCTTCTGGTATGATAATCTTCCATTGTAAACTGCTGCTCTGACCCTTTAATGCCTTGAAATCAATTTGTGGGTCCTTGTTTGCGAATTGACTGTCAAGTGATTTGCCGCTTGATGGATCCGATAAAAAAAGCTGTGCCTTTCCACTCAGTTCGTGTTCAGTAAGATTCGATACTTTCGCTGTGTAGATAAGGGTATCATTCTCCCGGAAGAACCGCGGATTGTTGGGCATTACCATGATATCTTTCTGAGTAACCAGCGAGTTTTCAATTTTCCCGATTTCCATTGTTTTTGTATGCGCAAGCCCGAGCATTTTCCATTGTGTCAATGCTTCCGGTATTGTAAATTTAACAATAATTGCTCCGGTACTGTCAGTCTGCAATTGAGGCAGGAAAAACGCTGTCTCGTTAAGATTCGTACGCGCTGCCACATTGGAAAGGTCAGCATTTTTCTTTTCAGCAGAAGATGGCGGTGGCAGTGCACTGCCTATAGCCCCATCCATTGCAAGTACAGGTGTTGGAGCAACTGATTCAGACATCGGACTGTCGCTTGATTTTGCGAGTGCAGCATTTGAAAGTGCTAGTGCACCCCTTTTTTTAACTCTGGGCGCACCGCCTCCTGATGCAACAGATCTTGATAGAGACTTCACATTATCTCCAGTATAATATCCATAATAATATCCGGGTTCATATCCAAACCACTGCAATGATGGATAATAACGGGATGGGACTACGACTGTAACATTCCAGTTATTACCGTAGTAATTTGCTTCACTGCTGCCAAACCGTGCACCTGTTTCCCACTGCAATTGGGCAAACCAGGTACGGTAAATACTCAGATCCCACTGATGCATCCTGAAATTATCAAGGGATGCATCATAGAGTGCAGCCACCATCTCTGCGGCAATTTTATCCTTTTTCGGTCCCTTGATTTTAAGCTTCCACTCCTCTGCCTGTCCCGGTGCAAGTTTATTGCGGAATGTTTCAAAGGTGATTGCCAGTTCCTTATTTGTCCAGGGGACCGAAACTGCAGCCTGATGTTTATATACTCTGTTATTTTTTACAAAAGTGAAATGAACGGAAAAATTGCCGCGATGTTTTTCGGTTACCGGTATCTCGATGTATTTCTGCTCATTTGAAAGTGTCAGCCATTCTCTGGTAACAATTTCATCACGATGTTCTATTTCGTATACTATTCGTACATCGCTCAGTGATGTACCAATGAGAAATGACGCTTTTTCACCCGGTTCCGCCTTATCTTTTACCGGGGTAAACCAGTTGGTGGATGTCATCGGTGATTTTTTGTCATTCGTGGCAAATAAAACAAAATTTTTAACAAAGGATACATCATTGTTAAAAGGATCTTTGCATTTCGCTTCAAGTACATACCATCCTGATTCGAGGTCCTTGAATTTTTCAAGAACCACTTCCTTGCTTTCTTTGGTGTTAAACGGAATCGAAATCACTCTGTTCTCCCGTTTCCACGAACGGACATCTGTTTCATTACTGAATTCATCATCGGGGAATAGCTTCGAAAATTCCACATTTGTCATTATTGACGTATCTGGTTGTTCCCAGTATCGTTTACGAAGTGGAACGGATGGCGATTTGAGTCTGAAAATTTCAACGGTTCCGCTAACGGGTTGAAACGATCCGCTCATGTTGTTTGATGTAATCGGGTATGAATGTGTGCTTTTTTTGTCAACCATATCGGGGATGTCACATTGGAGTGCAAGTGTGGCATAGCCTATTGAAACAGTACCTGTTGTACTTCTGGTTTCACCATTGATATCGGTAATATCAACGGTCGCTGTGTAGGTGTAGACCGGCATTGATGACTTATCAATAGTCGGATCGTCAATTGCTTTGAAATCAATTGACCAGGTGCCATCAGCGCTTGTGATTGTTTCACCGCTTTTAATTTCTACAGCACCTGAACTGCCATATGGATTCCACCATCGGTACCACCAATAGGGAAAAGTCGCATTGCGCACAATCCGGTATTTCACCTTTGCACCATCAATAACAGAACCGGCATACGATTTTGCATCACCCCTGACCGTAACCATATCCCCTAGACGATAGGTGCCATCAAGCGGTTTCATGGTTACCTCAAACTTCGGGCGTTTATATTCCTCAACTGAGAAACGAACCTGTCCATATCCGTCATTGATATACATCTCACCATTCAATACACCTGATGGTGCAGTGAAACTTCCATGATATGAACCATATTCATTAGTGACATGCGTTACGGTTTCAATCACCTGACTGTTGACATCATAGAATGTTACCGTGACTGTATTCCGGGGCAGTACGTTAGCACTGGTTCCGTCACCCTGGAACAGTATTCCCTTATAGTAAATAGTCTGCCCCGGGCGATATATTGATCTGTCAGTAAAAAGACATGATGACGGGGATTGCGAAACAGAAGTACTGTATCGGGGGTTATGATAATTGTTATAGCTATACAACTTGTCGGTACCATTGAAAAATTTGATAAAGAAATAGCGGTAATTGTTTTTTCTGTCAATCAACAGTTTCCCATGTTTATCAGAAATAAACGTTCCGGTTTTTATATATTCATTTTCACGTTTTTTCTCATTATAGCGTGTCTCCCAACACTCGGCAGTTACCTTTTCAAGAGGATGTCCTGTAGTTCTGTCAAGAGTATAATACTCCTTTTTATTACTGTTTTCGGCGCGGGAAATAAAACTTATCGATGAAATCCAGATTTCGGAGAGTGCGATCTGATTTTTGTTGTATGAGAAATTGTCATTTGCACTGCACAGAAGCACATAAAAGCCTTCAGGCAGCGCGGGAATTTTAAACTCGGCAGAGTGATTGTGGTAATCACCCGGATCCGGAAGTGTCTGATTCCATTGTTCGACAGGTGTCTCTTTGACAAGATGTGCAATCAGTTTTTCACTGTCTGTTTTGCCTTTCATGTCCATAAATTTGTCAGGATCTGTTTTTACAATACGTAAAAATACCCTGTTCACATTACGATAACTCATCAATGCTTTTAATGGTGTTCGGGGCGGGTATACCTCTTCGGTGGTGATACGGGCTGACTTTGATGAAATTTCTGACTTATATGCTTTACAGATCTGAGCTCCAAATGCGTTCGGGAATTTTCCGATCGTTGTATCACAGATCTCTATGGCTTTTTTATAGTACCATCGATAGTCCTGTGATGAATGTGCGCTGTATGTTTGTGCTTTTTCCAAATACCATGATGCAATTGCGGCAGAGACTTGTGCGGATGCTTTTTCGTTGCTATATTTTTTTTCAAGATCGTTCAGTGCTGTAAGGTACTGCTGATCCTTCGATTCAAATGCTGCGTTACTTCTTACGAATGATAAACGCTCAAGATCAACGTCAATAAGTGCTTGCGGATCGGTATCGTTGAGATGAAATGCGATACACTCCTGTAACCGTTTCAGTGCATGAAATTTACGGGAGAGAGAATCGTTACTGGTAATTTTCATGGTGGAAAAAATATCACAACGGTCAAAATACTTTACGTCGTCAAGTTGAAACTGGTATGATGGATTTATAATATCGGTTTGATCGTTTTTAAATGCATCTATTGCCCGGTGTGCAAGAAGATCAAAAAGTGTCGGACGGAGTTCAAAATAGGACTGATTCGCAACGATCTCTTTGAATTCACGTACCTTTATTTTTTTTAGTTTTTCAGGTTCTGCAAGCGATAAGTCGTAATGGAGTGTAATTTCTGATGCAAGTTTCTGAAGACTCCAGGTCCGGATGTCATCATTGACAAAATTCACTGTCTGTGTACGATTCATGAATTTCCAGCGGTTATTCTGAAAATAATTCCAGTAGGTGTGGGCAATTATTGAGTGGATAATTGCTGACGATGGAAAGGGGGCTGATACCACATCCTCTTTGAGACGAGTCAGTGATTTGATAAATGCATCCTCCTCCTTATAGGCATCAAACATCATTCTGTAAATCAGTGATTTGACAATTAGTTCAGAATTACCGGACTTTTTGGCCGATTCATAAATTGTTGTAACAATGATGCGGGCAGAATCAGTCAGACCTTTATTATGATATGCACTGACAAGGCTCCACTCTTTTTCAAACATCGATTTACCCTTCTGATTGGTTGCAGCAGCAGTTTGATCACACCAGGCATGAAACAATGAGGCAACAGATAAACAGAAAATAGCGGTAAATGGTACTAATTTGCGAAAATCCATGAAACGTACGTCCTTTTTGAATGAAATAGGGCTATCGGGATGAAATATATATAACTGCAGAGGAGAGGTAAATATGCACCTCATCCGGAGTCGCAATGTTTATGGTTATCCGGTTACGATCAGTTTAATAAATTTGTCAATTTACATTTCTGATAAAATAATTTTACTACTGTCGATGTTTTGGAGTTTATCGATATACGGAGTGCTGTGCATGAATTCAATCTGTTTTGAATAATGGTTTAGGGCTATTTGTACACAATATAATCCCCCCTTAATAAAGGGGGTGCTTCCAGCAGGGGGATCAATTTGTTCCCACTGGTTCAGTTATCCGACCGGCTTTACTACATGCT
This sequence comes from Fibrobacterota bacterium, assembly GCA_023459055.1. Taxonomy (GTDB): domain Bacteria; phylum Fibrobacterota; class Chitinivibrionia; order Chitinivibrionales; family Chitinispirillaceae; genus JAAZBG01. The sequence continues at coordinate 6,663 of JAEWVR010000023.1, forward strand.
ACATGCTACTTACTACTTGCTCCCTTCTTCTAATTCTTCCTACTGGCTTCTGGCTTCTGAATTCCGGCTTCTTCCCTTGACACCCACATCACCATGAATGATTTTAAATTTGTAAGGCGCATCAAAGTCCCGCTGTGTGCCAGCAGTTGCTTCGTGTTGTTCTGGTATGGTTTCATGGCGGTTTGTCAGTCGGTTTTTATGTGATATCAGAATAGAATGTGTACTTTTTTGCTGTTTTTATGTCAGGTGACATTGATCAATGCGGAAACAGGCAGAGGGTCAAAGAATGAACTTTTGGTTTATATTCAGAGCCGTTGGTGGCAATATGCTCAACAACAGGAATGGAATGTGCGCATGAAAGAAGCGTCCATCCAGGCCGCAGAAAATTAAGTTTGATAATAATATTACTTTTTATCCCATTAAAGAAAGAAACATTATGAAAAAGAAGAAAATTGAACATGTACATTATTTAATAATTTTATTTGCTATTCTTGTAAATTGTACTGAAACACCAGTTTCGTTACAAAATTATAATGGATTATGGAAAAATTCAAAGGCAGACGATTCAAATACATTTTGCAATGATTGGATACCCTCTGAATATCATATAAAGGAAGATGAAAATACAAATGGATCAATTATTTACAGAGTTCGGATTCTTGATCCACTTGCTTGTACTGATTCTTACACCACCCTGGCAGATAATATTATTAATTTTTCTCAATATAATTTCAATTTCGTCATTCGATTTGATAGTGATACAACTGCGTCAGTAGCAATATCAAGAGGTGATTCAACAGTGACCCGGCAAATTTATAAATCAAATGAAGAAACATATTGGGGCGGCTGCTTATAATGGATGTCCATCACCGTGAACTCACGGAGATGTGCGTGCTGTTATCCTGTTATAGTCCCGACTGAATCGGGATAAAGCTCTCTGGAAATAGCATCGAAGTCCCTATGGGGACGGGAGCCTGACTTTGAGGAAGGGTTCCTCCGAACAGTCCTGCGATTGGGTGAGATATTCGTTTCAGACTATTTAACATCTTGTAAACGGCACATATACTATTGTCAACATATGCTAATGTGTGTAACTATCGTCATTGCACGATTCCACCAACCTTGACCGTAAGATCGCTATAAGAAAATGACACGAATCATGCATTACATAATAAGATCTCTTAGCGGTTTTCGCATTGAGGGTGATTCGCGCTGCTGTAACTGATCCGGTAGTGTACTTTTGTCTGTCCGTTTTCCAATTACCACCGCAGCAGCGACATCAAAATGATCTGCCGGAACATTGGTTACTTCAAACACTTTTTCAGGAATGAAACCGGCCATGGCATGCGAATAGAGTCCAAGTTTTCTCGCCTGAAGCACAATTGATAGCCACGCAGCACCACAATCAAAGAGTGCCCACTTGTTGGGTGCCCCGCTCTGTTCGAATGTTTTTTTTGCGAATATAAACATCACAACTGGTGCATTTTTTGCCCATACCTGATTTTTTTCCTGCAAAGCAGAGACAAACAATTCATGATCCTGAGCTGTTTTTGTGTAAACAAAACGCCATGGTTGCTCATTCATACATGATGGCGCCCAACGCGCAGCCTCAAGGAGCATTTCGATGAGTCGGGGATCGATCGGATCTGACAGAAATGCTCGTGGTGACCATCGGTCAATAAACATCGCATCAGCTTCCGCAGAGCGTTCCCGTTGCATAAAAGGTTCTGGTACCATATAAAACTCCTGTAAAAAGTATGATTCACATAAATACTTGCAGCAACTAAATATATATATTGATACTCAAGGACGGTGGTGAGAATAAGGAAAGAGATTCTGATTCGTCAAATATACCAATGGGCTATAATTTTCATTTCGACACAAAGTGAATAATTTAAAATATCTATAATGAAATACATACTATGCTGGCAGAAGACCACCCCGCCCTGGCGGGCACCCCTCCTAAGAGGGGAATTAAATACCAGAGATATAAAGTACTGTGTTCAATTTTAATCTGTCTTGCGCCCCCTTAGCTGGCGTATTTACAATAAAATAAATCCCTAATAGTAAATAAAAACTCCTGACTACTGGCTACTTCCCCCCCCAAAAAAAAGATTAAACAAACTTTACACCGTTTCTTAATAAAATCCTAACAAAAATATGGAATTTTAGCAGTGATACTAAAAGAGCAACTATTACAAAGGATGTATTATGGCAAAAGTCGATCTACACGTTCATTCAAGTTATTCAGAACGACCATCAGAGTGGTTTCTTCAGCGTCTCGGTACAAAAGAATCGTATATCGACCCTGAGGATGTTTATAAAAATGCAAAAGCTTCAGGGATGGATTTTGTAACAATTACCGATCACAATACCATTGAAGGTGCAGTGCGGTTGAAACAGAAACACTTCGATGATGTTATCATTGGGCTTGAGGCAACAGCATATTTTCCTGAGGATGGAACGAAAATCCATATTCTTGTATGGGGTTTGACAGAAGCCCAGTTCAGAGTAATTGATACAATAAGAACCGACATCTATAGATTAAGAGAATACCTTATCAGAGAGGATCTGGCTCATGCAGTTGCGCATGTAACTTTTGCAATTAACAGATCATTGAGTTTTGAACAGGTCGAACGACTGTTTGTCCTGTTTGATCACTTTGAAACACATAATGGAAGCAGAGAGCGTATTAATAAGGATGTACTTGAGAAGGTATTTACAAATCTTACAATCGGAAAAATCTGTGAACTTGCAAAGAAATACAGTATTGAACCGGTTAGTACCGATTCCTGGAATAAAGGGAGGGTAGGGGGATCTGATGATCATAGCGGACTCTTTACAGGAAAAACATATACATGCACTGATGCATTAACCATTGATGAATTCCTGGTACGTATCAAACAAAAACGTACCCGCCCGTATGGACGTCATAATGATTATCAGGGACTGGCATTTGCAATTTACAAAGTAGCGTATGATTTTTCGCAGACAAAAAATCCATTTGCAGGATCGATTCTTAGTGCTGTGAATTCACTTATTTTTGATGACAAAGTATCAGGGTTCAAGAATCAGGCCGCACTCAAGAAACTACAGATTGCGAAATTGACACGTAAGGATGCCCTGACATCCATTCTTGCTGACTTTGTCAATACGCTACAGTCCGAAAGTAAGCTGACTGCTGATGAAAAACTGGAAATTATCAGCGCTACCGTTGCAAGAGCTGCTGATCAGATGCTGCTGCAATTATTTATGAAAATTACTGAATGTCTCAAGGATGGTGATTTATCCGGATTGTTAAAAAGCATTTCAGGAGTATTACCGGGTGTGTTTATTTCAATCCCGTTCTTTACATCGCTAAATGTCATGCATCAATCACGATGGCTGCTTGATTCACTGACAGAGAATTATATCCATCCTCTTGACAGGAAAAAGAAAAAGGTGCTTTGGTTTACCGATACATTCCTTGAACTTAGCGGCGTGTGCGCAACATTGCAGGAACTGGCAAAACTGACACTTGACAGAAATTATAATCTTAAAATTGTAACATGTCTGCCTCCTGTAAACGAAAGGCAAGTGCAGGTCCCTGAAAATGTGATCGACATACCAAGTATACACGCTATCACTCCGGAATTTTTTAATACATATACATTGCGAATTCCATCTGTGATGGCGGCACTGAAAATTATTTCTGATCAGGAGCCTGATGAGGTATATATTTCGACACCTGGTGCACTTGGGTTACTGGGACTTCTTGCTGCAAAACTCTTTCACATACCGTCAACTGCAGTCTATCACACCGATTTTACCCGACAATTCAGACAGATTATCGGTGATGAAACAATGTGTCAGATTACTGAAGATTATGTCAACTGGTTTCATTCGCTTGCAGATACTGTTGCGGTGCCGACACATGAGTATGCGACACAGCTGGAACGCAGAGGTATCAGTAAAGCAAAACTCAGAAAATTCCGCCGCGGAATAGATCCATCAGTATTTGCTCCTGGTACGTCAAGTGAATATCTCTCAAAAATGTATGGAATAAATGATGGAATCACACTGATTCACAGTGGCAGAGTAAGTAAAGAGAAAAATCTTGATTTTCTGGCATCTGTCTATGAAGATATCGTTAAAGAGTATCCGGAAACAAATTTACTGATTGTTGGTGATGGTCCCTATTACGATGAATTCAGGGAAAAAATGCGGCACTATAAGCGTGTCGTTTTTACCGGAAGGGTTGACAGAAAAAAACTGCCATCATTATATGCCGCATCAAATTTACTGGTGTTTCCAAGTGTGACCGATACTTTCGGAATGGTTGTTCTTGAGGCTCAATCGTGTGGATTACCGGCTCTTGTGTCAGATTTTGGTGGTCCTCAGGAGATAATTTTAAACGGGAAGACCGGGTTTGTTGCGGAAGCGAATAATAGTCTTGACTGGAAGAACAAAATTGAAGGTATAATCAGCATGATCCGGAATTATCCTAAGTTATATCTTGAAATGCGCGTTGAAGCAAGGAAAAATGTAATGATAAATTTTAATTGGGACCGGGTTCTTGATGACATCTTTAACGCAAACAGAAGTGATCGAATGCCTCAAAAAGAGAAAGAGGCAAATCTGTCATACTGTGATATTGTCAATATTCGATAGATTAATATCTGATATGTAAATTGATCGTTGATTAACCTCAATAGTACATTTCAGATTACGATACTACCGGAATTGAGATGGCAGGATGAAAAATAATCCTGCGGTGGGTACACAGAGCATTGTGCATTAGGTGCTGCTGTTGTATGCATAGTCTGATTGTGCCTGATCAGGCCAGTCAACCGGGTAGTCCTTTTAACATAAATAGCAAATGCTCACCTGAAATTTTAATTAAACATTGGCTTATCGCGAAAAGGCAGATAATTTTTGTTTGTTTAACTAACAACAATCATCCTCTACCCATCACTTGTCAATTCCCCAATCTCCCGATTAATTTTATTTTTTTAGGAATGGTTATACGGCATTTATCGGAATCATTTATCTTTATCACTTAGTACAGAGATAAATTTCAGAAACGTTCAAAGTGTATCAGCGTCTGGAAAATCAATAGTTTAGATTTTATTAGCTTATCAATAAGCAATAGCAATGGAGATAACCATGAGCCTTTTCATAGGCAGAAGACAGGCGTTGGCGATAATCGGCATGGCTGGGCTTGCTGCACTGGATGTGTTCGCGAGGCCATTATCCTATGAATCACTTGAGAATGACTTAAAGACCACTATACGAATACTCACCGAGGCTTATAATCTTGAAATGGAAGCAAACGCTATGTATGTCAGTTTCTCTAAACGGGCAAAAGAAGAGAATTATCCCAATATCGCTTATTCATACAAAACATTCGCCATATCTGAAAAGATTCATGCAAATAATTATGCTATTATACTGGAGAAACTTAATTGTGCATTAGACACAGGCACATCAATTATTACAGCAAATACGACTAAGAAGAACCTGCTCACTTCGGTCAGCCATGAAATGAAGAAAATCAATGTGATTTATCCTGGATATCTCGAAGAGCTAAAGGCGGAGGGGCATAAAGATGCTATTATGAGTTGTCGCTATGCGTATCTGTCGCACAAACAACACACTGCAGACCTTGAGCTTGTAGGTAAGTACACTGAGAATTTTTTTCTGATAGTAGCGGCAACAGCAGAAGCACGCTGGCTCAATTACCATGTCTGTTCGTTATGTGGTTCAACTTCAAAAAGAATTCCACCTGCGTTTTGTCCGATATGCGGAAAACCTAAGGAAACCTACATTCATGTAAGCCGTCCCTGAAAAGTTTACGCAACTCAAACATAACCTGTATAAAAACATACCTGGCATTTAAAATGAAAAACGTTCAAAATGGAATGCAACCCGCGGCAAGCCGGTCTTTCGCAAAATCTTTTGCAACTCACTGCGCATAGTCTCGGGTCCGCAGAAAAATACCTGCATTGTGGGGAAGTCTTTCTTGTCAAAAAGACTTTCCAGAAGTTCACGATTAACATGTTTTCCCTGGCCGCCAGCCGTGATAATGGGCACATAGCGAAACCATTTGTTGCGGGAAGCAATTTCGCGCAAGGTGTCATCATGAACAAAATCATTCTCATTTCGGGCACTCCAAACAAGGGTCATCATTGTGGGGATTTTCTTATTGTCCATATCGCGAATAATTGACAGAAATGGAGTAATCCCGATACCTCCCGCCACAAAAAGCTGTGGACCGTTAAATGTGTGAGGAGTGAAAACGCCGTAGGGCCCATCAAGAAGCACCCGCGTACCCGGCTCGACATCTTTCAGACTGCGTGTGTAATTGCCCAGGTTCTTAATCGTGAAGGTAATTGCGGTGCTGCCCGGTGGGGAAGAGACCGTAAATGGATGCTCTTCCCAACCGCAGCGGGAAGAGATCAGACGAAGGTATGCGAACTGCCCTGCTTGAGCATTGGCAAAGGAGTGAGGAACCGGTGCAACGGAAAGCTCAATAATAGTATCGCTTAGCGGGCGAATCTCGCGAAGGTGCAACGAGCGGCTCCAGAGAACTATTGGGCGTATCAGTTTGTGAAACAGATAAAAGATTAACCCGGTACTGCCACAAACCCAAATCAGGACAATGCGACTGGTTTTCTCGTTCGTTGAAGAGGCCATCAGCACATGAGCAACCATCAGAGCTGCAGCAACTGAGAGGCCATTATGCACAAGCTTAAGCCCCGAATAATCGAATCCCCACGTTCGCTGTGCATACTTCCGAAAAGAATTAAGAATGCGCGACCGGTTCGAAAGTCCCTGAATCATTAAGAAACATGTTACTATTGTAATTGTCAGAAACAGCGCGAGACTGATAATTCCAAGCAGTACCTGTGTACCTTCAAGACCAAAATACTTATATTTAAGGATAGCATGTGTCACAGCAAAAAGCAGAGCAGACAGAGCAAGATACCCATGGAAAACTATCACGCGGTCGTGACCATACAATCTGTCAAAAATCCTTATTCGGCATGCGAGAACCAGCACAATGCAAAACCACACAAATGCAGGCAGTCCAAAAAACATACCCAGCGAATACGAGTGAAAAAAAGAATACCAGTTTCCTGAAAAATAGTCGTTCAGCAAAATGGCAGGACTGAGCACAGCAGACAGTGCCAGCAGGATTTGTTGTGTACGTCCTGTTGTTCTCATTGTCAAGATGGCCCTTGTGATGATTTTATGAGGGATTTTAGTCTGATGATGTATTCTGCAGCCAGGGATTTTAATTTACTGTTTGCCGAAGCTGATGTAATTGCATCAACCTTTACAGGAGCATTGACTTCCCACTTTCGAATCTGTGTGGTATGGAGAATGATTCGTGATGCCGCCTGTTCATTTTTTTTGAGCCATTCCAGAACCCAGGGGCGAACTTTTGAGTTAATTCCTGAATTGGTGATAAAGACAGCATTGAAATCTGTTGCAGTATAATCAGCGAGAGTACCACCGTTGGTATGATTCACAACCACAACAGTAATTCCATCCTTTTCGAGACGTTTTTTCATTTCCTTGATCAGAGCATTTTTAAATTTTGTATCCTCAAATGACAAAAGGACACTATTTTTTTTCATCGTGGTATCTTCTGCATACGCAGAGAACACGACCATCATCAACAGCATAAAGAAGCCGGAAACTGAATTCATAATATATTATTCCATATGAAGAAAGGTTTTTATTAACAGCATTCAAGTAAAATAGAAACCGCACGTGTGAAGTAACAACAAAAAACAAAGTTAGTTTCCAGTTGTATTTTGAAGCAGTGGCAATTGTATATTCAATGACATGAAACTGAGCGTTGCACATAATTTTGATCCAGCTCTTGTACCGCATCTGGCGGCTATTGGCAAGACATACGAAGTTTTTGGAAAACTGGATCGTGATATTATTGGTGGTGGAAGATCTACCTATACATTGCGGCATATAAGCAAGAGTCGTATTGCTCTCGCTGTACGACAGGCGCATGACCACGGAATTACTTTTAACTACCTGGTTAACGGGGCATCACTTAACGGACAGGAACAAACACGTTCAGGTCAGAAACGAATCCGGAATCTGCTGGATTGGGTAGCAGCGTGTGGCGTGGATGCTGTCACCGTTGCCTCACCGTTTCTTGCACAGATTGTCACGAAAATGTATCCTAAGCTGGGAATACGAGCGAGTGCATTCGCTATGATTGACACTCCGGCAAAAGCGCGGCAGTGGGAAGATCTTGGAGCGAACACGCTGTGTGTCAGCGCAATCACCTGCAATCGTGATTTCGAACGACTGCGTACGATCAGGGAAGCTGTTTCGTGCGAGTTGCAGCTTATTGTCAATGCGAGCTGCCTCAGCCACTGTGTCTGGGAGCCAACGCACATGCAACTACTGACCCAAAGCTCACGCACACACGACGCAGGGCATGGATTCTGCCTTGACTACTGTGTACTCAACTGCTCACACCGGCGCTTGAAAGATCCGGTGAACTTTATACGCTCTGTATGGATCCGTCCGGAGGATCTGTCATTCTATGAAAAACTTGGTATTGATTGCTTTAAGGTACTCGAGCGAAGCTGCCCAACAGACCTGCTTGTTAAAAGGGTGAAGGCGTATCGTGATCAGTCCTTTGATGGCAATCTGTATGAGCTGGTGGCACCGATGGCCAGTATCCGAAAGGAGCTTGGGGCGACATTTTTTTCTCATGCGCGGATGATACTTTCTATGCTCCGACCGGGTAAAATCAGAATTTCGAGCTTACTGAGAATTCAGGACTACATGAACGAGATTATCCCTCATCAATTTGATCGTAATGAAGCATCTGTGTATATCGATAACGCTGCTTTGGATGGTTTTGTCCAGCAGCTCGCACAGCGGCGGTGCGCAACGGAAGACTGCTCACACTGCGGTATCTGTGAGCATTTCGCAGCAAAATCAGTCCACATTAAGCAGGATTATCGGGAAAGGGTGCTGCACAAAGCAGAGACGCTGCTGAGTCAGACCAGCGATGGATCACTGTGGTGATGGACTTTTAAGCAGAAGACCTGCAATATGCCCGCCAAAACCAAATGACTGATTAAGAGCCAGGGTGATGGGATACCCGCACGGTTCATGTGCGACAAAATTCAGCGGTCGGATCGGGTCTGTCAGATTGACCGATGGATGCATCTTCCCCGACTCGATCGAGAGTGCCGTTACCGCTGTTTCGATCGCGCCTGCAGCACCAATCGAATGGCCAATAAGCGATTTGGTAGAATTTATAAATGGTCGCGAACCAAATACCCGTTCAACTATCCGTGATTCGACTTCATCATTGAGCAACGTAGAGGTGCCGTGTGCGTTAATATAATCGACCTGTCCGGCAGAGAATCCGGAACTTTCAAAAAGCGTGTTGTACATTGATTCCACGTGATCACCCTCCGGTGACATACCCATAATCGAAAATGCATCACAGTTCTCGGAAAAGCCAACCACCTCGGCAATCACCTTTGCACCCCGTGCGCGAGCCAGCGTGGCATCTTCCATCATGAGTACCGCACAGCCACCTGCACTGAACAAAAATCCGGTTCTTTTGGAATCAAATGGACGGTTTGCTTCAGAAGCGATGCCATCACCCCTGGCAAGAGTACCAGCGGTATCAAATCCCCGAAAAATTCCTCCGTAGGGGTCTGCGAGGTACTCAGCACCTCCTGCAAGTGCAGTATCGATTTTCCCTGAAGCAATTGCGCGATACGCCTGACCGATTGCCGATGTACCCGATGCGCATGCAGTTGAAACTGTTATTGACGGTCCGGCAAGGCCATACTTTATCGACAGTACAGCCGAGCATGCATTGGGCATGGTCATCGCAACAACAAATGGATTGAACCGTGATGAGAATTCCAGAGGCATAGAATCCGGCAACGCACAGGTATTCTGCATGTTGTCCATTGCCTTTTTGACTGGAGCAAGAACGTGTGTTGCCTGAGCACGTGTATACGATACAAGACCACCATTGCCGGTGCCCATGAATACACCGCTGCGAAAAACGTCAATACCTTCAATGGAAAACGTGTTTTTCTTTTCATCCCTGAGAGTTACCTTTAGCCCGGCATCTTTCAGCGCCATTTCTCCGCAGACAAGTGACAGTAACTGCACAGGGTCCATCTGCATCTTTTCGGCACGGTTCAAAGAAAACTGATCCCAGTCCGGGAGCTGTAACGGTGCCCAGACGCGGGAGTTGTACGAGTTGTAGGCATTCCAGTGAGACGGAATTTCTTCGGCGATCGCCAAACCACGAAGGCAATTGGACCAAAATTCATGACGGCCACATCCGTTTGGTGCAACAACGCCTATTCCTGTAATCGCAACGGTTTTTCTCATTGCCTATTACCACCTGTTTTTCGCTTGATAAAAGCAACTGTTGATCCCACTGTGGTAAGTTCCTTTGCTTCCTCATCGCTGATACTTTCCTTGAATTCGTCCTCAAGGGCCATCAGAAGTGTTACTTTGTCAAGCGAATCAGCTCCGAGATCATCAATGAATTTCGCCCCGGATGTAACCTCTTCACGTTTAACCTTGAGGATTTCAATTGCGACATTCTGCACACGCTCCAAAAGTTGTTCGTCTGATGGCAAATTCATGAGCATCTCCTTTAGATTCTTTGGTGTTGAAGTATCAATAACTGGCCGATACGCTTGCCGGTTCTGGTCCGTTGACATTGAATCCTGTAAACGTTTTGATCTATTGTATCAAGTTGTTGAGATATCAACTCCTGATGTCAATTACAATATATATTTTCCTCTTTGTGTTTCTTTTACTTTAATCATTATTTTTTTTTTCAGAAAGCGAAGCATGACAATGAGCAGAATAGCTTCAGTGGGTACAGCAAACCCGTCGTTCTCAATTGAGCAGAAACTCGGATGCGAGCTAATGAAAAAGCATTATTCAGATATCCTCAGGCCGCGAAGTATTGAGGTTCTGGAGAAAATTATGGATCATCCAAGCATTCGCAAGCGTCATATTGCTGTTGATGGTATACTCGAACTGATATCGTTTAAAAACGAAACCCAGGACAAACGAATCGAGCGATTCACCCGTTGGGGAACCAGGCTTTCCTGCGATGCAATACGTCAGGCAATGGATTGTGCAGGTGTTGGCCTTGAGGAAATACGTGTGCTGGTAGTCAATACATGTACCGGATATGTATGCCCCGGGTTGACATCGTATATTATCGAAGAATTGGGGCTTTCTAAAAATGTAAAGGCATTTGATCTTGTCGGGTTAGGATGTGGAGGAGCGGTGCCGAATATCGACCTTGCACAGTCGGTGCTGGGCGCGCGAAGCGATGGTGTAGCCGTGAGTGTTGCTGTCGAGATTTGCAGTGCCACTTACCAAATGGGCAACGATATGAGTTTGATCGTGTCAAATGCAATATTCGGTGATGGTGCGGCGGCGGCGGTGATCTGGAATCGGGATAGAGGGGTTGAGCTTGTAACAGCCAGTTCGTTAATTGATCCTGCATACCGTGATGATGTTCGATACGTTTACAAAAACGGGCAACTGCACAATCGTCTCTCTCCTCACCTTCCAGAGATAATTGGAGAAATCGTACCTGGAGAAATTCAGAGGATTTGTGAAGAGAATGGTCTGACCCCGGCGGATATCCGTCACTGGGCGATTCACCCCGGCGGCCACAAGATGCTTGAACAAATCAAGAGTGTTCTCGGATTGGACGAAGAGGCTATGACCCATTCCCGTAATGTACTAAAGGAGTTTGGGAATATGTCATCACCCTCGCTATTGTTTGCTTTCAAGGAAGTTCTTGCTCAGGATATCAATCCGGGTGATTGGTGTATTCTGGTTGGATATGGGGCCGGGCTTTCGGTGTATACGTATCTGCTCAGAGCATAGATCTCACTGCGAAGAAGAGTTTTTAATGCACACGGTGGCTTGCAACATGCCACCGTAGAAGTTTCTGGTTGAGGCCACGTTAAGACCATGACTGTTGAGTATTTTTGTAAATACAGCACGATTTGGAAAAAGTGACAGACTGCGGGCGATATAGGCATAGACGTTCGGATCTGCGTGAAGAGCAAGCCCGATCAGTGATCCCCATGAATGTAAAAGCACATTATGTGCAAGTGCAATTGGTGTGCTTACCGGTTTGGAAAAATCAAGAAATGCAGCAACACCACCAGGAGCGAGTACACGTGCAATCTCCCTGATCGCGGTTGTAATGTTGGGAGCGTTTCGTAAAGCATACCCACCAGTGATAAGGTCGATGCTGTTATCGGGAAAAGGAAGTTGATGCATATCGCCGCGCACCAGTGAACGGCTGATATCGTTGCTGTCTGGCGCACAGCGCATCATTTCAGCCGACAAGTCAAGGCCCATGATATGTGCTGCAGGAAACCGATTGTGCAGCAGACGTTTGATATCACCGGTACCGCATGCAAGATCGCAGACATGTACAGGACTGCATTGTGGAATCATTCGTATCAGGTTTCGTTTCCAGTAGGAATCTGCACCAAGCGAGAGTAGCCGGGTAGCAAGTGCATACCGTGGTGCCACAACAGAAAAGAGACGTTTATTGTATGAACGCTTGGTTTCTTCAGAGTACAGTTGAGGGGATTGCAGATTCATAGTGATGTACTTTCAAAACAAGGAATAATGCAGGTAATGAACGATAACAATATAATAAATGCTTATGGAGATGATTAATGAAGCCTTTTTTTAGAAGAATCTTCGATCCGCTGAGGCTCTCCCGTCGCGACAGCCGCTCTGAACTCATGGACGATCCATCATGCGATACAAAACGGCTTATTCGCACAGTGGATCAGTTTGAAATGATCAATCTGCTGTTCACGCGTTCGCTTCATCTTGCCAGGCGTTATCTCATACCGCAAGGAGTGAGTACACGTAGCCGATCGCTTTCTGTACTCGACATTGGTGCTGGTGGAGGAGACTTTGCCCGTGATTTGGCGCAATGGGCAGAACGACATGGCATACATCTTGAAATAACCTGTATTGACCTTGATCCGCGCATTGTGGACTTTGCCCGGGAAAAATGCAAAGGCCACAGCAATATAACAATCGAGCAGGGTGATATTTGGTCTCCGGAATTGGCGAAAAGAACATTTGATTGCGTCTTTGCAAACCATTTTCTTCATCACATACCGGATCAATCGATTCCTGATGCACTTTCGTTATTAAATTCCCTGGCACAGGAAAAATTGCTGATCAACGATACCCGCCGTTCACAATTGGCTTACACAGGATATGCCATATTTTCCCGTTTGTTTCTGCATAACAGTTTTGCCGCATATGATGGTCTGCTCTCAATAAGAAAAGGCTTTTCAAAATGCGAATTGACAGATCATATTGCTCATGCGGGTCTTTCAAACACTCTCAAGGTACGTACCTTTTTTCCCGGCAGGGTGATTGTATACAAATGAACCGGTTGATTCAGAGTAGCAACCCGCCTTTTATCCGGGTATGTAGAGCATTACTAAGCAGAATCACAAACAATACTGTGATTTTTCAATAAAAAAGTGCTCAGTGTGATGTCTGATTCTTATTTGTCCGCTTCGGTGCAATCATCACAATAATCATACCGGCAAATAGTACCAACAACAATACTGGTTCACAGAAATACATAAAAACTCCTCTTTTAAAATTTAATATTCTCATCTTACACTCTAAGTATACCTGATATTTGTTAAGAAAATGTTAGCATATCATTTTTCTCTGATTAAAAGATATCATTTGTCAGGCATTGCATTGTTTGTTGAAAAAATTGGTATACCGATAATTGAACGATAGTGTATTCCCAAATCATGCATGGAGTTTACTATCTAAAAATAGTAAGTGAGAGAACATTATAAATTACTGATGAATCCATTTCCTCATTAATAATCTGCTAATAAATAGAATTTGAATAATCCAATAACAATTCACTAACATTTGAAGATGATTTTTATTAACAAATAAAAGACCGTTGAATTTAAAGCTTGGAAGAATTGAGAACTATGATTAACTGCCGACAGAATATTTCGAAAAATAATTATAGAAACACAACGATAGAACAATTAAAGGAGGATTCACAATAGAATATCACAGTTTGCAATCATCATCAGTTACAGGAGAATGCACTAGTACTTTTAAATCAAATGAGGTAAAAATGACAAAAAATGTTAAATCGTTATTCCTGGGTATCACTCTTTTAAGTGGTTTATTATTTGCTCAGGAGGATACTACTGTACAAAATACGAAACAATCAGACTCACTGCAACAGGAGCTGGAAAATCTTAAAGGTAAACTTAACGGTTTGGAGGAATCATATCTTGAGACTAAGACGACTGTTGACAAATTAAAAAAGATAAAAATCTCAGGATATGTTCAAACACAGATCAGAGTTGCTGCTGATACCAGCGGCCAGGTTTCAAAAGAGTATAAAAACAACTATGATATCGGGGAATTTCAGGGTGGTAAACTTCCGGCAATTACACGGTCTGTATTTCAGGTACGAAGGGCGCGACTCAAGCTGGGGTATGAGACATCATTATCACAGATGTATATCCAACTTGACTGTCTGCCATTTACAACAGGAAATGCAGTTAACGATGTAAGTCAGGTGACAGACTCAACAAAAAAAGTCAGTACAAAAACAGCAGCTTTTTTAAGCGGTAGTGGTGTTTCACTAAAGGACGCCTATTTCAAGTTTAATGATCCATGGACAAAATCGATCGGTCTCAGGATGGGTGTATTTGACCGGCCATTCGGCTATGAGATATCATATTCTTCAAGCAGTCGTGAATCACCGGAACGCTCACGGGTATTTCAGACTCTTTTCCCCGGTGAACGTGATCTTGGTATCGCAATTGAATACTTGCCTTCAGATAATCTTCCGGCATGGGCGCAGCATTTCAATCTGAAATCAGGATTGTTTGCCGGAAATGGTATCAATGTCGAGTTTGATGATATTCGTGATATCATCGGTAGAATCGGATTTACACTCCCTCTGAATAATATCAATATGTCAATCGATGGTGGATTTTCCGGATACTATGGACATGTACGTGATCGCGATTCATCACTCTTCAAAATTGTGAATAATGAGTGGGTCGGGACAAAAGGACATAAATGGGAACACATAGGTCGTCAGTACGTTGGCGGTGACCTTGAACTGTATTATGGTAATATACCGTTTTTTGGAGGAATCAGTTTACGGGGTGAGTATATTTCCGGACAGCAACCCGGTACATCATCATCAAGCGTCTCACAAAAATCAGATATCGCAAACTCATCACCGGTATACGTACGCAATTTTTCAGGATTTTACGGTATGGCAGTACTTAATATCGATCCCATTAAATGTCAGCTTGTAGGTAAGTATGATGTTTACGATCCGAATACCGATGTTGATGGACAAAATCAGGTCAAAATGGCTGCGGATATGAAATATTCCACAGTTGGCACCGGTCTTGTTTATCATATATTAGAAAATGTCAAGCTTATGGCCTACTACGACATTGTCAAAAATGAGCATATGAATGAAACGTCGGCAGCAAAAACGCCATGGTTAAGTAAAGAGCTCAATGACAATGTGTTTACCCTTCGTGTACAGTATAAATTCTAAGTTAAGCAGAAAGGTTTACTTTATGAAAAAATCAACAGCAGTAATATCAGTAATGTCAGTTATTGTCCTGTCAACATTTCTCTATGCAGCGACATCAACAAAAATCACTATTAAAGGTTCTGATACAATGGTACTGCTCGCACAGCGCTGGGCTGAGGAATACGGTGCAAAACATACGGATGTCTCGCTGCAGGTAACCGGTGGCGGGTCGGGAACGGGTATATCGGCACTTATCAATGGTACAACTGATATTTGTAATGCATCACGTCCGATGACCAATAGTGAACGGGACAAATTAAAGCAGCGTTTTTCATCACTGGGTGTTGAAATCAAGACTGCAAAAGACGGAATATCGCTCTATGTAAACGAATCAAATTCTGTTGATGAACTATCGTTGAAACAGTTGAAGGATATTTATACAGGTGTTATAACCAACTGGAAAGAAGTTGGTGGACAGGATAGTAAGATTATTCTGTATGGCCGTGAGAACAGTTCCGGAACTTATGCATATTTCAGGGATTTTGTCTTAAAAGGCCAGGATTATGCTTCATCAGTGCAAAATCTTCCGGGAACTGCTGCAGTTGTTAATGCTGTAACCCATGATAATAACGGTATCGGGTATGGCGGAGCGGCGTTTGGGAAAGGTGTTAAATTTGTAAAGGTTAAGAAAGATGATGCAACACCGGGATATGTGCCGGATGCCGAATCGATAAAAAACGGAACGTACCCGATTACACGATACCTGTATTTTTATGTTCGCACCCGACCATCAGGGCCAATGAAAGAATTTATTGATTGGGTGTTAAGTCCTGAAGGGCAGGCAATAACAACAAAAGTAGGGTATTTTCCTGTCAGATAGTAACGTTAATGGAGCGTTATGTGCTTTATGGTAATTTGATAATTATATTGACATATTAAAAATCGAATGAAACGAAATGCAGCTGGTAAACAGCCGCTTCTGATATCAATTATTAGCTTCAAACAATCCAATTGCTGCATCAGGAATACTGTTTGCTTCTTCTACATCACCAATAGTTATTTAACCCGATTTAGTGGATAAAAAAAAATAAAAAACAATCAACCGTAGCGACCTTCAATATACTCAGCGGTTTTCGGATCTCTGGGGCTCAGGAAGAGTGTCTCGGTACGGGATGATTCAATCACTTTTCCAAGCAGCATAAAGATACATTCATCGCTTGCACGCCGGGCCTGCGCCA
>JAEWVR010000024.1 GCA_023459055.1 Fibrobacterota bacterium
AGGCTTTACTGCACGGGGTTTTCACCCGTTGGATTCCATCCGTATATTTCAGTAACATCATCCCTGATGTTACATCCCAATACGCCAGACTTTGGCTGGCGCCATCAAGGTTAAGTTAACGACATTGCCCCCGGCCCCTCTCCCATAGGAGAGGGGAGCAAGATTAAAAGTACGTATTGTCAATAAGACGTACCACAACGGGTCTTCGCAGGTACGTATATGATGCAACATTTGTCCTCACGATGTGTACAGAAATATTCCTGAACAGCATTCAATGTTGCTGTAAACCTTGAAAAAACGCTTATATTATAGGGATATCAAGGGTTAATTCAGAGGGAAGGATATGTAGTGATGAAAAATGTTGTTCAATTGGCAACGATTATTGCGTTATCGACGGTTATCTCAAGCAGTGCCGTTACAAAAAAGGCATTTGATTTTATTGTTGGTGTTAATGGCGATTTTAAAGCAGCTATGAGTGCAGCCGCGAAATCAGCATCTTCATCAAATCGTTTTGTCATTTTTTTTCCTAATGGCCAGTATAATATCGGTACACTCACTGGTAATGATAATCAAATGACTACATTTCCAACCGCTTATGTATCCTTTATCGGTCAACATAAAGACAGTGTTGTTATTTATAATAAATCAGCCTCCGAGGGTATCAGTATCACAGCAACACTCTATTTCAAGGGTGCAAATTCCCTGTATATGCAGGATGTAACAGTTCAAAATAAAGGCACCTCGGGTACTTCAGCGAATCGCCACGTTGTACTATGTGAAGAGAGCAGTAATATTGTCTATAAAAATGTCAAACTGCTTGGTACACAGGACACGTATTACTCTAAAGGCACTAAAACGTATTGGGAAAATGGTGAAATTCATGGCACTACCGATTTTATTTGCGGCAGAGGTGATGTCTTCTTCAATAAGTGCCTGATCTGGTCTGATAAAGTTGCTCCGATAACTGCACCGGATGGTTCAGGTGATTATGGTTATGTCTTCTCAGACTGCACCATAAACGGCTCTGTTTCCGGTTTCACACTGGGGAGAGCATGGAAAGATAAAGCCAAGTGTGTTTATTTGAATACCAGGATGATAAAAGAACCTGTAGCAACCGGTTGGGGTGATCCGATCAATGAGGTGTCAACAATGCTTCTTGCTGAGTATAACAGTTTAAATGCATCCAGCGCAAAGATAGATCTAAGTAAGCGAAAGGGAACGTTTGTCTATTCTAAAAATGGTGCAACGATAACAGCGACATCATCAAAAACTATTCTTACAGAAGCAGATGCCTCCAGATACACAATGGATAACATATTTGGTTCATGGAAGCCATCAAGCCTGACTACCCAGATCGCTGCACCGGTTGCCCGTCAGGACGGATCAACACTTACGTGGGATGATAACACAAATGCACTGTGCTGGGTAGTTTTCAAGGATGGGAAATATTTCAAATGTGTAACATCACCAGGTGTTGACATTGCCAGCGGAACAGGTTCCTATGTGGTTCGTGCAGCCAACGCAATGGGTGGACTCGGTGCAGGTTCAAATGCAGTTTCTGTAACCACCACATCAGTTAAAACGCAGAACAGTACTGTAAAACCATATTCATGGTACAATCCACATCAGATAAGTTTTCATGTTTTCGCGCTTTTATCAGAACAGCTTGACATCGCAATATATTCTGCAAATGGTAAAATGATTCTTTCAAAACGATTTAATGTTCAATCAGAACACGGCAGCGCTGTACTTTCACTTAAAAATTTACATGCAGGCAATTATTACATCAAATCTTCTATTGACGGTGTGATGAAGACTGACTGTGTGACAATTTACTGAACCTGACCTCACCCCCCGGCCCCCTCTCCCGCAGGAGAGGGGGAGCAGTACTTGACAGAATAAGTCTTTTTCATTCCTACTCTTCCTCCCCCTCTCCTATGGGAGAGGGGGGCTGGGGGGGTGAGGTCGCTTCTTCGCAACTATTGATTTCCCGGTATATCAGCATATATTTTAAGGTCTTTAATAACCCTGTCTTTATCAAAGGTGATCGTATGAACTTTCGTTTTGTTATCTGTTGTATCATGGTATTACTTACACAGTCTTTTTCCCGGATTAATAGCGATTCTGACCAGCTTGTTCAGGTGTCTACCATTGATGCTCTGTTAGGGGGCATTTATGATGGAGAGGTAAGTATAGAGAATCTGCTCGGGCAGGGAGATTTCGGATTGGGTACATTTAATACTCTTGACGGAGAGATGATTATTGCTGACGGTGTCTGCTATCAGGTCAAGTCTGATGGCAGCGTGAGTATCGCTCCAAAAACCCTTAAAACGCCATTCGCTGCGGTGACACATTTCGAACCTGACCAAAAATTTTCTATAGTGGGAACAGTTTCGCTTGATCAACTGATGGCGAAAATTGACAGTTCGATTACATCTGCCAATATGATTCAGGCTGTCAGGATAACAGGAAGAATCATAAGCGCTACTGCACGCAGTGTGCCATCACAGAAACCTCCTTACAGGAAACTTGCCGAAATTGCAAAAACACAGCCTGTATTTACGGTAACAAACAAACGCGGAATGCTTGCAGGATTCCGCTGTCCGCCTTATGTAAAAGGACTTAATGTTCCCGGATACCATCTGCACCTTTTAACCGATGATAAATTAGAGGGTGGACATTTACTTTCGTTAAGTGCAGACAGCATTACCATTGAAATCGATCAGACCGATTCATTTAAAGTACTGCTTCCTCATGACAATGTCTTTGCAAAAGCGAATTTTACAGAAGATAAAGAAGCAGAACTGAAAAAGGTTGAGAAGTAGCGGTTAAATGATTACACAGATATGCACGACCGCGCGGTCGTGCTGCCTGAATCAAAAGATTTTGGCTCTATAAGGAGAATTTGTGGGTAAGAAAACCATTTAAAACAACTTTGTGTCATGGTTCTTTATTGGTTATGTTTTAAATAATTCTTTTTTGTCCCAGAGGGACAGTATATTTATAGAAAATGTACAATAAATAAAAACCATTGTCCAGTAGGGACAATACACACATAGGCTATTAAATTGTTTGGCAAACACATTCATACAGATTTATCTTGCGTGATGTACAATAAACATATCGTCCCTACGGGACGCAGATAGTTCTTGTTGTCATGTATTCTATAAGTATTTGATCCCGATGGGATCAGGAAAAATCAGATATGTATTGTTTTAATACAATGTCTATTGACATATAAATCTTTTTGAAGTTAATTCTCTGTTAATGAAATAGATTGCAGAGGTTGACATGAAGGTAGCATCCGACCTGTAGGTTTCCCGGAAGAGCTACAATTTTTATTTATCCAGATCAATCAGCAGACAGGGAAATATGATACTTAATCGTTTCACATCGCTTGACAATTTGTTTACAATTTTGAAAGATAAAAAGCTTCGTCTTTCCGACCCGTCCTATTGGGAAGATAAAAATGATATCAGGTACATGGAAGGTTACCGAAAACTGAAAAACCTTAAGAAGGTACTTGCACTTTGTTTCACCAATGAAAGAGAAACCATTTATCACTGGTCTGTCTTTGATGTAAAAACAAATACCTGTTGCATTGAATTTGATGGTGATCTGCTTCTTGACAAAATTAAAAACAAAGCAGGTTTCACTCACGGGAAAGTAAACTATTTAACGATATCTGAACTACAGAATAAATTAACATCTATCGATGACATACCTTTCTGTAAAAGGCATTCATATAGAAATGAAGCCGAATACAGAATTATCTATGATTCAAAACTATCAACAAAAGATAAATCAATACCTATTGAGCTTAATCTGATTAGAAGAATAACAATCAACCAGAATTTGAGCGGGGATGTTTTTAACCTGATCAAATCAGAAATTACCAGCAGGTATAATTTACAGGTAAACCGGTCAACGATATACTATAATAATAAGTGGATTAATTATTTAAAGAAATTTCAAAAAAGCAGCACTGACAATAGCCATTAATTCTCCGCACTAACCAACACACACAGATACATAACAATAAGACAATGACTTTTGGGTTATGATCATTCCTGTTGCCTTGATTTTCCTCATGATTCAAAACGTATCTTCTGTACCGTTTCGATTACAAATAGTGTCTCAATTGACATTACGATCACTGACAATAAAAGAATTACCGTATGTTGTCCGCAAGTAGTACAATCATTTTACCACAACTCATTAGAACTCTGCATTTCCGGCTGTTTTTTGCACTGCACAGGGTGTCCATATCGGTAAAATTATGGTCAGAGTGCTTCCATTAAATCAGATTTATTTGTTTCAATAACAACATAAATTGTTTTATAATGTTGATATTAAAGGCATTAAATAATTTTAGATGCTTCCATATCAGGAAGCAGAAAAGAGCATAAACTACAACAGGAGTGTTTACTGTGTGTCAGTTTTACTGTATATTAACAATGAAAGTACCTGATTACATGCAGATAACACTTAAAATGGAGAAATAGTATGAAAAAGTTGCTGGTAACTTTTGCTATCGCAGGACTTCTTGCTGGTTGTTCAAATGATCCCGTATCTATGAATAACGGGAACAATACCGATGTAAAATTCGGAATCAGTAAATCAAATGCAGACAGGAATGTTGTCGTGTCAACAGATCCCAGAATTTCTGCTGAAGCTTCAAGCATCAGTAAGTTTGCCGTAAACATGTATAAACAGATTGTTGAAGACGACAAGAATCTGTTTTTCTCACCCTACAGTATTACAACTGCATTTGGTATGGCTGATGCTGGGGCAAGAGGAAACACCGACCTGCAGATTCGCGAAGCGTTGCAGGTAACACTTGATGGTGATGATTTTCATGGTGGACTCAACGGCCTTGATCAGAGCTTAAAAAGTTTTTCCGATGCTACTGACAATCTTGAACTGAATGTTGAAAACAGCATATGGGCACAGGATAATGTCACCTATTTTAAAGTCGGCTATCTTGACAAACTGGCGCGCAATTATGGAACCGGTGTTTATATGCTTGATTTCATAAATGCTCCTGATCCGTCACGCATTATCATTAATGACTGGGTTGCACAAAAAACCAATCAGCGGATCAAGGATCTGATTCCTCCACTTGCAATAACTACAGAAACCCGCCTTGTACTGACTAATGCAATTTATTTTCTCGCAGACTGGGAGTATAAGTTCGATTCGACCCTTACTGCGACTGATACCTTCCATACTATAGATGGTAACAGTATACAGACACCTATGATGCGTTTTGTTGCTGATAAACCTGTAAATTTGCTCTACAATTATTCCGGGAATGTCAGAATACTTGAGCTGCCATACAAGGGCAACAGAATTGCAATGGATCTGATTCTTCCTGATAATGGTAAGTATGAAGCATTTGAGGATTCTGTAACAACCGAAGGGCTTTTCGGGCTTGTTTCAGGTCTTGACAGTACGGAACTTGATCGGGTAAAAATTCCTAAGTTTCAGTTTACAACACCATCACTATCAATTAAAAAAGCACTGCAGAATCTCGGAATGGAGGTCCCGTTTACAGATGCAGCTGATTTCAGCGGCATTTCAGATCTCAGTCTTAAGATTGCAGACGTGTTTCACAAAGCATTCATTAAAGTTGATGAAAGCGGAACAGAGGCTGCAGCAGCTACAGCTATTATTTTTGTACCAACATCTGCCCAGCCTAATACAAAATTATTTGTCGCAAACCGTCCATTTATGTATCTTATTCGTGATAAACAAACAAATGCAATACTGTTTATGGGACGTATTATGAATCCAGCGATATCTGAATGAAAAAAAAGTTTCCGTTAAGAAGAAACTTCAATCCCGATATATTGATATCGGGATTGTTTTTATTTATTTGTCTGACAACAGTTAACGGGGCTCCTGCTATCAAATATTCCCTGTCAGAATCTGCGGGATATATTACTATGTCAGTAATGGCGTATTCTCTGGAACCATTTAAAACCAGTTCGGTTAAAATAAAATACTCTTCAGGTGTTGCTATTGAGAATGCATCGGTTGGAACATCCGTATCATCATTGTCTGTCGGCGCATCGATTGATAAGCAAAAAAACATTCTTGACATAACTATATTCCAGACAAAAAAAATCAGTATTGATAGTGTGGTTCTGCTTTCAATAAAGTTTCCTTCTGCAGCATCTTTTGTGGCATCAGATTTGAGTGTAATCGAAGCACAATGTACGGATTACAGTGGTTCTGTATTCAATGTTCCGGTATCGCAAGGTGTTAAGGTCATAAATTTTTATTCCAGACCAAAACATTCTTTTGCTGCGCCAGGCGGGTATTATCTGTTAAGTGGAAGAAAAGCTACCGGTGTCTTAGCATTAAAACGTGAATTACCTTTACATAGGTATTACATGAATCTAAGAATTGTTCAAAAAGTTGACATGCATGAATGAATACTATATATGCATATACTGATTACCGGGAATATATCCGCGATTTCTGTACCGAGAAGAAGAAAAAAAACGGTGCATTTTCCATGCGTTGTGCAGCCGGGAAGTGCGGGGTACCGTCCGGTACATTTACAAGGATCATTAACGGAACAAGAGGTATAGGCCCTTCGCTTTTGCCTGTATTTACAGAGTGGCTTGGATTAAAACATCTTGAAGCGGATTATTTTAAGCTACTTGTAAAGTTCCAGAATTGTTCAACTGATGCTGATCGGGAGAAATATTATAGTGAGATTCTTGAGTATCGTTCACAGATGCGAAACAGAATACCTGAAGAAAAGTTCAATATTTTTGAAAACTGGTATACTATCGCGATCTTTGAACTCATAAAGATTTTCCCGGAAACTACTGATCCCGGAAAGCTTGGTTCTCTTCTTGTTCCATCTGTTAATGAAACAAGAGTCGCAAACGCCCTTGAAATTCTGGAAAAAAATGGTTTTATTAAACGCACCGCGAATGGTTACAGTGCTGTTTCAGAATTTCTCTCCACCGGAGACTACTGGGAGAGTGCTGCAATACATGCATTTCAGCGGATGATGTGCAGTCTTGGAACAGAGGCACTTGTGCGTATACCAAAGGATGAACGAAATATTTCAACGTTGTCAATCAGTGTATCAGAGGAAAGCTTTACTGAAATTGCGGAAATACTTCGCCAAACACGTGAAAAAATCAGGGCTGTTGAACAGAATGATAAAAATCCTAAAAAAGTATATCAGGTGAATTTACAATTGTTCCCTGTAAGCAGGGATCCTGATCAGGAGGCATGATGATACTGCGAAAAACAATCGTTGCCATTACGTATGTACTAATAATGCTGCCGATTCTTCTATGTACGAATCAGAGTTCAGGAGTGGAGACAACAAATGGTGCAGTTGTGTATGTCCACGCAGAAGGTGTTGACGGTGTTGCACCGCCACATGCAATCGTTTCGTTATTTGACAGGAATTACATCCCTTTTATAGACAGCGGGCTTGGAATTGTAACTGTTGCTGACATAAATGGGAAATTTTCATTTAAAGGAATGAACATTGATACTGTATCACTTACCATGTTCAGCAGTGACTTGACAAATGCAGCATATCTCGATGCCGGTGCCGCAGGTGGCAGATTTGATACACAACTTGACGGTAAGGGTATACTGAATGGAACGGTTACAGCATCTGACACCGGTATGGTTCTTGTATATATTGCCGGAACATCTTTTTATTCTTTACAGCTGGGCAGTGGACCGTTTGTAATCAACTCCTTACCGGAGGGAACGTACAAGGTGACCGCTGCAGTAGTGGGAAAAACAGCTGATACCGGCAGATATGTAATACATAAAGAAAGCAGATCTCAAAGTGTTACTGTCGTTTCCGGTAAAACGGTAAGTGTAGTATTCACGGTAACAGGAAAATGAATGCTTAAAATAGGTGATTTACACCCGGGAGCTGACACCACCGGGTGTAATTGAATGATATACGTTTTCTTACTCTGTAATGCGTTTCAGACACCGGAATCCCTGAAAAAGACCCGCGTCAGCTTCAGCCTTGAATGTGCGGCAGGCACTGCGCAAAAACGCAACATCAGAACTCCAGTTACCACCACGAATTACGTGAGAATCCTCAGATCCTGTTTTCTGGCCCTCAGGGTCTGTTACTGTTTCTGTTGAACCATAACTGTCAGATTTGTATTCATTGCACCATTCGCTCAGGTTGCCTTCCATATCGAAAAGATTATAGCTGTTACTATTCTTTTTAGCAACCTGTTGAGCCCCATAACCAGTTATTCCTTCCCCTTTTGACCATGAATTTGCGGACCATACAGCATTATCGTTAATCTCCGCTGTATCGAGTTTGTTTTCGGGGTATGGATTATATTTCTGACCCCAGTAGAAGTCTCTTGGTACTCCACCTTTGCAAAGATATTCCCACTCAGATTCAGTCGGAAGTCGATAACCATTTTTTGACAAGTCTGATGTAACACCGACAAGCTCACAATCTGCTGCACCAGGTTTATTTTTTATCGATGTATATTCGTAAACTGTATCAAGTCCATCCTTTTTACTTTTTGCATTGCAGTAAAGTGCTGCATCACCCCATGACACATAATAAGCCGGGTAGTTGTCACCAAGTCCGTACTTTTCCGACCAGTCTGGCGCTGTAAAGTCTGAATATGCAGCCATAATTGTTGTATACTGCTTCTGTGTTACTTCTGTACTGTCAACCCAATAATTCGATGCAAACATTACAGTGTGAACTCTGGTCTCGTTTTTTGTAACATCTTTTCCGCCAACATTCGGATCAGGCTGTCCCATTTCAAAATCACGTCCCTTTGCATAAACTTTTACCATTGTACCTTCACTATTTGCATAGTTACTTGGAATCCAGGGGTTGGATTTTTCGAGTTTTATCTCGATTCCTTCATCAGAGTATGAATTCAGAGCCTTGTACTGATGTTTGTATTCATCAGCTGTCACAATCAGAGTATCAACCGATTCCTCTGATTTCATTGCCGATTTCAACATTGATGATGAATTATATGATGTATTCTGAATTGCAGTGCTGATGCCGTTAATACCGGCGATAGCCTGCATTGAATAATTCTGATTGCTTATGGTAATTTGTGTAATGTAAAGACCAGAAGCAACATGCGGCAGTGTAAGAGAATGTGAACCGGATTTTATATTCTGTAAGTGATTAATGAAAATCCGCGATCCATTAGGTGCAAACATCTGTACCGTTACAGGCTGATCTGAAGCTGTATTTGTAAAACAGATCCGGTTATTTGAAATATATGGAAGACCACACATTCTTGCAGTTTTCATTGACCGGATTACAGCTGAGGAGGAGAGCGTAAATTCGCCATAATCATCGGTGTAAACTATTGTTTCCGGACTGTTAAGAAGACTGACTCTGGCCCGCTGAATTTCAATACCTTCAGAATTAACGACCTTGCCTTTTATTGAAACTTCGGCAGCTGAAACTGCCAGGGAGAATGCTGCACAAACAGCACCTGTTAGTAAATATCGTAACACAATCAACCTCCTGATGTTGTTATTGGAAACAACGATTTCTAATCTTGATTTACTTTATTTCTTATACGTACTGATTGCCAGATACTCAATCTGTAATAGTTAATTCACTGCTTGTTTTAAAGCCGGAAAATGATGTTTTAACAATATACATACCACATTTAATACCGTCAGTATTGACTGGCAGTGAATGTTTTCCGGCAGTAACAGTTTGATTATTTAAAAGGGTGGATATTTTCCTTCCTTCTACATTGTAAAGAGACATGGTAACTTCTGAACGTTCAGACAATTCA
This sequence comes from Fibrobacterota bacterium, assembly GCA_023459055.1. GTDB lineage: Bacteria > Fibrobacterota > Chitinivibrionia > Chitinivibrionales > Chitinispirillaceae > JAAZBG01. Next base: position 9,801 of record JAEWVR010000024.1, read on the forward strand.
AAATGAACAGTATTGCATTCTGTCCACTGCCTGTATGCACCACCTGGTTGTTGTGAGATTCTGGTATTTTTTACTGTCGATGATCCTGCAAGTTTCATGATTGCCCAGACAGGATTGCGGTTTGACGCAGTATAAACAGGGTTGGCAGCGTCCGCTACTATCCATTTATCCTTCGGACGATACAGTATATGATTAATATTCTGTGTTGTATCAAGACGTTTACCATTTTTACCCCTGACATATTCATAACCTGCACTTGTAAATTGCTGCATTGAACTTTCTGTTGAATCTGCATTAAAATCAGCCATAATCAACACCGGATCCGTTGATGAAACACTATCAATCCATGAAAGTATTTTCTGTATTTGTGATGTTCTGTATGAAGCACCCTCATGTGCAAGGTGCGTAACAATAACACGTGCCGGTGAGCCGTCAATAGTAATTCCCATCTCAAGTACTCCACGGTCTTGCTCACTTGACGTTTTTTGAATCCAGAGCCGTCGTGTACTCAATGGTGCCTGATTTGCAAGAAAACCGACTCCATAAGAGCCACTGAGGTAATTTCTCATCGCAGATTGATACTCGAAATTTGGCATTGATGTCTGCTCTGACAGCGATTTAAGAACGTACAGTGAATTTCTTGTGTTAACACTGTCAAGTTTTTGCATACCGCAGATGTCGGGTTTTATTTCCTTTATTACCGCAGCAATATCGCTATAAGATTTTGATTCATGCGCCTCTGCGTTAATGTTATAGGTCATTAATTTGACTTGTGACGTATATTGTGCACCTGCATTCATTGATACAAGAGCTATATACAGAACAGCCACCCCTGCTATTTTCGTATACTTTTTTGTAAACATACACGCCTTTCTTTTATCTGACATTGAGTTTATTGGTCAATATCAGTGAGCTTGTTTTTATTTTGTAAATATAGATACCTGAAGCAAGATTGACATTTTTCCACTGTATCCGGTTAACGCCGCATTTCATGTCGGTGTCGACAACCGTACAGAGCTTTTTACCAGATAAGGAGAATATGTTGATTGAAACATGATCATCTTTCGGTAAATTAAGCATGAACGTCGTTGACTTCCTGAAAGGATTCGGGAAATTCTGAACATGAGAAAAACGATGTGCAATATTGTCAACCTTTTTGGTAACGGGAATTGCCAATACACTGTTAGCTCTTCCCGGAGTACCGCCGGGTGTTGTTGATGCAGCCCAGTTGAATGAAATGAAGTTGTAGTTATTCGGGTTTACAAGTTCAAGACTGGATCCACCACCATTGGCAGCTTCAGGATATGGACTTTCAGATCCATAACGTGCTGCAGTGACAAGAGTGTTGTTGCAATCGTAAAGGCCGATACGTTCATAACTGTCGAAACCGATTGTCAGTAATTGTTTGCAGTAATTTTCAACCCCTGACGGATAAGCCTTAAAGAAGTCGCTACTATTCTTTAATATTACATAATAAGAATGCGGAGCAAGCACAGTCTCTTCAGGAATGAAAAATATATGTGTACTGTCAAGATCACCGTCTTTTGTCACTGGCAGCGCAGGTACATCAAGAGGTACAGCCGGATCAAGCATGTCAAGATCGGTAAGCCTCCAGTTTGAGATGTCAACCGGATCATTTGTTGCATTGTAAAGCTCGATCCAGTCTTTGCTCCCGATTGCGTCATTGTCCTTGTACATTATTTCGTTTATGACAACCGAAGGAGAGTAACGTGGAATTACACCGATTGGAAAATCTGTTGGATCATAGACATATTGTGCTCCGATATCGGTTCTCGATCCATCTTCATCAGGTTCTGCATCCGGATCACCTGCATTTATTGCTGCTGATGACGTCTGGAGCTGTAAATTGAAATTGAACTGATCGATGAATTGGGGATCAGCTTTTACATTGCCAGTACCCGGGAGCAGCTCAATATCGGAAAGACAATACGAAAAGGTTACCGGTGATAAAGAATCATTTACATATGTTGCAACCTTTGAATATGCGAGTATTGAATTTCTCACAGTAAGGCTGCCTCCTCCGCGAGGATAGGCTTTCTCATAACATTCTACAGCATGATTACAGCGAATGAACGTATTGTGATCAAGAATGGCCGAAGATCCGGCATCTTTGACACCAATCCCCATATCACAGTCTGTAATGATGTTATTTCGTATTATGGCTGTAGATTGTCCGCCAATTGATATTCCTTTATCACGATTGCCGCTGACAATATTTCCTTCGACAAGGATATTTTTAGCACCCTCTCCAAGATCTATACCATCGCTATTGGGGCCATTGAAATTGTAAACATCATTTCCACGAACTATTCCGTCAATAACTCCCTTGATGTCAATAGCATCAGTATTCATGGTAACACCGGTACTTACAAAGTCATTGTTTTCAACAATAGCACCTCCCCGACCGATATGAATTCCACCATTGCAGATATGATTTATTGTAACCGTGGAATTACGCAGAATGGTGCTTCCACCTTCAAAATATAAAGGATAAACAATATTTGACATGGTAAGATGTTCCATATGGACTATGGACTGGTTGCCATTTATGCCTCCTTTATGATTGAGAGCATCACGGCCAAGTGTACAATCTCTGATAATCGCATATGACATTGTGTTTGTATCTTCTGCATTATCAAAACAGATTGCGGCCCAGGATGAAGCGCCTGAAAAATCGTCAGCTTTGAATTCAACTGGTGCATCAGCGGTTCCGTTCACATGCATTGTTCCCCTGACATATATACCGGCATTTTCTGCAAGTGCGATTGTTACACCTTTTGCAATTGTAAGGGTGGCACCCTTTGCAACTTCAAGATCGCCCTTGATTACGTACGGCTGATCGGTCAGCGAAAGTGTTGTATTAGAAGTAATAGTAAGTGGTAAAACATGTCTTTCCGATACATCAAACAGTGCTGATATAGTTTTATCCTCAGTCAATGTGCATGTAATTTCGTTGTCAGTTGATATGTCTTTCCAGCCGGCAAAAACATAACCCGGTTTCGGTATCGCGCGGATTGTTAAAGGAATATTTTTAAAGAATGTAAGTGTATCTGTACCTGCACACATTTTTACATCGTTTATATAGATGTCTCCCTTTTCATCATCATCCGTAATTGTCAATTTAACATAACCGGACAACTCAAATTGTGATTTAAGATGATTAAAAACATTGGCAGGACGCTCATTCATGAAATTTTTCATTTTTTCAATTTCTTCTTCCCACGCCTCCATTGACTGGATACTTCCTTCGACATCTTTCCATCGGGCAATCTGATCAGGCATTTCAGGTTTTAATATTTTGTAAAGACTGTCAACAATACCTGTCATTCTGACAGAAGAGAATGTACTGTTAAGATGCGCAGCAAAACGTTGTACAAACCAGTTTTTAAATTGTGTATTGGATACTAATTTTGAAAACAATGTATCCTTTTGCATTATTTTTCCGCTGATGCCACCACCACCATTACTAAAAAGGTTAAGAGCGACCTTGGAATAGGTGAATGCCCGATCAAAGTCGCACAGTAACCATCTCCACTTTGTACCATTTACTTTCCATAATTCTATATTATGTCCCCAGCTTATATTTGCCCCGAAATCCTCTGCTGCGATATAGTCAATAAGACTGTTTGCATCAATTCGGTCGGTAACAAATTTATATCTGGCAGAATCATTCATGCTTCCGGATTTTGCCATTGACAATAATTCATTATATTCGTCCCATGATCCGGCACCAAGTTCCCAGCCTTCATGGCCTGGTGCGGGCGGTAGAATCGTCGTCCGGATATCGGTGAGTGACGTCGGATCAACATTGTAATTGTTGGTATAATACTGTTCGTCAAACTGCTCGCGCAATTCCATCACACCCCAGTATTTTCCATTTATGTAAACATTGATCGGTTTGTAAGCGGATGAACCGTTTGCCATTTGATCTTTACACATGCTTTCAACAACCGCATCCCCCAGCATGGTGGTACCCCATGAATCACCGGCATTTCTTATTCGGATTTTTGGATAGGAGGCTGCTTTTTTATCAAAGACCTGAGCAACAATAAAGTCACTGCCATATTTGCCTTTAAGACCGATTTGAAGCGGTTTTTGGGGACTGGTATAACTGGTGAGTGAACCGGGATTAATTCCTGCGTTTACCTGTGTCATAAATGATCCGTCAGTATTGAAAAATTCAATTGATGCTGGAATCTCTTTGTCTTTGTAGCTGTTCTGGTACATACCAACGATGCTGTCCCATAAATAAGTACTGTCTGCAATAATTGAAACACGCATCAATGTGCGTGATGGCTCATTTACAAAGTACGAAGCGGTTGCAACTGATCCGGCTAACATTGACGGGTTTATACATCTGGCACGCAGCACTGTATTTTTGTCAATTGTAATGGGACCCGTGTATTTATTTGAAGCCGTTGTTGGCGCAGAACCATTGGTTGTGTAGTAAATTGTGTTATCAGCACCGGAAGAAGCTGTTATTGTCACCATCTGTGTTTCAGATGAAAAACCCGGCGTAGCGGAAAATTTGACTGATGGAGAATATGTTATCAGCGACATCGCTTTTGCTTCTGTGGTGTTTTCATATCCTGGTGTCGGGCAATCAAATTTATACCACTCTGTGCCACCATCAATTTTTCTTCCCATGGATATATCCGGAAGCTGGCGAGTAAAAGTAACGGTGTCTACCGGAACTATACCTGTAGCCTCACGCTTGAATAATCCCATACCATCACCAAGATCGCTGAGCTTGAAATTTGTATGATATCTTTTTGTTGTAAAGGTAAGATTATACGGGTAGTATTCTCTGGTGGCTACTGTCCCCGGAGCAGTATTCATATCATCGGCCCTGATAACAAGAAAACCCTTTGGTGCTATTGCAGCTCCGTCCGGTATTGGCCATTTGGTTGGATTGTTGAGCTTGTCTGTAAGAAAATATCCCTTAAGATTTACTGTTGTGTCAGAATTGTTATAAAGTTCGATCCAGTCAGAGAAATCATCAAAATCACACATATCCGGACTTGTGCTAACATTAAGCGCCATGAATTCATTGATCATCACCTCCGCAGACGAATTTTCGACTGAAAATAGCATTAACATAGTGGCAAATACTGTAAATACTATCAATCGCATACTTTTACCTGCACATTTTTGCTGAGTGCATCCCCGTATCTTATGCATCATAAAGCCCCGCTTTTGTTGTTTGATATACTTGTTTTTTCAAATAAGCAATCATAATTATAAATAAGCATTGAATTGATTGCCCTTTTTATAGATTATTATCTGTTATACAGCACTTTCATCAGTGCTTTAATTACAACAATAAAATATCAGCGAATGATTACCTTTTTTACCTCTCTGAATGAGTTTGTTTTCATCTTAACATAATAAACACCCGATGAAAAACCGGAAACATTAAGAATTTTTTGAAATGTTCCTGCAGACATATCTGAATTCACAAGTGTGGCAAGCTTTTGCCCTGATACACTAAAGAGCGAAATGTTGACATGATCATTTGAACATATTGAATATTCAAGTGACAACATCTTTCCATGTCCCTGTTGGAGATTACACTTAACATTTGAAAGTATCGTCTCAAGCTTTACAGAAGCGATTGGATTTGTTACAGCAACAGTCCTGAATACAGCGTTTAACGTCTGATTTACAGATAGTGTGATCGAAATGGAGTCTGTCGTTTCTGTTGAGGCACCTTCCCAACGAACAAATTCAAATCCGCTTTTTGCAATTGCCTTGACAGAAAGAGGAGCACTTTTAAAGAAGGTAAGCCCGGAGAGACCCGCACACATTTTTACACCGCTAATATAGATGTCTGCAGCGTTTTCATTTGACAATGTTACTGAAAGTGTGGCAGTACCGCTCAGGCTAAAAAGATTTTTAATCTGGTTGAATACATATGGCGGTCTTTCTGTGACAAATTTTCTTACATCGTCGACTGAACTTTGCCAGCCTGAAACAGACTGTATACCTTTGTCTGCTTTCCACCTTGTAGCCTGATCTGCCATTTCAGGTTTCAGAACATTTTCGATGCTGTCAACAATACCGCTGACTCTTGCAGGGGCCAATGTACTGTTGAGATGCGCAGCACATCTCTGCGCAAAGAAGTTCTTGTATTCAGATATCTTTATAAGGTTAGAGAAAATTGTATCGGTTGTAAGTGCACCGCTGATGCTGCCTCCTCCGCTATTAAACATGTTCGTTGAAAGTCCGGTGTATTTAAACGCCTGGTCAAAATCTACAAGAAGGAATTGCCACTTTGTTTTGGCAGTTTTCCAGTAATGGTAATTATGCCCCCAGCTCGTATTTACTCCATAGGCTACCATTAAGATAAAATCTGAGAAACTATTTACATCCACAATTTCTTTTATTGCATTGTAATTACCGGACTTGACCGTAGAAATCATTGACGCATAAGCAGTGGTGGATCCACGCACAAGTTTTTTCCCTTCGGCTGCCATTCCAAAACCACCTCCACCACCTGACGGCAGCATCGTGGCTTCAATCTGATCGAGAGTTGTTGTATCAATATCTTTAAAGTTTTCTTTAAAGAACATAGGGAAAAAATCATCTCTGAGATCGTATACACCCCAGTATTTCCCGTTGAGATAGACAACAACGGGTGTATACGCCTGATTTAAGGCATCCATTTGTTTATAAGTCATCGGATAGATAATGTTATCGCTTATGTAATTAGTACTCCAGGCATCACCGCTGTTGCGTAATCTCAGGCGGTTGAACTTTGTCACCGGCTTGCTGAATAATTGATAGTCAAGAAAATCGGTCCCGTATTTCGGTCTGATTGCAACCTGCATGGGCATTTGCGGACATTCATAACTTGTAAGAGATCCCGGACCAATGGCGGCATTGATTGAAAACGCCTGTTTCCCATCATTTGTAAAATACTCCATTGAAACAGGAATTTCCTTGAGCTTATATCCATTTTCGTAAAGACCTATTGTTTTATCCCATAAAAGCATAGAGTCTGTTGCTATTGATATTACGGGAATTGTTCGCGCCTTTTCATTTATGAGATATGTGCTGCTGCTTATGGGTCCTGCGAGTTTATCGTCGTCTATACAGCGGGCACGGATTGTTGATGTAGATTTAATGGAAATCGCCGATGAATACTTTGATGACTTGACTGTTGGTGTAGAACCGTTTGTTGTATAGTAAATTGAAGTACCGCCATCTGAAGACAATGCAACACTTTGTCCTGAAGAGTAAAATCCACCCTTGACAGAAAAAGTAACTTCTGACGACCTGGTTTCCAGATCAAGCGGTTTTGCAGTGGTTGAATTTGATGCCGCAGGGGTAGGCTGGTCAAATTTATGCCATTTGCCATCACTGCCACGACCAATCGAAATATCTGCCAGTGAATTGATAGTGTATGTTACTGAATCGACAAATACCGATCCTTTTGTCAATCCGACAAATTCTGCATCTTTGTCAAGTTTGAAATTAGTATGGTATCGCTGAGTAGTGAATTTTGCTGTAAATGGATAATACGGACGTGTGTCGTCTTTACCGGGAGCACAATCATACCCATCACAGAAAAATACAAGATACCCGTTTGCAGGAATTTTTGCACCTGACGGGATTGCCCATTTCTGAGGCTTTGATTTGTTGCTTGTAAGATAGTACCCGCTCAGACTTACCTCAGAACTACTGTTATTATATAGCTCAATCCAGTCTGAATAATCTGTGTAGTCACATAAATCAGGGTTGGTTGTTGCGTTCTTTGCAACAAATTCATTAATTTGTAGTTCAGCAATTACATTGACATTATAAATGGAAATAACAAGCATTGTCATCAACAGATAATTCAAACGCATTATATGCGCTCCTTTTCTAATATTTAAATTCTCCTGAAAAAATAAATCTGTATCTTTAAAATCAGATTAACTGTTAATTGCCGGCTAAGATCTCTTTTATGATAGCCATAGAGATTGATCATTTTGTCTATATTAGCATATGTATTTTTACCACAAGTGTAATTATTACGTACAAACATACCGAATCGAACAGTAAGGGTCATTGCATATTTATCAATTGACATTACTATTTTTTCGCAAAATATCAATGCACCTATTATAAGATAGCATCTTTTTTTCGAATTTGCTGAAAATGTTCGAAAGTAATTACTTTTTTTGTATCCATACAGGATACACACTATAAGCGTAATGCGTTGTTTATAAACAAATTAACTGTTCTGAATTATAATTAAACACAACATAACCGTAATTATTTTTTTATAAGCAGTATTGCAACATTTTTTTACGACACATTAACATTTGTGAATTATTGACATATGCGGAAATAAAACAAGACAACGTCCTGCATTGTGACACTTTCCATAAGGAGAAAATGCAATGAAGAAAATAATCGTTTAACAATAATCAATTGACTACTTTATAATATGCGATATACATTATTGTCAGGTTTTACCTTAATCGGACGATTCTTTGGTATGACTCGCTTCTCCCCCTTTCTGACTGATTCAGCCTGGAAATATAAGTACCGGCTGGTATATCCGGATAATTAGAAGTAAACCTTCCTGGTCGGGCCAACTCTTTTGACAGCAATTGACCTGAAACCAAAAAGGTTGACACTCCTGTTTTTTCATGGGAATCACTTCTGAATTGCACATTTACAGATTGCGTGTTTATATTATAGAATTTTTTAAAAGGAACAATAGATTTATTTTCTTCTGTATAAACGACCGTCGTTGTAATAGAATCTGTGTCAGGTATTGTTGATCCAAGATAGAAAGAATCAATACGGAACAACTCTGTTGCACCAAACGCACTCATTGTCCATACCGATGCTCCTGTAGAATCAAACTCCACGGCAGAATTTGAACTCATACCATTACAAACAAGCGTATTGCCATTTGGCAAACGTGTTATGGAACCTTCATTACCGGTCATTTTAGGAATAGCTATGCTTTTAAACGGTGTTGATGGTCCAAAGGTTTGTCCGGATGTCAAACTGTAAAAACCATTTGTTGATGGTAATACAATCTCATATCCTATCTTGGTTTCATTACTGATAACGAGAACATTTCCTGCTCCCGGGAGCTTTTTACGCGTTCCCGGAAAATAATCGGTTACCCAGGTTGTGGCATGCTGCCCTATTAAATAATTAGTTCCGGTTACACCATAATTGGATGGATTTCCCCAACGGTAAAGAATATCGCCACCTTTTCCATAACGCCCACCGGTGTGTCCTGATGCCTGTACGGTTGTTGTACTATGATCGATAATGATAAATTCACCGAAAAATTTCAGATTAACTATCAGCTGATCAAGTCTTTGATTATACCGGACATGGTTTGCATGAAGCCACTCTTTACTGCCAGCGGATCCATCATATCCTTTATTAATGTCAAGCAGTTCCGGTTTACCGGTTCCGGAATGTTCGCTTGCTTTCCATTCCCAGACAATATCAGCCGTAGACATACCGGTTGGTGTTATCTCAGTAACTTTCTCCGCAATGGTACCATCACGTTCGACGGTTGCTGCTATGGTGAAAATTGTTGGTAATTCTTTGATGTCATTCGTTTTGTAATAAAAGGTACAATCATGATGCGGCATATAGGTACTGCTGTGGTAAGGATAATCCCACGCAATAGTACCGTCCCATTTGATAATCTGAAACCTGCCACCTGTAAGGGCAACTGATAATGGAAATATTCCATTACCGGTATTTGAATTGTCTCGACATGGGAATAGAACGCTACTGTCCCTGAGCAGATATGCATGGCTCATTACATTATATTCACTTGTCCATATATGAATCGTTCTGCCGTTCATATCCTTAAGGTAACATGTTTTGCCACTTGCATAAAAATTATATCCGGGAAAGGGCGAACCTGCAGCACTGCTATTATTAACCGATACTACCGCAACAAGTAAAGCCGCGGCAATTCCGATTATTTTTGAATAATAATCGTCACTTAACAAAAAACAAATTACCATACACAGTGTAGCCCCCCGGCTTACCCCGATACGTTAGATTTCATAGAATTAATCTATGCAATATACAGTCAATATATCACTGGATAACCAGTTGAATAGTAAAAATTATGAATTATTCTCAATAATCCATTCTCAATTGAGAATGCTAACCGGGGGCGGAGTCAGGAAATAACCATTGCGATTAGTCAATAAGCAGAGTGCCTGAACAGGTTGCTGTCAGATTTTAAACTGCGATAGAAGTTCTTTTAAATATGACGATAGCTTTGACAACTCTTCTGAACTTTTTTTTACTTTAGTGATTTCTGATGCTGTATCGCGAATACCATTGTTTACAGCACTGATAGTTCCGGATACTTCAAGAAGCCCTTGAGCCGACTCATTTACATGACGGGAAACCTCCTGCGCGCCAGTGCTGACCTGACTTACATTTCGTGCAATCTCACTTATTGTAGCACTCTGTTCTTCAACAGCAGCAACAATAGTATGCGAAATAGCATTAACCTCTTCAATGACTTTCGAAACCTTATCGATAGCCACAGCTGTAGATTCAGCACCTGACTGTATTGCTTCAACCTGCATTCTAATCTCATTTGTCGAATCTGCTGTCTGCCTCGCCAATTCTTTTACTTCACTTGCTACAACGGCAAATCCTTTTCCTGATTCACCAGCCCGTGCAGCTTCAATAGTAGCATTTAACGCAAGTAGATTAGTCTGTGAAGCAATATTATTAATTACTTCAATAACTTTACCAATTGACAATGCAGCAACATTAAGTTTATCCATAGTTTCTTTACTGTTGCGGGCATGAATATTTGCCTCCTCTGCAATCCTGAGTTCCTTTTGACAATTAGTAGCAACTTCATTTAAAGAAACACTCATTTCTTCAATTGCAGATGCAACTGTATGTGTTGAGACTGACATCTGTTCGGCTGCTGAGGAAATCGTATTTATATTTGTTGTAGCTTCTTCAGTTGCTGAAGCGACTGTTGCAGTCTGAGAACTCATCTCTTCCGCATTTGCAGCAACCTGAATGGACGTCGTGGAAAGACCGGAGGCATATGTAACAACAGTATCGGCACTTTTGGAAATACTTCCTATCATGCGTTGTATTTTTTCAACAAACTTATTAAAATAGCGGGCCATATCACTTATCTCATCATTGTTTATAATCTTCAGCCGTTTTGTAAGATCCCCCTCACCCTCAGATATATCTTTGAGCATCTTACTCGTTGAATTGATTTGTAATGAAATCGTATGTGCAACAAAAAATCCTAAAAGTATCATTATCCCCAAACCGATAACCATGATAGTACTCATAATAAGTAAAGTTCTTCCAGAGCTTACATTTCTCTCTTTCTTTATTTTTGCCAGTAATTCATCAATGTCATTAGTATATGCACCAGTCCCGATTACCATGTCAAATGCCTGATGGTATAAAGAGTAAGCTCTTTTTGGAAGAGCTGCATCCTGACCCATTTTTGGAAAGTAATAATCGGTAAATCCCCCACCATTAAGAGCCTGGGCACGCAATTCACGAATAAGATATTTTCCCTTCGCATCCTGTAAATCGTTACGATTTTTCCCTTCAACTTCTTTTTTTCCATACAAAACCACATTGGTTCCTTCTTTTGTATCCGCAAAGAAATACCCATCAGTAACATCTGTTTTATTGAGCCCATACCGGATATTACGCAACAGATGTGTACCTATCGTTTTTGCTTCATCAGTTGAAATAACGCCATCAGCAGAAAGTTTTTCAAGTTGCTGAAGCATTGTATATGCCGTTTCGACCTCATAACGAATATACAGATCAAACGATGTTCTTAATTGTGAATCAAACTGTGTCAGAATTTCTTTATTTGTTTTTGTTGAAAAAGAATTGTAAACAAACAGTAAAAAGCAGTTAAATACAAACGCTGAGCTGCAGAAAAATATGACAATTTTCCATTTGAGTTTCATGGTATGTACCCGGGTTAATCGTTAATAAGCCGATTCTGTAATCAGATCAGATTGAGTGTATCGTTTTTTTTCATATCAGTCAATTTATTTGATAGATACAACAGAAAAATTGAAGTACAACTCATTTATCGGGCAAATCAGGGGTGTAAATATGGAAAATTACATCTTCAAAAAGTTATCTGATAATGGCTCTTTTTATACTCTTTAAGTGATTGTAGTACCAGCACCGAATTGTGCGGAACAAGATTTATCATTTCTGAAATACGTTCACGGAACTCCTGTTCACTTCGGGCATGCATCATGGCGTAAAGATTGTAATGCCAATCGGTATAGGGTGTTCTCCTGTAGCAGTGACTTACAAATAATAGCGATGACAGTTTTCCACCGGCATCATCACAGAGCTGATTATCTACCTCAAAAGCAACCATTGCATTAAAAGCGAATCCAGCTTTATTATGTTTGACAATTCCTGCAAACCTCCGGATCACTCCTGTTTTTAAATAGTCTTTAATTTTTTGCAGAAGTGTTTCAGTATCGGTTCCGAGTTTTTCCGCAAATGGTGCGAACGGTTCAGGTACAAGTTCTATTGGCTCCTGAATTACCGATAAAGTTTTTTTATCAATCAAATCAGACATCAAGAACCAATCCTATTTTATACGTTTTCTCTGCAGGAAATTCTTTAAGGTCTGAAACCCCGTCAAGTCCCGTGATTTTTTCAAATACATCAGCCTTTTCTTTTTCCGATTCGTAAATAAGTGTAAACCACAAATTCCGTTCACCCGCTCGGGCATAATTATGGGTAACCTGATCAAGCTGACTAATCTCATCAGCTACCAGGTCAATCCTGTCAGGTGCAACACATACCCCGACAAGCGTTGTCGAAAAGCCGATTTTCCTCCAGTCAATTACCGCCCGGATTGTACGCAATATCCCTTTGTCAGCCAGTTTTCTCAGATGAGACAGGCAGGTATCCTCAGTAATACCAGCCCTTTCAGCAATCGTTTTAAAAGGGCGGGCATTGAGTGGAAATGCCGTTTGCACAATATTAAGTACTATCCGCTCAATTTCAGTCATTTCCGGGTACCTTTTTTAACTGCTGTTTTTAAAGTAGCAACCATTGCCGGTATTGATGCATTCGCTGCAATAAAAATGGTACCTTTATAGTATTTTCTTACAGTCGATGCAGTAATGTCCCCAATACAGCATGGGATAATTGTAGTATCCCTGCAGAGAGGATTTCCGAAATAGTGTTCTGCCGTTGACGAACTGGTAAACAGGACATAATCACCATCCTTAACAGGACAATATTCAGGATTAGCAGCTACTGTATCGTAAACCTGAAACTCGGTAACATCTGCATGTCGCTCTCTGAGCGTGTCAATAAGAATTGTCCGGGCTACCGATGCACGCGGTACAAGGATATGTTCTCCTTGTAAATGTTTGGGTATAATCGATAATAGTTCTTCAGCAACAAATTTTTTAGGCACATAATCAGGTATGACTCCATATTTTTTTAGAGCTGCAGCAGTACCGCCACCTATTGTATAGATCTTTTTCCCTGCCAGATGACGTGCATCAATACCATTTTCAAAAAGTGCATCCATAAAAAGTTTCACCCCATTCGGGCTTGTAAATATCACCATGGAGAACTTTGCAAGAAACAATTTCGACAGTGATGCAAGTGTACGTGTCCGCGGTTTTATTTTTATAATCGGCCATGGTACAGCTGTTGCACCAGCACAGTATAATGATTTTAACAGCTCATCAGACTGTTCCGGAGTTCGCAGGACTACCGCGCGTACTCCAGCAAGCGGCAAGGCTCTAATCCACGATAACTTTCTTGCGAACTTTGCAGTTTCACCGACAACAAGCACAGCAGGGGCTTCTATGGAGTGACGTTCCTTTAATGCAGCAATCGTACCTAATGTCCCTGACACAACTTTCTGATATGGTAACGTACCATTTTGAACAATTGCAGCGGGAGTCCTTTTTGTAAACATTCCTCCTGATACTATCCGTTCAACAAGAATCGGCAGGTTCTGCATCGCCATTAAAAAAACGATTGTATCTGCTACAGGCATGTTCAGGGTATCAATTGATTCTCCTGCCTGAAGATGCCCCGTGACAATTGCTACAGAACGGGAAACACTTCTATGCGTCACAGGAATTCCAGCCCATGCAGGAGCAGCAATAGCCGACGATACACCCGGAACTATTTGAAAATCAATCCTGTGATCCCGCAAGTATTCCATCTCTTCGCTGCCACGTCCGAACAGTAAAGGATCTCCCCCCTTAAGCCTGACTACTACTTTACCTTTTTTAGCATACGTCAGGAGCATTTTGTTAATATCAGACTGGGGCACTGATGGTTTATTACCCCTTTTACCGGCAAATATCCTGATCGTTGAATCAGGTAACGTTGCCACAAGAGATTCATTGACAAGCGCATCATAGATAACGACGTCGCATGCATGCAACAGTTCATTACCTTTCACCGATATCAACTCCGGATCGCCCGGACCTGCACCTACAAGGTAAACAATACCCTTTTTGGTACGTTTTGTTGATTTGGTTGTTTGTTTAATCATGTTGTATATACCCATATTCGATTAACATTAGTAACCATAGAAGCAATTGTGATTAGTTCTCTTCCGTTAATTTTTCCGATATCATATCGAAAATACTCTGTCTGAATGACTCAAATCCGTAATTGTGCAAATTGTCAATTGGGTCTGTCTCAAAAATTATATCCCAAATTGCAAACCGTTTTCTCTGATCAGGACAGTTTCTCTTTAAAAACAGCCTTACTTCAGCCATAAGTGCAGCTATTATGGCATAATCAGTAGTAACCGCCTCGCCGATCTTCTTCTTGAGATACTTCGAAAAACGGGGGCTTGCTGCATTTGTTGATAGTGCTACCGATACAGCGCCTCTGCGAATTACCGCCGGTACAATAAACGAACAGAGCTCCGGCTGATCGACTACATTACACGGAATATTAAGTACTCTCGCCCGTTCTGATACCATTTTATTTATTTTGTCAACATTCGTTGCCGCAATGACAATAGCACAATCCGGTGTGATATCTTCAGGATCGAATGGTTTTTGTATCATGACAATACTGTTCTTAAAACGCCTGAATCGTTGTTCAAACTCCGGCGACACCACAACGACATCAGCCCCCGCACGAAGCAGCCCTGTAACTTTTCGTAACGCTATTAATCCGCCGCCTGCAATAAGGCACTTTCTTTTTTGAAGATCAAGCATTACTGGATAATAATACACGATTACTCCTTCACTTATGCCAATCGTCCGAGTAGCTTTTCCACAAGCTGCATTCCCGTTTCTAATGGTAGCGAACTACTCCCATTAACAGTTTCTTCAACGTACCTGCTATTTTGTGGATTCTCATAGAATGCTTTCATTGTCAGGATTCCCTTGTCAATACGCGAAAGCATTCCAAAAGGCATTCTGCAATCAAAACCGATTTTTTCAAGCACCATAAACTCTGCACCGGAAACTAAAAACTGTTCTTTGTCAAATGCATCCTGACACAAACGGAATAGCAACTCATCGTCAGCTCTGGTTTCCACGGCAATAACTCCCTGACCGGGAGCCGGAATAAAACACTCCGGATTAAAACGTTCACTGATTCTGCCTTGTAAACCAAGACGTATCAATCCGGCTTCAGACAAAACGATTCCGTCATACACCCCTTCATCAAGACGTGCTATCCGTGTATCAATATTTCCTCTTACATCAACATACTCAAGATCATCACGCATCCGCTTTAAAAGCACTCGTCTTCTCATGCTTCCTGTACCGATCGTTGATCCTGAGGGGATATCTTTAAACGGTATAGTATCCCGGGAGATTAACACATCACAAACAGACTCCGGTTTTAAAAATCCCGCCAGACGAAGTCCATCAGCAGTTTGACAAGTAATATCCTTGAAACTATGTACCGCAAGATCTATTATATTATCAAGAAGGGCGTGTTCAATTTCCCGAATAAAAACACCCTTCCCGCCAATATCTTTCAGGCTTGTTTTCTGATCTTTATCGCCGGTTGTAGTAATTACCACGGTTTCAATATGCAGGGATGGCTCTGCAATTTTAAGCCGTGCAATAACAATATCAGTCTGGGCACGTGCAAGCCGTGAGCCGCGCGTCCCTATACGAATTATTCGCCGCATGTACACTCTTTTCTGAATAAGTACCACCTTGTAAACTCAGCAACCTGTTCTTCAATGATTGCTTCAATATCACCTATCTCGTGTGTACGCTCTAACAAATGACGCTCTGCGGTGGCCTTGAGATCATCAACACAAATAAGTTTTACCCCGTCAATGGAACTGATTACCGGATCAGCGTTCCGTGGTGCCCCAATGTCAATCACAAGCAGTTGTTTTTTGCGATTACGGCACTGCTGAAGCTGTTCAACCGAAAGGATGTGCTCACTTGATGATGTCGCGAGTATGACACAATCGTAATCATTAATACTTTTACAAAAATCTGAATATAACAGATGCACCGCATTAAACCGCAGGCTTATCATTGCAGCGCGTTGATCATTACGGTTACAGAGACCAATTCGATTCGGTTTATATTGAGCGACTCGTTTTAATGCTCGTAATCCCATTGTACCAAGACCGACAATAAGAATACTCATATTGTCTAGTTTCCCATTATTATTGTCAAGCAATGCTTCAATCGCAATTGACGAAACTGAAATTGAGCCTTTGGCAGCACCGGTAAGATGCCGTACCTTCTTTCCTGTCGCAATTGCCTGCTGAAATAACCGATTCAGACAGGAATTGGTTTTATCGTGCTTTCTTGAAAAAAAATAGGCATCACGGATCTGTCCAAGAATTTCATGCTCCCCGAACACCATCGACTCAACACCCGATGCGACCCTGAAAATATGTCGTACCGCATTTGCGCAGCAGTGATTGACAAGAGCAGAACGAACCAGCGTTTCAGGTATCCGATGAAAATCAGCCAGGCATTTTATGAGCCAGACTGCCGCAGCTGCAGTATCCTCAGCTACATAATAAATCTCAATTCTGTTACAGGTACAGAGCACAACGATTTCACGTACCGGCGTCTCAGCCGGCATACCATTGATGAATCCTGCAAGACGATCCTTTTCAAAATAAAGGGTATCTCTCATGCGCATTGATGACACACGAAAATCAGTTGTCAATACACCTACGTGAAACATCTATCGGGCACCTCCGATTTTCCTCAGAATATCTTTACTTTTTGCAAGTGTTGTTTCAATATCATCATGACTATGTGCTGATGAAATAAACCATGATTCAAATTGTGATGGCGGCAGGTAAATCCCCGATTCCAGCATTGCATGGAAATAACGACCAAACAGCTCTTTGTCGCTGCTGATAGCGTCTTTATATGATATCACCAATTTATTACGGTTAAAAAACAGTGTCATCATGGAACCGATGTGATTACACACGCACAGGATCCCGGCAGAACGGCACTCTTTTTCAAGTGATGTAGCAAGATGTGATGTCGTTTTTTCAAGTTTTTTATAGATTGACAGATCACATTTAAGAGCATTGAGCATTGCAATCCCTGCCGCAACAGCGATTGGATTACCAGACAGGGTTCCCGCCTGATACACAGGCCCGCATGGAGCAACATACGACATAATCTCTTTTGAACCTCCATATGCTGCTATTGGTAATCCGCCACCGATAATCTTGCCGAGCGTTGTTATGTCCGGGGTGATACCGAACAGTTCCTGAGCCCCACCGGCAGACAAGCGGAAGCCGGTCATTACCTCATCAAAAATAAGCAGTGCACCATATTTCTTTGTAATTTCTCTCAGGTAAGGTAAAAAGGCCATATCAGGAAGAATTACTCCCATATTACCTGCTACCGGCTCAACAATTACTGCAGCGATCCTGTCACCATATTCATGAAACAGTCTTTTGACAGATTCAGAATCATTGTATTGAGCAACAAGTGTTGTCCCTGCAGCAGCACTGGTCACTCCGGCACTATCCGGGATTCCGAATGTAAGCGCCCCGGAACCAGCGGCAATTAAAAAGCTGTCGCCGTGACCATGATAACATCCCTCGAACTTTACAATAAGTTCTCTACCAGTAAATCCTCTGGCCAGCCGGGCAGCACTCATGGTCGCTTCGGTCCCGCTATTGACAAGACGGAGCATACCGATTGATGGAACCATTGAGCAGATGATTTCCGCAAGTTCAGATTCCCGTTCTGTCGGAGCCCCGAATGCAGTGCCATCCATAACCGTCTTCTGAACAGCTTCAACAACCTGAGGAAATGCGTGACCAAGAATCATCGGTCCCCAGGCTCCAACGTAATCAATATAGCTGTTACCATCAATATCAGTAAGCCGGGAACCCTGACCCTTCGCAAAAAAAACCGGATCACCACCAACACCTTTAAATGCCCTGACCGGTGAATTCACACCTCCAGGAATAACATTTCGGGCACGTTTACCCGCACCGATACTATTTGAAAAGTTCACTGTTTACCTCACCTGAGAGAATATTTTCTAAATAAGAAGAGCGCCTTACATCGGCTCAAATGCCCTTAAAACAATCCCCCTTTATCCCCCCTTATTAAGGGGGGCGCTTCCAGCGGGGGGATCAATTTGCCTGCTGGCATTTACATGAAGGCAGTATACTTATACGTTCGTTCCCTATTGACCTCACCCCCGGCCCCTCTCCCATAGGAGAGGGGAGCAGGATCCTTACAGAACAATAAATTTTTCATCCCTCTTACTCCCCCTCTCCTATGGGAGAGGGGGCTGGGGGGTGAGGTCGGGAACGCATCCCTTTGTGTCAAGACTTCGGTTCATACAAGCACTGTGGCTCATCACCCAGGAAATCCCCTGTCATCGTAAATGCCCTGGCTCTGCAGCCTCCACATACCCGCCTGTATTCACATCTTCCACATTTCCCATGATATTTGTCAACAGCACGAATCTGCTCAAACAAAGCTGATTCACGCCAGATTATTCCAAAGTCATACTTTTCAGAACGAAGATTCCCGGCTTCCATTTCCAGAAAGCCGCAAATCTGCACGATTCCTTTATGAGAAATAAAGGCAAAGCCCTGACCACCCAGACATCCTTTAGTCATTGCATCCAAACCGTGTGATTCCCGCGTTACCGTACGTCCTGAAGCCTTCTCACGCTCTCTGAAAATACGGTAATAATGAGGTGCGCAGGTGGGTTTAACCTGAATTTTCCGTTCAAGCTGGAGCTCGTAGATCTGATGTAACACTTTTTCATATTCCTCCGCGGAAATAATCTGATCGGTAAGCTCTGACGCCCTCCCGGTCGGTACAAGCAGAAATGGATGAAACGCAACAGCTCCCAGTTCAACAGCTTTACAATATATACTGCGCAAATCATGTACATTATTTCTGGTGATTGTTGTATTCACCTGAAATTCGATCCCCGCATTTTTGAGTTCGTCAATGGCGTTCATAACAATATCATACGCGCCGGTTACGCCTCTGAACGTATCATGGCTTGCAGCATCAATGCCATCAATACTAAGACTGATCCGTGAAATACCCGATGCTTTGAGTTCTTTACATGATAACTGATCAAGCAGACTGCCGCAGGTTGCCATCACCATGCGTAGTCCCTTTGATGTACCATACCCGGCAATCCCGAAAATATCCTTACGAAGCATCGGTTCCCCGCCGGTAAGGATCACTATGCACGATCCCATTGATGCAATCGAATCGATGACTGCTAAACACTCCTGCGTTGTCAATTCGTCATCATAGGGTCCCTTCTGTGCACTTGCCCTGCAGTGACGACATGCGAGTGTACATGAACGGGTCATCTCCCATGCAACAAGCCGAAGTACTGGTTGCGCCGGTATAGCTCCTGACGACGGATGCATCCTATCGTTCCCCTTTTGTAAGTAGTGCAGCGGCTTGTGCTGCAAAATAGGTAATAATCATATCTGCTCCCGCACGTTTAATTGATAGTAACATTTCCATCATGACACTATTTTCGTTGATCCATCCGTTGGCGGCAGCAGCTTTAACCATGGAATACTCTCCGCTGACATTATACGCAGCAACCGGAACATTAAAGTTCTGTTTCACCTGATGTATTACATCAAGATATGAAAGAGCCGGTTTCACCATGACAACATCGGCACCTTCACCAATGTCAAGCTCAACCTCCCGAAGCGCCTCTCTGACATTTGCAGGATTCATCTGGTAGGATTTTCGATCTCCGAACTGAGGCGCGCAATCGGCCGCATCACGAAATGGCCCGTAAAATGCTGATGCATACTTTGCGGCATACGACATTACCGGAATATTTGAAAATCCATTTGTGTCAAGTACTTTCCGGATCACTCCGATCCGCCCGTCCATCATGTCACTCGGTGCAATCATATCACTTCCGACGTTTGCATGCGAGAGTGCCTGCTTTGAAAGCAGCTCCAGTGACAGATCATTGTCAACGTCTCCATTTACTACAATGCCACAGTGACCATGTTCGGAGTATTCGCAGTTACAAACATCAGTGATAACAAACAGTTTGCCGGTATTGCCCTTTATCGCCCGTACCGCCCGCTGAACAATTCCATTATCATCATAACCGACATGATCACCCTTTGTATCGGGAATTCCAAAAAGTAGTACAGAACGTATCCCGAGCTGTTCAAGCCGCCTGCACTCTTCAACAAGCAGATCAACTGAAAACCGGTCAACACCGGGCATGCTCCCGACCGGACTCTTTATCCCAGAGCCTTCACAAACAAAAAGCGGCATAATGAGATTATCAACAGACAATCGCGTTTCCTGTACCATCGCCCGCATTGATGCATTCGCCCGTAACCGCCTCAAACGTATCTCCGGAAAACCCATAGTGATCACCTTTACTTAATTAGAAAAACAGTTCCAAACAACGGCTTATGAAATAGTACCCGCAATCTCTGCGTCCGAAAGATAACACGCGGGATCCTCCTGCCATAAATCTTTATGAACAGCCTCTGCACGAACTCTGAAATTTCCATTACAGATATTCTGATACACACAGCGGGAACACTTACCTTTCAACAATGATTTACGGTTACGGAGCTGAGATAGAAGCGGTTCAGATGTATCGGTCCATATCTCTCCAAATGACCGGTCTCTGATGTTGCCTGGTGTGTAGTGACGCCAGAACTGATCAGGATGCACCGTTCCGTCCCAGGAGATACAGCCGATCCCGATACCGGAGTTATTGCCGCCGTTCATTGATAGAAGTTGAAGTACATTTTCTGCCTGTGGAGATTTTTCCCGCACCATCCGCTGATAAAGATAGACACCATCCGCATGGTTATCAACCGTCAACACTTCAGCAGCCAGTCCCTTCCTGTGAAGAGCTGCAGTTCTGTCAATAATAAGATCGACACAGCGGCGGGTTTCGTCGTGAGAAAGATCATGTTCTGCGATCCCGACCGCACGCCCCGTATAGACAAGATGATAAAAACAGATTCGTGGGATACCCTCGGTTTCAAGTAATGAAAATAGTCCTCCGATATCATCGACATTATCCCGTGTAATCGTAAAGCGAAGCCCAACTTTGACCCCGGCTTTCATACAAGCGCGGATTCCATTAATGGAGCGTACAAAAGCACCATCAGTACCACGAAACCGGTCATGTTTCTCCTGAAGCCCATCAAGACTGACACCAACATAGGATAATCCGGCATCTTTGAGTCGCATAGCGGTATCATCGTTGATCAGCGTACCATTTGTAGAAACTACAACCCGCATTCCTTTTGAACGCGCACGACAGATCAGGGTGAAAACATCTTTTCGAATAAGCGGTTCTCCCCCCGACATCAGTACCACAGGCACCTTAAATTCTGCAAGTGAATCGATAAGGTGCAAGCCTTCATCGGTGTTTAACTCGCCTGAGTAGTCTCTGTTTTCAGATTCTGAATAGCAGTGAATACACTTAAGATTGCATCGCCGGGTGATATTCCAGACCACAACCGGTTTTTTATCTTCGGAATATTGAAGCAGGTGTGATGGCAGTGATGCAGAGTGACGTCCATACCGCAGTACATCTGATGGTTCAACAGTACCGCAGTACAGTTTGGAAATACCAACCATGTATAACCCTTTATCGCAAATGTATAAAAAATCTGTCTATTAGATTATAAATCTATCCGTTGATTACTAAACATACTATTTTTTATACCATTTTGCCTATTTTTAATCAACATAAAGGCATAACAGCAGCGTAAATTGACAACTGCATACAGTTTCAATCGCCCCAGTCCCGGATTTCTCTACCAAATAGCTTACAATGTTTACGTTAACACGACATTCATTTTAATGTGGTTTAGCTGCACGACATTCAGGAAGTGATTTCTTTACACCGTGATGCAGCTCTCATTATGCGGAACATCCATGCGCAGCATAGAAGAGTGCCTCACCCCCCGGCCCCCTCTCCGCAAGCGATAGAGGGGGAGAGCAATATTATTAATTTGGCATTAACAAAATATGACTCCTAAATCTCCCGCAGGTGGAGGTATCATATTGATTATAATTAATAACACTTCTCTCCGAGTTATTAAGGGAAGCGCTTCCAGCGGGGGATTTCTTTGTTTCCTACCAGAGCTACAAGAGCTCCAGCTACTGGATTTCTACTTGCCCCTTGTAACTTTACCTGAATCCGAAAACATCGGATGCGAAATACGCCAGAGCATTGTGGGCTTTTTTCGGATTGATGATGGCAGCTGTATTGTCGTCCCTTTAATTTCTGTCTGATAGAGCATTTTACCATTGAGCTTATACAGTGAAAGAATTGCTCCTGATGGAACCGGACGTGAAAACGATAGACTGCCAGATTTACAATATAAAAGTTCAATTCTCTCTGATAGTGTATTGTTGTACTTTGATTTTACAATTGCTGTTGTCCGTTTTTGTGAAAGCAGCCAATCCAGTAACCCGGGCTCATCATGCACTTTGTTCATCGCAGGGGTATGATCATACCCTTCATACTCAGTATACTTTACAAGTGTACCACCGGAATCCTTAATTGACTTATAGATAGTCCTTGCATTATCTACTGATGCCGTATTATCAGACGAACCGTGAAAAATCCACAGTGGTGTTTTTGCCATTTTGTCGGCACCTTTATCTATTGTATAACCGGCCGCTACAACGCCACCCGCGAAACGTTCAGGATAATCCATCAGCAAACGGTAAACCCCTTCCCCACCCATTGACTCGCCATAAATGTAGACTCGCGATTGATCCAGATCATGCAAAGCAATCAGGCTGTCAAGCTCATGCAATGCGTTGACAAGATTCGGACGCATTGACTGATCATAGGTCCCTCCCCAGTCCGCACAGGAATATTGAGTATTCACTTCAGCAGGAGCAGTGGGAAGAAAAACTGCACAGGGTTCGATTTTGTTTACAGCAGGGACGATCCAGAATTCAGGGTACACAGGGTTTCCGGTACAATAGTGAAGATACATGACAACGGGAAGTTTACCTGTTGATTTGGGCAGATAAAAGCCCATCTCTGCACCCTTATAGTTCCAGGTGGTAAACGTTGTATCTTTTTTAGGACCAATCGTTGATGAATCATTTTGTACCTGCTTGAGCAACCACTGGAACAAGGTGTCCTCTGTTCTGGTCTTCTGAATAGCAGGTGAATGAGCAAGGTTTTCGTATTCAGTATAATGTACCTGTTTACCACCGGCACTTTTTATTACGTCGAAAATTGTGCGCGCATTATCAACGCCGCAGATCTCATCGGTTGCACTGTGAAAAATCCACAATGGTGTTACTGCCATTTTGTCGGAACTTTTGTTGATTGTATAACCGGATGAAACTACAGCACCGGCATAACGACCGGGAAAATCCTGAAGCAACCTGTACACCCCCTCACCACCCATTGATTCTCCATAAAGGTATATGCGTGATGTATCAAAGTTATAGGCTTTTATAAGGCTGTCAAGTACCGTCAAAGCTTTGATCATATTGGGCCGGCGGGGACCATCGTAAGTACCGCCCCAGTCTGCACACGGGTACTCAGTATTCAATTCCGGTGGTGCTGTGGGGATAAAAACCGCACACGGTTCGATTGCATTTAGTGTTTTAATAATCCAGAGATCAGGTGAAACCGGATTATTATGACACCCATGAAGGAACATTACAACTGGTAATTTTTTCTCAGTTGCAACAGGTACATAGAGCCCCATTGCAGTATCGTTGTAACTCCAGGTGATAAATTGAGCCGAATCACTGGTGACATTGCGGGTACCTGCCGAAACAACACTAAACATTGACACAACAATAGTAACAAGTATTGATACAACATTTTGCAGTTTCATATGAACTCTCCACAGTATGACAGGGTGTATTAGATGTTTATATGCAATTATTAACCAATTGTATATAATATAATGACATTTAAGAAATTAATCAAGTAATGCGAAAATGTAGCTGAAAAAGTTTTATTTACAGAAACTAAACGTACACAACCGGTGTACAACGGTGTTGCATTGTTATAGTAATCAAATTTTGGTGTACATGGGAATACTGGTTTTGTTAAATGTAATCCGTGAATCGTGGTTTGGGCAATAAACCAGACTATTTTCCACCAAAATGGAAAATAGTCTTGACTTTCATCCATTTTGATTTATTTTGGTCATTTTTAAGTGCAGTTTAAACAATGACTACTACTAATCAGATAACATGTACCTTTGCCGGTGGTGCCGATGGAATCGGGGCATCATGTACGCTTGTTGATGTTGACAATACAACTATTCTTGTTGATTGCGGCATCCGCATGAATGCACCTGACCAGCCTCTCCCCGACCTTGCATCACTTAATGGTAAACATCTTGACGCAATCATACTAACACATGCGCACACCGATCATACCGGTGCGCTGCCGCTTGTCTGCGAAATGTTTCCGGGTGTTCCGGTATATGCAACAGCACCGACGCTTGATCTTATTACGATACTGCTCTATGATGCCCTGAAAATTGCTGAACTGGAACGTGAGAGCGAGATACCACTGTATTCAAAAATGCTTGTCGAAAGAGCTTTATCACAATGTGTACCTCTCGGGTTTAAACAACCGAAAAATATTAACACAATATCATGTACGCTCCTGCCGGCATCCCATATAATCGGTGCAGCTATGGTGCATCTTGCAACACCATCAGGAAACGTGTTATTTACAGGTGATTACAGCGTAACGCCAACCTCCACGATGCCATCACTTGACAAACCACTTCTGCCTGTTGATCTTCTGATCTCAGAATCGACCTATGGCACAAGGCTTCATGAAGACCGCAGAATTGCAGAAACACGCCTTATTGACCAGATAAGAGAGGTTGTCGATCAAGGTGGCCATGTTCTTATTCCAAGCTTTGCAATCGGACGCGCTCAGGAGGTGCTACTGATATTGCAGAAAGCTATCCGTTCAAAGAAACTTCCTGAAATTCCAGTGTACGTTGACGGTATGGTGCGTAACACCTGTGCAATCTACAGTAGCCATGAATCGTATGTGACATTATCACTTGCCCGACAGATTCGCAATCAGTCAAACCCGTTTTTTACTGATACGATTACCCCGGTAACCACTCAGACGATGCGCTCAGGGATTTTAAGTGGTGGCCCATGCATTATTGTCGCGTCAAGCGGCATGCTTAATGGCGGCGCATCTGCAATGTATGCACAAAAGATGCTTGGAAATGAATCTGATGCAATCTTTATGACTGGCTATCAGGACGAGGAATCGCCGGGAAGAAAACTGTTATCACTCGCGTCCGGAGAAAAACGAACGTTTGAACTACTTGGTACCTCTCTTGATGTCAAGGCGAAAGCGGCAACATTCTCGTTATCGGCACACGCAGATCGTCTTCAGATGGCATCGTTTATTGAATCAATCCGTCCGCGGACTGTGATTCTTGTTCATGGTGACAATGAATCAAGGATGTCACTTAAACGCTCGCTCCAAACCAGCGATTGCCAGCTTGTTAAAAATGGGGAATCCATTTCCCGGAGCTACCCCCTTCGTAGAAATTACCAGTCATCCTCATCAAATCTCCCTGAAAAAGATGATATTGATCGGATACGGGCAATTATCGGTGCTCCCGATAGCGATCATCCTGTAAAAGCCAGTGATGCGGCACAGGTGTGGTTTGGATGCCGTGTTGATGCCTTACAGATTGATCGGTTTGTGCAGCGTCTTGAAGAAATGGGTATCGTACGGCGTGATGATATCCGGAGGAATTTTTTTCACGTCTGTTCAAGCGGCCCTGCAGACTCTACTGAATACGCACTTGAACAGCAACTAAAGGAACAGAATCCCAAAGGAAAACTGCTTGAATTCTGTATGAAACAAAAGATCAATCCGCCGGTATTTTCGGTTATTTCCCGTGACGGATACTATTTCGGATGTGCCAGCATTGTCATTGACACAAAGCAACTGCAGAGCAGCGAATGTAAAGCACTCAACAAAAAAACAGCCGAACAGATGGCATCACAGGAACTGCTTTCACTTATTCCCGAAAACAATAGTGTATCCGCAGAATTACCGGTTGATGAACACAACGATATTATTGATATAGACGCTGAGGAAAAAGATCGTCTCAGACTTAGTAACCCCAAAGGAGCACTTTTCGAGTTTTGCGCAGCCCAAAAACTGGATATACCATCATTTGTTTACAAAGAGCAAAACAGGTTATTCTGTGTGAAAGTTATCAGTCAATCAGATTCATTTGAAACGTCATGGTATCGTTCTGATCAAAAGAAAATTGCAGAACATGGGGCTGCCCGTGCGTATCTGGCACATACAACAGCGTACATGCAACAGAAGAAAAAAGAAGTACCTGCAAATCAGCCGGAAGAAATCGCACAAACCGTTAAAAACGGGACTGATCCTCGTTTACAATTAAATAATCTGGTACAGACGAAGCAGCTTTGCAGTTTTGGCTATACGCAAGTAAACTGCGAAACAATTGCAAACCAGACGAGATTTACACTATGTGCATGGGCACAACTGCCCGATGATTCAATGATTGAATCATCACCAAAAACTGCATTCTCTAAAAAAGAGGCCCAGTATAAAGCGGCAGTTGATCTGCTTGAGCGTTTTTATACGCTAGACTGAGAACTCTTTCAGAATACCACTTATCAATTTACTGCATGACAACCATAATTTTCTTATTTTCATCAGGTACGACAAGAATACCATCGCCCTCAATATCAACCGAGAAAATAATTTTAATGTAATCAGGTGCCGGTTGTCTCCCCATTGCGGCATAATACGAGTTGAATTTCATCAGGAAAAGCTTAGCTGACGGGCATACTGTTACTATATCAAATTGTACATCAGCACCTTTAAACATGGAGAAATTAATTCTACTGTGTTAGAATAAATGCAGATTGTTTATTAAAAATAATGTTTCCCCTGCAGGGAAATAAAATATGCTTTGTTTTCTCGTTTACTACAATAATGAAAGCTCTACAAGCTTTCATAAAAAGAAACAACAACAATTATACAAGATTTGATGGTAGCAGAAGATTATTGTTTTGTATAAATGGCCTGTAGGGCCTATATTATTGTAGCAGTAGAATTGTTCGTAAAGTTTTCTTCCCTGTAGGGGAAGTATTATAGAGTGATTAAGTATGGTATTGCATAGTAATCATGATAAAATTGTTGAATTTAAAAATGCAGCAGGTAATATGTTTTTTGTATTCTAACACAGTAGAATTAATTACAGAGCAATTTTTATCAGTTAACGTGATATCTTTTCCTACTACACAAAACTCCCGGCTACTGCCATCACTACTTGTCGAAACACTTAATTCAACTTCATGAAGTTTAATAATTGTGGATGGTTCAAGGCGTTTGAGGTGAATCGTTCCAGACTTTGTGCTTGTGTCAATATCAATTTTTGGTAGATTAATAACCCTCATTGCCTTTATGTAGCATAACTGTAAATCTTGTGTTGAAAGCGATTCAACATGTATGATTGCTTTAATACCCCATGTCGTTTCAAGAAGCATGTTTTCGAAACGACTTTTAGGAGTGGACTCATATTTACTAAATAAAAAACGATAGCATTGTTAAAAACATCGGTTTAATTGACTACCAGTTTCATGGTAACAGGTTGCATGTCCGCATTGTTAATTCGCAACAAATAAATTCCCTGTAGCCTGTTCCTGAGAACTAACTGCGATTGATTGACGTATGCATTTACGATCTGTCTTCCTCTTGTATCAATCAACTGTACCTGTGACTGATCTTTTAATCCCTTAAAATTAATGATTCCAGAACTATATGCTGCAGTAATAATACCCGATGAGGCAATCATCTGTGGATGAATTACAGATGCTCCATTTTGCAAAGAAAACTTTTTCAAAAATGCCCATGTTTCTTCACTATTGTTTATCCGGTCATTTGTATTCATGGGCCATTCATGTCCTCCTGTACGAACGGAATCAGCAATTACTTCTGTGCCGCCATCACATGGTCCATAGTAGAGTCTTGTCACCAGTGATCTGGAATTTGATGATGGATACGGGCTTGTGACTACTGGTGTTTTTGGGCATTTGCATAGATCAATCCACTTTGTAACATTTTGCATAAACGCAGCAGTTCCACCAGAGAAACCTTCGTTTGTTCCAAATGTCAAGCGCATCGACATTGGCCGCTTGAGCGTGCAATTTCCTGATAGATTTCCAGATGTTGGAGCAATCGCAGCAAAAATCTCGGAATATCTGCATGCAAGCTGAAATGTCATAAATCCACCCTGAGAGAAGCCACAGGAATATATACGATTTCTATCAATCTTATACTGTTTGTCAATTGTATCAATAATTGCAAGAAGAAATGTAAAATCGTTAGCCCCGGACATATCCCAGGATTTATTGATAGCACTTGGATATACTACAATAAATTTTTCTCTGTCTGCAATTTTATCCATTTGCGTGTAAGACTGCTGAGTAGGTCCATCCATATTGTAACCATGAATATTAAACAGAAGTGGAGGATTATTAAGTCCGCTTGGAGCATGAACAATATAGGTTCTGTTGACTCCGGCAATATTCATCGTTTTTGTCTGCGCAGACAGATGTACCGAAATGGAAATAACCAGCATTAAACCGAGAATACTTTGCTTCACCATTCTGACCTCCCCGAAAAACAATTTATTAAGTGTAAATGCCTCACGGGCATTATCGTTCTTTTGATATTTTTAAAAATCAATTTGACCGTAATACCAGCGAACAAAAAACATAACAGGTCCGCTGAGAAGAATAGGTTAGGATCTGACCTTTATTGTGCTCCTGCAACAACAAGCCGGCTAACACCAACATTTCCTGCGTTGAGTTTCAGTACAATCGCGCCAGCTGATAGTAGTGCATCCTGTTTGAATGCAACACGGTGATTACCAGCATCTAATTCACGTGATGCAATAGTCGCAATCTCCCGGCCTTCGAGCGTAAATGCTTTAAGTGAAACATTGGTTTTTCGGGAAAGGTTAACGATCACTGACGATCCGGTAACCTTCATGTCAATGGCGTTAGTCAATGCTGCATTGAACTGCATAGTTACTTTGTAGTCAACACCGGTTGCCTGTTTTCTGAGAATGGTAAGCATGGTATCAGCATACCGTTTTCCAAAGGTACGATAGCTTGCGGATGTAAAGTGGAACTGATCAACACCGGTAAGCCCATCGGCGGATATCGCATGGGCATTCGGGATTACCTTATGCAATGTGTCAATAATGGTATTGAATCCACCGCATGCGCCACCCTTATTGGTATATAATAATTCACCGGCAAGAAGAGGCGTTTCAGATGCCTTGAGACCAAATTCGGTTATAAAATTATCGTAAATACTTTTAACTTTTTTCACCCATTGGGCATCATTGGGATTCGATTCTCCCTGATGAAGCAGAAAGCCTTTAATGACACCATCTTTCTGAGCAAGTTTACCCATTTCAACCAATCTACCGTAAGGACTTCCGCCATAGGAATTTACTGCATAATTCTTAATGTATTGATCATTTTGAGAAAGTCCCGAGAGATAACTCTGATAACTTTCCTTTACAAATACCTCTATCTTTGTACCAGGAATTGCCACGTTAATAATACCAATTTTTATATTTGATGGCAAACTGTCAATGAGTGTCCGTCCGAAATAATCTGCCGGACAAAGTTGCGATGTACTGCGGCAAAGCGGAGGTGTGGCTGTAGCCCATTTTCCTTTTGTACGGCTGCCATCATTGTCTGCCGGGTACATTACTCTAAACCTGTCACTGACACCGGTTCTGTCCTGAGACTCAATTTTACCGGCACCATCCATATTGGATTGACCAAAGGCGAGAAAAATATAAAAGTTTGGATCCGGTTGACAAAAACTTTCTGATGTAAACAGTGTGTTCACAGCCAAAAAAGTAAGTGCAACAGGAACAGAAAACAGACGCGAGATATTCATAGTTTCTCCTCATAATACCTTTACAAAATTGAATACTGTATACAAAGTTAAAATCGCCCCGTAGAGTGCCGGAGCATTACAATTGACAAACTTCTTTTTACCGAACAGATAAAATAGTGAATACACCATAGGTTATATATTGTAAAAATAACGAATTTGGATTGTATTGCATAATTATTCAAGTTTTTTCAAATATAATCGTACACTAAATGTGTACTATACCATCCACAAGCAGTGCTGTCCATATTGACAGAAAACTGCGTGATCTTGATCACATACTTCATGAAAAAAGATGTCTATTTTTATAAAAAGTTGTTCTTAATCGTTTTGAATTGATTTAAAAAAAAGGTTTTTTTCCCCAAAGCAACTTTATGAAAAACTATATTATGATATTAACGCAAATTTGTTTAAAATTAATTCACCAATTTTTCGCGGAGGTATACCTGTTATGTGGGTTCGATTATTATCTGTTACCATGCTGCTTTTGGGCTTAATGCTCCTCGTTTGTAAGCTTCCATCACCGCCTCCAGGCCCTGAGAATGCTTTTGTTGCAATGGAATTCAAGAACTCCAGTGGAGTAGTAACTAAAGAAGTGATGACCGATTCAATTGGAAAGAAGTTTCATATCTGTTTAATACATAATCTAACCCAGTACGTTGACTCTTCAGTACTAATAATCACCAAAGGATCAAATATCCAAGAGGTTATCTCAATACGATCTTTCAAAGGTCAGGTTGATACCACCTATTATCCTGTACTGTTTTCGGATACTGGAATTTACACGGTTAGCTTTACAAGTTATATTGAGGGGAAAACAACGGAATTAAAGGGTAAAATTAATATCGTTGGCCAGCCGCTAACTACTCAGAACCAAAAGCCGGTTCTAAGTCTGCCTAAAGATATAGTAACCGGGGCTGGTCAGGAACTGGTGATTCCTGTTTCTGCAACTGATCCGGATGTGAATCAGCAGGTCACAATAATAGTTATCAAGAAACCTGAAAGTGCAACATTTAATGCCAACCTTTTTACATGGACTCCGGCATTGGAAGATACCGGTTCTGTTACTGTTAAATTCACCGCGACCGATAATGGTTCACCTGCTTTATCCGTCACAGATTCCTGTGTAATCGTTGTTAGTGCGACAGCGGTAAATCGTGCACCGAAGTGGAAAATTAAATCAATTCAGAGTTCAACACTGCCTGAAGTCCTTTTTTCACTGGATGTAAGTAGCTATTGCATTGATCCTGACAAAGATAACCTGACATTTTCGTTATTAACACAGACACCAGCCAAAGGTACTATTGCCGGTAATCTGTACCAATTTACACCAGCTGTAACAGATACTGGGTTGCATACAATCAGTATTGTTGCATCTGATCCTTCCGGATTGTCTGATACGCTTACTCTTGAGTTGACTGTTTCAACCACGACCATTAATGATGATGATACAACAAAACCAGCTCTGACAAGGGTAACACCATCTGGTGAAAGTACGAGTACCAATGTATCAAGTTACATAATAACTGTTAATTGCACAGATGCAAGTGGCATTGCCAATGTTGTTGGTACAATGGGAACTCAAACCTTTGCAGGGACTAAAGGCGCTGCAAACGTATGGACTATCGCAATCACCGGTTTGTCATCAACAGTAGTAAATTCAATTGCAGTTACCGCTACAGACAGCTCACTGCGGGCAAACAAATCGACATTGCCATACTCGATCACCTATGATCCAACAGGTGCAGATAATACTCCACCACATGTTTATTTCACAAACCCGGTCAAAGACACAGTCGTTGGAGTTGACTCATGTACAGTTACAGCGGTATGTGTTGATCCAAGTAAAATAAGTTCTCTTGTTGGTAAACTGGAAACGACTACGTTTAGTATGAATAAAACGGCTGTTGACAGCATTTGGACTGGAGTTGTCAAAGGACTTCCATCAGGTAGTTTTGCAACAATCAAATTGATCGCAACCGATGATGCTACTGCTCGAAACAAAGACTCTGTGACTGTCCGTATTAAATATGATGGAGATGCGACAATGCCAGCATTGACAAGAGTAACTCCGGCAGGTGAGAGTGCAAGCACTAATGCATCAAGTTATACTATTACTGTAAATTGTACTGATGCCAGTGGTGTTGTGTCTGTTGTTGGTACAATGGGAACACAGACCTTTACAGGGATAAAAGGAGCTGCAAATGAATGGACTATTGCAGTTACCGGTTTGTCATCGACTGCAGCAAATGCAGTTGTTATTTCAGCAACAGATAGTTCTCTTCGTGCAAATAAATCAACACTGAATTACTCAATAACCTATGATCCGACAATGCTTGATACAATTGGTCCGACTATTACCGATGTCAGCGGACCAGCATCAGGAAGTACGGTTACAGCAGCAGTTGTTGATATTGTTAAGGGAATAAGTGATCCAAGTGGCATTGATAGTGTTTACTGGACGAAAAATGGTGGTGCGAAAAAAGTCATGTCACCAGTTACTGGAAATGCTGACCAGTATTCTCTGAAAGATACACTTACTGAGGGTCGGGGTGATACGCTGGTTATCACTTCTGTTGATAAGGCGACAAAACATAACTTAAAAACACAAACAATTGTTTTGAAATATGTAAAAGCACCTGCAATTACAGTACAGCCAGTTTCACAAACCATATGTTCAGGATCACAAGCGACATTCTCGGTAACTGCAACGGGTACAGCCCCCTTGAGCTATCAATGGCGTACTGGTTCGACAAATCCGGTGAATATAAGTGGTGCAAATTCCTCTACTTATTCGCCAGGTACAACTACTGCAGACCAGACAGTTTTTTCATGCGTTGTAAGCAATGGAAGCGGAGTTGATGTAACAAGTAATTCTTGTACCTTAAAGTATTATGCACCTCCCACTATAACTGGACCGAACAATCAAACTGTTTGTTCTGGCAATGCAACCCTTTCAGTATCGGTAACCGATGCTACGGGCTATCAATGGTATAATGGTAGTACATCCGGCAGTGGTACGGCAATTTCAGGCGCAACATCAGCAACATACTCTGCTCCTGCAGGATCTTATTGGTGTAAAGTTAGTTATGGGACAGGATGTTCCGCTAATAGCAGTGTTGCAATGGTATCAGTTACTGCTACTCCTACTATAACCGGACCATCGAATCAGAGTGTTTGTTCTGGTAATGCAACCCTTTCAGTAACGGTTACTGGTGCTACTGGTTATCAATGGTATAATGGCAGTACATCCGGCAGCGGTACGGCTATTTCAGGAGCTACATTAAATACTTACTCTGCACCTGAAGGATCTTATTGGTGCAAAGTTAGTTATGGGTCAGGTTGTTCTGTAAATAGTAGTGTCGCAAAGGTAACAGTCACCGCTGCTCCTACTATAACCGGCCCATCGAATCAGAGTGTCTGTTCTGGTAGCAATGCAACACTTTCAGTATCTGTAACAGGTGCTACCGGTTTTCAGTGGTATAATGGTGGCACATCCGGCAGCGGTACGGCTATTTCAGGAGCTACATCAGCATCTTACTCTGCGCCTGTAGGGTCTTATTGGTGTAAAGTCAGTTATGGAACAGGATGTACCACTAACAGCAGTGTTGCTACGGTAAGTGCTATTCAGGCTCCAACCATATCGAAACAACCAGTATCACAAAGTTCCTGCCCAGGAGAAAACGTAATTGTATATTTTTCTGTATCATCAAATGGTGTCAAATATCAATGGAAAAAGGATGGGGTATCAATTCATGATGATAACACTAATTATTATGGAGCACAGACATATAAAGTTACTGTTGGAGCACTCGCTTCCAATGTAGGTGAATATACATGCGATGTAAGCAATAGTGATGGCTGTACAGTATCCAGCAATCCCGCTCAATTTACACTAACGAAATTTGAAGTTACAAATCCTAAAGATTTAACATTATGTGAGGGTGATACTGCGGCGTTCACTGTTACATCAGAATGTGGCAGCTCTTTTGAATGGTGGCAGCGCACTTTTACAGGAGAAGAATATCCTGTTGCTAAAGGCGCGGCAGGAGAGATGTTTGGATACTATGGTCAAGAGACTTCAAAATTAGAAATAAGAGGGTATACAAATAGTATTCATCCTGCAGAATATTTCTGTGAGGTATCAGATGGTACAAATAAAATCAGGTCTATGCCTGCTAGCTTAACTAAAAAGTCAACATGTCCTGAATGAAAATAATTGTTGTGTTGAAAAGTTGCAAAACCAGCAATACTGAATAATGTCATCGAGTAGGAGGAGGGGCCACATAGTGCCCTCCGACCTCTCACACCACCGTACGTACGGTTCCGTATACGGCGGTTCGATAAATGTTAATGACTCATTACGATTTTGTCATACAGTGACACAAGTC
>JAEWVR010000025.1 GCA_023459055.1 Fibrobacterota bacterium
TTAAATACTCTACTTTTAAAAACTTAAATACTCTACTTTTAAAAACTTAAATACTCTACTTTTAAAAACTTAAATACTCTACTTTTAAAAACTTAAATACTCTACTTTTAAAAACTTAAATACTTTACTTTTAAAAACTTAAAATACTCTACTTTTAAAAACTTAAATACTCTACTTTTAAAAACTTAAATACTCTACTTTTAAAAACTTAAAATACTCTACTTTTGAAAACTTAAAGTCGCAGAAAAAGCATTTTATCCAGCTGTCAATTCAAATGGAATCGGTTGATGCTACTATAATGGAACTCAGCAAATTGCGGAGAAATTAGAGTACATCTTGAGTGAAGAAATTTATACAGATCGCTGCTAAAGCGAGGGAGTATTTATGAGTGATTTTAAAAAAAATAAGAAAAGTAATAAAAACAGTAAAATTTCCAATGGACCTAAGCGTGAAGACAATGTGACAGAAAAAGACAAATTTTTTCTTGGTAAAAGCTTATTCATTTGGATGTTTACATGTTATGCATCAATTAGTATTGCAAAATGTATGTATGGGGAGATTCAGGGAGTCCAAGCTGTTTGGCAAGAAAGTTCTGTTTACATACAAAGCGTAATAACGCTCTTGATAGGTTATTATTTTGGTACAAAGCAAATAGAATAAAGGGTATGTACTGAAATATTGGTACGGTAGCTTGTATTTTCTCAGCATTGATGAATGGGGTTCAAGTTCAAGTGGCCACTGGTTCAAATCCAGTCGCCCCGACCATATAAATGGTCTTGTAAATAAGTAGTTTACAAGACCATTTTTTATTATAAAATGTAAAGCGTTCTTTCCTGTTTTTTACCTTAAAATACCGCTATTATGTGTAAGTTCCCGACAATATCCCGACAAAAACCTGTAGGTCAATTGTCAATCATTAAAATTCAAGTAGTTGCTGCTCGGCTTTCTCAATCACCTTATAATTCCTTACAATCAACTCCTTCCCAACATGATTACCCTTTGACTGAACAGAGTAACTCACATCCACCGGCTCAATAATAAAATCTTTAAAAATTTCACAAATATCCGGATGATCGTTAATGCTCAACATAAATTTCCCTTTTATTTTCGAAAGCAGCTCTCTCATCAGAACAAAATCAGCCAGCTCCATGTTGTACTTGTAAAATGGTGCCTTATAGTACGGTGGATCCAGATAGAAGAATGTTCCCGGTTTGTCATATCTTTGTACCAGGTCTTTATAATCAAGGTTTTCAACCATAACATTGTGTAAACGGATATGCACATCTGAAAGCTCCTCTTCAAGTCGCAGCAAGTTAATGCAGGGAGGATCCTCTGCAGAAACACCAAATGTTCGTCCCCTAACTCTGCCCCCAAAACATTGACGCTGAACATAGTAATATCGTGCTGCCCGTTGGATATCTGTTAGTCCACCGGCTTCAAGTTGATTGTTCCAGTCAGTGAAATTCTGGCGGCTGATAATGAACCATTTAAATTGCTTTACGAATTCCTCAAGGTGATTTTGCAATACCCGGTAAAACGAAATAAGATCACTATCACGGTCGTTTAATACTTCGATCTTTGATTGCGGTTTACGGAAAAACACCCATGCTGCACCGGAAAAGCATTCAACATAGGTCAAATGATCCGGGAATTTTTGAATAATACTTTCTGAAAGACGACTTTTTTTATGGCGAGTTTCACCCTATTTGTCGTACCCCCAAATAAATCTCCAAATTTAGAATTGATACTTTGCCAGATTTAATATATCTTTAATACAGATATACTTTCATAAGGATTTTTAATGAACAGAAACGATATGCTTTTGATGCTCCACGAATTAGATAAGGAGCTATCAACCAGCCTAACAATTGAGATCTGCGGATCATATAGAATTCAAAGAATCAGGGATCTTGATTATGGAAACAACTTATAACATAGATATACTCTACCAGAAATGGATTCGTCTTGGCTGGATGGCTACCGGTAACCCATGGCCTGAAGAAGTCGATCCAGAGCTACTGATTGTGCAAACTACTCATGCAGCACGAACCGACAGCCGCCTTTTCAAATGGCTTCTTACATGGTTTAAAGACAATAACGACTTGATCAACACCAAACGTCTTCTCAGAATCATTACTGATGCAGATACGGCTATTTTAGGCGCGGTAATCGAAATAGCGATCAAAGAAACCGGTAATCACAACCTGAAAACCATTCTGAATAAATGCACTACTAATAAATCCCCTGAACTTCTTTTCACCGGTATGGAGGATATAGAAACCTTTGTCACCCAGGAGAAAGAGAAAACGCATGAGGTTTACAGAAAATGGGGATTGTATTGTTCAATGTATGAATTCTATGATGATGCCAATCGGTCAAGAGAATGGTTGTTGGAACATAATAAAAACCTTGCATTACGGGCATTATATAGCCCGAATATCAGAGCTGAAATTATGTTTTATTTGCTTAATCATGATAACTGTGCAATTAAGAACATCGCGCAGCACATCGGGTATACATATAGTTCTGTTTACAATGAAATTGCAACATTAATAAAGAATGGGTTCATCACTAAATCAAGTGATTCATGGCACTCTTTACAGATTACTTCGAGAAGTCTGCAGATGTTTAAAGTTGTATGCTAATTGAGATATGCATTTTTAATATGAGTTCAATTATCACCAGTAAATCTCATCGAGACATTCCACTGGCATTCAATAAGGTATTGCACTATTTAAGAGCTGGTTCAATCAGGCAAACAGGCAGGTCTCTCCCTCAACCAAATACAGGCAGCAATACGGCAAGCCTACCTTTTGGGCATTTTTGGGCATCCACATTAACAAGTAAGAATTATTTTTGGGATTTTTTAGCTTTGTAAGTCTTTGATTTTACTTACTTGCCGAAGCCCGGGGTCGAACCGGGATGATGTTGCCATCGCTGGATTTTGAGTCCAGTGCGTCTACCAATTCCGCCACTTCGGCATAAGAGACTGAAAAATTACTTTATACCGCGCAGAATTGCAACTCTTTTTTCGTTTCAGAAATTGAATTTCTCAGGAATTACCAATTGAGTAATACTATGTTGGATGTTCTGAAATGCCCGGATAACAGCATTATTTATAATCAGGATCATCCTGATTATACTGCCAGTCATCGGAGTCCTGCTCCGGTTCATGCCCGCCATTCCCTGGCTCTTTTTTCGGTGGTGCATCATCGCTTGCATTCAGTTGTTCGATTGTATCTTCAATGATCGTTCGTGCATTAAATTCCACGAACTCACAAATATCGTCGGTGTTGGCATATTTATTCTCGCGGATATACTCAAGAACCGACATACCTGTTGAGATCATTATATTGTGCACAAGGTTCTCATCATACAGTCTGCAATGCTTACCAGCCATCTATCATCCCCTTATTTTTTGTCATTATACTACAAAATGGCATTTATCTTCCTATTATATCTATCAGTAGATTACAGGTCAATCTTTTTAAACGGGTTACTATATATATTTGAGTGGTAAATTAATGATAGTTTTAAACAATATCGTAAGGGTGAAATCATCATATTCACCGACAGTAACCACCAGCTATGAACAATTTTCAGACTACTAAAAGGATATCGCGCTACCATGCATTACAAAACTAAATCCTTTTCAATTTCACTTAAGGATTCAACGCTTACCTTCGTACAACCGCAGGATCCGCTTTCATTAATTGATAACCTTACACCCGACCAGGCACGTCTTGATAAATACCAGCCCTATTGGGTTGAAAACTGGCCATCAGCAGAAACGTTTATCTCCTTTCTGTCATCATATGCATTTACTGATTCATTACGTGTGATAGAACTCGGATGCGGCCTTGGCGTACTGTCAACGATACTCCGCAAACTCGGACACAGCGTAATCGCCACCGATATTGCACTTGATGGATGCGCATGTACCGCTATTAACTGCAAATCAAATTGTGGTGAGTCAAGCGTGGTCTGCTGTGATATGAAACTGCTGCCATTCAAAAACTACGTTCCCGATCTCATACTTGCATCAGATATACTTTACGAAGAGAAAATGCACCATCTGTTTCTCAGTGCACTGGAGACACTCTTGACAGATACCAACAAAGCCTGGCTTGCAGATCCATGCAGGCGCGGATGGGACAAATTCAAGAAAAATATCGCAGAACAGTATTCTCTTACAGTATTGCATTCCGAGGAGAAGGCAAATGGTTTACGGGTTGAGATTGTGGAGATTAAAAGATAAAGCTATTAACATCCTGGAACAGACTTGCCAACGGTGTAAAATCAAACGGCATGGTGCCAAAATTGTCACCATGCCACGATAAAAAGCATCAATAATTCAGAGGAACGGCTGCTACTTCATCTCATGAATGAGAATCTTTACAATCATTCCTGTACTGGTAGTAGTAACAACCGGGCCGTCACTTAAATATTTATTCTCATTCAGAAAATTATACGGACCATCTACACGTGCTTCAAATACCGGCACAAGACCGCTTCCACTACCACAGTTTCGAATAATAATAAATTCGCCATCATTGGGAGCAAGTGCGTACCGTGCGTCAAGTCCACCCATTTGATAATCCGCGCCAGCGTTTAAAATCTTTCCAACCACCTTACCAGTTGTTGTACCACCGGTTATAGGAATAATATTACGTGACCCGCCTTTTGTTGCACCGATATTAATCTGACCCGTACATTCTACATTTTCAGTGATAACTGTATTACCTGAAGCACCACTCAGCTTTAAACACTCCCATGTCTGATTGGCAACACCAGATGGATCTTTGATCTGGACTTTTGTTGACGGCAACGTAACGTTCGTAATATCGTAAACATCCATAGAAATTGTTTTTCCCACAGTGTCAACAATGCGGGTTGCAGCAAACTTACCGGTATGAAGCCATGTATAGGAACTTGAGTTTGGAGCCTCGAAATCAAGGACGACTCTGACATCGTTGGTACCTGATGGTGCAACACCGGCATTACGCATAAGAATCGGTTTACTATCACTTGTCTTAATGATAATAATCTGTTCAAGTTCAATTGAACCATTGGAAAGTTTTAGCTCAAAGTCAAGCCCGCCACTATACAACGTTCCTTTAAGTTTGGATCCGTCGACGGTCCCACTGTTAACAACAAAAAAACGTCTGGTACCGAATTTTGTTTTCCCAACTTCATACTTTGTCGGATACTGCATCTTGATAGTAAATACCTTTGTTCCAAGTTCCGGTGGCGGGATACCATTCGGCATAAAACATGTCCAGGATTGATCCGGCACGATGGTCGTATTCTCTAACGATCCACCCTCCGGTTCAAGCTGAATTTTCAGATCTGACTCTTCAAGAGATTCGATCGCAACAGCAGTCCGGGTATATCCGGTTTTGCTGACAACAATTGAATCAACAGCCATTGCAGCAGCACTTTTCATCAGGCCCCTGCTATACTCTGTGCAACCCGATAACTCACTATATACAGCTGAATTCATGTGCGACTGTGACAGAAAGCGTGATGAGTATGTATTCTCTGATGTCTTTATCATGCAGACATAGACGCCATCAGGAAGCACTGGTAATTTCATGCTTGATGTACCAGCTGCCATCATACCGGAATAGAGCACTTTTGCCAATCTTCCATGAAGATCATGAATAGCAATCTGCACCTTCTGCTCCTGAGAAAGTGAAAAGTGTACCTGATCTCGGTCAATATAATAAGCTGATGCCTGTACAATAGTGCTGTGATTTGTAACAGCTGTACCAGCAAGTAAAAATGTACCATCGCTACCTGTTTGTACCGAGAGATTACGACTGAGGAGTTTCACAGTGGCACCAGTTAGCGGTGAATTGGTGCTCTTATCAAAAACGGTTCCGGAAATTTTGATTTGATTCTGTGCAGAAAGCAGAGCTGTAAGCAACAGGATCACATAACAAAGCTTCACAATCATTTAATGCCTCCAATAACGTTCGATTGTTTGTTGAGTCTCGTCTATGACCCCCGAATTTTTCGTAGTAGAAAGTCTGCAATTCCTTGTTAATGTGATACAACCAACGATTTTTCAGCATCCCCCCGATGAGACACAGATAAATCCCTACCCTTTATGCCTGTCCTGAATAATCAGGTTCTAACAATATAATCAATTACGACTGATTTTTCATAAATCTTTGCACTATCGACACTGCTATCCGACAGTGACAGAATATCCACCACTATGAAGTGCATCTGCGATTACCGTT
This sequence comes from Fibrobacterota bacterium, assembly GCA_023459055.1. GTDB lineage: Bacteria > Fibrobacterota > Chitinivibrionia > Chitinivibrionales > Chitinispirillaceae > JAAZBG01. The sequence goes on from JAEWVR010000025.1 coordinate 6,249, forward strand.
TTTGTCAATACGCCTTCACGTAGAACCTTGACAGTACACGAATCGGTAAATTTGATCACCGTTGATGGTGGTGAGGGCGGCAGATGGCCTGCGTCTATCATAAAATCAATCCCATTACGTAAACTTGAGAATATGTAATCAGGATCGGGATTGTACTGTTCACCACTTACATTGGCACTTGTTGAATAGATTGGAAAATCAGCATAGTTATACAGCATGCTGATAAATGGATGATCCGACACCCGTATCGCAGTTCCGTCAGGATTACTTTCTGATGTGACAACGATAGTCAATAATCCGGGCCAGAATTTTTTAGTGAGATAATGTCCGGCATCAGGTGTATTGTCAAGCACTTCATTGAACACACTGTTCTTTCCCGCCAGATGAATCATTGGATTGCTTGCCGGGCGTTTTTTCGCTTCGTAAATTGCGCTGTGTACCGACGCAACCTGTGTACTTCCACCTATACCATATATAGTCTCGGTAGGATAAACAAATACTGCACCACGGGCAATCTGTGATGCAATATCATACATCAGATGCCCGTTGCCGGGTGCAATTAATCTGTCAAGTGGAATACGCTCAGGCATCATTATCACCAAACTGTTTTCTGTATTCTTTCATTTTGGATTTCAAAAGTGTATCACCGGTACCAAGAATTTGTACTGCAAGCAGTGCTGCATTCTTTGAGTTTCCGATCCCGACACATGCAACAGGAACACCTGCCGGCATCTGAACAATCGAATACAGTGCATCCTGACCACTCAGTGGTCCTCCCTCCCCGGGAACACCAATCACCGGCAATGTTGTCAAAGAGGCAATCACACCCGGAAGGTGTGCCGCAAGACCTGCAATTGCTATAATCACCGCAACCCCGTCATTCTCGGCAGTTAGCGCAAACGCCCTGATTTTATTTGGATTTCTATGGGCTGATATGACAACCGTTTCAAATTTTACATCAAATTCACGAAGAATAGCCTCTGCTTTCTCGGCGATCGGGGCATCAGATTTTGATCCCATCACAATTGCGACTTTTAAACTCACGATCTTTTTGCTCCTTATTATATATGTAAACGTAGTTCAATGATACAAACACTATCCTGACACGTACACCACTTACTTGTTTTTAATTGTCAGGAATTACTTCAACGATACCTTTGTTATGTTTTTTTACGCTGTAATGCACGCAATCCCTTCGCACCAATATCACGCCTGAACTGTTTACCACTGAAATCAATCTCTGCAACACCCTCGTACGCGAGCCCTATGGCATCGCTCAGTGAATCAGCCCAGGCACTAACAGCAAGCACACGTCCGCCGTTAGTTACAAACTGGTCTTTTTTGTCAAGTGATGTTCCACTATGGTAAATATCAAGATTACTGCGCGCATGCTCTGCATCATCAAGACCGGTGATCACCTTACCCTTATCGTATGCTCCCGGGTACCCCTTTGATGCCAGTACAACAGTAACACAATACTGCGCCTGCATCTGCCACTTTACATCAGTCAATTTACCTTTTGCGCACGACATGAACACTTCGTACCAGTCACAATTGATAAGCGGCAACACTGCCTGCGTTTCAGGATCACCAAAACGACAGTTAAACTCGACGACCTTAGGCCCATCCTTTGTTACCATCACACCACAGTAAAGCAGCCCCTGATATCTGCAATTCTCTTTATCCATTGCGTCAAGTGTCGGAACAATAATTTCATCTTCGATGCGTTTCATTAATGCAGCATCAACAAGCGGCGCCGGTGCGTAAGCTCCCATACCACCGGTATTCGGTCCCTTGTCATTATCAAAAACAGCCTTATGATCCTGCGCTACGGGAAGTACCTTGTACTTTTTTCCATCAGTAAGAACAAATATTGATGCCTCCTCACCGATCATCTTCTCCTCAATAACCACCTGACTCCCGGCATCACCGAAACTCTTCTTATCAAAAATTTCATCAAGAGTTGAAATTGCCTGCTCCATCGTATCACAGACAATAGCACCCTTACCAGCAGCAAGTCCGCTTACCTTGATAACAATCGGTGCACCTTTTTCATTAAGGTATTTGAGTGCATCATCCTTGTTTTCAAACACTTCATAAGCAGCGGTAGGAATCTTGTATTTTCGCATGAGATGTTTTGAGAAAGCCTTGCTTCCCTCAAGCTGAGCTGCAGCTTTTGATGGTCCGAAAATGTTCAAACCCTCTTTTTTGAAGATATCAACAATACCCTCAACAAGCGGCACCTCCGGCCCCACAATCGTAAGATCAATTTCATTCTCTGATGCCCAACCTGCAAGATCCTGCCAGTTTTCGATAGGCTTATCAACAATCATGCAGCCATCACGCTCAAGCCCGGGATTACCGGGATAGGCATACATGCAAAGTGGCCTGTCGGAACGCAGCAGTGCTTTTAAAATAGCGTGTTCGCGACCACCACTCCCGACAATGAGCACAGAATTCATGAAATCCAATTGATCCTCCTAAAAAATGATGATTTGACCTGCAGGTGTAAAAATAGGTTTATGATACAGAATAAAGCAATATTGTGATCCGTGAATCGTACGCGAAATCCATTTCGCGACCCGTAGGGGCGAATCATTATTCGCCCGAATCATTATTCGCCTGGATATTGTGTGTGATCGGTAATGCAATTGCATGCAGGGAAAAGGGCGAATGATAATTCGCCCGTACATTATTGCATGATCGGTATGTTTATGTGTATGCAGGGAATGGGCGAATAATGATTCGCCCTTACATTGTCATGCCAGTTATTGGATATTATTAATGAAATTATTTACAAATGTGGTTTTGTCGGTATCGGACATTTTTGCAGTTGCGGCTGATACCGCATTGATCGTTTCTGCGTTCTTTTTGGTTAACAGCTTTTTTAACTGTTTGAAATAACCCGCTACCAACCATCTGTTGGCTGTTACAATCAGATGTACTTTCTTTCCTGCAAGGCTGACATCCGATTTTAGCCAATCGCGTACCGGTTCCTTAAAGGTGAATGCCTGCACAGCTCCGTAAATAACCAAGGATGAATATGATTCGATATTTTTTTTATTGGCATCAGCACTTGCCACATACTCCACACTGCGGTTCTGATTATTAAATGCAGTTTTAAACCGTTCTACCCAGAAATCTATCGTTTCATTTTTTTCTTCATAGACAAACAGAATGGTACTCCCGCTATTAGCCACAGTATCGTTTGACTGAACAATTGCGACACAAGTTAATAACGAAATCATCATTGCAACGCCGTAGTTCATAATTATCTCCTTTTTAGTGTGTGTGTGTCGTTCAATATAATAAACGCACTTCACAGATTCTCATTATCAAGGATTTACTTAAAAAGCTAAAGTTCCTGATACAAATACCGATAACTAATAATGAGAGAACTTAAGAGACCCGGAGATAAGAAATGATCCGGGAATCTACACCAGGGGGAGACCAGGGATGGTGGATAGTCCAGGGATGGAGCGATACCCCACAGCAAGAAAGGCAGGTAAGCCATGAACATTTCAAGAGCACTATCGGCTTACGGGGCCAGACCAATCGAAACTGCTGTTAAAAACAACAGTAAGAAAGAGGCCCCTGCAAAAGCGGCGGCGACTGTTCCACACGAACAGGTTGAATTGTCTAATGAAGCGAAATCTTTTCAAAAGGTGATGGAGGCTGTTGATGCCACACCGGAGGTTAGAATTCCATTAGTTGAAGAGATCCGACAGAAGATTAAACTGAACGGATATCCATTCGAAACCAGATTGTACAAAGCACTAGAAAAAATGATTGATGCTAAAGTTGTATGATAAAAGACTCCATTCTGGAGCTCGATTTTTAAACCCCGCGTGAAATTTATGTTCATGCGGGGTTTTTTCTTGCTTTTATACGTTCCCGTAACTCATTTTATACCACTGTTTTAATTCTTGCTCTGGTGGCGGAATAGGTAGACGCTGCGGACTTAAAATCCGCTGACCTTTGCGGGTCGTGCCGGTTCGATTCCGGCCCTGAGCACGTTTCTTCTCATCACGTTGTAATTACTTCTAAATGATATACCATTTTCATTGTAGTTGTCAGATTGCATGTTTGTAGTATCACCCTAAAAATGGCTGATGCCTGAGTACCATTATTTTCTTTGTTTTTTATCAGTAGTCCCCGGTTTTGTTCCGGCTTTACTTTTTGTTGTTACACTATCAGCGGCATTCAATGGTTTCACCTGTGTCGGCTTCTGCTGCGGTGGCGTTTCCTGTACAACTGCAGGCTCAATAGGCTCCCATATAATAGAATCTGATGGTATTTCAGGACGAACAACTTTATTAGCAGTATCGTTTTTCACCGTATCAGGCTTTACAGTCGTACTATTGGCACCAATTTTTGTTTCAGGAATATATTGCTGAGATTCCTTTTTAGAGACAGTCTTTCCCGGTGCAGTACTACCAGTCTGAACCTCAAGTTTTTTTAACACTTCCTGTGCAGTAAACGCAAGTGCATCATCAGGATCACTTGCAAGCTGCTTCATTAAATATAATGCGCGGGTTTCTTTATTATTCCCAAGCCCGATTAATGCTTCTATGCGTATATCCGCTTCCTTAGCCTGACTTAAAATGTCAATAAGCGCATCAAGTGCCCTGCCCGTAGCGATCCGGCCAAGTACCGACACAGCCAGTTTTCGTATCTTTTTATCAAGACCAATATCAAGTGAAATTGCAAGCAGAGCCGGAACGATCTCGTCTTTGTATCCGGTAATCTCGCTATATCCTTTTTTGACAAGCTCCGGTTCAAACGGTTCCTGTGAATAAAAAATACGCAGCGAGTTAAGTTTATCCATCACGATACGATGGTAATGATCCTTACTGCGCAGCGTACTATCGGTAAGGGCCGCAAGCGTGCTGTCAAGTATCTTAATTCTCATTTTATCTTTATTGTGCGCATCATTTAAACTATCGACGTCATAGCGGAGACGTTCGATTTCACGCTGATGATTTCTCACCTTGTTCTCGAGTGGTTCAAGTCCGCCAAGATTTCCGATTTTGTTAAACGATCCGTTAAACCGTAGTCCCACAAAAATACCGGGACGCGACAATCCTTCAGCCGGTGTTGAAACAATCCCTGCATCAAATTTTGAATCCTTGTCAAGAAACATTTTTGTTAATGCAACTGCACCGGCACTGATCTCAAAACGCGAGTTCCAGAACCGCCATGATGCAAACACAGATGGAATAAAATCCTTGTCCCTGCGGTTCATTTCGATAGTTGCATAAACGCCGCCGCCAAAATATTTCTCAAATGCAATAAACGGGTTAAATGCTTCACGTTGATACGAGGGAATTGACAATACTCCAAAATGAAGCCTCAGCCTGATTGGTTCAATACTCTTTGAAAATGCACAATACAGCTCATTTGTAAACTTTTCATCATCATCATCATCATTATCATAATAATACATCTCCCGGTTTGAAAAGCAGCCACGGATACCAACCGCAAGTGATGGCATCCAGGATTTTGTTTCTTCACCAAGAATGCGTGTTTTAAGCCCAATGGTTACGCTGCCTGCATACCCGATATCAATATTTACCCAACGTGCAACGCTATACGAAATCAATGCACCTGGTTGTATCACCGTTCCGTCGGTACTGTCGGTAAAGATAAACGTATTTACATCTGCAACAAATGCATTGTTATCAAGAAGGTCTGCATCAGGTACCCAGTGAAGCGCACTCCATCTTGTAGCTGCAGTAACTGCATTTATCAAAAGAACAGTAGTAAAAAAAATGAGAAGAACAATGATCCTGCCAAAACGCTTCATCACTATACCTTTGAACCGGTTCAATAAAAATCACCTCATCATTTCGGTTGTAACACGAAACACGGGGTTTTATTAATTCTATAAAACCGCCATCTGATTGTCTATTAAGAAATTAGGAACATCAGTAATTTTGTGCGGAAGAAAAATAAAAAACGCTTATCCTGGGCCCGACAAACGTGTAGTCTGGTACACCGTCAGGCACAGTATAAGCGTTAAATTGTCTGTTGTCTGAGAATGCTGCAGACATTACGAATCACTAAAAAAATGTTACCGGTTAGCGTTCCTCTGAATCAACTTCCTGTTCATCAAGTGACATGTAATCAGGCTCATCAGCAACTTCATCATCGGAAGTATCCCGTTCATTGCCGCGTTCTGCATATTCAACGGAATTACCGCGATCGACATCATCAAAATCCTGTTCTGGTGCAACCTGGGATACCGGTACTCCAGCAGCCGGTGCAGGAAGACGATCTCTGATTTCCTTAAGCAACTTTATAATCTGATCGTTCTGCTTGATCAGCTGCTTGTCGCTTGAACCACCACCACCGCCGTGATGACTTTTAAACTTGTGGTTTGTGTGTCCACCGCCACCAGGTTTTTTGTATGATTGCTGATGTCCACCATTGTTATAACCCGAATTTCCATTGCCATTACTATTGTAATTATAACTATAGTTGGCACTGGGGCTGTTATATGATTTGTTTTGTGAGGATGGTCTGCGATTCTGCTGGTACATGCCCCTTGACATTTCATCGCCATTCATGAGGAGGACTCCTTTCTTCCCGACGGAAGATACTAAAAAGGAAAAAATAACTACTATGGCCACAGTTACGGCCAAATGGTATAAAAGATTCAGGGATTTTCTGGTAAATTAATAAGGTATTAAAAACCTTAATTATATTTTTGGCTCCATGTTCTGCACAACCGGAGCACTCTCAATTTACTATATGTTCAGCTATAGTTCAACAATTGTTTTGTAGTTTCAAACGTAACATCAAAGATAATATAAAGACATTTCAATCAAAAGAGCTTTCTTTGTAAATATTTCTTATAACAGACAAAGCAGCATCCATCCCTCTGGAAATATCAACCTCAATACCATCCTGCTGATGCGCAAACCAGGTTACCTGACGTTTTGCAAAACGCCGTGTATTTCTCTTTATAAGCTCCACCGCATCACGAAATGAAATTACACCCTGTTCATATGCGAAAAATTCGCGGTAACCGACACACTGAAGTCCCGGAGAATCAACTGTATAGCCTTTTTTAACCAGCATACTGAACTCATCATAAAGCCCCATGCTGATCATCGTATCGACCCGTATATTTATTTGTTCATACAGTTTATCCCGATCAAGGGTTAGCTTTACAATTAAGTATTTATATTTTCCTGGTCGTTCTTTTATCGTCTGGAGTAATGATAACGGTTTGCCGGTTTGATAATACACTGCAAGTGCACGAATAATCCTCTGTGCATCATTGATATGTATCTTTGATGCGCTCACCGGATCTACTTTTTTTAGTTCATCATGCATCTTTTCGGTACCATCAAGTGATGCACGCTGAGTCAGCGCATCGCGAATCTCCGGATCAGATTCCTCCTGCACCCCTACTCCATCAACGAGTGTCCTCAGATATAATCCGGTACCTCCACAGACGATACAGCGTTTACCCTTCACATGCAGTTGATCAATCACCCCTTCTGCATCATTGAAATAGCGATACAGGGAATACGTTTCGGATGGCTCAATAAGATCTATCAACCAATGCCTTACTGAAGATTGCTCTGATTGATCTGGCTTTGCGGTCCCGATGTCCATACCGCGATATACCTGCCGTGAGTCACATGAAATAATATCCCAACCATGCTCCTGCGAAAGCACCATTGCAAGCGCGCTTTTACCTGATGCAGTAGGACCTGTGAGCACCGGAATCGTTGTTGATATTTTTTCTGAGCTCAGTGTGGAATTCCTTGTAATTTACTGTAAAATGGGGTATTTTCTTTTTTCCTGTAAACAATATAATAGAAGTTGTACCTGATGAAACTCAAAATAATTTTTATCCTGATATTGCTGATCGCGATCGCTATCACCGTAACCATACTTGTAAAACCTGAATTATTAGCATCCAGCGGACTTATGGTTCATTGCATTTCCAAAGACAAAAAAGAGGGTGATGACACAGTACGTACGTCCGTGAAATTTGAGCAGCAATTAATGGAACAGTTGCACAACCTTGAAGTAAGCAATCAAAATATCAGGCGGACTGTATTAAAACAGGATTCGTCAATTGAAATCAGGACATCAGTGCCGCGCGGTAAACCAATGGAGTGGATCATCTGGATGATCGTATCCGGATTAAAAGATGCAGCCTACTCCATGGACGATTGTTATTATGAATCTGATGCCAAAGGATGCCGTATTCAATTCAGTTGTAAGGAAAAAGGTAGTCCACCGTTTGTGTTACTTCTGATGCGGTCCTCAGCATACTTTACAAGTACCGCAAGAATAGCAATATTTATTGAGGATTTCGGATTTCAGGCTGATGAAACAACAGTTCAGTACCTATCGTTTCCGGAACCGCTGACGGTAGGCCTTCTGCCTGAAAAAAAGCTGACAACATGGACCGCTCAAATTGCAGATGAATACAAAAAGGAAATTGTACTGATGCTCCCGATGGAACCAGTTCCAGGTGCATTTGCAAAACAAAGCAATTCGGTAATTATGGTTCATTATACAGAGGATAAGATCAAACAGCTGCTTAACAGTGCAATGGAGCGGATTCCCAATTTCAGTGGTGTTGCAAATTATTATGGAACACGAGTACTCGCAGACAGTAAAGTTGTTTCACTGCTTTTCGATCAGCTCGCATCACGAAACAGTTATTTTCTCTATTTTCCGCAGCAACGTAACGTATCAGTCAGTACTATAGCCAAAAGTGAAGGGACTCCCTATGTGTCAGTTGACATTCAGGTTGATACAACACTCAGCGTTGACCGGATTCAGGACACGTTGCGTCACTGTGCAATGATAGCACAGAAAACCGGGCATGTGGTTATCAGTAGTAAAGCACATGGTTCATTTATACAGGCATTAACTAATGAGATTCCGGTATTAAAACAAAATGGAATAAAGCTGGTGTATATATCCGAACTCGCAAAAAGTAAATAACTTCCTCAGGAGGCTTAAAGATAGAATGGCAACACTTGGAGTAAATGTCGATCATATCGCAACAATTCGTCAGGCCCGGGGCGGCCATGAGCCAGATCCGGTTCACGCGGCTGCTCTTGCGGAGATCGCTGGCGCCAAAGGAATCACTGCACATCTCAGAGAAGATCGCAGACATATTCAGGATCGCGATATTTACCTTTTAAAACAAACGGTAGCGACTCACCTGAACCTTGAAATGGCGGTGACAGAAGAAATGGTAAAACTTGCTGTTGATGTTCTTCCGTTTATGGTAACACTTGTTCCGGAAAAACGTCAGGAGCTCACCACAGAAGGCGGTCTTGCCGTTCGTGAACATGAAAGAGAACTTGCAAAGGCAATCGAGACGTTCAGAAACCATAACATCCTTGTAAGTTTGTTTATTATACCTGATTTGAATGATATAAAATCAGCCAAACGAGTCGGTGCAACACACATAGAGCTTCATACCGGTCCATATGCCAACGCAGCAGCTGGTGCAGCACAGGATGAACAGCTTGAACAGCTCAAGAATGCAGCACTGTTTGCAAACCGTCTGGGGCTTCATGTTAATGCGGGTCACGGCTTAAATTACCAGAATGTTACGGCAATTGCACGCATGAATTTTATTGAAGAGCTCAACATCGGGCACTCGATAATCAGCAGAGCAGCGTTGGTTGGAATGGATCGGGCTGTTCGGGATATTATTGCTCAATTCTGATTTACTTCATTAAATTACAGGGGCGAATTGTGACTAATCGTAGGGGCGAATGATGATTCGTGTACGGGCGAATGATGATTCGCCCCTACACCATTTCTGTTTTATCCATTTCTACTTAATGTCACATTTTGAAATACCTTCACTGTTTCATATTTCAATCTAAAACACTCTGAATCATACACCCGGTACTCAATCAAGTATCGTTGGCTTTATTTACGTAGTGCAACCCATTATGTACAGTAATTTATCGTAAGTTACGACGACTAATCCAGAAATGGCACGCGTTTTGCAATTGCGGCAAACCAGAAAAACGAATAATCAAATACATTATCAGGGAGGTTTATATGAAAAGTTTGATTCCATGGTTTAACAAAAACAAACCGGTTCCGGCTCATCATTCAACCCGCAATGATAATGCATTACTGCATGACCCATTCGATACATCATTGTGGTTTGAGAACAACCTTTTTCCTGACCGGTTACCATCAGTTGACATATCTGAAGACCGTAAAAATGTCAATGTACGTGTTGAAATACCTGGACTTGACGAAAAAGAGATTCAGCTGACATGGGATAAAGGAATCCTTACTATACGTGGAGAAAAACGCCACGATAAAGAAAACAGTCACAAAGACTATTATTACAGGGAATGCAGCTACGGTTCTTTCTCAAGAAGTATAAGCATTGACAAAAATGTAGATTGGGAGCATGCACATGCAAAGTATAGAAATGGTGTACTTAATGTTCAACTGCCAAAAAAAGAATCAGACAAAAAGGTGATCGAAATTAAAGTGAATTAATCCGGGAGCATATGCTCCGTATAACACATAACAAAAGGAGGTTTTATATGTTGTGGTATGATGATTTATCAGGTGAACTCACACGATTGCGTAATGAGATGAACAGGCTTTTTTCAAATTACGCCTCAGCCACGGGAGCATCAACATTTCCTTTTATCAACATCTATGAAGACCGGGACACACTTACCGTCGCAGCGGAAATGCCGGGATTGTCCAGAGAGCAGGTTGAGATAACCTTTTCCGAAGGTGCTCTGACAATCACCGGGAAACGTGATGCCACACCGTCAACAGTCTCAATGACCGTGCTCCGCAGAGAGCGATCAATTGGATCATTTGAGAAAACGATTCGCATTCCTGTCAAGGTTCTATCTGACAAAATTTCGGCAAAATTTACAAATGGTATACTGACCATTATACTTCCAAAAGCTGAAGAATCAAAACCCAAAGCAATAACAATTGAAACCAGATAAAAGTTGGAGGTGATTGCTATGACAACAGATCTTGAAAAAAGAGAAAAACAGGAAGTAAGCAGTTCATCAGCAGAACAGATGTCCTATAATGGTAAATCATTCAGTCCGGATGTTGACATATATACCTCTGATGATTCCGCTGTATTTGTTGTTGATCTTCCGGGTGTCGCCAAAGGAGATGTTGCGATACATGTTGACGAAACAAATAATCTGACCATAAAGGCAAAAAACAGTTTTGCAGAACCTGACAACGCAGTAACACGTCAGTTTAGGACCGGTAATTACTACCGTGCATTTCAGATTCCTGATGACTACGATAAAGAACGTATCGCTGCGACACTTGACAACGGAGTACTTGAAATTGTTCTTCCTGTAAAAGAATCGGCAAAACCGAAGAAAATTGAAATAACAGTGTAGTGCTGAAAAACAGGAGCGAATCATTATTGTATGCACAATTGATGATTCGCTCAAGTAATTACCGTTCCCTGTCAAACCCTGATTACTTTACTGTAAATCAGTACAATTCTCCGGATCACAATGTTATTGTTTTCCGACCTCCGGAACCTGAACAACAGCAAGAAAAAGCCCCAGTTGACGTATTGCGTTCACGAATGCATCATATTCAATGGGTTTGGTAATATAATTACTGCAACCAAGACTGTGACATTTCTCAACGTCACGGGGATCATCAGTGGTGGTAATCATGATAACGGGAATCTTTCGAAGTTCAGGATCAGCTTTTATCTCTGCAAGTACCGTTGTCCCGTCCATTTTCGGCATGCGAATATCAAGCAACAGTACAAATGAATCACCACTTCTCCGATGAGGTCCATCCCCTCGTCTGAAAAGGTAATTGATAACCTCTTCGCCATCCCTGAAATGAATTATTGTATTAGCGATGCCCGCCCTGACAAGGTTCTTTTTTATAAGTTCAGCATGACCATCATCATCTTCAGCGATTAAAATAATAACTTCATGATTCATTGCGGCTCCTTTTTTGTCGTTTCAGAAGTTGTCTCTGCGCAAGGAAGTTTTACAGAAAATATACATCCATCACCAGATACCGAATCAAGTGAAATGGTCCCATCAAGACGGGTTATGATCTGCTTAACAACAGTGAGCCCAAGCCCATCACCATCAGTCTCTTTTGGATGTAGCCGGTGAAAAAGTTCAAATACCTTATCCTTGTATTTTTCTGCGATACCTATTCCATTATCTTTAACCTTGTAAATTGCATAACTGCCAATAGTTTCACCGGTGACATCGATAATACCGGGGCGATCCTTACTGCGGTATTTAATTGCATTATCAATAAGATTGGCAAAAAGCTGCGTAACCTGAGTTGTATCAGCCCTGCATGCAGGTAATTGCCCTATAGTAAATGCGATGCCTGCCTCCTTTATTCTGAATGCAAACGATGATACAAGCTGCTGGAACACTGCATTCATATCAACTGTACCGATCTGAAGCGCAGCTCTACCCATTCTATTAAGCATCAAAAGGCCTTTTAACAACGCATCCATCTGACGGGTACTTGCCCGGATTCGTTCAAGTGCCTTTAGAGTATCAGGAATAGCCAGATGCAGTTTTGTTGTAAAATCTGCTGCTGCTATCCCACTATCAAGAGACTCCTTTATCTCCTTCAATGTCAAGTCAAGCTCTCTGCTGAATCCATCAATGTTGACAAGGGGTGATCGCAGATCATGTGATATTACATAGATCAGCTGTTCGAGGGTTTTATTCTTTTCTTCCAGTAATTTTTTTGATGCAGCAAGTGCATCCTCAGCCTTTTTCCTTTCGGAAATATCAACAAAGTTTACTACAGCCTGCCCTTCAGCCCCCCGGAAAACACGAACCTCATATACACCTTTGATCCCTTTGTAATCGTAAGGAGCTTCAAAATTCTGGGTCGCAAGTTCACCCCTAGCTATTGCAGCATACATTTCTGGAATACCGGTTTCTGATAATGCAGGAAAGGCATCACAAATCTCCATGCCAACAAGCGGAGCATGTTTCACATGGAGAATCGTATCAGCTGCATCATTAAACATACTGAATAGTAATTTGCCAAACTCATTAATAGTATAAATATGAAAACCGACAGGTGAGCTGCTGATTATACTTCGTAAATTAGCCTCGCTGCTGCGAAGTTCATCTTCTATTAATTTACGATCTGTAATATCACGTGCAGCTGCATAAATCAACTTTCCTTTTGGATGCGAACGCCACTCAATATACCTGTAAGAACCATCCTTACACCGGTACCTGTTTATAAAGTTAAGCACCTCCTGACCTTTTCCGAGACTTTCTATTGCGTCAAGCGTCGCCTGCATATCATCCGGATGTACAAATTCGAGAAATCCACGTTTGTTTAATTCATCATTTGTATATCCCAGTATTCTGCTCCAGGCTTCATTGGTTTTGATAAAATGTCCATCCATGTCAGCAATGCACAAAAGGTCAAGGTTAACCATGAAAAACGACTCCAGTTCTTCAGTCTGTTTTTTCCGGTCGGTAATATCCCTTGACATACCAGCAGTCCCGACTACCTGCCCCGATTCATTTCGAATCGGCGTTTTAAACGTTTCAAACCAGATCCGGCCCTTTTTGTCAACAATAAGTTCCTCTACCTCTTTACGCTGGCCGCTGCGCATAACATCAAGATCATCATCACGGTATTTTAACGCACTTTCCTGAGGCCAAATATCAAAATCTGTCTTCCCAATAATTGACTCAACGGTGTATCCACATGAGTTTGCAAATGCTTCATTAACAGCCTCAAACCGGCCATCAGCATCCTTAAGCCATGCAAGAAATGGCATATTGTCAAGTATCGCACGTAGTTTGTTTCTGGATAAAATCAATTCTGTTTCTGTGTTTCTGCTCTCTGTTATATCGCGTGAGATTGCATCAAATCCGATTACAGCCCCTGATTCATCCCTGAGCGGATTCGCACTTGATGTATGCCAGCGCCATTCACCGTTTAAATGACGTACCCTGTATTGAACACCCTCAAACCGTTCCCCGGATTTAAGTACCTTCTCTATAAAAGATTGGCACACATGGATATCATCAGGATGAATAAACTCCTTAAATGAATGTCCTATAACCTGTGATATATCATGGCCGAGCAATCGGGTCCACGCAGGTGAAACGAATACAAAATTGCCCTCAGCTGTTAGTGTGTAAATGATATCATTAGTTCGTTCAATCAGCCGCCGGTACTTCTCTTCCCTGTCACTAAAGCCGATCTCATTTTTTTTTACTCTTTGAAGTGTTATGGCAAGTTTTATTGCAACCAATGCAAGAATGATAATTAGTGTAAGAAGTGCTGTCACACCAGGATTATACTTTAACAGATCACTTAAGTTCTGTGAATTTGCAGGAAATGCCACCGTTATAAGGTACACCCCTACCAACGATTTCTTTATCATACATTTCCCCTAGAAGTTTTTCTTCCCATATATAGCATTATAAACGATCTCTGCAAGCTCCATTTTATTAAAGGGCTTTGGAAGAAAGGAAAAAACACCCAGCTCTTTTAAGGAGGTCATCTCTTCCGGTTTCGAAAAACCGGATGCAATAACGATCGGAATTTCAGGATTGATCTCACGAAGTTTTGGGAACGCCTCTTTCCCCCCCATTTCAGGCATTATCATATCAAGGATAATCAGACTAATTGACAACTGCATTTCCTTAAATTTAATAACCCCTTCGAGTCCGTTTTCTGCCAGAATTACAGAGTACCCTAATGACTGCAACAGTGCTGATGCCGTACATCGAATCAGCTCATCATCATCAATGACAAGAATTGTTCCTGCTCCTGTTGGATAGCTCCTGTTTGTGAGACACTCCACAACCGGTTCACTGCTTGTCGGCAGGTAGAGATGAAATACAGATCCGACTCCGACTTCAGAATTGACCGTTATAGCTCCACCATGATCCTGAATCGTTCCGTATACGGCAGACAATCCAAGACCAGTGCCTTTACCCTGCTCTTTTGTTGTGAAAAATGGTTCAAAAATTCTTGATAAAACTTCCGGCGGCATTCCGCAACCAGTATCGCTAATGGAAATATCAACAAACAATCCAGGTTTTAGCGTAAAGGGTGATGCCATACAGTATTCATTGTCCAGTGTAATTGTATCGAGTGAAAATTTCAGATTGCCACCACCAGGCATGGCATGTGCAGCATTAATTCCAATATTCATTAGTGAATTCTGAAGCTGTGATGCATCACCGTTAATCGCCGACACATTTGAGAAAGACTCTACAGTTATGCAGATATTCCTGTCAATGGTATGTTTAAGAAGCTCAACAGTTTCATTGATTATTTTCAGACAATCAACTGCAGTATTCGAATGAATCCGTTTTCGTGAAAAAGCGAGTAATTTATCAGTGAGACTTGCAGCACGTTCGGCGGCCTTAAGAATTAAATCCAGCATCTGCCTGCCATTTTCTGAAAGTGGTTCCAGATTTAATAATTCAGCACCACCAATGATACCTCCGAGCAGATTATTAAAATCATGTGCAATACCGCCTGCAAGCTGACCGATGGCCTCCATTTTTCGCGTCTGGTATAATTGCTCCCTGAGTTTTTCTCTGTCAGCATCAGATTCACGCAATGCCCGTTCAGTGGCAACAGACTTGAATAAGCGATTAACTGCAACAGGAAGCATATCAAGAAATTCCATATCCTTGACCAGATAATCAGTTGCCCCAAGTCGCATCATTTCCACAGCAAGACGCTCATCACCCTGACCGGTCATAACAATAAAAGGCAGTTGCACTCCACTCGCAGCAAGCGATTCGATTATTTCACGTCCTTTCATATCCGGAAGATTCTGATCTATTAAAAGAGCATCAAGTTCTCCGGTACCTACCATAGCAATAGCTTCTGCCCCACCAGCAACACTCAGGGTTGAATATCCTGATTTTGCGATTGCCGATTGGATAAGTTCCCGTAGACTTTCATCATCTTCAACAATCAGAATCCTGAATTTTGCCCGATTATCCGGTTCTGTCATGATATGATTCATCCTTACAGAAGTACGTTCTCTTCTTTATAGGATAAGAGTATAGAATTGAATACAATAAAAGTAAAGGGCATACATTACTGTATGCCCTTTACTATAAAACTTTCTCTATTAATAAAAATCTGAGTGGGAGAGTTGGCATTTATGGAATCACCTGGCAAGCTTTTACAGGAACTGATACGCAACCTTAATAAGATGCCAACTCCTGCACTGACCCATCTTAACTGATACGTTCTACACTCTTTTTTTCCTGAAGATAAAATCCCGAGCACTATATGCATTTACTGACAACTGATCAGGATCAGTGAGCGTAAACAGATTACGTTCCCCCTCAGACTCACTTTCGTTTAAAACATAAGACTCAATAATACCGGAATCATATGCTTCTTCCGGAAGCTCCCGGACAACATCATTATTTTTCTCAAGTATGATCCCCACCTTCTGCCACAACTCAGCAGTACGAACCGGCTGGCCCTGGCGTGGTTTAAAGGTTCTCATGGAATTTGATATCTCATCATCAATTACATCACGACTGATATCGTAATACTTATGAAAATAATCGTAAAGTGAACTTTTTGAATTCCAGCGGAACCTGCTGGTCCTTTCTATGACGGCGTTAGCCATACCCTCCCCCTCTCTAACGTGCGTCTAGTAATAATATAACTAATTATCTGAAATTTGTATCAATAAATCTAAAAAATCTGATTAAGCGATAAATCTTTTATTAAGTCAGATCTATTCAATAAATGAATCAGAAACCGCAGTTTCATTCTGACTTAAAAACCGGTAAGAAAAAAAAATGCCGATTCCATACTGTAATGCAAGAAACATTGACGCAATACCAATATCGAAAATCAACCCGGATGTTATCGTAACGGGTGAGACTTGCAAATCACTGATACCATAGTCCAATTTTTCTTCCGGAAGCTCCCGGACAACATCATTATTTTTTTCAAGTATTATACCCACCTTCTGCCACAACTCAACAGAGCGGGGTGCTTTTCCCTGACGCGGTTTAAGGGTCGCCCTGGAATTTGTAATTTCATTGTCAACGGTATCCCGATTTATATCGTAATACTTATGAAAGTAATCGTACAACGAGTTTTTTGAATTCCAGCGGAACCTTTTAGTCCTCTGAATGCCGGCTGTACCCATAACCCCCCCTTTATAACAAACGCAAATTATCAATATTAATAGTTCAATAAAAATATCAATAATTATACAATTAAAAGTATCAATAATTATACAAAAAACATCAATAAATATGAAAAATTTGATTAAGCGGTAAAGTTTTTTATTTACATATCATAATAGCTGGACGCAAGTATCACTTTACAATTAAGAGCCTTTTGTATTTTCTCTGCATGCTTAAGACTCTCAGCGATTCCAAGCACTGTTGATCCTGATCCACTCATAACAGATGCAAGACACCCCTTGTCAATCAGCTGTTTTTTAAGTGCATCCAGTGCGGGAAATTTTTTAAATACAGTCAATTCAAAATCATTGTGCATTGATGGATACACTGATGCAGAATCATTGCGAAGAAGAGAGTCTTCAAGTAACCGTGTTTTTTCCACTGACTTTCCAATCAGGTTGTAATCAATCCCTTGGTATGCATCCTTTGTTGACACTCCAAAATCAGGAATCGCAAGAACAAACGTAAATGCAGTTGTGTGGAGTATCGGACGTATCACACCGGTTGCCTCTGTATCAAACGCAGTATCACTAGTAAAGTAAAAGGGTACATCCATACCAAGTATGCGACCAAGGCTGATCAGATCATTCATTGACAAGTTAAGATTCCAGTAAGCAGACAACGCAGAAAGTGTCGTTGCTGCATTTGCGCTCCCTCCGGCGAGGCCTCCCATGACCGGGATATGCTTTTCAATAGTAATTTTTACATTGGAGCGTACCCCATAGCGTTCTTTTAAAAGCACTGCTGCTTTCCAGCAGATGTTGGAACTGTCGCAGGGAACCAGAGGATTATCACAGGTAATTGCCATCTCTTTTGAATCGCTGATTTCAATAGTATCATGAAGATCTATTTTGTGTTTGATAATACCCAGTTCATGATATCCGGCAAATTGTCCATCCTGTATTTTTTTTACTATATCAAGCGCAAGAGTCACTCTTGTATACGATTTGACTTTCATCGATGCTCCAACGTACAGTGATAAATCATTCCAGCCTAAAGACAAACGGTCAGAAAACTGTTGCGTAATTAAAAAAAATTAATTGTCAATTCCCGTCTGGAATTGTAGAATCATTGAGTCGAAAATATATTATTGCATAATTATTAATATGAAAAGATTCACACATGGGCAATGATGAACGACGGAAATTTCCACGAGTTGATGTCGATTTTGTTACTGTTGAAATATACCGTGATGATTCGTTTGCAACTGATCATGCGGAGATATGTTCTGTGGTCAACCTTAGTCTGACCGGTATGCGATTCGACTCCGATCGGAATTTTAATGCAGATCAATTACTTAAACTCACATTTATTCTTCCGGAATCAATGGTGATTATCCGGGTAAATGCAAAAATCATCCATATGTCCGAAATTAATAACAGAATGTACTCTTATGGTGTTCAATTCAGAAATCTTGGAATGTTTGAACAGAAACAGATTGAACACTTTATCCAAAAATCACTTAATGATAGAAAATAAGGCACATAGCAACGTTTTTGTTTGACACGTAATTTTTTTGTGTTATATTTAAAACATGAACACAGCAAAAAGTAATAAGGTAGCCCATCACAGTTCTATTTTTTTAAAGCGCTCCTCAGAGTATTCCACACTCTCTCTACTTTCCCTATACCTACTAACACTATTCCTACGATTCTGAGCCGAAAATTTATATTTCATTAACATATATGCCTGCTCAGAATCTGAGCAGGCTTTTTTATTTGTACGGCCTTTTTATTTACAGGAGATAAAAAAATGAGCAAGTATTCACGATCACAACAGTTCAGTTACCCATCACGAACATGGCCATCACAGACAATCGAAAAAGCACCACACTGGTGCAGCGTTGATCTTCGTGATGGAAATCAGGCACTGGCAAATCCGATGAATCCAGTAAAAAAAATGATGTATTTCAAGTATCTTGTGTCAATGGGATTCAAGGAGATTGAGATCAGTTTCCCATCAGCATCAAGGGATGACTATGATTTCACCCGGGCGATTATCGAGCAGGGATTGGTTGCTGATACTACAACAATTCAAGTACTTACTCAGGCCCGAAGTCATTTGATAGAAAAAACCTTTGATGCTATCAGGGGATGCAAACGTGCGATTGTTCATGTTTATAATTCAACATCACCTGCACAGCGGGAGATTGTTTTCCGAAAAAACCGTAAGGAGATTATCACCATTGCACTTGACGCAGTTAAACAGATTCGCGACTATGCAGTAAAACATGATGGACAAATCATCCTTGAATATTCACCTGAGAGTTTCTCTCAGACAGAAGTTGACTTCGCAAGTGAGATCTGTAACCGTGTCGTGGAAACCTGGAATCCTCAGGATGATGAAAAGGTGATCATCAATCTTCCATCAACAGTCGAAATTACGACTCCTTCAATTTTTGCTGATCAGGTGGAGTATATGATCGATCACTTTGACAAGCGCAACAATATAATAGTCAGTGTACATACACACAACGACCGGGGATGTGCGATAGCTGCTGCAGAGATGGCAATGCAGGCAGGTGCAGAACGGGTTGAGGGAACACTCTTTGGAAATGGTGAACGTACCGGTAACGCAGATATTGTGACAATCGCGTTAAACCTTTATTCACAAGGCATTGATCCTCAAATAGATGTCAATAATATTCCAGAAATCAGGACTATGTATCAGGAATGTACAGGGATGGATATTCACAAGCGTCATCCATATGCAGGAGAGTTGGTTTTTACAGCATTTTCCGGATCTCATCAGGACGCAATAAGCAAAGGTCTTGCACATTATCGACATGCCCGGGGTCAGTGGAATGTCCCCTATCTCCCGATAGATCCTACTGATATCGGCAGGACTTATGATGCGGTTATCCGTATCAACAGTCAATCAGGGAAAGGAGGGGCCTCATATATAATGGAAACCGTGTATGGATTTCAGATCCCTAAAAGTATGCAGCCGTCATTTGGAAAAACAGTGCAACAAACAGCAGATACATTGGGAAGAGAACTGAATCATCATGAAGTATATGAATGCTTTAACAAATATTTTCTTATCAGACCGGAATGTTTTTCAATACAGAGTTTTTCAATTGCCACTATCGACGGATGTATTGAGACACATGGAAATGTATCGATAAAAGCTGAAATCTACGATTATGAAAAGAAGGTAAATATCAGTGGGAACGGCAATGGGTCCATTGACGCATTTGTAAACGCGATTGAAATGTATGGGATACCATGTAAGGTTTTATCTTTTCACGAACACAGCATTAGCAGCGGCTCCGATTCCTGTGCAGCTGCGTATATTGCTATAAGTGATTTAAATGACGCTATTTATTTCGGGGCAGGTATCGACACTGATATTACAACTGCCTCTGTAAAAGCACTCGGTGTCGCAGTTGCAAAGATGCGTTCAGGAGTATAATAAATACAGGCACAAAGATTTATTCAGACATACCGGAGCTGCTCCCGTATGTCAAATCCACTTTTGTGCCCTTGTGTCAATTTTCTACTATATTATATATACACCATCTGTCATCCATTTAATGAGAAAAAAATTGACAACTTAGTTGTCGGTCAATATATAGTGATAATCAGGAAAATCATTCGTCGTTAAAACCGTGTTTGTAAACGTCAATGAACGGTTCAATATGTCGCACAAATCAATTTCACTGATGAATTTGACACCCAGAAATAACTGTTTTTAACCGGAAATTCATGATACCTCTATTGATGGTATGCAGCCAGGCTGCCTTGAAAGATGTATGAATAAACGCACTAACAAGTGTAAATTTTTTTTCCACTTATCACGTTGATTCTAAAAGCATTTAAAATCAGCCCTAGGTATTGGGTGTTTTTTTTATTGACACACTATCGGTAGATTTTGTATAATCAAAGGTAACGAGTTTTTACAGGACTCATGAGACGTTACCGTTCTAAACGTAATTACCCTGGAGGCAACATGCAGGTTACGAAAGTATCATGCACGCAGTGTGCTCATTACAAGGACTGCTCGCAGAAGACAAGAATGTATGTCAACTATTGTGGTTCAGATCACAAAAGAGTTGAGCATTCGATTAAGGATGCAGTACTTGAATGCAGAGCGAAGCGAGGCCACCTTTTCAAGAGAGGGTTTTATATTGATGCTACCACAGCATCAACGCTCGACGAGGTAGTAGTCACCGTTTGATAAAATCCCGATTAAACATTATCTACACCTTATTTAAACAATTTTAACGCATCTGCTGTCGGCTGCAGATGCGTAATTTTTTTTAAGAGCATGAATTCCTTGCTTAAACACCATATCCATGATATAATTTTAAGTATACGTCAGGATGAAATGGTGCAATTCTGTTTTTCCGCGTTCTTTTAGTGCTAAACCATTGTAAAAGGTATATATTACGTTTAATGATGTACATTAAATTATTAATTGCATTTGTTAGTTTTACAGTTATAGTAAACTGTTCAAAGACAATTTCGCAGGAATCGTCTATTCCACAGTACACGCAAGTATCTGCCGGTGACTCAATAAATCAATCAGTTACAGAAGCATTAGTTAACGACTCGATACAGGTAGCTGCTTTGGACACCTTGCTTGAAGTGAATTATTTCCATAAAATTGCAGAAGCCGAAACACTTTGTACACAAAGCCGGTTTCTGGAAGCAGATACAATTCTCCGGTATGTTTTGGGCCAGGTCGATTCTCTAAACGAATCAGAAACTGATAATTTCCAATCTGATTCTTTAATGGAATCAATCCTGCGAATTTACACAATTATGATGCCACCTGAATTCCTTCCGGATGACATCGCACTTATTCAGTTCAATCGCCAGATGCAGGCATCACTTGACTCACTTATCTACTCTTCAGCTGATAGTGCGATTATAAGCAAGCTGGTAAACCGTAAAGATATCAATTATGATGTCCCGATGGTTTGGAATGAGAAAGTTATTAAGGCCCTGAGTTACTATATCCGCAGCAAACCGCAAACGATCAACAGATGGCTTGAGCGGGCTGATTTTTATCTTCCGGTAATGAAAAAAATGTTTGCAGACAGTGGATTACCTCAGGATCTTGCCTACTTACCGCTCATTGAGAGTGGTTTCAATGCACAGGCATATTCACGGGCGAAAGCTGCTGGTATCTGGCAATTTATACAGTCTACTGGAAAACTCTATGGATTGCGGCATAATTACTGGCTTGACGAGAGACGGGATCCTTTGAAATCAACAGAATCAGCAATCAGATATCTGAAAAAATTATATGGAGACTTTGGAAACTGGCATCTTGCACTTGCAGCGTACAACTGTGGTGAGGGGGGTGTTGGTCGGGCAATAAATCGCAGTGGGACCACTGATTACTGGCAATTACCTCTGCCCAGGGAAACAAAAAACTACGTTCCAAGTTACCTTGCAGCGCTAACAATTGCAAAAAACCCGGATATTTTTAATTTTACTACAGATTCATCACGTGTTTTTGATTTTGACACTGTCAATATTAGCGAATGTATCGATATGCGTGACATTGCAGACAGTCTGAATATTGATTTCGAGGCATTTAAAAAGAGTAATCCCCATATTACCCATTGGTGTACTCCACCGGATGTATCAAATGTATGCCTGTACCTTCCAAAAGGAACAACAGAAACATTTTATACTTTTGTGAACTCAATCCCCGATGATAAAAAGGTTCGCTGGTATGTTTATAAAATCAGAAGAGGTGACCTTGTTCCAACAATTGCAAGGCGGTTTAAAGTATCTGCTGATGCAATCCGGGAGATAAACAGACTTAATAAAAACAGCAAAATCATTGCAGGAAAAACGCTTTTTATACCGATCCCGGCCAAGTCGGGAGTTACTCAATATGCAGAAGTGACAAACGAGGTGTCATCGCCACTACCTGTTACAAAACGAAATGCGGTGCCAAATACTACCGGAAAAATTCAGTACAAGGTCAAACAGGGAGAGACTATTTCCGCCATAGCACTAATGTTTGATGTCTCTGAAGGTGAGCTTGAAGGTTGGAACAACGTCTCAAATAGTAAGATCCGTGCCGGACAGATTTTAAATATCTACACAAATGGCAGTGTTCCAAAAAAATCGGCGATCCGAACTCAACAGGCTGGAACATACAAAGTTGTTGATGGTGATACGCCCTCTGCGGTTTGCCGGAAATTTAACATCACGCTCGATGATCTGGCAACGCTTAACAAT
Organism: Fibrobacterota bacterium; assembly: GCA_023459055.1. GTDB lineage: Bacteria > Fibrobacterota > Chitinivibrionia > Chitinivibrionales > Chitinispirillaceae > JAAZBG01. The sequence goes on from JAEWVR010000025.1 coordinate 29,665, forward strand.
CTTGATAAAAATAACCCGGTTATTAAAATTGATCAGATTCTTTCTGTACAACAGCAATCGGCACCGGAAAAGCAGGAATCAGTTTCACTGGCAAACATGATTAAATACGAGATTGTTCCGGGGGATAATCTTTACAAAATTGCACAGAATTTTTCAATCAGTCTTGATGAGCTGATGAGTGCAAATGGCTTCAATGATAACACATTGATTCACGCAGGGCAGGTGATCCGGGTTCCGTCAAACGGGACATCACGGGTGAGAAAATCGCAGGAGATTTCTGCAAACGTTGTTTACTACAAAGTTAAACATGGTGATAATTTGTGGAATATCGCTGCAAACTTTGGAACGACTGTTCAGAGTCTCTACAAACTGAATGATCTGAATAAAGACTCGATAATCATGCCGGGTGACACATTGAAAGTACTGAAATCGAGAGAGTTGTGAAAAATATCCAGAAAGTAATTATTGCCGGTATTCTTTTATTACCTGTGATTCTTGGGGCATTTATCTCCGGACTAGACAGGTCACCGGAGGCATCGTTCGGTGGATCGACACTTAAGAAAATCGGTCTTGTTCGTGTCGATGGTATTATTATGGATGGCGACGATGTGATCAGACAGCTCCGGTCATTCAGAAACGACAACACAGTTGCAGGGGTGTTGTTAAAAGTTAACTCTCCAGGTGGTGCTGTTGCTCCATCACAGGAGATCTATACTGAAGTACTAAATTATCAAAAGCAGAATAAACCACTTATTGTCAGTATGGGTACTGTAGCAGCGTCCGGTGGTTATTATATTTCAAGTCCCGCAAAAAAAATTTTTGCAGACCCGGGAACTCTTACCGGCAGTATTGGTGTGATAATGACGCTTCCGATGTACGAGACGCTGGCTAAAAAGGTCGGAATTGAAATGCGTACGTTTAAGGCCGGTAAATTTAAAGATCTGACATCACCCTATAAATCTATGGGAGCATCCGAACAGGCTGTGCTTCAGGGCATGCTTGATGATACTCATGATCAATTTATCGGAGATGTTGCTACGGCGCGAAATCTGCCCTACGACACGATTAAAGTGTACGCTGATGGCAGAGTGTTTACGGGAAGACAGGCTCTGAAAGCACATCTGGTTGATAGCCTTGGCGGATATCATGATGCAGTGAAGTATTTGCGGCAAATAACAGGTCTATCGGACAAAGCAAAAATTATTGAACGAACTGATAAAACGACACTGTTCAGGGAATGGCTTGTAGAGGAGACTGTTAAAGCATTCCCCGGTCTTTATATACTTACATCAAAACCCGGTCCACAGTTTCTAATGAATTGAACCGCCTCAAATCTGCGATTATTAAACTTTACACTGGCGTATTACCCGTCCCACGAATGATATTAAGGTACATTTAGATAACATTATTTCTTTAGATGAACTGGAAAGAGGAGGAAATTATGAGCATCCAGAGTCTTTTAGATGAAGTTGAAACATTGAAAATGGAATATGACAAGTTTGAACGGGGTAACAAGTCTGCCGGCACAAGAGCTCGCAAGAGTCTTCAGAATATTAAGAAAATTGCCCAGGATCTTCGTGTATTAATACAGGACAGTAAAAAGACTGACGACGAGGAATAAATTACCGGGTTCTCCACAATTCTTCACAGAATTCACTTCTGTGAAGAGTACCTGTAAATACCGTTTTTTAACCTGTCCGGTAAATAAACATATATTGCTGTAACACAGGTGTTTACTTAATTTCTGACAATAATCTCATTACAAATTCGTAGTAAAGCGTAAATCATGATTCGTGATCCGTGATTCTGAAAATCAGGGATATGCTAAATGTTTCCTGATGAATCATAAACAGATTACGTGACATGATAAATAACCAAAATAACATTTTGAATTTTTTGTACAACGGGTGGTGACATTTATGAGTTCATCAAACAATGGTTTTATGTTAGAGGTCAAAGGCCTCGACAAAAGGTTTGGTCAGGTCCATGCCGTTAAAGATCTCAACTTTCAAATCAGGAAAGGTGAGATCTTTGGATTTTTAGGTCCTAACGGCGCCGGGAAAACCACAACAATGCGTATGATTACCTGTTATATGCCTCCTACATCTGGAAGTGTACGTGTTGATGGTCTTGATCCTGTAGAACAGAGTCTCGCGGTTCGCCAAAAGATCGGATATCTGCCGGAAAACAATCCGCTCTATAATGAAATGACCGTAAGAGAGTATCTGCAATTTGTTGGAGAAATCAGAGGTATTAAAGGAAGCAAACTTTCCAGTCGTATTGATGAGATGTACAACGTATGCGGCCTTACGAAGATGTCTAATCGGCTTTTAGGCCACCTTTCAAAAGGATACCGTCAAAGAGTCGGTCTTGCGCAGGCAATGATCCACAATCCCGATCTGCTTATTCTTGATGAACCGATGACTGGTCTTGATCCCAATCAGATTATTGAAATTCGTAATCTGATCAAGAAAATGGGACATGAAAAGACTGTTATCTATTGTTCTCACATTCTATCGGAAGTAAGCGCAACCTGTGATCGCATTCTTATTATCAATGAGGGACAGATTGCTGCAAGTGGCACTCCTGAAGAACTGACACAAAAATCAAGTTCAGGGACAAGCTATCAGGTACGTCTCAAAGGTGACAGATACGAAATAGAAACCAGGCTTTCAGGGATTGCCGGTGTTTCATCAATCAAGGTCCAGAGTGTCGAAAATGAGTGGGTCAGCCTGACACTTTCAACCGGATCGAAAGATGATATTGGAGAATTGATCTTCAAATGTGCGGTGGATAATAAGTGGAGCCTCTCTGAGCTCAAGGCAGAAACTGTAAGTCTTGAAGAAGTCTTCAAACAATTGACAAGGGGATAAGCGGTGGAAAATATAATGGCTGTTTTCAAAAAAGAATTTAAATCGTTCTTTATTTCACCGATCGCTTACGTTTTTATCGTAGTGTATTTGGTGGTAACAAATTTTCTCTTTTTTCAGGGATTTTTTCTAATCAATCAGGCAGACATGCGTGGCTACTTCGGATTACTTCCATGGATTCTTCTGTTTTTTGTACCTGCAATCACCATGCGCACCTGGGCTGAAGAAAAAAAGGTAAAAACGCTTGAACTGCTTCAGACCTGGCCGGTTAGTGATACGCAGGTTGTTATGGGGAAATTTCTTGCGGCATTCTGCTTTCTTGCAATTGCAATTTTATCTTCAATAACAATTCCAATAACCGTTGCACTACTTGGCTCACCGGATCCGGGACCGATTGTAGGTGGATATCTCAGTGCATTCCTGATGGGTGCAGCGTATCTCTCGATTGGACTCTGGATTTCATCAATAACTGAAAACCAGATTAATGCATTTATTCTCGGTGTCGTTGCAATTTTTATTCTGTTCATTATTGGAAATCAATTTGTCACACTTGCAGCACCTCAGGCTCTCGTTCCAATCCTGGCATTTCTTGGATTGGGAAATCATTTCGAAAGTGTTGAACGTGGCGTTATCGACAGCAGGGATATTATTTATTACCTTTCTGTCATTGGTTTTTTCCTTTTCCTGAACGTACAATCTCTTGGAAGCAGAAAGTGGGAATAAGCAAATATGACAAACAATAAAATTAAAAATCGCGCAGAGCTTCTCATCTACATTCTGGCGATACTTGCAATTATCGGTTTTGTCAACTACCTGGCAGCTCGCTGGTTCAAACGGGTTGATTTGACCGAAGGTAAAGAATACAGCGTTTCCAGCTCTACAAAAAAGGTTCTTAAAAACCTCGACGATATTATCAATGTGAAAGTCTATTTTTCAAAGAACCTTCCATCAAATCTTCATAAAACAGTTACCGACGTAAAAGATATTCTGAATGAATATCAGGCATTTGCCGGTAAGAATCTGAAAATCACCTGGGTAGATCCTGCATCTGATACTGCGGAAAAACAGCTAGCCCGGAGTTATGGCATCCCTGAACTGCAGCTCCAGACATTCGAAAAGGATAAGCAGCAGCTCATAACCGGATACCTTGGTATTGCTGTTCTTTATGAAGACAAGAAAGAAGCATTACCTGTTGTACAGAATCTTCAGAATCTTGAATATGATCTTACAATGGCAATCATGAAAGTATCCCGCAAGTCGGTACCAAAGATCGGTATTGTCAAGGTCGATTCAATGCTTGATCTGCCACCACAGATACAGCGGCAGATGCAGCAACAGAATCCTGATAACATACCAACTGAACAAAAGTTTCAAAATGTCTACACACAGCTTCGCAACAATTACGAAGTTGTAACGATCGATTTGTCAACTGCAGGGCCAATTGATTCAACAATTAAAACACTAATTGTTCCCGGAACTGCAACACTTACCGACAAGAAGCTTTTTGAAATTGATCAGTTTTTCATGAAAGGGGGCAATCTTATTGTTCTCGCTGATGCAATTGCAATTAGTTTTCAGTATGGAATCAATGCAATTCCTGTTGAGTCGCCGTTATTCGGCATGCTTGAAAAATATGGTGTAAAAGTCGAGAAGAGTCTTGTACTTGATGCATCCTGTGGTCAGGTGGAGATACCACAGCAGGTGGAACTCCCGGGAATGGGCGTTGTAAATATGAACCATCCTGTTCCCTACCCTTATTTTACACGTCTTAATCCGGAAAACTTTGCCAAAAGCAATCCGGCAGTATCGCCGCTTTCTGATGTCGTTTTTCCATGGGTCAGTCCCTTGTCATTTGCAGTTGACAGCGGGAAAACCGGCGTTGAAACCACCGTTCTTGCCAGATCAAGCGAAAAAAGCTGGCTGGCATCAGGAAACATCGACCTGAATCCTCAGCAAAAATGGGCTATTCCATCAGAAAAATCAATGAAAGCTTATAATCTCGCGGTATTTCTTAAAGGTAAATTCACAAGCAATTTCAATAGTGTACCTGCTGATAATGCACCATCTGATGATACACTCAGTAAAATCAAACTTGAGACATCTTCATCATCAAACCGCCCAATTACGGGTTCAACCGATAATGGCAGACTTGTTGTTATTGGTGATGCAGATTTTGTTTCAGGACAGAATGCGACTCAGCAAAACATTGCAATGCTTATAAATATTGCTGACTGGTTTTCGCTTGATGACAATCTGATCTCAATCCGCACACGTGCGATTAAAAACCGGACCATTGATTCAGATATGTTGAAAGGAAGTTCTGCGAAACCTAATATCATTCGTATAATCAATATTACATTGATGCCGGTGATTGTAATCATTATCGGTCTGATAATTTTCATGCGAAGACGGGAAGTAGTTCCGTCAACAGCCAGTGCACCATCAACCAGCGCTCCGGCTGCAAAACAGGAGGCTAACTAATGAGTTCAAAAAAACTTTTACCTATAGCTGTTATTGCGATCATTGGTATTCTCATCATGGTTGTCAGCGAAAATCTTAACAAAAAAAGGCCGCCTGAGAGTACGCTCAAATTCTTTACTGAAAAGGCTAATTCGTTTGTTGTAAAAGGCGCATCCGGTACAGTGACACTCCATAAAAAAGGCGACCTCTGGTTTGTTTCCCGGGGTGTAAAGAACACAGCAGCAGTATCAGGGCCGGTCGGGTCACAACCGGATTCAAGTGGTGCAGATTATCCGACAGATAGCGCAACTATGGCGATTGCGTTAGAGAAACTTGCCGGCATGAAAAAAGGTGACATTGTATCTGCAAATGCTGAAAAACAGGCTATTTTTGAAGTTGACACAGTGAAAGGTATGTCTATCGAGGTGTTCAATATTGCCGGAAAATCGCTTGGGACGGTTATAATCGGTAAAAATACTCCCGACAACAACGGGAACTTTATCCGTATGGTTGGTTCTAATGATGTTTACACTGCAGGTGGCAATATAGGGTATTCATTTTTTACTGATATTAACCGCTGGCGTGATAAAGTCATGATGACCTTTGATAAGGCACTTGCAACAAGCCTGACACTCATTAATAAAGATGGCAAGACAATTTCCATGACAAAGGCAGATTCTGGAAACGTCTGGAATATTGTCGCACCGGAAAAAGCTACGGCAAAAAACGATCAGGTCGACGGAATACTATCTGGGTTGTCAAGGTTTCTTGCTGTGGACTTTCAGGATACTGCGGTTGCAGATTCTGTTAGTGGATTTGCAAAACCTGAACTTGTCGTTACAGTCGGTCTTAAAACCGGATCAAAAAAAATTACCTTTGGTGCGAAACGTGCTGACGGGAAAAACTATGCAATGGTTGACGGCAGAGAACAAATTTATCTTGTCAACGATTACGATGTTACCGGTTTCAAAAAAGAACTGAAAGATTTGAAGGATACAGTACCAGCAGCCCCGGCAACAACAGCAAAACCTGAAAAGGGCAAGAAATAATTTAATCAAGTTTGTTTCTACTATTCAGACAGCAGGTTTTACAATCTGCTGTCTTTTGTTTTTTAATACAACATATTGGATACTTTACATGAGCCGTTTTGACAATATAGAATTTCATCGTACCGCGTTTATTCTGATACCGGACGATCATCTTGAACCTCACAATGCAGTACTTATTGAGTCTCCTGACAAGCAAAAAAATCGAATATTCTGTACCTGTTCCAGCAGAAAAAAATATGCGGACTGTGTCCATGCAAAAACACTTGAGACACTTTACAAGAATTACTACGAACAGTTTGCTGACAAATCTGCAATCGATTCATTTTTCAACAGTATCTTCTTCAAACTGCTTGAGCCCATCACAAAGTATGCAACGACATCATCGTCAAGTCTGAAAGCTATTCGTTCCGAATCATCTGTACAACTTGTTGATTTTAAAAACACGCCAATAATCAACTGGGAATCAACCCCTGAATCCTGTATCAGACTTGAAGAACGTATGATCTCCCGCCGCTTCACAAAAATGAATCAGGCGTTGTATTTTCTTTATTCTGATCAGGAAAAAGGGCTGTTATGCATGGGCCGTAAATCCCAGCGTCAGACAACTGAAGACAGTGTCTGGTACCGGTTCGCCTATCATCTCTTCAGAGAGTGCTCTGAAACGCCTGATTTCAGCTATTCAGTTGACACACAGACTAATACGTTTCAACTTCACATTACGACAGACACCTGCATCGCATCAGTTTCTATACCATCAAAGGCAGTCCCTGACATCTTAAAACTGCTTGCCATTTATTTTCCTTCGGTATTCACTTCACCGATTGATAATAATGGATATACACTTTTTTTCCGTTTTTCTGCATCCGGTAAAGACGTTCTTATTGAGCCTTGCATAGGCTCACCAGACAGTGTATCAATCGACACTTGCACCGCACTTTCAAAGAACATGATCTTTAATTCGTTGATCTATCTTGATAGTCGCAAAACGTTTATTAAACCGGATGATGACAGTCTGAAAATTATTGCATCAGGATGGAATGCACCAAGAACGATTCCATTAAAAGATTATTCATTATTCATTGAAAAAAACATTCCTGTTTTTTCCATAAATTCAATGAATTGCAACAGTGATGTATTGGAACAGGATCTTTTTTCTGTTACCGGTGCAGATGATCTGAAAAGAATAATTCCTCGTGTAGTTACATCATTTGACAAAATGGTATTGTCACCAAAAACACTCACAAAAGACAAATTCAAACTTGAACTCTCATTTAAAAACAATAACGTTGCGGTTGATATGGTGGCGTTGGCTGCCACCATTGCAAAAAAGACCCGTTTTCATATTGATAACAATATAATTTACGATTGCAAAAGTGTTGAGATCAGAAATGCTGCAGCCTCCGCAAAAAAAACCAAAAAAGATGGTACTGTAACATTATCAAAAGCTGAAATTCTCCAGTTTCGCGGTTCAAATGCACCTGTCGAGTTCACCGGGAACAATAAACTTATAAACGAAATACGTTCACTACTTGATTTTAAGCCAATTGCAGAACTTGAGCCTCAGAGTATCTATACCGGAACACTTCGCCCCTATCAAAAAATCGGTGTCCAGTGGATGCTTTTTCTTTATGATAATAATTTCGGAGGCTTACTTTGTGATGACATGGGACTTGGTAAAACACACCAGGTGCTTTCCTTCATCGCGTATTTAAAAGAACATCGTAAAAATGATGTGCACATTCTTGTTGTCTGCCCCACATCGGTCATGGGACATTGGCAAAAGATCATTGAAACCTTTGCTCCAACATTACGCATAACCGTTTTTAATTCACAGAATAAAATATCTGAACTTGACAATGATTTTGACATTGTGATAACCTCCTATACAATCATGCGTAACCATGATATCGCACTAAGTAAAGCATCATTTGATCTTGTAATCTACGATGAAGCACATATGCTAAAAAATCGTACAACTGCATCACACAACTCGGCATCCTTTATTCAGGCTCCCATGAAAATGGCACTTACCGGAACACCTGTTGAAAACAAAATTAATGATCTGAAAGCGCTTTTTGATCTTACCATGCCGGGGTTACTCTCCAAAAAAGATGCATCCGGAGAAATCATAGACTCTTTTGTTGATGATAACGAGTATATCAATCCTGATTTCCTTAAAAAAGTTACAGAGCCGTTTATTCTAAGACGTTTAAAGGAATCGGTACTGCTTGAACTGCCTCCGAAGATAATTGACAACAGGACATGTTCATTATCCAATGATCAATTCACAAGTTATCAGGCCCTGCTCGAACTAAGCGCAGCACCTCTTTTGAACCAGCTAAAGGATGATAACAGCGATATACCATATATGCACATTTTTGCACTTCTTAACAACATGAAACGTCTTTGCTGTCATCCGGCATTGCACTACGAGAATCCCCTTGAAAACTATGAGCGACTTGAGTGTGATAAATGGGAATTATTCAAAGAGCTTATTGATGAATGCATTGAATCCGGGCAGAAAGTAGTTGTATTCTCGCAATATCTTGACATGATCGCTATAATGGATCATTATCTTGCAAGCAAGGCAATCGGACATACAGTGCTTACCGGATCATCAAAAAACAGGGATCTTTTAGTGAAAAAATTTGCTGAAGATCCGGATTGCAAGGTTTTTGTCGGAAGTTTGAAAGCCGGAGGTGTCGGTATAGACCTTATTGCAGCCTCGGTTGTCATTCATTACGATCGATGGTGGAATGCCGCAAAAGAGGACCAGGCAACCGACAGAGTCCACAGAATTGGTCAAAAAAAGGGTGTACAGGTGGTTAAAATTATCACTGAAGGTACCGTTGAAGAAAAAATTGATAAAATCATTACAACGAAGAAAGACCTTGCAAATGAACTGCTTACAGAGGATTCACCAGATACAGTTAAAGTGTTTTCACGTGAGGAACTTATTGATTTACTGTCAATTACAAAGTAATTTGATCTCATTTTGAAATATTTGCATCCGGTTTAAGGAAAAAGTATCTTTGTAAGGAAATGAAAGACGATCAAGGTTAAGGTTGAGGTTAAGATTGAAAAACAAAGACTTGACACTTGTAACCCGTCACTCGTCACTTCCCAAGGGAGCAATATGATACGCGTGCTTGTTGCCGACAGCAACCTTTGTTCTCATGAACTGATTCATGACATCGTTCAGATTAATTTTCGTAATGTAAAAATAGAGAGTGTGCATAACAGCGAAAGTTTTGTCTCAAAAATCACATCCGCAAAACCACAATATAATCTCATTCTATATAGTGTACATATGGATGAAAGCACTGATAAAGCGACACTATCGGAAGCTATCAGAAAAAATCCCGAAATCAGTGACCGAACAATAATAATGACCGAATCTGATTCTGTAAAGGTACCGGATATGTTTAATCATTTTCCGACAGTCACAAAACCCTACTCACTTGATTACTTTGGAGAGGTTATAAAAAAGACCTGTGCCAGCTGAAACCATTAATTCCAAATTTGTAAAACCTAATTCATTATCAGTATGCATGATCGTGAAAAACGAAGCTGATCTGCTATGCCGTTGTCTTGACAGTATTAAAAATGTCGCTGATGAACTTATTATTGTTGACACTGGCTCTACGGATGCAACGGTAAGTATTGCCCAGTCGTTTGGAGCAAAAGTAATATGTACCGATTGGCGCAATGATTTTGCATGGGCCAGAAATATCTCAATCAAAGATGCAACGTCTTCATGGATTCTATGGCTTGATGCCGATGATGTTGTTCCATCAGAATCAATTCCGGTCATTGCATCGTTGAAGCAGGAAACGCCGGATCACGTTATCGGATTGACAGTGCGAAACCAGCGGCCCGGTAATACCGGAACCGAGTTTGTACAGGCACGAATGTTTCCAAACCGGCCTGATCTTTACTTTGAAAGACGGATCCATGAACAGGTCATGCCCAGTGCTTTACGTATAGGCATGAAAATGGAAAACCGTAATGCAGTTATTGAGCATCATGGATATGCAGATCCTGCAACCATGAAAAAAAAAGCATTGCGAAATATACAGTTACTTCTTGAAGACTATGATGATACTGACCCGGATGCTGTAACAACTGTCGAGATTGCAGATTCCTATCAATTGACAGAAGACCATGAGGCCGCCTTGATCTGGTATAAGCGGACACTCGCAATTCCAGAGTGTGAATCCAAAACGCCATCAATTGCCGGTCAAGCACATCTTGGACTTGGTACTATCTGCAATCTTCGTTCAGAATACTCAACAGCAATTACTCACCTCAAACGGGCATCAGAAATTTCTCCATGGCGCCCCGATGTTCTGTATAGTTTAGCTGTAGCTGTTGAACAAAACGGCGAACCGCAAAAGGCAGTTGATATACTCGAGCAAATCCTTACACTCGAAGTATCTGCAGGTCAGGTTGGTGTGGATTTCAGAGCTGCAAAAATAAAAACATATCTGCGGCTTGTCAGAATTCTTGTCGAGCTTGACAATATAGAACGCGCGGCGGCAATCACAGCAGATTCGCTTGCATCAGAGCCTCTGCGCCCGGAATTGTATAACTCTGCCGGAAAATTCCTTATCAAATGTGGAAAACCACTTGACGCATTAAAAACTTTTGAAAAAAGCATTATGCTCGTCAAACAGGGCAACCTTGATGCATACATCGGACTGTGTATTATTTATGTAAAAGCCTGCATGACTCCTAAAGCTATTGAAACCATGGATTCACTTGCAATTGACTTTTCTGAAAACAATAAGTACCAGACATTCAGATCCTACCTCAATGGCATAAAATTGACATCAGAGCAAACAGAAATACTTGTAACTCTACGGCGTGAGTTCTTTAACGTATTCTGACATCTGCGGTTATTTAAAGGGTAATTCTATTGTAAATATTGTGCCGGTTTCCTCTGAAGAAACGAAATGTACAGTACCACCCAGATAACGTTCTGTCAATAATTTGATACTGAAAGTGCCTAATCCCCGACCATTGCCTTTTGTTGAAAATGACTTCTGGAAAATCTGTAGTTGCACTTCGTGTGGAATAGATATGCTGTTTTTTACTGTTACTGTCACACGTTCATTGTTTAAAAAATATGCTATGGTGACTTTTCCATCAGGCCGCGTCGCCTCCAATGCATTTTTCAACATATTGATCAGAACTCGCTTAAAAATTCCCTGATCGTTGAAACAGCTAAGGTTTTCATTATTAAGAATCAGTATCTCCTTATTTATACATATCGAATCCATCGAAAGAAATCTGACTACAGATTCTATTACATTGGAGATATTAAATTCTTTTTTGTTTACGATCAGTTCCCCGGTTTCAGCAAGCATAAGCATTTTTTGAGAATGTATCTCGTTAAATAGCATTTCTGTAGTATTCTTAAGAAGAGAAATCAGATCCGCATTCCCAACTGGATTTTCTTCTATAACTTCAAAGGCATTTACCAAGGCAGATGAGTAATTGAGAATATCATGAAAGAAAATCCGCTCCATCATTCGTTTACTGTTTTGCACGCTTATATCCTGAAGAATAAGCAAAGCGTAAATATCATTATTATACCTTAACGGAATAGTATCAATACGGTATTCAAGTGTTTTCTCACCGAATCCCCTTTTAACCCTGATTCTGGTTTCCTCAGTTGTTTTTTCGTTCCTTGAGAGACATTGTACAGTGGCCTTGAATGCACCACAAACTGTACACCCGTCAGCACTGCCACAACCACCTGATTTTAAGTACGCATTTACACAATTTAACGCTTCACCAGGACGCTCCCCTATTATTTTTTCAATTGACTCCAACTCAAGATGAGTCTTACAGGATTCATTTGCAAATACCACCTGACGAGTCCGGTTTACAATCAAAATATTGACAGGAAGATAACAAATAAACGTATTAACAGCGTTATCATGTGAAAAAAAGTCAAAATCCGCCTGAATTTTTTCAGGATGTACCCTTTGATGATCTAAAGAATGTATATCGATTTGATTCATGCTTCTGCTTTCACAAGAAATGAATACGACATTTTTTCAGATAAAACAATGTCCCTTTAACATGCGAATAACGTGTACAGATCCATTTCATTAGTATATCGCATTTGTAATGAAGATACAATCACTGAGTGCAAGACATTCCAGGTAAAAACAATATAATTCCTTTATAAGACTGCCTTAAGTATTTTCTGAGTTCTTTCGTAATATTGCACATTAAAAATATCATCATTTAGATTTTGAAGAATTACAGGCCGGTTCATGAAATGTTTTTTACTCAATTATTCCAACAGTGATATAAAAGGTCGGTTCGAGATAACGTTGTTTGCGGTAACTGACGCTCATACATATATAAAAATTATCATTGATTCATTCAGACCGCTTTTTTTTGTTCCCTCCACGATACCCCCGGAAAAAACATACCTGGCAGTTGAACGTAAATCACTTTCTCTCAAAGCAATGGATGGTACACCGGTTGATTGTCTTTATTTTCCTACCTATGGAAGCAGTATTGAATGCGCACGAAAACTACGCAGTGAAGGATACCCGGTTTACGAATCTGATATTCATCCGGTTGACAGATTTCTAATGGAACGTTTTATCTGCGGAGGTTTTGATTGTAATGGCACCATACAACAAATGGGTGCACTGCTTATATCTAAGAATCCTGTATTGCGTGGCGTTGATTATACACCGGAACTTCACGTTATGTCTATTGATATCGAGACCAATGCTGCAACCGAACAAATTTACAGTATTGCACTCAGTGGTTGCATTGATGACACCGTTTTTATTGTTGGCCCCCGTGTAGAATCGCGTTATAACTATTGCACTGATGAAAAAGAGTTACTTGAACAGTTTATTCAATGTGTAAAAAAAACAGATCCGGATATTTTTATCGGATGGAATGTTATTGATTATGATTTCAGGGTTATTCAATCACGATGTGTTAAACATGGCATTCCATTTGATATTGGCAGAGACCCGTACGCCCGGATTGTTCCATCCAGAAACAGTTCACAGATGACTGCGCGAATTCCCGGGCGGCTTGTTATGGATGTTCCTGTTATGTTGCGATCATATTTCTACACCTTTGAAGAATACTCGCTTAATTTTGTTGCATCAGAAATGCTTGGAAAGACTAAAAATATTGAATTGACAGATCAGGACAAGATAAACGAGATAAATCGTCAGTATGCAGAAGACAAAGAGCAGCTTGCTGCCTATAATTTGCAGGATGCTGTTCTTACCCTTGAAATATTTGAAAAAGCAAAAATTCTCCCTAACGCAATTGAGCGGACTAAGCGAAGCGGCCATCTTCTTGACAGATCAATAGGCTCCATTGCCGCATTCGATTATCTCTATCTTCCCCATCTTCATAGAGCCGGTTACGTTGCCAAAGACGCACTTGATGCAGTAACATCAACAGAACCGCTCCCCGGAGGATATGTTGTCGAACCAACCCCGGGCCTCTATCATAATGTCATGGTCTTTGATTTCAGAAGTCTTTATCCATCAATCATCGCAACGTTTAAAATTGATCCGTTAGGCTACATAGTCAAGGATCAGAATACAGTCCACAACCCATCGGGAACACAATTTTCACGGGATACAACAATTCTGCCAAAGATCATCCTTGATCTGCTTGATGCGCGTGCTGCAGCCAAAAAAGCGGACAATCCCTACCTTTCTCAGGCAATCAAGATTCTGATGAACAGTTTTTATGGTGTGTTAGGAGCGCAGAATTGCAGATTTTTTTCATCCGCACTGGCGACATCAATCACAAAAACCGGGCAGCATATTTTAAAAACAATGATCTCGTACATTGCCGATACTACACCGTATAAGGTTATCTATGGTGACACAGACTCCCTTTTTGTCCATGCCGGGAAAGCTATCACTGAACCTCCTGACACAATCGGATTACGCATATCCACTGCTGCGACAGAGTGGCTTTCGGAGTATATCAGGAACACGTTCAACACAGAGTCTTATCTGAAACTTGAGTACCAGAATACATTTAATCACTTTTTTCTGCCATCAGTACGTGGCGCAACGCATGGAAGTAAAAAACATTATTGTGGAAGCACCGTTACCGATAGCACCATGGAATTGACATTTAAAGGTATGGAATCAGCCCGTTCCGACTGGACTGACCTTGCAAAAGAGTTCCAGCACGAACTGTATATCCGTTTTTTCCGGTCTGAACCTCTTGACAATTATATATGCGAAATGGTTACAAAGCTTCAAAGTGGACAATTTGATCATAAACTTATTTACAAAAAAAGATTGCGGAAAGATCTTGAAGAATACACAGTACATGTTCCACCACATGTTCAGGCAGCCCGTCTGCTTGATTCTACAAAGCACATTATCCGTTACTATATTACAAAAAGCGGGCCTCAGCCAATTGAAAAATTTTCATCAAAGATAGATTACAACCACTATATCGATTGTCAGCTACGCCCTATTGCAGATTCAATCCTTGAAACAACCGGTAAATCATTTGACAAAATAATAAGTGGTCAGCAGGATCTTTTTGAAGTGTGATTGGCAAGTAGCAACTAGTAATGTGTCAACAGCAAACAGCCAACAATTCTCTACCGAATTTCTCCGGTGAAAAATGTTACCGGTATCCCACCATTTACAAAACGTATCTCTTTAGAGACCGGCAGGCCGCTGATTGATGGAAATGCGCGGTCGGCAGTTACAAAACCATAATGCCAGCCTTTACAAAGCTTTTTGAGATGTTTTCCGATATTTTTATACAATGCATGAAGAGCGGTACTCTCCCCGACACGTTTTCCATAGGGAAGATTTGAAATGATAAGACCATTTGTGCCAAACGTGCTATCAGTATTAAATGTAAAAAAGTCTTTTTGCATAAATATCATACGTTCTGCAAATCCGGATTGCTGACCATTGATAATCGCTGCAATCACTGCGGATTCGCTGATATCAGAACCTATCAATGTACGCCCAGATCGTATACATCCTTCCTGTAAATTTTTTTTTAAACGGAGATACTTTGATTCCGTAAATGATGGCCAGGTTTCGAACGCAAACGAGCGTGACAAACCTGGATAAATAGTATCCACAATCATTTGTGCCTCAAGCAAAAATGTACCAGAACCGCACATTGGATCTGCAATGACTGGATACTTATAACACTCACACGCAAGAAGAAGGGCTGATGCAGTGGTTTCCCTGATTGGTGCGTGTGCCACCTCTGTGCGGAATCCCCTTCTATAAAGTAATTCACCACTGGAATCGATGCTGACTGTACAGTGATCATCAAGAAAACGTATATGATATTTTATTGGAGCATGTTTTACTTTTTTAATTGCAACACCAAGTGAATTCATTACTTCTTTCATACTGTCAAATACCGCATTTTCAATATTTTCTGTATGATGAAGCCTTGATGACGATGAGGAGACTGAAAAATCAATATCAGTTTCGAAGCCGCTGTAAATTTCCCAATTTATTCTTTTTGCCTTATTATAAAGTTCAGGATATGATCTGGCGGTAAAAGAATCTATTCGCATCAGTACCCGGTTTGCAGTACGCAATTGCATGTTTGCAAAATAAACGGTATCAAAAGGACCAGTAAACTCAACGCCCCCTTCAGTACAGACAACACTACTCACATCCGGTAACGCCTGTACTTCCTTCATTAAAATCTGCTCAAATCCTGGTACTGTTATCGCAAACAACGTACATTGCTGTGATGTAAGATGGCGCTTTATGCGACGCTCAAGCCCGCGGGGGGTAAGATGAGAATCGTGAGATCCTTGATCCGTATGAGGTTTTTTATTGATGTTTCCCATTTTTGTTTTCTACTTTGTACTGGCGGCCGGGCGAATGGGCGAATGATAATTCGCCCTTACAATGCATACCTAAGAGCCCTTACAATGCATATCTATCGGCCTTTGCAATGCAGAGAGTATAATTCACGATTATTTAAATACTTCTTCAATGCTTTTCCTTACACTGTCAAAAGCTCCCATAAATGCCTTTTGCAGCGATTCTTTACTTAGTGACATTTTTGGGTGATCGATTGATCCATAGATCCGGCATTTGAATTTCCTGCCATTGTCCGGTGTTTTTTCCATTGATTCCGATATAATACCGGGTAATGTTTCAACAAATTCTTTTGTCAGCTTACCATTAATCTGCTGTTCAAGCCTGCCATCAAGGTAGATTGGGCCTGTGGATGTAAAGTGTAGAACCGGCCCAGCTCCTATCATTACACTTCTAAACTGCATTTCCGGTTGCAGTGTATAATCGGTGCGAATAGAATCAAACGGAGTATTGGCAAGCTGTGGAAAACCGATTAAATTGACCAGCGCTTTTTGTACCGGAAGATCCCTTAGCAGTACATTTCTCATTGTCAACCTACCTTTACCACGAAGAGAATCGGGTATTATGGGGCTGTTTTCAAAAGACATGGACAGATCTGCGATACCGCTGATATTGCCCATATATTTTTTCCTTATCGCACAGTATTCATCAATGCTGAGTGAGTCACCCTTTATATCAAGCGCTTTAATTCTCAGAGGCGATATCCCGATCCATGCATCAAGTGTCAAATAGCCCTTTAAAAAGGATGCCCTTCTAATATTTACACTTATAGAATCACCCTTTAGCTGAAACTCTGTTACCGCTTTCTGCAAAGACCATTTTCCATACCGAAGTGTTTGCGATTCAATGTGACCGCTGCGCTGCGGATTAAACAATCCTGATGTCTTCGTATTCAAAACAAACATGTCAATCGTATATGTCTCGCCGGTAGTTCTGTTTGTAAACTCTACGTTTTTTCCTTTTGCATGGATATTATCAATGAGTGGCAATATTTCTGATACCAGCACCTTATTATTAACAGATGCAATTGTAGCATCATGGGAAAATGCTGATTGAATTATTGTTTTCCTGTATCGATAGACATATTTCAGTACCGTTTTAATATCATACCGGATCCCGAGCGTATCGATACGACTCTTTACATAGAGTTCATTATTCACCAGCGCGGACATATACAAAGAATCAACCTCAAGCCCTCGCCAGGGTGTAAAACGGGTACGTTTAAGTGAACACGAGTCCGCTCCGGTTTGTTTGAGAAGTGTAGTAATCTGATTATTAATTTGCGTACCGGAATGTGTCTGAAATCCAAGATAGATACCAATAGCAAATACCGCAAGAAAAAGCAGAACAAATCCGGTGATAATGAGTATGCAAAAAAATAACAATGAGTGCTTTTTTTTATTTTTAATCGTTGATTTCATCATGGTGCTTAATAGAGTTTATATTTAAACTGTTAAAATAACTAAAAGCCTAATAACAGAATTTCAAATTTACCAGGGCAAATAGTATCTTTTTAACCTGAACAGTAATACATTAGGTCAGGCAAGACAATACAACAATTGGCTCTGCTTGTTGCAAAAATACTTTAACTATTTGATTTTAAAGGCAATTAGCAACAATAATGTATTCTCTTCAGTAATTGTTTTTTAATATATGTAGTATAAAGTAACATTTTCCAGATATTACTATAACAGATTTTATGCAAAATATTGTAAATGCCGAAAAATTGACAAGAAAAGTTCTTCTGATCTCATCGGATAGTGACTTCAGGGATAAAACGCGGGAAAACCTGATTCTACAAGGCTTTGATGTATTTGAGGTCGGTTCACAGTCGGATGCATTGTCGTTTCTTGAAAAGAACGTCGTTGACATCGTTTTTCTTGATATTGAGAAAATTCCTCTGATTGAGCTTGACATGGTAAGCTATATTCGCACGCGGTATCACGCTGAGATCGTGATCCTGACAACGATTAACGAGCTTGAAGAGGCGACCAATGCGTTAAAAAACGGAGCTGCATTTTATCTTGTCAAGCCACTGAAAATGGCAGACCTGAAATCAGTACTTGACAAATTATCGCTTCGTGCAGAACGACAGGAGGATCACCTCGCTCTTGAACAGCGGTTCCTGACAGATCTTATGGCCGGTTCGCCATCAATGCAGAAAGTACTTAAATTTGCCTCTAAAATTGCACCTACCAATTCCACCGTTCTTATCGGTGGCGAAAGCGGTACAGGAAAAGAGTTCTTTGCGAAGATCATTCACCGGCTGTCAAAACGCGTTGATGGACACTTTGTCGCAATGAACTGTGGGGCAATACCGGAAAATCTTTTTGAAAGTGAACTATTCGGTCACAAAAAAGGCTCATTTACAGGAGCGGACCGGGATAAAGCAGGTCTTGTTGAGGAAGCACATCTTGGTACGTTATTTCTTGATGAAGTCGGGGAACTGTCTCCTCAGGCACAGGTAAAACTGCTGCGGTTTCTTCAGGAGCGTGAATTCCGCAGAGTTGGTGATAATACGACCCGAACTGTTGACGTAAGAATAATTGCGGCAACGAATAAGGATCTTAAAAAAATGATGCTGGATGGGCGGTTCAGAGAAGACCTGTTCTACAGACTTAATGTATTTTATCTCTACATGCCACCTTTACGGGAACGTAAAGAAACCATTCCCAATCTGGTTCGCCTGTTTGTACATCGCAATAACCAGCTTCTTGACAAACATGTTAACAGTATATCCAAAGTCGCAGAGGCAATTCTTGCCAATTATGAATACCCCGGTAACGTGCGTGAGCTTGAAAATATTATCGAGCATGCAATTGTACTTGCCGAAAGCAATGAGATAACTGAATTTGATCTTCCTGAGTTCATGATTCGAAACCGTCTTCTTCTGTCTGCACCATCAGCTGAAGTTGTTAATGAAACAACAGATACACTATTGACACTTGCAGCAATGGAAGAACGTCACATACGAAAAGCGCTCGAACTTACAAAATACAACTATACTGAGACATCAAAAAAACTTGGTATTTCCCGTTCAACGTTATGGCGGAAAATAAAGGATTACGGTATTGCCGCAGATGTTAATGGTGATACTGATATTGATGAATAGGGAAATTAGCGTTCAGAACCCGGAACAATATTTACATAAAGGAACATACTACAATGAAAATTCGGGTATACTATGAAGATACCGATTGTGCGCAGGTTGTGTACTATGCCAATTACCTGAAATATATGGAACGCAGCAGAACAGAGTATATGCGGGAAAAAGGTGTCGATATCGTTGAATATCAGAAAAAAGGGTGTCACTTTGCGGTTGTTGATGCACACTTGAAATACCGTATGCCTGCCAGATATAACGACCTTCTTGATGTTGACACAACGGTAATCGACATATCAGGCGCAACAGTAACATTCCAGACAACGATCACAAACGAAGCCGGTATATTACTTGTCAAGGGTGATATAAAGGCTGCATACCTTACACAGAATGGTCATGCGGGGAGAATTCCTCTGGAAGTGTATCGGGCGCTTGGGGGGAAGTGAATATCTGAATCGTTTTGATTCTCCTGTAGATAATCATTAATCGCCATGGTTTATTCCAGGCTGGAACTGTAAATAAAGCCATCTTGATGAAATTTTCGGATGAAGAGCAAATTCTTTCCATATAAAGCCCGAATTTATAATTCCCGAATGAAGCATTTTCAAAAATGTAATATTCCAAGCATCTCTTATTATTTAGTACCAAAAAAAATTCCAGTGTGCTAATTTCCAAAATAATGTTTTCGGCGGGTTTTTAAAGTGTTTTCTTATAGAAGACACTTCTAAAAGCACAGTATTTATTACTCGTTATCAGCGATTACAATCTACAGTGTACACTCTGTGAGTACACTTTTTTTGCGAACGGTTTATTGCATATAACATTGTATTTTAAACATTTATAAACATACTAACTGCGAACATTATACATTTTGGCGAACATTTATTCCTATAATGATTATATTACTCAGAGCACGTCTGCACGGCTGCATCCATAAATTACAGTGTGGAAAGTTGTGCAGCACGTTTGTGGCATTGCAAACGTTAATGTCACTCCATATAATGTACTCAAAAACAGAATCTAATCTTACTACCTGAATTTTTATTTAAATAAATGAAGAAAGGTTTACAATGAAAACTGCAATTTCTTTTCTGCTGACGCAGATCATGCTTACGATTGCATTTGCTGACAATCCAATTATTCAGAATTATTATTCTGCCGACCCTGCACCGATGGTGTATAACGACAGAGTGTATCTGTACACCAGCCATGATGAAGATGTGACAGAAAGCAACTTCTTTACAATGAGAAACTGGATGTGCTATTCATCAGCAGATATGGTAAACTGGACTGATCATGGTATTGTTGCATCACTGAAAGATTTCAAGTGGATCGGTACACTCAATAATGGTGCCTGGGCACCACAATGCGTTGAACGAGGCGGGAAATTTTATCTGTATGTACCGATTCAGGGTAAAGGCATAGGGGTACTCGTTGCTGATAAACCTACCGGCCCATTCACCGACCCGATCGGGAAAGCGCTTGTCAATAAGAACGGGTATGATGATATCGATCCTACTGCATTTGTCGACAGTGATGGACAGGCATATCTCTACTGGGGCAATCCGAAATTATGGTATGTAAAACTTAATGAAAATATGACATCATATTCAGGAAATGTAGTAGAAGTTTCCTTAAATGAGGCAGGTTTCGGGAAACGCTCTGCCTATGATGCAAAAAGACCGACATCCTATGAAGAAGGACCATTCTTTTACAAAAGAGGGAATTTGTACTATATGGTCTTTGCAGGCGGCCCGGTTTCTGAGCATATAGGTCATTCGACAAGTTCCGGTCCGACAGGTCCATGGACCTACCGCGGCGTTATCATGCCGTCATCAATTTCAAAAGCAGCCTTTACAAATCATCCAGGTGTTTGCGATTTCAAAGAGAATTCCTACTTCTTTTACCATAATCAGGGCTTAACAGGTGGTAGTGGATATAAACGTTCTGTATGTGTGGAGCAATTTACATATAAGAGCGATGGTGCAATCCCCCAGATTGCATCAACAACAAGTGGTCCTGCTCAGGTAGGCTCTCTCAACCCTTACGACACAGTTCAGGCTGAAACGATCTGCCTCGGTCAGGGTGTCGAAACGCAAACCTGCAATGAAGGTGGCATGAATGTTACCAGTATCGAAAGTGGTGATTACATAAAAGTAAAGGGAGTCGATTTCGGTACCGATGGCGCAGTGTCCTTTGAAGCACGGGTTGCATCAGGTTCCAGCGGTGGAAAGATTGAGCTTCGGCTTGGGAGTTCATCAGGAACATTAATTGGCACCTGTGACATCGGAAATACAGGCGGCGCACAAACCTGGACAACCAAAACCTGTACAGTAACTAACGCAAAAGGTAAAAATGATCTGTATCTCAAGTTTACCGGCAGCGGCACATCACTGTTTAATTTCAACTGGTGGAGATTCAAATCTGACAAAGTAGGAACAATTGCTGAGATCAACCGTACTGCATGTAACTCAGTTAAAATTGCAACTGACAAAAAGGTTATTTCTGTTTCATTCGGATCGTTACCTTTTTCGAATAAGATAAAGACCGTTGATGTATATAGTATGTCCGGTCGTCTTATTATGTCAAAAGCAGCAGCTAATCGATCTGAGATTAATTTTAATTATAGTTCTGTTCAATCTGGAATGTACTTTGTCAAAGTATCAACAGACAATTCGACAACAACATATCCTGTCAATCTTCAGTAATAGTGATTGTTTACTAAGGAGAAGTAATCCCCATGAATAAAAAAGCTCTTATAGCCTGTACGATTCTTTTACTATTATTATTTATCAATAAGCCAATCAATGCAATCAATGTTACGGTTGATGCCGGTATTCAGTATCAGGAGTTTGAAGGCTGGGGAACATCAATCTGCTGGTGGGGAAATATTATCGGAAAATATCCACAGCAATCGCGTGATTCTATCATGGATCTTCTATTCGATACAACGAATGGACTTGGTCTCTCAATCGTCCGTTATAATATAGGTGGTGGTGACAACCCATCACATACTCATATGGGAGCCGGTAAATTGATGGATGGATTTAAAGCATCTGCAACTGCTCAATATGACTGGACTAAAGATGCAGGCCAGCGATGGTGCCTTGGTGCCGCAAAAAAACGGATTCCATCATCATGGTTTATATCTGAAGCATTCTCCAATTCCCCCCCCTACTGGATGACTAGCAGTGGATGCGCCAGCGGAAATTCCGGTGGCAGCAACAACCTGAAAGCAGATTACTATGATGATTTTGCAGACTACCTTACAGAAGTTGTTAAAAAATTCAGGGATGATTGGGGAATTACATTCCGAACCCTTGAGCCAATGAATGAACCAATGGTAGGATGGACTGTCAATGGCGGGCAGGAAGGTTGCCATGTTGATGTAAACCTGCAGGATGATATCATTCGTGAAGTTAAGGCAAAACTTGATGCAAAGGGGCTCACAGAAACAAAGATAAGTGCCCCTGATGAGACCAGTATCGACCAGACACTTGCATCATGGAACGCTTATGATGCCACAACCAAATCGTATGTTTTTCAGGTTAATACCCATGTCTATGGCGGATCGAAGCGAGCAGAACTCAAGGCTGCTGTTGGTAACAGAAAGTTGTGGGACTCGGAATGTGATGGTAGTGGAGCTGCAGCTCCGTTTGATCAGTGGGCCCACAATCATAATGATTTTGTTCCGGGACTTGATATCGCTAATCGGGCCATACGTGATTTGAGAGAGATGAAACCACATGGATGGGTTTTCTGGCAGGCAATAGAGAGTGAGCAGGCACAGACAAGCCTTAATAAAAACTGGGGTATGATTCATGCAGATTTTACTGGCGGAAGCTCCAGATACTATATCACAAAAAAGTACCATGCAGTCAAGCAGTTCTCAAATTTCATACGTCCCTTTTCAACAATGATTGATATCAGTAATAACGATGCCGTCGCATTTATTTCACAGAAGCAGAATCAATTGACCATTGTCCAGCGAAATGCCTCCACTTCGTCTGTTTCGTATGACTACAAATTATCAAATTTCAAACAGCAGATCAGTCCGAACGCCTCAGTATGGAGAAGCAGCGCGTCAGAGAATTTCAAAAAGGTTAACGATGTTTCTATTGTAAATGGTACATTGTCAGCAACATCACCGGCACAGTCCCTGACGACATACGTAATACAACTTGATCCGACATCATCATTACCGTATGTAACATCCAAAGGTCAATCACATTATGCTATCAGATGCGAAAAGGGTATTCTTACCATTCGTAATGTGTTACCGGGCAATTTCTCGTTAAAAATATTTGATCTGAAAGGTACTATTGTAGCGGCATTTCCGTTAAAAAATACAGTGGCAGGTGTCAATTCAAACAGCTATAATCTATCCGATCTGGCGCAGGGATACTATGTTGTTGAGATCTGTAATGGTGATATAGCGCTTGAGCGATCAAACGTAATGCTTACCAGGTAAACCGGAGCAATTGACACAAAGATATAAATTTCCAGAATACTGTACCCCGGCTTTGTTATTGACTGCTAATATATAATCACCAAATGTTTGGTAATAGCAAAAACCCACCAATCAGCTACATTATATTACTGTGAACTCCGGCTCAAAATGAATGCATGGTTTCAGAGCTTTTTTGATGTAGATGTGTTCATTCCTGAAAAACAGATGTTTTTGCCATAGGTGGCTTAATTTTTTTTAAAAAAAAGCCAATTATGTGGACAATTCTGTCCATAGATTTTGCTTTTTAATCCAGGCTTATTCATCAATGCGGAAGTATATTATCGAAAGTAGAAACCGGAGGACAGGCTGAAATATGGGTAAAATGTTGGTACGATTTATGGTAACAACGCAACTCAATCAATAATTATGTCCAGGGGTAATGCTGAAAACACTGTCTGGTCGTTTTTCAAAAAAATAATCCGGCAAAGTCTTAGGCCGAGACAGCAACCGGATACGGTAAAATAAAAGCTATGTATCTTATTAGTAAAGGGAGGCGTTTATGCATTATTTAAAAAGTTATTTTGTTAAAATGACTTTTGCATGTCTGTTTATGGTGTTTACCATGTACGCACAAAAACCACAGCTAACAGCAAATGATCTGGCGGTCAACGGCGAGTCATTTTTTCAAATGACTCAAATTACTGAAGAATTTTCCAAACTGGCACGGGCAGATGGGGTACTTACCGGAACTCAGGATTTCCATGAGATTGCGGTATCCGGCAAAGACATTGCTACAATAATTAATCAATTTAAGAATTGTTCTCCTAAGCCTAAATATGTTTTAACCGATGGCGGTGGCATCGATTTGTTTCAGGGCAGTTGCCAGGCTGGTGACAAGAATTGTGCCAAAGTTCAATATTGCAAAACAAAATTAGAAGAGTATATTGCTGAAATGAAAAAGGCTGGCGTAAAAGCATTTGTCTGGACGGGATATCCTGAAGCTCCAGGTAACGCAAGCCTGACAACAAACCAGGCTATATGGACTGTGGTAGCTAAGGAAGTTATCGCTAAAACAACCGAACCCAAAGCAATCTTTGTTGATTTACTTCCTGTATTTGCAGGAAAATATAGTCAATATTTTCCATCGGGTGACGGCCTTCACCCTAACCCGACTGGTAGTGCTGCAGCAGCTAAAGCGTTCTGGGATGCAATGAAAGCAGATAATTATGCTTTTTTCAACGGAACGACATCTGTATCTGAACAGGTTGTTAACAACAATCGTGGTCATATTCTCAGCCAGGTAATGATTAACGGCAATCTATCTGTGTCATTATCTGTTGACCAACCATCAGATATCAGCCTTAGACTGACAACAGCTTCAGGTCGCAGTGTATTTACAGCTCAGCAACATGCTGCAGTTAGCGGAAAACAGGATGTAGTATTTCAGACTGCCGGACTCGCTCGTGGTGTATACTGCTGTGAAATCAGGACTGGTAAACATGTTAGTCAATCAACACTGCTTATCCACTGATTACAAAAATGAATAGCCCTGCATCCGAGGGCTATTGTCTCCTTTTTGCATATAAGCTTAAAGAGAACATATTGATTGTTATAGCATTAATCAATCATGAAACCGGATGGCAGTAATGTTATTTCCGGTTTCATGATTTAAAAACTTTCATTGACAAGGGAATTCCGGAACTTTTGTCTTACCAACCTTCTCCTATCAGGGTTTCGGTTGCGGTAATAGAATGATTTTCTGTAGATCCCAATCCTGTGTAGCAATAAAAAAATGTTTGAACCCCGGGTGACAGATTATTTTTACTCGTGTAAGGCCCTGGTAAAAGTTCACTGTGCAAACGATTAAAAAGTATAGTGGTAAATATCATAAATGGTGAGGTTGTAATGAATAAATTTTGTCTGGTATTATTTTTCTCTGCCGTACTTTTCATACAATGTTCTACTGAGAATAACGGCAATCCAATCGTCCCTCCACCTGAGGAGCAGACTAAAGAAGGTATAATATCGAATGAAGAGGCATGGTCGGAAACAGACAAAATTTATCGGATCACCGGTGATTGTTCAATTGAATCACCGGTAACCTGGGGGCAAGGAATTAAGGTCATCATTGATCCAGGTACTGTCTTAGGCGTTGGTAATAATGGTAACCTGACCATCGAAAAAGGTGTCACGGTGAAAATAGGTGATAACTCCTATATCGAGGTGGGTATCAATTCGCAGGGAACGCTCAACGCAAACGGATCGGCTGACTCCCCGGTAGTATTTAAAGCTGATACGGGTGTGCAGGCGTGGGGTTCTTCTCAAGGCGGAGGGATTATTTTAGGTGATTCCGCAAAAAATATTCTCTTAAACTATTGTACTGTCACTGAGGCAACAGCAGGTATAACTGTCAAGGCAGGATCTCCGGTTATCACCAACTGCAAAGTGACCTCCTGTAAAGGTAATGGCATTTTCTTCGACAGTACAGCAGGGCCTGGTGATTCCTTAACGTTCACTAACAACACAATTTCCGACTGTGGCGGGTACCCTCTGACTTTATTTGCAGATAAACTGGGAAATCTCTCCGGAAAGATTACATTCTCAGGATTTGATAAAGAGAAAAACGGAATCCATGTACTGGGAACACTTGTTAAAAATGAAGATGCAGTCTGGAGAAAAATGGATCTGCCTTACATTTTCAGTCAAACGACAGTGATCGGCTCATTTTCGTCAGGAGCAAGCAGTGTAACCATAATGCCCGGTGTTGTATGTAAATTCGAAAAGAATGCCAGTATCAGAATCGGTGATCCATGCTTTGGTGTCGGAATACTGATTGCTAAAGGTACTCCTAAAGACTCTATATTTTTTATCAACAGTTCCCCTGATATTAAATGGGGAGACAGTAGCGCAGGCATATGGATAGGGACTGAATCACCGGTAAACACTCTATTTGAATATTGTTCAATACGTAACGCTACAACAGGAATTTATGTAATGGCAGCAAAGGTTAACGTTTCGAATTGCCTGGTAACCGGTTGCGATTCCAATGGGATAACCTTTATTAATGCAAGCCCCTATGATTCTTCGTCATTTAACGACAATTCTTTTGTTAATAATGGCGGTTATGGAATCAGTATTTCGGCTTTTGACCTTATTAATCTTTCCGGTACCGGAAGTGTCGCTGACAATGGGAAAGGCGGCATATATGTCAGTGGTGAAACCATTTGGCAAAGCGGAACATGGAAGAAGTACGATCAGCCATACATTGTGGATGGAATACTTGACATTAGTGGTTTACAGGGTGTTGAAATAAACATTCATCCAGGTACAGAGTTTCATTTTTTACCCGGCGCTTATATTAATGTAGGAAAATCAAACCCCGGAACGTTAATTGCCAGAGGCTCAGATAATTTACCTATACTATTTGATTCTTATGATCAGGATGAGTACTGGGGTGCGGATGAAGACGGGATTACTGGTGGCATAAGAATCGGGGAAAATGCAGATGTGAAAACAGAACTAAAATACTGTGAAATAAACAATGCCACCAGCGGTGTTTATGTTGATGCAAACGTAAAAATTGAAAACTGCAGTTTAAAAAACAACCGGGAGTATGGCATAGTTATCGATAAAAATGCTTCTTCGGCATCAATCTCGGGGAATTCCTTTTCGGAAAACGGTGTAGACTCCACATATGTTATTAATGACGATATGCCCACCCCCTAAGACAATGTCGTTAAGTTAAGATTTACACGTAAGACTCGCCCCCTAAATCCCCCGCAGGGGGACTTGAAGAAATAGGCTAAACAAACTATTCATCTCTCAAAGTCCCCCTGCGGGAGCCCCTTGGGAACACCTGCCGAGGTGGGATTTAGGGGGCGAGCAACCGGCACAGCTGCAACATGTCAAAACTAAGTTAACGACATTGCCCCCTGAGAGCGGCGTTCATCTGCTTAGATTGATACTACATGCGAGAGACAATAAGTCGCTTTGATTCACTCACACCCTTACCATTTACCATAATGATCACCACATTTCCTGTCAATTTGCCATGTTTCATTGAATAACGACATGGTGCATTTACAGTCTGGCTGCCGATTTGCTTTCCGTCAATGGTATGCAGGGTAATCCGGTACGCCCCGTTATATGAAACATTGATCATGATAGCACTGTTTTCAACCTGGGCTGTAATAGAATGCGCAGTGATTGATGGCACCTGCGGCTGTAAGCCTTTTCCGATCGATAATGGTGTTGGTATAACAGCGGAGTCCAGTATACCCAAAACAGTTCCCTTACTGTCAAATGCTGTGAGGTGGACATACGCGGCACCAGCAGGGATCTTTAGCTTTTTATTGACATAAAACGAATCTGTTGGAGTGACCGGAATACTGTCAGCTGTGGAAACAACCGTCTTCGATGCATCACAAAACTGAATTTTGACATGCCCCTTATAGAAAACGCCAAATGTACCACTAATATCTAAAGAATCACCAGACTGCACTCCCGTCAACTTTTTAGTTATAAGACCTGCTGAATTGACTTCAAGCACGGGTCCATTTGATCGTGCGGTAAACCAGTTTTCCTCCAGGGTGACCGAATCACCCGGAGCAATTGTCGTAAGCGGCCCGAGTACCTCAACTTCAAGCATGTTCATGTTCGGGTATGTATACACCTGTACTGATGCACCACTGTCAGGGTAGGTCTTCCCGTTCTGATAACTGAACGTCTTTACATACGCATAGGCATCATACCGGTCGTTGAAACAGATCCATCCCGCGCGACAGTCTGCACCGATCTTGCCTCTAAGCTTTTTAAACTGAACGCCCATAATATTTCCCGGTGCTGCATCCGGTACCCACTGTTCTCCTGCTCCAGTACCTTCGTTCTTATACTGAACGTAGCCCTTATTGCCGCCAAGCGAGCTTTGCTGGTAGCGTTGAAAATATACCCAGATATTTTCGAGGTCGGCAGTGTCATTGTTACTGCACGAACTTTGTGTTATGTCCCATATTCCATGTGTCATCGATTGTTGCCCTTTATTATACATGGTCATCACTACCTTTACACGCGAAGAGCCCTTGTAGAGAGTAATATCCCGTTTGAATTGTAAACCCTTATGTGTTTTGTATTTTTCAAGATTGCTGTCCTCAATCGGGCTAAGCATAGAAATTACCGCTGAATCTGCGTTGTTATGAAGAACAGTACAGGTGTAAATGCCAAAATCAACTTTTGGCGGTGATGGCCACTGGAAATCGGACTGCGGTGATGGAAGCTGACGAAAACCGCCGATCATCGAATCACCACTCACGATATTTTTTCCTAGCATCGACTTGTGGATATAGATTGAAGGATGAGTACCGAGATCGTATTGCATCACTCTGCCACCAATTTTGGGGACTGCAGCAAGCGTAACAATCCCGTTCTTAAGAACTACCACAGAGTCCCAGGCGGTACCCCAGTTATTATAGTTGGATGTTTTTTCAAGCGAGACATCATACTGCTGAGCATCCGTAACCACGACTGTGACAATGAAAAAAACAATAATCACCGTAATAAGACGCATACGATCCACTCTCAACTCCTTATCAAATGTATTTCTACTCCATAATATATAAAATCTAATTTTTGAAGACCGGTTAAATGATACTATTTTTTTTACGGACAATAACTATATACTAAGATAAAAGCAGCGGTGGCACTATATCCAAAAGGATTTATGATGAACAAGCATTTGAATGTATTACTGATCATAATCGTTTGCAGTATCGCCAGCCCGGCGCGTATCTTTTTCGTTGGATCGAATCCGTTTTTATCAATTATCGCATTTCCTCAGGATGTTGCCAGGCTTCCAGGTGAATATGTATTCTACTATCCATCTTATCAGAAATTGCCCTGGTGGGGAGATATTGATGAGCCGACAAAACGCCCTAATGATACCTACACAGTTACCGGAGAAAATATCTCGCAAGAAGCTTCAAATTCAGTTTTTGAACATCGTGGTGATATACGGGCGGTCAGTAATGCCATGGGAGTAGTGCGCAAGGTTAATGATAAAGTTTCACAATATATCGACCTGACCTATAACATTAATGCGTTCTCAAATAAATCAAGCGGTAATCTGACCAATAGCAGCCTGACCGTTCCATTTGACTACAAAGTTACCAACTCAAGTCATGAGGTGCTCGCAAGTTCAATCTGGGCTTTTATGTTCCGCGATATTCCTGCGGGTATCAAGATACAGCTGGGTTTTTATGATCTTGCGACACCGAATCAGGACTTTTCCTTTACACGAAACAATACCAGGTATTCGACTGACCGCATGGTCTGGGGATGGTCCACGGTGAGCTGCAGTCATATCTTTGGCACAACAGGTCTTGATGGGGATGCGTGGTTTCAGAATGAGTATTCACGTGGCCCTATTTACAGAGGAGATATCCAGGCAGGGCTCACATTCAGTAAACTCAAATTCGGAACACGGTTACGTTATCAATATGGTAAACTTGCTCAATACAGCTGGGTACCATCATCGGGTTCGATCGCCGATTCCACTCTTTCAGCTAACTTTGAAGGCACGTACCAAAAAAGTCAATGGGCACGAAAAACCACCGATGCAATGGCACGCGTCTATGGAAATTATACATGGAAAAAGGGTGATAAATACTCTTTAAACACGCTGTTTTTTCTTGGCTATGAAGCACAGAAATTCCGTAATGCACTAACAGAAAATCTGGATGCAGAGGATGGTGCACTTGAGGCAATCCGGAGCGTTGTTGTGGAAATAAATCCAAATGTCAATATATACCCCTGGAATAAATACTCCTATATTGATGCAGCATTATTGATTGAGTATTCATATTCCCGTTATAATAATACATCAAAGCAATGGATTAGCGGATCTCAGCAGGACGCATACCGTGCGAGTCGTGTGTACATCGGTGATGAATATACATGGGAAAATTTTTCATATGCCAATGAACATTTTGTTGATTTTGGTGTTGACATAAGTACACTATATCCACTGTATGGTAATGCACACCGCAGTGTCGGGCTTGGACTTATACTTTTTGTCAACTCAAAATTCACCTGGATGAACAAGCATTACGGACACAATAATAATGCCGGTAGTGAATTTAAATTTGTCACCGATAATATAAGAAAAAACTTCAAGCGTGAAGTATGGTTCAACACAATGTTTTCCATTAATTACCGTCAGGGGCCGGCAAACCTCAATCTACAGTTGACAGAACCGCTATTATACCTTCTTCAACCACGGACAAGAATCACTGATGCCAAAGGGAAAAACATTCTCTATGATCACGAAAAAAAGGGTAACTGGGCATCACAGCAGGGTGTCAAAGCAGCACTTCTTGTAGCATACGACCTGCCAACTCTGAAAGCGAAGTTACGTAAGGGGAATAGTACGGCACCAGTATCGGGATACTGATTCTGTGATATGACATTTACAAAGGTATTCCGGAATACTAAACAGACCAGCAAAATACAATGGCTCTGTTTATCTCGTCAGATTTCAGTCATCACCCTTTGCACATTGAACAATTTTCCTCCATTGTTCAGAAAGGGGCGCCTCCAGTTGTACCAGCGACTTGTCAGGATGCGTAAACTCAATAGTGTGGGCGTGAAGCATAAGACGTTCTACTCCACCCACCGGCCTTGGCGAACCATAGGTTTTGTCACCCATAATCGGATGCCCTATCGAGTAAAGATGAACCCTGATCTGGTGACGTCTACCGGTAATTGGTTTTACCCTTAATAGAGCTGTGGATTTATACCTGTCTAAAACAGCAATCTCCGTAATTGCATTTTTCCCTCTTGTGTCAATCCCCATACGACCGGAGCCAAACTCATAAATGGGAGCATCAATAGTCTGATCCACTGATGGCACACCCATCACAAGTGCACAATAGGTTTTCTTTACAAGACGCTTCTCAAACTGAATATTCAGATGTTTATGTGCAGCTGGAGTTTTTGCGAATATAATTAATCCGCTTGTATCTCTGTCAATACGGTGTACCACAAAGAATTTCCGGTTAAATTGACTTTCAAGAACCGGTAAAAGCGAATCATCTTTCGCATCACCCCGGCCGGGAATTGCACTGAAACCAGATTCCTTGTTGACAACAAGTATCACATCATCTTCATACACTATATCGTATCTGGAAATCAAAATGCAATTCACGACTATTTGTTTGTATTACCGTAATGATCCCAGAACACGAGCTGCTCCAGCGGCTTTCGGGATTTTGATGCCACCAGTGGCTGACCTGATGGATATCCCAGAGGTGTCAGTGCAACGACACTTATTTCTGCAGGTATTTTTAAAACTTTCCTCGCCTCGGAAACATCAAAATTCCCTATCCAGCAAGTTCCAAGTCCTACATCTGCTGCTGCAAGAGTAACGTGATCCATGACAATTGCAACATCAATCTCACCATAATCCTTACCATCAGAACGATGCCACGATTGCGAATGATCGCAACACGCAACAATCATGACAGGTGCACTAAGAAACCATGGTCGATTATATACCGTTGCGCACTGACGACGTATGGCAAGATCGCGAATTACAATAAGAGAAAATGGCTGGTAATTGCATGCCGTTGGTGCAAATCGTGCAGCATTAAGAACTTCCATTAGTTTTGCATCATCAACAGGTTGATCGGAATAACTACGTACGGAATACCGTTTTTGTGCAAGGTTAATAAATTCCATTGCATTATTCTCCTCTCTTCTGTTTTAAAACAAAAACGCCCATCAATGACAACGGGCGTATAATAACAATGATACTAAATTATGTTATGGCGACATTGTTTACAATATCGCCAAATATCTTTTATTGTGACTTTTGTATTTTTTCCATTTCATTCTTTAGTTTTTCGATTTCGTTATCAATAGACTTCTGCTTGTCACCCAGTTTTTCCTGTTCTTTCAACAACCCTTTTTGACCGACAATCTTCTGCACTGTTGCATATGCATACTCAATATCATCAGAAACAGTCTGCATATCTCTTGAGAAGAATGATGTCCGCTTGAAATCATTCTCGAACTTATAGAACTTCTTGAATTTGCCAACAAAGTCAAGCTGTTTAACATGTAAACTGTCAATCTGATTCTGAATAGTGATTGTCTGACCGGCACCTGCTATATACTCAATATTTTCAGCCAGGTTATTATACGCCATTCTTTCACTCTCATTCTGCATTCTGGAGTAGTTAAGAGAATCCTGATCAGGAATACTGAGCTTCTTGACTCTTGCAGAGGCATCCTGGAGTACTTTCAGTGCCTGAACATAGTTTTTCAGAAGAAGATGTCCATAGGATTCAATCAGCATACCTTCACATTTAAGAATATCTTTATCAGTTGTTTTCTGAAGCATCTGCCCGACGCTAACACAGTCAGTCCATTGACGTGCTTTAAGTGATGTCCATCCCTGACCAAGCAGAGCATCTTCGGCATATATGCTTGATTGCGGTACCATTCTTAAGGAAACGATAGCTTTAGAAAGTGTATTCTCCTCATAAAAGATATAACCAAGGAAGAGGTATGATCTATTGATTATCTCTTTCTCTGCATCAGAGTTTGTTTTTACTCCAACACAGTTTTCAAGAGTTGCAACAACGTTACTAAGCTCAGCTCCAGACTGAGCCTGGGCAACTGCAATGCCATGCTGTGCAAAAACATAATCAGGATGTCCGTCAGGAATTCTGGAGAACGCATCCATGGCTTTTGCCTGATTATTCTGCTGAAGGTATGCCTGCCCCATCAGATACGTTGCATGATAGCGTAAAGAATCAGGTACATTTGGTTTTGACAGTTCATTAAACTGAGTTGCGACCCTGTTAAAATCACCCTTACGATATACAACCCGCATCAGACCAAGATCACTGTGTGGAGTGGCGCTGCTGAGCGGAAAGGAACTCTTTACTTTTTCGTAATTCTTGATAGATGCTTCGCGCATATCCAATTCCTCAAGACATGAACCGCGGTAGTGTTCTACCCAGTCGATTTTGAAAAAATCCGGAAATTCTGTTGACAATCTGCTAAAGAGAAAAAATGCATCCCAGTACTTTCCATCAGCATAGAGCTTGCGAGCTTTGTTATACAGATCGTTAGGAGACAAGCTTGCCATACGTGCCATCTTGCGTGCCCAGATTTCTTCCCTGTGTTTGCCGATATTAAAGCGGCCATAAACCGTGTGGCCGGTTGCATCATTATCAGCCTGTGTCATCATGTCGTATTGGTAAAGTACTTCAAAATCACGACCGTTATTGATACCGGGAACATTCATTCCCATTGCGAGTCCCCAGTAGTCAAGACCATCAGCATTCAAACCGGTATGCATATGAATCTTGATCAGTTTAAGAAGCCATAAACCGATTTTGTAATTCACACTCAAATCTGTTTTCGGATCAAACGATGTCTCACCTGACTTATACTCATCCGGATTAACAAGTAAATCCCTGAAGTTCAGATCAAGCGCAGTTTCGACTCTGTTCTCAAAGTAGTTGGATATTTTAAGAAGCTTGAGATTCCTTGCATAGGAACCAGGAGTATTAAACTTAATACCTAACTTTTCTTTCATCTGCGGTGCAATAAGGTTTTGAGTCGAAATACCAAAAACATGATCTCCAAGAATACTATGACGTAAAGCGCGAAAGGTAAGACCAAAGTCAAGGCCGAGCCCCTGAGTAGGTGAACCAAAGTTTGAATGACGGGCATATACAAGATTTGCACCCAGAGAGAATCTACTCCATAAATTATATGCATATGTTCCCGCTAAAAACAGGTTACTATTCGACGATCCATCACCGCTACCTACCCACTGATCACCCCCAAATGATGAGCTACCGGGTAAGTTACCATCAAACTGACCGATGTAGGTTACCCCTATGGACTGATACAAACCAAGAGGAATCGTAACACCAAGCTCTGTGTGCTTGAATTGTCCGTTGAGAATGGGTGCAAACGCAATTCGGCCTGAAGCATAGTTTTCTTCTGTTATAAGCGCAGCATTTGTAACAGGGGAATGATTTGCGATAAAATCGCGCCACCGCTGTGTAAGCAGGTTTTCACCGGGAAGACCCTGAGATACTACTGTTTGAGCCCCTGCAAGTAAAGTTACTGCAAGGAAAAGACCTCTTCTAATTTGTTTTGTCAAAAACATCTGGCTACCTTCTCCTCTTGAATATTACCCGATATTTGATCCTCCAGCTGCGTTCTCCCCACTGCAAACCGGATTTTCAAGAATCTGTCTTAACAAATCTAAAATGTATCAGGCAGGTTTGCCACGATACTGTTCATTACTAAAGTCATACCAGTCAGTTTAATCTGATAATTATCCGTTTAAATTGACTACACATAGTATTTGCAGATTACGCTGCAGCTACTTTAACCTGATGAATATAAATCACAACATTGTATGAATAGAAACTTAATTTCAAATTTTCTTACCTGATCATTATGCTAAAAGATTCCAGAGTATCTGCTATGAAATGTCACTGTAAGCACAGTCAAACGCCTGCCGTTTCTTATATTTTCTTTTTAACAAAACGTCAAGAGCGCATTCTGAAAAACAGACAACACCTGTACGATCTTATTTTGATTATTTTACAGAAATGCTTTGTAATTACTCCCCTTGTCTGTTACCTGTCAATACATAATATAAAGCGCGGAATTGATTTTTGCTTAAGGATATTAAAAGATTTCTTATTTCAAACCATCATTGTCACAGCAGAGATGGTTCGATAGTATATCTTTTCAGGATTAAACAGACATTTATCAGAAATAATCTTGCAAAAACATTTGACTATTATTAGATTGAATTAGTCGTTTTCACTTTCCTGGCAGGAAATTATCTTACCCTGAATCAGGACGCATAGCTCAGTCGGTTAGAGTGCCGTGTTCACATCGCGGAGGTCGCAGGTTCGATTCCTGCTGCGTCCATTTTATATCCACTTGATGAAATGATGGCAGCACATTATATTATAGAACTACGCATTAAGAAATCGGATCAGCAGGCAATACATATCCTGTTACCACTTCTGAAATGTATGATTTGTTAAGCTACTGATTTATCAGTCAGTTCTTCAAATCCGGGACTATTTTTCATTACAAAGGAAAACTCATGATTGTTTTTCATAGACTCAATACTTTTCTCACAAAAGTTTTTTTACTATTACCGGCTGTAGTTGTTTGCAGTTATTCACAGGCATCTCCCGCTCAAATTTGTACTCAATTTATAAAACCAGTTCCCGGAAAGACCGTAACATCCCCGCGTTGTACTCTTCTTCTTGAATCAACCTGTAATAATATCAGTAAGATTGAACTGCAGGCTCGTTACTTTTCAAACGAAAATGATTCAGGAATCATTGTATCTCTGGGCTCAAAAAACCGTCCTCCATACGAGTTTATCTGGGATATTTCTCTTATTCCTAATCAGCTTTTTACCGGTGTTGCATTTCTCGCTGAAATAAGTAAACGCAATGGTGATATTGAAACTGTCCAGCGTGATGGCATTTTCTTTGCTCATCAACCCATTAGTAGTGAAAAACGAAGAATTTACTATGAACACAGTGGAACAATGCGTTTGACTACAGATACGATAAATATTATAAGTAATCGAAGCAATCTGAAAATCAGAACAAGTATCTACTGGAATGAAAAAGAATTAGCATTCTATATTGAAGTTGATGATCCATTTTTCAACACAAATATATCTGAAAAAGTTCTTTCTGAAAGCGGAATAGAAATTTTAATCGATCCCACTCTTGGACGTAAACCATATCCAACAAAGGACATTGTTGCATTTACCATACCACTCACAGGTATACCAAACCGGGTAAGCTACCAACCGTCCTTTGATGAAAACGGTGCATTCAAAATGGTTTCAAAGCAAGCTAACTGCGATTTTCAATATTCTATCGAAAAAGATAACTATAAAGGATACAAGGTATTCTTCCCTATTCCCAAAAAAGCATTCAGAGATTCAATTCCGGACTCCATGTCCTGTAACATTATTCTCAAAGCGCTGAATGAAAGTAATCAGATTGGAACAGTTGCCTGGGCCAAGAGCGGCATATACGACACACGAAGCCCGATGATATTTAATTCACTTTACAAAGCACCAAAACCTATTTCGAAGAATCTATTTCTGATCGGCGCAATTGCTTTTATTGCCGGACTAAGTGTTACCCTGCTTGTTGCTTTTGCCATTAATCAGCTTCGAAGGCCAAAACTAAAAACCGCAATTGAAAAAACTGAGGCAGAACAAAAACTCTTTGATAACCTTAAGGATGCTGTAGATCGGCAGATTACCTATAAAAAACTTTCCGCCGATATCGTAGCCCGTGAGCTCCATATCTCTGCAAAGAAGCTTTCCAATCTTGTCAAGAACCTTACAGGTCTTTCATTTAGCCACTTCCTTATGTATCTGAGAATCGAGATCGCCAAAGAGCGTCTCAGGTCATCATTTTGTAAAGAAAATGAAATCGCCGATAAATGCGGCTTCTCTGATGAAAAAGAGATGGAAAAGTATTTCTTGAAATTTGAACGTACCACACCCGATAAATACCGTCAAAAACAACAGGTAACGTAATTCCCTAAATGTACATACAGTCCTTGTGGATGCAAGTAGCAAGTAGCAAGTAGCAAGTAGCAAACTGCAAACTGCTAACTGCTAACTGCAAGCTGCTAACAACCCCAAACTCAGGACTCACGTGCTTTGACTAATTTGTGAAGCGAGCGTTGTATCTCGATATCAAGTTGATTTTTATCGTAAGGTTTTGTAAACCATTTTGTAATCTGCATTTCTTCGATACTCTTATGATTTGGCGGGTATCCGGAAACTACAATAACAATAAGATCTTTTTTTATTCTTCTTAGTAATCTGATAACAGAATGAGGGTTTTCATTTCCGAGTCTCCAGTCCATTATCAAAACATCGCAATTTAACTGAGGATTTTTCATCCACTGAAGAGCGTCCTCCGGTGTAGACGCTTCAAAAACAGAATATTTGAATTCTTTCAGGAAGATTTTTAGAACCTCACGAATTTTCGGATCATCATCAAGTAATAAGACACTTGCGGTCTGACGGTTTTGGAGCATCGTTTTTGTATCATAATCATGTCCGGTTTCATCGCTTGCAGGCATTTCGAGCCTGAATACAGTTCCATCAATTCCGGTTTTTTCAACAGCAACAGTACCATTGTGAAGCATGATAATGCGTCTGACAAGTGCAAGTCCCAACCCGGTTCCTTTACCCGGTTTTTTAGTTGTAAAGAATGGATCAAAAATCTTTTCTGTTAATTCCGGCGGTATACCGGTGCCGGTATCACCCACCTTTATTGACACCATGCCAACATCGTCATCACCCCGGTATGACTCACAGATAACCGTAATCACGCCACCATCCGGCATTGCATCATGGGCGTTTCCAAAAAGATTCTGAAATATGCGTTTAAGGTAATCAGGATCCGCCAACACCCATATCTGTTCCTCATTACATTCAAATTCGATAGAATAATTCGCTCCTAGCTGATTCGAAAATTGCGGGATGATGCTATTAAAGAAATCTATCAGGTTGATAGATCTGTGATCAAGCGGTTTTTTTCTGCCAAGAGCCAGTAATTCAGAAATCAAAAACCGTGCATCAACAAGCGTCTCATAGATTAATTTCATCCGTTTTTTGGTATGTGGTTCGTTACTTTCCCTGTCAACAATTGTGGTGAGATCATTCACTGTTTGAAGAATATTGCTGAAATCATGTGCCATACCACTGGCAAGAGTTCCGAGTGACTCCATTTTCTGGTACTGAAAAAGTCTGTTAACCATCTCTTCCCGCTGACAAATTGCCAGTTCCCTGTCAGTAACATCCGACATCAGACCATCAAAGGCTGCAGTACTTTTGCCCTCTTCATCGACAGCCTGGATAACCAGATCAACGAAACGACGATTTTGCTCTGAATCAAAAATTTCGAATGTTCCCTTAATACCACCTTTATCAAGACGCAGCGAATCCGGATTGATAAGGAAACTTCTAATATTCTTTCCTATCAAAACCTTAGCAGGAATTCCCAATATAGAGTGGCTCGCAATATTTGAATAAAGAAAATTCCCTCTTGAGTCAAGTGTAAAAAGCATCTCCGGCAAACGATGCACCAGATTGTGGTACCGGGTTTCTGATGTTATAACCTGCTGAATTGTTTTTGAATTATTCTGGGAGATAATTGACCCAAGGACAGAAACTGTCATAATTAATAAAACTTTTACAATATAATCTGCAATCAGCTCTGATGTTGCAGGTACTCTGCCCCACATAAATATAAAGAATAATATTGTATAACAAATCAGTGTTACAGCACCACTGAAAAGCGATAATCTGGACTCATAGTGAAGCGCAGTGAAGGTGATCAGAAGAAGGAAAACTGCAAAAAACGTTCCCTGGATCAGAGAAAAGGCCGCACCATTTAAGTAAAAGGAAAAAACAATTAGTGATACTGTTACAATATCTGCCAGAGCCACACCAAAAAGTAAAACATGCCCGTTTGCAGTAATTACCGTTTTTTTTAGATGGGAAATACTATGCCAGCTGTATGAACAAATCCCCATTAATGAAATCAATTGAACAATGTATGGGACAAGTGCAGTTTTTCCAATTAATGATTGAAATGTTGCGTAAAGTAAAAATGAACAAGCAAAAACAAATCTGATGTAAGATATCCAGCGCTCAGATTGTGCTTCAGCGAGGATTAATTTTTGCGTTTTCCCAACAAAATTTTTCTGTGTCTCAAAGGACATTCTTAACCCTCTTAAAGCACAAATCACCTGATTGTGAACAAAAAACAAAGCGTTTTTTGCAACTGTAATTCAGTAAAAATAAAACAAGTAAGTATCTGATTTTAAGCTAAATATTAATTACCCATCCACAATGGACTTCCTTAAAATAATTATCTGTTTCGTCATAATTCCATATTATTAATATAAAACCCAATAATAATAATTGCTTCTAAAAAATAGGTGCCCACCCCAAAAGGTATAACTAATCTTCGCATTCAGTGCTATCAGAGATTTCAGTGTTTCCTGAGAAGGATGTCCGAAGGTGTTATTACGTGCGCAGGAAATAACGGCATATTCAGGATTAGCATATTGGAAAAAAAGCATATAAAAGTTACTGCTTCCATGATGAGGTACAATTAAAATGTCAGTTTTAATCGATCGATTTCCTGCAATTATTCTTCGCTGAGCTATCGAATCGATATCAGAGGTAATTAAACAGGAATTCCTGCCATGCTTAAGTGAAAAAACAAAACTTGAGGTATTTCTGTCACTTGAATCGACAGTACTGTCCGGCCATAGACATTCAATTTCTACATCACCAAAAACCTGTAACTGTTTTCCCGCAGATAGTACATCAAATGATATAAAGCCAGGTGCATGGCAAAGTTTTCTCAACGAGGATGTATCCTCAAAGGGTCGTACAACAATTCTGCCACTCCATCTGATTGTCGTATCAATACCAACCAAACCACCACAATGGTCCAGATCACCATGGGAAATGACGATATACTTTATAAACGGTGATCCGAGTTTTCTATATAATGCCTTTACATTACCAAACATTTCCAGGGTACCAAGATCCCACACGATTGCAGTATCATTTTGTACACCGATTTGAGAAAGCCCTTGCCCGACATCAGCAACAGCAAAGACAAATTCACGCTCATTTAAATCTGTGGTATGACAATTGAAAAAACAGATTACCGCTATACAAACAATAATTTCAAAAAAGAAACGATGCTTTACAATCAAATTTCAGTTCCTCCCTTAAACGGTTCTTTTGCAGTGGACAGTTAACCCTTATTTGTGATGTTGTTCCCTTCCATAGTGTAACAACGGTCCTGAGCTCACAAGACATCTCCATAGGAGAATCGTAATTATGTTGTTTCAGAAGAAATGCAGGATGTATCATTACACTCTTTATTGGCGTTGTACTTATTAGTACCATCAGACGTTCCAGTTTGATATAGTCATTACAGAATAATACACTACCATCAAAAGTCATACTAAGTGGCTTAAACCCTGTGAATTTAACAGTTCCTCCGGAAGTATATTTTTCCATCTCGTCTGTCAATTTTACTAATACAAAAGTTTTCCAGCTAAAACACTCAATCTCATCATCAAGCATAAAATGGATTTTATAATAATCCGGCTTGAAATCAATCAATGTACTTGTCAATCGTACTCCCATCGATGGAAATCCTGAATAGCGGAACTTATTCAAAATGTCAACACTTGTAATTTTTGTAAACAATTGTGTATCGGAGACAGTAAGCAGGCTGGAATACAATTTCTGACTTTTCTGTAATCCCGAGGTGTCGTTACAATGGTAAAAATAAACATTGCAATTTCCGGCAGTGTATGTGTATTTCAGCATTGCACGGAATGGAATGGCGCGGTGATTTTGTGATGTTGCACCAGCAGAGAGGTTCATAGCAATTTTTTTAGTATCAAACTGATATGTGATTCCTCCATAAATATTATTTTGTCGTTTGTTGTTTTTATCTATTGCAAGATATGCATCAATACCTTGACACGACCCAAACGTGAATCCTGACAGTAGTGAATATTGTGTATTATCATCAAGTATATGCCCATATACTATACTGTGTACCTGATAATCACCATTACAATTATCGTTTTTATAACTGAGACAAAATCCATTCCATGAAAGTGCATTTCCGTAAAGCCAATTGTTATACCATGAATCATTACAGCTATCGTGAGAAAACCGGCCGGAGATCAATCCGTACTCATCCGGCCAGTCGATATTTCCCATTTGTAAAGTAAACAATTTTGAAGGCTGAAAAGTGACAGAACGATCTAACCATCGGAAATGGTCACCACGCACATCACTTCGTCCACGCATTATCAGCCACTGTAAGGGTGTAAGGCTGAATGTTGCATGAACTACCCCGGCACTATCAACGGCTGAATTGGCTATTGAAAAATTCAAAGTACCTTTATATACATCATTACCGGTAAAATCAAGTATCGGTTCAAATTCAATCATCTGAGGAAAATCGTCAAAAAAGAGGGCAATCTGCTCCTCACGCCATGGTGAATATTTTTCGCTGATTATCTGCCTTGATGGCAACTGATTCAGGATATCGGGAAAAATTCTTTTCAAGACCAGAAAATCACCAGATGGTACATTAAGTGGAATTGTGTAGAATGGCTTTATCTTTTGCCAGGTAATACTGTCAAGTGTTCTGTTTTCAAGCATTCTCAATGCATCGTCAGAATCTACAGGAAGTTGAAACTCTTCAGATAAAACCAGTTGAAGTATGACCGCGCAAAATATTAGAGAACAGTGGTATTTCATATATTCAACAATCATTGGCTAAACGGCAAAAACATTACAAACCAGACATATAGAGTCTGGATCAGATTTTTATATAGCAATTACCGTGCACAATCTGTTATTACCTGAAAAGCACATCGCGTGATTATTATTATCTAAATAAATCAATGACATACCAATTGCCATCCGTTTTTTTCAGGAAAAACGACTTTGATTAATAACCATTTTCTCAGACTGCTTACAATTATGAGAATGTCCATTTCATAATTCATCATTGTGGATAAATGATACGCTTATACTATAGGCAATCAGGTGTACACTATTGTATTTTGTTAATGATGGCAGTGTAGCCTGAAATAAAGCGGTTTCCAGTGAGTGATTGCTGATAATTATTGTGTTGGCGTTATCTGGTATAGTAAGAATACCCCTGATTGCACAGTATATATTGTAATAACAATATCTTACATAGATTATCCACAGTCTTTTCAATGCAAATCATGGGACTTGAGGTACCATTCAGAATAATAAACACAACAGCAGATAACTATAAACATGCACATACACCATTTATTGAGCACCGTCGAATGAATCAATCCCAAAGTCTCTTTGTAAAGCTACTATTGCTTTTTATCTTGTGTACATCCGGTCCAGTACTCGCCAGTACACAAACCGGGAATGCATTCACGCTTGTATTAAGCGGCGGTGGAGCCCGGGGGCTGGCTCAGATCGGTGTTCTGCGTGCACTTGACGAGTGCGGGATGAAACCATCATGTATCGTTGCTACCAGCATGGGAGCGATTATCGGAAGTTTTTATGCCTGCGGATACTCTCCGGATTTTATTGAAACTCAGGCGCGTCAAATAAGCTGGAACTCATTATTCAGTAATAGTGTTTCCCGTACACGTCAATTTGTCTCCGACAAAACCGAATCACAGAATTATTTATGGGAAATGCAGTTTGATGACAATATGCGATTGATTCTGCCGACTGCACTGTCATATGGTCAGGCAGTTTACAATTATACGATTCCATGGTTTACCTTTCCTCAATACAAAGCCGGGATGAATTTTGACAGTCTGCCCATTCAGTTACGGATCACCGCTACCGACATTTTAAGTGGTAAAAGAGTTGTTTTTTCAAAAGGAAACATTTCAACCGCAATCAGAGCATCCTGTGCGATTCCGCTTGCGTACTCCCCTGTACATCTTGACAATATGATACTACTTGATGGCGGATTGAGTGCAAATATACCTGTAAGTGTTGCAAAAGAGTTATCTGACAGAGTTGTTGTCGCTATTGATGTTACCTCTGAACTCTGGCAACAAAAAGATCTTGACAATCCCGTGCATTTCGTTGACCAGATTGCATCTATAGGTATAAAAATGCAAAAGGAAAAGGATCGTGCACTGGCAGACATTGTTATAACTCCATCAATTAACAATATAACAAACAGCGATTTTTCAAGTATTGATACATTAATCGAACTCGGTTATCTGGCAACTAAAGCTGCAATTCCGGACATTCAGAAACTCATTA
This sequence comes from Fibrobacterota bacterium, assembly GCA_023459055.1. GTDB lineage: Bacteria > Fibrobacterota > Chitinivibrionia > Chitinivibrionales > Chitinispirillaceae > JAAZBG01. The sequence goes on from JAEWVR010000025.1 coordinate 73,399, forward strand.
ATAAAGCATCTGATACATCATCGGGGCAATCCATACAAATTGATTCCGATATGCATACGCATACTATTGATTCCTGCATGATGTCTGGTAATGAAAAGTATGGAATTACGTCCATTTCTATCACCGGCAATCTGAAAACACGCACCAGTATTATTAAAACTGCATCAGGATTAAAAGAACATGACTCAATCAGTTGTATGGAGCTTCCGAAAATTTTATCATCTGTCTACTCAACCAATCTATTTAGAAATGTCAATCTTGAACTTGACACAAACAACCAGATTAAATTTACTGTAGAGGAAAAAAAGTATTTACGGATGCGATTTGGTTTGCGTTTTGATGAATTTCATCTTGGTGAGGGATTTATTCAACCGGCGTACGAGAATCTTTTTGGCAGCGGCATACAGGCACTGTTGCATCTGCAGTATGGATTACGCCGTGAAAAGTACTCGATGGAACTTCAGGCAAAACATCTGTTTACATCAAATTTCGCAAATAACCTTCTTTTACAGATGTACATTTCAAAAGACAGGATATTTCAAAGGGAAATTATTTACAATGACAGTACCGATGGTCCTGATCAGATTGTCCACAATGAGCGTTCACTGACTAAAAGTGGAGTTCTGGTACTCACTGGCACATCAATAGGGCGATCTGCACTCTTTGGACTGGGACTAAAAATAGAGCGGTTTAAAATTCAGGTTTCCAATAAAAGTGCACTTGAAAACTATTTTGGTTTAAGTTTTAAAACACTCCCATCCTGGTTATTAAAACTGAACATTGATTCCATGGATAAGTTTCCGTTTGCGAAAAGTGGTTCACGGCATTTTATCATTATTGATGGCTCATGGGAAAAAATTAATACTCATTACCTGTTTAATGCAACCGGTGGACTTGAGCAGAGCTTTACAATAAACCGGATTCACACATTTACTCCCAGGATTCAGCTTGCATGGGCCAATACCAGATTACCGGAAGTTGAGCGACGTTATCTGGGCGGCATGATTCCTGAGCAAAGAAACCGGGAGATTGGTGTATATAGTATGGTTCAATTTGTCGGTCTTGAACCCCGTGCACTCTCAGGAGATATGCTAGGGCTATTTCATTTTGATTACAGACTTCAGATATCGCGAAAATTCCATGCGAGCGCAATAATTGACTGGGGTAATGTCTGGGAAAAAGGCCAATATACATCCAGTGAACTCCCTGATCAGTTTATTAAATACGCACCACTCGGTCTGGGAATTTCACTTGCATACGAATCTCCTCTCGGTCCAATGATACTTTCATTTGGCCAAACAGCTAAATCATTGAATCGCATGGGAATTAGAACTCAACCTACGATATATTTTTCAGCCGGGCATGATTTTTAAAAATTATATTGCCTCTATCACTTGTTTACGATAGAATAAAGAAACAGGATTATATATATAATGATTATCAAACTAACTGCTCACCATAATATATTTTTACTGGCAGGTATAACCTGTTTACGGGCGGGGGACTGATATATAAAAATGCGAATTTCAATTGCTCTTAAACTTTACAGTGGCTTTCTGTTCGTAATATTTCTCAACGTATTTTTTATGGTGATCGTTTCAAAAATTGAGAATGTCAACAGCAGCTCTAAAATTTTAAAGTACCAGAATGAGATTAAAAACCACCTTCTCTCACTTCGTGCTCTTCATGGTGCACAAGGAACCAGCATAATCAGTTTTGAGCGTATCGGAAGAACAGAATCTGTACAAAGATTTAAAGAGGTTGATACCAGAATAAATCTTCTCTTTGACAGTATCAAGTCAAAAATCGATTATGTAAACCGGATTGATTCATCAATTGTTGTCGAAAACCGGTTTGATCCCCCAAACATTGCTTTATCAACGCTACGATCAAACAATGAAAATCTTAAACTCTATAACAGCATTTACGGTAACATGTTTGACAGTATTGTTGCAAATCATGGTAGTGCCCAAAACGCATTAAAGATACCGATATGGCGTAATGTCATAGATGATGGTGATAAGAAATTCACGTCTATCCTTGACGAATCTGTAAACCTGATCGATGAACAGACAAATATCAGAATCAAGGAGATCGAGGCGCGTGTTGCAAATGTAAAACAGATGACGCTCTACATTATCAGTGGAGTGACTATTTTCGCGCTTATTTTTGGTCTATTTTTTTCCAGGGCAATTACCAATGCTCTTCGCAAGTTGAAAGAATCTGCAAGTACGATTGGAAAAGGGGATTTTAATTTTAATCCTTCAGGATATTCCAATGATGAGATTGGTGATCTTGCCAATGCATTTTTTCAGATGTCAGTCGATCTTAAAAATGTGCAGGAGGAATTGATTCAATCAAGAAGACTTGCAGCTATCGGTGAAGTAGTTGCATCTGTAAATCATGAAATTAATAATCCATTAATGATTATCTCGGGGAATGCCCAGTTTCTTGAGATGATGATGGAGCGGTATCCAGATGAATTAAAGGAACGGGTTCGTACGATTCTGGAGGAAACAGAACGTATTTCACGTGTAACCAAGAAACTAAGGGAAATAAAAAATCCTGTCGTTGAAGATTACACATCGAGCGGTGAACAAATGATTAATCTTGACAAATCATCAAAATAACGGTTGCAGACACTACATGATACGACTCATAGAAATTTTACTTTTACTTTTTGCAACGACTTTGTTTTTAGGAGGATGCGCTGCAAAGCGATATTCCTATGACCAGCAACTATTCTTTGAAGCAGACTCACTTTTCAAAGTGGGAAATTATGAATATGCCAAAGTCAAATTTGCAAAGATCCGTGATGCTCATGCTGAAACCGATGCTGCAAGACTTGCGCAGTTTTACCTGGGGTATATCAATGTTTACTACGATAATCCATTTGCAAGCTGGGAAGCTGCACTTCGCGAATTTAAAAATTTTGTAACGCTGTATCCTCGTGATATTAAAACACATGAAGCTCAGTCATGGATCAGGATTCTGGTTGCCATGCAATCGTTTGAAAAAGAGTACCAGGGTTCCACGTATAAACTTGAGCAACAGAAAAGCAGAGAAAGTAAAGAAAAAGATCAGCAGCAGGTTCAACGAAAACTGCTTATCGAATCAAATAGTGACCAATTAAAAAAATGTACAGACGACCGGGATTCTCTCTCCAGAAAAACCAAGGAGCTTGAAAACTTTATTCTCGACCTTGAGAAAAAATGCCAGGCGGCTGCTACTGGTGGAAGATAATTCTCAATGAAAACAAAGAGTCTACTCCTAAGAAGCGAAATTTCTTCGATAAAAACCATTGTTGTTAAAACCGGAAGCCGTATTCTTACTGCAACTGGACACGAGGCACGTGTCAAGCGGCTTATTGATGACCTTGTTGCACTTCACAGCGCAGGAATCCGGGTGGTTCTTGTTTCATCCGGAGCAATAGCACACGGTATGAAAGCCCTTGGCCTTACGAAACGGCCGTCCAATATTCCAATGCAGCAGGCGTGTGCAAGTATCGGACAGAACCGTCTCATGAACATGTATGAAAAATATTTCGAGGAATACAACATACTTATTGGTCAGGTACTGCTTACCTGGGATGATTTACGAAGTAAGAAACGGTATCTTAACCTGAGAAATACATTCTTTCAGTTACTTGATTCCAACGTGATACCAATTGTAAATGAGAATGATTCTGTCGGCGTCGAGGAAATTCAGTTTGGCAATAATGACACCCTTGGGGCACAGATTGCGCTATTGACAAACGCAGACGTTTTTGTCAATCTTACCGATGTAGGTGGATTGTATGATAAAAATCCGCATACCGATAAAACAGCAAAACATATTCCTGTTGTTACACAATTTTCATCATACATTCACAAACTGGTCAGTGAGAAAAAAACCGAAATCAGTGTTGGCGGAATGTCAACAAAACTCAAGGCTGCAGAGACTGTTACCCGCGCGGGAATCCATGCGCTTATCGGTGATGGCTATGACCAGAGACTTTCAAGTGTTCTTTCTGATGACCGCTGTGCAACATTGTTTGTACCATCAGATAAGAAGATGTCGTCGCGTCATCGCTGGATTGCATATGCCGGTCAGGCGTGCGGGAAAATAATAGTTGACAATGGGGCGTTAAATGCACTTACCGAAAAGGGGAAAAGTCTTCTGCCCGCAGGTGTTAAAAGTGTTCATGGAACGTTTAAGGCTGGTGATAAAGTAGAGATCGTTTCAGAAGGTAATACCGTTATCGGCAGCGGTCTGGTTAATTATTCATCTGATGATGCGGGTTTGTTGCGCGGATGCAGGACATCCGAAATACCTCAACGCATCGGCCATAAAAGTTTTGATGAAATAATTCACAGAAACAACCTTGTTATCTATTAGTAATCAGTACATTAACCGGAAATTAATTTGTAAAGGTACATACATATGACAGCTCTTTTAAAACAAATTGACACAATCTGCAGTAATGCAAAAAAAGCAGCACTTGAATTACAGAGTATCCCTGTTTCAAAAGTGAATAAGGCGCTTCTTGCAATGGCAAAACTCCTGAAAACAGAAACAGACACACTTCAAAAGGAAAACAAAAAAGACCTGAAAGCAGCACAGGAAAAAGGGCTGTCATCAGCCATGATCGACCGATTGACACTTTCTGATAAAGCTATTGCGTCAATGATCAAAGGCTTAAAGGAGGTTGCTGCATTATCAAGCAATGTCGGTGTCACCTATGATGAGCGTGTTCGTCCTAACGGACTGAAAATTTACAAAGTGCGTGTACCGATCGGTGTTGTCGGAATCATTTACGAGTCCCGCCCGAATGTCACTGTTGATGCGGCAGCAATATGCCTTAAATCACAAAATGCAGTGCTTCTTCGTGGCGGTTCTGAGGCCATTCATTCCAATATCGCGCTTGGTAAACTATTTATCAAGGCGCTTCAAAGTGTCGGGCTTCCTGAAGCTGCTGTCCAGATAATTCCATCAACTGACAGAAGTGCTGTTGAAATGATGCTGAAAAAAGAGGATTGTATTGACCTTATTATTCCCCGCGGTGGTGAGAGCCTTATCAGAATGGTTGTTGAAAATTCCAGAATTCCGGTGATCAAACACTACAAAGGTATCTGCCATGTGTATGTATCATCAAAAGGTGATATTGATAAAGCGATACCGATTGTGATCAATGCCAAGGTACAGCGTCCGGGAGTCTGCAATGCAATGGAAACACTTATTCTTGATAGTAAACTGCCGATCAAAAAACGTCAGATGATCATTCAGGCATTGCTTGATAATAAAGTTGTACTTTTCGGCGATATAGATGCACAGGCGTTATCATCGGAAATAAAAGCGGCAACCGAGGACGACTGGTATGCCGAGTATCTTGATTTACGACTCGCAGTAAAAACAGTAAACGGTGTATCTGAAGCCATTGAACATATTAATAAGTATAGTTCACATCACACTGATTCAATTATTACTGAATCGAAGACAGAATCCGCACAGTTTCTCCAGCAGGTTGACAGTGCGTCAGTGATGGTCAATGCAAGTACCCGTTTCGCTGATGGCAGCGAATATGGGATGGGATGTGAAATCGGCATCTCAACAGACAAACTGCATTCCCGCGGTCCGATGGGTATTGAAGATCTGACAACATATAAATGGATTGTCGAAGGAAACGGACAAATACGAACCTGAAATCACAATGGAACCAATAATGAACCTGATTGATATAGTAAAATTTGATGATAAGGAACTTGTAACTGTTGTAACGCAGGATTTTGCAACAAATGAAGTACTAATGGTTGCATATATGAACCGCGATACGCTTCTTGAAACAATTGACAAAGGTGTTATGATCTATTTCAGCAGATCCCGTCAGAAGCGCTGGTTCAAAGGTGAGACATCAGGACATGTTCAAAACGTTAAGGAAATGTATATAGACTGTGATGGTGACTGTCTTCTTTTCAAGGTTGAACAGACCGGAGCTGCATGTCACGAGAATTATTTCAGTTGTTTTTTCAGACAGAGTATCAATGCTGAATGGAAAACAGTTAAAACAAGAATTGAAGAATGAGACTTAGTTATAGATGTACGCACAAAGTTATGCTCCGCATGTAGAGATATCACTTGACAATTTATTATGGAATCTCAGCCAGATACAGTCTCTTCTGACACCGGCTACCGGTATAATTGCAGTTGTAAAAGATAATTCCTATGGATGCGGATCTGTTGCAGTTTCAAAAGTTCTCGAACAGCACGGAAATGTGCGCCATTTCGCCGTAGCACGCCCCGAGGAAGGATTTACGTTACGGGAAAATGGAATACAGGGACATATTCTTGTGTTGGGCCGAATCGGTGCAGATCTGCTTGAAAAATGTATCGAAAACCGTCTTACACCAACATTAAACGATCTTGACGACTTAGAATTATGGAACCGCAGCGATTCACCTGTCAGGTTTCATTGCAATATCGACACTGCAATGCACCGTATGGGACTATTACCATCGGAAGTCCCTCAGCTTGTCAATCAACTTCGGAAATATCCAAATCTAACCTGTGAGGGTGTTTTTACACATCTTGCCAAAGCCGATGAGCCCGGAACTTTGTCTGTAAACGAACAGAAAACGCTCTTTTTTAAAGCTATAAACATACTTAAAACCAACGGAATCATTCCTGAACTGATACATATCGCAAACAGTGCAGGACTCATGCGGTTTTCCATGTCCGACACAACACTGGTCAGACCGGGAATTGCACTTTACGGATGCAAACCTGATCCGTCCGGAGATTTTCCACTTGATCTTAAACCGGTGCTTTCACTTAAAAGTGTTGTTGCAAAAATTAAAAAAGTACCCGCCGGCACACCAGTCAGTTATGGCGGTAACTACATTACAAAATGCGAAACACATATTGCCACAATCGCAGCAGGATATGCGCATGGCCTCCCCCGTTTTCTCGGAAATTGCGGAGCAGTATTAATAAACGGCCAAAAGTACACCATTGCCGGAAATGTCACGATGGATTACATAATGGTTGACGCAGGAGAAACACCGTCATTTGCTGTAGGCGATGAAGTTGTTATTATTGGTACATCAGGTACACATCAGATCACACCCGACGATATTGCATTAAAAGGTAATACTATTGGATACGAGATATTATGCAATATCAGTACATCAATCAGGCGGGAATACTTTTTTCAGGGTTCATCCGTAGTTAATAACGGGATCATATTTTAATTTTTCACTGTTTCTTCAGATGCAGCGAGGAGTAGTTTATGGCGATTATCAGAAGACAGGAAAATATCACCGGCAAAATTCAGGCAATCAGCGGGAATATTATCAAAGTAATCCTTAGTGATACATCATCCGGTAAAAAACCATGTTTTAGCGAATCAAAGGGTTGTGATGGCGGATGCGGGGCATGCTCGGGTATTGAGAATAATAAAATGGTTACCATATATACACCCCAGGCCCCCGGCTATACAGTCGATATGACCATAACTTTTAACTATCGATCAATAAATGATACGCTGATGCTCATAATGGCGTTCGGAATACCATGTTTATCAGCGGCTATTGTCACACTATTGTGGCTGATACATGCGCCATCACAGATTGAATCTCCATTATCCATACTATCAATCACTGGTGCTTTTTGCTGCGGATTTGCAATACTTTGGATTCTTGATATTTTAATACGCCGCCGGATTCCCGCACAGATTATATCACCTCCAGTAAAGAAATAAACCGGCGAACAACTATGGAAGAATGGAACGATAGTCCGGATCTGATTGACAAGGTACAAGAACTTGTAGACCTTGGACTTTTTGATGAAGCACTGGAGATGCTTAATCAGTACAGCGATATGTTTACCGATGAATGGGAGATTCCCTTTTTATATTCACGGATTTATTCCGAACAGAATGAACCGGAAAAAGCAATCCCCTATCTTCACCACGGACTTAAAATTGACAAAACTAATGTTGATTGTCTTTTAGGGCTTTTTTATGCCTATTCCATGATGAATCAGACACGGAAAGGTGGACGATATCTTTTAAGAGCAGAAAAGTATCATCCTGACAATGATATTGTACTTGCCACACTGATCTGGTATCATACGGAAATGAATAACTTTACTGATGCAATAAAATGTTTCGAGAAAAGCCGTTCACTCGGTGTAATGAATCCCGAAACATTTCGTAACGCCGGTATTGCATTTGAGAGGCTTGGAGACCATTCAAACGCAGAAAAATGTTTTATCGCGGCACTTCAGATTAATCCTACGTACGATGAAGTCCGTGACATGCTCGCCGATCATTATATTTTTACAGGTGAATATCAGAAAGCAATTGATCTTTATAAAGAGTCGCTATCCCATTCGCCAAACAACATACGTATGATGTCAAGGCTTGTCTTTTGTTACTCACAGGGAAATCAATTCGATCAGGCATCGCTTGTGGCAAAAGAAATTATTCAGCGTTATCCGAATTCGCCGGTTGGTTATGTAGATCTTTCTTATGTTTATCTTGGCGGAGAGGATTACGCACAGGCAATCGACTGTGCTGATAAAGCTATCGACATAGCACCGATTGATCCGGAGGCATACAGGGTTAAAGGAATTGCCTATTCAGAAAGTAATTCAATTGACAACGCAGACACTGCATTCAGGAAAGCAATAGATCTTGACAGTGAGAATCCTGAGATTCTAAGGGATTATTATCATTTCCTCAGAAAAACCAATAGGTTTACAGAAATGGAAACATGGGTCAACAAAGTCATTGAGCTTGAAGAGCCATATTGTGTGGAGGATTACTGGTTTCTTGCCGATTACTACAGGGAAAAAGGGTTGAATACCCAGGCGTTTAATTATCTTCATAAGGCATATAAAAATATGCCCAATGAAAAAGAGCTCATTCCTCCAATGGTTGACATTCTGCTTGAACGTGATCACACCGCATTCGCGCTTTCCATCCTGCGTAATTATGTTGAGAAAAAAGGCTGGAATGAGGTAATGGATGAGTTTGCGCGCCATAGTAAACTCAGAAGCCATTGGCTTCAGGAGGGAATACGGCTTCTAAGGTTCTGGTCAGACCGGCCATCAGACTACAAAAAATTTATTTTCAAATATTATATTGTCAAGTTTCTATTACTTGCAGCAGTGATCATTCTTCCGGTAACATTGCTTCCGGTGTGGCTGTTATTTAGTACTAAGGGCATAATCATTCTATCATCACTCTATGCACTTGGAACTGCATCCTATTTTGGAATCATGTATTATATCAACCGTAAGCGTTCCATGAAAATTAAAGAATCGATTTCGGAGTATTGACATATGAAAGAACAGTTGGTGCTTCATATCTGTTGTGCCCCCGATCAGGCATGGGGTATACATGAATTAGGTGAGAAATATGATATTACCTGCTTTTTCTGTAATCCTAACATCTCACCGCGTCATGAATACGAGCTTAGGCTTGATGAAGCTCACAAGGTGGCAAAACATTATGGATTAAGACTTGAATCTGATGAGTATGATCCGAAATCCTGGGAAAATGCGGTTGAGCCCTATTTGTCAACGCCAGAAGGCGGGGAACGGTGCAGAGCCTGCTTTCTGCTGCGCCTCGGAAGAACATCACAGTTTTGTAAAGATGTATCGATCAATAAATTTGCAACGGTCATGAGTGTCAGTCCGCATAAGAATATTAAAATGCTCAATGAAACCGGGCATCAAAGCGCACATGATCAGTCGGTGCAGTATATTGAAACGAACCTGAAAAAGAATGATGGTTTCAAAAAAAGTACTGTTTTAAGTGCTGAACTTGGACTTTACAGACAGGACTATTGCGGCTGCCGTTTGAGTAAGGATGAGAGCGATATCAGGAAGTTGAACCGAAAAAAGATGATATCTGATCTGGAATTATCGTGATAATAATAATAAGGATAAGCAACTAATTTTACTGTCACACAAAGACTAAAACGCAAAGTTTAAAAATAAAAGCTATACAATTATATATTGCATAGCTTTTATTATGTATGGTCGGGGCGACTGGATTTGAACCAGCGGCCACTTGAACCCCATTCAAGTACGCTACCAGGCTGCGCTACGCCCCGACAATAGTAACCATAAAATAATTTCTGACTATTTTCACAACAAGTGAAATGTTATACTTCATGAATTATTCATACATGATACAAAACTATCAATAATAGAGCACTACAACTGTTTCATATAATAACTCATTGTCAATTTGATCAAACTAGTGTAACCAGGCTCCAGCTGTTTTACTAGTACTCCCCGGCACTTTGATCATCAATGCGCTCACAAGATTTACAAGCGCAATAACGGCTCCAAAAAGAAATACTGCCTGATGACCGAATTTTGTCCAGACGACACCTCCAATGAGTGCAATTGATATTGAAAATATATGATCAATTGATACAGCCATTGTCAGTGTCGGTGTTATATGATCTTTACTGATTGCAATTTTTTTAAGATATGTTGAACGGGCCATGTTGACAGACATTAGTAATTGGTCCGTCACAAAACATACAGCAGCAATAATTAACGCGATCTCTTTTGAAAACCATTGTGAAGAATACCCATACCCGATGCAAACGAATATAAGTAAAAATGCTTCACAGGCAAGCACCGTACGTTCCCCCAGCCTGTCAACCGCTTTTCCGAGAAGCGGCTGAAATGCGACACCACCAATTCCTGCAATTGTCAACAACTGTGCAATCATTGATGTCGGCTGTTTGAAAACCGTTACAAGCACCCAGGGTGCAAATGTCAGAAAAATCTGCTTTCTGGTTCCAAAAAGTATCGCCAGCCAGTAATACATCCTGTATTCTTTATACAATTTCAAATGTGTTTTCGCAGGATGAGCATATCCCGGATGCATACAAAACAATGTAAATGCCCCTACAAGATAAAACATTGACGCAATAAGAAATGATATTTTAAAGTCAAAACTGAGATATTTAAAGCCAACGTATACTAGAAAACTTCCTGTGATAGTTGCTAAATTGCGAATCGCATTGAGCCGCCCAAGCATTGTACCGGTTTTTCCCTCTTTAGCAAGCTCCATCCCGATTGCGGTATTAAGCGGCATAAAAAGATGTTGTCCAAGACTGAACATAAAGAGCCATATAAACATGAAATGAAACGTTTTCGAGAACAGGGCCATCATAATAAGACCAATTGCACCGCAAAGTGTTGCAATCACTGCCAGCCGTCTGCTGCGAATAAAAAAGAGTGCGGCAGAAACAATTATGACAAGCAAACCACCGGATTCTCTCGGAATTTCAAGAAATGTGCGCCAGAAACTATTCAAATCATATGTTGCATCAAGGAAATTATTAAAAACCGCATTTAAAACGCTGTCACCCAGACCTACGGTCGACAATGTAACAATAAACAACAGCATATCCCGCTGTATATTTTTAAAAAAGCCCCTAAAACCAATAATCATTTTCATTAGATCCTGACATACAAACACTATACATAGCACTGCCCGTATAGCATTTACAGTGCAATTGAAATGCTTTCGATTTCGACTTTCGCCTCAAGAGGAAGTTTGGCCACCTGTACTGTGGAACGAGCCGGTTTATGATCACCAAAATATCGAGCATATATCTCATTGACAATTTTAAAATCATCCATCGATTGAAGAAATATCGTTGTCTTAACAACATTATTGAAATTAAAACCAGCTTCATTGAGTAGTGTTTTCATGTTTTTCATTGCCTGCTCGGTTTGCAAAGCAGTATCATCCGATACCAGAACACCCCTCTGTGGATCAATACCAAGTTGTCCTGAGAGAAAAAGCATTCCGTTATGAAAGATTCCCGGTGAATAGGGACCAATTGCTGAAGGAGCATTCTTTGATGCGATATTTTTCATAAACATTACCTTATCATTTAAACTGATCAATGTACATATGCCAGATGAACACCCGAAATGATATATTTTATGTTATACATTCATGTCTGGCATGCAGTTATTTAGATGTATAAATATAAATCATTGCATATATCAGATGTGTTTATTCTTATTTACAAATAAGTGGTTTTGCAGAGGTAAAGCATTATGAATTCAGTATATACAACGACTATTACTACAGCAGCAAAAAAACGGAACATAACTATCAAAATTCTTGATCCACATCAGCCGATTTTTGAGCTTATTTACAAGAACAAATCTGTACGATGTTATAATGCATTAACAGATAATGTTGGTGCAGCAACATTTCATCTTGCGCAAAATAAGTTTGCAGCAAATTATTTCCTCAAACAACATGGATTTCCTGTTGCAGACCAAGCTATGTACACCGATATGGAATCTGCACTACATTTTTTATCAGATCACCATTGTATTGTTGTAAAGCCATCAACGCAATGGGGTGGACGGGGTGTTTCAACACACATAACATGTAGGGAGGAACTGGAGGAGGCTCTGGAATTCGCGAGAGAATACAGTGATGAAATTGTTCTTGAAGAATGTGTCACCGGTATTGACTGGCGACTAATATTTGTCAACTTTACCTACATATGTGCGATACAACGCAATCCTGCATCAATAACAGGAAATGGACTCGCAAGTATCAGGGAACTTATTCTTGAAAAGAACCGATTCACCAGAAGTACAGATCCAAGTAACTGCATCCCTCTTGACAAAGAAACATTACGGGCAATTAAGTCGATGGGTTTGGACTTTAACTCAGTACCAGGACATAATGAATACATTCAGGTTCGCCGCACGACTAACTATCACACCGGTGGTACAGTTGATATTGTGACAGATAAGATTCCTTCAGAGTACATATCAGTGTGCGAAAAAACTGCAAAGTTGTTAAACATTCCTGTTCTTGGTATTGATATTTTAGTAGACAATAATAGCAACAGTTTCCACATTATCGAATTAAGCCCTGATCTTGCGATATCTCCTCCGGAAGGAGATATCGTGGTAGAAGCCTGGCTTGATTACCTGTTCCCAGATTCGATAGTAAACATTTAAATCCGGAGAGCGCTATGCAAAAGCAACCTGTATCGATTGCTACTATTGTTATTCTCATCCTGACATTCTTAATAGTAACACTACTGGGAATTGCCGGAACAATCGGTTTCAAGGTGTTTTCGCGATACTCCTACAATCAACTTTATGCAATGCATTCAGCTATAACGAACCAGGCAAAGATATCACTTACCCTTCCCTTGTGGGATTTTAACACTACACAGATTACACATATAGCAGAAAGTATGATGCAGGAGGAGGCGGTTTACTCTTTTGTTGTTAAGGACATTAACAGAAAAGTACCTTTATTATCGCTTGTCCGGAATGATTCCTGGAATGTTGTGCAGTCAGATACCATTAATAAATCAAATGAGCTGCTTACCAGGATAGCAACAATCTCATACTCTGACCAAAATATTGGTATAGTTGAAATAGCCATGACTACAAAGTTCCTGGAAGAAAGACTTTTTACCATTAAATGGACCATTTTTATTTCAATATCAATTGTAGCATTTATTCTTACCATGATATTGTATTTAGTTCTATGGATAGTAATTCTTCGTCCCCTGAATATTCTTGAACAATACTCTATCAGGGTTGAGGATGGCACCGAAGAGGGGACCTTCATTAAAACATATTCGTTTAAAGGAGAACTTGAATCTCTCCGACAGTCTCTTGTCAACATGGTGTCATTATTAAAAGCACGACATACTGAACTTGACAAACACCGGTTTCACCTTGAAGAACTGGTCGCTAAAAGAACGGCAGAATTGACTACTGCAAAAGCAGCTGCAGAGCACGCAAACAGGGCAAAATCAATGTTTCTTGCCAATATGAGTCATGAATTCAGAACACCGCTCAATGCAATTCTTGGTTTCAGTCAGATTATTGCAAGAGACAATCTACTACCTGTAAAGCTTCGTGATCCTATGAATATTATAATGAAATCGGGTGAACATCTTCTTTCGCTGATTAATGATGTTCTTGATCTTGCCCGTATAGAATCGGGAAAAACGCGATTTGAACCGGTTGAATTTGATCTCGGCAGCCTGCTTACAGATCTTATTGACATGTTAAGAATGCGGGCACGGGAAAAGGGACTTGAGCTTCGCCTTGACCAATCATCCTCGTTTCCCCGCTTTGTCCGCACAGATCAGGCAAAACTTCGCCAGATACTTATTAATCTCGTTAATAATGCCATCAAATTTACAAAACATGGTTATATCAGCATCAAACTCGCACTTGCATCACATGTAAAGAACGACCAGCATCATGAACTTCTTTTTTCAATCACCGATACAGGAATTGGTATTTCCAAAGAGGATCAAAAGCGATTATTCAATCCATTTGAGCAACTGGGCACTTCGATGCAACATGAGGGAACCGGACTCGGATTATCAATTGTAAATGAATATGTAAAGCTGCTTGGTGGACAGATCAGCGTAGAAAGTGATACCGGTGCAGGATCAACATTTAAATTTTCAATAGAGTATTATCCTGTCAATGAGCTTTCATCTGAACTTATACCGGTAAAAATTGACTTGCCGCATAGAATAAAAAACGCCGAAAACTGCAGAATACTTATCGTTGAAGATCATGCGGACAACCGGGCTGTTCTACTTGCACTTCTCAAGCCCTTTGGATTCCAGATACGGGAAGCAACCAATGGACATGAAAGCCTTGAAATTACCAAAAACTGGATGCCCAATCTGATCTTTATGGACAGACGCATGCCAGACATGGATGGATTGGATGCGACAAAAGCCATACGTAACCTGTCTCAATCTGTCTATCCATCAATTATTGCAGTAACAGCACATGCATACAGTGATGAGCAGAAGGAGATGCTCGATGCCGGTTGCAATGGTTTTATTGCAAAACCCTACAAGGACAGCAGCATTTTTGAGGCCATACGCAAGTTTCTTCCTGTAGAAATTGATTACGGAATTATAGATGATAATAACAACTTACATGATTTTTCATCACAGGAAACAGACTCATTTGATTCAATTGATCCTGCTACCAGAGAAAAACTGCTCAAAGCCTCGCAGGAGGGTGACATCGATCTGATAAGAGAAATCGTTGAATCAAGCCCGGAACTAAAACCGTTAATACTACCTCTTGCTGAAGCATACCGATTCGATTTGTTGATGGATCAATTAACAAAAGATTAAAAACATATATCTTTAGAATTATTTATGTTACAATATATACAAAAAAAAGCAGCATTTATATCATGATAATAATGCACACGTCTAATGACGAAACTATGGGGATCAGGGATAATGAACACAGCTAATCAGGTATCCGGTGATATATTGATTGTTGATGATAACATTAACAATCTTAAAACATTAGAAGAATTACTGCGTTCTTCAGGATATAAAGTCCGATGTGCCAGTAATGGTCGTACTGCAATAATTCTTATTTCTGCACGGGTACCGGAATTGATATTGTGTGATGTTCGAATGCCGGAGATTGATGGATACGAATTGGCACGGAGAATCAAACTAATGCCAAACTGTCAAGACATTCCTGTTATATTTCTAAGCGCCGCAGGTGAACTTGAAGAAAAATTAAAAGGGTTCGCAGCCGGCGGTGTTGATTACATTATCAAACCGTTTGAAATTAACGAGGTACAGGTACGCATCCAGACGCATCTTAAACTCTATAAGCTTCAAAAAGAGCTTGAACGCGTTCAGATCGAAACAGAAAAACAGGTGAAATTACGGACTGCCGAGCTTAATGACGCATTAAGTGCATTGAAATTATCTCAGCGCAAACTCGCATTACATCTTAACAATACAATTATCGCTGTAATTGAATGGAACAATGATTTCAAGGTTGAGTACTGGAATCCTGCAGCAGAAAAGATATTTGGATATACAAAGGATGAGGCCCTTGGAAAAAGCGCATTCGATTTGATTGTGCCTGAAAATACTACCAGTGAAATTTCTCAGGTATGGAAGAATCGCATATTGAATAAAGAAAGTTTTTTTTATACTAATGAGAACAGAACCTCTACTGGTAAGATTATAACCTGTGAATGGACTAATACCCCTCTTGTAAATGATGATGGTGAGATAACCGGTTTAATGTCAATGGCGAATGACATCACCAGCAGAGTTCGCAGTGAAGACGACAGGCAGAAACTTCAGGAACAACTGGCGCAGGCACAAAAAATGGAATCAATCGGTCAGCTTGCCGGAGGTGTCGCACATGATTTTAACAATATGCTCAGCGGGATTATGAGTGCAGCGGATCTTTTGCACAATAGAAATCTGTCTTATGAAGATCAGACCTATTTTCTTGATTTAATCATGAGTGCATCGACCCGCGCGGCAGATCTGACAGGCAAACTTCTTGCTTTTGCCCGTAAAGGCAGCAAAGTACGAAAAGCGGTTGACTTGACAAAAGTTGTAACCGATACAATTGCCATTTTGAAACGAACTCTTGACAAGAAAATTACAATTATCTTTGAAAACCGGGCTGCAGAAACAACGATTATGGCGGATGAATCCATTATTCAGAATGTTTTTATGAATATGGGCATAAACGCAGGGCACGCAATGCCTGATGGTGGCACACTCTGCTTTTTAATGAGAAACAGAATACTTGACGAGCAGTACTGCAGATTAAGCACCTATGATGTCAAACCTGGAAATTTTCTGGAACTTACAATAAGGGACACAGGCTGCGGTATACCACCGGAAATAATTAATCGTATTTTTGAACCTTTTTTTACTACAAAAGAACGCGGTAAAGGTACCGGGCTTGGACTTGCTGAAGCTTATGGTACTATTCAGGATCATCATGGTGCAATTGATGTATCAAGCAAGGTACATGAAGGCACAGAATTCAGAATCCATTTACCGGTCGTTGAAAATCCTTCTCCATCAGAAATTCCAGCCGAGCCCGAAGTAATTTTCGGTACCGGTACAATAATGCTTGTCGACGATGAGGAAGTGGTGAGAAATTCACTTGAAAAACTGCTTAAACGACTTGGTTATACAGTCTGTACAGCAAGTGATGGCATCCAGGCTGTCGGGTTGTTCAAACAAATGTATGAGTCAATTGACATTGTAATACTTGATATGATAATGCCCGGCATGAACGGTCAGGAGGCGTTTAAAAAATTAAGATCTATCAAGTCTGATATCCCCGTAATTTTATCTTCTGGCTTCTCAAGGGAGGAATGTGTTATCGATATGCTCAACAACGGTCTTGCCGGATATGTCAGAAAACCGTTCAGATTGACAGAACTGAGTCAATTGATTGCGAAAATCATGCAGGAACATAAGCAGCATATTAAATCATGAATCAATTTTGCTTTGCAGAATAGACATAAAGCTGCTAATTTCATGCTTAATCAACCTGAAGATACATTTGTAAACCAGCAACTATATTTACAAATGCATCATCCGGTGGTATGTTTCAGACAACATCATCAAAAAGCCAGGTGCTCAGATATCGCTCGCCGGTGTCAGGTAAAAGTGCCACAATCAATTTACCTTTGTTTTCCGGCCGCTTAGAAACTTCCACTGCTGCCCATAGTGCTGCACCGGATGAAATTCCCACAAGTAAACCCTCTTTTTTAGCAGCTTCACGAGCAGTTACTCCCGCATCTTCCTCACGCACCTTTATTATTTCATCAACAATTGACGCTTTAAAATTTTCAGGTATAAATCCTGCCCCGATTCCCTGAATTTTATGAGGTCCTGGTTGTCCACCACTTAGAACCGGTGATTTATCGGGTTCAACTGCGATAATTTTTATTGCTTTATTTTTATTTTTAAGACCTTCTCCCACACCTGAAATTGTGCCACCTGTCCCTACACCCGCAACAAAGATATCAATTTTTCCATCGGTATCACTCCAGATTTCCTCTGCTGTAGTGATCTTATGAATCGCAGGATTTGCCGGATTAGTAAATTGCTGCGGGATGAAAGAATTTGGCGTTGATGCAGCCAGTTCCTCAGCTTTTGCAACAGCTCCTCTCATTCCCTTTGCGCCTTCAGTCAAAACAAGTTCAGCCCCAAAAGCCTTAAGAATTTTTCTTCGTTCAATACTCATTGTTTCCGGCATTGTAAGAATCAGTTTATACCCTTTTGCTGCAGCAACATAAGCAAGTGCAATACCGGTATTTCCTGATGTCGGTTCAATTATGACGCTATCTTTATTAATAAGCCCATTTTTCTCTGCATCCTCAATTAGCGCAAGCCCGATTCGATCCTTCACACTTGAAAGTGGATTAAATGATTCAATTTTTACAGCAATAGTTGCATTTCCGCTGTTCAGTCGATTGATCGCAACAAGCGGAGTTTTTCCAATAAGCTTTGTAATATCACTAAAAACAGGCATTTGGCTGACTCCTTTTTTATTGTTTAGTATCTATATAAACAATATCAATATACAACAGCTTATTAAAAGAGTCAAGGGTTATTTGCAATGACATGATTACTTTTCAAGGGCATCCACCCTGTTCCAACAAACTTATTCATCTGATTTCAAAAACACATAAATACATCCGGGTAACTGCAGCAACAGACGACTTCACTATTAAAAAAGTACATCAAAGTAAGCATAAACGGTATCGAATCACTGTCAGGCTTTGTTAGAAACAGATACTGTCAACAGTCTTAAAATGTCAATTCCCGGATAGTATATTACAACTTTCAGGTTTATTTCTTCCGGATACTATTGTTTTTACAATTTCCTATTAGTATTTTTCTTTGATGTAAATAACCGGCTATTTTGAATTTATTATTACACTGATTCTATCGATTCAGATTATTAGATTTAAAGCAGCCTAAGAAATAAATCTCTGTCACCATAGGATTGTACGACTATGAACAAGGCAAAGAAAGCGGCAAAGAAGCCTGTTAAGAAAGTTGCAAAAAAAGCTGTGAAAAAAACAGCAAAGAAAGCTTTGCAAACAAAAAAGACAGCAAAGAAGGCTGCGAATAAAACAGTAAAAAAAGTTGCGAAAAAGGCAACAAAGAAGACATCGGTAAAAACTGCGAAGACTGTTGCAAAGAAGACTGTTGCAAAGAAGACTATTGCTAAGAAGACTGTTGCTAAGAAGACTGTTGCTAAGAAAGCTGTTGCTAAGAAAGCTGTTGCTAAGAAAGCCGTTGCTAAGAAAGCCGTTGCTAAGAAAGCTGCAGCTAAACCAGTAAAAAAATCAGCTGCAAAAAAGTCAATCAAACCGGTACAAACCTCTGTACAAAAGAAAAAAACAACTGTCGTTGCAAAAAAAGGAGCAAAAAAAGCTCCTCCGGCAACATCAAAAGTTACAAAATCCACTGTTAAAAAAGTAACAAAACCGGTAACTGTAAGTGTACAAAAGACACCTGTAAAAAAGTCATATGTACAAACAAAAAAAGCTGCTGTACCAAAATTATCAACTGCC
The DNA here is from genome assembly GCA_023459055.1 of Fibrobacterota bacterium. GTDB lineage: Bacteria > Fibrobacterota > Chitinivibrionia > Chitinivibrionales > Chitinispirillaceae > JAAZBG01. The sequence goes on from JAEWVR010000025.1 coordinate 92,810, forward strand.
AAAAAGAGTGTTCAGCCGAAAGCACCGGTACAGGTCAGGAAACAGGTGAGCAAAACGGTTATTCCGGAACATCTTTTCGAGAGTACAAGCAGAAAAGTAACATTTCTGTTCTCACGTCCGATAGTCAGCATTGTACAGAGAAAGAAAAAAGTTAAACAGGACAACAGATCAAATCTTTTAAATCCATTGCGTGCAGCGCATAAAACCAGACGTCTTGTTTCACTTCCCTATCCAAAACCGGCAGGGAGTCTGCTTACCGGAGCACGAAAGCCTTTCCCGCTCCGTAGTGGTATAAAACTACGTTAAAAACGAGATTTTAAAATAAAGGAGCTGTATAAGCTCCTTTATTCCATTCTGCCTGATTGATTTGACTAATCATTTTCTCCATGACAGATTGTCTAAATTGAGCAATATTGTTCATATAGTAATTTTATCCTTTTTTTTATCCTGCAATTAGCGTATTTTATCATGTTTTTCAGTAGTACATATCGTGTGATGATTATTTACAATATTTTTGTCCTGATACATATCTTGAGAAAGGAACTCATTAATGACAAAGCAGATTTCTCCTTTGCAAAAAGCCCGTGCGGCTTATAAACCAAAACTGCCGAAAGTTTTTATGCAGTATGGCAGTAATGTTGCACCGACGCTTGGGGCACCAACAGAATCCGTTGCAGATCAGAAAGAGGTTAAAGCGCTCTTTCCCAATACATACGGACTTCCGGTTATTACATTTGAAAAAGGAGCCAGCGGTGCCGGTGCACTTGTCAAAGCAGGAGTGATTCTCAGCGGCGGCCAGGCACCTGGTGGTCATAACGTAATTGCAGGGCTTTATGATGGTCTCAAAAAACTTAATGCATCAAATGAATTATATGGTTTCAAGGGTGGCCCCAGTGGATTGACCGATAACAGTTATGTTCTGTTCGATGATGCATTTATTGACGAATACAGAAATACCGGTGGTTTTGATATCATTGGAAGTGGTAGAACGAAACTTGAAAAAGAGGATCAGTTCGACAAGGTAATCACTAACTGTAAAGCGCTCGGAATTACCGCACTTGTTGTTATCGGTGGTGATGATTCAAATACAAACGCATGTATGCTTGCAGAATACCTCCTGAAGAAGAATACAGGTATTCAGGTTATCGGTTGTCCAAAAACTATTGATGGTGACCTTAAGAATGAATGGATTGAGACATCATTTGGTTTTGATACTGCTACAAAAGTGTATTCCGAGATTATTGGAAATATTCAACGTGATGCAAACAGTGCAAAAAAATACTGGCATTTTATCAAGTTGATGGGCCGTAGTGCATCACATATCGGTCTTGAATGTGCGCTGAAAACACAGCCAACCTATGCGATCATTTCTGAAGAAGTTGCTGAAAAGAAAATGACACTGCGTCAGATTGTTACTGATATTGCAAAAGCTGTTAAAACACGTGCAGAAGCAGGTAAGGATTTCGGTGTTGTGCTTGTTCCTGAAGGTCTTATTGAATTTGTTCCTGAAGTTAAGAAACTTATTGATGAACTGAATGACCTTCTTGCAGAAAATGCAGCACATTTCGACACATTGTCAGATGATAATAAATTGCAGTTTGTAAGCAGCAAATTAACCGGTGAAAGTTCTCAGGCATTCTCGATTCTTCCATTGTCAATCAAACAGCAGCTTCTTATGGACCGTGATCCACATGGCAATGTTCAGGTATCAAGAATTGAAACAGAAAAGCTGCTGATTGATCTGGTTGGGGATCTACTTGCTGAGTGGAAATCCAAAGGTGAATACAAAGGTAAATTCAGCTACCAGAATCATTTCCTCGGCTATGAAGGCCGTTGTGCTGCACCATCTAACTTTGATGCGGATTACTGTTATAGCCTTGGTTATACAGCATCAGCACTTATCGGTGCAGGAAAATCCGGCTACCTTTCATCAGTACGTTTCCTGACAAAACCGGCAGATCAGTGGGTTGCCGGCGGTGTACCGCTTACCATGATGATGAACCTTGAGCGTCGTCACGGAAAAGATAAACCAGTTATTAAAAAGGCGCTTGTCGAACTTGACAAAAAGCCATTTTTAACTTTTGTTGCCAATCGCGCAAAATGGATCGTTGAAGATGCATTCCAGTATCCGGGTCCTATTCAGTATTTTGGACCGACAGAAGTTTGCGATCAGCCGACAATAACAATCCAGCTTGAACATTAATTCGGTTTCATTAATGGTAAGCTATATTAAAGGGGCAGCGATGCCCCTTTGTTTTTTACACAAAAGGTCTGTATTATGATTATACGTTCTGCAGTATCATCGGATCTTGAACCATTGCTTGTATTGTATCAACAATTAAGTAATTCGGATCCATTATTGTCTCCTGAGCAAATAGCTGCAGTCTGGTCTGATTTTTCATCGAATCCCCGTTGTACCTGTTTTATTGCAGAAATTGACCATACAATAGTTGCATCGTCGATAATAACAATAATTCCTAACTTTACAAGAGGTGGGCGCTCTTATGGAGTGATCGAAAATGTTATCACACATTGCGATTACCGTAAACGTGGAATCGGTACTGCACTCATGAACCACCTGATCGATTTTGCAAAAGAAAAGAACTGTTATAAGGTGATGCTTCAGAGTGGTATTGGACGAAAAGATGCACATCGTTTTTATGAAAAAACCGGGTTTGATGGAAACTCAAAAAAGGCTTTTGAAATAAGGCTTTGATATATAATTACAAACAAAATAACCTGCCCGAAAACCTAAAATATTCTTCTTCTGTGTTCACGGCGAACTTTATAGTTATGTTTTTGGTGGTTTAAGGACAAAAAAGAAATTTACCATAGAGAACTGAGAACATAAAGGTATAGTTGTGGAGATATAAAGATGAATGCATACAAATACTATGTATGCATTCTAAATGTGAATACTATCGATTAGAAAACGGGTTGTTTACATTCGATATCATTTTAGAATTGTAAATCATACTACCTGAAGAAATATTTCTATCCTTTACATTGGTGATTGAATTGCCAATCTGTCTTCCTGTAAGATTGAAAATCGCAGTATTATTTAACGCATTACGTAGTGTGCTAGCGTTACCGCGACAGTTTTTTTCCTGGTAAATTACAGGTACAGTGCTTAAATATTTCATTGCAAGCCACCTTTGGGCACATCTTTGGCCTATTGTTACCATTCCTGCCGTTTTGTAATGAACGCCATCAGTCGGAAGTCCCTTTGTATCCATAGTGTCAACATTTTGAAGTTTATTCCTTACAGCAACATCTGCAGCACGAATGGTTGCATGCAATTTCCAGGAAGATGATGCATCGATCATTGGCAATATAATTGGAAGATTTGCAGCGCCAGTTTTTGTGCGAATATCTTTAATAAGATTTGTAAGGTTTTTTTCGTAAGCATCTGCATAAACTTTATCAGCATCATTCCACCCGTCAAATTCACCTTGCAACCAGATAAAACCTGCCCATTTAGGTGTATACAATGATGTATCAAATGCATTATTAAATGACTTCAAAGCATTGTCTATTGAAACCATCATAGCTGCATAATACGTTCCACCTGTTCCATTATTTGAACTTGGAGGTAACCATTCAGTTGCTTTTCCAAGGTATGTTCCTGATCTTGCAACTTTGATAAATGCTATCTTTTTTCCAGGCATTGAATCTGATAATACTTTACCAAAATAGAGTTCTGGCCCAAAAGTTGATTTAGTATTTCCAAAGCCCGGACCAAATGCAGACCATTTTTTTAATAATGATTGATCACCTTCTGCATCCAGATAGATTTTTATATCATTATTGGTTATTTTTTGCTGTTCAGCAGTTACAGTTGCACCCATACCCACCATATTTGACTGCCCGGAGAAAAGAAATAAAGGCACTTCGGTTTTCGCAGCAAAAGTCAACGTAGCAGTGGTAACCACTCCTGCAAGCACACAATTCAGAATCCTGTAGACTCCCGATTTTCTCACAACATTACGATTCATAAATTCCCTCCCTTTATTTGATAATTAAAAACTTATTATCTGCTCTCTGATTCATGTAACAGAGCTTGATGTAGTCGGATGTAACAGCCCGGCTGACAATTCTTACTTCGTCAATTTTGCCATTGAAATAGCAGAAACTGTTCAAGTCGATCGTACTTGTTACCGATTGCATAAATCGTCCAATGGTGACATCAAACGATTCATCACGTGACCATGTACCAATGTTCTGAAAGCCTGTTGAATCAACACATACGCCATTAATATAAAGGCGCTGATCGGTACCATTGCGTATTCCCGCAATGTAAAGCCACTCACCACCGGTGACATTTGCAGTTGACAGATCCCACCCGGTACCGGCATGATACTCTGTAAATTCCCACAAAGTAGTGTTCTTATGCATTGATGTATACCAGAGAAAATACTGATTGTTGCCTTTTGAAAGAACAACATGAGAAAGACTGTCCGGTGTGTCTACATATACCCAGGCTGAAATTGTATAACGGGATTCAGAGGGAAAATTCAGTTTCCCGCCAGCAGTATTGGGGAATAGTATATAGCCTGATGATCCGTTGAACTGTCGGCACATACCGATAATACCATTGGTTACAGCATTGTTATCCATACCATATGCAATACCATTGAAATTATTCTCACTCGCATCGGATATCGAATCACCAAGTCTGTCCGAGAGATGCCATATACCCTGATAACCGGATATAGTATCAAATACACCGGAATGTATAACAGGGTTTTCAGTCAGTTCATTACCCCAATACATTAATATATACTGCTCAGCATTATTTGCAAAAATTGTATCAACTTTTACCCATAGATTTGCTTTCCCCAAAACAGGATCCCATGATTCAATTTCATACGTCAATGGATTGTTATGCCTGTCTGTAAAGAGTAAATTCTTACCGGAATCAATTACTGATGTAAAATCTAAATTGGAATTGTCAAAACGAACAAGTACCGGAAAATTGTACTGGTTTTCTGTAATAGCTGCACCATCAGAGGAAGTGTTGAGCACTATAGTCTTTGCATTTCTCCATAATGGATTTACAATTGAAATAGACTGTCCTGATGTCAACGTAATTGATGAACGGAGTGTATTGACCGATTTTCCCTGAGAGTTTTCGTAAATAAGTGAATCAAATTCACCTGATGGTACATCCTGCAATGATACTGCTGATGGTCCATTAACATAAGCATAAACATCTGTACCCGGAATGTAAATATACCCGGAATCCTGGTTTCCACAGAGAGAGAAATCAGTGTTAATTGTGCAGGGCTTTGACAGATTTATCTGCGGAAGTACTAGATTTGTATCATTTTCAAGGAAATTTATATTCTTAACAATTAGATTTGTTGACGTTTCCCTGTTTCGTGCTATCAGGTTATAGAGACCGGCATCAATACTGTCGAAGGAAAATTTGCCGTTATCACCGGTGGTATCTGAAGCCAGCGCTGATAGTTCTCTTTGTAAAGGATTGAAATCTGATGGAATAAGATAGACAATCGTGCTGGCTACAGGCTGACCGTTCAGACTTGCTACAGTACCTGTAAGGCTGTTTGTCGTTTCCGAACCTGCTCCTGCAAGGTTTCCTGACGAGCATGCGATAGTAACGCCAATCGCTACGGTTATTAAAATTTTAAGTATGTTTTTAAATTTGTTCATTGTATTAACCGGATTATTGTGTCAATGGAAAAAGTTGAATGTTGAGCTGGTATACCTTGTCCGGATGCTCTTCATCAAAAGCCAGTTTAAGAATATTTTCTCTGGCCTGAGTGATGATTTCATTGACACGGTCCAAATTCTTTTCTGCAATAGTTATCGTAACTGTTGAAATATTTCTTTTTTCAGGGGCATGACGCTCGATCGATTCTTTTGCAAGTTCAATGGTTGATTCCTGAAAAGATCGTACTGCAAGGGAACGCTGACCTGTTGTGATAATTTTGTGGGTGAGTTCCCAACTACCTTTTCTTACATCAGAATTCTCTTCTCTTTTTTTTATAAGGCCCAATTTATGAAGAAGTTCAATGGATTTTCTGGCTTTGTATTCTGTGATTGGAGGAGAGAGTTTTGCTGCAAGAGCCGCGTAATCATTAGTAAATGGATAGAAATCAAGAAGCGTAAGTATTGCAGAATGATACCATTTGGTATAATACTCATACTGATGTTTTTCAAGGGCGTGTGCACCAACACCTTTAACTGAAAGCATCTTCTCATAATAGAGTTTACTATCATGAGAGGTTTTTGCTTTATTAAAACGCACAAGATTTGCAAAATATTCTGCATCCGATCCATTAAATCCGCAATGATCAATAATTTTTTCTATGGATGCATTTCCGATGTGACGCTGATGCTGAAAAATTTTAACCAGATGTGATGGATCAATAGAGATCTTGCTTCCAAAATATCTCAGCGAAAAATGGGCGTTTATCTCTTTTTTGGAAATGTAATAATCATGAAGAAAATCGCGATAATCAAAATATTTTTTAATTAAGCACATGATTATAATATAGGAGCAATTTACCGCAGATGACTAATCTATTTGGTTGCCATTTAAAAATACCGTGGCCAGAAATGCCCACATAGATAGTTGTAACTTATTATAATTACGTTAAATAAAAATCTATTACTAAATATTGTTAAAATATTGTCAACAATACTTGTTACGAAAAGTCAAATTCTCAAATTTGTATATACAACAAAACTCCGGGCTATCAACAGTAATGGACCATGTATCGATCATTTAAAAGGTTCTCCAAAAGAGAACCTTTTAAATGCTTTACTTATTGTTTAAACGCGCTTATAAACGCCCTTTATAATATATTTATAGTGGATTGTTCTCAAAAGGATTACAGTGAAATCAATTTTTGACTATTTTGACTATAGAATTTTTCTCAGCGATTTTTATCTTGACAAGAAATCGCAGCGTAAATCATTCTCATACCAGTTATTAGCCAACAAGGCCGGTTTAAAATCAAAAGGGTATATTAAAGACGTTATTGATGGAAAAAAGAACTTGTCTGAGGAATCGGTTTTTGCGCTCGGGCGAGCGCTTGAATTTACAGATGAGGAGTTTAATTATTTTAAAAATCTTGTCTATTTCAATCAGGCACGGACAAATGCTCAGCGAGAACATTTCTTTAAATTTCTGATTGATCTTAAAAACCCGGGAGAAGCGAAATTGATTATCGCCGAGCAATATTCATTTTATTCAAAATGGTATCACAATACGATCAGGGAACTGGTTACTTATTTTGATTTTAAAGGTGATTATGCGCTACTCGGGAGACAATTGACCCCCCAGATTTCACAGCGGGAAGCACGGGCATCAGTAGAACTGCTTTTAAAACTTGGCCTTCTTGAATATAACGGGGTCAAATACATTCAGACAAACCCGGTTATTACTACAGGTGATTCTGTAACCTCTTTGTCTATTGGAAATTTCCATCTTGAAAACCTGAAGCTTGCAGCCGACTCAATTAATACCTGTATATCGGATGAACGCGACATCAGTTGCATAATCGGCTCCATAACTGACTCGCAGTTTAAAGCTGTCAAAAAAGAGATCCAGTTATTCCGTAACAAACTCATAACACTTTTGAACGAAACGGAATCTGATACTACAAACAAAAAGAGAGTTTACACAATCGCATTTCAATTATTTCCGAATACAAGGTGACAGGAGAACGTATGAAATTATTAAAAATGAGATGGCTTGGCCTATTAGTACTTCTGAGTATAGTATGTGCAGGTATAGTGCTTCTCTCCTGTGGTGATCCTCTTGCCGGAGCATCTGTAGTAGGTAATCCATCAGTGTCGGCGACAATTCTTGATGAAGAAGGTATGCCAATAAAAAATGTACCGGTTATTCTATTGCCTGTTACTCACAACATTGTCAGGGATACGAACCTGAATAAATTTGCTCAGGGTGTTACCGACGATAACGGCAGTGTTCGCCTTATCAGTGTACAATTCAGAAACGACACTGCGTTCAATCTTACGTCAACCGATGTCAACTACCGTTACCGCCTGATAAAGAGAATCCGGAGTGCGGATACTGTAACACCCGATAAATCAATTGCACTATCAAAAATAAAGCTTGAAACTCCCGGCGCAATAAAGGTACGGATTGATTCAACATCATTTCAAGCCGGATATGTTCTTACCATTCCAGGGACATCAATTGTTGAATATGTTACATCACCAGGTATGTACATTCTTAGCGCACCGGCAGGGGCGTATACTGTAACCTACACAAGTTCATCATCACTATTAAATACTGATAAAACGATATCAACAGTAACGATCAGCGGCCAGGACACTGCAATAATTACCGTTAATAATTTTATCACAACACGAAGCGTGTCCTCAGTACTGCTGAAAGATCTGATACCAGACACAATGAAGATCTATACCAATGCAGATACACTTGGGCCTAATCGTCTGGACACACTTTCTATAGCTATTGATACAAACCAGCAGCAATACACTATCGTCAAGACAGATACTACCGTGAAAAAAGATACAATACTCCTTGGACGAAGTGAAAGAACCCAATCTGACACCTTTAAGTTCACACAGGACACACTGGTAACTGTTGATACATTAAAAAAGAACGATTCAACTTTTATACTTTACAGCACACTGGTTTACAGTACCTACGTCAAAGTGGATAGTATGTATACAACTGATACTATTATGGAACGGAATTACGGTTATTACACTATCCATAAGCGTCAATCCGGTACGTTTCTCTTCCGGAAACTACTGCTTCAGTATTCATGTCCAGTCTTACAACCATCACAATGTATGCAGCGCACGTATCTTGATACTCTTTTATACATTACTACCAGTAAAACATTTGATACCACTAAACAGGGTGATACCATCTATTTCCGTGATTCAACCAGATCGTTTCAGAAAACGGTAATGCTTGACACAATTGAATTGGGTGACACAACACTATGGAAGGATACAATTGTAAAAGCTGATTCAATCACGCTGGATTCGTCAGAAATCATTATTGATACAATAGCGTTTCGTGATTCTCTTCGAAATGTAGTAAAAAGCGTACATTCAGAAACGAAAACAGTTACTGATACAATATTATTTAAAAAGGATACTGTATTTTCTGAGTGGAATTATCCGGATACGATCAGGGTCCCGGTTACCTATTACGATTTCCATTCGGATAGAACAAACCCGGAATTCGAACAGCCTCATCCAACGGGTCTAAAAACAGGGATGGTCGATTCTAAGCTTGACGCATCAGGAAAACCTGTTGCAGGTTCGAACATCATGATGAACACATATATGAAGTACTGGTTTCTATCCTGGGCAGATTCTGTAAAAAATAAGGAATATACATCACCAAGCTACGATACACTAACAGGAGCAATGTTAAGCATAAATAAATTGGATCATGACACATCATTTAAAAATATTGTTATTTATGACAGTTTAATGTTTTTAAAGATTCAGGGATCAAACATTTACAGATGTAATAACCCCAGTTTCTTTCCTCTTGACAATACCGGCTTTGGTAACGAAGGTAATATTCATAACTATTCATTCACGATGCAGATGGACATGAATGTGTACATCGGAGCTGATTCAAAAAGCATTACGATTAGTGGAGATGATGATACCTGGCTGTTTATCGATGGCATTTTGGCAATTGACCTTGGCGGAATACATGAGTTAACAACAGGTTCTTGTACCCTTCAAAATTATATGATTAATGGGGAAAAGAAAATATATCCGGTATCACTTTTTCTTGCAGAACGACACTCTTCACAAAAAGGCTCCTTTTCAATTGAAGTGTATGGACTCAGACCGTAATAATACACTACAAACAAATCACCTTGTAAATAAAAGATGCTGTATGACCATAGTTCTACAGCATCTTTTTCTTTACAAATTTATATTACAAACATCATCTATTTACAACTGCATATAATATAAGCAATCATATCATGCTAGACAAACAGCTTGAAAAATCGGGCATTTTAACACATACATTCATTTTTTTACCTAAACAGATAAGAATTTACTTTCCTTTTTGAGAGGCATTAAATATCTTAAAATAAGTTGCCGTAGCGGTACCCTATCATTGTTAGAGGTTGACCGTATTTGTTTCATTTAAAAAAGAGGTTTTGCAGTATGCCTACAGGTGTAGTAAAGTGGTTTAATGAGGCTAAGGGTTTCGGTTTCATTTCCCCTGATGATGGTTCCCGGGATGTTTTTGTACATTTTTCTGCGATCCAGACAAATGGTTTCAAAAAGCTTGAGGAAGGTCAGAAGGTGCAATTTGAAGAAGTTGATGGAGCTAAGGGACCTAACGCTCAGAACGTAATTCCTGTATAAAACCAACTGATCATAAATGATCTGATGCGGGCCTGTTAACACACAAACAGGCCTTTTTTATTACGTAAAGAATCATATTCCAATATTATTCAATGTCTGACCTATTGTATTGATCAAACCCACAAGCTTGGGATGTGTTACTTCGAATGTTCGTACCGATAGTTTCATACCATACAGTGAATTGTCAAGCAGTTCCTGATCAGGCGTTTCACTTGTTGCAACCTGCACAGATGCTTCTGTAATTTTTGCAATATTCTTTGCTTTATCAGAGTGACTTTTACTTAACTCGTTAATCTCTATCTTGAGTTCGCCAAGCAACTTCATCAATTCACTACGTTTATGGTCACTAATAGATTTATTGTATGCGATCTCATGTTCGATCCGCTTAATTGTATCACCAAGCATACTATCCACTCCTGTTATAATTGTGACGTTCTCTATTCAGATTATTCTATGTTGATAGAATTATTTCCAGTACAAAACTTAAAAAACAGTTGATATTGTCATTTCTTATCCCACCCCCTAAAACTCACCCCAATACTCGTCAAAATAAGTCCCCCCCAGGGGGACTTTTCAGATCTTGATTTTCTTGATGTCCCCCTGCGGGAGCCCCCTTGGGAATACCTGACGAGGTGGGGGCTAGTAAAAGCATGTAATAAAAAGGCACTACCCGGTGAAGATAATGCCGACTCAAATATTACGCCAATTAAATGTACTATTTTCTAACAAGCGGTTTGTATTTTACACGGTGAGGCTGATCTGCGCTGATTCCCAGACGTTCATGACGATTTTCCTCGTATGATGCATAATTGCCTTCATGCCAGATAACCGTACTATCGCCTTCAAAAGCGAGAATATGTGTTGCAAGCCTGTCAAGAAACCAGCGATCATGGCTCACGACCACAGCACATCCTGAAAAATCACTGATAGCCTGTTCGAGTGATTGAAGTGTCTCAACATCAAGATCATTTGTGGGTTCATCAAGCAGTAATACGTTACCGCCGGACTGCAGAAGTTTAGCCAGGTGTACTCTATTGCGTTCTCCACCTGAAAGTTCCTTTACCAGTTTCTGCTGATCCGCGCCACTGAAGTTGAACTTGCCGACATACGCACGTGAGTTCATTTCAATCTTACCAAGCATAATGATATCATTTCCACCGGTAATCTCCTGAAAAACGGTTTTCTCACCATCAAGTGCATCACGGGTTTGATTGACATAACTCAACTGTACAGTGTCTCCTATAATCACAGCTCCGCTGTCAGGTGTATCCTGCCCGGTTATCATTTTCAGTAAGGTACTTTTACCTGTACCGTTAGCCCCGACAATACCGACAATACCTGCTCTTGGAAGACTGAATTCAAGATTTTCAAACAGTAATTTATCGCCATATGCTTTTGTCAGTTTTTCCGCATTGATAACGACATTACCAAGACGCGCACCCTGGGGAATAACGATAGTTGCTTGAGTGACCTTCTCAGCAGATTCCTGATTACGGAGTTCTTCATATGCATTAAGACGGGCTTTCCCTTTAGCCTGACGTGCCTTCTGAGATAGACGAACCCAATCGAGTTCTTTTCTAAGTCTGCGCTGACGTACCGATTCTTCTTTTTCTTCCTGTGCCATACGCTGCGTTTTCTGATCAAGCCATGAGCTGTAGTTGCCCTTCCAGGGAATACCTCTACCCCTGTCAAGTTCAAGGATCCACCCAACCACATTGTCAAGAAAATATCTGTCGTGTGTTACCAGAATCACAGACCCCGCATACTCACGAAGAAATCTTTCGAGCCACGCGACTGATTCTGCATCAAGATGGTTCGTTGGTTCATCAAGAAGCAGCAGATCAGGTTTCTCAAGCAGTAATTTACACAACGCGACTCTGCGACGTTCTCCGCCTGACAGCGTCTTTACATCTGCATCACCGGGAGGCAGCCGTAGCGCATCCATCGCGATTTCAAGCTGACGATCCAATTCCCATGCATTAACGGCATCAATTTTATCCTGCAGTTTTGCCTGACGTTCAAGTAGTTTATCCATTTCATCATCGGACATCGGCTCGGCAAATTTATTCGAAACCTCTTCAAATTCATTAAGCAAATCACGGGTACTTTTCACAGCGAGCTCAACATTTCCCTTTACATCAAGAGACTCATCAAGTTTCGGCTCCTGTGGAAGATATCCTACAGTGCGACCGGCTTCAAGCCATGCTTCACCCTGAAATTCCGTATCTATACCTGCCATAATTTTCATCAGGGTACTTTTTCCTGAACCGTTTACACCGATAATACCAATTTTCGCACCATAATAAAAGGAAAGTGATATATCCTTAAGCACTTCTTTTTTGTTCGGATACACCTTTGTTAACCGGTGCATATAATAAACAAATTTTTCAGCCATTAACATATTCCCTGATAAAAGTTAAAAACGTAAACTTCAGCATACATACCTGAAATGCAGTGATAATCTGGAAAAATCAGGTACCACTCATGCACAACTCCGGAAATTTAATCAATTAAATTACTATATGTCACTGATTAATAGTTGTTTTTTTTAACCGGAATCAGTTCTGTACAGCGTAATTATTTTCAGCCGGAGTGCATTGTAATAATTTATTATTAGTTCAGGAGCGTTATACAATCAGTCCTGTTTTTCCATCATATCCAACCGGGATACCATCTTTGAACGAAAAACCATTTGATATCATAATTATTGGATCAGGAATAAGTGCTCTGACAACAGCAGCTCTGATGTCCAGTATCAACAAAAAACGTGTACTCATTGTTGAACAACATGATCGAATTGGTGGATATACTCACACTTTCACCCGTAAGGGATATACCTGGGATGTCGGATTCCATTATATTGGCGAGATTTTCAACAAGAAACTGGCCGGACTTGTAATGAATTTTATCACTGGCGGGAAACTGACATGGAGGAAAACTCCGGAGCCGTTTGAAACTTTTATCTACCCCGGTTTTACATTTTCAATGTACGGTAATAAAAAGAAGTTCAAAAGTGATCTTCTTGCCAGGTTTCCCCATGAATCAAAAGCTATCCATTTATATTTTCGCGACATTAACAAAGTTTCACTCTGGTTTGTCTGTGATTTTCTCAGCCGTTTTTTACCAGCAGTTTTAAAAGTACCGGTATTTCTTGTCAGAATGGTCCATGATCGCCTCGCGCTAATGTCCACAGAAGACTATATGAAAAGGTTTAAAGATGAAAAACTGCGATCAATATTGACATCACAATGGGGTAACTATGGTCTGCCACCATCACAAAGCGTTTTTATGATCCATGGTTTGATTGTACAGCATTTTATCAATGGTGGTTACTACCCTGAAGGTGGTTCAGGAGAGATTGCTAAAAACAGTCTGCCTCAGATTGAAAAGTATGGCGGTAAAACAATTGTAAACTGTAAGGTACGAGAGATTCTTATTCATAATAATCGTGCTACCGGTGTAGCTGTCGAAACCAGGGAAAAGGGTATGAATATCCGTCGGGAATATTCTGCACCAGTCATAGTCTCCTGTGCCGGAGCGTTCAATACATTTACAAAACTCATAGCAGAGAAACACAACTTTCCATTTGTAAAAAAATGCAGGGAACTCAATAGACCATCAGTGTGTGTCGCGCTCTATCTTGGACTAAAGGGTGATATTCGTTCGCTTGGCATTACCGGTTCAAACTGCTGGATCTATAATACGCTTAATCATGAGTCAAGCTACAATAATACTACGTTACTTCAAGGGAAACCATCATCATGTTTTGTTTCCTTTATTCCATCAACAGAACAACCGGATACCTTTAAAACTGCAACGATAATTTCATTAACCAGTTATTCACATTTTGAAAAATGGCGGCATCAAACAAGAGGGAAACGTAGCAGTGACTATTATTTACTAAAAGAAACTATTGCCCGGGGCCTTATCGATTTTGTCAATGCACAGTATCCCGGATTTTCCAAAGCAATTGACTACTATGAACTGGGAACGCCACTATCGGCAGAAGACTTTACCGAATGCCCGGAAGGAGCGATGTATGGTCTTGCAGCAACTGCAGAACGCTATAAAGAGAAGTGGCTTGCACCGGTTACACCGGTAAAAGGACTTTACCTGACAGGATCTGATATCAGTTCGCTTGGCATCGTACCATCAATGATGTCCGGACTGGCAACTGCGTCAGTATTAAGCGGTCCCTGGGGTTTATTTAAGATCGTTGCGCATGTCAGGAGGTTTTCACGTAAAAAATTGTAAGACTATACCCCCCAATATCGTTAATTTAAGCTTGGGACGTAGCAGCTGCGCCGATTGAGCGCCCTAAATCCCCCACAGATAGGTGGACTTGAAGATGATGGCCAATAAAACCTGATTTAACGACATTGATGGTACCTTCGCAGCCATTTACAGCACATTGATAATAAGGTATTTATACCGATCATACATTCCCTTTATTTTATTCTGTAAAAAGGTCAAACAAGCGCATTTTGCATGTAATGTATTTATAATCAGTATATTAATTATTACAACCGTAGGTTGAACAATTCATTATATAATTTCACCTTTTGATTAATTTATTCATTCATGATATAATCTCTAAATTGAATAAATTAGAAAAATATGCACCCGCGCATTACTGGCAGGGATTTATAATGAGATTAATTTTTCCACTGATTGTCATTCTTTTACTTTCAATTTTGAACTTCACTGGTCTTTTTATTCCAGATCTATCACATTCATTTATAGTAGTTATTGTCGCCTTAGAAATAGTTGTATCAATAATTGCTGTATACTCTGTATATTCATTTCAGGGATTTATCAAGACCATGATCACGCAATTATCATCAGGTAAACCGGAAACGAATTCATCACAATATTTCCCGGATTTATCATTACAACAATTATTTACATTATGCGCTACCATTCAGTCACAATGCATTGAATTGGAAAAATTCAAAGAACAATATGAACCTGTTATCAAGGAATCTGATGATGGCTACTGGAATATTGATATTGAGTCAGGTAAAATTTACATATCAAATAAAATGAAAGAGATGCTCGGATATAATGAATTGGAGTTACAGGATAACCTGGATGCAATTACTGGAATTATTTATGAGGACGATTTATCAATGGTGCGTGACACCGCTATAAATTATGTCAAAAATGGCCAGACCAGATTCACCATCGAATACAGGATGAAACATAAAAACGGATCGCTTCGATGGTTCGTTTCAAATGTTATTATTATTCGGGATACAAACGGTAAAGCATGCCGGATTGCAGGGACTAATAGTAATATCACAAAATATAAACTTCTTGAACAGCGATTGAGAGGGAGTGAAGAACAGACAAAAATTTGATATTCGAAGAATATCTCCAACCGGTCAGTTCAAAACTTATTCTTCCACCGGAACAGTTTATCGGCTTTACATGTGTATCGCGCGATATGACCGAGCAGAAAAAAACAGGGAACCTCTTGAATTACTTGTGCGAATTGCAGATCTTTTAAAACGAACAAAACTCGGCCCAATACGCAAATGCAGAAACTGTTTAAGTCATTTTCGCAAATTGTCAACCTATATATATATTAATGTACAAGCTAATTGAACCAATAAAAAAGCCCACCCAGAAAACTGAGTAGGCTTAATATACGGACCGGACGAGGCTCGAACTCGCGACCTCTGGCTTGACAGGCCAGCGTTCTAACCAACTGAACTACCAGTCCATTAAACTATTTCAATTGGGCGTTGAGGGATTCGAACCCCCGACCACCTGCTTGTAAGGCAGGTGCTCTATACCAGCTGAGCTAAACGCCCGACGATTTCAAAGTTACTTACTGTCAATCTTCTTAGCGAAGATTATTGAGCAAGGTATCAAAACGAAGTAAGAGATGACTAATATAATTGGTGCCACACTCTTTGACAAGGGATTATTTGCAGGTCCCTGTGCTAAAAGAATATAACCTATTACTAATACAAGTATAGCAATACCAAGGAGTTTTGCGTTAATTGTAGTAAGTAATCTATTCATTATTCAGTTCCTTTTTCCTGTTCATTTCAAAGACACGTTAAAACTACTATATCCCAAAACCAATGTCAAGAATTTATTTGCATTTTCTTAAAAATTTCTTCTTTTTCTTCACTTGATGATGCATCTTTGAGCAATTTCATCCTCTCCCCTGTTTTTCTGATCATTTCATTCATCAAAACAGCAAGATTCTGCATCTCATCACCCTTACGTAAATGTATCTGATCAGTGTAATTTCCCGATATCATATTATGGCAAACCTTTTCAAACCGGTATACCGGCCCGGCAATCTTGTGAGAAAAGAATATTGTCAGTAAAACAATCTGTACCATCACAAGAATCATTCCAACTCCAAAAACCCACAGTAGAGAACTTAATACCGTTTGTTTGAATTCCTTATTTGAGGAAAATGTACGTATATACTCATTAATACCTGTCAGTGATGCTTTATATTGTTCAACGGATGGTTCCCGTTGATCCTGCAATTCAAGAGTGACACGATTTTCAATATCCTTCTTGATTATTCGTGTGGTCGTATCGATAATCGTTACCGATGCGAAATAAAGTGTAAAAATCATAAACAGGAGCAGAATAAACATCGGTATAAAAAACGACACCATGTACCGTCCCTGAAACTTCCGGTCAATGAAAAAATGGGTTCGTGAAAAAACAGCACTCTTTGACTGCATACCATTACACCCCTTTCGGATACTCAATTCTGGAATGAAAAATTCCCTGAAGAACCGGCATGAACCCTTCAACTATAAGATCCAGATCTTTTAATGTCAAGTCACTTTGATCAAGTTGTGATGACAGGAACTTGTCGCGAATGATTTTTTTAACAAGTTCCCTTAACAGTTTCGGTGAACTTGTCCCCAAACTCCTTGATGCCGCCTCGACTGAATCAGCAAGCATGATAATTGCAGCCTCAGGACTCTGAGGGATGGGACCGCTGTACATGAAATCCTGCTCCTGAACCTGCTTATGAGGATCCTGCTCAAGCGCCTTTTCATAAAAAAATGATACCGTACTCGTACCGTGATGCTGCATAATGACATCTTTTATCACACCGGGAAGCTTATGTTTGATTGCAAGTTCAACGCCATCTTTTACATGTGAGCAGATAATCAGTGCACTCATTGATGGAGCAAGTTTTGTGTGGCGATTTTTCTCCACCGGTAGATTGTTCTCGACAAAATAATCTGATTTTTCGATCTTCCCGATATCGTGATAGTATGATGCCACACGGGCAAGCAGTGCATTTGCGCCAATTTTTTGAGCAGCTGACTCCGCGAGGTTGCCCACAAGTACACTATGATTATACGTGCCGGCAGCTTCGATAGAAAGGCGTTTCAAAATAGGATGATTCATATCGGAAAGCTCGATAAGTGTCATATCAGTGGTAAGATCAAATATCCGTTCAAAAAGCGGGGTCAGAGCCATCGACAGGAAAACCGATATTACAACACTGATCAGTGCAAAAGAATAATTCTGTAACAGTGTCAGAAAAGAGACTTTAAAGCTTGCAAAATGCCAGATGGAAATCACAATAATGCTTATCAGCAACACCTGAGGAATAATCTTGAAAAAATGAAGACGGTACCTGATATCCCGCACAGTGTAAATTGACACAAGTCCGCCTAACAGGCAATACATAAAAAAGTAGTGACTAAATCCGAGGATCACACCGCTATAAATACTCGTGTATAAAAGCGATAAGAATGCGATATACGGATTAAACAGTATCGCAGTCAGCATCGGTCCGGCTGTAAAGGGTATTAAATACTCCGGAATAATTGCGGTAAGCTCCCCTGATGGCTGTACCAGACGCGAAGCTATGAACAATCCAAAGCGCATGATTGCCATCTGAATGACAATTATTGACGCCAGAGCAACAAGCTTCCGGCCGTTTGTAACAAGTTTTTTTTCATAATTGAAAAGATAAAAAGCGATAAAGCAGATCGGAAGAAAAAGCATCAGCAACCGGCCGGTATTATTTGCCCATATTCTTCGTTTTTCTTCGTTGTTACCCATTTTGTAAAGTGCATGCTGAAGCGACATTAAACGGGAAAGAATATCCGGAGTTACAACCTGATGTTTCCTTACAATTTCGGAATCTTTGATCACTTTACCGATTACCTCAGCGACATCCCGTGATGCTTTCTCCCGCCGGGAATCAGTCAGGACATTATTTACCTGTACATTTGACTTTACATATTTAAACATCATTTCGTATAGTGCATTTAAGGATTCATCCGCATAGCGACGCGATTGTTTGAGTTTGCGGATCTGATCCTCAAGCGCAACCTCACGGACCGGAAGATCACTAAGCCTTACAGTTGTTTCATAATTTCCTTTTCGTAATGTAACATATTCATGGTCATACAATAAATACCGCTCAAACGATGCATTATAATCAGCTCTCATACGCGTTAGTTTATCAAGTGATCCTACGACAGGTATCTCACAGATTCCTTTGTCCATGAGATCCTCTGCGATCGAAAGTGCATCACTGATCAGCCTTGGACTTGCAATAATTGCCTGTATTGTTGTTACCGAAAACTCATTCATCTGAACCAGCGATTCAATTGTTTTGACAGAATCAATGTTTTTACTTTTTACTGCGACATTAATCCGTTCCCGAAGATCGTTAAACTTTTTGCGTACATCACCTTTGTTATCAGCATTGTACTGCATTACAAGCAGCACCTTACTCTCGGCCTTTTTCCGTTCACGCTCAAGTTCATCAGGCATCCTGATTATATCAAATGTAAAAGGCGCAATAATAGTCTCAGATGAGACCTCGCCCACTTTGGGAAGATTAAACAATTGCACCGATACTGTATAGGGGAATAAAATCAGTGTAAAAACAATTGTACAAATGAACACGACAAGCGGTAATGGCAGGTATTTAACAATGTTGAAATCACGCAATAGCCTGACCGCGGATATTCTACCTGTATCTCGTTTTTTAAATGTGAAAAGTTTAAACATATGTTATGCTATCAACCTGATAATTTTCTTTCTGTTAACTATCTGTAACATCGTAACTATTACAACCAGTTCCACCCGGTATTCCTGTGATTAACCAACAGTCCATACAGGACATTAACAATCAAGCGGAAAAACATTCTGTACCAGTAATATATATCTAAACAATATCAATGCAACAGCTCTGATATGAAAGCTACAATCGAGCTCATTATAACCCTACCTTGGAATTTTCAGAACCTGCCCGGGTTTAAGATAATCATATGACTGAACAATCTTACCCTGTTTACCCGCGCCTGTTTTTTTATTAAAATTACCATCAATCTCAGTTTTATTAGCAAGATAAATCCGGTACCACTTTGATGAATTACCGTATACTTCAGGGTAGCCTGCAATTTTAAATAGAGTTTCCCTCTCTCCACCGGGATTTCTTACTGTATAACTTTTGACTGGAACTTTTTTTGATCTATTTTTTGCGCCTGGTAGATTATTATCCTGAATTCTTTGAGCGGTAACTTTTTCTAATGATGAGTTCTCTGCGACTTCTACCTTTTCAAGAATTTCTGAAAGAGCCTGATCAATCATTTTAAGTATAGAAGAAAATGCCGAAAGCCTGCAGGCAGGTTCAGAACGCAGAATGGAAAACTGATCAGCCAATGTTTGAACTTCAATTTTATGTACGTACAGAGAATCCGGTGACAATTTCTGAAGAGGTGTAAGTTTTTGTAAGAATTTTTGCAATTTGTCTGCGGTTTGATCAACTCCCGTCGAAGTGATACCAAGAATCTCATACTGCTCACTTACTTTACGAAGAATCTTATTTTCAGTTTCGACGATCCGGCTCTTTAATGACTGGATATCTGCCTGTTCGCGTGCAATCTGCTCCCGGATAGTCATCTCTTTTTCGATAACATATTGAGCAGAATCATGCTGCGCAGAGCCATGCTGCCCCCGGGAGAGTGTAAACAAAAACAATACACCCGCAATCCCGGGGGAAACCCTTCGCAATACCAGCATTCAAAGCTCCTTGATACGGTTTACCAATCAGGGCTTTTCTTGAAGGTCGTTGAGCTCCTGTTCTTTTGCATTGAGATCTGACTGTTTACCCTGAAGTTCCTGCTCAAGCTGCATACGTTCCTGACGAAGTTCGGAAAGTTTTTTTTCAGCACTTTCCGCAGCAACTCTGGCTTCCTCTAACTTCGAAACTTCCTCCTGGCTTGGTTTCTTTGTACAACCAATGCCACCACAAGCAATTAAAGCGCTAAATACGCCAATAGAAACGACCTTAGAAACCCTGGACATTAAGACCTCCTAATTTTACCGAACATTTTACAAAAAGGTCAAGGTTTATGAATAATAATAGTTTCCAACCAGATACAATGTCAAGTTGAAGTTGGAAGTGAGATGTTAGAACACTGAAAAAGGCCTATTAAAAATCCCTGTTCAATTTTCATTTTCTCAATCTTCTGTACCTACTGCTACGAAACCGTATAATCAGGTAATTACCGCTTGGCGCGCATCGCAATATGTATGTGTGTACTGCAATACGCTCCAACGTCAACTGGTATATAGTATACCTAAAAAACACCGATTAATCTTCGACTTTTTTAATATATAACTCTTTCAGCTGACGGTCACTGACAACATCCGGTGCATTGTCCATAAGGGAAATACCGGCACTTGTTTTTGGAAACGGTATCGTATCACGAATGCTGTCAAGCCCAAGCATTAGCATAACAAGGCGATCCAGACCAAAGGCAATTCCACCATGAGGAGGTGCTCCAAAGGAGAGTGCTTTGAGCAGAAATCCGAATTTTGCTTCAGCTTCCTCTGCACTGATTCCAAGCAGTTCAAACACTTTCTGCTGTACATCACTGTTGTGAATCCGAATACTGCCGCCACCCACTTCAAAGCCATTGAGAACAAGGTCATATGCACGGGCACGGGCTTTGTAGTAATCTGGTGTAGTGATCAGCGGAATATCTTCTGCAAGTGGTGATGTAAACGGGTGATGTACTGAAACGTACCTCTGTTCTTCATCACTATACTCAAATAACGGAAACTCTTTGAGCCACAAAAAATTGAACTCATCTTTCCTGATCAGATTTTTTATTTTACCAATCTCCAGACGAAGCTGACCAAGCGATGTAAAACAAACTTTTTCTGATGCTGCAATGATAAAAATCATGTCACCCTTTGACGCACCGGTTTCTTTAACAAGTGAGTCAGCTTCTGCATCAGAAAGGAACTTGCGTGATGGCCCCTCAAGACCGGCATCAGTGAAACGCAGCCAGACAAGACCCTTTGCGCCATACTTTCCAACAAGTGCAGTGAGGTCATCAATTGCTTTGCGTGAAAAATCACCACACTGAGGAGCAACAAGCGCTGCAATGTTACCGTTACAATCAATCGCGCTCTGGAAAACCTTGAACTCCGATTGTGCAAACAATGATGTTACCTCTTTAATCGGGAGGTCAAAACGCATATCCGGTTTATCACTTCCATATTCATGGAATGCAGTATCATAGGTCATACGCGGGAATGGTGTTTTTACATCAAGGTTTAAAATATTCTTGAAAATTGACGCAATCATTCCCTCAAAGACAACAAAAATATCCTCTTCATCAATAAATGACAATTCGGCATCAATTTGTGTAAACTCCGGCTGACGATCCGCGCGAAGATCCTCATCCCTGAAACAACGGGCAATCTGAAAGTAACGATCAAATCCGGCAACCATCAAAATCTGCTTATAGGTCTGAGGCGACTGTGGTAACGCGTAGAATTTTCCCTTATTAAGACGACTGGGAACAAGGAAATCGCGGGCACCTTCGGGGGTGCTTTTCATGAGAATAGGTGTCTCGATCTCTGTAAATCCATTTTCCCAGAGATACTTCCGGGCTTCAGCTGCAACATGATGACGGAAAATGATATTGCGCTGCATGTTCGGACGACGCAAATCGAGGTATCTGAACTTAAAACGAAGCTCTTCAGACTCTGACGCATCCGGATCGTTTATATGAAGCGGCGGTGTTACAGCCTGATTCAGAATTTCCAGTTCGGTCGCAATGACTTCAATCTCACCGGTTGGCATTTTTGGATTTGCCATTGTACCAGGACGGAGCGATACTTTTCCTCTGATCGCAATTACATACTCATGACGTAAAACGGAAGCTTTCTGTGCAAGTGCGGCATCAGTTGCAGGATTGAAAACGACCTGAGTAATTCCATAACGGTCACGAAGGTCAATAAAGATAATTCCTCCATGATTTCGCCAGTTATGCACCCACCCGTTAAGTGCAATTACTTCGCCCTCATTTTTTGCCCGCAGATCCCCGCATTTGTGAGTACGTCTTACAGTAAAAGACATTATTTGCTCCGTTTTTAAATGTATCGAAAATAGTTTTCATTAAACATGTAACGCAAAACCTCAATAGTGACATTAAAATAAAACGTGCCTGCAGAAGGAAAAAGAGGGTTGCATCTATTATTTTAATGTGCCTTATTTTATATTAAACGGGTTTGATGAAGGCTCGGTCTCTTTCATAAGCGTAGAATTTGACATTTTGTACATCTATTATAATGCATTTAAGACCTGATCCAATATCAAGTGCGATATTAGATTTGTATTTGCATCATTTACTGATACCTCCGGTTAGAATTGGTTAATTACAAATACATTCTGTATAAACTTTCAGGACTGATTACTGGTAGACACAATGAGCAAAACACGTAAAGAACCAGGGGATAAATCACCCTTTGACCCGGAACCAAAAGAGCAGATGCCGCAGAACGGTGATCACCTCGGTCACTGTCGTATTATTGAACTTATAGCAGCTGGCGGTATGGCAAATGTCTACAAGGTCTGGCATGAACAGCTTGAAGTAGTTCGTGCGATCAAGATTTTAAAACCAGGTTTCGATGATGAATCAAAGAGCAGACTTGAAACCGAAGCTAAGATCTCGGCTAATTTGCGTCATAATAACATTGTTGAAATTTACGGTATGGGTTTCTGGCATGATATTCCATATATAGAGATGGAATACATTGATGGGCCATCACTAAAAGAAATTCTTGAAAAAAACGGCCGTCTGCCGCTTGATTTTTCGATTGCAGTAACCCACTCACTCTGTACAGCGTTACACTTCGCACACACACAGGATCTGACGCTCTACGGAAAAGTTTATGACAGTCTTATTCATCGTGATATAAAACCGGCCAATATTCTCATTACCAATAAAGGTATCGTGAAACTTGCAGATTTCGGTATTGCCCGGCCAAGTGAAACAAGCCTTCATACAGTCAATGGCAAAGTGATGGGAACGTTTGCGTATCTTAGTCCTGAGCAGCTTAATACTGATAACCTTGATCAACGATCTGACATTTACTCCCTCGGCACAGTTCTTTACGAAATGGTGACCGGACAGAAAACCTATCCCCAAAAGATGCTCACAGAGCTTATTCACCGCAAATCCCGTGGTCAATACATTCCCGCGGTGTCACTTTGTAAAGATATCCCGAAACAGCTGAATGTGATTATCGACAAGGCAATGGCAATTGACAGAAACAAACGGTTTCAGGATGCAGCCGAACTGGATATTGATTTACTCTCAATTGTTAAGAAAACAACGACGCGTCAATTTGAGGAGATAATCAGGAATTATACAGCCAATCCAATTCCGGTTGCACCTAAGCAACAGCGGACAAGACAACAGCAGAGTGTTACAATAGCGGTTTACATACTGCTTTTTATCCTCACTGCAGTAAGTGGAGTTTACATAGTAGACAAGTATTGGGGTTCCATTGTCTCGCTTTCAACATCTGCCGGAAAAGCAGCATGGGGATCACAGGACAAGCTGCCGGTTCCTATTGACAAAACTGCTACAAGTACCGAGACCATTCCAGGTACAGCTCCCAATACGCAATCACTTTCACCAAAAGCATCGAAGAAAAGTGCAGTTATACGGAGTGCCCCGCAACCTTCATCTGCCACTCAATTGTCAAAACAGGTATCAGACAGCACCAATCGTGCAGTGGCATTATTCAAATCCGGTGATTATGTTGCTTCCAGTGCACTTATCACAGAGCTTTTGGGAACATCACTTAATACATCAGATCGTGATCAATTAACTACATACCTTCTCTGGGCACATATAAAGAATAATGATACCAGGACGGCTCTATTAATCGCGGACAATTTTGAATGCAACGATGGATATTTTTATTTCCTTGCCGGTGAACTTCAGTATAGCAGAAACCAACTCGATAAAGCCGAATACAGTTTTAAAAAAGCCCGCGCGTTACCATCATCGTTTAACAAATCAATCCCCAGGAATTCGTCACTGTATCTTGCAAAGATTCGTGATGGTTTCTATATGATGAAACCGAATATCGACAATAAGCAACTCTGTGTCCGCGCCTGGTCAACCTTTATTGATATGTATTGTACCAGTGATGAATCCCGGGAGTGCGTAGATGCCAACGATCGATTAAGTTCATTAGTTGCGAGAACGCAGTAGAGATGTGCTCATTACAGCAACCGGGTCAATTTTTGAAAGATACAGCCACTTGCAGGATAGTTTTATTATTTCTGTATGTACACAAAGGGTAGCAATTCATCGGTATCCTTTTTTGCAACATCATACGATTTTTATTTTTTAAGCATTTTGACAGATTTTTATATAAATTCTGCTTATAAAGTAAAAACATACAAAAAAATATGAAGATATTTGAACTTATAGTATTCTAATGTCACTAATTTTTTCAAGGGGGGATGAGAACCTTGAGAAGTTTGCATCCGATACCACAACACTTATACGATTTAATGAAATATTTGAAAAAATATGTTCTTTAAATGCATAACTAATCAAAACTATAACGGAGGTTTTTAACAATGCAACGCAAACGATACAGAAATGTTCTACTTGCGTCACTCTTAACACTCGCGGTCAGTGGTGTTTCTCAGGCACTTCCTGTCTGGTCTGTTGAGAATAGTGAAATTACGAGGGATGGCGAGAAATTTCGCGTAAAGGGCGGATCATGGTTTGGTCTTGAGGGACGTCATGAGGCTGCTAATGATAAAGATAATCCAAGCGGTGCCCCTATGGAACTTTACATTGGTAACGTTTTCTGGAATCCAAGCACTCGTACCTACGATTCAGATGCCGCTGAAATGGCAAAACTTGGTTTCAACTGTATTCGTATGCCAGTCTCTCCTCAAACTTTCGATGATAACAATGAGCAGGGAAAAGGTAAAGTTCTTAAAAATACTGAATCCGTACGTATTGAAGGTGCATACACAGCCCTTAAAACTGCATTGAAAGCTATTGATAAAGCTGGTATGTATGTACTTCTTGATATCCACTCATGCTCGAATTACCTCGGATGGAGAGCTGGACGTCTTGATGCACGTCCACCATTTTCAGACAAAGATCGTGAGAATTATACATTTCTACGTGAAGATTGTTCCTGCGCAGCAGATGGTAATCCAAGTACTGTTACCAGAATACAGGCATATGATAAGCAAAAATGGCTTGCAGATCTTAAGAAACTCGCAGGTCTTGACAAAGAACTTGGCCTGACAAATGGAACAATCGGTATCGATATTTTCAACGAGCCATGGGACTACAGCTGGGAAGATTGGAAAACCCTGATAGAGGAAGCTTATCAGGCAATCAATTCAGTAAACCCGAATATTCTTGTTTTTGCACAGGGTATTGGTGGTTCAAATGGAAATCAGGATGGAACTCCTGATACAAAAGAAGATACTCCTTATGGTGATATCAATGTAAACTGGGGTGAAAACTTATACGAAGCAGGAGATAATCCACCAAATGTTCCAAAGAGCAAACTGGTCTATTCTCCACACTGTTACGGACCAGCCGTTTGTACACAGGATTTCTTCGCAGACTGGGATGCACAGCCTGAATGTAAGGGCCTAGTTGAAGATAAATTTGGTGATGCAAAATGTCAGATTAAGTACAATAAGGAACTTATGTATAAGGCTTGGGACGAACACTATGGTTACCTCAGAGGTCTGGGATATGCCATTGCAGTTGGTGAATTTGGTGGAAACATGGATTGGCCAAGAAAGGCTGAAGCACGTCATCAGAAACGTTATAAATATCTCATAGAAGGATCAAATTCAAGTAGAAATGTTGATGAGGAATGGCAGAATATTTTTGTCGACTATCTCATTGACAGAGGAATGACGAATGGTTTCTACTGGTCAATCAACCCTGAATCTGCTGATACTTATGGTGTCTTTGCAACACCATACGATCCTGATCAGAATACAGGCGGATGGGGAACATGGAACGGAACTGACAAAAGAAAAGTTGCTTTGCTTGAGAGACTCTGGGCAGCGCCGTTTAAAGAAGTTAGTACACCAGTTGTAACACCGCTAAAAATTAGCACAAAGAGCAGCTTCAACTGCCGTGTAACAAATGCTGGTCTTGTTTCCTTTACACTGCCAACAGCAGGCAATGTAACAGCAAAGCTCTACAACGTTGATGGTCGTCTCCATGGTGAAATTATGAACCAGCATAAGAATGCAGGTTCACATTCATTCAATTTCACAGCACCATCAGGTTCATACGTGCTTGTTCTTAAAGCAGGTAATTATTCAAGCAAGCAGGTTGTTTCTATTGCAAAGTAATTATTAGTATTAGGTTGATTGTTTGAAGTTAAGGGCAGCGATTTATCGCTGCCCTTTTTTATAATGTTCGTAAGGGGTTCTAAGCTGCCAACCCTGCAATTCAGCATGCGCCTGTGTTTGTTATTGGAAATAAAAATCAGAATTAGTATATTAAGCAATCCAATAGACAGCTTAGCGGCTCCTGCTGAGATCAAGTATAGTAACACAACCTTAACTCCAGATACATCCGGTATGGAAAAGTGTTTTGGATCCCTCTGCCGGCAACTCCATAACAATGCTGAAACCAGGGTATACAATGTTATCAAAACTCATATCCAGCGATTTTTCCTTTCACGCCAACAAGGGTCTGTATTCTGCCATTTTCGTGGTTATAGCGCTTTGTATAGCGATAACCTTTATTCAGTTGGGTGACGCCGGCTGGGTTTATGATGATGTAAACCTCGTGAAGCCAAGTCCTGCACTTAACGATCTGGCTGGCCTGCAAAAAGCGATTTCCACAGATCTCTATCGTCAAGCGGCCCCACGCCTTGAGGCAAGTGCATACTGGAGACCGTTAGCGATGGCGTCATTCTGGTTTGATACACGTTTCGGAACCCCTCCCGGCGTTTTGCATATCAGTAATATACTGCTCCATATTATTGCGGCAGCACTGCTGGTGTTGGTAGTACTTCGGCGTCATGGTGGAGGTGTCGGTATTATTGCTGCACTGGTCGCCTCAATCTGGTGGGCGTTCCACCCGCAGAACTCTGAAGTGGTGGCATGGATATCATGTCGTTATGACCTGCTCTACGGGGTTGTCCTGCTGATCCTCCTAGCAGTTCAATGGCGATCCGGGATACCTGGAACGATTCTCTTTGGAACGGTATTTTTAGCCGGTCTGCTTTCTAAAGAGGGATTTTTTATGATGATAGCGGTCGTAGTAATAATGGATATTACTGACCGGAAACCGATAAAACAATCTCTCTCACGCTGGGTAGCCATTGCTCTTGCGGTAATCATCTGGATAATTTTGCGGAAGGCAGCAGGAGTGAAAAGCTTCGATCCACCGACACTGGAAGCAGCACTTACCATCCTGCGGATATATCCCGAGGCACTTGCCATTTACTTTTGGCGGGCGTTCTCCTTCGTACCGCTTTCCATCTCACACCCTTATAGTTCAATAGGAGTACCCGGAATTTTGGGGGGTATAGCAATCTTTTCTGCACTGGTTATAGCTTCAATTCGCTGGCGCAAGCTGGCAGTACCGTCTGTCATTTTCCTCGCCGGTCTATTCCCGATAGCGGGTGCCATAGCAATGTTTAATGAGGTATCGGAACGCTACTTTTATGTTCCTTCGATCGGCCTTGCACTCCTTTTAGCTCATGGTGTTGTATTAGTCTTAACTTCCTGGAAACAATCCGGTTCATTGGCCGTTTTGCAGAAAAAAACTTCCATCAGGCTTATTTATCCACTTCTTTTGGCTATAATTGGCATTTTTCTGATCAGGGCAATAATTCTTTTCGAACTACGTCTTCCTGACTGGCGAACCAATGACACTCTTTGGTCTGCTGCAACCAGGGTAAATCAGAGTGACTCTCAGGCAAACTTAAACCGTGCCATCGAAGCCGGAAAAGCCGGCAACTGGGATGAAGCACTCCGTGCCATCGATGTTGCATCACGTGGAGACCCTAAATCCGGCCGCATCGCATGTACCTATGCATGGGCACTTCTTCGAACCGGCGATTTTCCTGGTGCTATCAAAAAAGCGGAAGAAGCAACAATACTCGCACCCCACCAACCAGACTGTTGGTATTATCTGGCGTTTGCACTACATAAAAATGGCGACCATGCTGATGCGTTAAAAGCAATTAACAAGCTATTAGAGGTAGCCCCTGATTATCCAGGCGCTCGTCAAATGCATGAAGTCGAGACCAAAATACTGGGTAGACATTAGCGATTCTTTAGCATCTGCAGAGCGGTCCACAAATGCTTATAGATTGCCTTCCGGATCTCTTTGCATACTGCGTTTGAAGTAAAGGGCATCGTTTTTTCGCTGCCTTTTTTTATTAACAATAAGAAATGAGACCTCACCCCCAGCCCCTCTCCCATAGGAGAGGGGAGCAAAACTTGATATGATGTGCTATTCAATCTCTCACTCCCCCTCTTCGGGCTTATTGTTGTTATGTAACTGTTGACAAGGTCACTGTGTATAAATATATTTGCTCCCCTCAGCATGATCGTAGGAGGGTGGCGTAGTTGTCTTAAAAAAAAGTGATACATTGCGCGAAGGATTGGGTAAAAAAACTCTCTCCAAAATGATTTGGAGAGAGTTAAGGTATAATTTCGTTGATTCTGTCAATTTATAGCATCATCAGCGATACTTACCTGATGTTTTCAAATTGTCTGGTTACTACATCTGCTGTGATTTTTTGATATTCTTAATCAATTCATCAACAACCATTTTCTGAGTTCTTGTTGGCACGGTCTGCTCCTCAGTTTCGGTGAACTGTGCACTTCTTGCAGCTCTCATGACTGGTGCCGGAGGCATTTTGACTAATTTATACCCGGCATAATGCAACGTATCCCCGGTTGAATATACTGTCTCCTGTGCCCCCCTACCCAATCCCTGAATAACAAACGTTCCATCTGATAAAGGCAACAAACTAAAAACAGTGTTATCATCAAGATTGTCTGCCCTGATAAACGGCTTTTTTGATCGGGATATTGTATCCGCATAAAGATTAACCGCCGGCATTTGTGATGTTGTCTCAATGTATATACCAAATTTTTCAGTCACTGCGTCCGGTAGTGTATCATCCAGAACAAGATGATTACCTGCAACCTGACGATTAATTGTAAATTTACCTCGATTTTCTGCACACAACACTTTTTTTCCATTAACATTTCTTACCGCGAAACGGATACCCGGTACAATTGATCCATCTATGTTTAAAGACACCCAGTCATCAGCGTGGTAGACAAGCGGGAATCTGGGTGCATGAAGAAATTGAGCGAACAACGTATCATTCTCTTCATAAACTTCTATCGGACTTTCATACATCATGCAATAGGTTCCCGTATAAAAATGTTTTATATGCTTCGGCATTGAAACTACCGGTGGAACATCGGGTAATTCCGGTTTTCTTAAATTCCTGAAAATTTTTGCAGCCTGCTCCAATGCGTAATAGGAAATGTCATTAGGGTAAAAATTTGCAGAATTCGCGGTAACAAAAACGCCAAGGTTTTTATCTTTTGCGATTAACAGATTGCTATTGTAGGGAGGTAAATTTCCACCATGCCCCACAACTTTACCCAGATAGTCAAGACTGTGATTTTCAAGCATCCAGCTTAAACCAAATGTATACGCACTTGCATATCTGTCAAAAAGATTCATCGGTAAATAGACACTCTGATTCCGGTACATATACTGCAGGGTAGCAGGATGGAGTATTGATCTTTTTTGAGCATTTCCGTTATTCAGGATCATTTTGATAAATTTTGCCATATTGTCGCTGCTTGAAGCAAGAAATCCGGCCGGGCCACAGTTTATATAGTAATAAGGAAAAGGATTTCCCTCTGCATCATACCCTTTGGCAAGCAGCGTTGGATTTTCCTTTACAGGATCAAACCCTGATTCATTCATTCCACATGGTTTTAAAATATGATCATAAACATATTTCTCGTACTTCTCCCCGGATACGCGCTCAACGATCAAGCCCAGAAGAGATACTGCGAAATTTGAATATGCCGTGATATAATCCGGATTGTAAGGTGCATATTCGTTTTGTGAGAACTCTGGAAATGTCCTGAAATCCTCTACTGGATATTGTGAACCATCCTCTGTTGACACTTTATCGCCGAAGATACCGGACTGATGAGCCATAATAGAGCGAATCGTTACCATCTGCCGTGTGTTTACGTGATATTTTATTGAAAAATCAGGAAGATAGGTCTGAATCGGTGCATCAATATCAATCAGACCCTCCTGCGCAAGCTGCATAATTGCTATTCCTGTAAACACTTTAGTGATCGAACCGACATGAAAAAGCGTCTTTTCCTGCACAGGAACG
Source organism: Fibrobacterota bacterium (assembly GCA_023459055.1). GTDB lineage: Bacteria > Fibrobacterota > Chitinivibrionia > Chitinivibrionales > Chitinispirillaceae > JAAZBG01. The sequence continues at coordinate 123,908 of JAEWVR010000025.1, forward strand.
CCCTGCTCTTTATCTGCAAAACCAAAACCTTTCTCATAAACAGTGTTTTCATCGTCTACAACGACAATCGACATACCGGCAGCATTAACTTCACCCATTCGGGCTGTGATGTACTCATCCATGACCTTCTCAAACTGTTTTTTCTTCAATTCATACCAATGATGCCCTTTCGGAGCTCTGGTATCCTGGTGAAGAGGAACTGGGGCTGAAAATGCACCAATTGCCAAAACGCCAATCAAACCGCAGGCTGTAAACAACCCGTTTCTACAGATGTTCATAGTAACCCTTTCTTTACATGATGTGTGTCAGATGCTGGAGATTCTTACTTAGTAAACAGTCAATTCTCCATCCATTTTGTATAGGAGTTCGTAGACGTAATAAGAATATTACCGGTTGAGCTGAGAAAATATCAGGATAACAGAGAAATTAACTTTATGCAAGGATCGTATTAGTCTAACTTTAAGAATAAATGTATTTACAAATGCAAGCACTCTGATTTATCTTCAATAAAGTGCTAAAATAGCCAATGTTTCCCAAATTCTATCAAAGGAGCCTGAAAATGGCAAAAAAATCAGTGTTACAGGGCTTTTTTCTTTTTCTCATGTTTACCTTTCTAACAGGTTGTAATGATGATGCATCTCCTGTCAGCGCTGTTGTATCGAATGGTGTCGTAGGTACCTGGACTAATGAACTCGGTTTAGAGTACACATTCAACGCTAACGGAACAATTACCGGTTCTGCGGTAGATTTTATAAACTTAATATTGGCAAGTCCTGATGAAACCTTAGCTTGGACATACAATGCTACCCAGATTTTAATTAACGGCCAACAATTCTATCTTTATACAGTCAACAATGATAAGCTTTCGTTAAAAGACGATAGTGATGAAGAAACCGTGCTGACAAAGAAAAAATAATTTGGCATTCTCCTCTTCCTCTCTATCGATAATAGAGAGGAAGGTGGGATGTTGCATCCTCCGCTGTATCATCAAAAAATTTCTGTTTGAGCAAAACAAATATAGACACTGTTTTTTTGCATGACTTTGCTTGTAAACTATACCTATGCACTTAATCAACAAAAAAATTATAAGCTGTTTGAAACAGCAACACATTCAACGCCTGTCTCAGATGAAAAGCGAATGATTGAATATACTCTACTTTGTTGCCCATGACAATCCCCTTTTACTACTATTTTAACCTGAAGATGTATTATAATAAATATTATTTGAATCATCTGTGATATATGACTAAAATAATCATTTTATTTTTTATGGCAACATTTTTTTACTTAAATACATTATTTTTGCTTTAAATTTTTATTATTTTACCTTATTTTGCAACTTTATTGGTAATTTTTAAATAAGTAATCTTCAACGTACAACCTAAAACAATGATAATACCACTATAAATATTGGCAACACTATTCTTTATAAAATTACTAAGCAGAGGAATTTTACATGGGTGATTCGATAGTCAGACGTTTTTTGCTGTTAATTACAGCAGGTATTTGTACATATGTAAGCGGACTTCAGGCAGACACTCTTATTACTGCCGATAATCCTCACATTAATTATTATGGCAGATTTGATTTCACAAATGCTTTGGCACCACGTTTCAATTGGTCTGGTACTACAATTGAGATTAAAGTGAGTAACACCACAACTGTTGGCGTAGAACTTATTGATGGTGCAGGGTATTTTGATATTGAAATTGACGGTAAGATACAGGAGGCGCCACTCTTTGCAGATTCATACACTTCAAAAAAATACACAATCACGTCATCATTGACATCCGCACCACACATTATACGCATTGTCCGACGCAACGAACCGTACTGGGTAATCGCAACATTTAAAGGTTTTTACCTTTCTGATGGAGCTGAGACACAACCACTTGATAAACCAGTGCGTAAAATGGAGTTTTGCGGGGATTCCTGGACTGCCGGTTATTTTATTGAATCCTGCGCTGATCAGCAAATGCACACTAATGCCAATAAATCCTGGGCGCGTCTTACGAGTAAAGCATTTAAAGCACAGGATGTAATTCTTGCGGAATCGGGAATCGGTTTAATAAAGAGCCTTGGAGGAAAAACGCCAATTCCTCAGAAGTATCTGGCTGCTCTTGACACAATGGGCGGTACAGCATCACCTGATTGGAATTTTGCATCATGGATACCCGATATTGTAAGTATTTTACTTGGTATCAATGATAAAAGTTCCGGCGCGACCGATAACGAATACAGTGCAGCAGTTCACTCGTTTGTAACAACACTACGCAGTAATTACCCATCAACACCAATTTTATTTATTTCATATGAAGGTTGTATGAACAATGCCACAAAAGCAGCTGTTGCTGCTGAAACAACAAGTCTTGGTCATAAAAATGTCTATTATATGGAGTGTAAGCAACAGGTAAAAGGTTGCAGCTGGCATCCGGACACTATCGATGCCCGCGAGATTTCAGATTCTGTAATTGTAAAAATTAAGGAGATTCTCGGATGGGATACGACATTAACAACCGCTGTAACCGTACCACACCGTTCAAACACAGTTTCATCGCATATTAAAGTGTCGCAGATTAACAACCGCACGATGCGTATCTCTTGTACAATGCAAAAGCCGCATTCAGAACTTACGATTACCAATGCTGCCGGTACATTAATTCAAACACTGCAGAATAACAATAATAATCATTATTTGTGGGATACCGGCAATGTGTCCAACGGTGTTTATTTTGTTAATAGTGAAAGTAGTGGGCAGACAAGAGTTGTTGTCAGAAGGTAGGAAGGTAGGAAGGGAGGAAGGTAAGAAGGTTGAGGTTGAGGTTGAGGTTGAGGTTGAGGTTGAGGTTGAGGAAGAGATTGGCGAGGGAGACAACACTGCAAAGACCTACGGTCGGGTGTCTCATTTACAACGTGATTTACGGAAATTTAAAGGCCGACATAATGGAATCCACCATATTGACAAAAAGCAACTACATGACATCCCGGCCTGCTGCCTGTATCAATAGTTAAACCAGCTAAAAAAAACAGGGCTGACCGTTTTGCAAAATCAAATACAGTCAACCCTGTGTATTTTACAATCAGATACCTGACTGGTATAACTATTTCAAATCTTCGATAATGCTCTTTGCAGCAACTTTACCTGCGCCCATTGCAAGAATTACCGTTGCAGCTCCGGTCACAATATCACCTCCGGCATAGACAAACTTTTTTGATGTCCGTCCGGTGGTTTCGTCGGTGACAATAGTTCCCCACTTTGACACATTGATATCCGGTGTCGTTGATGGAATAAGAGGATTTGGTGTATTACCGATTGCGATAATGACAACATCACAAGGGATATCATATTCGCTGCCTGCAATAACAACCGGTTTCCTTCTTCCGGATGCATCAGGTTCGCCAAGTTCCATCTTTACACAACGCAATGCAGTAACAAACCCGTTGTCATCAGCGAGGATTTCTACCGGATTGCAAAGAAGATTGAATTCAATCCCCTCCTCTTCGGCATGATGCACCTCAGCTTTACGAGCCGGCATTTCTTCTTTACTTCTGCGATAGACAATCATTGATTTATCTGCACCAAGACGAAGTGCTGTACGGGCAGCATCCATAGCAACGTTTCCACCGCCAACAGTGATTGCCCGCTTACCTTTCATAATCGGTGTTGCCGACGTTGATGAATACGCGCGCATAAGGTTACTGCGGGTAAGGTACTCATTGGCACTATAGACACCAATATTGTTTTCACCCTTGATTTTCATAAATGATGGCAGCCCGGCACCGCTTCCGACAAACACTGCACTGTATCCTTCATCATTAAGCAGGTCATCAACGGTTGCTGTTTTACCAATAATAAAATTCCGTTCGATCTTTACACCGAGTTTTTCAAGAAATTCAATTTCCTTTTTGACAATTTCTTTGGGAAGCCTGAACTCGGGAATACCATAAACAAGCACACCACCGGTTTCATGAAGCGCTTCGAAGATGGTAACATCAAAGCCTTCTTTAATAAGCTCACCGGCACAGGTAAGTCCAGCGGGACCTGAACCGACTATGGCAACTTTTTTGCCATTCTTAGGTTTACATGCAGGTATTTCGACAACACCTTTTTCACGTTCCCAGTCTGCAGCGAACCGTTCAAGGTTACCAACAGCAACAGGTTCTCCCTTTTTGCCAAGTATACAGCGGGATTCACACTGCTCCTCCTGAGGGCAGACACGACCGCATACTGCCGGAAGTGCGTTTGTCTCTTTAAGCTTGCGAGCAGCTTCTGCAAATTTGCCATCGGCAATCAGCCCGACAAACTCAGGAATCTTTACATTTACCGGACAGCCTTCAACACAAAGCGGTTTTTTACATTTAAGGCAGCGTTTTGCCTCCTGAATCGCTTCCTCTTCAGAATACCCATATGGAACTTCTTCGAAGTTTTTCGCACGTACAAGCGGTGCCTGCTCACGCATCTGTACTCTGGATTTTTTTCCTGCGGAATTTGAAGTTACCTCTGCACTCATTTTAACGCTCCTTCCAGGCGACAGTTATGATCATCGCGTGCCTGGCTTTCAAACATCTTATAACTGTTCAATCTGCGAATCAGTTCATTCCAGTCAATTCCTGCAGCATCAAACTCAGGACCATCAACACAGGCAAATTTCGTTTCGCCATTTACCGATACACGACACCCGCCACACATCCCGGTTCCATCAATCATAATCGGATTCAATGATGCAAAGGTCGGTATTTTTTCAGCAACCGTCAGCGTCGTTGTCACTTTCATCATCATGACAGGACCAATAACAAAGGCCGCATCAAATATTTCACCTTTACCGATAAGTTCCTTAAAAACATCCGATACAAAACCTTTGCGTCCATTTGATCCATCGTCAGTAGTCGGAATAAAGAGGTCTGACTGTGCAGCCATCTCTTTTTCCAGGATCAGAAGACTTTTATTGCGTGCGCCGATAATAGTGGTCAACTCGTTACCAGCAGCTTTAAGTGCACATACAATGGGATAGAGAGGTGCAACACCGACACCACCACCAATACAGAGACATTTTCCAAATTTTTCGATATGAGTTGGTTTTCCAAGAGGGCCGGCGAGATCAAGAATCGAACTTCCTTCATGCAACGCCTGAAGAACCATGGTTGTTTTACCTACGACCTGAAAAATTATCTCAATCCATCCTTCATCAGCATTGGCATCCGCAATAGTCAGCGGAATACGTTCGCTCTGTGATGTCGGCCGGAGAATAATAAACTGCCCGGCTTTCCTCTTTTTTGCAATTCTTGGTGCATCAAGCCTGTAACGCCAGACCTGTTCAGAAAGCTGCTCTCTTTTTAAAATACGGAACATGTACCTCACCCCGTTTTATAGTTAAAATAATCTCTTAATATAGCCTATTTTCCCGATGCTTTGTGTGATTTTTTTTTGCTTAGTTCAATAAAAAACATAGATTTACAATTGTGTGCCAACAAAACACAAAAAGATCTGTCGTGATACATCTTTGTAATATCTTAACCATTACGGATACAAACAAAGCAACATTGTTCAAAAATAGTTTTACTACAAATAAAAAAGGACACATTTTCTGAATAAATCAAAAAAAGTGTCCCTAAATGGAATACTTGTCTCGTGACGCATCACTGGTCACGAATCACGTTCTTAAAGTCCGGCTTCTTTCTTAATAGCATCAACCATAGTCAGCTTTTCCCAGTTGAAATTGGGGAGTTCACGGCCAAAGTGGCCATTACGTGCTGATTCACGGTAGATAGGACGCTTAAGATCAAGTGTCTTGATGATACCTGCCGGGCGGAGATCGAAGAGTTTATTGATAATTTCAACGATCTTATCCTCTTTAATTTTTCCTGTTCCATAGGTATCAACATAGATTGAAATTGGTTTTGCAACACCGATAGCGTACGAAAGCTGAATGATACAGTGAGTAGCAACACCTGCTGCAACGAGGTTTTTTGCAACCCAGCGTGCTGCGTATGCTGCACTTCTATCAACTTTTGATGGATCCTTGCCGCTGAATGCTCCACCACCATGTGCACCGTAACCACCGTAGGTATCAACAATAATTTTTCTTCCGGTAAGTCCGCTATCCCCGTGTGGACCGCCAATAACGAAACGGCCTGTCGGGTTGATATGATAGATAGTCTTGCTATCAAGATATTTTGCCGGGATCACCTTTTTAACAACTTTTTCAATAAGATCCTTACAGATCTGCTCATGAGTTACATCAGGAGCATGCTGTGTTGAAAGAACAACAGTATCGATTCTAATTGGTGTGAGATCATCATATTCGACCGTAATCTGTGATTTCGCGTCAGGTCTGAGATATGGAATACTTCCATTCTCTCTTGCATTTGTAAGTTCCTCAACAAGTCTGTGTGCATAATAGATTGCCAGAGGCATGTATGCTGGTGTTTCGTTACATGCGTAACCAAACATAATACCCTGATCTCCTGCGCCCTGTTCCTTATGAAGGCCTTCACCCTCGGTAACACCCTGTGAGATATCAGGTGACTGCTGATGAACAGAGATCATAACACCGCAGCTATCGGCCTCGAATCCCAGTGCAGGATCAGTATAACCGATTTCACGAATAGTATTACGAACAACCTGCTGAAAATCAACAACTGCTTTACTTGTGATTTCGCCGGCAACAACAACAAGTCCTGTAGTTGCAAGGGTTTCACATGCAACGCGTGAATTTGGATCCTGTGCAAGCATTGCATCAAGAACTGCATCAGAGATCTGGTCACAAACCTTATCAGGATGTCCCTGTGAAACACTTTCAGATGTAAAAAAACGGCGCATCATTCCTCCCGGGGATGTGTTTAATGTCAAAATTCAAAAAAGACCTGTTAATATAAATCAGGTTATAGCGATAATGAACAAAAAAAATATGCTAAAACTGAAAAAACGTTCAACAAGATCATGATACATAGGGTGTTTTTAGAGGCCGGTTTAGTTGCCATAACCACATCCGGGATTCTATTTTACACCTTGTTTCAAAAAATTATCATGTGTCAGTTGTACACGAACGGAGCCCACATATGTTTACTGCCGGTTTTGACAATCAGCGTTATCTGGATGAACAAAGTAAAATGATTCTTGAACGGATCCGGAAATTTGATAATAAACTCTATCTTGAATTTGGCGGTAAAATACTGTTTGACCTTCATGCAGCGAGAATTCTTCCCGGTTTTGATCCCAATGCAAAGATGCGTTTACTTCAGGAGCTTCAGAAGCACGCACATGTTGATGTTATTCTCACAATCTTCGCCGGTGATATTGAACGTAAAAAAATGAGAGCAGATTTTGGAATTACCTACGATGTTGATGCACAGAAACAGATTGATGATTTTGCTGAATGGGGAATTTCAATCGGGTCGGTCGTTATTACCCGTTATGAGGATCAGCCCGCTGCAAACCTTTTTCGTAATAAGCTTGAACGCAGAGGTATCAGGGTTTACACACACAGAAAGACAAAAGGGTATCCCAACGATGTTGACATGATCGTAAGCGATGATGGCTACGGGGCAAATCCGCATATCGAAACAACCGCGCCGCTTGTTATTGTAACCGGACCCGGTCCTAACAGCGGTAAACTTGCTACCTGCCTTTCACAACTGTATCATGACCATAAAAGAAACATCCGTTCCGGATATGCAAAATTTGAGACATTTCCAATATGGAATATTCCTCTTAAACATCCTGTAAATATTGCCTATGAAGCCGCGACAGCAGAAATACGCGATTATAACTGTATTGATCATTTTCATCTTGACGCATACAACATCCCATCAATAAATTATAACCGCGACATGGAAGTGTTTCCGGTTTTGCGAAGAATTCTTCAAAAAATTACCGGCAGCAATGAAGTATACAAATCACCGACTGATATGGGAGTCAACTGTGCCGGTGCAGGAATTATCAATGATCATGTAGTCCGTGAAGCATCAAAGCAGGAGATTATCCGCCGCTATTTCCGGTATTCCTGCGAATATGCAATGGGCCTTGTTGATAAAGAAACAATTGACAGAGTAACATCACTGCTTGAAGAACTCGGGATCGAACTTGAAGATCGTCCGGTTGTAAAGCCTGCACGTAAAGCTGCCATTGAATGTACACAAAATGGCAAAGGTAATGAGGGAATCTATTGCGGTGCTGCAATGGAGCTTATTGATGGCACCATTGTTACCGGGAAAAATTCCGAACTCATGCATGCGTCATCGGCACTTGTCCTTAATGCGCTCAAGCATCTGGCACAGATACCTGATAAAATCCACCTGCTCCCGCCCAATATCACAGAATCAATTTGTCATCTAAAGAAGGAGATTCTTCGGGGAAAAAAGGTCAATCTTGACCTTGAGGAAACACTTATTGCGTTAAGTATCAGTGCGATCAGCAATCCTATTGCATCTGAAGCAATGGAGAAGATCAAGGAACTACGTGGCTGCGAAGTACATATGACGCATATGCCTACGCCCGGTGATGAAGCCGGACTTAGAAAACTGGGTGTCAACCTTACCAGTGAGCCGGAGTTTGCAAGCAAATCTCTTTTTATCAATTGACAACACCAGACACCCCGGTTTCACCCGGTGACCGGTTATCCTCTCCCGCAGGCGGCCTGAATTTGATACCGGCTGATCAAGATAGAAACGTACCCGTTCACACCCGAGATCACAAAACACTTTTCCGGGCAGTTTCAATTAAACCTTACTATTTTCCGGCAACATACTCTTCCATAAGATCAATAAGCGGTGCATTACGCTCTTTTGATACCATACAAAGCGCATCATACTCAAGCTTTGTAAAGGATTTGCCTTTGTATTCACAGACTTTCTCAGTAAGTTCGTATCCGCAGAAACTCACCGTCCTGAATGATCTGGCTGTCACAGTCCGCTGCATCTTCTGAATCCTTACACCAAGGGTTCTGGTTTGCAGCAGTACCTGATCAACAAGTGCCTGATATCCGTTAACCGATGCGATTACCGAAAGACGATATGCCGGTCTCCCCTTTTTCATGTACAGCGGTATCCAGGATACATCAAGTGCACCATTATCAAACAGGACCTGTGCGGTATGCCCCATAATTTCACCGCTGATATGATCCATATCTGTTTCAAGTACCACAATCTCCTCTGCGGAACTATTTTCCTGTTCATCAAGAATAAAAGCGCGAAGGATATTTGGATGATGATCAAACCGTTTTGTACCGCAGCTGCACCCGATTGACATAACAGTACCTGCCATACCTTTTTGTTGTTTGCCAAGTACCGTAAGAAGTGCTGCCCCGGTCGGTGTCACAAGCTCAGTGGGAACATCAATGATTTTCAGATCAAAACCTTTTATTAACACTGCTGTCGCAGGGACAGGAACCGGTATTACTCCATGCGCGGTTTTCACCGTCCCATGGCCATCAGTAATGGTCGAAAACTCCACATTGTCAACACCAAGATACTCAAGACCAAGCACGACACCGGTAATGTCAAGAATTGTATCAACCGCACCGATCTCGTGAAAATGAATATGATGTTTGTCAACACCATGAACTTTCGCCTCTGCTTCAGCGATGGCATTCAGTACAGCTTCACATTTTGAATACACACGATCACTGAATCCACCGGCTTTAATTATATCAAGAATCTGATGCAGATGACGATATTCGTGTGAATGTTCGAACTTCGGATCGATCAGAGTACACTGAATCCCATTTCTGTCAACTTTTTCTGCTGTCAGATGGATATGTTCAAGCGGCATTTTAGCATATTGTTCATTAAGAAATGCAACCGGAACACCAAGATCAACCAGAGATGCAAGCAGCATATCACCGCTCGCGCCACTGACGATATCGAAATAGATTTTTTTCATTTGACCTCTCCCCTGACCTCTCCCCCCAGCCCCCTCTCCCACAAGGAGAGGGGGAGCTGAAGTGGGTTTTATACCATTTTACTACTTGCTACTTAACTACTTGCTACTTGCTACTAATATATATTAAATTCTACATTCAAACGTTTTTCATCTTCTCAGGAGTGATACCATACTTGGAAAGCCGCGGGCGGGTCGTTGAGGAACAGAAGAACTATTTCCTGGTGGACACAAATCAGGGTATAATTCGCTGTGTACTCAAGGGCACGCTAAAAAAAGTCAGGGCCAGAATCTGTGCTGGAGATCTGGTTCAAATTACAGTCACCAATAGCGATTCTCTTGATGGCATAATCACTAACGTTGAGGAGCGCACCAGCTATATCAAGCGTCCTGCACTTGCGAATTTGACACAGATTGTGCTTGTTGCAACATGGAAATCCCCACACCTTGATCTTGAATCGATTGATAGAATGCTGTTCAGTGCTGAAGTATACGGGATAAAGCCGCTTCTGGTTTTTAATAAGTCAGACCTGCTGAGTGACAGTGAATCAAAGGAACTTGATACAATAATCTCTTTGTATCAGAAATGCGGATACAGTGCCCTTAAAACATCTGCAGAAACGCTTGGCGGCATAGATCAGTTAAAAGAGCACTGCGAGAGGGAGATCAGTGCATTCAGTGGTTTATCCGGAGTGGGAAAGAGTACCCTGTTATCAAAAATTTTCCCGGATATCCATTTCCGTATCGGTGAAGTCAGCGGGATCAGGGGACGCGGTACCCATACGACCACGAATATTATCATACACCGATATAAAAAAGACAGCTATATTGCCGACACACCGGGCTTGTCATTTATTGATATACCAGAAGTTCCTGAAGAATCAGCAGGTATCTATTTTCCTGAAATTGCAGCTTGCATCGGTATGTGCAGATTCAACAATTGCATTCATGACAATGAACCGGGGTGTGAGGTTCTTGAAAGAATAGGCAGGGGCCAAATTGCAGAATCCCGCAGAGATCATTACCTGAAAATATACAGTGAAATGAAGGTTATCAGGAAGCAGTACCGAAAATAGGATATAAAATTACTGTACTCATGCAGTATGACAATCAGACAAAGCATACCCGCCTCCAAAGCAGCGTTCGTTTGGGAATACCATCATAATGCAGTGTTAATCGGTTTCTAATTTGCTGAAACCATTACAAATACCCTTTATTTATTTTAAAAATTAATCTATAATATAGACATGTTGCAACGATAACGCATTTCCAAGCGAGTCTTAATGCATTTTTCTCTATTTCGTGACAAATCTGCTTCTTACATGAGTTTTTCATGGGTACAGCTGATCCTTATCTGTGCTATTAACTTTCTTGTCCACGCCTCGCTACTTACACTCGTATACCTGTTTCACAACTGGTTTTTACTTGCTGGAATCATCATGATACTGTTGCTGCAATGTGTGTATATAGCCTTCTGGTTGAGAACAAAATCTAACCATTTTGTGCAAAAAATCAACAAATTAACAATGATTACCCGCCGTTTTCAGAATATTTCCAAATACTTTGAATCGATTCTTCAGGATTCCACCGATATCATTTTGTCCATAGATACTGAAGGGTACATTCTCAAATTCAACCGTGGTGCACAACTTCATTTCGGGTACTCTCAGGAGGAGATTGTCGGAAAAGCGTTCAAGTTTCTTTTTGTTAATGAATCTGACGAATTGAAGATTATCAATTCTGTTTTGCTAAGTGGAAAATCGATTAATGAGGAGATTCCCCTGCGTACCTCCGATGGCTCGGTAATTCTTGTTAATATGAGTGTTTCAGAGATGAAAAGTGATAATAACCAGATTATCGGTATGGTGGTTACTGCAAAGGATATCACTGAAAAGAAAAAACTTGAAATGGAACTCGTAAAGAAAAATGAGCTTCTGAGTAAACTTGCAATCACCGACAGTCTGACCGGGCTCTATAATTCGCGTCACTTCCATGATCAGATCAAACGTGAGCTTTCACGTCTTAAACGTAATCCAGACCGTAAACTTTCACTCATGCTGCTCGATATTGATCATTTCAAGGATCTTAATGATACCGAAGGGCATCAGATGGGTGATCAGGTCTTAAAATCGCTTGGTCAGGTGATAAAAGTATGTATCAGAAGTGATATAGATAGCGGCTACAGGTATGGTGGTGATGAGTTTGTGATTATTCTGCCGGATACCGATAAAAATCAGGCTTATGTTGCAGCAGATAGAATCCAGAAACAGTTTCAGGCATTCAGGTTTGGAAAAACAAGCCTCTCCATGGGTATCTCTGAGGCTATCAGTGGTGAAGAGGAGCAAACATTTGTGAAGCGTACCGATGAAGCGATGTACCAATCGAAACGCGAAGGAAAAGCGCGTATCACAGTTCTCTAAACAATAATTCCAAGCTGTATTGCAGTACATTGTGACACAAATGTTACCATTTCTTACATACCTGATGTAAGGACGCGGATCTTCAGATGAACAACAAAAATGTTACCTCTTTACATTATTAGTAACAAAAGTGTTTCACTTTTAATCCGTAAAAATGTCTACAGATAATCGTATTGAAGTCAGGAATTCATCGATTCAGTCAATGTTCAACATGCCCATATTCAACAATCCATGTAACTTCATGTTTATCAATCACAATTGGTTTCTTAAATAACTCATCCGGAAAAGCAAATATCGTACTGAACCGTTGACATAGTATTCACGGTACAATTTTTGCATTAATTTTGCAGTAATTTTTAGTTTTGGAATATTGTATATTCCGGTGCAAATCAGTACCGTCTTATGTTTATTCGGTAACCTGAATTTGTGGAGTGCAAATGAATTTGTTTAAATTGTTCTTGAGCATTGTTGCTATAACAGCATCAAGCAGTATAGCCCAGATGAATTTCACAGAGCTCAGTGGTGAGCTTAGTGGTACATTAACTGCAGATAAAAGATACCTTGTTGTCGGTGAAATATATATACCTCCCGGATCATCAGTATCAATTGAGGCGGGAACGGTTATTTTGTTTTCTGAGTTTACCGGTTTACATGTCCAGGGTACACTCTATGCCAGAGGCACAGAAACACTGCCAATCATTTTTTCTTCAAAGAATGATTCATCAATAATCGATAGTACAACCGTTCCCCCGGCGCCCTTTGACTGGAACGGTATTGATATATATGAAAGTGCTGTTGGTTCAGAACTGTTCTATTGTGCTGTTCGCTACTCTGTATATGGGATACGTTCTCAGACAGATTACTGCAAGATTAATTCATCGATATTTAGTTATAACGGGAAATCCGATTTCACCATCAAGGATATTCGTAAAGAGGTGATCCCGGAAGTTCCCTATTCTTACAGCCCGCTTCAGGATGCAATTTCAAATGTATCCGCAGGAATGGATTCTGACTCCTCTGCGGTAACCATTCCAGAAAAACCGGAGAATGTTACCGGAACAATAACCGGTTCAAAGGGCAAGCAGATTCTCCGCTATGCAGGACTTGTACTTGGTGTGGGTGGTTGTGCATATTCTGCGATTTCATACTTCGCTAAATACAAACCTGCTGATGAGGATTTCAAACAGTTTTCACAACTTGATGAACAGGAGATGCGTTCGAATACATCAGATGACTGGATCGATGCCAGAGACCGGCGCGACGCATCACTGATACACACCGTGTCCGGTGCTGCAGGTGCAGTACTGGGTCTGCTCTCTTTTTCCTTGTCGTTCGCTTTTTAATGCTAGGAGATGCCAATGAAAATTAAATCGCTACTCTGTTTATTTCTTATTTCCGGGGCACTTTTTCTGGGTCTGAACTGTGATGATCCCACAAATCCATTTCTGGATACCGACCGTGCAAAAGCATCAGTATATACGAAATCATTCACCGACCGCGATACTGTGCAGATCTTTTCCCGCGAAACGCTGTGTGTTGTCGTGTACCTTAAAGAGCATATCCGAAAGGTTGAGGTTCATATTCCTAATAACCGTTTGAGTACATCAGCAGATACATCCATTCCGCTTGATGCATTCACGGGTGATCCTGTGAAGATTGCATTTTCTTTTTATGACACCGGATGGCAAAAAATTGAAGTACGGTCGCTTCAAAACTCCGGAAAGTTCTCCGTTGAGGAATATTCACTTTATGTACGATCACCGCTTTACCAAAAGACTGTGATAGGCAATATTGGTGATACAGTTCAGTTAAAAACCCAACAGGTTGATGATAAACAGGTTCTTTATGTCTGGGATTTTCATGATGGCACAATTGTCAAGGAAGATACATGCCAGGTACGATACATATTAAAGAGCCACTTTAGCAGTACAATTGGTGAATTATACGTCACCGATTTAAAATATAAGTCGCCATCGGTGCATTTTTCGATCGGGGCACGTTCCGCTACAACGCTTGATCTTACCTGTATCAACGACTCTATTTTAAAGGATTCAGTTTATACAAACCAGACAAACTTTGTATTCAAAGTCGCTCTTGCCGGGACTGAAAACCTTAAAAGCGCATCAATTAATGGCAGCGCATTTGATAACGTTAGCATTCAGAGTGGATCAGTACAACTATTCAAAACATTCAACAATCTCGACACATTAACAAAACCAATGAAAGTTGTGGTCGTCGCCACTGATGAGCGTGGAACCTCTGCAGAAAAAACTTTTTATATTCATTTTGATAATAGTGTTGTCACTGAAATACCTAAAATCATTATAAGCGCACCCGTTTCGTCAAATGATTCCAGTTATGTAATGCAACCACAACTGGTGATCATCGGGAGAGTAAGCGGCACGATAACTGATGAACAGCTCTATATTCAATCATTTGTTAATGTTGCGTTCGCCGGTTCACAAAAAATTACGCCAAAGAACACTGATTGGACGTTACCGGTGCAACTGCATGATGGATGGAATCTGATTCAGCTTGATTTAAGTAAAGACTCATCGAACTTCGGTTCATCGATTGTCACAAAAATGCTGTATATCAACTATAACCCTGATAAACCTGATACGGATTCACCGGTAATAAATGCTATCAGACTCAACGGTATACCGATCAGTACGACAAAAAGTACAATATGCCGTGAAAAAAATCCGACACTTAGTGCACTTGTATCAGATAACAACCGGGTGACCTTGGTAACCATCAATGGAGGAAAAGCGACTAGTGATGCAACCGGGGTTTTATTCAGCAAACAGATAACGCTTTCACATGACAAGGCTGGTCAGCCATACATCATCTGTGCAGACGATAGTGCCGGTAATCGTGTATGTGATACCGTTACCATACTCTACAACCGTATTCCCGAAATACTCTCCGCCTCAATACCATCAACCATGACAGTAGATTCGGAGTATGCAATCAGCATGAAGGCTGCAGATCCTGATTCTGATGCACTTGTTTCAACATTGACAATTAAAGGTACCAACGTTGATACTGTATTGACACTGGTTAATGGCAGTGCCCGCTGGAAACCGACACTTA
This sequence comes from Fibrobacterota bacterium, assembly GCA_023459055.1. Taxonomy (GTDB): domain Bacteria; phylum Fibrobacterota; class Chitinivibrionia; order Chitinivibrionales; family Chitinispirillaceae; genus JAAZBG01. The sequence goes on from JAEWVR010000025.1 coordinate 139,301, forward strand.
AGGATACAGGTTCACTTCGATTGGTGCTGCATGTATCCGACCCATTCTTTGAAAGTGATGACACTACTCAAACTATACAGGTTCTTAAAAAATTTGAGGTCCCGCGGGTATCGTTTAAAACCTCTGCAGCTGATTTTCCTGATTCGGTTGTTGCCGGTACAGCACTTTCGATAGTTCTTAAAACGGATACTCTTACCGGTATTCCGCCATATAAATTCACATTGTTCCTGAAAAATCCATCGACTAAACTATACGAAGGTACCAACCCGACTATTACCTGGATACCAACCCGGGCCGATGCCGGCGTACAAACGCTTCAGGCAATAGTTTATGATAATGCCGGTAATTCTGACACTATCACGAAACTGGTTCATATCGTAGCACGTGCAGCTGCGACAGTCGGTATGAAACCGGATACGCTTAGACTTTCTGAAGGTGATAAAGATGTTTCAGCTATGATCTGGTTAAGCAAACCGCTTGCAGACAGTGTAAAAATATCTTACAAAGTTAGCTTTACAACCGCAACACGTGCAGATATTAAATTAGATACCATTGGCAGTGTAACATTTAAACCGGGTGACACGCTGGCAATAATACCGCTTGATATTGTTGATGATAATGCGGCTGAATCTGATGAAGTTGTATCCATAGAACTAGCATCACTTCCAGCGTTTTCTGCGCATGACAGCCTGGTTATTGATTCTAAAAAGGAACAGGTATTCGTTATTATAAAAGATAATGATGGCAGTACTGGTTCGAAAGTTGAAGTAATGTTGCAGCCACAACAAACAATCACTATACCTGAATACGCTAATCAGACGATTAATGCACCACAAATTATACTTAAAGATGCGCTGCCGATTGATCTTACTGTAACTGTCAAACCGACAGTGAGTTCCACAGCAACAAGTGGCTCAGATTATACTATTCTGGGAGAGGAGATCGTCATCAAGGCAGGAGTAACAGAGTTTTCGCTTCAGTTCAGGCCTATTGATGACAAGGCACGTGAGAAGACAGAGTTTGTAGAATTTGAAATTGTAAAAATATCAGACACAACCAAGGCATTTATTTCAAACCAGAGAATTGTGAAAATCGAAATTCCTGACAATGATTAATGTCATGCAGGGATAAGGCATGCCTTATCCCTGCTACATGATACGCCCCCTAAATCCCCCGCAGGGGGACTTTACGAAGTGGGATTTAAGGGGCGTGTCCTGCAGCGTACATCACGATCCCGCCGCTTACTGCCACATTGAGCGATTCTGCTTTCTGTGAATTCATTGGGATCCGGAACCGCACGTCTGTCATACCCAGAAGTGATTCTGTCAACCCGCGTCCCTCACTGCCTAATGCGAGGATCTGTTTGTCACACTGTAAATTGACACTACCGGAACCATGTACATCGGCGGCAAATACTTTATAGCCTTTTTCCCTGAGTGTTGCGATACAATCAAGATACAATGATGTCCTTCGGATCCATACTGAAAACAGCGACCCGGCAGTCGATTGCACTACTTTTGGAGAAAAGGGATCGGCGCACTGATCGCTGAGTATCACCCCGGCAATGTCAAACGCGGCAGCGGTACGTATGAGCGTTCCGACATTTCCGGGATCCTGGATATGTTCAAGCAGCAGAATCCTGTTACCTGCATTCTGAGGCAGTTGTGAAGAGTAGATCTCTTTAGGGATTCTAATAAGAGCAAGTATCCCCTGTGGCGTTTTCTGAGGACTGATTGATTCGATCTGGTGACGTTCGAGCGTTCGGACAGGGATTCCATACTTCTCACAATCTGTATCAACACCCTTCTGCACAAGAAGCTCTAACACCAGTTCCGGCCTCTGCGCAATCACTATATCGAGATTCTTTCTGCCATCAAGCAGAAAACACTGTTCATCCCGACGCACACTGCTGTCGGCTAATGATTTATACCACCTGAGAGGTCGCTCCATAGTTCACATTCCGTTTAAAGTGACACACATAATACACTATTGTGTAACGTTGTTACATCAATCTGCCCTATAGTCTGATTTCATTCTACAGAGTTGTAGTATCCGCACAAAATATGTTACAAAAATCACATGTAGATAATTTTTTTTATGTATATTTGTACTCCCTGATTTTAATAACACGAAAAAATCACCGTGGAGTAAACAACTTTCTAATTTTTCAAAGGAATTATCGTGATTACCTTTATGATTGTCCTTTTTGCCGTCGGCTATCTCGCCATAGCTCTTGAACATGTAATAAAAATCAATAAAGCGGTCTCTGCAATTCTTGCGGGTGTACTCTGCTGGACTGTGTATGTCCTGATGTCACCCAAAGAGGGAGTACATCATATTTCAGAGCAGCTTGTTGAGCATCTCGGCGCAAATGCCGGAATATTGTTTTTCCTCCTTGGAGCGATGACTATTGTCGAACTGATCAATGCACATAACGGTTTTGATGTAATCACTAAAGTAATCAATTTTACCAGTAAGCGCAAGCTTTTATGGATTATGTCAATTATCACCTTCTTTCTTTCGGCAGTACTTGACAACCTAACAACAACGATTGTCATGATCTCTCTGTTATCGAAGTTCTCGCTCAACAAAGAGGACAAGATGTTTTTTGCCGGTATTACCGTTATCGCAGCAAATGCGGGTGGAGCCTGGACTCCTATCGGTGATGTCACCACGACAATGCTCTGGATCGGTAATAGAATAACGTCTGTTGGTGTGATGAAATCGCTACTGTTCCCAAGTCTTGTCAGTCTGATAATTCCATTGATTACCGTTTCGTTTTTTATTAAAGGGAAAATCGACCCGATCGAATGCTCATCAAATGATTGTAATCAGGATGCATGGGAGCGTAATTCAGTATTCTTTCTTGGTATTGGTGCGCTGCTCTTTGTTCCATTTTTCAAGTCAATTACACACCTTCCTCCATTTATGGGAATACTTCTCGGCCTTGGTGTGCTCTGGCTTTACACAGAGATTATTCACGCTGAAAAACATGAAGAAGCCCGTGAGCTTTACTCTGTGACAACGGCATTGCGTAGAATTGATATGGGTAGTGTTCTGTTTTTCCTTGGTATTCTAACCTGTATCGCAGCTCTCGAATCATCCGGAATTCTTGGTGCAACAGCTACAGCACTTAATCAGTCACTCAAAAATCCTTTGTTAATTGACTTTGTAATAGGTGTTCTTTCTGCGATAGTTGACAACGTGCCACTTGTCGCTGGAACAATGGGCATGTATACACTTACTGATTTTGCAGTTGATAATAAGTTTTGGCTATTCCTCTCCTACTGTGCGGGAACCGGTGGAAGTATCCTTGTCATCGGATCTGCAGCTGGTGTTGTGTCAATGGCTCTTGCGAAGATCAATTTCATGTGGTATTTGAAAAAGATCTCTCTGGTAGCGCTGCTTGGTTATATTGCCGGAGCAGGTGCATTCCTGCTTCAGGAAATGCTTATGAAGTAAAGAAGTGACACGTGACGAGTGACGTGTGACAGGGTATGAGTTTGTGGAGACGTGCAGATGGTTCTGTGCGTCTCCTTTTTTTAATAATCCTATTTGTAAGTAATACGGACAAAGTGTGTAGTCCCGGCTGACGCTCGACGACCGGGTTTCAAACCAACCATCCCAATCGCCTGTCAAGACCTCTCCCCCTGCCCCCTCTCCCACAAAGCGAGGGGGTTGAAAATGAATACTTACCTTACTGTACATATCCGGAAAAAATCATGTCAATCATGGAAATCCTATAAATCAAGGTTCGGACAATTTGCGAAAGTGGCTAAAACATTAATTTCCGCAGTTTGAATTCACGAACAACACTCCACGCCTTGACAATGTCAAAATCCTCTTCTCCATCCCGCATACCACCGCATGTTTTCAAACTCCTCTTCGTCTTTTCCCCCCCTTAGCGATTTCAACTGTTTGAGCGTTGTTTCTTTGAGTGATGTAGCTACTGCAAAGCGCCATGTTACTTACAGAACAGATCTTTGCATACAATAAGCGAGTTTTGAAAGCGCGTTTCGACGGTAGGTATAATTAGTATGTTAAAGAGCCCTTTTTTGTCCAGCCTTTTTTTGGCGATTGAAAAAAAGGGCTGGTCGGGGGTTTACAAGGGGGTGACACGCCCCTTGTTTGGCGACAGCGATTAGTCAAAGTGTGTCGTCCCGGCTGACGCCCGACGACCGGGTTTCAATTGCATTGCATCCCTTTCGCAATTATTAAAATGAATTCAACACCTACCATCCCTATAACTTCGCAAACCAAGTGGAGCTTCTCTCCCCTTGGAAACCCCTGACCAGTCCTTTTTGTCAATCGCAACAAAAAGACTGGACAAAAAATGCTCTTCTTTATCCCTATTTTCTATTCGCCATACCGCATGTGCAAAACTCGCTCCGCAAGGCTGCGCTCAGACAGTTGCACATGCTTGAATAGTAAGAATATTGAAAGCAGTTCGAAACCTGCAGATGTAAAACAAGTAGTGATGATACTATCGGAGAGTTGTTTTTAATGAAGTGGATATCTTTTAGTCAAACTGCGAGTTTATACCTATTGTACAGCTATGAACAAAATTAGAAAGAATTCAGAATCAGTAGTTATGGTTCGTTTTTTTTATCTTTTCGGTGAAATTGGTGTGCTTAATTATTTTCTGCAGCTCGAATTCATGCTCAGACAGTTCCGGGCTTGAGTCTTTTTTAATTGTAAATGTGTTAGCTAAGGGGGCGAATGGGTTCAAGGTTTGTTTGAACTTATTGACTTATAAAACTTGTTAATCGCTGTTAGTTTTCTCTTCAATATTGGTTTTATTCATTTTTCTATCTGGCACTGAAGATGGCTGTTTCATTTTTGCAAGATTTTTTACTTCCAACAAAAAATCTTTTTCCACACGAGATAGTTGTTCCCTCTGTTGCTCCAGATATTTCAGATATTCCGCTTCAGCCTTTTGTAAAGCATCATCGTGACTTATTTTTCCGGAATGCATTAATATCTGGCGTTCACTTAATTTTAGGAAGTCATCAAGTTTTGTAATCCAATCACGCATATACATGGGACGATGATTAAGCGCCTGAACCTCTGCGAAATCAAGATATGCCGTAACGATTTTGTTAAGTGCGTCAAGTTCATCCTGTTTCAGATAATTTTTTGCAACAGAAACATCATTTTTTCTCAGTTTGTCCCCAGACCAACTAGTCAGACCCATGTAAGGAAGCGTTGCATCCGCACGTTCAGAAATGATTTCCGCAGCAGTTTTTCCGTGTGCTGCCCAGTGCATTTTATTCTGAACTGTTGTAAAAAACAGCTTTGTCATTGTTTCGCCTGGATCGTAATCAATGCTTGTAGCATAAATATCGAGTATTTGCCGCCAAAATACCTTTTCTGAAGTCCTTATATCACGAATTCGAGCAAGAAGTTCCTTAAAGTAACTTCCACCACCGGCGTTTTTAAGACGCTGGTCATCCATTGCAAAACCTTTAATGATGTATTCCTTGAGCTGTTGGGTAGCCCAGATTCGAAATTGTGTACCACGGTGAGATTTTACCCGATACCCAACAGAAATAATGACATCAAGATTGAAGAATTCTATTTCCCGTTTTACTGATCGATTGCCCTCTGTTTGAACTGTTGCAAATTTTGCAACAGTTGAATCCGGAGTTAATTCCCCCTCATCGAAAACATTGCGAATATGCTTAGAAATTACCGACTTATCTCGTTGAAAAAGCTCGGCTATCTGGTTAAGCGAAAGCCAAACAGTTTCACCTTTTAACTGTACTTCTATTTGTGTGTGGCCGTCTTCTGTCTGATAGATAAGGAGTTGGGAATCGGGTGTATCCGGGGTGAGCGAAGTCATGATGATTTACTCCAGATTTTAGAAGGTTTGCAGTATAAATCAGAACGGTCTTGTAAATCCCACCAACATTGTTCTAATAATAAAAATTAAATACATACGTATCCTCGTTAAACTAAGTCAAGGCTTTGGGAGTGTCAAGGCTGAGACGTTTTTTGTGATCAGCGATACACGCAAAGAATACTCCGGAATTTAAAATTACAATCCATTTGGAGATTGTGCACCTGTTTTACAAGGTAGTGCAGAACATTATAAAAGTACAAAGCTTGTCGTCCCGACTGACGCCCGACGACCGGGTTCAAATTGTACTGCATCGCGTTTGGAAATAATTAAAAATGAATTCTGAACCAACCATCCCAATCGCCGGTCAAGACCTCTCCCCCTGCCCCCACTGGTCCTCCGACCACCTCGAAGCGTCGTCCCGAAGAGCGAGGGGGTTTAAAATGAATATAAGCCTTACTATACAAATCCGGAAATAATCATGTCAATCGTGTCAATCATGGAAATCATAAAAATCAAGGTTCGGACAATTTGCGAAAGGCCTGGAAATATACCAATATTTCTACTTGTATGTTAATTGACAAAATACATCATGAATCTTTTCAATTATACTGAATTGTTAAGATGTAACAAAGTGAATCATTTCTGAAAAAATTAAAATAGCATCTTTAAAATTGATTCTTTTTAACTCTTCTGCATATGACATTGCGTCAACAAATTGTTCATATTCATGCTTGTATTGTGGATCAGACTTTAATTTTTCAACTGTATCCTTAGCCAATTCCTCTAATTTTTTTTCTCTATCGGAACCACCGCGACCAAGGTCTCTATCAAAAGAAGCTTTGATGATATCTTTAAATCCAGAGTCGTCGTTAAGGATTGATGAAAGGGCGGCAAGATCGTGAAGATGACGAATAATTGTCGGGTCATTTCGTGGAGATCCTTGTGGAGCGGATCTGTCTTTTACATTTACTCTCCACAATAAAGCACTGAATTTGTCCGCTGCAGTTTCAATTGGTGAGATTGTTTTTATTCTGCAATCATATTCTGCTCCAGTAAATTGCGTAACGAAAGATCGAATTTCCCTGACTTCCGGATTAAGAAGTGTGTCTTCAAAGCTGAATTCAAGTTTGAGGTGCGGCCGCAAAGATTGTGTTGGTTGATTGATTTGAGGGTACTCAATGTTAAGGCTAAAGAATCGGCTCTCGTTGCCTTTTTCGATTGAATGTTCAATGACCGTTAAACCATCCATTTTTCGCAATATATCAAGAATATCCTCACGAAAAGATTTTCTTTCTCCACGAGTGCAGGTATGCAATTTAGTATAAATTCTGAAATCCAGATCTTCAGAGAATCGCTGTATTAAACCATATGCTTTTGAAAGAGAGGTACCACCGGTAAAGATTATTTCCGGTGTCTCAATAGACGAGATGGTTGTCAGTAGTTCAACTGCAAACCAATCTTTTTCGACAAAAGAGGGATCAACTCCGAGCTCAATTGCGATTTCTTCAAAGACATCAGCGGATGGTAACTTTTTCAAACTTTACATATCTTCCGTTGAAGCCGATTTTTCTGTTTACCCTGCGATCTACACCAATCACCAGTCCTGTCGGAACTTGTGTTGTTTGTCCTTTGTTGTATTCACGCTCGTAGGTAGAGGGCAAAATCTTAACACCTGCTTTGCTTAGAGCAGTAATAGCAATGGCCCGAATGTTTTGTTCGGGTATAGGTTTGTTGGTCAGAGTTGAAATTTTCGCGCGGGTGTACACACCCTGCCCAATGCGTAGAAGAACATTCTTCTCAATAAGTTTTCGTAATGCCCTCAAAATCTGGTCTCTGTCAGAGAGATCAAAAAAATCAGAAAGGATGAATGTTCCCTCCTTTGAACGCCTGATTCTCCGTTCAATTTTTGTTTCCAGATTCACCTGTGAAATCATGAACATACCCCTTCAAAAATACGACACCTACTTTTTAAATATACGACAATTCTATCCAAATACCAACAATAAAAATACAGTATCAGATTTTACATACGACAGCCGTTCTCCAATCATCACAATAAAACATTGATAAATTCCTGTAAAACTTTACATTCCTTGTCAGAATTATCAAATACAACGAGTTTAATTCAATGTTCAGATGATTTACAAACTTAAATCTGGTCGTCTCGACTTACGCTCGACGACCGGGTTCCAAACCTACCATCCCTATCGCCGGTCAAGACCTCACCCCCTGCCCCCACTGGTCCTCCGACCACTTCGAAGCGTCGTCCCGAAGAGCGAGGGGACTGAAAATGAATACTAACCTTACTGTACATATCCGGAAAAAATCATGTCTATCATGAGAATCATATAAATCACAGTTCGAACAATTTGCGCAAGTGGCTCAAACATTCATTTCCGCAGTTTGAATTCACGAACAACACTCCACGCCTTGACAATGTCAAAAACCTACACCCAACCCCGCACACCACCGCATGTTTTCAAACTGTTCTTCGTCTTTTCCCCCCTTAGCGATTTCAACTGTTTGAGCGTTGTTTCTTTACGCAAAGCAGCTGCTTTAAAGTAAAATGTAAATAATCGGACAGATCTTTGCATACAATAAGCGAGTTTTGAAAGCGCGTTTCGACGGTAGGTAAAATTGGTATGAGAAATGGGCCCTTCTTTGTCCAGTATTTCTTTGGCCCTGGAAAGAAATACTGGTCAGGGGTTTCCAAGGGGAGAGAAGCTCCACTTGGTTTACGAAGCGATTAGTTAAATTGTCAAAGTGTGTCGTCTCGACTGACGCTCGACGACCGGGTTCCAATTGTACTGCATACCGTTTGGAAATTGTTAAAAAGAATACTAAACCAACCAACCTTATCGCCGGTCAAGACCTCACCCCCTGCCCCCTCTCCCACAAAGCGAGGGGGGTTGAAAATGAATACTAACCTCACTGTACATATCCGGAAATAAATCATGTCAATCATGAGAATCATATAAATCAAGGTTCAGACAATTTGCGAAAGCGATATGAGAAAATGAATTCTACACCAACCATCCCAACCGTCAAGCAAACCCAGGGCTATCCACCCCAGACCCGGACTTACTTTTTATCCATTGCAAACCCGATGGATCGGGATTTGATTATTATGGTTTTTATGGGCACCAATAAAAAGTAAGCAAAAAGTGCATTGCGCCCCGGGAACGCTGGCACAAACACCCATTTACAATTAGAAAAAGACCGCCCGGAAAACTCGCTGCGCTCAGACAGTTCCGGGCTTGAGTCTTTTCTAATTGTAAATGTGCCAGCTAAGGGGGCGCGGGAATGGGGTGGAAATGAGTTTGGTCCTTACTGTACATTTTCGGAAAAATAATATCAGGGTATTCATAAAAATCAGAATTCGGAGAATTTGCGAATGTAAAATGATATAATAATTAATTGCTATTATAAACCTTTTACATCGTGTATTTGGAAAAACTTTTACTCAAGTTTTTTTTCTTGTCAATTCATACTTTGAAATCTATACACATCACCAAAGCTTCTATGCCCGTTAATCTTACTGTGCACATCTAGTAATACTATATCATTCATGATAACTCCTTTATAATCGACTTGGCCTGCATCAGATTTCAAATAAAAAGATATTGAATTTCCCGAGACTATATATGTTCCATTATCCTTCCACCCTTGATTAAACCATGTTAAAACTCTGGGTATTTGTGAATCATTCAAATTAACAATTGTAACTCCGGTGACTTTACCATCTTCGAAAAAACGTAACATTTTTGTAAATTCAGTATTCTCTGGAGTATACAAGTAGACCCCTGTGAACTTCAATAATGAACTACCTTCTTCAAATCTATTCGAAGCCTCCACCTCAGCTTCTGCTATAACAGTTTCATCTATATTGAGTCTAAGCGTTTTATTAATTGTGTAAAGAAATTGTGGAAAATTATACATCCAGAACTTGACATTGGCTTTGTCCCAAATTTCCTGAACTAGCTCTTCACGGGGACGTTCGATTCTAACCTCATTACTGTGTTTTTTTGTATAACACCAATCTTCTTTCAAATCATTTGTAACTAGGACAATTGGCAACTTTGTACAGGTTGCGTGTTCAATTATCTGGTACCATATTATTAAATCTCCAATGCGTTGGATTCCAGATTTTGAATTTTTTCCAATTGAGTCTTTGTAACCAGGAGGAATTTCATTTTTGAATCTCAACTCACTATCCTTTAAAACTTCCATCTGTTTTTGAAATGAAAATGGACTACCAACCATAAAAGTCTTTTTTATATTTTCTAAAATGAAATCTTTTGTTTCTATTGACATAATCTCGGAAACTCGCGTATTAATTACCGCTTTTATTTTGTCAACAAACTCCTCGACAACACCAGTAAGGTTATCCATCTCTTTTACAACATCGTTAAACACATCCACCTCAACGTGTGGATGTGTATCTTTTTTGGATGTCTTTTGTTTAAGATCATTAATTTTATTTTTTAGGTCCGAAACATAGTTTGTAATGGAAGTGATATCATTTTTAATAATCGGGTCATATTTTTCGCCTACAGGTTTTTTGATAGTTAACATCCGATTCTTGAGATATTCGAATTCAACATGGTTAGGTAACCAAAGACGTTTTTTGAGGGGGTTTAAAATATTCTTAAAGATTTTTTCCTGTGTTTCAAAAGTGTAATAATAAAACGCTAACAATGCAGATGTATCGAATACTACAACACAATCTTTCCAGATATTCTGCTCAAGATCTATGGAATACTCAAATTGTGAGAATCTGTCTATATTCATTTTACCTTCTTTAGTTTTAACTTATACTTTAAATAATTATCTAAAATCCCCAAAAAAAACAGGAACAATTCACCGAGATACGTTTAGTATAGTAGATAAATTTTATGACATTCTTTTGTAAATTACTTTTTCTAATAATATTTATCATTTAGACAATAACAACTTAATTTCAGCAATACGTTCTTGAGAAGTTTTGTCGTGTTTATTAGCTATAGAAAACAAATCAATTAGTAGATCATCCCATTGATGATGAATTGACGCAATACCAAGATCTTTTTTAATCCAGCATTTTCCTCGAATATCAACTATAAATTCAATCATATTATCAAAAGTAATATACGTTACACCCATCTTTTGATAATGAGGATTCTCTTCGTTGGCACAAATAATATATCGAATCCGGCAACGATCATCTTCGTATTGAAATGAAGTTGATAGAACTTGCCCAATAGTTAAAATTTCATCTTCTTTATGGATTCCAATAAAACGAATAATGTAATTTGCTATTTCTTCTTTTTTTGGGCCAATCCAAACAGTATTTGGTGTATTTTTATTTCCTGACTTCGCCTCAGCAATAACAACATCAATTTTACCATCTATATTATCAATAAGTGGTGAGTGGTTTACAATAATAAGTTCACCAGCTATTTCCTTAGAATGAGGCATCCGAATGCCAATAATGTCTGTCTCTGTATAATTTCCTACAAACTCATTTACTGTACGATCCGGGGCGTGTACTATAAAGTTCGGCACAGTAAAATAACCATTCAATCGGAGATAAGATGCTACAAATCTTTCATATTTATCTGGCAATTTGTTTAACCTTTGGAAAATATTGTTACAAAAAAGAGTTTGGCCTTAATTTTTCCTAAACAAATAGAGTATTAATACCTTCAATTCTATCAGTTAAGGATCCAACTAACAAAACCATTAAAAACATTAGAAGCTAAAAAAAGCTGTTATTTACCGGTTATCCGAGTTACCTACAAAAAAATCAATAATGGTTGCTGTTGCTGTCAATGTAAAATGGGACAAGATGGGACGAATAAAGAAGCATAGGACAAAAAAACTTGACACATCACAACCTCACTACCAAAAACTCATGCTCATCACCCCACCCACATTACACTTCTGCTGTAAAAATTTTACATCTGCAGTATTTCCGCGCATCCGCAGACCTGCTCCCGGCTTCCGGAGAATTCCCCCAGCCTCCGCAGCCCTGTTCCTGAATGCCGCAGCACAGCCATCAGAACCATTTCCACACCATCCAGCCTATATCAACCACATTTTAAGTAAAAATCCACATTCCGGAGCAAAAGGTAACCTCTGCAGCTAAACTTTTTGATCTCCAGTTCTTCGACAAAATGAACATCATACAATTCAACTCCCCCTCTCTTATGGGACGACGCATCGAAGTGGTCGCAGGACCAGAGGGGGCCGGGGGGAGAGGTCAGGAACAGGTCTGCAACATTGAGTTTCCTACCGGCAGAATTATATACTTCAACTAAGACGCATTAAACATCCAAAACGGAGACCACCATGAAACCAATGTCCCGATATTCTACACTGCTCATACTATCATTACTTACTTATACACTCCCCCTCTTCGCTCAAAACGCAACAACCCCGGGCGAAATCACAACCCCCTTCCCCACAGTCACCAATCTCGCCGTAGAGTGGATGATCACCGGTGATGACAACCTGAACTGTGTAGTTGCTGTTAAATACCGCATAAAAGGCACTGCAACCTGGAATACGGGTATGCCGCTAAGACGGGTTCCATCAGGGACAAATCTCGGGTTTACGTGGCAGAATAAATGCTCCGGATCAGTGTTCGACCTCGTTCCGGGGACCGAGTATGAGATCCAGCTATCGCTTAACGACCCTGATGGCGGAAGTGCAGAAAAAACCGTTTCTGTCCAAACCCGGCCTGTGCCCCGTATCCCTGCAGGTGCCTTAATCACCGACATTCCTGCAGGTACTTACGACAGACTCACCCCAGAAGATGGTACAGAGACATCACCACGCGTCTACCGCTCCGTTGATGGCTCAGCGGTATATGATTATGTCGATCTTCAAAACCGCTCCCATGTCTGGATTATCGGCCTGACAATCAACAGCAGTGGACACAACAGCGCCCGGGCGATCAAGGCTAATGGCGCAAAGAATTGCGTTATCCGCTATTGTACAATTACCGGTCTCTATGGGATCACTGCTTATGACGAAGGTTTGACTAATTGCTACATTGGTGATAACGTGGTAACCGGGACGGTTGGATGGTCAGATGCAACAATGGGTGCTGATGGTGACAACGAAGGTGAAGGTATCCAGTTTACGGGATCAGGAAATGTCGTCTGTTACAACACCGTCAAAGGATTCCGTGATTGTATATCAACCATGGAAGATGAAGATGTGCTTGAGCAGCGTTGTATTGACATTTACAATAACGACGTGTATACCGGCGCAGATGATGGCATCGAGGCTGACTTCTGTTTCAATAACTGCCGCGTGATGCGCAACAGGATCACCAATTCGTATGTGGGTGTCAGCTCGCAGCCGGGACTTGGCGGCCCCAACTACTTTATCCGTAATGTCATGTACAATGTGGTCCATGCTGCTTTTAAATTCAAACGTGCGAGCCGGGGTGATGTTGCACTTCACAATACGGTAATCAAGGTAGGTGCAGGACTTGCCGGTAATGATGCACTCGATTTTGCTTATTTCCGGAACAATTGTGCGATTGGTGGTCCTACCGGTGATGTCAACTGGGGTGGATACGGTGCGGGAAACCCGTATGCTGCAGACATTCGCGATCCGGGACTTCACAGCAGCTTTGATTATGATGCCGTCGGTGTTGCATCGGGAAGCTATGTTGCAAAAATTGGCGGCGTGGCATTTGCGACCGTTGAACCGCACGGTATTGGTAATATTAAATTGACAGAAGTATTTAACAATGTGGCATTTCCAAACCCACCCGTACCCGAGCGTGATGTTGCAGATCTCAGACCGCAACCGGGCAGTGCGGTAGTTGACAAGGGCGAAATAATTCCAAATATCAATGATGCATTCTCCGGTGCCGCGCCTGATTGTGGTGCGTATGAAGCAGGTCAGGCGATGCCAATCTACGGACCACGACCACAGGGTGTCGATGAGGCAACTCCGGTAAAACAACCACGCCTGCTTAACAGAATCAGATCATCAGAAAAGAACTGGTCTGTTGCAGCTGATGGATCAAGGGTGATGGTCACCTTTAACGCTACTGCTCCCGGCGCATACACCGTGTCTTTATTTGATGCATCAGGAAGAGTGATACGCGTTATGTCAAGTATAGCTGAGCCAGGGTTTACCACCGCGGAAATGATTGTACCGGGATTACGCCCGGGAATGTATATCGCAGGTTTACGTTCTGCGACAAGCAGTTATAAGCGATTCTCGGTGTATTAGTCGTTCTACCCCTACCGTCAATGTTGGTAAATTAGTTTTTACTAAGTGAGAGTTGTACCGATTACGCGCCCCCACCCGCTCGTAAAACCGAGCGCTCTCCTGGTCCTGCGACCATTCAGATGCATCTCCCGCAGAATGGAGGTAATATTTTGATTGCATTCCGAGCCCCGACTGTTAAGGAGAGGTTTTGACGACATTGGGAAGAATGCCCTCCCTTACGGTCAGGCCTCGGAATTGATGCCCAGGGGCGCTCAACGGCACAAGTACAACATGTTAATTCTAATTCAGTATGTACTGTAAGCAACGATGTGGACAAGGATGTCTGCACTTTTTAAAGGATCAAAAAGTAATTGCAGCGCAATAATCAGGAAGTCGCATTATTTTACCAATGATCGGGTGGATGATCCTTAATGAAAATACCTGTAAAAACTGCTTAACTGAAGCAGAGAACCTGTTTTTGTTACCTGACATGACCAATACAAACTATCAGAAATCTATGTTGTTATAAGAACAACATTTATCCTAAAAACTCAGTCGATATTTTACAAGTCCCCCTGCGGGGGATTTAGTGAGCGTGTTTTAATTTGATTTTGCTGAGGAATTCGAGTTTATTGTTCAATACAATCTTTTTCAGCTGAAGTGGAGGTATCACAATGTGTAAACTGTTTTTTTCAATGATACTGTTGGCGGTTTTCAGTGCAGGCACCATTGCACAGACCGGAAGTATAAAAGTTGGAAGCACAACAAGAACATTTATTGTCTACACTCCGTCCGGACTGCCGGAACAGCCGCCACTTGTTATAGCCATGCATGGTCTTGGAGGGTCCGGTTCACAGCATCGTTCAAGTTCGGGATTTGACAAAATTGCAGACAGGGAAAAATTTGTGGTTGTTTATCCTGATGGTGTATTCAAAATGAACGGTAGTAACGGATGGGACATCTCCAGTAATTCGGATGTTGATTTTATCTCCGCACTTATTGACACATTAAAACTGAAGCATACAATCGATCTCAACCGCGTTTATGCAACAGGGTTTTCAATGGGCGGGATGATGAGTTACAAACTTGCCTGCTCCCTTGCTGATAAAATTGCTGCCATTGGCCCCTCAAGTGGCTATCCGCTCGGAAACATGATAACAAGCTGCAAGCCATCCCGTCCAGTTCCCATTTGTCACGCACATGGGACACTCGATTCTATTGTCCCCTACACAACACTTGAAAGCTGGATTGCGAAGTTTGTCAAATCAAACGGCTGCACCGGCGATCCGGTAATCACTAATCCGACAGCAAAATATAAGAAACAGTACTGGGGACCGTGTGAGAAAGGCAGTGAGATTATTCTGTACCACTTTGACGGGATGAAGCACGGTTATGTGGACAAATCCAAATATGATTTCAGCGCAAGCGATACATTCTGGGCATTCTTCAAGAGACATCCTCTCAATGAAGGTACTGCTGCTGTAAAAGTTTCAGCTTCAACATTGCAGAAAACTATTCCGTTGTCTGCGTCCTGCTCAAACGGAGTTATTTCCCTGCATAGTGAGATGGATATTCAAAATGTGAGTGTTTCTGATGTTTGCGGCAGGGTACTTTATGCGGAACATTATACAGGTTTATTTACAAGAAATGTAAGTATACCGATTGACAGAAATAGTAACGGTGTATACTTTGTTAAAGTTACAGGTGCTTCAGGGAGCAGTGTTGCAAAGATTCTGGTGCAATGAAGAAAATCTGACCTCTCCTCCCCGGTACCATGGCGCCCCCACCCCAGTTCAGGGCAGATGGACCACATGGTCCTCCGGCCATTCCAATGCACCTCCCACATGAGGGAGGTGCATTTGTTTTAAAATCATAAAGATACCTCCCTCCAACACTCCTGCCGGGGAGATCGCTCCGCTTTACGAGCGAGTACGGGTGAGCGCATAAGTTCTCTGCCTCATTGTAAACGCGAAATCCTGATTATTTCCGTATTCATACATTTTTGTAACGAGCCATTTATGCCCGATATTGAATAGTAGCATTGCCAAGTTTATCCGCTATCACACACACAAAGTATACCCATCACTGTTCTTGATTAACTAAATAAGAAAATACAACCATACAATGTTCCATGCTATTTATGAACCACAACTTGTATTACATTGTCAATTTAGAGTTAGTCATATTGAACCCGGGGAAAAGTTATAACAATGATATCTCAAAATTGAGGCTTGATTTTCCTGAACCTACTTTTTATATTAACTTTATTGATTGCTGTTCACATTATACAATAAGGGTTACAAAAATGCATTTTGAGCTTCTTGACAAAGTATATTATGGTAATACGCTAATGGATTATATGATATCTCTCGGCATTTTTATTCTGTCGTTACTGGTTATTTTTATCGTAAAAAATGTAATAATCAGAAAGTTGAAACTGATTGCTCAGAAAACATCTACCAGTATTGACAATTTAATAGTGGAGCTGATAGAAAAAAAAATAGTTCCATTCCTATATCTCGGAACATTCTATTTCAGCATGCAGGGATTGAAAATGGCACCTGCCGTGCAGAAAGTATTTACTGTTTCCGTATCATTACTGCTTACCATTCTTATCGTACGTGCTGTGAGTGTTCTGCTATCAGTCATTCTTGAACAGCGCTGGGCATCAAGCGACAAAAATGCCTCGCGAAAAAATGCATTCAGGAGTCTTCTTACCGGAATTCAGATCGTAATGTGGGCAATTGCAGTTGTAATGCTCCTTGACAATTTTGGTGTCAACATATCAACGCTTGTGACAGGTCTTGGTATAGGCGGTATTGCCATAGCAATTGCATCACAGGCAGTACTTGGTGATCTTTTCAGTTATTTTACGATTATATTCGACCGGCCTTTTGAAATCGGGGATTTCATTATCGTTGGAGACCGGATGGGTACTGTGGAACACATCGGAATGAAATCAACCCGTGTCCGCAGTTTGAGCGGTGAGCAGCTTGTATTTCGCAATACCGACCTTACCGATTCCCGTATAAGCAACTACAAGAGAATGGAAAACAGACGGGTTGTTTTTTCGATCGGAGTGACCTATGATACAGATATTGCATTACTAAAAGAGATTCCACTTAAAATTAAAAGTATCATTGAATCCATACCATTGACAAAATTCGACAGATCACATTTTTTCTCATTTGGGAATTATAGTCTTACTATTGAAACAGTTTACTACGTGGCATCTTCCGATTACAATGTTTACATGAATATACACCAGGATATCAATTTCCGTATAATGGAAGAATTCAAATCAATGGGCGTTAAGTTTGCATTACCAACTCAGACATTGCACATTGTTCCCGATAAAAGTTCATCATCACTGCTTTCTGCGTCGTAGTATCGTTATCATTTAATTGCAGCAATAGGTATTTGACAATCTACCGTCGTACCTGAATAACCCTGACCATTCAGGTAAGCACGTATCTGGATGGTCTGATTTGCATCATAACGATGATACACTTCGTACCTGACAGAAAAGGAGCGCATCAATCATGTCAAGCAGCCTCAGAGTTTTTCCGGGCGAATCATACCCCAGAGGTGCAACCTACAAGGGTCGCGGAGTCAATTTCAGTTTATTCAGTGAACATGCAACGAATGTGGAAGTCTGCCTGTTCGACACCCCGCAGGATACGGTTCCGTCAGCCATTTTACAGCTCAGGGAGCAAACAGCACTTACATGGCACGGATTTATCCGGGGTCTTAAACCCGGGCAGCTTTATCTGTATCGTATTGACGGCCCCTATGACCCTCTCAATGGACACCGTTTCAACAGGCAAAAATATCTGCTCGATCCCTATGCAAAAGCCATTACAGGAGATGTAGCGTGGGATGATGCGCTTTTTGGTTACGTTGTCGGCAGTGAGGATGAGGATCTCTCGTTTGATACACGTGAATCAGCGGAATTTATGCCAAAATGTGTTATCATTGATCCTCGATTCGATTGGAAAGGTGATAAGGCACCCCGCACACCATGGAATAAGACAATTATCTATGAGGCACATGTCAAAGGGCTTACAAAACTGCACAGGAATGTTCCGGAACTTAGACGGGGTACCTATGCCGGCCTCGTATCAGAACCAGTTATCGAGCATTTACAATCACTTGGAATAACCGCTATTGAATTACTACCAATTCAGCAGCATGTTAATGACAGGGCGCTGCTGGAACGCGGATTAACAAACTACTGGGGATACAACACCATTGGTTTCTTTGCGCCAGACTTCCGCTACTCATCTTCAGGTTCTGCGGGTGAGCAGGTTAGTGAATTCAGGGAAATGGTTAGAAAACTGCACAAAGCCGGAATTGAAGTCATTCTTGATGTTGTGTATAATCATACAGCAGAAGGCAGTCATCTCGGACCTGCACTTTGCTTCCGGGGAATCGACAATGCATCCTATTATAATCTGAGCCCTGAAAGTCCCCGTTTCGGTATGGACTTCTCCGGATGCGGTGGAAGCTTTAATATGCGTCACCCCCGGGTGCTTCAGTTCATAATGGATAGCTTGCGATATTGGGTTACAGAGATGCATGTGGACGGATTCAGATTTGATCTTGCAGCAACTCTTGCCCGTGAATTTTTCGAAGTTGATAAACTCTCAACATTTTTTGACATTATTGCCCAGGACCCGGTTTTATCACAGGTTAAATTGATTGCTGAGCCCTGGGACCTTGGACCCGGTGGCTATCAGGTTGGTAACTTCCCTCATTTATGGACAGAGTGGAACGGAAAATATCGTGATACAATCCGAAAGTTCTGGAAAGGTGAAAACGGACAGTTATCAGATCTTGGATACCGATTGACAGGATCAAGTGACCTTTACGAGTCTGAAAACCGTAAACCATTTGCAAGTATCAATTTTATCACCTGTCATGACGGTTTCACACTGAGGGATCTGGTTTCCTATCAGGAAAAACACAATGAAAACAATGGTGAAGAAAACCGCGATGGCAGTAATGATAACCATTCTTGGAATTGTGGTATTGAGGGACCAACAGATGAAATCGAAATTAAAACACTTCGAGTCCGTCAAATGAAAAATATGATAGCAACACTACTGCTCTCTCAGGGTGTTCCTATGTTACTTGCCGGAGATGAACTCGGAAAAAGTACAAACGGCAACAACAACACCTATTGTCAGGACAATGAAACAACCTGGATTGACTGGAATTTTTCCGCCGAAGCGATTGATCTATTAGATTTTTTTAAACTGGTAATTCAGATACGAAAAACGCATCCCACATTTCATCGTAAAAAATTCTTTAAAGGGAAAACTTTATTCGGCGGACAGGCCAGAGATCTTCATTGGATACGTCCTGATGGAAAAGAGATGAATGACGATGATTGGGGTATTGAATGGACCAGATCGCTCGGATTATTGATTCCCGGGGGTGGCATTGATGATGTCAACAAATATGGTAAAAGAATCATCGATGATACCTTTTACCTTGTAATAAATGCACATCATGATACTATTGATTTTCAATTGCCCTACTCCAAAGTTCCCTGGACACTGCTGTTTGATACGGCTGCTAAAAATACTGGCAGCCGATTCACAGGGACAGCACGCTATACAATGCAGGCAAGGGCATTTGCGCTATTTTGTAAACTGCGCCGGGGCAAACATATCCACACAGATCAGTTATAAGGAGTTCTCAATGATTTCAGATACCATGTGTCAGGTTGTCGGACCGCAACTACATTCTGTCAATGAATGTACATTCACAGTATGGGCTCC
The DNA here is from genome assembly GCA_023459055.1 of Fibrobacterota bacterium. Lineage (GTDB taxonomy): Bacteria > Fibrobacterota > Chitinivibrionia > Chitinivibrionales > Chitinispirillaceae > JAAZBG01. Next base: position 159,143 of record JAEWVR010000025.1, read on the forward strand.
TTATGTAACGTCACTCGAGCTGTTTGACCATGATTCGAAGACATACACGGCAATGAATCGTAATCAATCCGGTTACTGGACTATCACCCTTAAAAAAGTTGTACCGGGTTTTAAGTATAGTTTCCGGATCAACGGAGACCATGTGCGCCCCGACCCGGTGTCGCAATGTCAAGTAGATGGCGTCCATGGGCCATCAGCTGTTGTTGACCATTCGCAGTTTCAATGGAACGATGCTGCATGGAGTGGAATAGCCATTGAGGATGCAATCATCTATGAACTGCATACCGGGACATTTACACCTGAGGGCACGTTTGACGGTGTGATAAAGCGGCTTGATCATTTATGCGAACTTGGAATTACAGCGATTGAAATCATGCCGGTTGCTCACTTTCCCGGTACCAGGAACTGGGGCTATGATGGTGTTCATCCGTTTGCGGTACATACCGCGTATGGCGGTGTTGACGGATTGAAACGACTCGTTGATGCCTGTCATAACAAAGGTATCGCAGTTATTCTTGATGTCGTCTATAACCATCTCGGTCCTGAAGGTAATTATATCTGGGAATATGCACCGTACTTTACACAAGACAAGTATCGTACACCCTGGGGCTGGGCATTAAATTTTGATGATGCTGACAGTGATAATGTTCGTCACTATTTTATCAGCAACGCACTCTACTGGCTGGAGACCTTTCATATTGATGGCCTGCGGCTTGATGCGGTTCATTCGATATACGATCTCAGTGCGCGCACATTTCTTGAAGAACTTGCCATGGCAGTCCGTTCGCTGGAATCACAATCTGGCAAACGCAGGATGATTATCGCAGAAAGTGATCAAAATGATCCACGCCTGATCCGGCCACGAACATTAGGCGGATATGGAATGGATGCACAATGGAGTGATGATCTTCATCATGCTATCCATACAGCACTGACTGGTGAAACGATAGGATACTACGAAGATTTTGGCAGATTATCACAACTCGCGAAGGCTTTGCAGTGTGGCTATGCATACTGCGGTGACTATTCTGTACATCGTAAACGCAGGCATGGTGCTCCGCCTGATAATCTTCCGTCTACATCATTTGTTGTATGCTCCCAGAATCATGATCAGATAGGCAATCGTATGCTCGGAGAACGGCTGATCACCCTTGCGGGAAGTGAGAATGCACGACTCGCGGCTGCACTGGTCCTTCTTTCACCCATGATTCCACTACTGTTCATGGGAGAAGAATGGGGTGAAACAAATCCGTTTCTTTATTTTGTCAATCACAGTGACAAAGCATTAAATACTGCAGTCAGAGAAGGGCGTAAAAAAGAATTTGAGGCATTTCATACAAGTGGATCACCTCCCGACCCTACAGAAATCAGTACATTTAACCAATCGAAACCCAACTGGCAAAAAGCAGAGCTGAATATAGGCAGGAAATTTCTTGAGTATTACAAGTATCTTATAACACTGCGCACGACACATATGGTATTTAAAGCATTGTCATTTAATGGTATGAAGTGTACAATCACAGATCATGTACCGGAAACACTATCGATCATTCGTGTGTATGGTACCGATGCAGTTGTGATGCTGGTAAATTTCAGTAGTTCACCGGTAACGTTACCTGTACCAGCCGCTATCAGGTGGAAGCTGCTGCTTTCAACTAATGATACTGTGTGGGGTGGTGATGATCCGTCTATTGACGAAGAGGTAGAAAATACAGTCACGGTTCCCGCGCATTGTTTACGGATATTTGAACATAATGGTACACAATCAGATGAATTGAGGTTTGCATGAATACACCGGTTGCAACCTATCGCTTACAATTTTCTCAGGACTTTACCTTTGAGAAAGCGGTCTATATCGTTACCTATCTGAAAAAGCTTGGTATTTCGCACATTTATGCATCACCCATTTTTAAAGCCCGCAAAGGCAGCTCGCATGGGTATGATGTTGCTGATCCCCGGATTATCAATCCGGAGCTTGGCGGGAAAAATGCATTTGATGCGCTTCAGGGAATCTGTGCGTCCAACGGGATTGGATGGATTCAGGATATAGTTCCCAATCATATGACACTCAGTTCCGACAATCCGTTTCTTATAGATATATGTGAAAACGGTTCATTGTCACGTTATTACTCATTGTTTGATATTGAATGGGATCACCCAAATGCTGCTTTAAAGGGGAAACTGATTATCCCAATACTTGGAAATCTTTTTGGTAAGTGTCTTGAAGCGGGTGAATTAAAGCTGGAATTTATAAGTACCGGTTTGTGGATCACCTATTACGAACACAGGTTTCCATTGCGACTTGAATCGTATTCGGCAGTATTCAGCCGCTGTACTGATGCGCTTCGGGATGTGCTGGGTGATAGTAATCCGGATTTGCTTAAATTCCTTGGTGTTTTATACACTGTAAAGAATCTGCCAGGTACCAATGATATCAAAGAACGCTATGAGCAGATCGGATTTATAAAAACACTGCTCTGGGAGATGTATAGCGGTAATGCAATTATCCGGCAGATTTGCGATCAGGTAATCTCCGCATGTAATGGTAATGGAAGTGAGTCTGACCGCTGGGCGCTGCTCGAATCGATTCTTTCAGAGCAGTATTTCAGACTTTCATTCTGGAAAACAGCCACGCAGGAACTTAATTACCGGCGATTTTTCACGGTCAATGATCTAATCGCAGTCCGTGTAGAAGATGAATCTGTTTTCAATTGTACACATGAACTGATAGGATCACTTGTTCAGGAAAACAAAATTCAGGGGCTGAGAGTTGATCATATTGATGGCTTATATGATCCCGCGACCTATTGCGAACGACTCAGGAAGCTCGCACCTGATGCGTATATCGTCGTAGAAAAGATACTTGCAGACAATGAGGAGTTACCGGAAGCCTGGGGTATGCAGGGAACTACCGGATATGATTTTCTCAACATTGTGAACCGGCTTTTTTGTAATAGCGGTGGGCAGAGAGCCATAGACAGGACATATGGAACAATCTCCGAAGATAAACGCACATTTAAAGAACTCGTTGCAGATAAAAAACGGCTGATTATCGGCCGTCACATGGCTGGTGATATTGACAATCTTGCATTACGGCTCAAAGAGCTCGCTGGCAAAGACCGTCAGGGAATTGATATCACTATGTATGGACTTCGCAGAGCATTAGTGGAACTGCTTACCTTTTTTCCGGTATACCGTTCATATATCACCGAAAAGAATCTGACATCGACAGACTGGCTCGTTCTTAAAAAAGCACTTGATGATTCCCGGTTATCACGGGATGAATTTGTTCCGGAACTTGACTACATTGAAGCATTCCTTGGCCTTGACACTAATGCCTCTTCGTCAAGTCATGAATTTATTGAACGCCGGAGATTTATTATGCGGCTTCAGCAGTTCACGGGTCCGCTTCTTGCAAAGGGAATTGAAGATACTGCACTGTACAGTTATAACCGGCTTGTCTCCCTTAATGAGGTTGGCAGTCATCCGGAACTGTTTGGTATCAGTAAATCAGACTTCCACACATTTTGTTCCAGACGGGCTGATCACTATCCTCATGCGATGAATGCAACAGCAACCCATGATACAAAGCGTGGTGAAGGAACACGTGCACGAATAAATGTAATCTCTGAATTGGGTACAGAATGGTTTCAGCAGGTCCGCCGGTGGCATGTACTAAATTACAATGCACTTACCATGGATGAACATGAAAAACAAATGCCGGTGCTAAATGATGAATATCTGTTCTATCAGACCATTATTGGCAGTTTCCCTTTTGAATCTGAAAATCTTGATCTTTTTCGCTCACGTATAGAGGAGTACATGCTTAAAGCTGCCAGAGAAGCAAAAATTCATTCATCCTGGATCAGGCCAAATGAAGCATATGAAAACGCTCTTAAACATTTTGTAAACACAACACTTTCTCATGCTGACGGAAATAAATTTCTTACTGAATTTATACCCTTCCAGAAAAAAATTGCCTGGTATGGCATGCTCAATTCACTATCACAAACGACCATTAAAATTACCGCCCCGGGAATCCCCGACCTTTATCAGGGCACAGAATTATGGGATTTTTCTCTGGTTGATCCGGATAACCGGCGCCCTGTCGATTTCGAAAACCGTATCAAAGTACTTGACGAATTAATTAAGAGGGAGAACGATCCGCTTCTGTTGAAAGAACTAATCGCATCACCACATAATGGCACAATTAACATATTTCTGATAAAAAAGCTTCTTCATTTCAGAAATAAATTACCTGAACTGTTTTCATCCGGGAAATATATTCCTGTTGACATTGTTGGAACATATGCAGATTCGATCATTGCATTTCTTCGTACAACTCCGGAATCGGCATGTCTTGTTGTAGTACCCAGAATGCTGACAAAAATCATAACCGAAGGAGCAATGCCACTGACATGTACGATCTGGGGTGATACACGTTTACAACTGCCACCAGAATACTCCGGAAAAAATTGGTTTGATATTTTAGCCAATACGACTCTTGGCACTAAAAGTACTACCATGTTGATTGGCGATATTCTGACACAATTTCCGGTTAGTGTCCTTGAGTTATCACCTGAACGTTTATTGACACATAAAGAAACAGTATCAGTGTAATTTACATGGTGATAAATTGAACAGAAAGATATATACGTCCTTCATTACTGCAATTTCAACACACATCGTAGTATTCAGGATGCATTCCATTAGACAACAGGAGATGGTCATATGAAAGAGATGCCTGACAATGAATTACAGCCCACATGGTATAAGGATGCAGTCATTTATCAGTTGCATGTGAAATCGTTTTTTGATGGAAAAGCTGATGGCATTGGTGATTTCGTCGGGTTGACAAAGAAACTGGGATATCTTGAATCTCTTGGAATAAATACGCTCTGGCTGCTGCCATTTTACCCGTCACCACTACGTGATGATGGATATGATATTGCAGATTATATGGACATTAATCCATCATACGGGACGATGAATGATTTTAAGAAATTTCTCAGCGAAGCGCACTCCCGTGGAATTCGTGTCATAACAGAGTTGGTCCTTAATCATACGTCAGACCAGCACAAGTGGTTCAAAAAGTCAAGAGAAGCAAAACCTGGATCATATTGGAGAGACTTTTATGTATGGAGTGATACAAAAGAACGGTATCGGGATGCCAGGATAATTTTCAAGGACTTTGAGACATCAAACTGGACCTGGGATCCGATTGCAAATGCATTTTTCTGGCATAGATTTTTTTCTCATCAACCCGACTTGAATTTCGAAAATAACGCAGTTCATAAAGAACTTTTTAAAGTAATTGACTTCTGGCTCGGTATGGGAGTTGACGGTTTGCGACTTGATGCAGTACCGTATCTCTATGAGCAGGATGGTACCAATTGCGAAAATCTTCCACAAACTTTTGCTTTTCTAAAAAAATTGCGGGCGCATATTGAAGAACGCTTTCCGGGACGAATGCTTCTGGCAGAAGCAAATCAATGGCCCGAAGATGCTGTTGCCTATTTTGGAAATGGCGATATGTGCCAAATGGCATTCCATTTCCCGTTGATGCCACGGATGTTTATGGCGTTACAGATGGAAGACCGGTTTCCGATTATTGACATTATGGAACAAACGCCACCGATTCCTGAAAATGCACAATGGGCAATTTTTCTCCGTAATCATGATGAATTGACACTTGAAATGGTATCGGAAGAGGAACGTGATTTCATGTACCGTTCTTATGCACGGGATCTCTCGGCAAGAATTAACCTTGGTATCAGGCGCAGACTTGCACCACTGTTACAAAACAGTCGCCGCCGGATTGAATTACTTAACATATTGCTTCTCTCTCTGCCTGGCGCTCCGGTGATTTATTACGGTGATGAAATCGGGATGGGTGATAACCATTTTCTTGGAGACCGCAATGGTGTAAGGACACCAATGCAGTGGTCACCGGACCGAAATGCCGGTTTTTCACCTGTTAATCCCCAGCAACTATTTCTTCCTGTCATTATTGATCCTGAGTACCACTATCAATCTGTAAATGTTGAAAATGAAGAAAGAAATCTTTCATCGCTGCTGTGGTGGATGAGAAGGGCTATAGCAATGCGGAGAACATTTAAAGCGTTCTCCCGGGGATCAATGACATTTGTAAAATCCAGCAATACATCAGTACTCTCCTTTATCCGGAGAACTGAGGACGAAATTCTTCTTGTTATTATCAACCTGTCGCGTTTTAGCCAGTCTGCATTTCTTGATCTTTCACAATTTTCCGGATTTGATCCTGTTGATATGTTCAGCAGTAACCGGTTCCCCCGTATTACAAATTCCCCCTATCATTTGACCCTTGGTTTTCATGACTACTTCTGGTTGCATCTTAAACCGGATTACCATGCTGATCCGCGAACCGAAAGTTACACACTTCCGGATTTTAAGGCTGGTCCACGATGGATTGAACTATTCACAGGAAGCTCAGCACGAAAAATTGCAGCAGAAGTTCTTCCCGAATATCTTGCACAGCGAACAACAGCAGGATGCCGCCCCAAACCCATTACTCAAACGTCAATAATTGATCAATTTACAATAAAGGATGACTCTTTTCACGCACTACTACTTTTGATACGCGTAAAATATGCTGACAATAAGTTGGATACAATATTACTACCCTTGACGCTTGAACTTGAAGTACTGGCGAATGCTGTTATCGGTGATGATAAAGGACTTATACTTGGTCTTGTAAACAGTGGTTCTGACGGGATAATTTACGACTGTACATTTCATCCGAAATTCCTTCAGGCATTATCCGATATTGTCAAAAATAAACGGACACTTAAAGGTCTTCATGGTGAATTGTATGGTGAATCAATAGAAAGGAAATATACCTGTATTGATGAAGTTATCAGCCCTGTTTCCCGTATTGTAAAATCAGGAAAGCGTAACTCCTGTGCATCACTGAATGAAACCATGTTTATAAAGGTTTTCAGGAGACTTGAAGAGGGAAAAAATCCAGAAGTTGAACTCCCCAAACGATTGACATGTGATGACTGTTCAATTATCCCGAGACATCTTGGTTCAGTATCATACAAAGGTGCCGATACGATAATGTACAACATTGCATCATGCTCGGATTATTTTAATCATTCTAAGTCCTTATGGGGATTTGCCCTTGACTCTGTAATCATGTTTCTTGAGGAAGCTCTGGCTAAAAGCAGCGAAAAGGCTATTGTGCAATCAGCAGCAATTGAGAAAAAAAATTCCTCATCGTCAGGTGATAATTCATCAAAGACAACTGGCAGCCTCTTTGAAAAGAAAGTTCAGAGATTAGGTGAAATTACCGCGCAGATGCATCTTGGTCTGGCATCTGAACTGGATGTGGATTTCAAAAAAGAACCCTTTACATCATTGTATCAGCGAAGTCTTTATCAATCGTTCCGTGGATTGACACACAGGATATTCGGTTTTCTGGAATCAGCAATTGAGTCAAACAGCTTCGCCCCTGAACATATCGAAAAATTCAAAAATATCATCCGGCTTCGCGGTGAGATAGATATGCTATTCAAGCGATCTGTTACCACCAGAATAACTGCATATCGTACAAGAATACATGGCGATTATCACCTGGGCCAGATTCTGTTTATGGATGAACAATTCCGTATTTGCGACTTTGAAGGCAATCCAAGAAATACCTTAAGCGAACGACGACTCAAACGATCTCCGCTAAGCGATGTTGCATCAATGATCCACTCATTTTTCAACGTTGCCCACCTCGCATTAGTCAATAAATTGCAAATTCAACCAAGAGACCGTGACTCACTATTGCCTCAGACACAAACATGGGCATTGACAATGGCAAATATTTTTCTTGGCTCATATTTTAACTCATTACAGCAGACATTTTTGGGTATATCATCAATAAACACAACGCAGACATTCCTCCAGTTATTTTTACTGGAACAGTCACTTATCGATTTTGAAAAGGCATTGCAACCGGGCAATCAAATGATAAATACATTGCCGCTTTGTCTGAATTATTATTTAAAATTACCGGTATTTACCTCCTTGTCATCATTTCAGGAACTGCCACCAGGCAATAAATCATGAGATAAACCCGTTAAATCTGTTAGTCAACAAATATTCATACAGATAACATTATCAGTCAGGAGCAGTAATGATAAAAAGCTACGGAATTCTATTACCTGTATTTTCACTGCCGGGAGGTCATGGTATTGGCGATTTTGGTTCGTCAGCATACAATTTTGTTGACCAGCTATCAGAATTGAAGTGTGCATACTGGCAAATACTTCCGCTGAATCCGGGAACAATAGAAAATGGTTATTCACCCTATTTCAGTACTTCAGCGTATGCAATAAATCCCCTTTATATTTCTCTTGACTTATTGCGGGATGATGGATTGTTGACAATCAAGGAACTTGCAGGATTACCGGAAACATCATCGGAGACTATTGATTATGATACAACAAAAACGCTGAAAATGCCCCTGCTTGTCTGTGCATCCCGGCGATTCCGGCCTGACGATCACTACCTTGAATTCTGCAAAGAGAACCAGCACTGGCTTGATGATTATGCGATGTTTGAAGTGCTTGGATTTTACAATAAAAAACCATGGACAGATTGGGATACAGCGATTCGTGACCGTGAGCAAGGTTCAATTGAAATGCTCAAAAAACATTACCAGGAAGAACTACACCTGCAAAAAGTACTTCAATACTTTGCAATGAAACAGTGGAAAAGACTGCTGGCGCATTGCACTGAAAAAGGTATTTCAATAATCGGTGATATGCCGATTTACGTTGCTCTTGACAGTACCGAAACATGGACAGATCCTCAGCTTTTTAAACTTGACAATAATAAACAACCGGTGGCAGTATCCGGCGTTCCGCCTGATTATTTCAGTGCTACCGGACAACTATGGAACAATCCTGTATATAATTGGAATGAACATAAACGCAATGGTTTTACATGGTGGAAAAAGCGAATGCGTCATCTGTTTTCATTGTATCATATTGTCCGGATAGATCATTTCAGAGGGTTGGTGCAGTATTGGGAAATTCCCGCAGGTAAACCAACAGCAGTTGATGGCGCATGGAAGGATGTCCCGACGTATGATTTATTTGACACATTGCGGGATACGTTTACAAATTTTCCAGTTATATGTGAGGATCTGGGAATTATTACCGATGATGTAAAAGAGGCGATACAACGCTATTCTTTCCCTGGCATGAAAGTGCTTCAATTCGCCTTTGGTGACGATACGCTGGACAATCCATATTTACCGGTAAATTATGATGACAATTGTATTGTTTATACCGGTACTCACGATAATTTACCAACACTCGGATGGCTTCAATCAGAAGCAACTACTCAGGAGTTGCAAAGAATTCAAAACTATTCCGGATTTGTCTCTGACAATCCTGTTGAAATTGTTTGGAAATTAATTGAAATGGCACTTGAATCAAAAGCTTCGGTGGCAATTATACCATTACAGGATATATTGACATTAGGAGTAGAAGCGCGGATTAATGACCCTGCAAAACTCCATGGTAACTGGCAATGGCGATGGGATGATGCAGCATATCCTGCAGTTGATGCATTTTCCCGATTGTTTGCAATGAGCCAACGAACCGGGCGTTTACGCTCTATATAATTGCGCAGGTTAAAACAACTTATAAAATTCCTCAAATAGAGTAAAGGGTAGCATTATGGCAAAATTGAACATTCTTTTTCTGTGCACTGGCAATTCCTGCCGGAGCCAAATGGCCGAAGGATGGGCGCGTCATCTCAAAGGCGATCATATCGAAGCTTTTTCTGCAGGCATCGAAACGCACGGCATGAATCCTAATGCTGTCAGGGTAATGTCCGAGGCAGGTGTTGACATTTCGGGTCATTGGTCAAAACATCTTGACGAAATAAAAGACATCCCGTTTGACTGGGTAATCACTGTTTGCGATAACGCTAACGAGAGCTGCCCGGTTTTCCCGGGTAAAGTAAACCGGTTTCACATTAGCTTCGATGATCCACCAAGACTGGCAAAAAGTGCAAAGACCGAAGATGAGGCACTCGGGATTTACCGGAGAGTACGTGATGATATACGGCGATTTGTCGAAGGACTTCCTGAACTGCTATATAAGAAAGAGGCGTAAAATGGTTGAAATAATTTCGAACTCGCGATTGCAGTTGCAGTAGGCGTATTCGGCATCGCATCACAGGAGGCATTTGCAGCTGTGATCGGTCCTCTTATAGAAGTACCTGTAATGATTGTTCTGGTTAATTTCGCACTTAAAATGAAAGCTAAATTTGTAAAGCAGGAACAATGTGCATCTTAATTGTAAATTTTTGTTGTAGTTGTTGTTGGTGGGTACTGGTAACCCACCACGTTGAACAACTAAAACCCGAAATATAACCCGAAATTATGCTTCAGTATCAGATAGATTCCGACAAGTATCAGAATAATTGCCGTTATTCTCCGTACCCAGATCTCTATGGCGGTGAGCTTTTTAAAAGCAACACCAACTCTGTTCGCAGCAAATGCAAGCAGTACAGCAAACAGCAGCACCGGCAGCGCTGTTCCCAGGCCATACAGAACTGACATTATCATTGATGCATTATTCTTTACCGCAAGAGGTATGAGTCCGCCAAAAAAGAGTCCTGCCGATACAGGACAGAATGCGAGTGCAAAGAGCATTCCAAGAACTCCGGCACCCCAGACTCCCATTGAATCAATTTTTTTCTGCATGTTAGCGCCAATGCCGCCGCCACCCATACTGAATTTCCAGATATCAAGAAGCAACACTCCAAGAAGCAGCATGATCGGACCGAGAAAAAGATTCAGGTTCCGCTGAAGAAACATTGATACTCCGGGGATCGACAACAATCCCTTTGTGACAAGTATTGCAACCACAAGATATGCAATACTTCTTCCTGCAGTGTAAAGCAATCCTGCGAATAATACCAGGCCGGGCTTTTCCACCCTGCGCCCGACATATGAAATCGCTGCAATATTGGTTGAAAGAGGGCAGGGACTTATCGATGTAAGAATTCCAAGCCATAGCGCCGAAACAAGATCGACAAACAATGTTTCCATGAATCAGGATTCTCCAAGATAGGTTTTGATTTCTTTTGTAACATACGCTTTAAATTTTTCATCATTGTTAAGAAGTTTCCATACTTTGTCAAGATTTGTCCAGCGAAGCTCTTTTCCATTCTTTACATCAGAGAGTATCACCGATTGAGCATAAAGCTTGTAGTCGGTATCATAATGTTTATTCTCCGGTTCGTCAATATTAATAGCCTTGAATACAACCCGGCCGCTTTTTATGTGATCTGCAAATGTAGTAGTAACTACAGATTCTGTTGTTTTTTCTATGTACATACAGGATGGGCAGCGGTAATTTGACATAAAATAATATACCACTAATTGATTACTTGCAGCATCAGCAGTAAAACCTGATGGTTTATCAGCAGAGGCGGATTTTATCTGCGTTGATATAGTATCTGCCTGTTTTTTTGAATCACTCTGAGCACAACCAGAGAATAAAGTACCAAGAAATAATAACGCAAAAAAGAACGTTAGTTTTTGAGCGTTACGATGTATAGAATTATTGACCATGTACATTCTCCTTAATTATATCAGAAGCCTGACAAGTAACTGCACTTACGATTTCATCAGTGATATCAGTTTTCCCTTTTGTATAGCCAAGATCGGTTATCCTTAAAAAGGAAAAATCACTAATTCCGGCTTTTTCAAGTAATTTTTTTGTACAATCAACAGGACATCCATCAATAGCAAGTATTGCAGATGCTGTTTTTGTATAATCAACAATATTCTGTATTCCTGCGCCGATGCCTGTAAGGCAGTACATTTTAGCAGTGCCCTCACGATTTAATTGTCTGGCTACACGATCAGCAAGTTCACCGACATCAGCAGCTCCGCAGCATGAAAATACCAGTTTTGGCGTAGTAGTGCATTCACAATTTGTTGACATGATCAAACCTCTTTCTCTTGAATTAAAGTTTATTTTAACCAGTTTGTTATTTCTGCCGGTGTCGGAATCTTTCCCACAGTTTTAACCTCGCCATCAATAACAAGTGCGGGAGTCATCATAACACCAAACTGCATTATTTCATTAATATCAGTTACTTTTGTTAATTCATATTCAACTCCGGATTCATTTGCGGCTTTTTCTGCTGTTTCAGCAAGTTTTTTACACTTTGGGCATCCGGTACCCAATACCTGAATTTTTTTCATACCTATTTCCTTTAATGCTTGTATCTATTACATGTTGTGAATCAAAAATCAAAGACATTTACTGGTAATTAACTTACAGTTTTACACCTTTCATGGCAAGGATTTTGACAAGTTCCTCTTTTGGAAAGAACCCCTCATGACGATAATACTCTTTTCCATCTTTATCAAGAAAAACCTGCGTTGGAATTGAGCGAATTCCATATGTTGCCCCAAATGGTTTTCCTTCACTGGTCCAGACATCATGGAAAACAACTTTAACCTGCTTACCATATTTTTCCTCAACCTCTTTCATCACCGGCTGCATCATTTTGCATGGAATACAGTTGACAGATCCAAGTTCGACAAACGTAACAAGAATCTCACTTTTTGTCTCAGTAGTCTTTACTGCAGTTTTCACAGTAGTCTTTACTGCTGCCTTTGATGAATCAGTTTTTGATGCTTTGGTTTGTGCAGACAGTTCTGAATAGCTTCCAACAGTAAGTATCGCAGCAAATGCGATTGCACTGAGAGAAGCCATTTTGTGTTGTACCATTTTTCGTACTCCTTTGTAAACATTTATAGAAATAATGTTTGTGACAGGCATTTGATATTTCGTAACAATTATTCTTTTATTTCAAATTATCTCCATTAAAAAAAACTCCCGTATATCATTCCGGATGTTGTTGCCATAATGACAACAAGGGTAACAAAAGTAATTGTTTTTTTGAACCCCATTATTCCATTGAGTACAAGCATACTTGGCAGTGAAAGTGCCGGGCCTGCAAGTAACAGAGCTAAAGCAGGACCCTTTCCCATACCGCTTGCTATCAACCCTTGTAATATTGGTACTTCTGTCAATGTTGCAAAATACATGAATGCGCCTACCAGCGATGACAGAAGATTTGCCCGAAAAGAGTTTCCACCTACTGCTGCAGAAACCCACTCTGATGGAATAATACCTTCATGGCCAACTCTACCGAGTAAAAACCCGGATATCAAAACGCCAAATAACAGCAGTGGTAAGATCTGTTTCGCAAAGGTCCACGATGATGAAAACCATTCACCGGATTCACCCTTATCTAAACTTGTAACAACAGAAAATCCTATCGCACCAGCTGCAAATATTGCCATTGGCATAAACTCAGGAGGAATTGACACTGGCGCAATTATTGCAAGTATCACAGGAGGAAGTGCTGCTGCAAGTACTTTCCACCATTTCATTTTAAACCAGAATATCATGATCAACCCGAGAATTGACGAAAATAAAGAAGTAATAATCCATTTCTGACTATAAATAAATGCCCATACTCCACTATTATCAATCGGCTTACCCCAGTTTGCAAATACAAGTATCGCAATCATCACCGCAAAATAAAATGATGTTTTCCAGAGTGGTCTTGTATCACCCTGTTGCGGCATTGCCATTTGTACTGCAACCTTTTGTTTTTCACCAGTTCTAAAAATAAGATGCATAACAACGCCAATAACAATGCTAAACACAATTGCACCAACCGCACGTGCTATACCAAGTTCTACGCCAAGAATTCTGGCTGTAAGAATAATTGCAAGTACGTTAATTGCCGGGCCGGCATAGAGAAATGCTGTGGCCGGGCCGATTCCAGCTCCCATCTTGTAAATACCTGCAAACAGGGGAAGTACCGTACAGGAACAAACCGCGAGAACTGTTCCAGATACCGAGGCAACACCATAGGCAAGAATTTTATTGGCTTTGGCTCCAAGATATTTCATCACCGATGCCTGGCTGATAAAAACGCCAATCGCACCTGCTATAAAAAATGCCGGAATTAAACAGAGAAGTACATGTTCCCGTGCATACCACTTTGCAAGTTCGAGTGCTTCAAAGATGGCGTTATCGAATCGTGGGATACCAACCGGCAGATAGAAAAAACCAAGGAATACTGCTACAATTATTCCAAGATTTTTTATCTCCTTCTTCCACTCCATTGTAATGCTCCTTAAACTTTATAGGGTAAAATTAATTCTGATATCAGGCTTGCTCGACAAGAGCAAGATGTGCCTGCGCGCGTTCTTTAATGACCGATTCAAGACAACCCATAAAATTTGCAGTACATGGCATAACAAGGCGGTAAAAGACCATCAGACCTCTTTTATCAATAGCGACAATGCCTGCACTTTTTAAAACGGAAAGATGCTTTGAAACCGTTGATGTATCAACTCCGGCAAGTTCAGTAAGTTCACAGACGCAATGTTCCCGTTCCGATAATACTTTTATAATCATCAGTCGCGTGGGGTGTGCCATTGCTTTAACTATCTCAGCCTGCGCACTAAGAAGCGCAAGGTTTGGTTTTATCATAAAACTGCTCCTTTTCAGTACTTTGTTGTTCTATTTGGTAATATAGCCAAGCAGTTTTGAAAATGCAAGTTTTTTTTGAAAAAGATGTACTATAAATTTTAAGAACCCTCTAAAATCCGTGCGCTTCATCTGAAAGTCGGGTAAACAGTCAGAAACTCATTACTCATTATTTTCGCTCATTAAATAGTTCGTGAGTAATTTAACACATTAAGCAATCCATAATACTTTTATTGAACTGGTGAATGCATAGCAAATGCAGGAGCTTACGAGCAGATGTAAAAAAAATGCAGACCGCAATTCCCCGGCCTGCATTCCCCGGATCACTTATTACAAATATTATCTGTGAAGATCAAAACGATCGGCGTTCATCACTTTGGTCCAGGCTGTGACAAAATCATGTATGAATTTTGTTTTATTATCATCACACGCATAGACTTCAGCGAGTGCCCGTAACTGTGAGTTGGAACCGAAGATCAGATCGACTCTGGTAGCGGTCCATCTGAGTACACCACTCTTTCTGTCGACACCATCAAACAGGCAGGTATCATTCTGTGACGGTTTCCAGACTGTTGACATATCAAGTAGATTTACAAAAAAGTCATTTGTCAGCGTTTCCGGTTTTTTTGTAAATACTCCGTACTGCACCTGACCGTGATTACAATTCAGCACTCTCAGGCCGCCAATAAGCACTGTCATCTCCGGTGCTGTCAATCCAAGCAGCTGTGCCTTATCAATAAGCAAATCTTCTTCGCTTACGGTAAATTTTGTTTTTAGATAATTTCTAAAACCATCAGCTACAGGTTCAAGTACAGCAAAGGAATCGCTATCAGTTTGTTCCTGACTCGCATCCATTCTACCGGGGATAAAAGGCACCGAAACATTAATCCCTGCACGCATTGCAGCCGTTTCAATTGCAGCACAACCGCCAAGTACAATGAGATCTGCAAGTGAAATCTTTTTACCATCTTTTTGAGCCGAATTGAATGAATCCCGGATACCGGTTAACATTTCAAGCACTTTTGCCAGATTTTGTGGTTCGTTGACAGCCCAGTTTTTCTGAGGCAAAAGACTTATACGTGCTCCGTTTGCCCCTCCGCGCTTATCGGAATTTCTATAGGTTGATGCCGATGCCCAGGCAGTCTTTACGAGTTCAGAAATTGACAATCCGCTATCGAGTAACTGATCTTTCAATGCAACAATATCCTTATTGTCAATTAACGGATGATTCACTCCTGGAATCGGATCCTGCCAGATAAGATCTTCCGCTGGAACCTCCGGTCCAAGATACCGGGTCTTTGGTCCCATGTCCCTGTGTGTAAGCTTGAACCATGCACGAGCGAATGCATCAGCAAACTGATCCGGATTTGCAAGGAACCGTCGGGCGATTTTCTCATAGACAGGATCAAACTTAAGTGAAAGATCTGCAGTGGTCATCATGGGGCGAACCTTCTTTGAAGGATCGTGAGCATCAACCACCATATCCTCTTCATCAACATTCTTTGCAAGCCAGATATAAGCCCCCGCCGGGCTCTTGAGCAGTTCCCACTCATACTTAAACAGGACCTTCAGATACCCCATGTCCCAGCGGGTAGGATTTGGTTTCCAGGCCCCTTCAATACCGCTTGTAATAGTATCGCCACCTTTACCGCTTTTATAGGTACTTTTCCATCCAAGCCCCTGTTCTTCAATAGGAGCAGCTTCCGGTTCAGGTCCGACACACTTCGGATCACCGGCTCCATGCCCTTTACCAAACGTGTGCCCGCCGGCAATAAGCGCCACCGTTTCCTCGTCATTCATAGCCATGCGCCCGAAGGTACTGCGGACATCATGAGCAGACTCTAATGGAATCGGTTGACCGTTAGGACCTTCCGGGTTGACATAAATCAAACCCATCTGAACGGCAGCAAGCGGATTCTCAAGCTTGCCGTTTTCGCCATGACGCGAATCACCAAGCCACTTCTCTTCCATCCCCCAGTAGATATCCTCCTCAGGTTCCCATATGTCAACTCTCCCGCCACCAAAACCGAATGTCTTAAATCCCATAGACTCAAGCGCACAGTTACCGGCAAGAATCATAAGATCAGCCCATGAGATTTTGTTACCGTACTTTTTCTTTACCGGCCACAAGAGACGCCGTGCCTTGTCAAGATTTGCATTATCAGGCCAGCTGTTAAGTGGTGCAAAACGCTGATTCCCGGTGCCTCCCCCACCCCGTCCATCTGATGTACGATAGGTACCGGCACTGTGCCATGCCATACGGATCATCAGGCCGCCATAATGTCCCCAATCCGCAGGCCACCACTCCTGTGAATCGGTCATCAGTTTGACAAGATCCTGTTTTACCGCTTTCAGGTCAAGTGATTTGAATGCTTCAGCATAATCAAATGATTCATCCATAGGATTTGACACTTTGGTGTGCTGATGAAGCACACTGAGATTAAGCTGATTGGGCCACCAGTCACGATTTTTTGTTCCTTTACCGGCTGGCATTTTTCCGACAGCTCCTGTAACAGGACATCTGCTCATTTTGTCATCACTCATATGTATACCTCCAGGGAAAATTGTAAGCATTCTAAAATTCATATAGCATGTACCATATAGGGGGCAGGTCGCGACCTGCCCCTATATGGTACATGCTACATGCGACCTACCTGCACAATGCTGGATTATCAAAAAAAAGGAGTACCACCACGGCAAGCTGATTGTTCAATGTTTTTAAGGCTGGCACAAAATTATAATACTTCATTGCATGGAAAAAGCCAAGTTTAAATTTGACAGGATTGTACCTGGCATGCTTTTGCCGGTCAAGGCCTCACCCCCCTGCCCCCTCTCCACTCGTGGACGAGGGGGGGCTGAATTGATATTTGTACAACGCAGGTACGTATTCCTGCTTATTTATTACAATAAATAAGGTGCAAGGATGGTGTAATTGAACCTCCCTGAAGTACGCTGATTCTTAACGAAATAAACATTCAGAATCAGCAATATAAACATTTAACTTAGCGGAGTATGCGTGGGAATGCTGTGATACTCAATTCTTACGAAATACTGCAGTTCTGCTGACAATACCCCGCTCTTTTATAAGAACCAGACCTTTTTTGTTGCACATTTGTATGACATCAAGAAATTGCCTTTTTGTAACATGGAATTTAGGTTCAGCCAGATAGTATGTACCACCTTGTTTAAGACTGTGGCATATTTCTGTTATCAGATGCAGGGGGTCAGGAGTTTCGTGCATCATGAAAAATGTCAGAATAAAATCAGCCTGCTGCGAAATGTCAAGTGATTCTGCACTGCATTTGTGTACTGTTACTCTGGATGTATAACCAGCAGACGCTACCTTTTTTCTGGTTAATGCAAGCATCTCCTCCTGAAGATCTATTGCGATCACCTTCCCGCTGCTGCCAACCATTTCTGCCAGTGCAGGAATAAATGCACCTGGTCCACAGCCTATATCAAGAACAGTATCACCCTCTTTGATATACGGTTTAAACATTTTCCGGGGATTTTGTAAATAGCGACGAACACCATTGTCAAGCCACTTTACATGTTCCAGACCACAGATATCAGTTTTTTTGTTCATACTTCCTCCATATTTAATTGAACGTACGGTTAATTATTAAAGTAAATTTTTTTTAGTCGTGTTGTATATGGCTTTCTTTAAACACTTTAGAAAACAGTTCCACCAGTTTTCCCTGTTCGCAATTGAAATAAGCAGCCCATTTTTCTTTAAAAAGTGAAAAGAACACTATTGGTAAAAAACCGGTGAAGAACTCGTGAACCATAAGCTCCTCCCTACTGATATCTGTGTTACATTTTTCTTTTAACGCAACCAGCATATCATCAACATTCCTTGAGATGATCATTTCTGCACACTTAAATAATGAAATATGACCTGATTGTTCATTTTTTAGTGACTCCATGAGCATCACCGACAAAATTCCTTTTCGTTTACTTAAAAACGAAACAATATCATTGATCCGTTCAGCGGCACCAGCTTTATGAAATGATTGATCAAGCTGTTCCTGTGATGACCCGACGAGACAAAACATCTCCTCAAGGGTTTGGCTGAACAGCGAGTCGATAATATCCTGTTTATTCTTGAAATGGTAATAAATCAGTGCTTTATTAACACCTGCAGCGCTTGAGATATTTTGAATACTGGTTCCATCAAAACCCTTTTCAGAAAAGATTTTTTCAGCAACAGCCAGTATTTTTTTCCGGGTTATATCACCGCCGGTTCTTGCCACAAACACCTCCAATAATAACTGAACGTACGGTTAAATATAACATATTTTTATACATGATCAAAGGAAAACAGCAACTTTTTTGAACGCTATTTGTTCACAGGAGTAATGCATTTGAACACACCGGGCAGATACTCAACAAAGCACAACCGGTGTGTTAACTAACTATTTATTACCGTATAAAAATCCGCCCGATCTGATACACCACTGTTGCCGCGGTCCAGGCCAGACACAACTGATAACACACAGAGAATACGGACCACTTCCAGTTTCCAAGTTCCCTTACTGCCGTTATAAGTGCAACAATACACGGCGTATACAAAAGAACAAAAAGCATAAACGCAAAGCCTGAGAGGGGTGTAAAATTACTCCGGATTACATCACGAAGTCCATCACTATTCTCAGCCTCACTTTCTCCCACTGCGTAAAGTACACCCATCGAACTGACAACCACCTCTTTTGCGACAAAACCGGTAACAAGTGATACTGCGCCACGCCAGTCGGTGCCAAACGGTGTAACCAGCGGCTCTATGAATTTTCCTACTTTACCGATATATGTATGAGACATTCTTTCAGCATGATACTCTTTTTGAAGAGCTGCAATTACCGTAACTTTCGCAGTTGAGTCGATTGACATATCAGCCTCAGCAGCTGCAATTTTATCTTCATACTTTTTGTCAATCTCCGGATTATTTGGATAAGCACCAGCCCACCATAATACAACTGAAAAAACAAGCACCACACCACCCATTTTCTTTAGATAATGCTCTGTTTTATGCCACATATGAATAAGAATGCTTCGCAAGGTTGGTAGCCGGTATGGCGGAAGTTCCATGACAAAAGGATAATCCTCTGTTTTTTTGAAAAGCGTATGCTTGAACAGAAGCCCCATAAGAATAAACGCACCGAATCCAAAGAGTACCTGAAAAAGAAACACGACATTCCCCGCATGTTTCGGAAATAGTGCGCCAGCAAAGAGTACAAATACCGGCAGACGTGCAGAACAGGAGACAAGCGGTGTTAACAGGATCGTTTTAATTCTGTCTTTCGGTGACTCCAGTGTGCGGGCTGCCATAATTGCCGGTACACTGCACCCGAGCCCCATAAGCATCGGAATAAAACTCTTACCATGTAAACCAATCCGATGCATCATTTTGTCCATAATAAATGCAGCCCTGGCCATATAACCGGTATCTTCCATAATTGATATACCCAGAAACAGAATAAGAATATTTGGAAGAAAAACAATGACCCCGCCCACCCCTGCTATTATTCCGTCAACAAGCAGATCCCTGAAAACGCTCTCCGGTAAATGTGATGATGCAACGTCGCCAAGCCAACCAAAGAGACTCTCGATCCAGCCCATCGGAATCTCACCGAGTTTGAATGTTGCCTGAAAAAGAAGCCACATAAAAACAATGAACACCGGATATGCCCAGAAGCGATGCGTTAGCACTGTGTCAATTTTATCAGATACCTGCACTCTGTCAACCTTGGTCAGATTAACGGTTTCTCTGCTGATTCCGGATATGTACCCATACCGCGCTTCAACAATAAAACTCTCGGGGGTATCACCAAGTTTTTTCTCTATTTCAGCTATATATTTACCACACTGCTCAATAATTAAACCACCCTGAGGAACAGCATTTATTTTCCTAGCAACTTCCTTATCCGATTCAAACAACTGAACTGCATCATAGCGGGCATTCTTTACGCCCGGGTTTGCCTGCGAAATCATTAGTGCAAGCGATTTAATTACTGATTCAAGCTCCTGTGGATAGTTTACAGAAAATGTATGTGACAACTCTTTTTTTGATGCATGCTCAATAATTGCATCCGTTAAGTCCTTCATTCCAAGATTACTGCGGGAATTAGTCTTTACAACAGGCAAACCAAGCAATTCACTCAATCGTTTACAATCAATTGTGATCCCCTTCTGCATCACCTCATCCCACATATTAAGTGCAAGCACCGGCCGTATACCAAGCTCAAGTAACTGCACTGTCAGATACAGGTGACGTTCCAGGTTGGTGGCATCAATAACATTAACAACGACATCAGGGTTTTTCTCTGTTATAAACTGCCTTGCCACCTGCTCATCCGCAGAGCAGGTACTCAGCGAATATGTCCCCGGAAGATCGGTAATTAACAAATGATTATTTCCACTTCGTAAACTTCCCTCAACTATATCAACCGTAACACCACTCCAGTTGCCGACTTTCTGTGATGCACCAGTCAAACAGTTAAACAGTGATGTCTTGCCTGAATTGGGATTTCCTGCAAGCGCAACCCGTATTATTTTTCTCGCAGAGCTATCCCCTGATGCTGTACCGGTTTGTTTATTCCCATGCTCCATACACTATTTCTCCTCAACCGACAATTCGATTTCTCAATCAGTTATACGCATCTAACTATGTGATAAAAAAATTTACAGTTTCTTAACCAGCACCATACCAGCCTCACCTCTTCGCAGTGAAACATGACTGCTGCGAATCGCAACCTCTATAGGGTCATCAAGCGGCGCTGCTTTTACTACCAGAACCTTTTGCCCCCGTACAAACCCCATCTCCTGAAGCCGTAATTTCAGTGATGAAACCCCGATTATTTTTACGATTTCACCGGATTCACCACTTTCAAGTTCATTGAGTGTAAGCACCTCAGAATCTTCCCTGTCAAATGTATCGTTATCATCTGAAAACCAGCATGTGTTCTGACAATTAATTTTCTGAGCGTTCGCTTCAACATCAGAGATCAGTTTATGTGCAGATACGGTATCCTTTTTTAATACTGATAACAATGCAGTCATTTTCCGGCAGACTTCAGATGTCATACCATGCTCCATATTGCATGCCGCACTGCTTGCTGTTGCATGTGACAATCCAAGCACTTTTGTGAATAAATTATGAAGAACACTATGACGTTTACTGACACACCGGGCAATCTTCAAACCGGCATCAGTAAGCGTCACAAATGAACGTACCTGATAGTTTATGAGTCCTTTTTCTGCCAGTGATCGCAATGCAATAGTGACTGAAGATCGCTTAACTTTCATCATATCTGCAATTTCCATTGAACGAGCCACTTTGTGCATCTTAGAGATTTGAAATATCGCCTCAAGATAATCTTCAAGAGCCGGGGTAAGCTGATTGTTGTCCATAAGAGCCTTTCAACAAAGTTAGATCTATCTAACAAGATACAATATTCCTGCAATCTTCGCAAGCGTTTTGTATTCCTGATAAACTGCATCAGACAATTACGATTGCGTTAATAATCAATTATGTTCCGCAGAACGTGCGATACTCCGGATTTGCCTGTTCAGGCCCCAGTTCGTAACGTTCAGCAGATCTGCCGGATTCATACGGATGAGTTATTGCGTCAAGAAGCTCCATTACAGGACCATAATCATCATTTTGGACAATCGCGGCAAGCGCCTCTTCAACGAGGTGGTTACGCGGGATCACTGCAGGATTTTCCTTTGCACACAGCATAGCAGCTTCATCGCGGCCACCAGGCTGACTTATGAGTTGTCAAAACGCCACCCGGTCATTATGTTAGTTATCATGATTATTCTGATTCCTAAATAACATTTTGCGAATGTCAGCAGCGGTCACGATGCGTTACCCTTGCAACGGTTTGAGGTATTGTGCCGCCATGATTTTATAGTTCGATTTACTCAGTGTACATATTGCAGAAGGGGTGCTGAAAGCCAGAAAGAGCAGAGGATCTGAGGGTTACGTGATTTTTATTTAACACGGACTTTCAGGATTAAAAAACCAGATGTACCATATCATTAGCTCAGCGCGGTTTTTAATCGGAGGCCACGCGGACGTTTACTGTAGAAACTACTGCTTAATTTTTTACGATATGCATTAAGACCTGCTTTTATTGATGATAAAACAGTTGACTGTTTGCTCTGTGTCTCAAAACTTTTTCTGCAAAGTTCTTCAAGCTGATTGACAACTTTCGGGTCATCTTTTTTTCTAACCAGAAGCCGTTCAATTTCCGAAACAATTGCGGTATTTGATTCATTGAAGTAGAGATAATTGCTCTCATACTCTTCGGCATCCGGGGAACCATCTGAAAAGTATAGGTATGCCATAATGTCCTCCTGTTTATTGTTTACATTATAAAGATAGCTCTTATTTATTAGGAGGTTATTTTTTGTTTGTTAGGGATTGGTTAGGAAGGTGAAGTCCCTTCTGATATTGTTTTTATGATGTATCCCCATATTCATCAATTGCCTGTTTCTTTAATTTTCCCTCCGGATTGAGTTGGGAGTATGATCTGTAAGCAACAACAAACCATCAGGCCGTGAAATTTATTGATCTTCTTAAGCCATCCCGGGTTATTCCAATGCATTATTGGAGCCCTGAATATAAAAACCGTTTTTTAGAGGTTCTATCTGCACAAAATACCCAAACGGAAGAAAAATTTATAATTACAAATGAAAAAAATCTGATTATAATTTCGCACCTGATAGTATTTCAGATCAAATTGAGATAATAAGCCTGGAGCCATCGGCGATGAACCTGAATTGAATGAATATCTTTTACATTTGTTTGATGTTGATACGGCTCTATAAAGGATTTACCGGAACCGTATTAATATGTAAACAGAAAAACTTACAATATCATAATATTGAAATTATCAGTCAAGGCATATCCAAGCTCAAGACCATTCGTGGAAATATTCGCAATGACACTCCCCTTTTTATCATGCATTGTAACATACTGCGGTAATGAAACATAGTGGTATGCAAATGAGGATTCTCCAGCGATCAAGGACCTCTCCTCCCAACCACCTCTCCCACAAAGCGAAGATGCGTTGAAATGAGTTTTTTTGCCAAACTTTGATGGCTCATGACGTTCTGCGGAATCACTCTTTCAATGTCACGTTGTGACTGATCCTACTGATGGCCGCTTAATAATAATAATCAAACATCCGGCACGCTGAGCAGCCTCAATTTTCTGATAAACGCCACCCTGCGCCCCACTATCTTTCGTAACCAGTACACGCGCACCCGAAAGCAGAATATGGTTCAGATTATCAGCGACAGAGAATGGACCTCGTCCCTGAATAATACACTCCGACGGAATACCGCATTGTAAACAAGCATTGACACTTTGGGGGACATCAAGAACACGGGCAAAAAGCACTTGACCGTTTTTTTGCAAAAGCGATTGATAGTAATGGATATTGCGGCTTCCGATTGTCGCAAGTACCGTACCGCCAAGTTGCATGCACAATTGCGCGGCTTCATCATGCGAGGATACTTCCCGGATATGACTGTATCGATCCAGCCCCTGAAGACCGGAACGCAGAATGCGCCGGTAGGGAATTTTGCATTGACATGCCGCGCATTCTGCCGATACATGAACCTGTTCTGCAAAAGGATGCGCGGCGTCAACGACCTGATCGACATTTTCTCTTTTAATCAACTCGATAAAACCATTTGTATCTAATGCCCCGAACCGCTCTTTCAGCATGGGGCTATCAGGTGTTGCGAGGGAAATTGCATCAGAAAACCGTGAGTGCAGAACCCGGTGTCCCTGCTTAATCAACGATGTAATCTCAACGACGGCATCCGAGGTGCCACCTATCACTAAGATCTGCCTCTGCGTTTCACTCATTGTCAAGATACCCCCGCGGCGTCAGCATCCAGCGATTATCACTACGTGAACTGCTGTTTCCAATAATCACCAGACTGCGCATATGAACGTTTTTCTCAAGAATTGTATCCAGGTTTGTAAGCTCAACGGTTTCATCATCAAGCCCGATACTATTCACAATGCCAACCGGTGTCGTTCCCGGTCTGTATGTTAACAGTATGGCAACAACCTCTTCAAGCTGCATCCGGCGTTTGACTGAACGGGGATTGTAAAGCGCCACCACAAAATCACCCTGACCTGCTGCATGAATGCGTTTTTTTATTGTTTCCCACGGGATCATAAGATCAGACAGGCTGATACAGCAGTAGTCCAGCATTAATGGTGCACCCAACCGTGCAGCAGCAGAATTTGCAGCAGTAATTCCGGGGATGATTTGAATCTCAATTTCAAAATTTCTGCTCCCGGAAAGTTCCAGCGCAAGTCCGGCCATTCCGTAAACGCCAGGATCACCCGATGAAACCAGCGCTACAACTCTCCCCTTCCGTACATAATCAATCGCAGCCTGTACACGCTCCACTTCCAGAGTCATTCCGGTTGCAATGGTTTCTTTGCCATCAGTCAAATCCGTAATGAGGTCCAGATACTTATGATACCCCACCACTGTATCTGCACTCGCAATCGCATTTACTGCTCTGAATGTTCTGTCTTCTCTGCTTCCGGGTCCGATTCCCACCACCAGCAGTTTTCCCTTGCCAGCGCTACCGTGACCCCCTGTTTTGCAATTCTCTTCACACATAATGTTGTCCTTTTTCCACCAAGCAGTGCTGACGGTTCTGCAACGCCGGGTAAGCCGACCCGCTCCTGTACAAATGGCTGAATATCAACCTTACGCTCCATCTCCTGAATCATGAAATCCGGAAAGTATCGTAATGGAATCTTCAAATCACTGGAAAGATCTAACAAACCCGGCTCTGTTTTTTTAATATCCGCAGTAGCAAGAAAACGGATGTCCTGAGTGGTAATACCTGCAGTTTGGAGTGCTTCATCCAGTGCCAGCATAATTGTCTCTTTGCAAACCCCTTTGCGGCAGCCGATTCCGGCAATCCATGTTTTTGCTGCATCGGTAGTTGTCGATATCACCGGATCTGCAGCTAACAGATTCGAAACATGAACAGCATAATCATTCGCACCGCCTTCATGACCGCTTAGTAAACTCACCACATGTCGCGCCCCGGCATCAATGACCAGTACTGCCGGATCGTAAAGTTTGGATTGAATGTGCGGAGCAATACTGCGCACGGCAACACCACATGGTGCAATAAAGATCCAGCAGGCAAAATCACCGAAGGATGATTCCATAATTGTCGACACTTTGGAAAACGTTTCAGCACCTTCATAAAATACTCCAAGATCGACATGCAAAAAAAGAGTAACATGATCCATTGTACGCTGTAAACGAAATGCAACCCGGAGCCCCTCTTTCGAGTAGGTGACAATACCTGTTTTACCCTGTCTCATTGTTTTGACTCACGAAATCCATGGTTAAAATTTCTGTTGTACAGCTTTGATTCCGCTGACACAGGTGTTGCGTTCAGAGCATACCCGATGATTATCTGAGCGGTGCTGCTAATACCAGCCTGATGCACCTGCTGCCCGATTGTTTTCAAAGTACCACGAAGGATTTTCTGATCCGGACGGGAGGCATGAAATACGACTGCGCAGGGACAACTGTCACCCATTTTTTGCGCAATGGAACCTGCCAGCGATGCAAGTTTATCAACCGACAGAAAGATGCAATAGGTTGCATAGGGATGGAATTGATCCAGCCAGAGCTCCTCACCCGGCATAGGCGTTCGCCCGGGGCTACGGGTTAAGACAACCGTTTGTGCGACTTCAGGGCAGGTCAGTTCCAGACATATGCTTGCAGCCGCCGCCTGAAACGATGAAATTCCCGGTATCACCTGATACGATATGTTCAAAAGATCCAGACGGCGCATCTGTTCACCAATAGCGCCATAGAGCGACGGTTCACCGGAATGTAAACGCACAACATCTGTTCCCTGATTGTAAGCGTTCACCATGATATCAATGATTTCATCAAGGTTCATTCCTGCACTATCATACAGTTTACAATTATCCGGCAGTTCTTTGAGGATCTCAGGATCAACCAGCGAACCAGCATGGATACAAATTTTCGCAGATTGTAAAATACGCAACGCTTTACGTGTCAGGAGCTCCGGATCACCGGGACCTGAACCAACAAAATAGACGGTCATGGACTCTCCTTTAGTTCGCTGTCACCATTCCGGCGTGATGGAACAAGTGCTAATGATAAATAGGCTGTTTCGGTATCAATCCTGTTATTTTCTTCCAGTGAGACAATGCACTGACGCGCAAGGCCCACTCTGGACGCAAGAACCGCCGGTTCATCTGCATTATGTTTCTGTAAAATTTCTCTCAGCGCAGGCAGTTTCTCCCCAACTTTCATAACAACAACCATCCCGTCCGATTCAAGCGCCCATTCGACACGGGATAAGTCGCCTGATGCAGGAACAATAACTAACGGCTGACGCCCCTCACCAAGCGGGATATCCGCCAGTGATGCAGCCGCAACAAATGCAGGAATACCAGGAATATTTTCGCTGTGCAGTTCCGGTATGCGCTGTTCCAAAGCCCGTTTCAAGTAGATATAGGTTGAATACAGCATGCAATCGCCTATGGTGATAAAACCGACGTCATTTCCGTCACGAAGCTCTTTTTCAACAGCATCTGCAGCCTCGCTCCAGGCCTCATCAAGTACCTTTGCACTTTTACTCATTGGAAAGGTGAGCTCTCTGATAACAGCATCAGCACTGAGATGCGGCTTTACAATTTCAAGGGCAAGACTCTCTTTTTTAATTCGGGAACGGGGTGCAAAAATCACTTGACAGGATTGAAGTACCCTTACAGCCTGTAAAGTAAGCCACTCCGGATTTCCCGGCCCGACACCTACCCCGTATAGTTTTCCGATTTTAGTTGTATTTGTCATATTTTCTCCAGAAAAGCAGCAGTAACGGATGCTTTATCCATTCCCCTATTTCAGAAGGTTTTATTTCCCGGATGACTTCTGTGGGCAAGGTTAAATCGACACATGCGAAAAGTGTGTGTGTGTCCTGAAGCACTTTACCGCATTCTATCAATGCATCCAAATTATCCGCATCTCCTGCAAGAACACAGAGATGCTGTTTCTGATACTCCGGCAGATATTCCCAGTTGCGGCCATGTGCACTTGTGATACGTACCTGATCCAGATGGACATCAAGCGCTGCACAGGCAACCTGCACCGAAGAGATACCCGGTACCACAATTGTTCTTGCAGGACCGAATGTACTTTTTACGATAGTTGCAATACTGAACAGCGTACTGTCGCCGGTACAAAGCCAGGCGATTTTCCTCCCGTTTTGTAACGCAGTTTCTGCCAGTTCCAGTAATTGACCAATGTTATGATCATAAAGCATCCGCTCTGCTGCAGATTCCGGAAACATTGCAAGAGTGCGGGCACAACCGATAAGCAGATCAGCCTGATGTACAATGTTTTTTACTCTTTGTGTAACCATATCCGCAGCTCCCGGGCCACATCCCAGCAGATAAAGTAGATGCGTTTTCATTTCCATAGTTCAATCCCTGCAGATTCTGCAATAATACAACCCTGCATATCACATAATGAGACTGCAACCCTGCAAAAAGAAACCCTGCGCTGAACAGATGCTGCGATTTTATCAGCAATACCAGTCCAGAAATCCCTGTGTCCGGAATCGTTTTTTGTACATTGACAAAACCCTTCAACCGTTGAAGTCGTTTCTATTTCAGTAAACCTGTCAGTTCCCCATTGTGTAAGTATCCACGGTAATGCCGGTGATGAACGGCTGCTGTGTGTGTCCCATTCTCCCATTGCCAGTTTTACAAGTTTTCCGGGGTGACCCACCAGAAGTATTGATTGAATGGAAATACTTTTCAACAGATCAAGAGCAAAACCCCAGTCATTGCCGACTTCAATAACCCCGGGTTCTTCTGTATGACAATAGTGCATTCGTGCACTGCGTTCGCCGTAATGCCCCGGTACAAGAACGATTCTGTCAAGTCTGGCGGCTCTGGCAACATCAATTTCACACCGGATTGCACAGAGCTGACTCTCATGACTGAAGGGCCGGACAATCCCTGTAGTCCCGATAATTGAGATCCCGCCAATAATGCCGAGACGCGGATTGAACGTTTGCCGCGCTAATTCCTCACCGTTTTCAACCGAGATCGTAACATTCCAGCCACCCGCAAGTGCAAGCAGATGACCGGTTATCATTTGTCTTGGAACAGGATTTATTGCAGCCTGTCCCGGCGGGATTTGTAAACCATCGCGGGTAACCGTACCCACACCGGTCCCGGCAAAAAAGGTCACTCCCGGAACGCTGCTTTTGGATACATCAGCACGGATAATTGCTTTATCGGTGATATCGGGATCATCACCGGCATGTTTACGCACCATCGCCCATGCAGCGTTGCCTTCGATTCCTGAATCAAGTACCGGAATGTCAATATCTTCACCACCTGGCAACCTGACTGGAACAGAGCTGCGATGAGGCTTCCCTATCAGGCGGGTTGCAGCCAGAAAGGACGCTGCAGTAGCGCATGTGCCGGTGGTGTACCCGATCATGCCATATCTCTCAGAGATTCCTGCAGCCGCTTGTACGCGAGATCTGCAAGTGATGAATCCGCACCGAGATGGCGTCCCTGATGAATTTTCAGGTCAGGGTATTTATTTCGTGCATCCTCCAGTATTCCGGGAACGTCTATCAGAAGATGATTGCCTGAATGTAAAAAGAACGGCAGCACCAGAATAGTCCGGAATCCATCATAGTAGGATTGATCGATAGCGCTCACAAGATCAAGCCCGAGCCCCTCCATCTGACAGATCATCATGTGTGGAATGTGATACCGTTCTATCATCTGGTTAAAAATTATTTCCATACCGTTCATGGCACCGGGCGCACGGGAGCCGTGACCAAGAAAGAGCACCATACACTGAGAATTATTATCCTTCATGAAAATTCCTTAGTATTATCAGGTTGAATTGCCTGAATCGCTAATGCATGCAAAGCCGCCACAGCAAGCGCACTTCCACCTCTGCGCCCTTTGAGAATGATACCGGAAACCGGCAGTGATGCAAGCTCCTGTTTGGACTCTTCAACATGAACAAATCCAACAGGAACACCCAACACCAGCGCCGGACGTATATTCTCCTCTATAATCATTCTGTTAAGTTCCAGCAATGCAACCGGTGCATTTCCGATCGAAACGATTCCACCATGCAGCATATGTTTCGCTTTTCGGATAGCAAAAAGAGAACGAGCTTTGCCCTCTGTCTTTGCCAGCTGCGCAACATCATCATCGGCAACATGACAGCAGACAGCATCTTTCTGAAAGCCGGGCTGAACCGCTTTGAGCTTTGCAAACGACAGACCGGCTTTCTGCATTTGTGAATCGACATAGATTGGCGCTCCGTCAAGAAGTGCCTTTATGCCGGATTCCACAGGATTGTTCATAAAATCAATATCCTGAGCAATGGTCGGGTCTCCGCACGTATGGACCATGCGGCAGACTACGCGCCACTCACCATCACTCCACGACCCCTGAGGCACCAGTTGCCTGATCTGACGAAGCGATTCCGATTCAATATGCATCGCTTCGAGCTGATTTGCAGGGACGCTGTTAAGCCATGCGATTTTAGTCATTATGATGTTCCTTTACGGCAGTTTGAATAAGTGTTTCTATGGCCTTTGGGAATACATCCATTGGAAGGTGAATGTAGCTAGCGAGAACAGTACCGTTACTCCACCCTTCCAGCCTGATAGTGTCGCTTTTTGGTGAGGTACAGGTGTATACACATTCCCATCCGTCAGGATCGGATTCGAGTTGTGAGTAATGAAACTCATGTCCGCGGAGAATGTCACCGGAATTTCCCAGCATACAATCTTTTCGTAACGTTGCCTGAACATAACCAAGACGGCTCAGGCGATCCTGAAGTTTCGTCCAGGCAGGCAGAATGCCAAGCATCGGGTAATCCCCATCAGCGGTCCGGATTCCGCGCGACAGGTACATTAGCCCGCCACATTCTGCATACACAAGTTTTCCTGTTCCGGCATGATCACGGATGGATTGCACCATTGAATTGTTTTCTGAAAGTTTTTTACAGTAGAGTTCGGGGTAGCCGCCTCCGAGTAACAGACCATTACAGTTATCCGGGAGCTTTTGATCATGAAGCGGCGAAAATGGAACAACTTCCGCACCTGCAGATTCAAGTGCCTGTACCCATTCCGGATAGTAAAAGCAAAATGCTTCATCCTTTGCAATTGCCAGACGGCATCGGGTTTGTGGCAGCAGGGACAGGTCGCAACCTGTCCCTGCTGTTTTTCTATCAGATAGTGCAGATGTCAATACCGATACCGAATTGATTAATTCACCAGGATTGACATTGTGCTCAATGGCATCGGCAATTCTTTCGATAATTTGTAATGCGCCGGCAGAGTCTGTAGCCATATGAAGGCCCAGATGACGGCTGTCAATGGATGGAAATGCATTATCCGGTATTGAAGCAAAAAACGATCCCGTTTCGTTGTAAACGTTTGGTCGCGACCCGACAGTGTCGTTTGGTTTGTCCATAACGGTTAACCCCTGAACCGCATCGTGGATCATGGAACCATGGTTGCGGCTTCCGACACGATTTGCAATACACCCAAGAAACTTCGGCGCATCTGGAAAATTAACGAATCCATGAACAACCGCAGCAAAGCTTCGTGCGCACCCTTTGGCATCAGCTATCAGAAGTACAGGTACTCCGAGAAGGTTGGCAACATCAGCAGAGGAGCCCACACTGCTTCCGGAATCTACCCCATCGTAAAGCCCCATCACTCCCTCAATGATGCAAATATCCACCCCGGCACAAGCCTTCTGAAACCGTGCGCGAACATCATCTCTGCCGTGCATCCAGATGTCAAGATTGATACACTGGTTGTCACTTGCCAGACTCAGCCAGGTCGGATCGATATAGTCAGGGCCGACTTTACAGAATTGCACTTTCAGACCGCGCCGCCGCAATGCGCGACCAAGACCGGCGCAGATACTGGTTTTACCATTTCCGCTGGACGTTGCACCTACAAGAAATGCTTTGACTCCAGTGCCATCTCCTGATGTCTTTTTGTTAAGTTTGACATGTTGCAGCTGTGCCGATTGCTCGCCCCCTAAATCCCCCGCTAATGTTGTTAACTTAGCGTTTACAAGGCGACAGTACACTTGTGCGCTCGCCCCCACCCGCTCGCAAAGCCGAGCGACCTCCCCCGCAGGAGGGAGGTGTAATTGTTTGAAATTTTTTAAGATACCTCCCTCCTGCGGGGGAGGTCCAGCTGCTTTGAGCTGGGGTGGGGGCGCGCAATCGGCACAGCTGCAACATATAATGCTTAAGTTAACGACATTGAAATCCCCCGCAGGGGGACTTGAGAAATACAAACCAAACAGGTGGTCTTTGTCTTCAAAGTCCCCCTGCGGGAGCCCCTTGGGAACACCTGCCGAGGTGGGATTTAGGGGGCGTCTTTCACTTGCAAACGCTACGTTGACAGAAGAGTCATGATCACACCGCGGATTGCGAAGATCCCAGTGAGCTAAATCCATGCCTGATTTAATAAGCTCTTCCGGGGTACCCTGAAGCACAACAGCACCCTGATGCAGGATCACAATTTTATCTGCCCACTCAAACGCCAGATCGACATCATGCGTTGAAAACAGAATTGCGGTCCCCTGCTTCTGCTTCAATTCAAGAATTTCAAGGAGCCGGAATTCGCTTTTAGGATCCAGTCCGGCAGTGGGTTCATCAAGCAGCAATACCTCCGGCTGCATCGCCAATGCCCCAGCCAGCGCCACCCGTTTTTTCTGACCAAAGCTCAGCATATGAAGCGGTAAATGTGCCTCAGCCATCATTCCAACCGCATCTAATGCACTCATTGTTGCCCGATGTACATCATGGTTATTAAGGGCCTGATTCATTGGCCCGAAGGAGACATCTTCGTACACCGTTCCGGCAAAGAGCTGATCCTCGGGATCCTGAAAAACCGTGGCAACCGAGCGCCTTAAGCCTTTGAGAAATATCTTTGAATACACGACAGGTGCATTTTTCCAGTGGTACTCCCCAACTGATGGCCGCGTGAGTCCATTGAGCACATGCAGCAATGTTGTTTTCCCGCTGCCATTTGCTCCGAGCAGTGCAACCCGCTCTGAAACACCAACAGACATCGAAACAGCGTTCAGTGCATAATTGCGCAGATTGTGTCGGTTTTTTATTCCGGACGGGTCGGGGTATGCGTAATGAATATTCTGTAAGCGGATCATAAGACTTACCTGACTCCAAATGAGAATACGGCGATCACACAGGGTATCAGCATTGCCAGTACCATTGCGTAAATTGAGTTGGGTTTCTCTTCACAGCGAAGTACCGCTAAAGAGTGATCATACCCCCGGCTTTCAAGTCCATGATTGAGTCTGATTGCCTGAAGGTGACTCCTTATAAAAAGATTTGATGCGAGCATTGATACTGATCGCAGCGAATTCCGCCACCCATCATAGCCATGCCGCAGCGTTTGCGCTCTGTAAATCGAGGCACGACTTTGCTCCAGCAGGAAAATCATACGATAGACGATTGCAACAAATTCCAGTATAAAAGCCGGAACACGTATCTTATCAAGTATGGAAAGCAGCGTATGAACCGGAACAAGCAGGGTCAGTACCAGCATTGATGAAACTGCGGAGGATGACCGGAGCATCACTTGTAAAGCAGTTTGGAATCCATCCTGAGACCAGACAACATACGGACCATGACTGCTCCACCTGACACCAAAGCATAAGCTTAGTGATGTAACACCAAGAAACAACGCAGGGCCGGTAATAATCCGTAACGCAAAAAGAACAGGAAGCCCTGCACCGAAGATCGCAAGCCCCCAGACCGCACCTATTACTATCACACTGCCGGGCCAGGGTGGCGCACTGACAGCTACAATAAGGGAAAGCAGACAAAACACTGCAATTTCCCGCTGATACTGTTTGAGTTTCAGGGAGCAGGATAGTGATTCTACAATAATCATTTCACCGCTGCCGCTTTTTTACGGCCACGAAAGAAGCCGATTGTATAAAAAAGTACGCCGGAACCGATCGCTGCCTGAAGAGCAAAAAGAAGACTCTCAATCTCCCCTGACGGCGGCTCCCAGAGAGGGGTAAACCAGGGCGTATAATCAGGATGAATTTCTGATATTAATGTTTCCGCCTGGCTATCAGCACCGGTAAATAATTCAGCACCATCTGATACAGGTTTGATGATCAGCAGCGGCGTTATGGCAAGTGCTATAACGGCAATGATCAGGATGATATTTTGAATTTTCATGATCTGGCATCCTTTACGATATAGGGTAATGTAGTCTTCAGAGAATCCGGAGCATGCTGTCCAAGTACATTTAACACAAGCACCGTAAGCAACCCTTCACTGACAGCCAGCGGAATCTGTGTTACTGCGAAAATACCCATAAACTTGACTACTGCACCTGTAAATCCGCTGACAGGATCCGGAAATGCAAGGGCTAGCTGCAGTGATGTTGTGCAATAGGTTGCCAGATCGGCCAAACATGCCGCAAGAAAAACAGTTACTTTCAAATTCAATCCAAGTTGTTTACCGAGTTTAAATACGCCAAATGCAACCAGACTGCCAACGATCGCCATTGAGAATGTATTGGCACCAATCGTCGTGAGACCGCCATGCGCAAGAAGCAGTGCCTGAAAAAGAAGCACAATAAAACCGATAACAAATCCGATGCCGGGGCCAAATACTATCGCGCCAAGTGCAGTTCCGGTCGGGTGTGAACAGCTCCCTGTAACCGAAGGGATTTTAAGTGATGAAAGAACAAAGGTAAACCCGGTCGCAGAACCAAGCATCAGCCGGTTCGCAGAATCCTTTTTCATTTCATCAGACAGTTTTTTAAAGCCATATACCAGAAAAGGTGCTGATGCCAGCCCCCAGCCGATGGCATGTTCCACAGGTAAAAAACCTTCCATAATATGCATGATCATCTCCTGTTGAATGACAATAACAAAATCTGTCTGCTTGTTTTTTACTCAGACAATAGATCATTTCTTAACAAAAAAAAGATCGTGCGGGCGCTTTTGTTCGCCATTCACATAAAGCTGACACAATAAGAATACCCACTTGTCAATTTACGCTACTACAACACGCACGGGATTGATATTGCTAAAAAAATACTGGTACTGATACGAAAAACAGGTATCAGTTCTGTCACATAATGTTTTACAGTAAGAATACATATCAAAAGCTCTATCCCATGAGAGCTCAGACATAAGATAACACACAGACAGGTCTCCTGGCTTCCCCGATACTGCCGGTCTTCCCATGCACGATACTGTGAACAGTGACCTGAATTGGCAGCTCCCGGTTGTTATACCGGTAATGAGGTTACAGTGGCAGGACCGCTCCGGATTCAAACCGGTATTCCCTGGCATCTGTGATAAAAAACAGGAATAAAATAGCGTATGCAGTGTGATGGGTCAATAGTTTTTTACCGATCTGGTGTGATTGATACCAGTCACTTCGGGATTTTGTCGTGCACCTGGAGAGAGATTGACAGGATTGAACATTGATATTTGTACAAAACGTCCCTGTTGCCGGTCATGTAATGGGCGGTGCATTCTTTATCAGGAATCTGTTAGGAGTATTCTTTCAGGATCATCTTAGATTTTAAATTGCGACAACAGTTTTTTAAGTCCGTCAGAAAGTTGCGATAAATCGGATGCATTTGTTTTGACACTTACAACACCCTGTGCAGTATCTGCAAGCGAATTGCTTACGGCACCTATTTTTGCCGATACTTCTGATAATCCGGATGCAGATTCAGCTACATTCCTGGAAACCTCTTTCGCACCTGTATTGACACCGTTTACATTTCTGGAGATTTCATTAACAGTAGCGCTTTGTTCTTCAACCGCACTCACAATATTCTGGGATATCATATTAACTTCTTCAATAACACGTGTGACCTCTTCAATTGTGTGAACTGCAGATCCGGTATTAAGCTGAATTTCATCAATCTGCGTCTTAATCTCCTGAGTTGCATCAGATGTCTGCTTTGCCAGTTCTTTTACTTCTGCGGCAACTACATTAAAACCTTTGCCCGCCTCTCCGGCAGAAGCTGCTTCGATTGTTGCATTCAGTGCTAAAAGATTGGTTTGATCTGCAATATCCCCGATTATCTCGATAATGTGACTGATAGATTCAGCTGTAGCTCCAAGCTGATTCATAACTTCTTTGCTTTTCTGCGCGTACCTGTTTGCTTCCGAGGCAATGGTAAGTTCCTTCTGACAATTCTTTGATACTTCATTCAATGAAGCACTCATCTCTTCAATTGCAGCTGCAACTGCATGTGTTGAACCTGACATCTCTTCCGCCGATGATGAGACCTGCTTCACATTCACGGTTGCCTGCTCTGTTGATGCTGCAACAGATGTTGTCTGTGAACTGATCTCTTCTGTATTGGATGCTATCTGATTAGAAATAGTCGAAAGACTTGATGCGGAATTTGCGATAGAATCAGCACTTTGCATGATAGATTGTATCAGTCCCTGTAATTTCTGAATAAAGTTATTAAAATACATTGCCATATCCCCGATCTCATCATGCGATGTAACCTCTAACCTTTTCGTCAGATCCCCGTTCCCTTCGGAAATATCTTTTAGCATCATTGCTGTGATGCGAATAGGAGTAGTAATTTTTTTAGAGATAAACATTATCGCAATTGAAATAAATATCAAAACTAAAATGCCAATAGTAATAGTGAAATACAGCATTGATGTAACAGGGGCCAGCACTTTATTCATCGGAATGCCAATTGCAAACGACCAGGGAGTAATTGAGTTTCCCAGAACAACCGGAACAGCAATCGTCTGCAATGTCGATTTTAATTGTTTTGAATGGATTGACAGATAATATGGTTTACCGGCAGCAACTGCATCAGCAAAGTTATCAGCAGCATTTCCAACAACTGCTTTTTCTGTTTCACGCATATTTTTTCCCAGTTTTGACTTGTCAAAGTGCGCAACCACAATACCTTTATTGCTTAATATGGCAGATATTCCAGTCTCATAAGGTTTTATTTGTTCAACGAGTTGTTGTAATTGTGATACTTCTATATCGATACCAACGACACCTATAGTCTGACCACCTTTTTTAATCGGTATAGAAATGGTTGTCAGTAAAAATTTTCTGTCTCCAATAGTATAAAAATAGGGATCAATGATTGACTCGTGACCACTCCTGAGAGGTGTTTGATAAAAATCCCCCTCCCCGGCATTTTCATAGCCGATAACCGGATCAAGCATTATCTGACCACTACCCCGATTCCAGTAGGGAACAAATCTGCCAGTGTTATCAGATCCATTCGAATTGATATACTTAGCATCCGCTCCATCAAGAGCATTGGGTTCCCAGCAAGTCCAGATTCCCAAATAATCCTTGTTTTTCTCAAGAAGCCCCTTCAACAAACTGTTATAGAGTTCGCGTCTTTTAGATACTTCCACACGTTCATATTGTTCCATAACTCCAGCTAATGTTCTCGCTTCGTCCATAACAGTTTCAATCTCAGATTCTATCTGTCTGGCATATTTCTCTGTAAGATTCTGAGCATTCTCCATAGCTGTTGCCCGTTGAAGTGAACTTGAGCGGTAATAGGTGAATCCCGACAGCAGAGCAATCCCTGTACAACAAATTGAAATAACGAGAACATTCAGTTTTTTTCCGATAGAAATAGTTGCAGTTTTTTTCATATCCTATATTCCATTAGTAAAGTAATACTGGTTGCTGTTTTTATCAATATGATATATACCTATATCGAGTGATAATAGAAAAATGATTGGTACACATCTGTAAAATTTTATAATATCTTCACAACATAATCCAGTGAGAACTTCCATTCGTTGCAATGCCGGTGTTAAAATAATCTTGAATCGGGTTCAATCGAAAATATGAGTCGTGTACAGCTTTCTAAACAGTTTTGTAAAAAGTTGTCGCAGCATATTTTCAGGTACTATATTTATACCGCACATGAAAACAGATCAGAATTTCTGAGAAACATGCAGACTAATGCAATGTTTAGGGATAAATATAAAGGATTACAAACTATGAAATCAGTATTATTCAATAAATTATCAGTATTGATCTATTCGATTACGTTGATTTTAAGTCTCTCTGGCAGCCAGACGGAATGCCTTGCCAAACCCGCTCCTGAGTCATCCGGCAGGTTCGGGTACCAGGCATTAAAAATAAACAACCGTTTTGTTGATCAGAAGATCTTTCTCGAAGAGAGGAACCATTTCTTCAGGCGCTGGAAAGCAAATCCCGAAATGATGTACAAAAGCGAAGAGGAACGGATGGATTTACTGCTCGAAGATATTATCGATCGGGTGGTAGTGGAGGATTATTTGCGAAACCGGTCAGGAATTACAATTACCCATGATGAAACAAGTAAGTATATTAACCAGTATATCAGACCCAACTGTCCATCACCGGAGGAATTTGCCTCCTGTCTGCATGAAAAGGGATATGATAATGAGCGTGACCTGCACAATGATATCGAACTCTACCTGATTAAAAGAACCTATTTTGTCAAGCTTGCAAAAGAGGCGGGACAAACGATCCCCCGTCAGGAACTGGATAGTCTGTTCCGTAAACATGTTGATGATAACCGGTTTGTTGTGACCCGTCAGATAGTTATAGCTGATCTGGATACCACCAAAGCGCAGGAGCTTGCACTTGACCTGTACCGTCAGTGCGGAAGTGGTGCTGATTTCAGCACTCTGGCCGCACAGTATTCATCGGATGAACAAACGCGATCTGCCGGTGGTCTGAATCCTTTGATGTCAAGATCCGGGTTTGATTCAGTTGTCGCTGATAGAGTATTTTCTGCCCAACCGGGCGAAGTACTTCCTCCTGTCAAACACGGGCTTCACTATTTACTTATCAAGGTTGAAAAGTTTATCAGCACCAGTCATCCGGAAGCAGAATTCGCCGATATGCTGTTACTTAAAAAATTTGGTGATTCGGAGCTTTACAAAAAGTGGATTGCGGAAATCAAATTAAAAACATCAATCTCGATTACCGATCCATCCCTCAAAGTGTACCGTTTATACCGCAGCGGTCACTATGATAAGGCCGGTGCACTTTACGAAAAGCTATACCGGAAACATCATGATGAATTCCATTTGAAACGGGCAATTGAAAGCTTTGAGAAAGCAGGAAAAATAGCTAAGCAGCTCCGACTGGCACAAACCGGTATAACTACCTATCCGGAGAATCTTATTTACCCCTTGATTAAAGCGGAATGCCTGTATCGTCAGGGGCGAACCAGTGAGGCACGTACGCTACTGCAGGAGATAGAACTCTGCTCACAGGGTAGTGTGTATTTTACCGATCTGTTAGCGAAAACCCGCGCGAAACTTGGAATTGATAAGTGAACACACCTGTCCGGCTTTACTACAACTGTAGAATCATGTATTGATGGTAAACTGGAACAGAGCAGCAGTCTATTTTTGTTGCACCTAAAGAGTATACTCTGGTTCAAATATGTAATTCAAAAGTAAAAGAATTCAATTATGTAATACTTTAAAAAACTTGTTTCCGGATTTCCGCAGTTTTTTAAACATTGATCACTTCATATATGCAGCTGATATCTTTCAATACATTAACTGTTTTACCGGTAGTTTCCTTTAACCGGAATGCAGAATCAATGTATGAACTGACCACTATATAAATTCTCTAAATATCAATTACATTCAATTGGTACACTATTTGATGTAAATAATACGTAAGCTACAGAAGTAATATATATTGCTGATCTGGTGAAACAGTTGGTACTCAATCCGGCTTAAATAAAAATAGCCTGTAAGAGCTCATGTACAACCTGGAGAATTTATCCATGTCTGAAATATCACTACATACATCAATCCATTCACTATTAACTGCGACACCAGCGATCTCATCGGTTTTTATAAAATATGGTTTTACACAATTTACAGATTCTTTTTTTGTAAAAAAAATCGGACCATTTTTAAAACTGGAGACGTTTCTCCGTTACAACAATATTAACGCTGAGGATTTCATACGTGAATGTAATGATATTCTAAAATTGCAGAAAAATATTGATACGGCTGACTACTCAACGATTTCTGGATCAACCTTATTTGCACTGCTGCCATGCGGACTAAAAAATCCGTTAGATCAGGCTATCACCTCTTTTATGCAGCAAAATAACACACCTCTTTTTAACTATATTGTCGAGGGCAATGTGAATCATGAGCTATCGTATTACCCATATATAAATTCGATTGATTCTGTTGAAGAACTGCCGGAGGTCATCATAAGCTCAGATCTCAATTCATTTTATCATCACCGGTTTCTTAATTTTCTGGCGAAAAAAGATACATTTGTAAATGCTAACACTGCAATGAACCCACGTTTTGAGTCGATTGGTTATGCAGACCCGTTCAATACATTTACCATGTTCAGTGCAAATCCTCTTGTCATTGTTCATGCAAAAAATTCGTCCACGGTAGTTGACACTCCACAATCATGGGAAATGCTGTTCAATGATTGTTATCACAAATCAATTGCAATGAGAGGTGATAATGATTTCTTTTGTTCCGGAGTTCTGGTTCCACTTTACAAAATGTTTGGAATCGATAATGTTCTTCACCTGGCATCAAATGTCTGCACTGGTTTACATCCATCACAAATGATTAAAATGATAGATTCATCTGTAAAGGATATCCCCCCTCTTTATATTATGCCGCTCTTCTTTGCACAAAAAATAAAAAACATAGATAGAGTGGAGATAATTTATCCGCAAGAGGGAGCACTTATTAGCCCGGTACAGTTACTTATTAAAAAAAGTGCAGCAGATAAGACCGCATTTATCACTGACTTTCTTCTTGGAAGAGAACTTCAGCAGCACTGTGCAAACAATTTTTTCCCATCGTTTCATCCCGAAGTAACTAATTGTATACCGGACACAACTCCGTTGTATTGGGTTGGATGGAACTTTATTTATTGCAATGATATCGGACAGATAAAAGAGACATTGCGAATTAAGTTCACTGAAGAATTTTTACGAACGGGGAAAAGAGAATGCGTTTAATTACCGTAGCCGGACCACCATCATCGGGAAAAACATCAGTAATTATCAAAGCCTTTGATATACTGAAATCACGTAAGATCAATGCCGGTGTTGTAAAATTCGATTGTCTGTACTCCGACGATGATAAGCTGTATCATCAGGCCGGTATACCTGTATGTAAAGGTTTATCAGGAGTTCTCTGTCCTGACCACTACTTTGTCAGTAATATCGATAAGGTATTTGAGTGGTCGGAAAAGCATTCTTTTGATCTTGTCATAATAGAGAGTGCCGGGCTTTGCAACCGCTGTTCGCCGCACATTAAAAACATTCTATCGATATGCGTTATTGACAACCTGAGCGGACTTCACACTCCGGGAAAAATCGGACCGATGCTTAAACTCGCAGATATTGTAGCAATAACCAAAGGTGATATCGTATCTCAGGCAGAACGGGAGGTTTTTGCCTATCGGACACAAACTGTCGCACCCGGAGCAAAAATTCTTCAGGTAAATGGTCGCAATGGACAGGGAACACTACTGCTTGCTCAATTAATGTCAGACAGTCAGGAATTGACCGGTACATATACTGATCTGAGACTTCGTTTTCCGATGCCTGCGGCTTTATGTTCATACTGTCTTGGTGAAACCCGTATCGGTACAGATTATCAGATCGGTCAATTTAAAAAGCTTGTGATTGATTGACAGGATTATATACAATGACTATCGATATATCTATTTTAAAACAACCCGTTTCAAAACTCTTATCAACATACCCGGTACTTGAATCGGTATTGCTGGAATCAGGAATTGAAGTAACATCCGAACAACATTCAACGCTCGGATCTGTTCTTGAACTTTACGAAATAAAAAGCCATGAACAGCTTGATTCATTTGTTCATCAACTGCAGCATCGCTATGATACGCTTACATCCCTTCTCTCCAGGGAGTTTTTTGTTAAGACAATTGAAATTTGTGCCGGTACCGATAAAGATGGAAATGTTGAGAGTGTACAGTCACTTATATTGCAGCCGGGTGATCTTCTCTCAGTAATCGGCCCGACAGGATCAGGTAAAAGCAGATTACTGGCTGATATTGAATGGCTTGCCAATGCAGACACTCCCAGTAAAAGAACAGTTTTACTAAATGGGACTACGGCAGAGATGATGCGTTCCGGAGCCGGGTACCGTGGAAATCTTATTGCACAACTCTCACAGACTATGTCATTTGTCATGGATTCCACCGTTGAAGAACTTTTACAGCTTCATGTTGAAAGCAGAGGGCGTAAGAGGGACCTTGTCGCGGCTACCATTGATGCAGCAAATGTACTGTCCGGTGAACGGTTTACAAAATCAACACAGCTGAACAGTTTGAGCGGCGGTCAGACACGGGCACTCATGGTTGCCGACACGGCACTGATCAGCAGTTCCCCTATTGTTCTCATTGATGAAATTGAGAATGCAGGAATTGACAGAATAAAGGCATTCAACCTGCTGACATCAAATGACAAAATCGTGCTTCTTGCAACACATGATCCGATTCTGGCGCTCACTGCCCCCAGAAGACTTTGTATGCGTAACGGTTCAATGCGAAATATCCGATATACAACTGATCAGGAGACTTCTATTTTATCAAAGCTTGAATATCTCGATTCTATCTATATGAAGATTCGTCATGAACTAAGGCATGATCTCCCGATCACACCATTTGATTTAACCATAAAGGAAAAGGATCATTAATGAGTACGGTTATATTTTTCGAGAAACCCGGATGTACCGGAAATGCACGGCAAATTGCGTTATTGCAGGCAGCAGGTCATCAGGTTGTTATAAAAGATCTGCTGATTTATAATTTTTCAAGAAGTGAACTGCGTTCCTATTTTGGTTCACTTCCCGTGAAAGATTGGTTTAATACCTCATCACCAAAAATAAAATCCGGTGAAATTGATCCATCATCATTTACAGAAGAAACAGCACTTGATCTGATGCTTTCGGAGCCACTGTTTATCCGTCGTCCGTTAATGGAAATTGACGGTACACGATATGCCGGTTTTGATATCGAACGCCTTGAAGCAGCTGGTATCAATTGTAAACAGAATCCACGGTTTAAAATTCTTGACGGACAGGATCTCGACCGGTGCCCCGGTGATCAGATGGGGATTAAGTGTGATGCTCCGAGAGGTGATCCTAAGTTGTAAATAAGTGTTTTTGTAATAAGGACTCACCATCACTCAATACATCACATCTGCACCTTGACACTCATTATAATTCATATAAATATTTTGAATATTTTATGGATTATTATTAATTCAGTTTGTCTATTTAAACAATTCTGTACTTATTTGTTTTTATATTGACCACTAATTCTTATTCTATTATTTTGACAATGTTTTAAACTATAGCAACTTTGTCAGATGAGTTTTTTTTAAAGGAGAATGTTTATGAAAATCAGTGCACGCAATGTACTTAAAGGTAAAGTCAAAGCAATCAATCCTGGTGCAGTTACATCAGAAGTTATTATCGAAGTAGCCCCTGGAGTTGAAGTAACAGCATCAATTACAAAGAAATCTGCTGAAGATCTCAATTTGTCTGTTGGTAAAGAAGCCTATGCTGTTATCAAGTCATCAAGTGTAATGGTCGGCGTTGATTGAGTTAATTGATAGTTAATTTATAAAGCAGGCACAGCATAATTAACAACCGTGCCTGCCCGTATGACAGAGGAGAGCAATTTTTACTATATTTATTTATTCATATTCCGTCCAGATAATAACTATATTA
The DNA here is from genome assembly GCA_023459055.1 of Fibrobacterota bacterium. Classification (GTDB taxonomy): domain Bacteria; phylum Fibrobacterota; class Chitinivibrionia; order Chitinivibrionales; family Chitinispirillaceae; genus JAAZBG01. Next base: position 202,592 of record JAEWVR010000025.1, read on the forward strand.
TTGAAATAGTGTTGCTACGTATTGACTATATATCAATTCCATTTATGACGGAAATGCTCAGGACTACCTCCCTCCATGACAAGAACTATCTCAGCGAGAATTGACAATGCGATATCCTGAGGAAGGTTCCGCCCTATCCGTAAACCAATCGGTGTATATACCCGTGAATCGATTGTGACATTACGTTCTTTGAGATGCTCCATTATTATAGAAACTTTTTTTGGACTGCCGATCATACCGATATAGGGTATTTCAGGAATTTTGACAAGCTGTTCAAGACATACTTCATCAAATTGATGACCATAGGTCATGATGACACAAAAACTTTCAACACCCGGTTTACTACTCTCTGCTAATTTTGTAAAGTCACCATAAATCAGGCCGGTTGATTGAGGGAACCGTTCTTCAGTAAGAAATTCCTTGCGATCATCAAAAACTTTGTAAGGAATTTCAAGTACGTTACAAAGTTTACTTAACTTTTCAGCAATATGTCCGGCACCGAAAATAATGATTTCTTTGCGTATAATAACCGGCTCAATAAACACGGTCACTTCACCGCCGCATATACCGCCGCACGGCAATCCGTTCCCGCCATCAGTTTCACCTTTCAGTGCGAATGATTTTAAAACCGGTTTATTCTCTTTAATGACACTTTCAGCAGCAACCATACATTCATATTCTACGGAACCTCCACCAACCGACCCGGCGATGTCACCATCAATATTTATTACCATGGTTGCACCTGCCTGACTAGGTGTGGAACCTTCTGCTTTAACAATAGTCGCAATTGCACACGGTATACCCTTTTTCTTCCACTCTGTTAAACTTTTCAACCACATTCTGACCTTCCTTATTAATGTTTATAAATCTGCCGATGCCAATCTGTATTCCATCGGAAACTTAATTTTTACTGTTACCCGCGATGATGGAAACGGTGATGATATCTTTATAGTTCTAATTGCATCATTGTCAAGTATTGCATAACCGGAACTTTTTACAATTGCTACACTATTTACAACACCTTCTTTACTGACTACGAATTCAAGTATAACAGTACCACTTATCTCCATTTCTTCTGCGAATGGAGGATATCGTGTGTTTTTTGAAATTATCGATGTAATATATGAAAATTCATTGGTTCCTTTATTAGTGCGATCGGTAAATGAAATACGTGTCGTGTCACCCGCGGAAACATCATGTTCAACAGTTCCAATACCAGTCTCCTTTTCTGTAGTCGCAATGTTGGTTTCATTTATTTTACTTATACTGCTGTCTGATCTGCCTGGTAATGAGTCAGGCTGCGTATGAACAATGGTATCAACATCGTGATAAGTTTGCTCAATATGTTCAGCAACAGTTCTTTCATGTAAAGTTTTTTGGTTGTCACATTTTTTTTCCTGTTTATGTTGTACTGCTACATGATTAATTTCATTAATTGCATTCTTATCCTCTCTGGTTTGTATCGATACAAGTGTCAGATCGACAAAACATGGCGTTTCTTTCACGGGCAAAATGTTTGCAATAAATAAACATGTACCCGCAATAAAAACATGACCACAAATTGAGACAACAGTACTTTTAACCATCTGAATATCTCTTTTTTATTGATTGTTTCTTGTCGCGTTTACAAGTATACTGTCAAGCTCATTTTCACTAAGTATTTTATGATAAAACTCTGAATAGAATTTTTTTGTTTCATAACGGATATCAATTTCGGACTCATCCGGATATAAGAGATTTACAAGCCACAACATTCCGATGATCCGGTTTACTGATGGAGGCCGGTCAAACCATCCAAATGGTACTGATGGTATTTTGTAAACTTGCTTTTTTTTGACAGCAAGAACATTCTTCCATATTTTATTGGTGGTAATAATATCAAAGTTCTGATTTCCATGAGTAACACCATGATCAACTCCTGTTATGATTATCTCCGGATTCCAGACCATCACCTGCTCAATCGATACGCTCACTCTTCCGAAACCTGATGTTTTTTGAATATCGGCAACATTTATTCCGCCGGCAATGTCAAGTACCTCTGAGTGAAGGGATCCTTTTGAATCTGTTTCAAGCCCGTCAAGTCCCTCAGCATAATAAACCATTACTCTTTTATTATCAGGTATTTTATCAACAATCGATTGGACTCTTTTATAAACATTTTTATAATAGGTACTTAAAAGCTCTCCACGTACCGAATCACCGATCAGGCTTCCGACATAACGGTATGTAGAATCAAGCCGGTTAATCGAGCCGCTAACCATAATCACTGGAATCTTGAGCTGTTTTTGCATTCTTTCAGAGAATGTTTTATCTGTTTCATCAAGCAAACCCATTGAAATAATAATATCCGGTGATGCCTTGATGACATTCTCGGGATTACCTGTTGTGTTTTTCCCATACCATCCGCCGAGCATCGGCTTTTTAACATAGCTATCCAGAAGGAATTTTTTTTCATCTTCTGATGGTGGTAATACATGACCGGAAATTTTATCAGGATTAAGTGTATACATCAATATCTGCCCCATCGGTGATGTTGAATACACTTTACTGATTTTGTCAGGAATAGTTAAAGTCCTTCCAGCCATATCGGTGATAGTGCGTGCATCAGCAGATCTGTCAATATACAGCGTCAAAAAAAGTAGTAAAAACACCTGCATTTTCATCGTTGCATGTCCTTCAGTTAAGTGTTCCGTGATAAATTCTATTTCTATCAATTACCACATCAATATTATAGAGTTGCCGTATCATTCCTGCCGAAATGATAGTATGAGGACATCCAATACCTTCGATGGTACCATTTTTCAATGCAATCACATCGTCGGCACAATATAACGGATGTTCCGGATTGTGTGTTGTAAAGATAACACCCATTTTATCATTCGACAGTTTTCCAATCCGCTCGATCGTCCTTATCTGGTTACCATAGTCAAGATGTGCGGTTGGCTCATCCATGATAATAAATTCAGGCTGTTGTGCCATTGCCCGCGCTATCAGTACCATCTGGCGTTCACCACCACTGATTTCGGTATACACCTTATCTTTCAGTTTGTATATTCCCATTCTATCCAGCATATCTTCAGCGATATCACAATCCTCATTTGAACAACCGGAAAAGAGTGGATTATGAGCGATTCTTCCGGTACAGACAATATCGACAACAGTAAACGGGAATGTCGGATTATGAAGCTGAGGAACATACCCGACTTTTTTTGCAAATTCTCTTGATGTGTAGGTATCAATCGCCTTACCGTCAAGCCTGATTGTTCCTGTGGTAAGAGGAAGCATGCCCAGCAGCGCTTTAAACAATGTTGTCTTTCCCGATCCATTTGGTCCAAGAAGACAGACAATTCTTCCCTTTCTGATTTGTACATTTACGTTGTGCACAATCTGTTTTTTCCCATAACCTACCGTGATATTTTCAACTTCAAACATTACAGCCACCCCCTTTTACCTTTTATGAGAAGCAGAATGAAAAAAGGCGCACCAAGAATCGATGTCAGAATTCCAATCGGGATTTCAACAGGAAACAGAAATCGGGATAACGTATCAACAAACAACAGATAGATTCCTCCAAGGAGAATTGTAACCGGCAATAGAATTCTGAATGACGGTCCGACGATCATTCTTGATAGATGAGGAACCACCAGACCAATCCAACCTATCATACCGGCAATTGATATTACCGATGCAGTCAGAAGCGTTGATGCTGCTATACAAATTCCCCTTAGGACGCGAACATTTACACCAAGTGATTTTGCCTCTTCATCACCAAATGATAAAGCATCAATTCTCCATCGCATCAGCAGCATGGGAATCAATCCTGCAACAGTTGTAATTGTCGCGGTTTTTGTATCTGCCGGATTAACAGACGCCAGACTTCCCATCAGCCAATAAGTTATGGCAGGTAATTTTGAGTAGGGATCAGCCATATATTTTACCAGCGACAGACACGATGTCAGTAGCGTGCCGGTAACAATTCCGCTTAACACAAGCGTAAGAATTGTATCCCCTCTCCTGCTTACAATTCCCGATAGCACCATTGTTAAAAAAACAGCTCCGAGTCCACATACAAATGCAAGCAGTTGAATAACAATAATTCCAAACCCAAGTAAAATCCCTGCCGCAGCTCCTAACGATGCTCCTGCAGTCACTCCAAGCAGCGATGAATCCACCATTGGATTACGAAAAACGCTCTGATAACATGCACCAGCACCCGATAATGCCATCCCGACAAGTACTGCACCAAAAACCCGTGGCAATCGCACATTGAAGAGTACCGTTGCAGCAGTTGATAGACTTTCATCCGGAGATGGAATCCATATATTAACAAAAAGGGTAACAATCGTTTTAATGGTAAGGGGGTAACGTCCGGTACTTAACGATATCAGGATGCTGCTGAGGAGCACTACCATGAGAAGAAAATACATCCATATGTTTCTGTCTTTATCCAAATGCACTGATTTCATGTCACACCTTTACATAGTATTAATAATTAAATTGCAGACCACACTTGATAAACCGTCCATCATCAGGATATCCTGCAATGGTATAATAATGACGATCAAGGACATTTTTAACAGAAGCAAATACACGGATTTTTTCTCTCGTTCCAAATGAATATCCGCAGTTAATATCGAATATATTAAAGTCACCGACTTTCATCACTCTCCCGGCAGGCATAAAATTGTTACTGTAATATGCAGAAACATGTTTTGCAACAATAGCAATATCTGCATTCCATTTTTTAATTGTCAATCCGGTATTTGCTATAATTGAGGGTTTAGTGGTATCCGCAATAAAGTCCCTGTTATACTCTGCATAAGAATTGTAGTATGTTGCATTTACAAACACAGTTGCACATGACAATAGTAGTTTTGATCTGATCTCACACTCAAGCCCCCATGTATATTGATCCCTGTTAAATCCAGTTACCACGGGATATTGAGGTGTTCCCGCGAGGGTAGAATCGAGACCAAAACTATTAATTCCATTATTTTGATTTAAAAGGAATACTCCAGCTGAAACTTTACCAATAAATTGGGACGTTGCAACTACCCCGGCATCAACTTCTACTATGTTTTCATCTTCCAGTCCCTTGATCTGTATTTTTGTTGTGTCAATCATTCCAGGGTCCGGTTTTACATACCCATATGTACCGCTTAATGTTATGGAAACATTATCGATTAGCTTATAATTTACACCTGCCTTAAATTCCGGGTTAGAATTTTGCCAGAATGGATCTGATTTTGGATTAAAATTGGAATGCAGAATGTGCGTTTTTGTAATTCTGCCTCCAATATCAATATCGAATCTTCCGATTGCATATTCATCAACAGCAGTAATTGCAAGATCCTCGGTTTCATACTCTTTCCCGTTGTAGGATAATTTACCGAATGGAACATGCCACCGGTTATACAACAAGCCAAGACGTACTGTGTTATTTTCAAAAAGTTTAACAGCATGAGTTGCAGTTGCCCCGAACTCTTTGTCAATTTCATCACAAAAATTAGATGTATATTTGCCTTTCGGGCCACTCGCCTGAAGTACAGTTCCAGCAAATGTACTTTGGCGGCTCGATAGATAGAGCTGGAGCTGGGTACTATTAGTACTGTTCCATCGATATAGTCCCTGCATATTTGCAATCATTGACGTGACCGGATTATACTGCCAGTCCTTTTGTGTAAATGTAGTTGTATTCGGATCAGAAATTTTCATTTCACGTTTTCCCGAAAAGTAAAATATATTTCCCTGGATCATCAGTTTTTCGTTTGGCGTGTATTTGAGTCTTCCGGAAATGTCATATAGTTTCTCTGCTGCATTCATATCCTCAGGTCCATCTGTTGATGATACCCCTGCAGCCAAAGCGTAGTGTATCTTATGATACTTTGACCCGGTGCTGAATCTGCCTGTATATGTTTTATTTTGCCCATAAATCACCTCACCATCAATTGATGCCGTATCATATTGTTTTGGAACAATGTTAATCAGTCCATTCAACCCTGATACACTATTAAGCAATATTGCACTTGATCTGAGAACTTCTATCCGTTCAATATCATTAGTCGAAAAAAAGGTTGGTACAGCAGTAAAATCTCTCTGCCATATTCCATCAACTGCAAATTCCGCTGATGACTGGTTTCTGAACGTTATAAAGTCTTTAACTTTACGTCCCTGCATTCTTAATTGAACACCGGTGGTATATCGCAATGCATCAACTAATGTAGCAGCACTCCGTTCTTTGATGTCCTCTTTGTTAACTTCTGAAATGCTTGCTGCGATACTTCTTGTTTCCACACGGGGATTAATGAGTACATTTCTTTTTTGTTTACCGGTGATTACAACTTTTGTTAATTCTATTTTCTTATCACCCCCGGTATCTCCGTCTATAGCATCTCCCGATGTAATGGTATCAAGTTCTTTGTGTGAACTACCTGTTTCAGATTGTGCAATTATAGTGCCTGCCAACATTAGTACACACATAATGATTACAATTATTTTACTCATACGATATTTCTCCGATTGGAAATCAATTATTGACCGGTACAAAGTATGCTCCGCTGTTACAGGGTATGCATACACTTTCACCATTTATTACGATGTCTTTTCCATCAAATATTTTCTCACCGCATGTAATACATGCAACAACCCGTTTTGGTCTTCCGGGAAGCTCATTTTCGTGCATGGGTACAGAGACCGGATACCACGAAACGATCTCGTCATCATTGACATACAGATATTTTCTTACATCCGTATCGTCTGTTTTCTGCTCCTGCTTCATTTTAACAAATACCCTGTATGCACAATTTGTTTTTGTATTAATAAATGTTCCTGCCATTTTTCCATAATCGCGGAACTTCAGGCTTCTCCGGCCTAGTCTTGTATCGGTAACAGTCATGATTGCATCGGCAATACAACGGTCATTCTCTACAAACACAATCAAATCCTTATTTGATTCCGGCTTTACAAGTTCAATACCCTTAACTGCTATTCTGACTCCAAGAATCTGGCCCATACATAAATGGCCATGAAATTCAATACATTTATCAAGTAGATTGTCAAGTTCAATAGTTGTCATCATGATATCTTATCCTTTATTTTTTGGAAAATTTAATTGACATATTAGTGTAATAGTTTCTGCCTTCTTCAGGATACCCTTCCTGTAAATAATAATTTCTATCGGCAATATTATTGATACCTGCACTCATTGCGATATTATTTGATAAGGTAACTGCTATTTTTCCGTTTACAACAGTATAACCATCCAGTTTCTGGTTCCCTTGTGTTGTTACAAACCGTGATGAGGTATGTTCAAATGATGTCAGTACTTCAAGCCTGCTGAATGGTTTATAGCTTAACGTAAACATTGTTTTATGTTTTGGCAAATCAGTAAAGAACACTGATGGATTGGTAATAGTATTCTTTTCCATGAAGGTATAATTTCCCCGTATACTTAACGCAGAGATATACTGAATATTTCTGAGTACCTTCCAGTCAAGTGCCAGTTCAAGAGCGGGAAGTCTGCCCAAACCTGTTTTTTTACCCGACACAATTGCTTCACCAACATTTTGCATCTGGCTCCGTGGTAAATTATCTGACGGGTCTGTTTTTATTACGCTGTCAACTGATTGAATCGCATCATAAAGATGTGTATAAAACAGATTTACCTGTCCGCTGACAGCTGTGTGTCTGCCATCAATATTCCCGGTATAGGAAACCTCATAATGCACCGCATGTTCTGCCTGGAGATCAGGATTTGGAATTGCAGTTCCCAATTTGTATGAATACCGGTCTTTAATTGTTGGAAAACGCGTTTTACGTGCCAGAGATCCTGAAACTGAGTTATTAGTATTAATTGTCCAGGTCACTTTACCTTGTCCATTCCAGGTCTGTGTTTTACTTTCATCAAAAGGAGCTATTGAATCCTTTATGAATAGGCCTGTTTTTTTATCAGTATGATATTTGAAATAATTATCCGCCCGTTCACTTCCTCGCAAGCTATAAGATATTCCTGCACCAATTTTTATTTTATCACTAAATAAACTCACACCATCTTCAATGCCTGCATCAACAGTATTGTCAATAAACTCTCTCTCCGCTTCGTTTACAAAAATTGCAATTGTTGCGGTTTTGGATGTATCGTTAGCATTGTGTTCCCTGTGATTATCTCTTTTATAATGTAAAGCACATCTCAGATCATTGTGCGGAATAAGAACAGTTCCGAATTCAAGCCCTGCCCCTGCAGTATAATCATCATACCAGCTTTTGAATGCATATGCCTTCTTGAATGTCTGATAATTGGAACTATCGTAACTGTCAATACTGTTACTGAATTTATCATAAAATAATGGGACTTTTAAATACGATTTATCACCAAGTACTGTATGTGAATTCAGGTAGAGGCTTTGCCTGTCCCAATAGGGCCAGACCCAGTATCGTGGAGTTGTTTTCGAATTGGTTCCGGCATATACGGGAACACCCTTTTCACCATGTTGATTGGAAAACGAAAGTACATACATACTTGCATTTGATAATGTCAGTCCCGCTTTTGCATTAAACTGTACATCACGGTGGTATGATTTGTCACGACGTCCGGCAGGCTGATATTTTGTTCCTTCAAAATCATGGGACAATCGGTAATCTTTGGCATATAATCCGGATATACCAGTGCTGAAAAAGCAATAGTTATTTACTTTTGATGCAACTGAAAGATTAAAGACATTTCCATCATTGGATGGTAACCATGTTGTATCGGATGCATCAGAGAGTGATCCTTTGACACCAAAGTGTGCCTGAACTTTTAATTTGTCAACAGGTTTTGATGATATGAGATTTAATGCTCCTCCGAGTGAATTCGGTCCATAGAGAATTGATGAATATCCTTTTTCGAGTTTGACTTCTGATATGTCAAATGTAGTAAATCTACCCAGATCGACATAACCATCATAGGGAACATATACCGGTACACCATCAACATAGAGCGGAATTTGTCTCAGGTCAAACCCGCGTACTGATAGCCCTGTTTCGTTTCTGGCACCTGAAGAAGTAACAAATACACCTGGTAGCAGATTTACAGCATGGGGTACATCATAAATGGATAATTTATCAAGTTCTTTTTTACGTACCTGACTTGATAATTGAACATGCCGTTCTGTATTCCCCTTTACAACTATCCGGCCGATATCAAATACTTCTGATCCGCTATCAGGTGATGATACGATAGTGCCTGTTTCTGCACTACTTGCCGTCACAATCACCATCATTGCAAACAATAATAACCAGCCTTTTCTATTCATCACTACACCTCCGATATATAATTTTTCATATTACGACAAAACACGAGTACTACGTCAGTTAATCTGACATATTAAAGATTGAAAATTCTGCTCAGTTACATTAGTTTCTGGAAATAGTTACTTTTTCAAGTGCTCCATCCGGTGCATACGCAATACTTCCTCCTCCACGTTGACAATATCTTATTGTTGTATCCGGATTTCTAATCAGGGTTGAACCGGCAGACCAGATGCCGAAATTAAAAAGACATTTACTAAGTGGTACTGTTGGTCCCATAATGATACGGTACTCTGCCTCCGGAGTACGCCTGATTACTTCATCAAACGTATTATTTACCAGGGTAAGGCCAGTCATGAATACCACCTTTGCTTTACTCAGCACATCGTGTGAATTATCCCAATGGATATCACCCGGACGCGGAAACAGTTCAATGATATTAACCGGAAACCCGGCAGTTCTCATTGCAGCAGCCTCTTGAAAATGGCCGATGAAACAGGTTGATTTTGTTTCTGACATATTTTTAAATAAATCAATTGAATTTCCTTTCATATATGTCGGGACATCAGGTAATATTGCCTTTAGAGCTGCCATTCCGATAGCTTTTTTCAACGTTTCATTTGACAAAAGAAACTCTTCTGCGATTGTACAGGCATTACTTCCAATAATTGATTCATGGCAGGTATTCATACCGAATGGATCAACCATCCCGGGCATCCCTGTGAGCATTGTGGACATTGCATAACGGTCAGTTTTAATGATCACCCAATTCAGGAATATGTATAGTTCGTTAATTACCTGATGTGTATCTGCATTGTTCAGAAGTTGTTCAAGCAGTAATTGATTCATTATCCGGCCCGGCTTTCTTTACGGAAACGGATCATCTTCGCACCATTTTTAAAGATCGATCTGTCGCCGCCTTCTTTAATATTTTTTAAAACCACCAATTCATCCAGTACTACTGTGCCTGCGAGTACCGATACACCGTTACTCAATAATAACGGTGTTAACGGCACACTTGGACCAACAAGGATGCATTGGGCATTTTTTGACAGCGTCAGCAACCGCGGAAGTGTTTTATTTGTAAAGGTAACTCCCGTAATGAAAACATAGTCCTGCAGAGGAAGAATATATTCACACGATGGATCCGGGAAATCTCCCTTTTGAGGATTTCGCTCTATAATTGACAACTTGGCGACAGATGAAACTGCTTCGAGGCCAGGAAAATGTCCGATCACTGCAACACGCTTATTTGCCAGATCAGGCAGCATCTCATCAAAAACATTATCGTTACGCTCTGTAAATGTCTGGGGGCCCCAATGGTGTTCAATCAAATCGATCGAGTTGTAATATGAATTTATTGCTGCAACCCCGATTGAGGCCTCAAGATTATTCCAGGATTTTGCAAGTGCTGCAATGCGTTTCAATGAGGACCCGACAATAGAACCGGTGTATGATGTTGATCTCTCACTGTCAATAATTGTCATTGCAAGACCCATACCGGTTGAGCAGATCGCTACCCAGTGTACACCGACAATACAATCACGGACTGTAATGGTATCTGGTATATTTTCAATCAGCTGATCATAGAGTGACCATGGTACTTCAGGCATTTTTACTATCCTTCTGATTAATACGTTATCGTTTACACCGGCAATGCAAGGATCACATTTGATGCGCTAAAAGCTGCAACAATACCGGAACCTTCCTTAATGTCAAGACTTTCAGTACTTTCGCGGGTAATAACTGCGGTTATTATTTTTCCACCCGGTAATTCAACAAGCACCTCTCCGTTTACAAGCCCCAGACGAACTTCAACAACTTTTCCTTTCAGTATATTTTGAATACTGCATTTCAGTGGAATGTCAGACTCAAAAAGGATTACCGATGAAGCCTTGACAAGTACAACCACCTTGCTGTCTTTTTCAATCGCAAGCTCATCAACACTATCATTGGTGATTATCGCTTTAATAAATGTATTATCAGCAATCCTGACAGTTATATCTGAATTGATTGTTCCTTTTGTAATTTTTGACACAACTCCCGCCATCTGATTTCTTGCGCTTGTTTTCATGCACATTCCCTGAATGAAATTTAATAACACTTCTGTTTCCTGTTTATTATCTGCAACACACTCAAAAATGGTCCGGTATTTCCTTTCAAGTGAATCATATAATTTGAGAATGCTGCGCCCATAATCGGTAAGAACAGTACCGCCACCAAACCGCCCCCCGGTAGATGTTTCCACCAGAGGTTTTTCAGATACATTATTCAATTTATCAAGCAGATCCCATGCTGATTTATAACTGATTGGTACCGCATGCACTGCTTTTGATAGTGAGCCATGGTTCTCAATCTGTCGTAATAGCTCCAGTGATTTACCCACAAGAAAATCTCTGCCTGCAAACAACAGCCATAACGTTGATGCAAACTGTTCAGTGATAATTGACATATAACAAATCCTTTCAGAAATTCATCGTTTGCTTTAATTTTATATAACGCAACATATTTATCAGTTTGCAAGTATCGTGCCACCGCTGATAATCATATTTAAGGATAGAAATGTTTTTTTAAGTGCACTTTTTTGTTTAATGTACAATTTTGGAATCAATATTGTATCGGGTAGAGTTGAGACTTAGGTGCGAGTGAGGGATGATGAATAATCTTTTCTTAATTATCATCTGTCAAGACCTCACCCCCTTGCCCACTCTTCACTTGTGGATGAGAGGGATGAAATGATATTTGTACAAAACATCTCTACTGCCGGTCATGTAATGGGCGGTCCATCCCTTACAACCCGGATCAGCCCCTACATTGTGGCAGATAAAATGGTTGTATTTCTGTAATGAAAAATAGTTTACTCAAAGCGGCGATTCTGGTTTTAAAAAACAGATTAACAGTATCATTGACTCAACGCAGTTTTCCTCCGGAAGCGCTGCGGGTATTTTCTGTTACTACGGTTGCTTATTTTTGTTAAATATGAACAGGCTCTTTTTTTCAGTGCTGAAATAACACTTAATCGGGATCCATTTTTTTCGAAACTTTTTCTGCAAAGCTCTTCCAGCTGATTCATCACTGCCGGATCTTCTTTTCTTCTGACCAGGAGCCGTTCAATTTCCAAAACAATCGCGGTGTTTGATTCATTGAAGCAGAGATAGTTGCTCTCATACTCTTCGGCATCCGGGGAGCCATCTGTGAAGTATAGGTATGCCATACATTCCTCCTTGTTTGTTTACATTAAAAAGATAACCTTTAATTATGAGGAGGTTATTCTTTGTGTGTTAGGAAATGGTTAGGGTGATTTAATCTTAACCATTGGCAATTCCTGAAACATTACAATCGAAATTTAGTATATATTTGAGAAGTGGTTCATTTAATAAAAGGCGGAAACTATGGAACTGATTGAAATTGCTACGGGAGTAGTACATGAAGTACCGGAAGATATCCAAAAAGTTTTGATCTCCAATGCCGATCTGCTTTCTAAATGGAACAAGCTCACACCGCTTGTACGTAATGAGTGGATTTGCTGGGTTACTATTGTGAAAGCCGCAGAAACCCGTAAAGTACATATAGAACGTTTATCAAAAGAAATCATGGAGGGAAAGAAAAGACCCTGCTGCTGGCCTGGATGCCCTCATCGTAGAGAACGTGCAAAAAAGTGGTTTAAAAATACCGGGGAAGGGAAACAATTATGAAAACATCTGTTGCATTATTCATTGAATCAAAAGTTTTACCGGAATATCAACCAATTGTTGATAAATTCAGAGGTCTTATTAAAAAAGAGTTTATCGACATACAAGAAGAAATGCGTGGAGGAACAGAAAAATATTACGGAGTGCCAGTTTACAGATATAATAGAATAGTCATAACACTGAGTCCTACCAAAAAAGGTATAACTTTTTCATTTACTGATGGCAAAATGTTTGAAGACAAATATTCTTTACTCGAAGGAGAAGGTAATAAAACCCGTAACTTAAGAGTCAAAAACATTGACGAATATAACGATGAGATTTTACGATATTACATAAAGCAAGCGAGAGCGTTTGATTCATTAAAGTAGAGATAGTTGCTCTCATACTCCTGGGTATCCGGGGCACCATCTGAGAAATATAGGCATGCCATAATTTCCTCCTGTTTATTGTTTACATTGAAAAGATAGCCCTTATTTATGAAGAGGTTATTCTTTGTTTGTTAGGAATTGGTTAGGGAGTGTTGTTTTGATAATAATTTCAGCACACTCCCTCTGAATTGAACGTTTACTCACGCCAGGCAGTTCTGGCTAGGATATCCATAGACATTTCTTATTTTTCCAGACACCAACATTGAATCATTCAAATGCGAGCACTATATTAAATGCATACATAAGCAACACATTTTTAAAGTCAGTAAGACTCAGTCAGCATTATTGCACCATGCCAATTGTTTACAAAAACAAAGGGATATCGTATGAATGAATTATTACATGTTAATCCGGTTCTGCTTGCATTATGCGCAACGCTTTTTACCTGGTTTGTCACTGCCGCTGGATCATCAATGGTTTTCTTTTTTAAAGAGATCAACAAAAAAGTCCTGAATTCCATGCTTGGATTTGCTGCAGGTGTTATGATTGCAGCAAGTTTCTGGTCCTTGTTGAGTCCTGCGATTGAGATGGCTGAGACAAACGGAAAATCAGGATGGGTACCTGCTGTTGTTGGTTTTTTGGCAGGCGGGGCATTCCTGTTACTCGTTGACAAAATACTTCCACATTTACATATGGGATTAGCAACTGACAAAGCTGAAGGCATAAAGACATCATGGCAAAGGAGCATTCTTCTGGTTCTTGCGATCACGCTTCATAATATTCCTGAGGGATTGGCAGTAGGTGTTGCATTCGGTGCGTTAGCAAAGAGTCCTGAAATTGGAAGTCTTTCAGGGGCAATTGCACTGGCAATTGGTATTGGATTACAAAACTTTCCTGAAGGCGCAGCGGTGTCTATTCCATTGCGCAGAGAGGGTTTTTCAAGATTAAAAGCGTTTAATTATGGACAGTTGTCGGGAATTGTTGAACCGATTGCAGGCGTATTTGGTGCACTACTTGTTCTTACGATTGAACCACTCCTGCCATACGCACTATCCTTTGCTGCAGGAGCAATGATTTTTGTTGTAGTCGAGGAACTAATACCAGAATCCCAAACCGGTAATGAGACTGATTTTTCAACAATTGGTGCAATGCTTGGGTTTGCGACAATGATGCTTCTGGATGTTGCTTTGGGGTAATGGCAGTGGCAGTGGGGATTGTTGTTCCGGATACACTCCCATATCACCGGTATCTATCCGCATCAATGCCATATTCGCTCATTTTGGTGATGAGCCATTTCCGGTCGATGTCAAGAATGCGGGATGTCTGGGAGATATTACCCAGGGATGCTTTCAGTGCTTTTGTGATAACATCTTTTTCAGCAGTCTCGCGTGCATCATGCAGCGTCGGGATATTGACAGTATGATTGTTTGCATCATTAGTATCAGGTACCGTTATATCGATTGTATCAACTCCAATTTTAGTGGAGCCTGAGAGCACCACAGCTTTCTGTATCACATTTTCAAGTTCCCGCACATTTCCCGGCCAGCTATGCGTTATCAGTTTCTGACGTGCCTCATTGGATAAAACTTTTTGTCCAGTGCCCATTCGATTACAAAACCTGGTAATAAAGTAGGTTGCAAGCAGCACGATATCATCACTCCTGTCCCGTAACGGCGGGATTGTTATGGCGAGTACATTCAGCCTGAAGAAAAGATCCTGTCTGAAACGACCGGTGATTATATCTTTTTGTAAATCTCTGTTTGTTGCGGCAATGATTCGTACATTTATCCTGATCACATCAGTTCCGCCGACACGCACGATTTCAGATTCCTGCAGCACCCGCAGCAATCTCGTCTGAAGATTAACCGGCATCTCCCCCATTTCGTCAAGAAACACCGTCCCGCCGTCAGCAGCCTCAAAGAGTCCGGTTTTTCGGGCATGAGCACCGGTAAATGCACCTTTTTCATGACCAAACAGTTCCGATTCAATAAGATTTTCAGGTATTGCCCCGCAGTTAATCGCCTTGAATGGTTTTGCATTCCTGAGCGATTTCGAGTGAATATGACTTGCCATCAGCTCTTTACCTGTACCGGTTTCCCCTAAAATCAACACCGGTGCATCGGAAGGTGCAATGCGATCTGCAAGATTTAGTACCTCCTGGATTTTTTCACTTCTGTAAACAATGCCGCCATCATTTCGATCCTGGGCATGCTGAAGCGTCGCGATTATTTCTGTCTGTCGAAGTCGTTCCTCTGCATTGGCAAGAAGTTCATTGCAAAGTGGAACAAGACGGTCACACATACCACGCTCATCTTCTGTAAACACTGGACTATTGCCGATTCTGTCAAGATACAGATACCCGACCCCGGAGCTTCCGTATCGCAATGGAGCACATAGCACTGATGATACAGCATTTTTTTCAAGTGATTTGTTTTCTCCCTCAGAATCAAGCCACTCCGGACTCAGCATCAGTACCGTCTTTGATGCATCACGGGCCCAGTCGATTGCCCTGTTTTAAAAACGATCAAGGCCGGCATCAAACGGATACCGTACCAGTGTGTAACGTTTTTGCGCTTCGGTATCCTCACTTACTATGCGTGCCGCATCACATTGCAATAACGTTGAAATAGCAGTCATCAAATGCACTGATATATCTTTTTCCCTGTTACGAAGGAGCTGCAGCACCATTTCTATTAATTCACTGCAGAAATCAGGTGTACCCTTTTTATCAACAATGATATCTGCTTTTGTATCGTAAAGGAATGTTACCGGGCCGATCTGTATGGTATCACCTTTTGACAATTTATATTTTTTCTGCACAGAAATATTGTTAATAGTTACCTTACACTCTTTTGTCAAAACCTGAAAATAATGTGCACCTGAAGCAAACAGGCAATGTGCAACATGTGAAGGAGACAGATTATCAAGACGGATTGTACTTTGCGGTGATGCCCCGATAGTGATAATACGTCCCTGCAACGCAATGGTCTCTCCCGTTGCTGCATTAAAAAAGAAATGTGTATCCTGCCCCATTATTGATCCTTTATATGTATCCGTTTTTCCTCAAAGGGTAGAACAGTTACCAGAGCTCTCCATCGAATCTCCCCGTTTCTGTTCTTCCAGAAAAGTGTATGCGTTTTATCAAACAAACCAACGTTGTACTCATCACCAGGTACTGATTGTACCGAATCAATAACCAGATTGCCATCAGTACGCTCCGATGTAACAATTAATGTTCCATCAAGAGTAGTTAAACGGTAAGGTACCTCCTTGAATTGCAGGGATGTATCTGTTATTGACGTCTGGTTTTTCGGTTCGATGGTCATCATTGGCATAGTACTGTTATCGTTTGATACATTGCTATCCTTTACAACAGTCATTTTCCCCGGCAGCAGCAGTATGATTCCGGCAGCAACCATAATCAGTACTGCAATGCCAGTTGACACTAATGCAATACGGGATGTTATCGTGTACCGTTGTTTCATTGACGGGAAGTTGTCAAGCAGCATGAGTGCATCCTGATGTTCCGGATCGGTCTGGATTGCTTCCACAAGAAGTTCATAGGCGTCTTCAAAATGATGTTTCCTGATACACTCCATCGACGCACTGTAAAGCTGTTGTGCGAGCACTTTTGCAGTACATGACCCTGTAATGGTATCCCATGGTACAGCGACTTCCGGTACTGATATACTGTCAAGAACTGCAGCGGCTGATACAAATTTTTTTTCAGGATTTTCTGCACGGCAGTTGTCCACGTACTCAGGAATTGTCTGCGTTCCGTAAAGTTCTGCGATAATTTTTCCCATCGCATAAACGACATTCTATGAGAAATTTAGCCATTCCTGAACTATGCCCAACAATTGTGTCTTTGCAGCGATGCAAAGATTGCAAAGAAATATAGCAAACATGCAATCATTTCACTTGAAGATTGATTCTAAAACAGCAGGCAGTGTACAAGTATTACGTCTGCTTAAGTCTTTAACATTAAACCAAATAAGCAAGATCCAGACCACAAGGCGAGGGAAAACAAAGTTGCAAAAAAACAGCACTGCCAGGTAAAAGCAGTACTGTTTAGAAAGGTTACACGACTATTTTATCAACAATCGACTTCACCGCTGTCATGGTGACATTATTTTCACCTTTATCAACAAACGCAAGCCCCTTGTCACTGAGTGTTACAAAAGATGGATCAATAGGAATCCGTCCGAGGAATGGCGCACCGACTTCACGGGCCATACGCTCTCCTCCGCCGGTACTGAAAATTGCAGTCTCTTTGTTACAGTGCGGACAGACAAAACCACTCATGTTTTCAATAATGCCTGCAACCTTAAGCTGGAGCTTATCACAGAAGTCAATTGACTTCTTGACATCATGCGTTGCGACATCCTGAGGGGTGGTGACAATAATGGCGCCATCAGGTTTGGCAGTCTGAACCACCGACAGCGGCTCATCACCGGTTCCCGGAGGAGAATCAATAATCAGATAGTCAAGATTACCCCAAATGGTATACCCGATAAACTGCGAGATGACACTATGTTTCAGGGGACCACGCCATATCACCGAGTCATTGACATTACGCAACATAAATTGAACAGACATTACTTTCAGCATACCGTCAAAGCAGTCAACAGGCTCAAGATGCGTATCGTCGCCATCAATTGCAGCATCAACAAGTCCAAGCATTTTCGGTACGCTTGGCCCGTGAAGGTCACTGTCAAGAAGTCCGGTTTTCTTTCCGCTTTTCGCAAGTGCTACAGCCAAATTAACCGCGACGGTGCTTTTTCCGACTCCGCCCTTTCCTGATAAAACTACAAACTTTTTTCCAATTACCGATAGCGTTTCCGCCAGGCGTGATGGATCACATGGTTCATGCATTTTTTAAACACCTTTACTTAAAATAAAATTAGTGGATTTCACTGAATATTCCAACACCGTATATTAATTCCATTATTACTCTTCTTCCGGCAGTACACGTTACGATCATTACATGCAGGGCATACCACGTTTTTCTGATCATAGCAATCAATCACCCAATCAGTATTACATGTGCCACAAAAAAGCCTGCAACCATCAATCGTTACCATTCCGCCATCAATTGACAAACGCTTTGAGTTCACCAAAAAATCAGCAATCTTTTTGTGTGCCGACATGATAATGTTGCCAAAGGTCTGACGCGAAATCTGCATTGCCGCAGCAGCCTGTTCCTGATACATTCCATCAAGATCAGCAAGCTTAACAGCCTCAATCTCATCAAGCGAAAGATGTATCGTCTCATCCATTACCGATGCTTGATCGACTGCAGAAAACTGATGTGTACGAAGTGAACAGCTTATCACTCTTTTTTTTGATGGCCGAGGCAAATATTCTCCTTTATTATTGGCATATGCTAATTACAAATTATATTTTAAACACGTCTGAAACAATATTTTTCTTTTCCATGATGGAGTTTGTTGTGAGTAATTCTTATATGGATCAAAATGTTACTGATATTTCGAACAATAATGTCTATCAGTCACGACTGCGGGAAATCAGCTCATCCTGTCACTCATCCTGTGTATTTAAAAACAGTCCACCGATTAAAGATCTGCAATTTCTCTTTAATGATAATGGTGAATTAACTGCTGATTTTACCTGTGACGAGTCACATCAGGGGTATGATTCAATGGTTCACGGTGGAATAATTGCTGCGGTTATTGATGCATCAATGGCACAGTGCCTGATGGGTCACGGGGTTGTTGCGTATACTGCAGAACTTAAGATCCGTTATAAACACCCGTTAAAGATCAATCGTAAGGTACAATTGACCACGAACATTGAATCATCATACATGGAAAAACTATACAAAATGAATACGACCATCACTCAGGATGGTGTCTGTAAAGTAATTGCTTCTTCAAGTTTTATTTCGGAATAAAGAGGTTTCTATATGGAAGATTTTGGAGAAAGAGCAGTAGACTTTTTTTCTAAGGGTTACAACTGCTCACAGTCGACAGCCGCGGCTTTTGCAGAGTATTACAAAAAAAGACCCTGTGCCCATTATTTTAATTGTTTAATAAAATTTTACAGCCCTGCAGAATTACAAGGTGGATATGCAAGCTTGTTAAATATTGCAAAACTGAAAACATTACAAATAGAGGCTGTTATAAAAAGAATGCAGACCATGTTTAGCCGGTCTGCATTCCCTAAAGCACTTTTATTGAAGCCGATATATGAAGATCAAAACGCTCTGCATTCATCATTTCGACCTTGACTTCACCATATCATTCACAAATAATATTCTGTTATTATCGCATGCACAGACTTAGGCGAGTGCCCTCACCAGTCACAGCAAACCATTTACTTCTTCTTAATTGTCGAAAAGATCTTTTCTTTGTCAAGTTTCTTTGTGCAGAAGAACCAGTCGTAACAATGCATATCCTCTTTTCCATCCATACGTTCTTTTGCAACACCGCAAGAACCTGCAGTTGGCACAATAACATCATCACCGGGCTGCCAGTCCGCTGGAGTGGCAATAGAGAATGCATCTGCAGTCTGAAGCGCAACTACCGCTCTGTACAGCTCTTCAAAGTTTCTGCCAAGACTTAACGGATAATAAATAATCGTCCGGATAATGCCTTTTGCATCAACGATAAATACTGCACGAACCGCCTTTGTATTACTCTCTCCGGGCTGGATCATACCATATTTCTTCGCGACATCCATCGTGATATCTTCAATAAGCGGAAATTTTACCTCGACACTTTTCATGCCGCGATATTCGATTTTTTCCTTGATTGTACGCAGCCATGCAATATGGCTATACAATCCGTCAACTGACAACCCGACAAGCTTGCAATTTACTTCAGCGAATTTTGATTCCATTGACGCAAAGGTCATAAATTCAGATGTACACACCGGGGTAAAATCCGCAGGATGACTGAAGAGAATCACCCAGCTTCCGGCATACTGATCAGGGAAATTAATATCTCCCTGTGTTGTAACCGCTTTAAATGCAGGCGCTTTTTCACCAATTCTTGGCAACGATACAGGTGTAACGTTTTCCATTATGTACTCCTTTTGTTAATTGTGGAACATATGTCATTTATTTTTATTGAAGATAGTACCACTTAATAAAAATCATATTGCAGTAGATCAGTAATCAGTAAATGTATCATTACACTACCAAATATACAATACTTTATTTTAATTTTATTGAACGCTCGACATATCAATTGATTTGTGTCTGTCCTTTATAAAACAGATCCGGTTGGAAATATGCAACACCTTTCCTGGGATGCTTTGGAGACGCCCTCATTGTCAACTGTTGTCAGCACCACCGGCCCTTCCCGGTCGCCCCATGCACTTCGAATTTCATCTGGGATTTTCATTGACAAGGATATCCTGTTTGTTATCAGTGTTTGTTTTTGTTGACACATACCCTCTTCGGCCCCTAGCCATTGCAGTCGCATTGTCAACACCATCCATCCATCCGCTTCGTGCATCAGGGAAGGAGTCAAATCTGACTGAGTATGGCTTTATGTCAACTACTGGAGTTCCATCAAGCATATCTACACCCTGAACATATAAAACATTCCCTTTTCTTTCCAGTAATCTGACTATTGACAAACCGATGGGGGTAGGCCTGACTGGTGTTCGGGTTGCAAAGATACCATGCACTTTATCCTCAAGAAACGGCTTAACAAGCATTTTTGCATCATCGGCTCTATGAAACCAGTAGAGGATAATAAGGTGAGAAAAGCCCTCGATATCCTGAAGCCCTTCTTCAAATTCAGGAAAAAATTCAATCTGCCCTCTGCATTCCTCTGCAAAGATCGGTTGGATGGGAGTATTTTCAGGTACTGCGTGTTCACTTCTGACTACGCCAATTTGCCGGACTGTAAATTTACTCATGTATTCATTCTCCATTTTGATAATTTCACCAAGTGGTTACATTTTGGATATAGTTATTTTTTTACCCGATGTAATCAATTGCAAAAATCTTTAAATACATATTCATTCATTTTTGTACATACATTATAGTGCGAAAAACATGCCAGTTTAAATATCTGCTGATTGTTACATTTTTTCTTAGTTATTGGCTTTTAATTTTTAACATACATTGCAACATTGCAATGTTTTATTGCAAGCATTGCAGTATTGCAATACTATTTTTCGAATTTACAATCTGCGTAAAAATTGGTAACCTTCGTTTAATATGTTGCAACAATATCGTTTGAGCGCGTTCACCCTATTGGTATGTTTATTGCATTTAAATCACAGCATGAACACAGTAGCCATTACAGTCTGGAATAAAATAGTGTCACCGGTTTTTGATTCATCACGGTGCATCATTCTCTTTGATACCAATAACCGCTCAACAGAAATACGTTTGGGTGATATATCAATTCCCGATAAATATAACCAGCTCAAAGACCGGGGAATTGATACGCTGATCTGTGGTGCGATTTCAAAAAGTTCCTATACACTTTTTCAAACCTGCTGTAACCGGATCATTCCATGGATTGGCGGACCTGTTGATGAAATAATCAGGGATTACCGCAATAATATCGATATAAGCGGTAAATACTTCTTACCTGGATGTCAACACACACAGTGTAGAAACCGTGGCAGAGGCAATCATTGCAAACGACAACTTCAAAATCAACGTACTACCCAAAGCAATAATGCTGGTAGTAGTAAAGGGACAGTATGAAAGTAGCAGTATCATCCGAAAACGCAAGTGCATCAAATCTGGTCGATCCGAGATTTGGCCGTGCAAAATATTTTATGATCTATGATACAGAAACCAAGAACTGGGAGTGTATTAATAATTCTCAGAACCTTCACAGCGCGCAGGGTGCCGGTATTCAGGCTGCAGCAACTGTTGTAAATAGCGGCTGTTCTGTATTAATCAGCGGCCATTGCGGTCCAAAAGCATTTGCTGCCTTAAGCAAAGCAAATGTGGCAATCTTTTTATCAGGGAACACAACGGTAGAGGAAGCACTTCAGTTGTATCTTGACAACAAACTTACCAGGGCTTCTGAAGCGAACGCTGAAGGTCACTGGTGATAGAGGTCGATACTGTTCATTATCGTCGCATTGTAAATGGTGTTTTTCAATAGATAGTCCATGAATCGTTTTAGAAAAATTAGCAAATATGTCATGTTTTTATTATCTAAAGTAACAGGAGAAACGTATGAAAATTGCAGTACCAACCGCTGAAGGTATACTCTGTCCACATTTTGGACATTGTGAAAAGTTTGTCATTTGTGATGTTGACAAAGACGAAAAAAAGATTCTCAATAAAGAGGAGTGTGTTCCACCTCCCCATGATGTAGGGGTTATTCCACGCTGGCTTAGTGAAAAAGGTGCAAATCTTATCATCGCCGGCGGTATGGGAGTAAAAGCACAGCAATTTTTTCAACAGTACGGAATTACCGTTGTAACAGGTGCTCCGGCTGAACATGCACAAAAAGTAATTCTTGATTATCTTAACGGATCACTGGTAACAGGTACCAACGCCTGCAGCCACTAACGTATCAACCGAAAGCAGTATGTATGAACATTGCAATCGCAAGCGGTAAAGGTGGTACTGGCAAAACCACGGTTGCTGTAAACATTGCTTATTTACTTTCAGAACGTAAAGAAAAGGTTTGTTATATCGACTGTGACGTAGAGGAGCCTAACGGGCACCTCTTTTTGTCACCGGTAATAACATCACGCACAGAATCATCAATACCTGTTCCTTTTATTGATGAATCAAAGTGTATCGCGTGCGGTGCCTGTGTTGCTTTTTGTCAATACAGAGCACTTGTAAGGCTTGGAAAAACCGTTATGGTTTTTGATGAGCTTTGTCACGGATGTGGTGGGTGTACGCTTGTGTGTAAACAAAAGGCTATATCCGAACAAGCTAAAACAATCGGTTTCGTTGAATATGGTACATCAGGAAGTATTGAATTTATTCATGGCCGTCTCAATATCGGTGAAGCCATGAGTCCACCGTTAATTCGTGATGTCCTGTCACAATGTGACAATGCTACAATAACAATCATTGATTCTCCCCCGGGTACATCATGTCCGGTTATTGCAGCAATACGGGATTGTGATTTTGTTGTTCTTGTAACAGAACCGACACCATTTGGCCTGAATGATCTCGGACTTGCAATTGACATGGTAAAAGAACTCGGTATTCCTTTTGGTGTGGTCATTAACAGGGATGATCCACAGGTTAAGGATGGCGTTGATTTCTGTATGGCACGAAATGCACCTGTTCTTGGAACAATACCGGATGACCGTCGCATCGCAGAAGCATACTCAAACGGCCGGATACTTATTGAAACACTTGATTTTGTCAAGCCTTATTTTTCCAGCATTATTGATAACGTTGTATCAAAGGTTACCCCATGAAAGAAATTGTGATTATCAGTGGTAAAGGTGGAACCGGAAAAACCAGTGTCAGTGCATCATTTGCCCACCTTGCACAGGGGAAAGCAGTTATTGCAGACTGTGATGTTGACGCTGCTGATCTGCATCTTATATTGCAGCCGGAAATTATCTCTTCGAACACGTTCACAAGCGGGAAGAAGGCGTCAATTAATCCGGACCTTTGTAAATCGTGCGGTTATTGTATGATGCTATGTCGTTTTAACGCAATCAGGAAAACTCAGGATAACTCTTTTGTAATCGATCCGATACGCTGCGAAGGATGCGGGGTGTGTTCTCACTTTTGTCCTCATGGTGCAGTTGAATTTTCAGATGAAATCTGCGGAGACTGGTTTCATTCATCAACACGGTTTGGAACACTTGTTCATGCAAAACTTGGCATTGCTGCAGAAAACAGCGGAAAACTTGTAACACTTGTTCGAAGTGAGGCAAAAAAAGCGGCTCAGGAACAAAATTCCGATTTTGTTATCATTGATGGATCACCGGGAATCGGCTGTCCGGTCATTGCATCGTTAACCGCTGCCGATTGTGCGCTTATTGTTGCAGAGCCAACCGTTTCAGGGCTTCATGACTTCGAACGGATCGCAGATCTTACCCGTAAATTATCGGTAAAGACATTTGTTTGCATTAACAAATTCGATATCAATCAGGCTATATCAAGCAAAATTGAAGAGTGTGCGTTAAGTAAAGGTATTACTCCATGCGGTGTTATCCGGTACGACAGAACTGTTACCGACGCACAGCGAAAACGAATGGCGGCCACGGAGTATACAAGTATCGGGGCAGCACAGGATATCTCTCTTATCTGGACGACTGTTTCCGGAAAGTAATCTATGGGGCAACAAAAGCGGACTTCAGATTCATTGTGCAATTTTAGCGGTCAGCACCCTGCATAAAGCAATTGCAGATTATCTGCTGCGGTTCGAACGTTCCTGATTTATTTTTTGCATAGTGCATGCAAACCTGATACACAATTTTCATAAATAGAACTATTTATATTATTCTTTTTGTCCCGTAGGGACGGTATATTTATAGAAAATATACAACAAATAAAAACCATTGTCCCGTAGGGACAATATATACATAGGATTAAATTGAATATCAAACACATTAACACAGAACTTTCTTGCGGGATGTGCAATAAATATTTCGTCCCTACGGGACTTGAATTATTCGTGTGATCATACATTCTATAAACATTTGATCCCGATGGGATCAGGTTAATTAGATATGTAATATTTTAAATAATGTACATTGACATGTTGATATCTTTTATTTTTAAAAACCTATTGTATTATCTCTGTGTCCTCTGTGGTTAACTAAAAAACTTGTATACATATTTATTCTCTTTATATCATGTACGAATAATAGTATCGAATCAATTTAAAAATTAGCAAACAATCTCATTGTATTATCATGTCAATCAAATTAATCATTTCAATCATAGTTCAGATAATTTTATAGCTTATGAAATAACCACTGAGGACACAGAGAACACAGAGCGAAGAATCAAATCTAAACAATTTAGCAGATTGACAATAAAATGATAACATTCGACCTGTAAATTTCCCGGAAGAACCTTTCATAAAGGTAAAAAATCATGATTAACAAATTCAAAGCAACAATACTCGTTGATAACAAACCAAATCCTGATAACCCATCCCTGTTGAGCGAACATGGACTATCCATCTGGATTGAGGTAGATTCCACCTGCATTTTATTTGATACCGGGCAGAGTCATAAATGTATCGAAAATGCCCAGACGCTCGGCATAGATCTTTCCCGTGCAGAATATCTTATTTTGTCACATGGACATTATGATCACACCGGTGCACTTGATGCAGCTTTACAATATGCGCCACAGGCAAAGATTTATTGTCACCCCGATTGCACCATTACCCGCTATAGTCATTACGCGGATGGTACCGTCAAAAACATTGCCATTCGTGAACATGCGCAACATACACTTAACAAACACGCACAACAGACTACCTATATCGAATCATTCAACTACATTTCAGATTCATTTGGAATTATTACCGCTATTCCACGAAACACGTTTTTTGAAAATACCGGAGGCACATTCTCACTGGATTTAAAAGGAGATATCACCGATACAATTCCCGATGATCTTTCGCTCTTCTTTCTGACATCACGCGGTATCGTACTTGTCTGTGGCTGCTGCCATTCGGGCATAATCAATACAATATGCTCGTTGCAGCAAAACATCCCTGATATTCCAATGGTATCGGTTATTGGCGGATTGCACCTTGTCAATGCATCAGAAGAGCGCATATCAGGAACCATTACCGGACTTGAAAAAGTAAAGGTCCCGTTGTTATATCCATGCCACTGTACCGGCGACATCGCGACATCAGCGTTACATGACGCATATCCAGAACGCGTTGTTCCTGTCTGGACCGGATATACCATCACAGCGTAATACTAACTGATCCGGATGATTCTCTGGTGTGGATCGTATCCCGACTGAACAGCATCATTCCTTAACAATAGCGACTTCTGTATTAAAAAATAGTGTAACAATCGTTGCACATTTATCGCTAAGATGCTATTTTTAAAACTATGAATAGTTCTACTGTAAAGAAAATTGATTTAATTTCGGAGCAGATTCTTGATTCGATTGCTGATGGCGTATTTACGGTAGATACAGACTGGAATATCACGTTTTTTAATAAAGCAGCAGAAATAATAACCGGTGTAAGTAAAAAACACGCATTAGGACAAAAATGCTGGGAGGTTTTTCATGCCGAAATCTGTGAACGTGACTGTTTTTTAAAGAGAACCCTGAAATCCCGTAAACCCTATGTTAACAAAACAATTCATATTATCAATCTTGCCGGTAAAAAAGTTCCAGTCACTATTTCGACATCAATGTTATGCGATAAAGACGGCAGTATACTCGGCGGCGTCGAGACATTCAGGGATATCAGCGAAATTGAATTACTGCGTAAGGAAGTTGAGGGGAAAAATTGTCATCATGATATCCTGACAATAAACACCCGGATGCTTGATCTGTTAAACAAGCTTCCAATCATTGCAGAGAGTGATACTCCGGTACTGATAACAGGAGAAAGCGGTACCGGGAAGGAGCTCTTTGCACGTGCAGTACACAATCTCAGCGGGCGGGCATTAAAACCTTTTATTGCAATAAACTGCGGCGCACTTCCCGAAAACCTTCTTGAATCCGAGTTATTCGGCTATCGCAAAGGCGCATTTACCGATGCAAAGACTGACAAACAAGGAAGGTTTGATCTTGCTAAAGGGGGAACACTGTTTCTTGATGAAATCGGGGATATGCCAAAATCACTTCAGGTAAAACTGCTCAGAGTGCTTCAGGAAAAACAGTTTGAACCGCTTGGTGCAACAAAACCGGTCACTGCTGATGTCAGAATTATTGCAGCAACAAATAAAGACCTTGCATCAATGGTGGAAACCGGTGATTTCAGAAAAGATCTTTACTATAGAATACATGTGCTTCCGATACATCTTCCTCCATTACGGGATCGTAAAGATGACATAGCGCTTTTAATTAAAAGCCTGCTTAATAGTAAAGCAGTAGCAACCAATAGCAAACAGATTATGGTCACCCCCGAAGCAATGAATCTTTTAACGCAGTATGATTATCCTGGAAATATACGGGAGCTTGAGAATATTATCCAGTATGCATCAATTCTCTGCCTTGGGAAACCGATTCTCCCCGACCACCTGCCATCATATATTACTGAGGCAGAAATACCGGATGTTTCTCCTAAAGTAACTCGTGCTGATACTGTTCAGGATTTTGAAAAACAACAGATACTCGATGCACTCCATAAATGTAAACATAAAAAATCAGAAACTGCCCGATATCTTGGAATTCATGTAACGACACTATGGCGGAAAATGAAACATTTTGGTATTGTTTGATTCGGTTTTTCGTTTAAAAAAAAGCATTGTCCTTATTTCTTTCATAGTGTATGTTATATAACATGCACTACAATGGGCATTGCATCTATTTAAAAAGGAACCGTATGGTATCAACCTGGATCTCATTTATCATTGCATCAACATTTGTTGTTGGTGCCGGTATTTTTATCGGGCGGATCAGTGGAGCGATCGGTGAGCGGCTGGGGCTTGGCAAGGCCTGGGCAGGTGCCGTTCTTCTCTCATTTGCCACAACACTGCCTGAGCTTGTTTCTTCGGTAACAGTATCATTACGTGGTGATACTGCTATGGCGATCGGGGGAATTCTTGGTAGTGTCATATTCAATCTGCTGATACTTGTTATTGTCGATTTGATTGATCCCAGGCCAATCTATCACCGTTTGAGTTTCAGCCACGTATTTGTCGGGCTCACCG
This sequence comes from Fibrobacterota bacterium, assembly GCA_023459055.1. GTDB lineage: Bacteria > Fibrobacterota > Chitinivibrionia > Chitinivibrionales > Chitinispirillaceae > JAAZBG01. The sequence continues at coordinate 230,721 of JAEWVR010000025.1, forward strand.
GATGTATGCTGCTTGCGATCCTGTGCTTCGGACTTATGACCGGCCTTGTTGAAAAAGGAATACTCAGTAGTGTTGATCATATCGGATTTATCGGAATTCCCTCACTTATGATCATCGGGGCATACCTGCTCAGTCAACTGCTGATTTTACAGATCGCCCGTGATGACGCATCAAAAAGCAGTGGAGCTTCCAACGATGAACAAAACAGCAACGCATCTGTTTTTGACAAAATGAAAACCAGTAATCTGTTTTTCTTATATGGTGGTATCGTGGCAGTGATTTTTATCGCTGCATATCAGCTTGGCGTTCAGGCTGAAAAACTTGCATCAGGGTACCATCTTGGGGCAACATTCGCCGGTGCAACGTTGCTTGGTATTGTCACGAGTCTCCCTGAAGTAACCAATGCAGTAACCTGTGCCCGCAGACGTGAAATTGACCTTGTGGCAGGAAATATTTTTGGGGCGAATGCGTTTGTCATCGTGGTCATCGCCATTGCCGATTTCTTTTATGTCAAAAGCAGTATCTTTCATTCACTCAACGAACGGGATATCGTCTCATCGGTGATAATGGCATCAATAGGAATTATCATGCAGGGGGTTGTCCTTGGAGCACTTATCAGTAAAAACAGCAACCGTATCTGGCGTATTGGTATTGCGTCAATTTTTCTTGCAGTCCTGTATGGAATAAGCCTTTTTATTTCGTACCGGTTTTCAAGTCAGCTATAACTTTTTCTGTCAATTTTATCCTGATATCAATTTTTTTCTTGCCATATGTTGACATCAACCATAACATTTATCTACATTTCCTGTATGGTTCCTGAATACGATTACCTTAGCATGTATGAATAAGATGAACAGAGAGGTAATTTGACTAACGGCAACCTTACAACATCATCCTGTTTTGCAAAGGAGTAATGCATGAAAAAGTATGCAGCAGAATTTTTCGGAACATTCTGGTTGGTACTGGGCGGATGCGGCAGTGTAGTGCTGGCGTCTGCATTCCCGGATTTGAGAATTGGTTAATCCGGCGCGAAGCACAGGTGTAGCGATTTTTCCAGGTGACTGGGTGATCGGACAACGATGGCTCTTCTGGGTTGCACCTGTTGCCGGTGACATTTTTGGAGCACTTTTTATCGGCTTATTGAAATTCAAAAGAAAAGAATAGTATACAGGTACAGATATCCGGAATATGCATCGTGTGAATAATGGTCCTATTCCGGTTTATCTCTTCGAAATACATCTGCAAATCGCACAGGTATTCAATGGTCTTAAATTCATTTTTTTTGGTTTACTTATATTTTATCAACACATATTTACATTTACTGACATTCATAATCGATTGATAATAATGAAATTAAAGTACTTTTACGTTTTAACACTTTTTAATAATGTTCCCGAAATATATCTTTACGTCATCAGTGATACATTATTGTGTGTAGTCTCTCAAAAGGGTAAACACCTTAAGGTTATATAGGTTAGTAATTAACGATTATTCAATAAAATTTCGGAGTAACCATGAAAAGAATTAGGCAAACTAATGGCTATACGTGGCGTTTTTTCAGAGCTGGTGGTTTTGACCAGGTTCGACTCGACTCTGCTCAGGATTTACTTGAGCTTAAAAATCTTGACCAGAAATTATGGGTTGCTCTTGCATGTCCGCTTGACAATGTGCATTTTGACAAACGAACGTTGTCACTGATCGATAGTGATGCTGATGGTCGTATTCGCCCTGCCGAACTGATCGCTGCAATCAATTGGACCATACCCCTTCTTAAAAATCCTGAAGATGCTATCAAGGGATTATCAGACTTCTCCCTTGACTCAATTAACGATGCAACCACTGAGGGTAAACAGCTTGTTGACGCAATGAAACGTACCCTTGCTGTGTTAGGAAAGAGTGAACAGGACCATCTCAGTATTGCAGATCTTGAATCGCTTGAAAAAACACTCTCTGAAAAGCCATTCAACGGTGATGGCATTATTATCGAGGATAATGCGTCAGATGATCCATCACGGAAAGTAATCAGTGAGATACTTGCATCACAGGGTTCTCTTACAGACCGCAGCGGGAAACCAGGAATTAACAAAGAAAAAATTGACACATTTTTCAACCTGGCAGAAGCATTTCTCAACTGGCATGAAGCATTGCAGAAGGATCCGTCATTATGTCCATCAGGTGACAAAACTCAGGATGCTGCGCAGGCGCTTTCTGCAGTCGAGGCAAAAATTAATGATTACTTTGCACGCTGTGCAATTGCATCATTTGACCAAAAGGCTACGTCGTTTCTTAACGGGTGCGAAAAACAGTACGAGCAGATAGGTACAATGAAACTTTCGCTTAACAATAGCGAAATTGCCGAATTGCCGCTTAGTGCTATTATGCCAAAAGAACCGTTACATTTTGGCGACAATATCAATCCCGCCTGGAGCGAAAAAATCCGTCAATTCAGGGCACTTGTTGTTAATCCGGTACTGGGAACAGATAAAGAATCCATTACAGAAGCGCAATGGCAGCAGCTCTGTGCAACATTTGCTCCATGGAACGCATGGCAGCAGAAAAAACCAACTACAATTTTTGACTCTACCGGTCTTGATCATGTAAAGGAACTTCTCGCAAGTCCGATTCGTAAACAACTAACGGATCTTGTCGATAAGGATAATCTGGAAACCAGTACCTTTGCATCGCTGGTTCATCTTGAAAAGCTGGCCCGTTTCCGCAGAGATCTTCATTCACTCTGCGTAAATTTTGTCAACTTCAAGGACTTTTATTCAACAGGTGACTCTGCTGTCTTTCAAGCCGGTACACTATACCTCGACCAGCGCAGTTGTAAGCTTTGTATCAAGGTTGATGATCCCAATAAGCATGCAGGTATGGCTGCAATGGCCGGAACATTCCTCGTTTATTGCGAATGTAGACGTCCCGGCGGCGTTAAAATGACCATTGTTGCAGCATTTACAAATGGCGATTCTGAGAACCTGCTTGTCGGTCGTAATGGTGTATTCTATGACCGCTCCGGTCTTGACTGGGATGCAACAATTATCAAAATTATCGAAAATCCGATCAGTCTGCGTCAGGCATTCTGGCTGCCCTACAAAAACCTCGTTCGCATGATTGAAACACAGGTTGCAAAACGGGCGACTGCCGCAGCCGCTCAATCGACGGCAAAAATGGAAAAAGTAGCTGTAGCGACCGCCAATGTGGACGCCACCAAACCTCCTGCACCACCTCCACCTCCAAAAAAACTTGACATTGGCATCGTTGCTGCACTTGGTGTAGCTGCAGGAGCTATTGGTACATTCATCGCAACCGGCCTCGGTTTTCTCTCCGGGATCATTAAACTCGGACCATTTGCAATTCTTGGTGCACTGGCAGGAATGCTGCTGATAATCAGCGGGCCATCACTTATTCTTGCATATATCAAATTGCGCAAACGCAATCTCGGACCGATTCTTGACGCAAGCGGATGGGCTATAAATGCCAAGGCAAAAATCAACGTGCCATTTGGTGTAATGCTCACAAATATTGCAATACTCCCACCGGGTTCACAGCGTGATTTAAAAGATCCCTACGCAGAGAAAAAATCACCCTGGCCCAAAGTGATTATTTTTGCGATACTGCTCTATCTCGCCTATTTCGCACTTGATAAACTTGGATATATTAATAAATGGAGTGATGGCCGTATCGGGCACAAGGTAATTGCAAAGGAAATTACACTGCCGGAAACAAAATAAAAACGTTCGTTACTATAGTTGATAGTATATAGTATTTGTTTGACAAAATAACACTAATTTACAAGCAAGGAGATATCGTGACAAAATCGTTCAAAGCAGCAATAATTACCGCAGGTATGTGCTGCTCAGTTGCATTTGCGGCAGAACCATGGAAGCTGGATCTTAATGCAAATCTTACTATGACACTTAATTCCTACAGTGACAGTTGGGCTGGTGGTGATGCCGGCTCGTTTACCTGGAGTTCCCAGTTTATGGGTACTGCGGAGCGTCAGCTTACAGAAAAACTGAATACCAAAACAACACTTAAACTACAGTTTGGTCAAACAAAGCTTCAGGACAAAACGACTAAAGACTGGGGTTCACCTAAAAAGTCATCCGACCTCATTGATCTTGAAGAATTATTTCGTTTCACGCTGGGTGCATGGGTTGATCCGTTTATCAGTGTTCGTGGAATCAGTCAGTTTCTTGATCAAAGAGATTCTTCTCTGACCCGCTATTTTAATCCATGGGATATCACTGAAGCGGCCGGTATAAGCAAGACCTTGAAAAAGACAGAGCAGATTGAGTGGGCATCACGCCTGGGTATTGCTGCCCGTCAGCTTATTGATCGCGAAACGCTTGACCTTGTTACCGGAAAACGCGAAACTGATGTCACCTATGATGGTGGACTGGAATTCAATATGGACCTCAAAGTGACAAATAAGGAAAAATGGGTTTCTTTCATGAGTGCACTCAGAGTCTATGAAGCACTATTGAGTTCAAAGGCCAATGAAGTTAAGGGAACTGCATTTGAAGATGATTGGCGTTACCCTCATGTAAAGTGGGAAAACACGCTTTCTTTGACATTTGCGAAATACCTGATGTTAAGCCTGTCGGTATACACTTATTATGACAAAGATATCGATGATGATGTCCGGCTCAAAGAAACACTTTCTGCCGGGTTGACCTATATCTTTTCAAAGAAATAATAATGAGAAAACAATTATTAATATTATTTATTAGAAGTCATTTCCCCTTTTAAGAAAGGCCTTATTATGACTCGGAACTTTATTTTTACTGCAATTGTGACAATGTCGTTTGTGTCATCAGCGTTTTGCGCAAACACAATAAGCTCCGGAGGATTGAGCGGTATTGTCAGAACCCAGTCAGCTGATCCGCTTGGCAAGGATATTGTCAATATCGGAGGGGCTCTCGAGTATAGCAGAGAGTGGGACTATATCAGTTCGGTTAATGCTTCACGGGATGGCAGTCCGTCACTTCTATCCGGTGTTGGATATGTCGGATACGGTTTATTAAATAATCTTGATCTTGGTCTGTGCCTTCCGGCATATTACGATCGTCCAAACTTTGGAAGCTCAAATGCCAAGGGTTTAGGTGATCTGGAATTTTCAATGAAGCTATCAGGGTTTTTACTTAAAGGTGAAGACCGCGTTTTTACAACTGCATACTACCTCGGGCTTAAATTTCCTACCGGTGATGAAACCAGTGGATTCTTTCCTCGTCATGCGTATTATGGCAGTGAAGGTAACTGGTCATCAGGCAGAACAATTGTCAGTCCGATGGTTATGGCAACCATTCATTTTGACAGATTGCGTTCACCGGCACCGATTCGTCTTCACTTTAACCTTGGCGGAGCATTCAATGCACCTGAAGACAATAACGCGGTAACAGCAGCCTTTGGAGTAGAAGTGATTCCTGCAGACTGGATCACATTTTTTACCGAAGTCAGCATGGAAGAACGTTTTGTTACTATCCATAAAGAGCATCCATTCGCAGATCTTAGCAACGACCCGATTTATGTAACACCGGGTGTAAAGTTAACACACAAGAAAAGCGGTCTTTACTTTATGTTAGCAGGTGATTTCGGTATTTCTGAATCGGATCATGCATTTTCACAGGTTAGTTATACCGAAACCGGAAAAACAGTAAGACATCAGGCCAATCTCCTGTACAATGTTATGTTTGGACTTGGATGGCAGAAACCGGCACCGGCAAAAATTGTTGATGCAGATAATGATGGCATTCTTGACTCACTGGACAAATGCCCGACAGTAGCCGGTATCGCTGCAAACAATGGATGTCCTGATGTCGACAGTGACAATGATGGTATTGTTGACAGACTTGATAAATGTGCAAACGAGGCAGAAGACAAAGACGGTTTCCAGGATGAAGATGGTTGTCCGGATAGAGATAATGATGGTGACGGAATACCTGATAGTGCAGACAAATGTCCGGATAAGGTAGGAATTGCTGCCAACAATGGCTGTCCTGATGTAGACAGTGACAACGATGGCATTCCGGATCGTCTTGACAAGTGTCCCAATCAGGCAGAGGATATTGACGGATTTCAGGATGATGATGGATGTCCGGATCTTGATAACGATGGAGACGGATTCCTTGACTCACTTGATAAATGTCCAAACAATCCGGGCGTCGCCGAAAATCAGGGTTGCCCAAAGACTAAAGAAATCGCACGTGGCGCACTGATACTTAAGGGTGTCAATTTTGAAAGCGGCAAAGCAGTTCTTCTTGCAGGTTCTTACAAAGTACTTGACGAGATGGCAGAATCGCTGCGTGAATGGCCTGAAGTCACCCTTGAGATTCAGGGACATACCGACAACACCGGTAAGGCTGCAACCAACCTTACACTGTCACAGGCACGTGCAGAAACCGTTCGTCAGTACTTAATTGACAAAGGTATTTCATCAGATCGTCTGACAGCAGTTGGTTACGGTCCGGATCGGCCAATCGCTGATAACAAGACCTCTGCTGGAAGAGCACAGAACAGACGTGTTGAGATCAACAGATTGAGATAAATTTCTCCCCGTAAAGACACTTTTGTGTCTTTACGGATACTATACCGCACACTAACCGGTGCGGTTTTTCTTTTCTATTCGGACCATGCTGCATTCTGCTTACTGATACTGCACTGATCTGCACCCAAAACAGTACACTCTTTGTAAAAAAAATCACGATCAGGACAATTCTGCCTGGCAACCTTAAACATGGTTCATCATAAATCAGGCAACGCCAGCCCCATTCATCGCACAATTGAGATTGTAACTTGAAAATCAACGTTTTTTGTGCACAATTTTATGTTTCAGTATTATAATCCTGATTACCACAGTTGACCGTTGCGTATAACTGTTGGAGAAGCTTACGAACACTATCAGCTATCCCTTCAATTTTTGATCGTCTGCCTCGTATCGCAGTCAAAGAAGAAAGGATTATGGCATCGTGCAAAAACTTACGCTTTATCATAAGATGATACTGGGTGGGATTATTGCCATAATAATTCCTTTGTTTTTCATGGGAACCGTAGTTATTTCGCGTCTATCAAGCTCGCTTCTGGATATTTTTAATAAAGAAGCTATATTGATCTCAAAAAATATGGCAACAATTATTACCGCGACTATTGAGCGTGAAATGGATTATACATCAGCACTTGCAGTTGACTATAACCTGATTGAACTGATTTCTCAAAAAAAATATGCAGCAGCAATGGAACACATTAAAACCGTCCACAAAAGAATCAAGAAAGATTCTCTGGGGATTCTCATCATCGATGCAGACGGATTCATAAGAGCGGATGTCTCAAGCGATTCGTTATATATTGACATCTCCGATCGCTCCTATTTTCTACAGGCAAAAGATGGTTCTACCAGTATACAGGGTCCCGTTATCGCCCGAGAGGACAATCAGAGAAAACTAATGGTGATAGCCATTCCAGTATTTAAGGAGAAATTGTTCGTAGGTGCACTGGTAATTGCACTGGATATGCGGTATCTCGTAGCAATGATCTCGTCAATCAGAAATGGTAAAACAGGGTATGTGTATGTAACTGATAACGACGGAGATCCCATTATACACCCGCAAAATGAAGTACTGGATAATACCCAAAAGCCAAAAGAAATGCAAAGCATTACCAGAAAATTAAAAAATAATGAAACCGGATCGGCAGCATATACGTTTAAGGGAGTTAAGAAACTTGCAGGCTTTACCCATCTGAAGCTGACAGGCTGGAATGTGGTGTATAGCCAGAACCGTGACGAAATATTAATGCCGCTTAAAGCCATAAAAAACTTTGTTTTTCTAAGCGGATTTCTGTTTCTTGGGCTTGCCATTATAATTATTGTGACTGTTGCGTTCAGAATAAGCATGCCGGCGCAAAAGTCAATGGATCAGTTTCAAAAACTTCTTGAGCACTCCGAATATGCAATTCTGATCATAGGGGCTAACCGAAAGATATCACATGTAAACCCTGCAGCAGAAAAGATGCTGGGAAGATGCAGCAAGGAGATTGTGGGTACCATACCAGCTCTTGACAATACAAGCAACACACCACCCGAAACAATCTGGGGAGAACTGAAATCCGGCCGGATCTGGTCAGGGAATGTTGTTGTCAACCCAAACGATCCCGAGTCGTTGACACTGGCTGTGACGATCATTCCGGTTACCGATGTTTCGGGGAATATCGAAAGTTTTCTTGAGGTTGCGCGTGATGTCACTCAGGAACTGAAAATGCAGTCCAGGCTTGCACAGTCTCAGAAAATGGAAGCACTTGGTACTATCGCAGGTGGAATCGCACACGATTTTAACAATATTCTATCTGCAATTTTTGCCTACACCGAATTTTCGCTGGAAGTTCCCGGAAATCCTCCCGAGACACAGAAAAACCTCAAATCTTTATTGACAGCTTCGGAACGTGCAAGTGATCTGGTTAATCAGATATTGACATTCAGTAGAAAAGCCGCCCAGGAATTACGCCCTCTTGCTCCACGTCTGATTATCAAAGAGGCTGTCAAGATGCTTCGCAGTACGATTCCAGCAGAAATTGAACTTCGGACGTCCATTGTCAGTGATGCAATGATCATGGCGGATCCTGTACAGATCCATCAGATCGTGGTGAATATCTGTACCAATGCCGCACATGCAATTAAACCGAATGCCGGAACCATAGACGTAACGCTTGAGGACCTGGTTGTTGACGAGGAGTTTGCACATAGTCATCCCGGTGTTAAACCTGGAAATCATATCCAGCTTAAAATCTCCGATTCGGGAAAAGGAATGGAACAGGAGGTTGTTGATCGGATTTTTGAACCTTTTTTTACAACAAAACCGGCAGGAGAAGGAACCGGACTGGGACTTTCGGTGGTTCATGGTCTCGTAAAAAAGCTCGGAGGTATCATTACAGTATACAGCAAGCCCGGTGAAGGTACCTCATTTAATATCATTATTCCGGCGATCCCTATGCAACTACAGGAAAACGGTGTATCTGAGGCAGTTTGCGTTGGTGGAACTGAAAGAATTCTTCTTATCGATGATGAGCAAACTATTGTTGAACCGATTGCAAAGATTCTGACAAACCTCGGATATCATGTGTCGATGTTTACCGATTGTGTCAAGGCACTTGATGCATTCAGACAGACTCCGGATGCCTTTGATCTTGTGATTACCGACTATTCCATGCCGAAAATGACAGGTTTTGAACTTGCCCGCTCTATTAAAAAACTGAGAAACGACATTCGTATTATTATCAATTCCGGATACATTACCCAGGAAATTTACGATCGTTTTGCCAATGTTGGAGTCAGTTCAATATTGAAAAAACCGATCAACAAATATCAGCTTGACGATGCTATCAGGAAAGCGTTTGCCTGAAATAATTTGCAGTTTACTTAAAATAGCAGCTAATCCGTAAATATATCAGTATGTCCCTGAGACTTCAACACGATTGTAGTTGTTTTACACTATGGTACTATGATTATTCTGTATTGGAAATTCCTGAAAAAAAAATTGTCTTTTCCACTGTCCACATGGTATGTTATAGGGCATAAGGTATAGTGTAACAACAGGTTTTTACTTCTATTTGTATGAAAAATCAATGTTTTACCTGTACAACAGAAAGATGGTGAGATAATTTTTGTATATGCTCCGGTAAGTTGATACAATTTGTGCACTTTACCGGATGGTAAAAATCTGCGGGAGCGTTCTCCGTTTCCTGTCATAGTTTATCTGGAGGAGTAAATGGATAATCATATTCACAAATATGATATGGGTGTGATCGGAAACTGTTCATACCTGGCGTACATTAACAAACAGGCAGACGTTGTATGGATGTGTCTCCCCCGTTTTGACAGCCCGTTCATGTTTGGTTCACTTCTTGACAAAAACAGAGGCGGAGTTTTTTCTGTTACCCCCTTTCATCCAGTCTCCGGGTCGAATCAGTATTATCTTAAAAACACCAACATTCTGATTACAGAATTTACCACCGTATCCGGCAGTTTCCGTATTACCGATTATGCACCCCGTTTTTATCAATACGACCGTTATTTCAGGCCTCAGATGCTTATCAGAAAAATTGAACCAATCTCCGGACAACCTGCAATTACGGTACATTGTAAACCCGTTGGTGATTATGGTGCAGTAGAACCGGAAATAGTCATGGGCAGCAACCATATCAGGTATATGCATCTAAGCGGTTCTGTCAGACTTACATCAAATATCCCTCTTCTGTATATACTCGAAAATACACCGGTATTACTGAATGAAACTAAATACCTTGTTCTCACCTACGGCCCTCCCCTGGAGGCATCATTAACAGAAACCTGCGAAACGTTTCTTGATAAAACAAAACAATACTGGATGCAATGGGTAAAAGGTACCTCTATCACCAATATGTATCAGGAACCAATTATCCGCAGTGCACTCATTCTCAAGTTGCATCAATATGAGGACACCGGCGGTATTATTGCGTCGGGTACAACAAGTCTTCCGGAATTTGACAATTCCACCCGCAATTGGGACTACCGTTACTGCTGGCTTCGTGATACTTATTTTACTCTTACCGCGTTTAATAGTGTTGGTCACTTTGAAGAGCTTGAGAAATATTTTCACTTTATCCAGAATATTGTCATGCATGAAAAGCGTTTTCTGCAGCCGCTGTACACCATTACCGGGTCAACCGAGATAACAGAACGGGAACTTCCGCTTGATGGTTACCGGGGGAATACGCCGGTGCGTATCGGCAATGCCGCATATCTTCAAAAACAATATGATGTCTACGGATTAGTACTGGCAAGCCTGCTCCCGTTATTTACTGACAAGCGTCTTGATTATGAATCGCACATCCGAAAATCTCATATTGTAAAACACCTCCTTGATTGCATTGATTATGTAATTGATAAACCCGATGCAGGGATTTGGGAGTTCCGCGGCCGCGAGCAGCATCACTGCTATACATTTCTCTGTCACTGGGTAGGCTGTAAAACAGCACTGAAAATTGCTGACGTACTCAATGACCATGATCTCGCAGCAAAAGCCTCTTCACTAATAGAGAAAAGTGCATCCCTCATTGAGCAGTGTTACAATCCTCAAATTGGTGCGTATACGCAGGCTATCGGCTCAACCGATCTTGACGCATCGACACTACAGCTGATTCTTCTTCAGTACCTTGATCCACATTCCGAAAAAGCCGCATCACATCTTGCAGCACTTGAAAAGCAGCTTGGTTTTGAAAACGGTCTCTTTCACCGCTATATCCACAAGGATGATTTCGGTGTTCCGCAGACAACGTTTCTTGCGTGTGCATTCTGGTACGTTGAGGCACTCGCGTGTGTCGGACGTCTTGACGACGCAATAAATGCATTTGATAACCTTCTGGCATTCTCAAATCACCTCGGTCTTCTGAGCGAACACGTGGATCATCATGGTGGACAATGGGGGAATTTTCCTCAAACCTACAGCCATGTGGGCCTGATGAACGCAGCGTATCAGATTTCCCGTTCGTTAAACAAACAATCGTACCTGTAAAACCAGAGGAGCATTATTCATGGATACAGCAATCAATACCTTCAGACGAATCATCATTGTCTCCTACCGGTTACCATTTCGTATACAGAGTGATGGCGATAAAAAAGTACTGGTGCAGAACAGCGGCGGGCTGGTAAGTGCGATGTCGGCACTTACCGAAAAGTTAAGCACCAATAAAGAGCAGCCCCTGAGTGATAAAATAATCTGGATCGGGTGCGGTGAAAACACGGAAGCAGAATACCTTGAAGCCTCTGGTTCATCAAGTAACTACCACCTGATCCCTGTCAATATTGATGAACAAACGAACAAACTCTTTTATGGCGGGTTTTCCAACGATTTTCTCTGGCCCTTATTTCATTACTTTACAAATTACGCAGTATTCAGCGAAACCTATTTTGACGCATATTGTAAAGCTCAGCGGCTATTCCTCGAAAAAATTGAGGCGTGTGCAACTGAACATGACCTTATCTGGATACATGATTATCAGCTGCTGCTGCTCCCGGGTATGATCCGTGAAAAAATTCCTGCTGCCACTATCGGTTTTTTTCTCCATACCCCGTTTCCATCATTTGAGACATTCCGTATGATGAACCGGCCCTGGCGTGAAGCACTGCTTAATGGCATGCTTGGTGCAGATCTGATCGGTTTTCATATCAATGATTACGCCCAGTATTTTCTCCGCGCTGTATCAAGAACACTCGGGCATGATGTCGGGCTTAATACGACTACTGTTGATGGAAGAATGATCAGGGTTGATGCATTTCCGATCGGCATTGATTTCAGGAAATTTGATGATGCCGCGAGGTCAAAAAAGGTACAGAATGAGATCAAACAGATCAGATCGAATCTTGGTCCCAGCAAGCTTATTTTTTCAATTGACAGGCTGGACTATACTAAAGGTTTTCTCAGCCGCCTTACCGGTTACGAATATTTTCTTGAAAAATATCCTGAATGGCGGGAAAAAATCGTATTCAACATGATTGTCATTCCATCACGCGATACCATCGGCTCCTACCAGGAGATGAAAAAGGAAATTGACGCATTGGTAGGACGGATCAATGGAAAATACGGGACAATCGCATGGCGGCCAATTATTTATCAATACCGCTCTGTACCCTTCGATGAACTTGTGGCATTATACAGCCTGAGTGAAGTAGCCCTTATTACACCACTTCGGGACGGAATGAATCTGGTATGCAAGGAATTTGCAGCATGCCAGACAAAAAGTGCCGGGGTATTGATTCTCAGTGAGATGGCAGGGGCAGCAGCAGAACTTGGAGAGGCATTAATCATTAACCCTACAGATAAAAGTGAGGTTGCAGCTGCACTCAACAAAGCACTGCTGCTTCCGGTACGGGAACGTGAACTTCGCATGGGGCTGATACGTAAACGCCTTATGAACTATGATGTCTATTCATGGGGAAAAGATTATTTCAACAGTATTATCCTTATAAAGAAAGAGCAGGATGTTAGAAAAGTGGTTGTTTTACGAAAAGAAATACGTGACCAGATTATCAGTGCATACAACAACTCTGCAAAGAGAATTATTTTTCTTGACTATGATGGGACACTGGTTCCCTACTCCAGGTTTCCTGAACTTGCAGTACCGACGGATAAAACGATAAAAATGCTTGACAAATTATGCAGTGACCCTAAAAACCAGGTTATCTTGATCAGCGGCAGAGTCAGGACATTTCTTGATGAATACTTTGGCAACCTGCCTTTACACCTGGTTGCAGAACATGGGGCATTTGTAAAATTCCCCGGGCATAAATGGACATGCGAAATTGATAACGATCAAAACTGGAAGACATCAATACTGCCTATTTTGCAGCGCTATTCCGATCATTGTATCGGCGCATTTACAGAAGAAAAAACAACATCACTTGCATGGCATTTTCGTAATGTCGATGCAGACCTTGCCTCCGCAAAAGTAAATCAGTTGCGTGAAGAACTGCGGGAAATCACATCAAATGATACGCGGCTTTGCATGATGGATGGAAACAAGGTGATAGAAATCCGCCGTGCAGGCTATGATAAAGGGTTCGCTGCAATGAAATATCTCAAGGAAAACAGCTTTGAGTTTCTCCTTGCGGTCGGCGATGACAAAACGGATGAAGACCTTTTCAGAGTTATGCCTGCAAACTCGTACACAGTCAAGGTAGGCCTTGTACCATCATTGGCAAAATACAACTTGCGTTCACAGGCCGATGTATCTGCACTATTGAATGAATTTGTAAAAGACGAACGTACATCACTCCCTTTTTTAGGCAAACTTGTGAATTCTATTGTCGAGATGATCTGATAGCACAACCATATATCGGCGAATGCTGCAAAATCCATGTAACATGAATAACTGTTTTTGATTTTGCACTTTCGCTTCACCAACGTCCAGATCCGTTCTGGTTCAATTACCTGTTTTAACTACATTACAATACTACAATCCTTGTTCTATAAGAACGATATAATTATTGTACACCAGGCAGGATATTTTACTGTGTAAAAATTTACACTACTGTATAAATTTTTACACGGATATTTGATGGGTTCCTTGATATCTTGACAATATTTATTGATTGCACATAATGCATACTTTATATTAACACCATAATGTCAACAATATCATGTTGCTAGTATGTTAATTCTTTATTTTATCAGGAGGAAAATGTTATGAGAAGAGTTCTTGCAACGCTTGGACTGATTCTTGCCACATCATCTGCTGTATCCACAGTCTCTGCTGCAGAAGTAAAACTTGGCGCTTGGGGCCGGGGCTTCTTTGTACCGTTTTTCAGCGATGGTGACAGTGATGCACAAACATTTGATGCAAGTTCCTGGGGTGCTAATAACCCCCGTATTGGGGTATCAATCATTGGTTCATCTGACAACGCAGGTTTTCAGATCGATCTAAATGGTGACAACGGCATCGGTGCCCATGACCAGCAGAAAATCTGGATTAAGCCATTTAATATGCTGACAGTTACTGTCGGTCGCGCATACGATGATGTTCTTCGTGGTAATGGTGCTTTTGGTGATTTCAACTGGCTTCGTATTTCCGGAACCGGTGAAGATTTTACATTCCATCGTGTAAGTACACATGATGGTGCTTATGCTCCTGTTGTTACCCCATATGATCACACTAAGACTGCTCCTAACACTTTTGGTTCTATTATCGCTCTTGATCCGATGAAAGAGCTTCATGCTTATGTAGCATTTAAAAGCCTTACAACAAGCATGAAGACAGAAGATGCATTTAAAAACCTTCAGGTTGGTCTTGGATATAATATCGCTGAAAAAGCTCATATCCGTGCTCAGTACATTGGTGTTAACATACCCGGTGATGGTGAAGGTGATGCAGCTGACGCAAGCGTAATAAATGCTGCATTAAAACTTACTCTGACTGAAAGCTTTTATGCAGACCTCGGTACATTTATTCCCACAGACAAAGATGTATCTGGATACTCAGCAAAAATCGCAGCATATGTCAATTATAAAACAGGGGCAATTGCTCTCCATGGTCTTGGTAACTTCGTAGCAGGTACAAAAAATGTTAAGGGTGACGATGCTACAGGAATGGAATTAGGACTTGGTTTTGATTATGCTATCGGCGATAATGGTCTTGGCTTTGTTTCTTCTTTCCGTTATCAGAATGATGCGCTTCAAGGCGGCGCTGGCGTTGAAGATGGACGTATCGGCGGCCTCGTTGGAATTCAAAAAGGTTTCAGCAACGGGAAAATCGGTATCGGTTTTGAATTCGCAACTACAACAATGGCATTCTATGGTCCTGAATCATCAGCAGCCGCAGAAAAAGCAACGCTTACGGTTCCTGTTATAGTTGAGTACAGTTTTTAATCAGATGCATCTCAGTAACAACGCATTCATTGACTATCTGGTTTAGTGATAGTAAGGATGCGTAAAAGAAATACCCATGACGATTGTTACGGGTATTTCTAATTGACTGTATGTTCAGCGTTGAGAGTACTTCTCAAACAACACATTATAACTGGATAATCAGCCATGAGAAAACAATTTTTTGATTCACATTGAGAGCTGCAGAGGTTTTTTCCGCCGTTTTTACCCGATTTGTACGCAATCATTACTACAATATTGCAAAATAATTGCATTTTTTCATAAATATTTTACAAAAACTGTTGGATATGGCAGATGCACGCACTATATTAAACTCATAAGTAAACAATATCATGTTACCTATAAGTTTATCTATCATTTAATTAGGAGGAGAATGTTATGAGAAGAGTTCTTGCAACGCTTGGACTGATTCTTGCTACATCATCTGTTGTTTCTACTGTCTCTGCTGCAGAAGTTAAAATTGGTGCATGGGGTCGAGGTTTCTTTATACCATTTTACAGCGATGGTGACAGTGATGCACAAACATTTGATGCAGTATCATGGGGTGCTGGTAATCCTCGTATCGGTATCTCAATCATTGGTTCATCTGATAATGCAGGTTTTCAGATCGATCTTAACGGTGACAACGGTATCGGTGCTCATGACCAGCAGAAAATCTGGGTAAAGCCTTTTGAAATGCTGACTCTTACTGTCGGTCGTGCATACGATGATGTTCTTCGTGGTAACGGTACTTTTGGTGATTTCGACTGGCTTCGTATTTCAGCAACCGGTGAAGATTTGACATTTGCACGTATGAGTACTTATGATGGTCCATATGTTCGTAAATGGGGTGAAGGTCATGGAGCTATTATTGCCCTTGATCCTATGAAAGAAATGCATGCATATGTTGGTTTCAAAAACATTTCAACTGCTATGAAAACAAAAGATGCAATGAAGAACCTTCAGATTGGTGCTGGTTATAATATTGCAGAAAAAGCTCATATCCGTGCTCAGTACATCGGTACCTTTACCGATTCTGTTGGCGCCACACCATCTAAGGATCTAAGCGCAATCAATGCTGCGTTAAAACTTACACTGAGTGAGAGCTTTTATGCAGACCTTGGTACATTCGTTGCTACAAAGAAAGAAGATGCTGGGTATACAGCACGTGTTGCAGCATACCTCAAATATTCTACAGGTCCAATTGCACTTCATGGTCTTGGTAACTTCGTAATGGGTACAACAAATGTTAAGGGTGAAGATGCTACAGGAATGGAATTAGCACTTGGTTTCAATTATGCTATCGGTGAAAATGGTCTTGGTCTTGTTACATCTTTCCGTTACCAGAATGATGCAATTCTGGGCGGTGCTGGTGTTGAAGACGGACGTATTGGTGGCCTCGTTGGAATTGAAAAAGGTTACAGCAACGGTAAAATCGGTATTGGTGTCGAATTCTCAACAACCAATATGGCATTTTATGGTGAAACAGGAAAAGCTGTTGAAAATGCAACAATCCTTGTTCCAGTTAAAGTTGAATACTGGTTCTAATCAGTCACTTTGCAGTAACAACGCGTAATAGATCATTTCATTGAAAGATATTGTTATACGTAAAAGAGATACCCGTGACATTAGTCGCGGGTATTTTTTTATTTGTACAAACAGTCAGAGTTCCTGTTACACCTGCCACAATTCACCCCTATTCGACTAACCTCCTCTATAATGTAGTGCAAATAGCGATTCTGCATAAAAAGTACAAAAAATCAAAAAAAATTGCACGCCCGCCTGGAATTTTGTCACAAAAAAATATGTTTCAGCTACATTGTATTGTCTGATAGAGAGATGATTGACTATTTTCCCTCTGTGGGAACTCATATCGACAGTACTGTTAACTTTAAAGGAGATATTACAATGAAACTACCGGCCAAAACGTTATGGTCACTTGCCGTTCTGGCAATTGCGGGCACCAATGTATTTGCTGCTGAATACAACTACGGTGAAGTCCTGCAAAAATCACTGTACTTCTACGAATGCCAGCAATCAGGCCCCCTACCCGACTGGAACCGGGTTGCATGGAGAGGCCCATCATGCCTTAAAGATGGACAGGATGTTGGCCTTGACCTGACCGGTGGATGGTTTGATGCCGGTGACCATGTCAAGTTCAACTTTCCCATGTCGTATTCAGTCACCATGCTTGCCTGGGGTGGAAGCGTCTATATGGATGCTTACAAGAAAAGCGGTCAATTCGAAATTCTGCAGAATAACCTGCGGTTTGTCACTGACTATCTTATAAAGTGTCATTCCGATGACAATGTATTCTGGGGACAGGTTGGAAATGGCGGCCTTGACCATGCTTTCTGGGGACCAGCCGAGTCTGTCGAATCGTACATGGAGAGACCTGCTTACAAAATTGATGCTTCAAAACCGGGAACTGATCTTGCGGGTGAGGCAGCTGCGGCACTTGCCTCTACAAGCTTGCTGTTCAAGGAAAGTGACCCGGCATACGCTGAAAAATTAATCAGCCACGCAAAGAAGCTTTATGCATTTGCAGATAAGTATCGTGGAAAATATCCTGAAGCAATACCTGATGCACAGGGATACTATAACTCTCATAGCGGGTATCAGGATGAACTTGTATGGGGTGCATGCTGGCTCTATCTTGCCACCAAAGATGAGACCTACCTTCAGAAAGCGATAAAAGAGTATGATTCTTTAAAAACAGAACCTCAGGTACCGGATAAATCATACAAATGGACACTTGCCTGGGATGACAAAGGCTATGGATGCTATGTACTTATGGCACAGATTACCGGTGAGGAAAGATATCATAAGGATGCACAGCGCTGGTTAGACTACTGGACAGTTGGCTACAATAACGAAAAAATTAAATATACTCCAGGCGGCCTCGCATGGCTTAGCGAATGGGGTTCATGTCGTTACGCTGCCAATACTGCATTTGTTGCGATGGTATATAGCGATAAGCTTGATAATGCTGAATTGAAAAAAAGATACCATGATTTTGCAGTTAGTCAGGTAAAATATATCCTTGGTGACAATCCGGTTAAACGTAGTATGGTGGTTGGATTTGGTGTAAACCCTCCCGTTCGTCCTCATCATCGCACCTGTGAAGGTCAGTATCCCGGTGATGCAGGAGACACTATAGCATCAATTCATACTTTGTACGGAGCACTCGTCGGCGGTCCCGGAAATGATGACTCCTATAAAGATGAACGTAGTAATTATTTTAATAACGAGGTTGCAACCGATTATAATGCTGCTTTTACTGGACTTATGGCACGTATGTACCATGAATTCGGCGGTGATCCGCTTGCAACATTCCCTCCACCAACAAAGAAACTGGCTGAGTTCTGGGTCGAAACATCAGGCAACTCAGGCGGAAGCCGTTATTCAGAAATCCGCAGTGTTGTTAAAAATATGTCAAAGTACCCAGCACGTGCGGTATCAACACTCAAATTTCGCTACTATGTTGATATTTCTGAAGTGCTTTCTGCAGGACTTCAACCAAGTGCAGTCACCGTTTCAACAAATTATACTCAGGGAAAAGTTAAAATTAATCAAATTAAGCAGGTTGAAGGTTCTGTTTACTATGCAGAAATTGATCTGACAGGTGAAAATCTCTATCCTGGGACTCATAATTCTTTCATGCGCGAGATTCAGTTTAAAATCGGACTTTCTGATAATGCCCCCGAAGGCGCCTGGAATCCTGCTAACGACTGGTCTTTCAACAACATGGGTAGCGGATATGATAAGATTGCAAAAAATGATCATATTCCTGTCTACATTGACGACAAACAGGTTTTCGGTGCTGAATATAACAAGGAACCATTTGATCCTACGCCGGTGATAAGCTGCCCGCAGATTTCCGGCCTGCGTTCCGGTACTGCCCGTACATCACTCTCCCTCAGTAAGGGTTGCACGCAACTCTTCGTGCATGGAAATGGAAATCGTATCAATCAGGTCGAACTCTGTAATCTGAATGGCAGAGTAGTTGGTCGCTATGCACTTTCAACGCTTCCAGCCCGTATAGATCTAACACAGGTCCCTTCAGGGCTTTATGTTGCCAGATTACGCAATGCAGATGGTTCTGTTTCACAGCAGCCATTAACTCTTCAAAGATAACACATATTCAAAGACTCATCCATTCCCGGATGAGTCTTTGAATAGTTCACACTGTTTTGCTCATATGAATCTGGTGAGCAAAACAGTACGTTTTTTAACGCTCCGTATATATTTATCCATATTATGTTATCTCATTCTCTAAAGAGAACGTCGTTTTTAGAATATCAACAATAGTCAGGCTATCGTGTCAAAATGAACGTATTATTATATATATCCCAACTACTCATTACATTACTATTGTATACCTGACAATTAGAAGTTTATTTAAAAATTATACTATCATCACGAGGGGGAATCGCAACGATGCCACAGTATAAAAGAGGTACTGTTTTTTCATTTTTTTTAGTTTCCATCATATTCTTTCAACATTCTGTTGCAGATGTTGCACCTGTTTCTGTAAATGTAGATCATGGTTTCTTTGATTCGCCATTCAGTGTTATATTGTCTACACAAACTGCTGGTGCAACCATTAAGTATACGCTTGATTGCAGCAATCCCCTATCATCACCGTCAGCAATCTCCATCCAATCACCGGGTTCGGTAATGATTGATCCGGCAAGCGAAACAGGACGGGCTGTTACTCCTGCGGTTGTACTTCGTGCTGTAGCAGTAAATCCACCGGATCTGCCAGGTCCGGTACTTACAAAAACATACATTTTTTTAAGCAGTGTGTTATCACAATCAACTCCCGGTGGAAACTGGCCAAAGCCAAATCCGGACCCATCAGCGACACGTCCCGGTTTTGGTTCCGGTTTTGTTATGGGTCAGATTTACGATTATGCTATGGATCCGGATGTTGTTGATGATCCACGTTACAAAGACGTTATTGATGATGCCCTGCTTGCCATCCCTACCATATCTGTCGTCTCCGATCCGGACAGCCTGTTTGATAACACACGTGGTATTTACCAAAATGCTCTTCAATCGGGTAGAGAATGGGAACGTGAGGGTTCGGTTGAATTGATTCAACCAGACAACACAAACGGATTTTCAGTCCCCTGCGGAGTCAGAATCCGGGGAGGATGGAGCAGACACGAAGATTGCCCTAAACACTCATTCCGACTCTATTTTCGTTCAGAATATGGCCTTTCAAAACTGGAATATCCTCTTTTCGGTGATGAAGGGACGTCATCATTTGATAAAATCAGTCTCGCTACAGCTCAGAACTATTCATGGAGCTACTACGGAAAAGAGGGTGCACATAACACCATGGTGAAAGATGTTTTTTGCAGAGACGTTCAGAAAGATATGGGTCACTTTTATACAAGAAGCAGATACTACCATCTCTATCTTGATGGAATGTATTGGGGAATCTATTATACACAGGAAGAATCCGATAAGCGGTATGCAGAAACCTATATGGGTGGGGATCAACTGGATTATGATGTCATAAGTACTGTGAATGACTATACAGCCGGGTCCGACCGTGATAAGACTGTTGAAGCGTCCGATGGCACCATGGATGCTGCAGAGCGGTTATGGAAAAAAACGCTTTCCGGATTTGCAAGTAACGAAGACTACTATATGGTTCAGGGGCTGGAAACAGATGGTACAACAAGAAATCCACAGTATGAACGCTTGCTTGATATTGACAATCTGATAGACTACCTGCTCATAACATTTTATACCGGCAATTTCGATTCTCCAACCTATGCATTTTCGGAACCCCAGCGCACCAATAACCTGCAGGCGATTTACAACAAGACAAAACCTGACGGATTTAAATGGTTGAGTTATGACGGCGAACACACGATGGTTGACTTCCAGATAAATATGAGAGATAAGCTGGTAAATGCCGTTGATGTTGACAGAACAGGGCCATACGCACTGTCTGATGAGTTACGTTTTTTCAATCCCCAGAGAATTCATCAGGAACTCTGTGCCAACAGTGATTACCGGATGCGATTCGCAGATCACGTTTACAAACATTTTTTCAACAAGGGAGTCTTTACTCCTGAACAATCAATCGCTCGCTATCAAGCCCGGGCTAAGCAGATTGAAATGGCAATAATCGCAGAATCAGCCCGCTGGGGAGATTCAAAACGGGATACAGCACGAACAAAAGATGATGACTGGCTTCCTGCCCTTGATAGAATCTATAACAATTATATGCCATTACGTACAGATATTGTAATTAGTCAGTTCAAAACTGATAACCTCTATCCATCAATTGAGCCGCCGGTATTTTCTTCAAATCAGGAAATTCCGGTATCAGAAATTACCAGTTCAAACGAGCTTAAACTTGCCATAACAAATCCTAACACAAGAGGTAATCTGATATATACAACGGATGGAAGTGATCCCCGTTTACCTGGAGGCGCAGTATCAGATGCAGCAACTCAGGGTGATATGTCAACGGCTTTGACTGTTACCGTATCAACAATTGTCAAGGCACGAATTAAAGACGGGGATGAGTGGAGTGCTCTGCGGGAACTCTTTATCGCATTCCCACAGGATTTCAGTACGCTTAAAGTTACCGAGATACATTATAAACCGCTTGGTGATGGAACTGATGGCAGTGGAAGCGACTACGAATTCATCGAATTGAAAAACACAGGTACGGTACCGCTCAATCTCACCGGTATCAGCATTAGTGATGGTATTACCTTCTCTTTTGAGCAGGGAACGGTTATCGAGGCAGGTGGATTTATTGTGGTGGCATCAGATGCTGTAAAGTTTACACAACGGTATGGATTCAAACCAAATGGAGAGTTCAGCGGACAGCTTTCCAATGAGGGAGAAAAAATTACTCTGGCAGGTAATTCCGGTAATGTCATAGCAGCAATCACCTATGATGATAACGCACCATGGCCTGTTGAACCGGATAAGTTCGGTAATTCGCTGGTTCCCACTGATGCAGTAAAAAAGCAGGATCAGAATGACGCTGCAAACTGGACATCGTCAGGTGATGTACATGGATCTCCGGGCAGAGATGATTCAAAATCAATCGGTGCTTCTGTTCGTCACAAACAATCTGGTTCTTTGTCAACAACAGTCTGTAATGTAGGCAGATTCAGATTCGAGCTGCCATTAACAAGTGACTATCAGGTCAGTGTGATGAATCTACAGGGTAAAACGGTAGTTCAATTCCCTGAAAAAGGACGAACAGTATACAATTGGCGTCCAAGTGGCAAAGGTGTGTTTGTTGTAGTATTTAAAGATCTGTCAGGGTTACTGTTCGCAAAAAAGGTTCATGTCCTTCAGTAACCCATTAAAAGCATCAGCAACGACATATTCAAAAGGGGTTCCCATTCTGAAAAAACGGTACTGATTCCGTCCCTGATGATGTCGTAAGCAATAAACGGTATGCACCTTGTGCCAGCGCTGATGTATTCAACGGAACAGTATACTGCCGTGGAGCCTGATACCCCTGTACCAGCGGCAGTGCGATACGACCGGACGGTGTAATAATTTTCAGATCAACCATTGTCGCTTCAGTCAGTGTGTAAGTAACGGCAGACTGCTTGCATGATAATCTGTTTTTTATAAAAACACTATAGCAGTCCGGGATTTGCTTATTAACACTTACAGTCACTGCCGAAACACCATTTTTTGTTGGTGTAACCATCCTGATAGTTCCATCAGCGTTATACGTCAGGTAATCAATACAAAGATCACGTTTCACACTATTCCCGCCGCTACGGTCTGCAGAATGGTAGAACAGATACCATTTGTCAGCATATTTGACAATGGAATGGTGATTTGTCCATCCGGAAACACTCGGAAAAAAAACAGATTTAAACGTAAAAGGCCCCATTGGACTTGATGATGTTGCATAACCAAGAGCAGATCCCGAATAACCGGAATAATTTCCCCCTGTTGAATAGGAGAGGTAATAGGTGTTATTATATTTATGCATCCAGCATGCTTCAAACCAGTATTGTGCACCGCTGATCTTCTGTGGCTGTCCATCAAATTCTTTCATATTATCTTTCATTTTAGCAACCCAGGGCTGCTTCTGTCCCCCATCACCATCACCGCCAAAATACATATACGCTTTACCATCATCATCAATAAAAACTGCCGGATCGACACTGAAACTATTTGGTATATAGTTTGTTTCCGGTTTGAATGGACCGCCTGGTGAAGTACCAGTAGCTACGCCGATGTAAAACTTTCCATCTTTTCCTCTGGCTGGAAAATAAAAGTAATAGGTACCGTCTTTATATGCACAGTCAGGTGCCCACATGTATTCCTTTGCCCATGCAACATCTTTGACATCAAGCACTTTTCCGTGATCAGTCCACTTTACAAGATCAGATGATGAATAAACATAGTAATCAACCATGTTGTAACCTGCAGCATTATCCTGATCATGTGATGGATAAACGTATACTTTACCCTCGTAAACATGAGCTGACGGATCTGCTGTATACCGCATTGTAAATGACTGATCCTTGAAAATCGGATTCGCCGCAAAACAAAGTGAAATTGAAACAAATGCCACAATGACAAGTAGTTTTCTCATTTGATAGTCCCCTAACTATTAAAATGTAAATTAACTACTCTATAATATAACGAAAAAAAACCAGATTTTCTTATGGGAGATTAATTAGTTTAAAAAAATATGTTTACACGGTATTTTTTACCCGTGTAAACATTTGGTAATACAGCAGATGTATTAACGAAGAGAAAACTTGTAGATAGTTGATGACTCGAATGTATCGCCAGGCCGTAATACGGTATTTGGAAATTGCGGTTTATTTGGAGAATCAGGAAAGTGCTGTGTTTCAAAACAAAAACCGCTTCGTGCTATGTATGGCTTTCCACTTTTACCAACAAGTGTTTCCTTAAGATTATTTCCAGTATAAAACTGCATGGCAGGTTCAGTGGTAAATACTTCCATAAAACGACCACTTGATGGATCATAGGCTGTTGCAGCAAGTGACAACTCACCATCACGTTCTTTTCTTAATACCCAGTTATGATCATAACCATTTCCAAGAACGAGCTGATCATGAATATCATGAATTCTCGCCCCAATTGTCATCGGATTGCGGAAATCAAACGGGGTATTTTCGACACTCATACACTCGCCGGTTGGTATCTGCAAAAAATCTGATGGTGTAAAGTAATCCGCATTGATCATCACAACGGTGTCAAGTACTGATTCTGTGCCCTCCCCGTTCAGGTTAAAATAAGCATGATTAGTAAGATTTACAACAGTTGGTTTGTCAGTTGTTGCACGGTAGGATATCCTGAACTCGTCATTGTCTGTCAAAGAGTAGATGACTGTCGTTGTGAGCGTTCCACCAAACCCCCCCTCACCATCGGGACTGGTGTAGGTAAGTACGACACTTTCGTAATTATCAATCAATGATGTTGTCGAATCCCATACTACCTTGTCAAACCCACGGCTTCCACTATGTAAACAGTTCTGCCCGTTGTTTTTTTCCAGTTTGTACACGATGTCATCAAGCGTATATACTGCCCCGCCGATCCGGTTTGCAAATCTTCCTACAATGCCACCCATAAACGGATTACATGCAAAATAGGCATCATCACGATACTTTTCAAGCGTATTAAAACCCAGCACTATATCTGCAGGAACTCCACTTCTATCCGGACATTTCAGTGAAACTACTGTCCCGCCATAATTACTGACACATAGTTCCATACCTGATCTATTTGTCAGATAATAAAAATAAACCTTTTTACCGTCTACTTCACCAGCCAGTCTGGTCAAGCACTTCTGTTCATCAATACAATTATTTCCACTCATTGTTTTCCCCCGGGATGGCATTACAGTAATATTTACAAAGTAGTATTCATGCTATCAGGAAACATTATCTTTCCCCGAATGCAGGAACATCTGAGCGCATTCTAAAACTCTATGTTAACTTCCTGCTGTGAAGCACACACAGTTCTATACCTGGATGGGCGCATTTAATCTACGCCACACCCAAAGTGTTGATTGTAAGAATACTCAATTATGTCAGTTAATGATTTAGATAATTACGAATTTTTTCCTTTGCGTGACCACTGATCCAGAGCGACAGCGAGGACAAGCACTGAACCGAGAATGATCTTTTGTGTCTGTGCGACAATACCGATCATTGACATTCCGTTTTTAATTGATGCCATAATAAGAGCACCGAGGATCGACATACCGATAACGCCGCTGCCCCCCATCAGGCTGGCACCACCGATAACACATGCCGCAATCGCTTCAAGCTCCTTGAGATCACCGATATCCGGTGCCGCAGCACTCAATTCAGAAATGGTAATTATGCCACAGATTGCAGCCAGCATAGTCATAAGCCCGAAGACAACTATTGTATTTTTAGCAATTGATATTCCGGAATATTGTGCAGCCTGTTTATTGCCGCCAATCGCATAGACATAATGTCCAAACGGTGTTTTTCCTGCAATAAAGCTGAAAATGACTGCTGCAATAAGAAGTACAAGAGCCTGAATCGGAATTCCATCCCCGCTGACAAGGGTCATAACTATGGTTAAAGATATGAGACTGATAATAACAATTTTTAATATATCAATCCATCCTGGTGTGTGCATTGGAAGGTTTGCTTTGGCTAATCGATTTCTGTTAATAAGTGTTACGGCGATAACAGCCAGTATAATAACTGCCAATAAAATGTAACTTAAATAGTCGGGTGTATAGGCCTGAGAAATTGCCTTGATCCATGGTGTACGAACAGGAATCGACTGACGGGCAACATATTGTGTAACACCACGATAGGCAATGAGTCCACCGAGTGTTACAACAAATGCCGGTATGTTGAGATAATGTACCAGTGCGCCATGAATACAACCGACAAGAAAACCTGCAATCAATATCAGAGACACTGCCAAAATCGGATCCATTTGCATCTGCGTTATCAACATCGCTGTAACAGCACCAAACATTCCAAGTGCAGCACCAACCGAGAGATCGATGTGCCCGGCAACAATTATGAAAGTCATCCCAACAGAAAGAATTGCGACAACGGTTACCTGGCGAAACAGGTTGGCAATATTTTCGGCGCGAAATATGAAGCCGCCTGACAAAATATTAAAAACAACAAGAATAAATACAAGCAGCACAAGCATAAACAGTACGCGTTTATTGGTTGCATTCCAAAGTTCAGTAAGTTGTGTATTCATGTAAAGACCCTTATGTAAAGTTTTAAGTTATTAGCATTATGTTAAATATTATGCTTCCACACCGGCAGCAATTCCAAGCACTTCCTCTTCATTTGTAGTACCATGCATATATTCTGCTTTTATACCGCCACCCTGTAAAACCAGTACCCGGTGTGCCACACCTAATACTTCGGGAAGCTCCGATGAGACAAACAATATACCGATTCCCTCCGCAGCCAGTTGATGAATAAGTGCATAGATCTCCTGTTTTGCACCGACATCAACACCTCTTGTCGGATCATCAAGCAGTATCAGTTTCGGGTTAACCATCAGGAAACGCGACAAAATAACTTTCTGCTGATTACCACCTGACAGATTAGCAATTTTGAACGCCAGAGATGGGGTCTTTATTCTTAATTTATCAACATATGTACGACACTCCTGAAGTGCCTGTGGAATGTTAATAATAGAATTTTTGCAAAACCTGCTAAGAGCAGCTGTCGTCATATTTCTCTCAACATTTGCCGGTGTTATAAGACCAAACTTTTTTCTATCTTCGGTAACAAGAACAACACCGTTATTAATCGACAATGATGGAGTCGTTGGAGTATAGGGGCTTCCGTTAAGAAACAACTTTCCTGTATAGGTTCCTCTAAAAACTCCATATATCAGACTGAATAATGCGGTTCGTCCCGCACCAAGCAGCCCTGCAATCCCAAGCACTTCGCCACGTTTACATTCAAGCGAAATATTCTTAAGAATGTCTTTGCCATGATGCGCAAGTGTAACATTGTCAAGCTTCAACAATACATCACTTGTACATTTACCCTGTGCAGGATACACCTTATCAAGGCTTCGCCCTATCATATCTCTGACCACGGTAGGCATATCAATATTTTCTTTTGTAAAATGTGATATTACCTTACCATTTCTTAAGACAGTAACTTTGTCAGCGAGCTGACGAATTTCATTCAACTTGTGAGAAATGTAAATAACCGCGATTCCTTCTGCCTTCAGTGATTCAATCAGTGAAAACAGAACATCAACTTCATGCTCAGGCAGAGCCGCCGTTGGTTCATCAAAAATCATAATACGGGCTTTTTTAGATAGTGCCTTGGCAATCTCAACAATCTGCTGCTGCCCGATAGTAAGATCTGATACTATCGTTTCCGGCCGAATACTGGTCTGCAGTTTCTTTAAAATCTCCTTTGACCGTTTAAACATTGTAATCGAATCAAGAAGCCCCATAATTTTCGGTTCATGCCCAAGAAACATGTTATGCGCAACTGACAAATTATTCGCAAGCGACATTTCCTGATAAATTACCTGAATCGCTGCATCGGAACTATCCTTTACAGAGTGGAATCTGACAACAGAATTATCGAGAAGCATCTCTCCCTTGTAAAGACTACAAGGCCATACACCGGCAATGACTTTGATAAGTGTTGATTTTCCAGCCCCGTTTTCACCACATAAGGCATGAATTTCACCACTTTCAAAATCAATCGAAACGTCATCAAGCGCCCGGACACCCGGGAATTCGATGGTAAGGTTTTTTAAAGAAAGTAGAGCCATAGATTGTTCTTTCTACTTTTGTTAATAGTTTTAACATTATAGAATCTTCTGTTTTTGACAGTCAATAGCATTTTATGACAAACCGGGATTAGTCGAATCTATTCTGATATCCTGCAGCACAACCTTCCTGCAACCATCCTGATCCCCATAAAATTGTATTGTATATCAAAAAGGTTCCTGTATCCTGCATATTGAATATAATATAGAGTTCCTTTGAATCAATGATTTGTTTAATTTTGTATTGATTTAACAACATGATATATAAATATATCACCATCTTAATTGCAGTAACTAAATCAAACAACATATATAATAATTACATTTTATATATTGACATTACAAATGCTGCATTTATTTTTCTTTACATAAACATGCGCAGAAACCTTTACAGGAATCTGTAATTTTTCAAACAACCATATGTACCTGTTTAACAATATGGTAACTTCAAATCTATCAACCAGGAGGTATAATGAAGTTTTTGTTGTCATTAGTACTATGCGGTGCATTGTGCTTAGGAAGTGTCGGTTGTTCAAAAAAGGAAAGTGCAAAGAAAGCTGACGACGGAAAGTTGTTAATCGGGCTTTCCCTTGCAGATTTGAAAGAAGAGCGTTGGCAGCGTGATCGCCAGATGTTTGTTGATGAGGCAGCAAGACTGGGTGCAGAAGTACTTGTTCAGGACGCATCTGGAGATCCAAACACACAAATCCAGCAATGTGAGAATCTTCTTGTTCGCGGTGTAAAGGTTCTTGTCGTTATTCCGAAAAATGCAGATGCAGCTTCTCCAATCGTTGAGAAAGCTCATGCTAAAGGTTGTAAGGTTCTTTGCTATGACCGCCTTATAACAAATTCAGAACCGGATTTGTACGTATCCTTTGACAATGTACGCGTCGGAGAAATTCAGGCTGCCGAAATCCTTAAAATGGTACCGAAAGGAAATTATCTTGAGCTTACTGGTGATCCAGGTGACAAAAATGCAGGTATGGTGCATCAGGGTCATATGAATATATTGCAGCCAGCTATTGATGCCGGTAAAATTAAAATCGTTCTGAGTCAGGCTTGTGACAAGTGGCAGGGAAGCGAAGCAAAAAGAATCACTGAAGATGCTCTTACCCGTTTTAAACTTGACGCAATCGTTGCATCCAATGATGGAACAGCTGCTGGTGCAATTGCCGCACTTGAAGCAAAGAAGCTTGCAGGTAAAGTGCCTATATCCGGTCAGGATGCAGACCTTCTTAACTGTCAATACATTGCACGTGGAATACAGGCTGTAACAGTTTACAAACCAATCAAGAAACTTGCAACATTTTCTGCACAGGCAGCAGTATCACTTGCAAAGGGTGAAACTGTTCAGGGAATGAATGCAAAGGTTAACAATGGTACAGTAGATGTACCAACAGTATTTCTGGATCCAGTCCCTGTAACAAAGGACAATATCGATGCAACAGTAATTGCTGATGGATACCACAGCAAAGAAGCTGTCTACGGAAATTAATTCAGTATCAGCGTTATTCAGACGATTTCAAGTTTGAATCGATAACGATACAACGTTTTAAAGCTTGCAGTATTGACCGGAAACCTTAAAAAGGAATAATTCCGAAATACTGCAAGCTTTTTTATTTATTAAAAATATTTCCACTCCCCACTTCCCACTCCCCACTTGCTACAAATAAAAAAAGACCAGATGCCGCCACAACACAGCATCCGGTCTTCGTTTTTAACACTCACATCGACAGTTTTTATTTATACATCTCATCAAAACATTTCTGAGCATCAACTAATGCAGCGCGCATCATGTCTTCAGCACGAGCAGTCTCTCTGTTGCACAAATATTTCATAAGCGTTTTTTCATCAAGGTTTTTCGCAGCTTTGTCACAAGCTTCCCATGAAAGGATGCTTCTGATAACTCTGTCAACAGCCTGCTCTACAGAATCATAAGCACGTGGCTGCATATCATGGCCTTTCCATCTTGAAAAACCACCGGCCCCGTTGATTACTCCTGCCATAGCAATGTTCATTCCGTTAATTCTGCATCCATGATCAATATCATATTTTCCAGGACCACCGAGAATGATTCCGTCATTGTAACCCTGACTGTTTAAATGCATGTGAACAAGTGCATTATTGTCAATTTCTTCAATTGTATCATAAACAGCATCAAGACCGATCATCTCAGAATGGCCAAACTCTTTATTGAGTCCTTTTTTCTTACGGGTAACGCCAAATTCCTCTTCAAGTTTATGCCAGAAAACAATAGCACTTGCAACAGTAGGCAGTAACATGGCAGGATGTCCTTCATTAGGTTTCGGTTCGATCGCCATATACATCTCGCCACCCTTTTTCTCTTCGTATTTGCAAAGTAATGCAATACTTTCCTTGAGTGTCTGGTACATTGCACGAATTCCGACAGAAGAAATATCATACCCATAAGAACCGTTCCACAGGACAAATGATGGTACAACAGATTTATGCCAGGCTTTTTTCATTTGACCATAAGCAAGATCTACTGTTTTCAAACCAAGTTCACGTGCTGCAGCTACTTCTTTACTATCCAGTGATGAAACACCGCCGTATGCAAAATGAGAGTGTGCTCCCGGTGTGATCATCGCCAATGACATCTTTGCATCAAGCAGTGCATCAGCGGTTGCATCAGCATCTTTCTCATTTATTTCACTGTCATAGTGAACTTCATACCCAAGCTCAATAAAATCAGGAAGACGTGGAACAATCTTGTCCTTGATAATCTTGATAATTTTTACATTGCTAATTCCGCTCCATTCCTCGCGCATATCGCCGGGAACAAATCCACCCTTACCAGCATTAAATGTCCAGCGACAAATACTATGCAATGATTTCTGATCAGCCATTTCTGACTCCTTCCGGATTATAAATTCGTTAGATCTGAGTGTTTGAACTCAGTTGTTTGTTGTATTACACTATTATTAACTATCGTCCCTGTTTATCAATCTGTTCAATCTGATGTTTACAGAGTGATTTCCATTGTGCGTATGCATCTGCATAGCGGGCTGTTTCAGCCTTGATTGGTTCAATACGTTTAATCACTGACAAACCAGCAAACGCATCATTGATACTGCTATACATACCGGCACCGACACCGGCACCACGTGCCGCACCCTGTGCCCCGTCGGTATTATAAAGTTCAACAGCACATTCTGTAACTGTTGAAAAAATACCGCAAAATAGTTCACTTTTAAACATATTAGCACACCCTGCACGTACGACCCGCTTCTCGAGACCAAGCGTATTCATTATGTCGATACCTTGCATAAGTGCGAAAATGATGCCCTCCTGTGCAGCCCGCAGCAGATGAGCCCGCGTATGACGAGTCAGATCCAGACCGTGAACAGATGCATTAAGTGTACGATTTCCTAAAGTACGCTCCGCCCCGTTTCCGTAAGGAAGAATCCGTAACCCATCGCAACAAGCAGGTGCAGTTGCAGCTTCAGAATCCATCGATCCATACGGGAAAGGAGTACTGCCGGTACTTATTAATGTTCTCAGCCATCGATTCAAAATACCGGTACCGTTTACACAAAGCAAAATGCCTAGTCGTGAGGCTTCCGGTGTATTATTAACATGAAGAAATGTGTTCACCCGTCCTTCCGGATCATATGATGTACGGTCTGATATGCCATATACCACACCTGACGTACCAGCTGTAGCAGCAATTTCACCGGGATTATTTACATTTAAAGAGAATGCATTATTTGGCTGATCTCCAGCTCTGTAAGAAACCGGAATTCCCTCTTTCAGCCCTAATAGTGATGCAGCTGCGGCAGTTACAGTTCCCTGAACTCCAAATGTGGGTACAACTTTTGGAACAAGTGATTTATCTATATTATAGTGATCAAGTAAAAAATCAGCACGTTGCATTGTACTGAAATCCCACAAAATCCCTTCCGATAATCCCGATGCAGTCGTTGATGGTGTTCCGGTAAGTTTGCATGCAATATAATCACCCGGAAGCATGAAACAGGAAATCCGTTTGTAAACATCAGGACGATTCTCCTGAACCCATCTTAGTTTCGATGCGGTAAAATTACCCGGCGAATTCAAAAGCCGTGCCATACAAAGTTCATGACCCAGATTTTGATATGCTTTTCGTCCGATTTCAACCGCACGGCTATCACACCATATAATAGATGGCATCAGGGGATTAAGATCTTTATCAAGTACTACAAGACCATGCATCTGATATGAGATACCGATAGCCTTTACGTCATGAAAATTAACGCCGGAAGTTGAACGCAGGCGATCTGTAGCTGCCTGTATATGTGTCCACCATGTATCAGGATGCTGCTCCGCCCATCCAGCCTGTTGAGCAATAATTTCAAGCTCCTGCGTGTCTGGTGATGTTGCAGATGCTATCTGCTTTCCGGTTGCACTGTCGAGCAGCACAGCCTTTACTGATGAGCTTCCAATATCATAGCCCAGTAAATATCCATCATTGTACATTTTTTACTCCATTGACAGGTGTAGAATTCCCCGGTATCAAAAAAAAATTAACGAATCCCAGTGTATCATAGCATTAATATCATGACAATAAAATAAAAAATTAATATATTAGGGAATAGGTTAATAAATTAACATGATTACGCTCAACGATATAATAATAAATCAACGCAGTTTAATAAGGCAAATGTAATATATAATGGAAAAACAAAAACCCGGCGTTAAAAAAGCATTGGAATATCTTGCTGCCATGCGGGATAAGAAGCTGATTTCAACGCTGCCGCCAATCCGGACACTTGCAAAAGCATCCGATGTTTCCTTTGTCACGATGTGGAAAGCTTTCAATCTTTTTGTTCATGACGGTTCCATTATCCCTGCCCAAAAAAACAATAAGTATGTTTTTTCTTATGACAAAGAATTGCCTGAAAAACAGGAAGATCCGAAAAACGAATCAGGATGCGGCATTGATGAGAGCCACATATCCTCACGGCAATCCACTACTGATAGAATCTACAAAGATATAATCAGTGGTCGTTATGCAACAAACGAGAAATTGCCATCCTGCAAGGAAATGCAGCAAATCTATGACGTTTCCTTCACAACGTTGAAAAAATCTCTTTCAGACCTGGTGCAGGAACAGATAATTGAGTTCCGTACAAACGGCTACTACCTGCCATCACTTACCGGTAATACCGGTCACTCACGGATTGTCGTAATCAGTTACGGAATGGATGATGGAAAGCTCTGGGTTGATCATCAGGATAAAAATTATTTCAGAGTAATCGAATCAGAATGCATACGCATGAATATACAGCTCGATGTCATTGTCCATCTTAACAAAAACGACAGGCTTCAGTTTATTCATAGTGCGACGACAAAGGAATACAATCTTGATGCACAGTCGATCCTTGGTTACATATTTATTGTAGCCAATATTGACAGTAGTCCGGAATCTGTTCTTGACAGATTAGTACGTCTGAAACGTAATATTGCTGTTTTGGATGTCGTCGGTGGCTGGCGAATTCCCCAGTGCGCCCGTAATAACCGTCATGTTCGTTTTTTTACCACGACTGCATCAGAACTCCCCGCAAAGAGAGTTGCCCAGTACCTTTTAAGTAAGGGTCATAACCGCATAGCGTTCCTGTCTCCGTTCCATCGTGCCCTCTGGTCAAAACGCCGCCTGTCAACAATTGAAACAATGTACTCCAGATCCGGACCTCAGCACAGTGTTGTCCCCTTTGTTTTACCTGACTATGCATACCAATGGGACTACCTTGACAAACAAGATGATGCCAGTGATCTTAAAACCCTTATCAGTGAGTACTCCCAACTGAAAAAAGAAGCTAAAGGTGTTCTCTTCAAACAATTTGGAAATCTGGGATATAATCTTATCAAATACATTACCGATATTAACTGTGGCAGCGCTGAAATATATGAAAAAATGCATCCACTATTCTCAGCTGCTCTTGCCGACCGATCCATTACTGCATGGGTAATGGCCAATGATTTTGCTGCAACCATGGCAATAGATTTCCTGAAAGAACACGAAATGCATATCCCCGGAGATCTTGCGATCATATCATTTGACAACACCATTGACGCAATGGAATATCAGTTGACATCATGGGATTTCAACACATTCGGAATTGTCAACATGCTGCTTCGATATATCCTTGCCCCCCACACGGTTAAAACAAAATCAGGAAATGATTTTCTTGAGGTTGATGGAGCACTTGTCATCCGACGTTCATGCTGATACAGCTTCTGGATTTCTGTTACTTGCTGCCATGAACCGGCTGCAAAACTATCCATAGACTGTGGTGACCGTTCGATACATGCCGTTTTAATCCTTGCACTTTTACCTACTTTATTACATATTTATAGAGTAAACTCTTTGATAAAAAAGCAGTTATCAGCAGTATACATACAAAAGTAACATGTTTCCAATCAGTAATCCACGTTCTTCGAGATCAGAAAGAATCATGAAAATCGAAATCAGAAAATTCAAAAAAAAAGATGTTGAAAGTATTATTCCAATCATTAAACAATACCGCGAACATCATCATAAGATCGTCGTTGAAGAATCGCTCATTGCCAGCACCCGTGATGTACTTATGTCAATGCTCGAACACAAGGACAGCTTTGTTTTTGTCGCTGAGAATGACCAGCTCGTTGTTGGCTATATGGTTATTCACTTCTGTCCGTTCCCGCTATTTGGCTCCAATGAGATGTACATAACCGACCTCGTGGTATTACCCGATTATCGCAGTAAAGGTGTTGGAAAAGCACTTGTGGCAAAAGCGATCGAAATCGGTCGGACAATGAAGTGTAAACGTTTGATGGTAAACAATAACAAAGCTACAGAATCGTATATCCGCTCATTTTTTCGTAAAAACGATTTCAATGAACGCACAGGATTTGCAAATTTTGTTTTTCATCTGGAGTAAATGCTGCCCGATCTATCTTTCCGGGGTATATTGATACCCCGCACAGTCCTGCTCAATTGAGTCAATAAAATCCGGGATAATATTCGTTATATATTTTTTTTACTTTATCAAGTACCTCTGAAGGTTTATCTGATTTTGTCAACTGACGCACCATACAGAAGTTTTTTGCACCAGCACTGAGGACATCACGCAGATTTGAAAAATCAATGCCGCCGATCACAACCGCCGGAACACTTGCTGCATCAAGCTGTTTTTTCATTCCATCAAGACCGATCACCGGATCCGGATTTTTCTTAGTCGGTGTTGCATACACAGGTCCCACACCAATATAATCAGGACATCGCATGCAGGCATCAGTGGTCTGGGATGGCGAATGGGTTGACAAACCAATTATCATACCGGGTTTGATCATTGCACGTACATCTTCAACAGGATAATCATCCTGACCGATGTGGACACCATCAGCACTGACTTCAATAGCAATTTCCGGGCTGTCGTTGACAATGAATTTTGTTGATGACCCAAGGGTGATACAACGCATTTTTTCTGCGGTACGCCTGATCAAATCCAGAGGAGCATCTTTCATCCGCAACTGGACAAACGCGATGTTGTGATCAACCAGTATTCGTGTCATTTCCTCATAACCGACAAGCGGATCAGTTAAAACTGCATAAAATCCAAATTGACTATTAATGTTCATAGCGTATTCCCTGTACTTCCTTTTTTTCCCTGACAGATTGTCACAAATGTCCGTTCTTTTCGCACTCTGCATAATTATTCAGATACCGCAGATACATAACCCATTTCATAGGACTGTGCCCCCTGAATTCCACGCGATATGTTTTCCCGGAGATACCGAACTCAAAAAGATCCTTTTTCTGTACAACATAATCAGTAATTTCCTTGAGAGACCAAGATACTCTTTGTCCACTGGTAATATAACGTAATTCATTTTGGTTTAATTCAAGAACACCATTTCCGTGAATCGTTTCAAATTTCCCCTGTTCATTCTCGCAGGTCAACGCAACTGCATTTGTTGCTGTTGTAAAGGATTTCCCACCGGTGCATTTATCTCGCAGAATTGACTTGTGCATTTCTGACCAGTCCTTGAGATCCTTTATTTCCGGCCTGGATGGTGTTTCTGATGTCAATTGACAATACGCATCAATTTCCCAGATTTTCCCACATGCACTACAGGTAATTCTATTATCATTTGTCGTCAGCTGATCTTCAGCGCCGCATTCTGTACAGATCCACACAAAACGCTCCAGACCACAAGCCAACTGCGTACCACTGAATTTCTGCGTTTTATTCCATGGATCTTTTATATCATTCTGATAGATACCGTTTTTCAGTAAAGCAAAGATTTCCTCAGTAGAAAGCTTTGCTACATCAGCTTTATCAGTAACCTTTATTGTTACTGCGACCCTCCCCTTGCGTTTTGTCAATGCCCACCATGGTTTGGAAAGAAAATTGCCCTGAATTCGAATTGTAACAACAGATACACCTGTTTTCCTGATTATTTTCTCAATACCAGGGTACATAAGCTGTGTCTCCCCATCCCAGGTTGTCTGCCCTTCAGGGAAGATGCACACCGGGTAGTTACTGCGCATCAGATCCATAGTCTTTTTCATTGCTTTAAAATCTGACGCACCTTTTTTCTTGGGAAATGCCCCAATACTCTTAAGATACCACTGCGAGATCCCCTTGCCCCTGAAACCATCATCGTTGGTCATAAATCCGAAAGGATAATGGCTATACAAACCGATAATCCATGGATCAAAGAAGGTACCATGGTTACACACTACGATAAAGGGTGGTTTTGGGAAAGAATCCGATTCTTTTGTCTTGAAAAACCTGAATGAGGGTTTTAAATAAATATGAATAAAAGGATGTGTCAGAAGATTCCACATAATCCATCGATAGATGTATAGCCATCTGTTCATAAGTACTCCATGATCTTAATCAATAATTTGTATTTTATCAGTTGTACCTCAAAATACCATCTGTGCAAACGAATTCCCAATTCTGGAAAAAAAACTTGATTTAAATGAACCGCAAGGATTATTTATAAGATAGTGCCGTACTTTTTTCACCACACACTTAAAGAAAGATGGCTGTTATGATCAGCTCCACCAATGTTGAAATAAGTGAGATTCTACCGATTCTCAAATGTGTTACCGTTTTCAGTGGTTTCAGTGAAGAGCAAATCAGAAATATTTGCGAAAATTGCAGTTATGTCAATGCAGAAGATGGTGATATAATTCTGGAAGAGAAAAAACCTGCGACTGAGATATTTATCATACTTAAGGGAAAAGTAACAATCATCCTGAACATTCATGAAAATCCACTTGAGATTGTTGAATTTAGTGCCGGTAATTGCATTGGTGAAGCATCTGTGGTCGGCATACAGCCGCATAGTGCATCAGCAATGGCAAAAGGAAGCGCAACGCTGTTGGTACTTTCACGTCAGGTATTGATGCACCTCTACGATTCAGATAAATCGCTCTTCAGTCTGTTGATTTTAAATATTGCCCGCGAGCTTGCACGCAGGCTTTACCGTACCGACGGAATATTACTACACTATGGTAAGGAGTACCATCACCAGATCGAAAAAGAAGCTATACACCAAGTAGTCTAATTGCGTTTTTCGAAAGGATTTTCTCTTTTTCAGACATTGTCAAATTCAGACTATCAAGCCAGGCAACAATTTCACACTGATCAAACCATGGAGAGTCAGAACCAAAAAGTGTATAATCAGTACCGTTGGTTTTAATTATGTGTTCAACCTGTTCTGGATCAAGTAGTCCCTGTACAGCTGCTGTATCAAACCAGATCCCGATTCCACAGAGCACCTCAAGAACATCATTCCAGACATTGAAACCACCAAGATGGGCGGCAACCAGTTTAAGTTCCGGGAAGTCGTTGCGGAGTGTTTTAAAAGCAGCAGGTAATGCGTGATCATTACTAAATGGCCCAGGATCACGGCCGGCATGGAAAAGAGTTACAAGTCCTGATGCAGCAAGTGACTCATAAATCGGGTAATACCTGCGATCATCAATATAAAAGCTTTGATACTCTGGATGAAGTTTTATTCCTTTTATACCGTTTTCAACAAGAAATGCAATTTCCTTCTCAAAATCAGGATCATCAGGATGCAATGTTCCAAACGGAATAAAGTGTTCGTTACCTAAATCAACTGCTGATTCATTGATCTGCCTGACCTGTGTTACTTTCGTTGCGATCGGCAACAGCACCGAACGGGAAATTCCGGCTGATATCATTGACTTTTTCAAACCAGCTGCAGTTCCATCTGTATAATTTTTTGAATCCGGAGAATTATCTTTTAAAACCTTTATTGCCCGTTCGGCAAGTGAATCAGGAAATATATGCGTATGAAAATCTATTAAATCCACAATTGTACCTCTTAAACGTTCAGCTTACTTATTATTAGATTAGAATAAAATAACTTCTTCCAGATAATGTATATTCCTGTTTTTTACCAATCCGGTTGCGATGCTCATGCCGGAATGGCATTTGTGTTGTCAAATGGTGCGAACAGATCGTTTTTTTAATATATTTAACATACAATAATACTATTACAAACAAATCGGTAACTACTTATGAGATATATACTTTTTTGTCTGATACTTCTAATTGTCCTGCAACTAACCGAAGCCGGAAAAATCATTACCAAAGATGGGTCCGAGTATAATGGAACAATTGTTGGTGAGAATGTCAACTTTGTCACTGTTTCAATAAATGGAAAATCTGTTCAGATTTTAAAATCCATAATTACAGAAGTTAATGGCAAACCATACACTCAATCTCAATCTCAACCTCAATCTCAACCTAAATCTCAATCTCAACCTCAATCTCAACCTCAATCTCAACCTCAATCTCAGCCTCAATCTCAATCTCAGCCAACAAAGATCACGTACATTGCTGCGTATATGAAAAACCACACAACAATCAAAGGTACACTACTCTCTGAGAATGACAGCACTATTGTTATCAGTACAGGCAACAAGGAAATTACTCTGGTGCGGGATAGTATCAGTGGTATTGAGAAATCAGGCACACCGCCATC
This sequence comes from Fibrobacterota bacterium, assembly GCA_023459055.1. GTDB lineage: Bacteria > Fibrobacterota > Chitinivibrionia > Chitinivibrionales > Chitinispirillaceae > JAAZBG01. The sequence continues at coordinate 269,912 of JAEWVR010000025.1, forward strand.
ACCGCAGTCACAGGTAAACCAGGCTGAACAACATGTTACTGCAGATGCCGGATCGCTACCGATTTCTGCAAGTCAAATTACACCTTTACAGTCATTCCCGGATACGATATCAAAAGACAGTAGTGTTACTACACCTGCCGAGGTGAAAAGAGATTCCAGAATCCGTATTACACTAAAAAACGGGGCTTCATTTTCAGGAAAAATTCTGTCTGAAAATGAACGTGTTATTCGTTTCGAATCCGATGGGACAGTAATTAATATTATCCGGCAGCTGATAAAGGACATTGACGGTTTAGTAATTAACAGAGATATACTCCTGAAGGACAGTATTCTTGTAAAAAGTTCCCGTTTTCCTGAAAAGTCACAATCCACAGATACCATGCCGGACTTGAGCAGATTATTCCCGTCTGTGCAGATACCTCAGGGTTTGAGTGTCGCGCATATGATTGATTCATTAAAATCAAAGAAATGGGAACAGCGCAGCATCCACGCACGATACCTTACGGTAACCGGCCAATGGGGAGCACAGGCTGTGGAGCCATTACAACAGATGCTGTCAGATACCGTTATGTCAAAAATTTACGAACCGATCTGGATTGACTCTTCAAATGTAAACCAGTTGTTACCACCGGGTGATGAAGCATCAAGGGCCCTTGCCAGAATGGGAGATGCAGGTTTTCGGGCATTACAGCTATCAGCAGCAGATACAAGTGCACTTATTAGACGCCGGGCAGCTTTTGGTCTTGGCGAAATTTCAACTGTGCAGGCATGGAATACACTGGTAACAATGCTTCGGGACGCTGACAGAGGGGTGAGGGCGGTAGCGGTAACAGGACTTCGATCCACCCGGTATAGTGAACAATTGATCCAGATGCTCAAAGACGATGATGCAGAGGTGAGAACGGATGCAGCATTCATGCTTGGCAAAATGAAAGACAGAAATGCAATAAGGCACCTCCGCTCTCTGCTTTATGACAAACGGTCAATCGTGCGGGCACAGGCAGCTGATGCACTTGTCAGAATCGGTACACCGGAAGCGATACTTCAATTGGCAAATGCAACCAGGGATGCAGCAATCAGCGTGCGCGAAAATGCGGCATATGCACTGGGAGAAAGCGGTGATTCATCGGCAGTTCAACCCCTGATCAGATTGTTGAAAGATAAAATTACAAGTGTACGTATTGCGTCAATTGATGCACTTGCGCAGATACGCGATCCACAGGCAATTCCGTCACTTTACTCAATGCTTAATGATGATGATCCGGAAGTAAGGGAACGAACCGGCAATGCGTTGAAAAATCATACCGACATTCAGAGTCTTATTGATGCACTCAGCAATAAATCCATGAATGTAAGAGAAAATGTGCTGTATCTTCTGTGGTTGATGAGCGGTCAGAATTTCGACCTGGATAAAGAAGCCTGGCAGGACTGGTATAATAAAACAGCAAGTCCTGCCAGGGTGATAAAATAACAATACTAACAACTACGTTGCAGTCATATCACCCATGCAGACTGCTTGATTTTATATAGCAGTTATTTCATCTGTTCCGCAACTCACATGTGTAAAGATATCCATTGTAACTTCCGGTATTCAAAATAGTTAACATTCGAAAATCTGTTGTTGTTATTACCGGCAAAAATGAATATAATTAGAGCTGATTATTTTTTAGGAAGGATTATTACGTGCCGACGAAAACACCTGGTATTTTCGGAAGTAACAATACAGGCCCCATGGTGCTGCTGTTTTCTCCGCGTGATAAAATCCGCGATATTATTTCACTTGGATTAATTCAATGTAATTATCAGGTTATTCAAGCGCATACATCATATCTTGCAACTATCAAGGTGAGCCAGATGCTTCCCAGGATTGTAATAGCGGATATTAGTGCAGAAAATCCAAAGGACATACTTGTTTTTTCGAGACTGCAAAAATCACCCAGACTTTCTGATACAAATATTCTGATCATACTTCCTGTCAATGTACCTTCGGAGATAGCAGCTGTTGTTGAAGAGCTGGAAAATTTTCAGAAATCTGCTTCAGTAACCAGATTTCAGACTATAGAATACCCCTTTGCGTTTGCTGACATACTTGCAGCACTCAAGCATTTCGGTATTCATGATGAGCCTTCGCAGGTAAAGTTATCCAAGCCGCAGAACATTATCAGTCACGAAGTTACCAAATCAATCGAATCCAAGCTTTTTGATCTGTCAATTCAGCCGGCGATCAAACTGACTGAAATAGGAAAGGCATTACAGCATAACTGGGCATTTCCTTTTACAGTCATAAAAGCGCTGGATATCATTGAATCGGACGCATCATGCAGTACAGAACTGGCAAAATGCATCTCAACTGATCCTGCGGTATCATCAACAATATTAAAAATGGCAAATACAATCCAGTATGCACGCAGAAGCGGCCGGATCACCGAAATGAAAGATGCGGTTGTACGGCTTGGTTTCAAAGAGACCCGCAATATTCTGGCGTGCCTTTCCCTTATAGATTTAGCACCGGAAATGTATAAAAACAAGGGTTTTGGGCGAAGAGAATTCTGGCTTCATTCGCTCGCGGTAGGGGTAATTGCAGAAAGAATTTGTTCCGACATGGGAATTCATCGTCCTGAACTTGGATTTATGGCGGGTTTACTTCATGATCTCGGGAAAATTCCAATTGACAATAACTTTGATTTTGCTTTTTCAAAACTTCTTGATGACACTATAGCAAATGGAACGGCATTTGCGGAAGCAGAACAGAAAAATATGGGTTTCACCCATGCGCATCTGGGGCACTATCTGTCAACTCAGTGGAATTTCCCATCACCTATATGTCAAGCAATCCTGAATCATCATAATCCGGAAAGAATTCTTCAGACACCAATACAATATGATAGAATAATTCAGGAAGCAGTATATCTTGCGAATCAAATTGCAAAGGCCGCAGGTATCGGGCACTCATGTGATGAAATTCTTAAAGAAATACCTGCGGAAATGATCCGTGAATTGCACCTTGTAAATGGCATAACAGAGAAATTCTACAAAGCAGTAATCCAGCAGCTTCGTTTGATGTGTACTTTTCTTAATCTATCTGCGCAGGAACTTATTGTTGGCGAACCCCGCCCGGAAAATCTGGATACGAACATTCTTGTTGTTTACAATGAACGGCAATTGTTTCATCCGGTCACAATTGCTTTACGGGTAAATGGCTTTAATGTCAATGTAACAAATCAGATCAGTGCAGAAAGTGGAATAAATGCTAAAGTAATTATCGCACTACCTGATAAAGGGCTTCCACTTGATGTCGTTTTTTATGGTGATGAACGTGATAATCAAAGTGATGAAGAGGTCTTGAAAATATTCCTTGTAGACCTTGAACAATACCATGACACCCGGGACGGGATTTCGAACGCAAATCTTGTCTTTATGGACCGTCAAACCTTCGATGTTCGCCTGCTTCTTCACAAACTTGATAACTTTTTTGGGAAGATTGTTACCCCGCAATTACCACAATCATTAAAAATTCAGCAGTAAACACGCCCATTATGCCATTGCGCCATGTATTTTTATGAAAGATAAGGATAAAGTTTGTGATAGAGATGAATCCAATTTCTCTGCCTTAACCTGACTTTTTACAAAAGGAAATACTTGAAAGTTATAGATACCAGAAGCAATATTATTGGATTGGCGGCAGATCTGTTGACGGATGAATCCAGGTTGTCAGGAGGTATACCGGACAAAGTTTTCTTTCCTGAATCAATCGGAGACCTTCAATCGGTTTTCCATGATGTACAAAAGGAAAAATGTCAGATACGATTGACAGGAAGCCATACCGGGACGACAGCTGGCTGTGTACCGGATGACCATGAGTGGCAAATATCTTTTAATAGAATGAATAAAATCCAGAGCTGCGAAAAATGGTCAGATGATACTCTTTTACTAACTTGTCAACCTGGTATATCACTGGAATCACTGAACCGTATTCTTGACAATCCATCACTGGCCCCCAGCCCATTCCCCGGCATAGATTTACTTTGTGAAAAAAGTTACTGCTATGTACCGGATCCGACTGAAATGCACGCACAGCTTGGTGCAACAGTTGCAACAAATGCATCCGGTGCCCGTTCTTTTCGTTTTGGTTCGACACGTAATTCCATATTCGGACTTTCTGCCATCGTACCGCAGGGTGACTGTATTACCTTGCAAAACGATACAGAAATTAATCCATCAGTTGGTTTTTCTTTTACCGGTGGATTAACACGGACGATTTCAATTCCACCAATTCATTTCAGATCACCTGATATCAAAAACAGCGCTGGCTTTTATTGTAAAGAGGCAATGCGGCCTATGGATTTACTTATAGGCAGTGAGGGTTTGTTATGCGCATTCGCCTCGATTACCGTGCTGTTACAACCCAAGAAGAAAATAATAGCAGGTTGTTCCTTTTTCTCATCACTGGAAAGTGTTTTTGAGTTTGTTGCGTTTTTAAAAAATGAACCACAGGTTCTTTCAATCGAGTTATTTGACAAAAGCGCTATAGATTTTATCAATCAATACTACAGGCGATTCCCCGGTTCACTTCCGGAGTTCCCTGCAGGTACAGAACGCGCAATCCTCTGGGAATTCAGTGATCAGGATCCTCATCCGTTTGATGCGGTCTTCGACCGTTGGGAAAAAGCCCTTAAAACATCAGGTACATCATTTGACAACACATGGAGTGGATTTGAAAAATCAGAGATTGACAGATTAAAACAATTCCGCCATGCACTTCCTGACGCAGTGAACCAGACTATTGCGCATTACAAGCAGCAGTATAATCAAATCAGGAAAATTGGAACCGACACTGCACTGCCAGATTCTTTGTTTCAAACTATATATACAGAATACCTGCGAATCATTGATGACGCTCGACTGCAGTACGTATCATTTGGTCATGCGGGTAATAACCATATGCATATCAATCTGATGCCTTCATGTAACGATGAGTATGAACGGGCCCTTAATGTCTATGACCATCTGATGCAGATGACGATTGACGCTAAGGGAACAGTATCTGCAGAACACGGGATTGGGAAAATCAAAAAGAAGTATTGTGCCGGAATGTTCGGAGAAAAGGCGATAGACGAAATGCGCATGATTAAATCGGCATTCGATCCCTGTTGGATTTTAAACAATGGTGTAATGCTTGACAAAAAAAACTACAACACTTAGTATGCTCGGTTGTGCATGTTTCTTTCACAAAGCCTTGATGAATCGGGCAGTTCACTTTCAGATGTATAAATAGGCATTATCTGGCTGATTCCCATTTGTGAAAGAAGTTCATAGATCTCACCGTTTGGCTCAAGTATGCACATATCACCATCAGCATCCTTAAGTTTCTTTAAACAACTGACAAGTGCAGCTACTGCACCGCTGTAGAGATATGATGCATTAGAAAAACTTATCGCAATATGTTTCTCTTTTTCTGCAAGATAACCATCAATCAGAAGCTGTAACTCCTCAAGGTGAGAAATCACCTCATAGTCACTAATTTTCAGCACTTTGTAAACACCGGATGAATAAAATTCTATCTTCATACCAACAGCTTTTATTTAAGCGTTCTACTTACTGGTAATGTCGTGAGATATAGATTAACGTTTGAAAGGTTTTCGCCGCAATTGAATACTGCAGGAAAGAGGCACAGCATCATCACCGCATCAGATTCCCTCAATAATCAACTACGGTTTTATCACCTTTATTAGAAAATGGGGTATTTTCTTTATTCAGTCTTACAAAACGATCAGCAAGATCATTATAGCAGAAAACTGGAAGCATTTCAAGTACTTTATGACGCATAGTGCTTAGTACAATGATTTTTAATACTATACTTTTAAACACTACTGCTTATGCCGATCGCTTTTTAAAACTGAATACAAACAGCTCTGTGCGATCAGATTTATCTGATCAAATTCAGGCAGTAACGACAGGATGCCAACCAGCCGCTCAAGAGCGATCGGGACAAATTTCTTGTACCACTCTTTTGCCTTATGAATCGAGAGATTTCCATATGCTCCCAGTGCCTGCATCAGACGTTGTGCCGCACACATATTGAATACATCGTCACCATCAGTTCGTCCACAGGTCTCATAATAATAGGTTAATAGTTTCAGTATCTCTTCACTTGACATACAGGATATATACGGATCGTAAAGCAATGATGCGACATCATATTCAGCAGGTCCCAATCGTGCACCCTGAAAATCGACAAAACGGACTGCATCGTTTTTTATCATTACGTTTTCAGATTGAAAGTCACGGTGAATGTATACCCTGGGAAGCAGTGATGTCCTTCTTGCGAGTTCCTCACGTTCCTTTTCCCATTTCTTTGTCAGTAGCGTTTCACAACCGCAAAAATCGGTAACACAGAACTTTGAAAAATACCACGTTTCCCACATAAAGGTATCATAATCCATCGCCCGTGCATTGACTGATTGACTTACAGAAAGATCAAGATTCTGCCACTTGCACAACGCATCAAGAACTTTTTTGTAAACGCCGGTAATTTTCTGATTATCAGTCAAATTGTCAAGACAATACTGCTTCAGTGTACATTTTCCAAGATCCTCTTCAAGGATCAGACCATGAGTAGTGTCCTTTTTATAAATTTCAGGAAGGAACGGCAGGTGCACTGAAATATCTCTCTGCATTAAAATAAACCTGTCCCAATCCTCATCCCTGCAGTCCCATACAATTAACACATACGAGGTTTCTTCTTTTGACAAACGAATGAAATAGCGTGATGAACCTGCATGTCCGGCAAGCTCCGTACTCCATTCATCGGGATTAAACCTGTCAATAGCGTTCTTTAGAAAATCCAGCTGTGCCGGTGTCAATTGTAATTGCTGATTCATGAGATTTCCAGAGCTCCAAAATGTGTGTATAATGTATTTATGATATTCATCTCTCTTACATCCGTGCCGGGCCAGATAATACTGCTTGTAATTGATGCTCCTTTGAAAAGTGTCGTTCCCACCCATGAGGATGTCAACGATTCTTCAACATGATCCTTACAAAGTAATGGATATACAGATTTTTTCCCCTTGTCAAAATAGTAATTATCAGGCAAATCAAGCGAAAGTGTACCACTCAGAAATTCACGGTGAACATCCGCGAGAGCTTTTATCGTACCGATATCGCGCCAGTACCCCTGCTCCTGTACCGATACGGATACTGTAATCCCCAGTTCAATTGCACGTTTCCACACAGGAACAATTGAAAAATCATCAGTGGTGACAAGGTCAAGAAATTCTTTTTTATACAGAGCTGCACCAATAAACGCAGCTTCCTTTGCCCCATGCGGACAATGAGGAGTATCTGCCGGTGTACCGATATACTTTTTTGTCAATGAATCAAATAAAATGGTGCCCTTTCCGTAGCTGCAGGGAAAAGCAATTAACGTGCAAAGCGCATCGGATCTCTCAAAGTCTTTTATTGCTGCCTGCAAATCAAATTTACAAATAATATCAACGTTCAGCATAAGAAACGACTGATCACCCTGAAGAAATGTTCTTGCATTGTCAAATGCGCCTCCGGTTCCCCTGATCTCACCGGATTCAACAAACAGATCAAATGGGTACTGTGTTGACATACAATACTCATTCATTTGTTCAGGCATATAGTGCGCATTGACTCCAATTTCCCGAATCCCCGATGCTGCAATAAATTGCAGCGCATGGTCAAGTAACGGCCTGCCACAAACCGGAACAAGCGCCTTCGGAATATGATTTGTCAATGGTCGCATTCGGGTTCCGAAACCCGCTGCAAGTATAAAACCTCTCATTTACCGCTGCTCCGGATAAAGTGCAACAGCATTAAACTCTTCGAGAAATTCCCCATAGCTTTGACGCCACTCTTCTGCCATATCGTTTACAGGTATTCCGGCAATGAGTTTTTCACGCATACGACTATCACCGGCAAGAATATCAAACGGCATTTTAATCTGCTCATATTCATATGGAGGACTTTTGAATGCAAACTGGCCGCCGGACGTTTTAATGATTGCGGCGATAATTGCAGCAGCAGTCTTTACTGGATAGTACATTGATGGATTTGTAACATGAATCTGCATTCCGTAACAGAATGTCCCGTGCCATTTCTGAAATGTTGGGATAAAACCATGATCCCTGAAAGTACATCCGCTCAGTTCATACGAAAACAACTCTTTTTTAAAAGCCTCAAAATCAATATACGGAGCGCCAAACAGTTCAAACGGGCGGGTTGTACCCCGGCCTTCAGATGCATTGGTAGCCTCAAAAAGTACCATCCCCGGATATACTACCGCAGTGTCAACTGTTGGCATATTCGGTGATGGCAATACCCAGGGAAGTCCGGTCTGAGGCCACAAAGAGTTCCGCCACCAGCCATCCATTTTTACAACCTCAAGTTGACATGATGGATTATACTGTTTTTGAATAAAAAGTGCCATCTCCCCCATTGTCATTCTGTGACAAAGTGGTATTTCTGCACTCCCGACAAAAGTAAAATACTGCGGATCAAGCAGATACCCGTCAAGCGGTACTGCACCAATAGGGTTCGGTCTGTCAAGCACCCATACACTAATGCCCATTTCTGCACATGCTTCCATACATAGTTTTAGTGTCCATATATATGTGTACGGCCGCGCTCCGACATCCTGAATATCAAAAACAAGCGCATCAAGCCCATCAAGCATTTTCGGTGTGGGTTTTCGATTAGTGCCATAAAGACTATACACCGGCACTTTAAGCACCGGATCAACTGCACCCTCCCATTCAATCATGTTATCCTGGGTTTGTCCGAACAAACCATGCTGTGGGCCGAAAACAGCCTTCAACGTGCACTGCGGATGCTTATGAAGCACAGATAGTATATGAGAATAGGAAGATGTAATTGATGCAGCATGACACACAACACCAACATTTTTCCCTTTTAATGCAGAAGGAAAGTTTTGTAAAAAACAATCAAGTCCGAATTTTACCATAGCAATGTTCCTGTTTTTTGATCAAATACCATTAAATTCTTTGTAATCAACATGTTATAATTATTTATCATGTTCAACTGCATTGATCAGTTTTTATCACTTCGTGGGGCATCATGATCGCTTGCAGCATCCCACATTATTTACATGCATTAATATAATTAACCACAATCCGGAAAAATCAATAATTGCCATATCCTCTACCCGAGGTAAACAGCAGTTACATTAAGCAGGTGATACGATACCGGACATAACCGTTTTTATCAGCAGGCAGTAGTACATTCATAATTAAAAAATTCAAAAAAGGCAGATCAACTTGCTCTTTTTGATTCAGAATATTATATTACATATCTGTTGTAAAACTTTTTTCTATAGAGAGAAGGTGATACTCATGAACGGTATCGTTGTACGCGAAGATGAAGCCTTTGAAAAAGCTCTTCGTAGATTCACAAAGACATGTGAACGTGCTGGTATTCTTTCTGACGTTAAAAAATATCGTCACTACGAAAAACCAAGCGAAGAAAAGAAGAGACGTCTGAATTCATCAAAGCGCAAACGCATTCGCGAAGAAAAGCGAATGACATTCAAGTTTGATCGCTAAGCTGAAAATAGTAAGGGACGAAGTAATTCGTCCCTTTTTATTTACTGCAATTATGCCAGACCAGCCTCATAGTTTCTTTACAAACTCTGTAATAATTACTTCCGTTTCTTTACGAAAATCATCAACAGATCTCATCAGAAGCTGTTCGCTTCCTGTTTCAATGATACCGTTGTACCCGGATTTCTCAATCTGTTCCAAAACAACGCCAAGCTGCATTGCCCCGACTGTACGTGCGGCCCCTTTAAATGTATGTGCAATAATGGCGGAATCTGTTACATTTCCGTTTTTGAGTGCCTGGTTTAATTCATTTTGATAATGAGGCATTTTCTGAAAAAAAAGCAGCAGTGCTTCCTTGAAAATATCATCATCATCAGCCATGTTTTTCATTGCATAATTCCTGTCAAAAACCGGAATACCCTCGTAATCACAATCTATCCCCATACACCCCTCTTCTACATAATTTGTGCCTTGAAGATACTTCCTAATTATACTTTTTAGCTGGCCAATCTGGATAGGTTTTATTATATAATCATTAATGCCAACACATGCACAGCGGGAAAGATCCTCCTCCTGAACTGTAGCAGTTACTGCAACAATTGGAATCTTCCTGTTTTTTTTACCAGCTCCTCCAAGACGGATAATCTGCGATGTCTGATAGCCATCAATTTTCGGCATATGAAGATCCATCAGGATTAATTCAAATGACCTTTTTCTTAAAATTTCAATGCACTCCTGCCCATCCTCAGCGGTTGTAACCTCAAGCCCATCCTTTTGCAGCATTTTGCGTATTACTGCCGTGTTAACTTCATTATCTTCCACAACAAGTATTGAACCGCTCAATATTGCGGAATCAACAGACTCCTGAGAATCAAGTACACTTTCGATACTCATGACAGGTTCTTCAGAAGCAGAAATGAATGTTATCGTGAAAACAAACCGGGAGCCCTGACCGGGTACACTTGACACCTGTATATTTCCCCCCATCATTTCAATAAACCTTTTCGAAATCGAAAGTCCAAGACCTGAACCACCATACCTCCTGCTTACCGACTGATCTGCCTGTGTAAACGGTTGAAACAGATTCGGCATTGTCTTTTCGTCAATACCAATACCGGTATCCTCTATTTCAAACCTGAGTGCTATAGCATTATCGTTCCTGCCGCAGTCCACAATCCGTATCGAAACAAAACCATCGTTTGTAAACTTGACTGCATTACCGGCAAGATTCAACAGTACCTGCCGTAACCGCCCCGGATCTCCATAGATACTCAAAGGTATTGTAGAATCAATATCTACCCTGAAATCAAGTTTCTTCTTTTCTGCCTGAAAAGCAAGTATCAACTTGACATCCTCAACAATTTTATAAATTTCAAAAGGAACATTTTCAAGAGTAATTTTATCTACTTCTATTTTTGAAAAGTCAAGTATATCATTTAAAACAGTAAGCAGGGACCCAGCACTTGTCTTTATTGTTGATGCATATTCCATCTGTTCCGTATCCAGTGCTGTTGTCAGTAGTAACTCACTCATACCAATGACTCCATTTAACGGTGTACGGATCTCATGGCTCATATTAGCAAGAAATTGACTTTTTGCTCTATTTGCATTTTCAGCTGCCAGAGTCGCATTCTTGACATCAGTGATATCATCAACAGTACCGATCAATCCACCCACTGTGCCATCAGCTTTTTTAAAGGCGGCCATGCGCAATACAAGGTACTTGGTTATTCCATCAGGTAGATCATACCGTGCCTCAAATATCTGGCATACACCGGTATCCATGGCATCACGACTTTTGTCAACAAGCGCAGGAACAAGATACTCCGGCCATATTTGCTCTATTGTTTTTCCAACAATTTCCTTTTCACTTTTCCCGACAAGTACTTCAAATGCAGGATTACACCCAAGCATTACCATTGACGCATCAGTATAGAGGATAGGATTTGGCATAGCACTAAATAATGCATCCTGAAAGTGAAAATGATTGTGCATCGCTTTCTCTGTATGAATTCTTTGCAATACAGCACTGACCTGCATAAAAAACAGCTCGATTGCATCTGTATTGGGAAGATCACCATCATTGTGACTAAATATATTTATACAGCCCAATACAGAATCCCTGTCGTGCAGCCCTATGGTGAATGCACTGCGGATATTTCCACGAAGTACAATCTGCTCAATCACTTCATCCGGAAAATTGCCAGCAGCAAGTTCTGCGAGACCACCTTCACAACGATTAATTTTTCCATTACGTAAATTTTTTGATATTTCTTTCGAAATAAAAAATTTTGAACCTACAACACGAAAACCGGCGATGCTTTCGAACATACTCAGGCCTTCATCATCAACACCGCTTATCCCAAAAACCCTGAGCCAGTTGTTATCCTCAACAAAATTGACAACGACAATAGTCTCCGGTGCAAGTTTTTCAAAATTATCCTTGATATATTCATATATTTCTTTCTCATCTGATGATGCCATCAGCTTCAGAGAGCTTGTGCTCAGGAACCGGAACAACTCCTCTTTCTGCTGGATATCAGCAAATGCACTCTGAATCGATTTATTCTTCTCCTGCAAATCAAGCTGACTTTTGTACCGGGCACGTTCATAAAGAAATGATGTAATCAAAATTGACAGATATGCACATGAAAACCAGAATCTGAAAAGAATCGGCCACCTGGTCAATTGAGGAAAAAAGTCACAAACACAAAAATTAACAATCATGAGAGAAAAAACTGAGAGTGTAAAGTATGTACCATACCTCATTCCAAGGACAAGATACGCTACTACAGGATAGGTGAATACCCATACATACCCGGCATCAAAGGCTCCCCCAAATGCAACCAGAAATACAAACAGGATACCGATCAATCCGATGGATACTCTCAGTGACCGATCATCAATTTTTTTCCGTAAACGTAAAAACAAAACAACTGACAGTATCAAAACTGCAAATTCAACAGTAAAAAGCAGATAACTGGATATATACAATGCTTTTACCGATGCAGCCAATGAATTTAAAAACGATACCAATAAGACAAGGTAGGTTACAAAAACACCTTCTTTTTTTCCGGGCGGAATCGACGTCAGGTTCAGGAAGGATTCAACAGATTTCAACATGCGTCCAGTATCCTATGCTAAGTATGTTTATGAAAAAATCTGATAAAAATGTAGCCGGTAATGCACAATGAACGGGTTCTCCTGAAACAAAAAGAGAACTGACATTTAAGAATATCTAATTGTAACATTAAACTATTACTTTTTACAAGTAATAGTTTAATGTTACATTAATCCTGATTTCTGGGGAAATCAGGATTCCAGATCCTGATGTGTGGTTTCAAGCAGGTGTAAAATCTGCTCGTTAAGAATCTCTCCTAAAAGGAATGTTTTCTCATACTGCTCTGCGGATATCATAGGAACATCGTCCTTAAACACATGTAGCAGCATTTTATTAATGATGAAGTTTTTCCATCTATTGAATTCCTTAAGCTTATCGTAGGTGTCTTTTTCGATATAACCCAGGATGAAAAGCAACTTTGTACATCTGAGATAATTAAATTCATCAAGCAGATCCTCAATCTCACGTGAATCAGCATAGTTCTCTTTGCGTATCATAATGATAAGAATTCTCAGACTTATCTCAAGGTTTCCGTGTAATATTTGAAGTCCTTCAATATAAAAACCATTTTTAAAAGCGATCTGGGCATGTTCATGTGTGGTCATGCTTTTCAATTGAATCATATCCCGTTGCTGTAACATCAGGTTTCACCCCTTAAGGTAGGCCAACTCATTTAAACTTAAAAGTTTGTCCTGCACGACAAATGATCTGATAAATATACATACGGTTTAAAAAAAATCCAGTGCTAATTTTATTGGAGCTGCCTTGTCCAGAAATCCTGGATAGAGGCAGCAAGATCCAATGCTGTTACGCGTTTATGAGGAAACCATTCAGGGGGAAACAATGCCTGATAACGGCTGCTTGCAAATCGGCTATCGATAAGAATAATGACTCCACTGTCGCGTTCAGTACGAATTACTCTTCCTGCCGCCTGAAGCACTTTATTCATCCCCGGGAACATATATGCGTAATTATAACCGTCCATCTGATTATTACTGAAATAATGCCGGATCAAATCCCGCTCAAAACAGATTTGAGGAACCCCTGCACCGATAATAAACACCCCTATACAGCGATCGTCCTTCAAGTCAACACCTTCAGAAAACATCCCGCCCATCACACAAAAACCGATTGTCGTTTTCAAGGGTGATGGTTTAAAAGCTGCTATAAACTGCACCCGTTCATCTTCACTCATAGATGATACCTGAACCTGTAAATCAAGATCATATCCTGATGAATTTACAATATCATAAATAGTCTTCATATATGCATACGATGGGAAAAATGCGAGATAATTGCCTGTTCTCTTCGAAACTGCACCAAGAATACTGTCTGCAACAGCCTGTGCACTGGACACCCTGTCAGCAAACCTTACGGATATATCATTTACAACCGCAACAAGCCGGTTTGCTTTGTCAAATGGTGATTGAAGCACTACAAATTGATCTTCACTGTCACCTCCAAGTATAGTCCTGAAATATTCTCCGGGAAGAAGTGTCGCTGAAAAGAGCACTGAGGACCTGGCCCTGTTAAGCACCAGGCGGAGGTTAAATGAAGGATCAAGGCAATACATCCGGGCGGTAACACTTTTATTATCAATTGACATATATGATGTATAGTGTTCATCGTAGAGCTCACTGATTTTAAGAAATGTTACCATGTTAAAATATGCAGTTAACAAATCGATGTCGGCCACAAGTTCACGATGTGCAGCAAATAGTTCCTTGCAATAATCACAAAACGGACGAAGCAGGTCTGCAAATGTTTTATTCAGCGGTTCAACAACAATCTGGTTCTGTTGCCCTGACAAATCATGATATTCTTTAAGAAACCTGATACACTTATTTACTTTTGTCATCCCCTGACGGCCAAATTTTTTAAGGCGTGTTTTCAGAAGTTTCAACTGGCCGGTGGATATATCTGCAGAAAACATCTCGCGCGCTCTGTCAACAAGATTATGAGCCTCATCAATAAGAAAAACATACTTCCCTGCTTTATCCGCAAAAAAACGTTTCAGATAGACAATAGGATCAAAGACATAGTTATAATCACAGACAATTATGTCACAAAAAAGCGTTATGTCAAGAGAAAACTCAAAGGGGCACACCGTATGCTTTACCGCATACGCTTCAATTGATTCTTTCGTATAAGAATCATGTGATGTCACGATATCCCAAAGGGCATTATTTATCCGTGTAAAGTGACCGTTGGCAAATCGACATTCAAGTGCATTACAGGCGAGCTTACCATTTAAACATACTTTTTCTTTCGCAGTAATTACTGCAGAACGTATTGCAGTCCCCTTTGTTCGTACCATTTCCAGCGCCTGTGCAACAACCTCCCGGTTAATTGTCTTTGCAGAAAGATAAAAAATTTTCTCTGCATGGCCAAGACCAAGCGCTTTCAGTGCCGGAAACAGTGTCGAAATTGTCTTTCCTGTGCCGGTGGGAGCATTGACAAATAATCGTTTACCGTCGCGAACAGCCCTGTAAACCGATGCCGCAAGCTCCCGTTGATTCATGCGGTAGGTTTCAAACGGAAACTTCAGGATATCAATCGTCGCATTCCGTTTTTGCTCCCAACCATGCGCCATGATTGCCCAGCGGGAGTACTTCTCAATCATATCATTAAAAAAGGCATCAAGCTCTTCAAGCGTTTTACTTTTAATAAACTGGCGGATCTCTTCTGTTTCCTGGTAGCACCATGTCAATCTGACACTTATCTGCTGAAGCTGTTTTTCAAGAGCAAAGATATAGGCATAACAGTACGCTTGCGCCCAGCACACCGGCTTGAAATTTTCATCGATAGAATCAATTGGAAATGCGACCGTTTTTATTTCGTCAATACACCAGTTGCCATCCCTGTCACAGAATGCACCATCCGCGCGACCGTCAATGGTAAGAGTCAAAGGGCCGCATTGCACTGTGTGCTTCAGCCATACTTCAGATTCATAGGTATCGCCGCTTGATTTCTGGATTTTTCTGTGAAGTCTGGCACCTTCAGTCATGTAGGAATCTGATGAAAATGCGCCACCAAGATCTCCCTCACGAAAGATAAATTCGACTAGTTGACGGATTGCTATTTTTTTATTCACGGAAGTTAACTCGTGACTCGTAATTCGTGCGATGCATTAACCCGCAGCCACTTATCCCTGATGGTTCTACCACCCGTCATTTCGCTATTCATCAGGAGCGGTCTGAGCATCATAACAAATAGTTATACGATTATAAAATATTCATTCCCAGTAGCGCAAGCATTACCACACCAAGGATAATCCGATACCATACAAATGGAATAAAATCACGGGTCTGGACAAATTTAAGGAGCCATACAACAGAAAGCCAGGCAGTCACCGTTGCGACAACAAATGCGATAATTGTTTCCGTTGTGTATAGAGTTGCTGTCTGGCCGGCATCAACAAGATCTTTTACTTTTAGTGCACCCGCTGCAAACATTGTCGGAATACCGACAAGAAATACAAAGCGAACAGCAGCCGGACGGGATAATCCAAGAAGCAGTGCAGCCATAATTGCAGATCCTGAGCGGGATGAGCCAGGGAAGATTGCTGCGATTAATTGACCAACTGCAACAGCCACAACAATCGGCCATGTAATTGTCTCATTTAGTGTATGTTTATGAGCCCTTTTTTCGATGATATAGATCACTCCTGCGCCGATAAGCGTTGCAATAGCAATCGGCAGAACATTATCCGGAAGAGCCAAACCGCATTTTGTAGCTATCAATCCGCCAATACCGGTTAAAATAAAACATGCTGTAAGCTTTATTGCCTCATCCCGCTTTAATGGATCCTTTAAACCAAGTACAAGTTCCAGCAGATACTTCCAGAAAACAACAGTTACTGCAACTATAGGACCAACCTGAATAAGGACATTAAATGCATCAGACTGATGATACTTGAGAATACTCTCTGCAATCAGCAGATGCCCGGTTGATGAAACCGGTAAAAATTCGGTTAACCCCTCAACTATGCCCAATATTATTGCTTTGAATATGTTTTCCACTATGTAGCCCTTCATTCTGATGTTTTTCAAAAAAATCTGCCGTTAATATAAATTATGGCAGATCCAGGTTCAGACTCAGGATTTCATGGACTTCGTAAAATTCCGGTATCTGCGGCTAAAATATAAAAATTATTAACGAGTGCAAAAGTTCTTTACAAGATACGATTAAAACGGTCAGCGGCAATTTCTTATCGGGGGACAGTTTTATGCCGGCCCGGTAATTTTATGTTGAACATACAGACCCCTATGGTTTGGATGGATGATTTAGGTATAATGGGGTTATATCAGGTATTTTAAGGAGAATCCTGATTATGGAGAACCAGTGCCTGGAAGATTTTAGTTTAAAAAACGTACAACTATCAATCGAACTCTATCGGTCGGTCAAGAGTAAAAATTACCACTTTTTCACCAGTCGCAGTACTGATATCTGTATGAAGGCTTCGGACACGGCGGCGTGTCAAACTGCGAATTTTATCTTCAAGTTCATCACGGCCATTTTCAATGAGTTCAATCCTGACAAGTTTGATCAGTTCACGGGCACGTGAGTTTTTGTCTGATTTTGCAAGAGCAAGCTCACTACGTGTGAGTACTCCCCTGAATCGCACAATAACCATATCTTCAAGAATATAGGTTTTCGTTTCAAGTGGCCCCCGGCCCATATGCTCTTTTTCAAACTTAGTGAGAGCATCAGAAATTTCAGCCTCAATCTGACCTTTTGTTTTATGCAACAGAGGACGAATCATCATAGCCGCGCCATTTTCCTTTTTGCTGTATAGTACTGACAGGTATGAAACAGTAGTACACTTCACCTCAGTCAGAACATTACAATATAAATCCAAACAGTAGTGAGAACAAGCGTGCCCTTCCTGATGAAAAAGTATTATTTCCTTTTAATTTCCTGGTTAAAACGATATAATCCTGCAATAAAGCAACTGTGCAATAAAAAATGAATTACTGAAAAATCAGGTAGTTACCAATGAAACAGGCACTCTTTAAAACGGGTATACCGGTTTTACTTTATACAATCGTATATATTTTTGCTCATCAGGTCGCATTTCTTTTTCCTGATACGCGATCCTTTACCATGACGATATGGCCTGCAGGTGGTATTGCACTTGCTGCACTTATCCTGAATCCTTTCAAGCTATGGAAATTGTATATTCCTGTTTTTTTTATCGCTGCTGTTGCAGCAGATATGTTGCTTGCTCATATTCCCTTTTCAGCAAGCATCGGTTTTGTGTCGTCAAATATCCTTGAGTCTTTGTTCAGCGCGCTCCTTATACGCAATTTTTGCAAATCATCATTAGTAAATTTTTCAAGATTCCGGGAAGTGGTTTGTCTTGTTGCATGTGCATTCGTTATTAATGCGTTTACATCAATAATTGGTGCTGCAACATCAGTATATTTTTCAGGAACATCATTTACCAGCGCATGGATATCATGGTATATTGCAGATTTACTTGGCTTACTGCTCATTACCCCGTTTGTTGTTACTGTTGTCAAAGCAAATGATTTTTCCATAATAATAAGAGAAAAGAAATTAATTGAATCCGCAGCCTTTCTACTCCTTTGGACCCTGAGCAGCCTGCTAATTTTTGCATTTCCAATACAACAACAGTTTCAATTAGCCCCGCATCCGTATATGCTTATCGCTTTACTATTATGGCCGGCATTCAGATTGCGCTTACAAATAGTATCTCTTGCCCTGATCACACTTACGATCATTGCTTTTACTGGTAACGCTATGAATCATGACCTTATTTGGGATACTTCTGTAAATGAAACGAATTCCATCTTTCATCTCCAGGTTTTTCTGGCATTTACTGCAATCATAGGATACTTTTTTTCAGCGTCAAGTAGTGAACGTCGTATTTCAGAAGAAAAAAACAGGGAAAGTGAAAAACGCTACAAAAATCTTTTTGATCAAACCAATGAAGGTCTTATGATAATGTCAACAAACCTTATCATAATCGAAGTTAATAATGCTTTTGCAAAAATGCATGGTTATTCAATCAGCGAACTTATCGGACAACATATAGCTTTTCTTAATGTCAACATATCACCTGATAAACCAGTTGATCCTTATTTTGTTAACCTTTTAAAAACCAACTCTCTTGCACATTTTGATGTTAATCATCGCCATGCAGATGGAGGTATTTTTCCTGTCCGTGTTACATCGAGCAGCATACAAATAGGTAACGAGTTGTTTTTCCTGACATTTCATCAGGATATCACCGAGCAGCGAAAAATGGAAGAAGCACTTAAAGAACGAACACAATTTACAGAATCGTTACTTAAACTGAGTCCGGATTCCCTATACATCTATGATATTATCAAAAAAACAAGTATTTATTCAAATGACGGGTTCCAGAGGATTTTAGATTACAGCATTGACGAGATACAACAAATGGGACCATCAATGATTCAGAACCTTATGCATCCTGATGACTATGAGGAATACCTTGCTACAACAATCAAAAAATACAGTAGCTTGAAAGATAACGAGATATTGAGTACGCAATTCAGGATGCTCCACAAGGACGGCAATTACCGTTGGCTGCAGGCTAATGAAATTGTTTACCGGCGCCTTGACAATGGTGAACCGGAACAGATTTTTGGAATCATTCATAATATTACCGAAATGAAAGAAAAAGAACAGCAACTTGAAGAAAATGATTACTTTTTCAGAGAATCGCAACGTGTCGCCGGTATCGGTTCGTATAACCTTCACATTAAGGATGACTGCTGGGTGGCATCTGATGGTTTGTATCAGGTTTTTGGTATTGACAAAAACTACCCCTGTACCACTCAGGGTTGGTTAGACCTTATCCATCCGGACGACAGTACAATGATGCGTAATTATCTTCTGCAAGAGGTAATTGAACGACACGGACTTTTTAATAAAGAATACCGTATTATCCGTTTTTCAGATAAGGAAATTCGTTGGGTAAATGGTCAGGGTAAAGTCGTATTGGATAACAACGGATCTCCAATGTACATGATCGGAACAATTCAGGATGTTACAGAACGCAAAAATACGGAAATCATGCTGCAGAAATCACAAAAACTCGAATCTCTTGGAATTCTTGCCGGTGGCATCGCACACGATTTCAATAATCTGATGGGAGGGATTTTCGGTTATATCGACATAGCAATGAGTGCTTCCAATGATGATGATGTTCAAAAATATCTTTCTAAAGCACTATCAACTATTGACAGGGCCAGAGAGCTTACATCACGACTATTGACATTTGCAAAAGGTGGTGCTCCAATTCAAAAAGTCATGCCGCTATTCCCATTTGTTCAGGAAACTGTTCAGTTTGCCTTAAGTGGATCGTCAGTAAAGAGCAGCTTTACCATTGCTCACGATCTCTGGAATTGTAACATAGATAAAGATCAGATTGCACAGGTTATTGACAATATTGTAATCAATGCTGTACAGGCAATGCCAGATGGGGGCGAAATAAACGTTACTGCTGAAAATGTATCACTCAAGGAAAAAGAGATCCCGGCACTTAACGCCGGAAATTATGTTAGGATTTCGATACAAGACCACGGAATAGGCATTGATAAAGAAAATATGCACAAGTTGTTTGTTCCTTTTTACACAACAAAACCCACTGGCCACGGCCTCGGTCTGGCAACCTCTTATTCCATTCTCCATCGTCATCAGGGTACCATAGAAGTAGATTCGGAAGCAGGCAACGGAACTACAGTGTATATTTACATCCCGGCAACAGCTGTCATGACTTTTACAGAACTCCCCGAAAGTAATACTCACAACGGACAAGGTCTATTTATCGTCATGGATGACGAAGAGGTTATGCGTGATACAGTAACAGTCATGCTGGAAAAACTCGGTTATGAAGTAGTATCAACCATTGATGGCCTTCAGGCAATTGATACGCTTAAAAAACTTTTACCAGACAAAGTAATTACCGGCATTTTACTCGATCTTACAATTCCGGGCGGTATGGGTGGCAGAGAAACACTAAACAATATAAGAACTTTCAACACTACAATTCCGGTATTTGTTGTGAGCGGTTATGCGGATGATCCCATCATGAAAGACCCGTCTCAATTTGGATTCTCAGGCAGTCTCTGTAAGCCATTCCGTAAAGCAGAACTGACATCAATGCTTGAAAAGTATTTCGCAGACAGTAAAAAGAACTCGTCCGTTTAATGCGACACACATTATCCTCAATGTCGTTAACTTAATATTTACATAATGTGATACGCCCCCTAAATCCCCCGCAAATGTCATTAACTTAAGCTTGACACAACAATACACGCCCCCTAAATCCCCCGCAGGGGGACTTTGAGGAATGAGATGAAAAATCAAACACTTAACTCTTCAAGTCCCCCTGCGGGGGATTTAGGGGGCGCTCATTTTTCAAGGGGTGCGTTTTCCGGAGACGTGCTATTAACCACTCCCTTATCGTAGCCTCAACCATCTCCAGTTCGTTTTCCACCTGTTCATTAGTAAATCGTAAAACAGCATATCCCGATGCCTTAATGTAATCATCACGATTTTTGTCATATTCTTTTTGTTTGCTATGAATCGCTCCATCAACTTCAATAACGAGTCTGTAATCATGGTTATAGAAATCTGCAATGTATCTGTCAATCGGATGCTGCTGTCTGAATTTTAGTCCGAATATTTTCTTACAACTCAAAACACTCCACAATTTTTCCTCACAACTGGTAGGATTCAACCTGTTTTCTCTGCTCAGAGAGACAACATGCTTGGGGATGTCTTTGAATTTTGTAAAGTCTTTCATAGTGTACCTTGATATTCTGTTTTCGCATCTATCCCCGCGCCCCCTAAATCCCCCGCAGGGGGACTTGAGTAATGAGAGGAAAAATAAAACACTTAACTCTTTAAGTCCCCCTGGGGGATTTAGGGGGCGTTCATTATTACAGTTGCAACATGCCAAGCTTAAGGCAACAACATTAGCTGTAGACCCTTGGTAATGCCTGCCGTGGTTGGATTCAGGGGACCACAACCGGTACAATTCTCACATAGTAAATCTTATGACAGAATTAAAAAAAGGGGCTATAATACCCCTTTACACACAATACATTAACGTTTTGTAACATCTACAATTCACAACAGTGTCAGATTCTCGCTACGCCACTTTTTCGTGCGGCCTGACGAACTGCTTCTGCAACAGCCGGGCCGACTCGTGGATCAAACGGTGCAGGAATAATATAATCTTCCTTAAGCTCCGAATCACTGACAAGAGATGCAATGGCCTTCGCAGCAGCGATTTTCATTTCGTCATTAATATCACTTGCCCGTACGTCAAGAGCACCGCGAAATATTCCAGGGAAAGCAAGTACATTATTGATCTGATTGGGAAAATCGCTTCTTCCGGTTCCCATAACGCGTACTCCAGCCGCTTTTGCCACATCAGGAAGGATTTCAGGTGTCGGATTAGCCATTGCGAAAATAATTGGATCTTTTGCCATAGTTTTAACCATCTCACCCGTAACCATATTTGGAGCAGAAACACCAATGAAAACATCGGTACCGACAATCGCTTCTTTCAGAGTGCCTTTTACTTTGTCAAGATTAGAAATCTTTGCCATAGCCTGTTTTGCCGGGTTAAGATCCGGTCTGCCATCCCAGATTGCACCTTTTGTATCACACAGGATAACCTTCTTAAGTCCCATTGACATGAGAAGTTTGGTAATTGCAATACCTGCAGCACCGCTTCCATTGACAACAACAGAAATGTTATTAATATCTTTTTTAACAAGTTTCAGTGCACTGATCATCGCTGCAAGTGTGACAACCGCAGTACCATGCTGATCATCATGAAAAATCGGGATATCACATGATTTCTTGAGACGTTCCTCAATTTCAAAACAGCGTGGGGCAGAGATATCTTCAAGGTTGATCCCGCCAAAACTTCCTGCAAGCAGCTCTACCGTTCTGACAATTTCATCGGTATCTTTGGAACGGATACAAAGCGGGAAAGCATCAACATCACCGAATGTTTTAAAAAGAACCGCTTTACCTTCCATAACCGGCATACCGGCTTCCGGGCCGATATCGCCAAGACCAAGCACCGCGGTTCCATCAGTAACTACCGCTACAAGATTCCACCGGCGGGTATATGCGTATGACAAATCAACATCTTTCTGAATGGCAAGACATGGCTCCGCAACACCAGGAGTATATGCAAGCGATAATTCTTTTCTATTGGTAACCGGTACAGTACTGACAACTGCAATTTTGCCTTTCCACTCTCCGTGGGCTTTCAATGATTCTTCCTGAATTGACATACGTGATTTCCTTTATACTGAAATTATGCCTGATATTCCTAAAAAAAAACCATTCATAGTAGACTTTACAGAATACTATGAATGGTTACACTGCTATACGAAAATCTTATCCAACAATCGCAACGACAGTACCAGCCTGAACCTGCTGCTGGGGCTGTACCTTGATTGCCTGTACTCTACCGGCATTCGGAGCATTGAGCGGTGTTTCCATCTTCATGGATTCGATAACCATGATCGTGTCACCGGCTTTAACCATATCACCGACTTTTTTCTCGATACGGAGAATAAGACCGGGGAGTGGTGTTGCAATCGGTTTGCCCTCACCACTTGGTGCTGCAGCTGGTGCCGCTGTAGTTGCTGCTGCTGAACCGGCTTTTGCATCAAAGGTAAACGACTGTCCGTTAACCACTGCCTGTGATCCGTCAATTTTGACATCATACGACTTGCCATTAAGTGTGATTGTGAAGGCATTGCTCTTTGTTGCTGCAGTCGGTGCTGCAGCAGGAGCTGCAGCTTCAGTTTTCTTTTCTGCAGATTCTTTACGAACACCAACGGTTCCTTTACCCTGAAGGAATGCAATACCCTTCTCGGCACATGATGCAGCAATAAAGATATTCTCATCGGTAACAGCCACACCTGCATCAGTAAGCATTTTTGTTGCAGCTGCAATACCTTTTTTCGGATTACGGTCGTTAATTGCAAGCGGGCTCTCAGTTGTCGGTTCAAGCTTAAGTTGTTCTTTTGCAATCGCAACAACTTCAGCATCCGGTGCGACAGGAGTCTTACCAAAATAACCAAGTACCATTTTGCCATAACCTTCAGCAATTTTCTTCCATTTGCCAAACATGACATTGTTGAAAGCCTGCTGGAAGTAGAACTGTGATACAGGTGTAACTGATGTACCGAAGCCGCCCTTTGCAACAGTTTCACCCATTGCAGCGATAACTTCAGGATATTTATCAAGAAGACCATTATCGCGAAGCATCTGTGTGTTGGCAGTAAGTGCCCCACCCGGCATCGGGAAGAATGGAATAAGCGCCTCAACAGCGGTTGCTTCAGGGGGAAGCATATAGTCTTTCATTGCATCTTTAAAGGACTGACGCAACTTGATAATCTTGTTGACATCAATACCGAGATCGTACTCTGTTCCGCGAAGTGCATGCCACATTGTCAACACATCAGGTTGACAGGTTCCACCACTGACCGGTGCAAGTGAAAGATCGATCTGATCAACACCAGCCTCGATTGCAGATTTGTAAGAAACAGTACCGGTTCCTGCAGTTTCATGCGAATGGAATACAACAGTAACAGAATCGCCAAGGAGTTTCTTTGCGAGCTTTATTGTATCATATACTTTCTGAGGACGGCTTGTACCTGATGCATCCTTGAAACAGACTGAATCATAAGGAATGCCGGCATCAAGAATCTTTTTCAATGTGTCAATATAGAATTCAGGTGTATGTGCACCATCACAACCCGGAGGAAGTTCCATCATCGTAACCGTTACTTCGTGACGCAGGCCTGCATCTTTAATACATTTTCCTGAATAAATAAGGTTATTTACATCATTGAGTGCATCAAAGTTACGGATCGTTGTCATACCATGCTTCTTGAAAAGTCTGGCATGTAAATTTACAATATCACTTGACTGAGAGTCGAGAGCGACAACGTTGATACCACGGGCAAGTGTCTGAAGATTAGCCTTCGGACCTGCAGCTTTACGGAATGCGTCCATAACTGCGAATGCATCTTCGTTACAATAGAAATATGCAGACTGGAACATCGCACCACCGCCCGCTTCGAAATGCTCGATACCCGCTGCAGCTGCTTCTTCAACTACAGGAAGGAAATCTTTCGAAAATACACGTGCACCATATACTGACTGAAAACCGTCTCTGAACGCTGTCAACATGAATTTAACTTGCTTTTTCATAATCTATATCCTCTGTGTTTTACTGTTTTGATTTTGCGATTGCTATAACCGCAGCGATTTCAGACTCATCACTTGACATATCATTACTGGCAATAGTTGTTGTATCACTCTCCTTTGCAAACTTATGGAGAATAACAGTCATAATTTTTACAATAAAAGCAATGAAAAAAGATATGATAATCAAGATGATCGATGTTACAAATGACAATGATATTGCTTCATTCATACTATTTTACCCCTTATTTAATTATACTGCAGAATACGCCTGCAATAATCGCAGATGTAATAACACCCATAACATTTGCACCTAATGCAAACTGCATGACAATCGCATGAGGATTATCTTTTTGCACAACTTTTTGTGCAACCTTTGCAGTTGTAGGAATGCAACTTACACCAGCAATACCAATGACCGGATTGATTTTCTTTCCTGAAAAGAACCAGAAAAGGTACCCACCAATAATACCGCCAACACCAGAAAGTATAAGCGCTGTAACACCAAGAATAAGAAGTGGCAATACTTTTGGATCAAGAATCGTGTTTGCCTCACACAAAATACCAAGCATTAAACCTAAAAACAACGTTGCAGTATAGAGGATTGGACCTGTAAGCAAGTCCTGAAATGGCTTTATCCCCGACTCCCTGATAACAACTCCAAGGAACAGTGAAAAAAGCAGTGGTGATGCAACAGGAAGGAGGAAACACAGAACAACACAGGCAACAATTGCAAATGCCATCTTTTGTCCGGATGAAATTTTACTTGTTGATGTATCCGGTTTCATTGGTGTACCACGAATTTTCTTACTCGGAATCATAAATTTAATAAGATATGGGTATCCACCATACGCGAAACCAAGATAGAGATACGCAATAATCGCAATCGGTACGAACAATTCAGGTGCAAGTTTCAGAGAGGTGAAAAGCACCATAGGTCCATCCGCTCCTCCAATTGTCGAAATCGCCGCAGCCTGTTTAATATTATATCCAAAAAGTGTAGCAAGTGGAAACGTTATTAAAGTACCGATTTCAGCAAAAAGCGCTATTGTGATACTCATAAACGGCCGTGCCATTAAAAATCCAACATCAAGCAGAGCACCGATTCCCAAAAACACAAGACATGCAATCAAACCATTGGAAAATGTAAAGGAATAAATCGGCTGCAACCAGTCAATTCCCATAATGTACATTAAATCTGCAGCATCTCTGACTCTGTCTCCTGTAGCACCAGCCTGAGCCTCAACAAAAAGAGTCCCTAAGCCACCAGCATGAAGATTCAATGGATCAAAAAACATTACAGACGCGTTAATAACCGACATTCCAAGCCCCATCGGTATCATCAGTAAAGGATCCAAAATACCTTTTTTACCAAGGTATATCAGCAGAAAACCCAGCAGTATCAAGCCAATTCTGGCCAATACCATCTGAGGCGGGGATGCCATCATTGCCTGAATCCCCTGAAACGCACTAAAGAACGTTTCCAAATTCATGAGGTACTCCTATGTTGCAATTAAATATAGATTAGATGTAAATTTCTTTACATCCGCGACGTTATCTCTCCTGAAAGCACTTCGACAGTGCCATTAACGGTATCCAACAGAATCCGTCCCTGAGCATTAAGTCCCCGGATCGTTCCTGTATACTCAGTATCACCACCGACAACTTTTACAGGTGTTTGAGGTCTGTAAAGAAGCGAGTCAATCCTGCTTATAAACGGCCCGAATCCAGAAACTGCTGCCTCACTGAGCAGCTTCGCAAAAATGAGAAGAAGATCTTTCAACAAAGGGTATACATCAAAGTCCCTGTTTGTCAGTATCGCCAGTGATGTCGCCTCTCTGTCAAGATTTGCGAAATCATCACGGCTCTCATTTATATTTATGCCCGTACCAAGAACAATAAAACTTTTTCCACGTACTGTAACTGTTTCCGCTAAAATTCCACCGATTTTGGCAGTCCCGACTATAACATCATTCGGCCACCGGATTAGCGAAAGCACCGCCTGCTTTTCGAGCAATTCCCAGACCGCAAGCGCCATCAGCTGTGTTATATTACACCAGTTTTCAACGGGGATGGTATTAAGCGGAATTTTTACAGAGAATGTTAATCCTCTGGAACTTCGCGAAACCCACTTTCTGTCAAATCTACCCCTGCCGGCAGTCTGCGTATCCGTAAGAATCACTGAAAAATCATCAGACTCCACTGCATTTTCTTTTAAATACAGGTTTGTAGACTCAAGTTCACCAAATCTGTAAATTTTAAAACTCACAGAACCGGCGTGTAATGTATCAAAACTGTCTGGTAAACCCATAGTACTCATGCGTTATAGAGTTATTGTTAAGAGCGTAACAAAAATAAATCAAATATTCCGAATAATAAAGTTAAAAAAATGTAAAAATTGCGTTTGTCAACCTACGTGATTTAACGACACTTATAAACTGTGTTCAGGAGTCAACGGATACACCACAACCTTTCTAACACTTAATTCAAGCTTTAACAAGAGTTTATCCACCGTGTTCATAATCAGGATAATAGAGCTCTGGATAAATAAATCAGTGCACTCCTGAACTTCTTAAACAGTATGTTTTATCCGAAATGCATTAACAGACAGGTGATTTAATTACGGAAATAATGATTAAGCGTGAAAAACAGATGAGATTTTATCCATAGAATGCATAACGCAGGGTATAATTTTGTATTGGAATTTGCTAAATAATGAGAAATAAGTCACAATTACGCAGAATATAGCTGCATGTATGATAGAGCAAAGACCCCTGTCGCTCCCTACACAATCTCCTCTTTGGAAAATTTCCAGAAAAGGAGCACACCTGCACCCACTATAAGTACCAGAAGGTTTACAATGGGGTGTACCGGTATTTTCGTAAGAAACGGCTGCTCACGTATCAATGATGTCGCAAAGAACAGAAGCGATGCAACCTTTGGCCAGATAGTCGCAATGACCGTCCCGGCACTCATTGATGTATCAAGGTGAATATTTGCTTTATCAGAGATCATCGTAAACGAATCAATCGCGATGCTTACAGCCCCGGAACCAATGGTAATGAGTGCTGCAATAACATCCGGCAGCACGGTTGACAGAACCATAACAAGTACAATCACGAAAAGCACACCGATTGATGTCACCATTGATGCAGGAATGAAGAACGGTATCCGCCCCCCGGTTTTTATCAGCATGAGAATGTACACGCACATATGGAGCAGTAACGTAAATCCATACGAGAGCAGCCAGATTCCGCTTATTTTACCTGCCATATACTCAGTCCTGCGAACCGGTTTTGATAGAATAACCGTTGCCATCCCATACTCCCGGTCACGTTTCAGAAGTCTCATCGAAAGCAGCACGGAGATCATCATACCGGCAACCGCAATCAGATTAAATGCTACAATTGATGCCCAATAGCCGATATCAAGTGCATTTACCGACTGCCCGTTAACCTGAACATTACCGTTAAAACAACCGCGTAACATGAAAACAAGCAATACTCCAATACCCGCCATCACATAAAAACTCTTATTATGAAGCTCATCGGAAATGGTAAATTTGACAATTGTCAGATAGTTCTTAAAATTCATATGTAAATTATGTTCCTTTGAATTCTGTATCACTTCACCCAGGAAGGCAAATTACTATTTGTTAATAGAAAACCCTGAAAAATGGCAATTTGCATACTGTTAAAGATACTTTATGCAATCGGAGAAAAATCCAAATACCTGATCTATTCCAGCAACTTATGAAATGTCATTTAAGGCGTACAGTATATTTAGGATTTAAACATTTAAATATAGCAAATTGATTATCGACAGGGTAATATTGTATATATATAGTGGGAATAACAAGTAATTAACAGGTGATCCTCTGAACACGAAATCAGTAAAAAATACCACCACTACTCTTGTCAGGCCCAATGGTAAAGAGCCCATCCCTCTTGGCTCCGGTACTATTACGCGGATATTAGGTGATGGTGGAATGGCAAGCGTTTACGAGATCTGGAATTCTCAGCTTGAGGTACATCGGGCCGTTAAATTGCTGCATCCAAACTGTAATATCGAAACACGGGAACGGTTCCAGACTGAGATTAAGATCACTGCAAAATTGCATCACCCTAACATCATAGAAATTCATGGCGTTGGTGATTGGAATGGTCTCCCCTACATCGAAATGGAAAAAGCTGATGGTCTTACACTTGAACAACTTATCCACCTCAGAGGTGCGCTACCTGTACCGGTTACCCTTGCAATCGGAATTATGGTAGCCCGTGCTCTTGAATATGCACATAACCATGAATATGTTCTTTATAACAATACCTATCATGGTATTATTCACCGGGATCTAAAACCCGGCAATATTATGGTTTGTAAGGATGGCACAGTTAAGCTCATGGATTTTGGTATTGCACGCCCTACTTCAACATCATTTCACACCGTTGACGGGGCAATAATCGGAACGCTGCAGTATCTCTCACCCGAACAGCTTGAAAGCCGGGACCTTGATATCACTACCGATATCTATTCTTTTGGTATCTGCCTCTACGAAATGGTGTGCGGTCATCTTGCATTCCCGGAGAACAATATAACGAAACTGCTTGCTGATAAATCAAAAAACCGTTATAAATCCCTTGATTCATTCGTGCTTAAAGTCCCGCATGGCCTGCTCGAACTAATTGATCGTTGCATGAATTACGACAAGAGCCGCCGTCCCCAGACATCCACAACTCTTCAGGATGAGCTCAACAGTATTTATGACAGGGTATGCACTCAGAAACCTGAAGCAGTTGTCAGTGATTTCATGACCCAATCCATTCGGGAAAAAATTGTTCCGAAAATAAATGTAGCAAATATTAAAATCAGAAAAAAACATGCTGCAGTTATACTTGTCTGTTTTGCGCTGCTGTATTCTTTAATTATTATCTCGTCAAATGCCAAAAAAAAGCAGGTTGAGGAGCTCGCTGTAAGAGTTGCAGATTCACTGGCTCGAAAAAAGGCAGATTCACTGAAATTGATTGCACAAGTCACTAATAAGGCACAGGATACGCAAAAAATTTCAAAGCCGGGAAATATTATGGCAAAAACACCAGGACAGCCTCCCGTAAAAAAAACACAAACAGGCGCAAATCAATCCACACCTGTCACGGTAAGCAATACTGCGAAACCTGTTAAGGAGACAAACGTAGATCAATTAAAGACAAGATATGATACTAAAGATATCCTGCTGATTATCCTTAAAGAACTTCAGGCAAAAAACTATACTGAGGCAGCATCATTGATGAGTAACATTGATGAGACAACAATGCAGACACAGCGGGCACAGGTGCTTAAAGCAAGGCTTCTTGAGTTTACAGATTATAAACAATTCACAATTTTTATTCTTTCCAATACATCGCGTGAAACGGAAATTTTAATTGACAAAGCACGTATAATGCTTGACAGAGGCAATCTTGAATCTGCAGAGCAATTCCTTGAATCTGCATCAACTTCACCGCGTGAGATTATTACTTTAGAGCAGGCATCAAATAAGATATTATACTATTCAGCCCTTGTGAAATCGAAACGGTTTGATAATTACCCCGATGAAAATACATGGAAAAAGGCACTCGAAGCGTGGTATAATGTGAAACGTGAGTTACGCCTGGATCCATCACACGAGTACTTTAAAAAGGCCGACGAGGAAATCTCGCGGATTAGTGAGCGATATCGTGCAATTAAGGGGTAAAAATGAAGAAAATGTCATATTTTCTTTTATTTTTCTGTATTTCATCTTTGGTGTACGCACAAAAATCTGATTCTAATAAATCAATCCCACTCGATACGCTGATCGGAACGCTGCCATCTCTGATCAGGTACAGTGAACATCCCTATATCATTACCTCCAATATTGAGGTTCCGCCGGATAGAACTGTAACAATTGAACCGGGAACAGTACTTCTTTTCAGAAATTTTACAGGTTTACATATTCGTGGACGCCTTATTGCACGTGGTACTCCTGAGAAGCCAATCGTTTTTACATCTGAATACGACCGCCGGTATAATCCAGCAGCAACAAGAGATGCCAATCCGTTCGACTGGGACGGAATTTATATGACACTCAATTCTCTGGGAACGCAGTTAGCCCATGTAACCATTGCCTATTCGGTGTATTGTATTACATCAGAAAGCAAATTCATCCGACTGGATCCGCTTACCGTTATTGACAATGGGAAAAGTGTCATAACGATTGATCAGCAGGAATATCCATTGACTGATACACTTTTTACCTACACCCTGGACAATTATGACATATTGGGAAAGACCATAAATCTGTTTAGTGATCCGATTGCAAAAAAGAGAACAATCTTCCGGATAATCGGAACAACACTTATTCTTGGCGGTGCCGCAGGTGGTATCTACTATGCAGTAGAATTAAACAACGATTCCAAAAGACTGCAACGACTCAGCAAAACCGATTTTGTCAATCTTAATTCACATACGGGTACTGACTGGAAAAAATATAACGAAAAAGTAAATAATGATAAATGGTTTATAGGGGGCAGTTCTCTGGTCCTGTTAGGTGGTCTGGCTTTCTTTACATGGACATTTACATTCTAAAGGTCGCAGGTACAACTATGAAAAAGTTCGTTTCCTTTATCATTACGATTCCACTTATGCTCCTTTGCTCACATCCTGAAAGCCCGTTTTCAGATTATTCGAATGCAAAAATGCACTACATTGCGGAAAAATCAACTTTTAATGACAGCGGCCATGACAGTGCGTCTGTTTTTTCTGCAGAAACACTAACCGTGGCCGCGACAGTCTGTGAGCTCATTGATTCGTTTTCTATACGCATTGAAAGAAACCGTTTATGGAACCGCCAGGTGGTTATTAACCCTACAAATGAACATTATGTTTTCCCTGTTTCATTCTATGACACGGGTAAACAAACAATTGAGATTATTACCTATCGTGTTAATAATGATAAACAAATACAGGAGATATCTTTACTTGTCAGGAATCCGCTATTTCAACCCGATATTCCTGAACACGCGCTTGCAGACACATTGACACTTACAGCCAGAGGAGCGGGTGATAAGAATGGCATTATGTACAATTGGGAATTCGGTACCGGAGGACAACTGGTTCAGTCTCCCTATACAACAGTCCACACATCGATAACATCTGTCAACAATATAGAATCTGATGGAACATTCTGGATCAGTGATTCATTATATCAGTCACCAAAAGTTACGTTTAATTATACTTTTATCGACACAACACCTCCTGTAATACTATGCATGAATGAACATTTTGATCCGGTAAATAAAAGAATTAAAACTTCAGATTCCATTTTCAGCTTTATGGTACGGGTTACCGACAGAGGAAACCAGGCTGTCGGCAATGTAAAGATTAATAATCAGCCTCCTGATTACAAACGCTTGAATGTATATACGAAAATAGTGAAAAATGTTCATCTTCACACCCCTGAGAATCCGATTTATATGATTGTCTATGCAATTGACAATAGCGCATTTGGCAATGATACCGCAGATACGTTCGCAATTGAATTTGACAAACTTGCAGTAAGTCGTGGTGTGACATCCATTAAAATCGGGAGTTTTTCCGGCAATGAATTGTCAACAACGCGTAATGCGATCAGTGTATACGGTACTATTGAAAATTCTGACAACCAATTTGTCAACATACAATTTTTCCTGAATGACATCCCCGTCAAGGATACAACAATCAGGGGCTATGGTCAGTGGAATACGATACTGTCCCTTTCTGAAGGAACAAATTCATTCAGGATAAGGGCCGTGGATACAAATAACTATATTCTTGATTCAACGTTTGTTCCGATCTATTATTCAAAAGACATTGAAGACAACACGCCTCCGGTTATTACATCCATTGAGATTGATACGCAACTGGTAAACAATGAGATTTACTATACAGAAAAAGATTCTGCGCGTATAATTATTAATACTTTTGATGCAGGGAGTGGAATTCAACGCGTAATTTTCAGATCCGATACCAGAACAGATTCCATTATAATGCCCGAGAATGCCTACAGAGCCGTATATACGATGCGCTCACTTCAGCATAAGGTAAACAATTTGTTTGTCAACGTTATTGATGTTAAAGGGAACTCAAAAATTGACACGTTGTTATTAATAAAGAATGCCCCTCCCACCTATTCAATGAATAAAACAATCCCTTATGTGGTATTTATCGGGCAAAAATACACTGATACAATCAAGTGGTATGATACAGACAATGATGCAATCACGTTTACCGTGTCCGGACATCCGGAATCAATGAACATTGACAGCAATGGTGTGATTACATGGATTCCAGCTGCTACCGACATTACCGATGAACTCTCGTTTCAGATCAAGGATGGTTTTAAGGCTGTCAAGGGATACTATCCGTTTGCAATTATGGATCCGGCTAAAATGGCCCCGGTCATCACAATCAGTGATTCAACAAAAATTCCATTATTTCTCGAAGCAGGAAAAGATTCTCTTGATTTTATCATAAAGACAATCGAAAACACCGGCAAGCGTCCATTTAATTATACTGCGAGAATAATCAACAGAAACATTCCAATTCTTGACATGTCACGAGATTCTTTGGTACGCTGGAAACCGATAGAGATTGATACTGGGACTATAGAACTGCAACTTATTACAGAAGATTCACTCAAATTCAGCGACACACTTTACAGAAGTTTAACAATTCTTCGACCGAATAAAGATACAGCAAGACTTCAATGGTCAACCGATGCAACACTGTTTCACGGGAATTCCATACTATTATCAAATCCAGTCGATACGGAAATTGTCGCTTTTAAAATCACCGATAATGATGATCCCCGGACTGAAAAGCATATACTGTCAATTACTTTAAATGCTCAAAAATCAGCATTTCAAATCGCCGGTGATACATTTTCCGTGAAATTATATCACTTGTCAAAAAAGTTAACCGATACATTGTTAGTGGTTCTATCAGATAAAACAAAAACAAGTGATACCGTAATCATCCCAATATTGTACGTCCAATATCCTGATTTTTATCGTGGACTCTACAGCTGGTTTACACAAAGTGGATATTCTTATTCTGCAACGCCCTCATCACCACTTGAAACATGGGCAGGAACCGGTGAAAACCCGTTCATCTTCCGTAATTTAGTTTCAACGACATATATTTACACCAAAGAAAATACCATCAATAACTATTCTTCGGTACATTTCAATAATAAAAACGAGTACCTTTCAAACGAAACAGAAGGATCGCTCTTTAAAGATTCACTGACTGTCTATGTTGTCGCACGATATGACTCCACAACAGCAGGAAGCGAATATCTTACATTATTGTCATCATGCGAAAATGGCAACACTGTTTTTGGCGGTATCCCGGGCACAGCATATACAGGATTTGGAATAGCCCGTGATGGAAAACTGGCAGCATATTCAAAACCATCATATCAGGCTCTTGTATCTAATAAACGCTCACAATTTACCATGTCCCCTAATCAATGGCATGTTGTCAGCTATAGCACCACAGGTATCGCCAATCAATCATTCAACATAGTAGTTGGGCTTGACAATATGACTGATACACTGGCAAATATACAGGCATATAGTCACACCTACCTGTCACTTGGCAATTGTCTCACAGGTAGTGGTTCGACGGCATTCCCGTGGTTCGGTGATATCGCAGAACTCATAATTTTTAACCGGATTCTTTCCACAGATGAGAGATCCAGTCTTGAACTGTATCTTAAATACAAATATAATCTTTAGAAGAAGTGACATGTGACATGTGACTAGTTAGGAATGTTCGAAGCCCGCAGGGCTTCTCAGAGACTTTGTCACTTGTCACTTGTCACTACCTTATGGCTTAGCATTTTGTCATCTTCGAAAATAAAATATCCCTTGAAATATTTCCCATCAAGTGCAAGCGGGAGCCATAATCGATCATCAGCCCACATATTGTCGTATGGTATTGTATCAATATCACACCAGAACGGGTCTGCTTCATCAGTTTCAACCGGTGTACCAGTGAACTTATTTGCAAAGTAAACGGTACCATGAAGCGAATAGCCATTGGTAAAGATGAAAAAAAGTTCTCCGCGCACTTCGAGCTCTGATGGTGTCAGACCAATCTCTTCCTGTGTTTCTCTCACGGCAGCGAACTCTGTCGTTTCCCCCGGCTCAATTCTACCTCCTGGTGCATTTACCTTACCCTTACCAAGCCCCCGCTTTTTATGAATCAGCATTACACGCCCGCCATCCCTGATAAAGCAAAGCACAGCCCGCTCCTTTGGCTGCCATCTATCCCACTCTATACCATGTACATCACGTATAACCATAATTGAATTCGTCCATTTTTTCAGATTTAATTATTTATCCAGCGAATAAATATATCTCACAATATGACAGATATGACAACATACAACAAATATCTGCGATTTGTTGATATGTGATATTAAACATAAATACCGGTTTAAAAATTGGATATATCTTTATTCAGTCATAAAAATTGTTGATTATCATTTAAATTCAATGAGTTAGTACAAAGTGCCGGTATTTGTTCACGTCGCACTAATTGTCAGAATATATTTTAAGCCTTTCTTTTGTAGGATAATAAGGATTTCAAGTGCCATGAGCAGTTCGTTACGTCTGTTTCCTGTCAACCCGATTCGTCACACACAACTTGCCGGTATGATGTTTCTTCAGTTCTTTGTGCTGGGATGCACGATTCCAATCATGAGTCTGTATATGAAGGATCATCTTCATTTTAGCGGTTTACAAATTGGTATAGTACTTTCATTGTCAGCGATTGCATCTTTTTTTGCACCGCTTTTAAGTTCGGTAATTGCAGACAGAATAATTGCGGCAGAACGGTTACTCTCGTTACTTCATCTTGCAGGCGCAGTACTCATGCTTATTCTTATACAACAGGCCGCGTATATACCTTTTCTTATTTTTTTTGTACTTTACATGGTAATACTCAGTCCTACCGGAGCACTCACCAATACCATTTCATTTCATCATCTTCATGACCGTAATTATTATGGTGATATCCGCTTGTGGGGTACAATCGGATGGATATCTGCAGCGTGGGGATTCAGTGCAATCTCATCATTAAAAATCCCTCTGATTTCCTCAAACCTTCAGGGTGCGCTTCAACTTAGCGTGGTATCATCGGTTGTTTTATCACTATATGCATTACTCCTGCCCTGCGGAATCAAGATGATCCCGAAAACGTCAATTAGCCTTGTCAGGGATCAGTTGTTGCTTCTTATCAATCCCAGGCTTTTTTTTAAATCGCTCTTCACAAATTCAGGATTCGATGTAACTCTTGTCCTTATTTCTGTTTTTACCTGTTTTGTCCTCCTTGTTGACCGGTTTTACGTTATCGGTGCAGCACCATTTGTCAAATCAGTCGGATATGCAGAAAATGATATCCTTTCTATTCTGAGTATTGGTCAGATCCCCGAAATATTCCTTTTACTGATTCTTTCGTTCATTTTAAAAAAGTTCGGTTTTAAAATAACCATGCTGGCAGGAATCGGACTTGAAATATTCCGGTTTGTACTGTTTGCTGTTGGAACACAGGACATACTGCTTTTTAGCGGTATTGCTGTTCACGGGATTACATGGGCGTTCTTCTTTGTACCAATTACAATCTATATTGATAAACAGTGCCAGCCGAACAATCGTGCTGCAGTTCAGCAGCTTTACACATTCGTATCAAGCAATGGTATTATTGCAGGAAATTTTATCGCTGGATTTTGTCTGGATTTTTCAAAAAACGCAAATGGTGCAATTGTTTTTTCAACATTCTGGATAGTACCGTTAATCATATCGGTTGTCGTATTTGTTCTCTTTGCCGTGTTTTTTAAACCAAGATTCCGGAGTTGAACGCACAGCTATGTTCAGATACAATTAGAACTGCAAAGTACCAGTAAGAATCTGCAGATCAACAACAGACGTAAAATAGGTATACCGGGCATTGTTCTCAGACATTTTGGCTTTATGAAGCTCAAGTTCTGCATTTTGTAAATCAAGATAAATCTTACTGCCGGCATCATACGAAATTTTTGCAAGAGACAACGCCTTCTCCGCCAGCATTACAGCCTCTCCAGCAAGGACAAGCTGTTCTTTACTCATGGTAACAAAATCATAGGCATTGCGTGCAGAAAGAATCATATTATCAATTACCTGTTTTTCATTCAAATCAAATATTGTTCTGTCGATCCGGGCCTGACTTAATCGTTGATTACGGATAGTACCGGAAAAGATGTCCCATTTCAATCCAGCATGAACTATCCTGCTGTCAACCCACCGGATATTATCGAATTCGGAATAACCGTTGAGCTGCCCGTTTCTGCCAAGCGTAATTCCTGCGAAAATTCCCGGAAGATAATCAGTCATGGCAAGTTTTATCCTGTAATCAAATACCTCTCCATAACCACTTAATTGTACCAGTGTGAGATTATCCTTTTTAACAAGCTCGAGAGTCTGATCAAGGTCAAGAGTATATTCACGAAGCGGTACAGAATCAACAAGACCGAATGATGATAACGATTCGGTAATTCCACTGGTTGTTAAAAGTGTCTCGTATGCGTTCCGGCGTTCAATCTCTGTTTTTGTCAATGCCAACTCGGCATTTTTCAGATGCAGCCGTGAGGAAAGTGTATCAAACTCGCTTGACGTTCCAACGGATTGACGAGTCGTTACGACCCGATGTGCCTCACGGGCAATAATCACCGACTCATTTGCAATCTGGTAATTTCTGCTATGCATCAGCGCATTGAAATATTGTTTTACAATAATGCCCCTGACCCTGAGCTTCTCTTCCTGAAGTTTACAATTTAGAATCACTCTGTTTTTCTTCGCAAGTTTTAAACCATAGTACACTTTCCCCTGTGCAAAGAGCGGTTGATCAAGTGTCAATCCAATCTGCCCGCTACTCTGTTTCGGTTCAATCCTTGACGAAATGGATTTTAACAAATTGTCAACAAACTCATTACCTGTTGGTGCAAAATCGTAATCAACCTCACTGAAATTGTGACTCAGGTTCATCTGTAACGATACATGGGGAAAGGACTGCCCGTAGACTGCCTGAACCTCTGCCTCACTTTTATACATTTCCTGTTCAATAGTCTTAATTGATCTTGAATTCTTAACCGCAATTCCAACAATTTCACCAAGTGAATAGACCTTCGCAGTAACAGTGCAGAAAACGCCTGCAAGAATTAAAATACTTAAACATCGCATCTACTTATCATCCTGTTGGTTGGACATTTCCAAACTTATTCCGGTAACTGGATAACCCGATAATTAAACATTCGATCTTCCGGATTGCCAGGTTAATTACAATTAATCGTATCATTCCAAATATAGATTTAATTCCCGATAACTGATAAAAATTCAGGGACAAACACAGTTTTTTTCTTTCTCAAACGTCATTGAATTCATAAAATTGCTCCTGATTTGAATCTTATCGCCAACACAGGACAATTTATTTCTTATAAAACTCAAAAAAAAGTATTATTTTAACTGACCTATGGAAAACTACAAATTAAATGAAGAAATGCAGGAAGTATACCAGAAAACGGATATACTCAGAAAACCGATTAGTGGTATTGTTTCAGGGTATCATGATTTGGCGTACATTCTGGTATCCCCCGATGATGAAAATGCTTCCCATACGATAGAGATCAATGGTAAGATAAATGTATCACCAAAGTTTATTATCTCTCCGGGAATGCTTGGGGATTCGTTTGGTGATGTTTTCGATCCTGAAACATTTGATAAGCAGATCGAAGGGCGTCTCTTTTCTTTCGGATACGCCGGACGGAAAAATCTTAAGGTTAAAAATGAACACTTTCAGATAAACCACTTTGATGAAAGTGCGCAGGATCACTGCAACCGGGTTCTTGATCAGTTACTGTTAGAGGAAAATACCCGTACAGCCTTGATTTTCAGTCCGCGGTTCAAGTTCTACCCGGTTTCAATCGACCGGTTTATAACAGAGATGATTGAACGCGAATTCAGAGTGTAACCAATATGTATGAGAAGCCTCAATATCTGACTCCAGATGGATACCGAAGGGCAAAGAAAAACCCGTTCAGGAGCGGTTTGCCCCTCAAAGAGGCTGCTGAAAAACTTGCAAAGAAAAATGCACTCCAAAAAGATGCATCGCCACAACCGGAACCATCATCACCCCAGACGGTTAAACCTCACGTTGCCAATTTTCTCCGTAAAAAAGATCAGAAAAATGGTATCAAGCGGCAGATGATGAGTGAAGAAGCTGCACAATTAATTGCAGCCGCGATCAGTAACCTGCTTAAAAGTAAATAAAAATGTATCTCTTTTCATTTTACAGAATAATAGTATCTGTTCTTTTAGGAGCCCTATGCTGGTTCTTTATTTTTCATACGTGGTGGAGCTGGGTTCTTATAACCATTCTATCAAGAATTATCTGGTACATAGTTGAACATGCACTCCTCAATGTTCAGATCAGCAAAGATTTTCGCGTCCATGAAACTTCATTTAAACAGCTTTACGGGCCATATGGAATCAGGCTTATTAACAAATCAGAAACTGATGCTATGGTCAGAAGGGAACTTGCTGAAGTATTTACATGTGATATAAAAAAGCTTGCTAAAACGGCGGAACAGCTCGAAATGATGGACACATTGTTCAAGGCAGGAATGCGCCCCGACGGTGATACCTATCTTCTTCACGACCTTAAATTGAAGTATGCAAAGCACCGGTTGGACAATGAAACGTATAAATAATTGCTCTTTGATATTCAAGCAAACAATACTGCGTGCATTTAAATTTGGCTCAGTCGGTTTCTCCGGAGTTATTGTCAACACCGGAATTCTTTACTTGCTTACTGAGCAGTGTGGACTTGATTACCGGATATCATCCCTCCTTGCCATTGAATTATCAATAATAAACAACTTTATCTGGAATTCATTATGGACATGGTCAGATAACAAAGCAACCAGTAATCGCAACCTGTCAAAAAGGTTTGTCAAATTCCACCTTTCATCAGCATTCACAGCATTCATTGTCAACTATGGATCACTTATCCTTCTCACCGAATTGTTTCATATACAGTATCAAATATCAAACCTCATTGGTATTGCACTTGGATCACTCCTTAACTTTTTCTTCAGTCATTTCTGGGTGTTCAGGTGTAAAAAATCAAGTGTTATAGTGCCCCCAACCGCGCCACCTCAATCTGAAATCAATGTATAAAAAACACCTCGCAGCGGAATGATATGACTCGATCATAGCTACCAGGACATACCGTTTTTTAAATAAATAACCTGATTCTTTTGATTTTTAATCTAACCGCAATAAATGTTTGACTTTTTGTCTAACATTTATTAAACTTGATGTATACAGTTCAAAGGAGTGTGTATGAAAGAAGTAAGTATTCGGGATTTGATGCATAATTTTTCAAATTATCTTAAAGAAGTAAAATCTGGTGAATGTATAACTGTTCTGGAAAGAAATAAACCTGTCGCCGATATTGTACCTCATAATCCTGATATCAGGTATCCCGGTTGGAAACGTGCACTTACAAAGAGAGTTATTGCAGGCGAAACTTTTTCAGAATCAGTTCAAAAAGCACGGGAGAATGAATGAGAGCATTCATTGATACATCAACATTGTTTAAAAAATATGTCAAAGAATCCGGTTCTGAAGAGTTTGACCAACATCTTGAATCCATATCGGAAATAATTCTCGCACCCATTACTGAGCTTGAAGTACACTCAATAATAGAACGCAGATTACACGACAAAACAATTGCCGAACAGGATGCTCTCTGGATTGAAAAAGAGTTCAACTATGATTTAAACTATTTTGGAATTATTAAATTTGAAGACAATCTTTTACAAAAATCAATCAGTGTCATCCGCAGACATCAATTAAAGGTTCTTGACGGGATACAATTAGCCTCAGCGATAATCGCAAAACCGGACATTGTCCTCATTTCTGACAGGAAACTGTATACTGCGGCAAAAGAGGAATTGTCTGATGTCAGAATGGTAATTTAGTATTATAATATTGAACATACTCCACCCTTGCATAAGCCCTGTATGGAGTATGTCATTATCATTTGCGACATCATCAGAAAACCGTTACTTATCCAACAGATCTTCCACCCGGGGAGTTCCTCCGGGAAGCGGGGTTAACGTTGTATCGTTATAGACAACAGTTGCTTTTTGTACCAGACTATCAACAAGTGATTCCATATAGTCGTTTTTTCTTTTCATATCAACCATAAATCTTACATGATCCTTTGCTTCTTCATAAGGAACCAGTGTACCGGCCTGTTCATCGGTTTTCTGAAGAATAACGTAGCCTATCTCTGTTGGTACAATGTCACTTGTTTCACCTTTTTTAAGTTTTTCAAGCTCAGCCTCAAGTACCGGCCGCATATCTCCCCTATTGACAAAACCAGCATCACCACCGATTGCGCCAGTCTTTGCATACTTTTTTATCACTGCATCAACTGATTTTCCGCTTTTTATAAGAACCAGTGCCTCAGCGGCTGTTTTTTTAATGTTATCCTTTTTTTCCTGAGTCATCGTTGAATCTACAGGAAATATCAGCTGGCTAACCCGCGCTTTGGATTTTGAAACATATTTATCCCGGTTTTCATCAAAGAATTTCTTGCATTCATCCTCAGAAACAGCTGGAATTACGGCCAGAAACGATTTTAGCAGTGAGTCAAGTTTCATGCCGTCACTGATCTGCTTTTTCATGCTTTCCACAGTCTGACCTGCGTTTTTAAGTTCAGCTTCAAAAACAGAATCATTAGGAAAATTCCGTTTGATCATCTGTATAGTACTGTCAACTTTTACGGTATCGGCAGGAATTTTTTTCTTATCAGCCTCAACGATCATCACTACATTAGACACAAGCTGATATGCAGCAGTCTTGTAAAGTTCCGGTGTTTTACCAGCAAAAGCCTTCTCAGGGTACGCGCGAACAAGACTCTGCTGTAGTATATCAGCGGCCTGATTCACTTTATCACGACTGATTGATTCACCATTAACAACAATCGCAGACTTCACGATATCAACCTTTTTCTGGCAACCTGCAATAATAAGTGCCACAATCGCAAAGGGCAGAACCCTTCTTACCATTTTTTCCTCCAATGAATGTATGTACCTTATCTTTAATTACAGAGTAAATTATCAAGGTGAAGTAATGAAGATTATCTACAAAAAAGGATGTATCAGAATACACACAATTATCTGTAAAGATCAAATCCATCCTTTACGGCCTGCAACTCTTAAAAATGCATCAATAACAACAGGATCAAACTGCCTGCCGCTGTTTTCGCACAACCTCTTAATCGCTTCTTTTTTTCCCAGACTGTTACGATAGGGCCTGTTGGATGTCATTGCCTCAAATGCATCGGCAACATGCAACACTCTTGCTCCAATCGGAATCAGTTCACCCTTGAGCCCTTCCGGATACCCGGCACCATTATAATGTTCGTGATGATACAATATCAACTTGTAAAGATCCCGTAAAAACGGTACATCTTTAACAATATTTGCTCCGAGTGCACTGTGCGTTTTCATGATTCCGTTGAATTCTTCAAATGTTAATGGACCGGGTTTATTTAAAATATATCCCGGAATGCCTATCTTTCCAATATCATGAAGTAATCCCGCATCACGTATTATCCCGACCTGACGTTCATCGATGTTCAGCTCGAGTGCAATCGCCTCTGCTATATTCATGACATTTTCGGAATGTCCATGTGTATATGTATCCTTTGCATCGACAGCGATTGCAAGTGCCTTTATCGTCTTGATATAATTTTCTTTCATGTCGCTGTAGATCTTTGAATTTCTCAATGCAATACGTGTCTGACTCACAATACCGCTGAGCAATGCTTTTTTCTCATTAACATTATGAAAATCACGGGTTGCACCGAAGTATACCGCACCAAATCTGAAATCATCTCCGCCGACAGGAACCAGATACTGAAAATTAAATGGCAACCTGGTTTCGCCGGGTACAAGTTTCATTTGTACGTTAAACGTTCTTGAGGAGATTCTCTTTTCGTTAATAGCAATATCGGAAAAACCTGAATACTTTTCTACAACATACTTTATAATTTCTTTCATCGATACATCATCGACAGGTCCCCGGGACCAGAAGAGAAATTCATGCGTACGACGCTGCAATACAAGAAATCCTATAAAATCAAGCTGGAAGTGTTCAATGGCAGTCTCGAATAGAAACCGGATGACATCATACTTATCAACAACACCCATCAGCTGCTCGCTGTAATTTGAAATAAGCATCAGTTCATCAAGTTTCTGATTGATTGACCGATACATATCTGCATTCCTGATTGCAATACCTGCCTGTGATGCAAGCATATCAATAACCTTGACATCAGTGCCGGTAAAAACTCCACGGCCCTCAATTCGACGCAAACTGACAACGCCGATAATCTCATCATTAATCCTGAGCGGTGATGACACACATGTATATATTCCATCCGTGTCAAGCGACATCATTGCAGGCATTGTAACATGATAGTCTACAACCAGAACACTGCAGCATCCGGAAAATGCTTTTAATGCAACAGTACCAAGTTTTACTATACCGGAACCGCTTGATGCCTCCTTTTTGCGGACTGTATAAAGTTTTCCGCTGTCACGATCCACAAGCTGAAGCATACCCTCATCGGCCTTTAGTATCTGTAAACAATGCTGAAACGTTATGTCAAGAAGCTCGTCCAGGTTATGCGTTGATACAAACCGGTTTGTTATGTCATTAAGCGAAACAAGTTCGCTGAGCATTGAATTCTGCTCAGCAAGATGCACTGACTGTAGAGCCAGATTGATCTTTTTTAAAAGGATTTCCGGTCGATATGGTTTGAGCAGGTGATCGAATGCACCTTGCTGTATGGCTTGAACAGCGATATCGATATCTTCAGGAAATGATGTAATGATGATTGGTACCGATGAAAGTTTTTTGCGGGTGGTAATTATGAAATCAAGAATATCAAACGACTCAAGTTGCAGATCTGCAATAATAACACAGGGATTAAGCTGTTCGAACATCTCAAAAATCTGCACGGTATCATTGGCTACGATCGTATTCAGACCGTTTGAGGATAAAAATGATGCCACCGATGCCGCGTGCTTGCGGTCGCTGTCAGCAAGTACCACAATATGTTCATCAAACGAACTCTGACTCATTGAAGATTTCTCAAGCAATCAAAAAAATCACCATCGGTACATTAAACTGACCTGATATGTTCCGGCCAGCTGATGTGTTGTGTAGGCAAAATCGACTCCAGCCCGATTGGAAAATAACAGCAGCCCGGCACCGAAATTGACTTTTCCCTGTGCCAAACCAGCCCTCAGGGCCAGACGATTCATGATAGTATATTCAAGACCGATTTTTCCACCAGAGATCATTAATTCCGGCTCCTCAGATAAACGCCTGTGATCAAGTACCTCTACATCCTGCTGATTTGTATCTGACACCACCTTGACATAATTGATACCGTCGTTCGAGAGAAGATCCGGTGATGCGTATCCGATTCTGATTCGCCCGTAGATATACGGTAGTGAACGATCGAATCCAAGTCCAAGCCTCAGATGCGGATAGGCATATTCTTTGTAATACTTTGACCAGTACGTGTAATGTGTAGTCATATTATCAAGCTGCAGCACCATACTGAGATTACTTTTTTTATGAATCGCTTTCAAACCGCCATCAAGCCCGATTCCATAACCACTCACTTCAATAAGTCGTGTACGACGAGCATTTGCTGCCACACCTGCAGAAAAAGTCCATTTATTGCGAAAGTCAACTGCATGACCATACCCGAAACGTATAAAAATATCTGATCCGTTTTTCATTTCAGATTGATAAATGACCGTTTGATTCGGGGTTTCCGTTGATTTTTCGGTGACCTCGATTTCAGGTACATACACATACCCGGCAGTTATCCCGATACCATTATTTTTGCCAGCCG
Organism: Fibrobacterota bacterium; assembly: GCA_023459055.1. Taxonomy (GTDB): domain Bacteria; phylum Fibrobacterota; class Chitinivibrionia; order Chitinivibrionales; family Chitinispirillaceae; genus JAAZBG01. The sequence continues at coordinate 314,897 of JAEWVR010000025.1, forward strand.
GACCGGTATATGATAATATTGATGAACTGAAGGTATTTTGGAAGTAGTTAGCGTAGGATAACGAAAGACTGTTCACCGTGTCATACGGCAGATTTGCTGCAGAACCGTAATATCCGTTTCCTGAATTCAACGCAAGGTCTGCCCCCGCAAGTGCAGTCGATGATGGCAATAGCATGAGTTCCCTGTTTTGATCAGAATAGTAATTAAACTCACTACTGCCCAAAACCAGTGATGATACACAAAGAAAAAATAACATCATTTTTTTTATCATCGATGCCCTGTTCCGCTTCCTGCAAAAATGCAATAGGTGTTAAAATAACTTTTACAACAACAGTTTGCCTATAGATATATGAAAGAAGTACGATTTAGTTTTTAGAAATGATACAAAAAAATAACTACTGTTTCCAGGTGTGCAAATACCTGATCCGAAGGACGAATCCCCACCCGCCAGCACATCAACTCAGGAGGTAATCTTCGGAATGGTCGGTAATGAGCCTGATTCTCCAAAAAAAGAATTGAGCAGTGAGGCCAATTCAAATTTCCTGTATGGTTTACAAATACTTGCAGTAAATCCAAATTGCCCCGGAGATGCCATAATAGGATCTTCGGAAAAACCGCTTGATGCGAATACCGGAAGAACAGGATACTTTTCCCGCAGTTTTTTTACCGCATCCCGCCCCCCCATTCCACCGGGAATTGTAAGATCAAGAATACACGCCTTTATTGTACGTCCGGGAAGCTCCAGTTCATCAATCTTCCCAAGCAGCTCTTCACCGCTTCGGGTTTGAACAACCTCATAACCCATATCAGTGAGCATTAGATCAAGAATCTCCAGAATAAACTCTTCATCATCCATGATAACAACAAGACCATCACCGGTATGATTTGCAATCTGCGCAGCCTTGGTGCTTCGTGTAGTGTAACACTTTGACGGAAGATAGATGAAAAACGTGCTTCCTTTACCTAGCTCCGACTCAACATGTATAATGCCATCATGTTTTTTGACAATCGAAAAACATGTTGCAAGTCCCAGACCTTGTCCATTTTTTTTAGTTGTAAAGAACGGATCAAATATGCGGTTAATAATTGATGGCGGAATTCCGATTCCAGTATCAGCTATTGAAATAACGATATAATCACCATCCTGTAAATTGACATGATTTTCCATTGTCAACGTTACATTCCTGATTTCTACATGTAATGTTCCTCCAGACGGCATTGCCTGCATAGCATTAATTACGATATTATCAACTACCTGACTGATCTGATTTTCATCAAAATCGCACTCGTTAAGATCCTCAGCGATAGAGAATTCACAAACAATACTGGATCCTGAAAGTGTAAATAAAACGGATTCCCTGACATACCTGCCAATATTGCCAGTCTTGCGGATCGGTGCACCACCTTTTGAGAATGTCAACAATTGATGGGTTAGATCCCGGGCCCGGTTAAAAACATCAAGTGCTTTTTCAAGATACTTCGAAACAGATGGATCATCGGTATTATCTAATGCAAGGTCAATATACCCGAACAATCCTGAAAGCAGATTATTAAAATCATGGGCAATACCACCGGCAAGTAGGCCGATTGATTCCAGTTTATCGGTTCTTTGAGCATTTTCAATTAAATGACGCGATGCTTCCAGTTCCCTGTTTGCAGTTTCAAGTTCAGCAGTTCGTTTTGAAACCAGCTGTTCGAGGCCCTGTTCCTGTAAAAGTTTTTCGAGAATTACTGCGATCACCTGACAAGCGTTCTGAACCAGCACACTATCAACATGACGATCATTTTCAGGCAGGTAGGAAAAATAACCAAATGATGAATTTCCGGTACAAATTTCGATGTTATTTGATTTACCTGCCGGTAGTTGGTCACACCATTGACAGGTTTTATTACCGGAGATTTCACGCATGCCATCAATAAAAAGCGACTGCACCTGCTTTCGGTCCTTAAGCATGGACAGGCGTGCAATTAGTAAAACCAGAAGATATGCCGGATTATCCATCAGTTTCTGCTCAGATGTTGAGGTGCATTGTTCGCAAGCCACTTGTCATGATGATAATACAATTGATTTTGCATTATTATACCGCCATTAATAATGAACGAACGCGTTTTCAGGACATTCGGAATTGTTACATCCGGGAAATTAGTGACATTGTACATACATATACTTATCCATAACTTCCCTGATATAAAATAATTCAATCGTGCTTCATACGCCATCAGGTGTTCAACTCAGGGATTTGCATCCAGTGCCCGGGCCATTTCAATCCGTCTCCCGAAGGAGGAAGATATCTTTTTGATTTTTAAACAATTACCACCCTCCTGCAGGGATGAACAAATCAGGCACAAAAATTTACATAATAGTCGAAATCAATCCATCGAATATCAAATTTTGACTGAGGAAGTTTTCCCGTTGTGTAATGTGCAACATCACCCCTGTCCAGTTTCTCTTCGAATAGTTTCCAGGCAGTTTCTGTCTCCTCTGCGCTGACAAAAAGCGTATGATCACCCCGTAATGCATCAAACAAAAGTTTTTGATACGCTTCGGGATTCTCACCGGTAAAATTCTGATTATAGCAGAAATTCATATACGTTGGACTGATCTGTTCATCAGCCCCCGGTGTTTTTGTGGCAATATCAAGTACAATCCCTTCTGCCGGCTGAATTTTAAAGATAATCTGATTTGCCGGAATATCTCCGTTTTCATTAAACAGCACTTTTGGTGGAGCCTTGAACCGTACACCAATTTCAGTACCTTTTCGATGCACCGCTTTTCCGGTACGTATATACACCGGTACTCCGGCCCATCGCATATTGTTAATTGACAAACGTAATTCGGCGAATGTTTCGGTTGTTGATTCAGGATCAACACCATTCTCCTCGCGATATGTATCATACTGATACCGGTGAATTTCCTCGATTTTAATGCTTTTCAGGAGGCTGACCTTCTGAATCTTGACATCATGAGGATCGAGTGTTACGGGAGCCTCCATCGTAAGAAGTGCAAGAAGCTGGAGCAAATGGTTCTGCACCATATCGCGAATAATTCCAGATTTGTCAAAATATCCGGCCCGTTCAACTATGGTGAGTTTTTCAATAGCATTGATCTGGATTGATTCAACGTAGTGACTATTCCAGACAGGATTAAAAACTGTATTTCCATACCTGAACACCATGATATTCTGGACAGCTTCTTTTGCAAGATAGTGATCAATCCGGAATATCTGTGATTCATCATAATACCCTGCTAATTGACTATTAAGCAGTTTTGCTGATGCATAATCATATCCGAATGGTTTTTCGATAACAATGGAAACCTTCTGCTCAAAACGCTCATCAGCGAATTCTTTTGCTGATGCAGCATATGCAGAGGGCGGAAGTGAGAGAAATACAATAATTTTGGAGAATTGACCAAGGGATTCAATAAATTGCTTTATTCCAGCAGTATTCTTGTAATAGTGTAAATGATTTGCAAAATCGTCCGATATTGCAAAGTTACTCCTGAATTGTTCATTTGTAAAATCACTTCTTCCGGTACCGATTACTGCGATATCATTGCATATTTTACCCTGTTTATATAGAGAATCAAGGGCTGGAATTAATTTCCTTCTTGCAAGATCCCCCGACGCACCCGCAATTATTATCGCACAACTGTGAATGTTTTTCATTTCTTACAGACTCCGTTTTCAGAAGTATATTTCGATTGTCAACGGCTTTGGAACCAATGCATTTTCTGCACCGTTCATCCGAACACCATTGACAGCTTAAACAATCAGGACATGGAAATTTTTTATCATCCATAGTTACTATCCACGTCTTTCGCGGTATACGACATTGCCTCTCCCCCGGCCAGTCCTGGTAAGGCTCCTATAAAAAAGGCCTGACAACGCAGGCCTTTCTTATTAATACTATTGACACACCATTAGTCTTCCGGTGAAAATTCATCTTTCCCGACACCGCATTGAGGACACACCCAGTCATCCGGAAGATCTTCAAATGCAGTACCCGCTTTAATGCCGCTATCGGGATCACCGTACTCTGGATCATAAACATAACCACAAGCATTACATACATATCGTTTCATTCAAAACTCCTTATAATTGTTTAGTAATTTGCCACATTGTCATTACAGTCTTCTAAAAGACCGGATTTATGGTGCACCGGCAGCATTAAGCTGAGATTCAACCCCAAGACTAAAATCTGATGGCACCGTTAATGTACGCGCACCAAGCTCTTTATCATACAGGTACAATGCAGCTTTATTGTCGCCAATCATCTTGAGTGTCTGTATGATTTCGTTGACATTCTGCTCCTCTTCAACCTGTTCATTCACATACCAGTCAAGAAACACCTTTGATGCATGATCTTTCTCGGCTACTGCAAGATCCACAAGCTCGTTTATGCTTTTTGTGATAAATTCCTCGTGTGCCAAAACTTTCTCAAACATTGAAAGTACTGAATCAAAGGAATTCTCAGGTGTATCGATTTTTGCAAGCTTAACAGTTCCCCCTTTACGAATAATATATTCGTAAAATTTCATCGCATGCACCATTTCTTCATGATACTGCACCTTAAGCCAGGTTGTAATACCTTTAAGCCCGGCAACCTCTGCCCATGATGCCATTGACAAATAAAGATATGCAGAAAACATCTCTTTATTTATCTGGCCATTAATCGCATCTTCCATTTTTTTTGCAATCATAATATACTCCTGTGTTTGATATTTACATCAATATAGCTCATTATTACGCATTGGTTCAAGTGATGTTTAATCTTTTTAATCACTTTCCATTAAATGATATATATATGCTGCAAACCAATTAAATACTTTACCAGAACAACCTTTATCCGGTTATCGTCTTCGTATCATCACAATCGCCATCCCAAATACCTTTGTCCAAATGACGTTTTCGTTCCTTTTCAGCTGCATCAAGCATCTTATAAGCACAATCCCGTACAATACCGTACAGGACTCCGCAACTGTCATCTTCGCGTTGCATATCGCCCTGATCTGCACTATACAGAAGTTTTGTACAAAGGTCAATTACGCATTGAATATTTCTGTTTGTCGGTTTCATTATAAAACGCCACGTTCAGGATTAGTACTTTCAGAATTAATTACTCCGGGTACACTCCACATTTAAAAATACACGGAGATCCCTCATTCTGGCGTGTTACCGCCTGCACTGTATTATGATCAACGAATCGGGATATTGTGCTATCATTTAAAAAAGATGCCTCTTCCAGCGTCCATGTTCTGGCTGGCTGTTCAGTACTGTTAAGCAGCTCTGTTTTTACCCCGGTTATCACTACTACTAACATCAGTAGTATCGCTGTATCAAAAAAATGTTCTTTCATTTGTCAAAACTCCTTTTATATAGAAACACATATTTCATAATAAAAAGAGATCAAATATTATGCCAATAAACACATCTTATTTTATCATAATCACACAAGGCAAAAAGCTTATCACGCAATCACTACTTAAATTTATTCAGCGCATTATTGTACCGGTTGGAAAAACAACCGGTACCGTAATTTTACTTTGTTGTCCAAAAACCATGAAGATTACAATACTCACGCGCAACGACAGCTTCGTTTTCATCAACGTAAAAGACAGCTTCTGCAACGGTATCGCCCTCTTTGAAATCATGGCGTAATACCTGATTACCTGCAAGCAGTTCAACAAAAAGAATGTAGTGTTCTTTGGTCATTGGATGAGCTACACTACCAACTTTTACTGTTACCTTTTTCCCATCACGGACTATGACAGGTACATGTTTCTCTTTTGCAGCATCAACAGAATTCGGCACAAGCTCTTTCATTTCCTGTCCGCAGCAAAACAGTGGTGGTTCACCATTCCAAAGTCCTTCGACCAGATTACCGCATTTCTCACATTTGTAAACAGACGTCTTTTTCATCTAACAGCTCCTTAATTAATGATGAAGTTTTCTACTTCAGCTAATATAACATTCATGACACACTATATTCAAATTCCACAAAAAGTTACCCGGATCGAGACAACAATCTTACCGTTCCGGGCAACCATCACACAACAACATTCATTACAAAGAAGTGACACGTAACGAGTGACTTAAAATTCATTTTAGATATTTGCTGATTTACAGTTACCATACATACTTGTAAACTGCTACTTTTTATCAGAAAAGTAATCTTTCAATCCATCAGCGTTGGCAACCATTGCTTTATCACCCTTATGCCAGTTTGCAGGACAGACCTCACCGTGATCCTTAAAATACTGTAATGCATCAACCATTCTGAGTGCTTCATCGACACTTCGTCCAAGTGGCAGATCATTAACCACCTGATGGCGCACGATAAAATCGGTGTCAATAAGAAACAGACCACGATATGCAATTCCGGCACCATCAACAAGAACATCATATGCAGCAGCAATCTCTTTGGTGATATCTGCAACGATTGGATATTGAACACCTTCAATACCCCCCTTTGACTTTGGTGTATTTAGCCACGCGTAATGACTATAATGCGAATCAACACTAACACCTACAAGTTCAACACCACGAGCCTTAAATTCTTTGAGCTTATCGTTAAAAGCGTGAAGCTCTGTCGGGCAGACAAAGGTAAAATCAAGCGGATAAAAGAACAGTACAATATATTTACCTTTATAATCACTTAATTTGAAATTATCGATAAATTCGTTTTGCTTCACTGCTTTAGCAGAGAAATCCGGCGCGGTTTTTCCTACGAGAACAGACATTTTTTAACTCCTTTATTTATTTAGTCAACATTTTATTACAACTGCACATGAATTATTAAGGTGCAATCAGTGTGCCAATTTAATTATTCTTCAAAACTCACTGATTTTGAGGTTTTTAAGAAAAACGTATTATATTTAAAGACACTTATGTATATATATTCAAGAACATTTCAAGACACCATTACCTACAACTTAAGTTTAAAGGTAATAAGCAATAAATTTTTATTTTTTTACCATAAAGTGTATTGAAATATGTGCAATTATGTATTGAATTGTTTTTTATACAGTAGTTAAAATTCTACAAACTTTCGGATTATGGTTCTCTTTGGAGAACTTAATTTTTATCAATGCGTTATAAAATCATGCCAATACTATTATTTTAAAGTAAGTTTCTGATCACAGTGAACGATAAATCGTCAATAAACAAAAACAGCGAAATTTATATAATTATTACAAGTAAAGGGCTTTTATTATGATTCGAATGACAGTGTTACTTTTAATTGCTTTAGTATTAACTGTATCAGCAGTTACAGTTAATCTGACAGGTGTAATATCCAGTTCTGATGGAAAGGCAATCCCGGGGGCGATCGTCGAACTTTCCGGACAAAAAATGAAAGACACAACAGATGCAGCTGGCACTTATTCATTTAAGAGCACTGAGGTTGCGATATCTCATGTATACCAGGCTCCGATGTTTAAGTCTGTTAAACTTGCCAACGGTATTCTTTCCTTAAGCCTTAACGGCTCATCATCTGTAAAGGTGGAACTATTTGATGTACATGGAAAACTGATCTCGCGTGAATTATCCATTACTGCTGCTGCGGGTAATTACCAGCTGAATCTTTCAAACCGAAACTATGCATCAACGACAATTATTGTTAAGGTTTCGATAGATAATACTATCACTTCATTTCAGTATCTTCCAATCGGAAATTATAGTCGTCAATTAGAGCGATCATCACATAATGAATCAGAACGACTGGTACTATCAAAGACAGTCGCGGTACTGGACACAATAATAGTCTCTGCATCCGGATATTTACCGGCAGCCAAACCGATCTCCTCTTTTGAAGGAACTGTCAATATTACCATGGAAGTAAGCAAACTGGAAAAGTTCAGTTTCTTTGTTACCAGTCAGAAGGCATTAGAGTCACTTTCAGGCAGTGTGGATGGTTTTGGTGGAGATTTCAGGTTTGGCAAAACTGGTCAGGGTGCTGGCCTGCTTGGAGCAGATAGTATTTGCTCGTGTATTGCAGAAAAAAGTATGCCTGGATCAAAGGTAAAACAGTGGCGGGCATTTCTCAGTGTTGTAAAAGGTCCTGATGGAAAACAGGTTGATGCTATTACCCGGATCGGAAGTGGACCGTGGTATGATCGCAAAGGACGGTTATTGGCTAACAATACAAGCGAGCTTCTAAATGATCGTCCTCTAAATGCAGATATTGCGATTAAAAATGATCTCCCCAATGAGGACGGATTTCCAAATCATTACCCTGACCCAAACAAACCTGCAGTAGATAACCATCATATGGTTACAGGTTCAACAGCCAAAGGTACATTATATTCTGCATCAACATGTGATGACTGGACTAATGTAAATGCATCAGGAAAGCCCCGGTGCGGTTTCTCATGGCCACGTACTGGCAATGCAGGGAACTGGATTTCCGGTTTTGATGCTGGCGGCTGCAAGGCCGGAACATGGGTAAATTCAAGCGGAATGGGAACTGCTGGCACCATTGGTTACGGTGGTGGTTATGGCGGTTTCTACTGTTTTGCACTGGTTCCCTGAAAATTAAAACTGATAAAAATAGTTAACCATAAAATTTAATGTTTGAAACCTGGGCACGATAGTAGATATTTTTTATTACCACAAAAGGAGAGCACAACAATCCGATCAGCTAAGTACGATCAGGGGCCAAAGAGATTCCTTAAATTTGCCCCTGTTTCAAAACTTTTTTAATCCACTGACCTTCAGGTTAAGTTGACTTTTAAGTTCAGCAACGCCATCATTTGCCTTCAGTTGTATGTGTTTTACATCTGTTCGGTTCAGCGGTGGCAACACTGGATCTATACAGAAAATTTCTGTATCCGCTGATAATAAGAACGGTTTTTATTTGCCACTTTGTCCAGTAATACTGCCAAGCACTTTTTTACTGTCATTACCGATATCATCATATTCAAAGGCATAATCACAAAACGTCTTAATCAGTAATTGTTTTGAATAAGCTTTCTCAAGTATCATTTTTGCACTTTCACTCATTTTCAAGGCACTTTTTCTGTCGATGGATTGAAAAAATGGTTGGTTATAACGTTTTGCGCGCTGGCGTAATACTTCAAACCCTTCATCTGTCGAAGCACCAAGACAATCCACAAGAAACCGAATCATTGAATATCTGCCATAATAATAAAAAGCAAACTCAACCACTTGAGGTGAGCTGCTTATATAAGCAAGAGAAAATGGCTCAATGAATCCATTTTCCGCAGCATTATCGAATTTTTTCCAGAGTGAATCCGGGATTGTTGTACTGTTTTTGTCTTTTTTATAGTCGATAGACCTCAGTAAAAGGACAATATATTCTTTCAACCTTACAGGACTTTTTGGAAAAGCTGTTACAAGTTCACTTACCAGTGAAGGATTCTCTCTGAACAAACATTGAAAAAAATAGAAAACAGGCCAGAATATTGCATCATCATTACTTGCATCACTCGCTATAAAATAGGAAAATGCCGGGATTGCCCGTACCGGATCTGGTGAATTGCAGTAATTGTGTAACCAGATGTTGAACGAAATGACATCAAAGGTTGGAGTTGGTCTTGAAGATTTAGAGAGAACAATTTCCTTTTCACGAGTTGCCATTGACATGTTCACCATGTCTTGAGCATTTACAATGAGTTTATATTTTCCAGGCTTATCATTTTTTGAGAACCTGATCTGTGGACTGACCCGGGTTGTAATGAATCCATTATTATCTTCAACCCTTCCTGAAAACGCTTCGATTCCGGCGGTGTCAAAATAAATACTACCTCCGGGCTTAAGAATTTTATAAGATAATTTAATATTGGCATTTCCGGAAGAGGTACGGGAGTATGATGTAAAGATAACGTTTAATTCCAATGGTACCATAAGGTAGGCTGTATCACTGTTTACCAGTGTTGGTTTAGCGCCGGATGGAAAATAAATCAGTTTGTCATAAAAATTTTTATCGTAAGAAGTTGCAATGGTAATATTCAATGCAAAGAGTTGCAGCGAAGATAGACCAATGATAATAAGCGATGTAATGCATTTGATATCAAATCTACAACTGATAAAAGTTGTAATAAGTCTATAAAATATGGAGATTTTCAATTATTGTACATCCATTATTATTAGAGTAGTAAAAAATGAGCCGATTCAGTATTCAGTAAAATTTCCTTTATATGTCAACTCTTTAAGAAAAAAGTCAATAGCAGCTTTTCATTCATGTAAAATTTGTGATCAAAGGAACTGGTTTCAAAAGTATATTTTGCCAGATGAATAAACTATCATTATCAGGACACAGGAATAGCTTTTTGAAGACTATTGCATTGTATGTTTCTACCATCAGTCCTGTCCAACAGGGCGCCTGCGTACGATATATCAGGAGTTAATAAAGGAATGATGGTGTGCACCCAGCATTGTATATGTGACCGAATACTTTGCAATCTTTTTAGTGCAAAATCTTTTTTACGCATTACAAACAACAACTGAGTTCCAGCTAATAAAGCCCCCCAACACCAATTGAAATATTAAAAAAGAACCGGTCCTCACGATCAGGAATCATGGGGATTGATCCATCATCAATGGCCCGGTGAAATGAATTCTGTATAGCGTTGCGAATATTCTCTGAATCCCATCCAATTGACAGCCTGATAGTATTCACCCCGACACCCGCATAGAGAATTCCTGATGAATAATTACCATATCGTGAAGATGACAGATCGTAGGCCTCTCCGGCGGATTTATTTCCTACTGCCGGTCCGGTCCAGATTATTGTACCCCCGAACAGGGAAAATGAAAATGGTAGAAACGACGGATCAATCCAGACTGCTGTCTCTAACGCCCCGGTACGATAGGCATCGCGGTTCTGCAATGCAAAAAAATCATCCTCAAACAGAAATCCGGCAGAAAAATGATCTGTCGAAAAAAGGTATTCAAGACTACCACTAACCTGAGATGTTTTTCTATTGTCAAGATGCACGATGTAGGAATATTTAATAGTGTGACGACGATGAACCTGCGATGCGGTCCAGGGTGAATATCCTTTAGTACTTTTTCCAAATGCAACCAATGGTCCGGTAAATAATGAGACCTGATACTGCGAACCGGGAATGGAAAGACAGGTGATGTCAAACCGTGAGGAACTTGTAATAAACATACCGGCATTAAACCTGTTGAATTTCCTTTCATACAGAAATGCAGCATGAATTCCTACAGAATTCAGATGTGATCCCAGTTCCATTTGTGGCGATATAATTGTTTTTATTGTGCCAGCGTGTTCAGTCTCCCCGGCATGAACAAATAATATGCTTACCATGACAACAACACTGCAAATAAAAATTCGATTCATTTGTACCACGATGCATTACTCCAATATTACCGGACTACATGTGCATTAAAATTTTAAATTCAGGAATTTTTAAATATTAAACGCGGATTCAAACTAAGTATACCGGCGTAAGGCAGCAGCTGCAAGATTATTTTTCGTAGTATCAACTAACGTTCTGATTTAATGATTATTTGCGGACATTCACAAGATCAGATTTCTACCAGAAATTGTACAGTATCAATGATTCATATCGGGATCTGTCAGGTGAAAACACTGAATTATGAATAAGGCGATATCCGGTTACCTGCATTAATAATGCAGATGTACAGCGGGACTCAAGTGCCTGAGTATACTATTATATTTGTTTAATTATTCTCTGGAAATCTTAAAATAAATGTTGTACCACACCCCTCATCACTAACGAAATCAATTGTACCTCCAAATTCTCCTGTAACAATATTGTGTACTACCGTAAGTCCCATTCCTGTTGCAGTACCAAATGGTTTGGTTGTGAAAAGCGGATCAAAGATTCTCATGCGGTTTTGAGGTGCAATACCACAGCCGTTATCCTTTACCGATACGACAATGAATGATTTCTCATTACGTATGCTCAGTGCAATGTGGGGTTGAGCCTGGTTCTTAACTGCGTCTATCGCGTTTGTAAGTAAATTGGTGACTACCTGTGTGAACTTTTGAGGCTGGCCAAATATTTTACAATCTGCTTGCGGGGTATCCAGTGTAAGCTTGATTTTTTTACTGCGTAGTTCGAATCCGATCAGGAGCTCAACATCCTTTATTTTATCAAGCATATTAAATGATTGTTTCTTTTCCTTTGCATCGCGCGTATGAGCCCGTATACAGCTTACAAACTCAGCAATCTGTGATTTTGATTTATCTGTTATTTCAATACACCTTGTAATCTCAGCAAAGATCTCCCTGTAGTCATCAATGGTAATTGATGGATCTCCGAGACATCTGTATAATTCCTCTATAAGTGAATTCAACTTATTATTAGCTGCTCCTATTGACGCAAGCGGAGTATTGATTTCATGCGATATTTCAGCTGTCAATCTGCCGAGAGCTACGATTTTCTCCGATGCAATCAGTTGTTCCTGATTTTTTCGTAATAGTTCATAGGCTTTCTGTAATTTCTCAGTATTTCGGATAATTTCGGCATTTGCCATTTCGAGACTTACTTTACTGTCCATTATTTCCTGTGACATAAATGCATTGGTAATCCCGGAGATCAGAAATCCGGTAAAATCATTGGTAAAAAAACCGTTTTTACTATCGAGCTCTACCAGAATAAATCCAATCGATTCATGCTTATAAAAAAGAGACTGAAGAATCAGTGAATATTGATGCTGTATGGTGTAAAGAGACTCCGGAATAAGTTCTGATGAATCAAATATAAAACCATTCTTATTTTTATAAAATTTGTTCTCACGGTCTTTTCCCAGAATAAACAAACCTTTTTTTGTGTCAAGATTGTGATACAGGACAACAAAAACCGAGTTAATGCCAATCCGCTGCAGGTTTTCTTCAAGATCATCAAGTAAACGTTCGATCTCAAGGGAGCTTTGCAAATAATTCATGAGTAGCTGCAGATTCTGGGATCGTCCGGCCATTTTTAAAATTCTGTTACTAAGCTCCTGCATTTCTGCGTTTTTTAATGCGTTTATAGCCCTAAAGCAGATCGTTACTGCACGGTCTTTTTTGCCTATCTCAAGTCCACGACATTCAACGCCTAATAATTTGACAAATTCAAGACATATACTAATGATAGCATGCGGGCGTTTATTCATATACACTGTAATTGAGTGTTCAAAAGTATTACTGGTATCATCAAGAAGATCTGCCTCAAAACAATTGATCATCTGTTTAAAATCTGTGAGTTCTATGCTTAAACCCCATTTATGTACAATATCCAGAAAACTTTCCAGCACAGCAGCCGCACAGATATTTTGCTTTACAGTGCAATACGAAACAGACTGCTTTGATCCTATCAAATCGTCTTTACATCCACACGATACCCGGAATATCGGGAATGCCGGTAACCTGATTGTAGTATCTGTCCGTTCGCCATGTATCACACTATCAATCAAACGAAGACTCTCAATCCCCAGTTTATAAAATGGCTGCATGATTGTTGTCAAAGGTATATGCAGAAAACGCGATAACTCGATATTATCAAAACCAGTTACTTTAACCTGGTCCGGAACCGTTATTCCATGCTGCTCCAGAGTCCGGATTGCACCTAATGCCATTAAATCGTTAGCGGCAACGATTGCATCAAACTGCCTATTCTCCGACAACCATTGCTCAACGACAGTAGCTGCTATTTCGTCAACAAATTTTGCATACTGTATCAGATTCGGATCATAAGGAATGTCTGCATCCGCATGCGCATCAAGAAATGCTTTTAACCGTTCCTGTGACTCAGGATTTTGCTCTGTCCCCCCAATAAAAGCACAATGTCTGCAGTTATGAACTTCAATCAAATGCTTAACAAGCTGATACATTCCGGAATAGTTATCAACTGTAATACTCGGATACTTTCTCATCTCCATTCCGACACTGACAATCGGCAATGCACTATACTTCATCAGAAAAGAACTCAGTTCCTCTGTGGTAATAAAATTGCCAAGAATTGTTGTGACAACGATTAATCCATCAAGCCTGCTGGTATTGATGTGTTCATAAATAACATTTCTTTTTCTTTGGTATTCAAAGTGACTTCTGATTTCACCACCGAGAAAGGAGATCACATTGATATCAAGTTTTTTAGCCTCAGCATCAACACCTTTCCAGAATAGAGACTGATATCCCAGTTCAAGATCATCCCTTATGTCCAGCTCATTAATCAGCAATCCGATTGACAAACGATTTCTCATTATCTTTCCGCGCATGTTAGTGTTTACCAGGGTATTCTGGTATCCGGATACACCCACTATTATGTTTAATTACTCTCTGGAAATTTCAAAATAAACGTAGTACCATTCCCCTCTTCGCTTACAAAGTCAATTGTACCACCGAATTCTCCTGTAACAATGTTGTGTACTACTGTAAGCCCCATACCGGTTGCTGTGCCAAATGACTTGGTTGTAAAGAGCGGATCAAAAATCCTCATACGATTGTGCGGGGCAATACCACTTCCGTTATCCTTTATAGAAACTATGATAAATGAACTTTCATTACGTATGCTTAGTAAGATGTGAGGCTGAGCCATGTTCTTAACTGCGTCAATCGCGTTTGTCATTAAATTGGTTACTACCTGTGTGAACTTTTGGGGCTGTCCGTAAATACAATAAGCTTTATGAGCGGTATCCAGTGTAAACGTAATTTTTTTACTACGTAGTTCAAATCCAATCAGGAGCTCAACTTCCTTTATTTTATCCAGTACATTAAACGATTGTTTTTCCTCTTTTGCATCACGGGTATGAGCCCTGATACAACTCACAAATTCTGAGATCTGTGACAGGGATTTATCCGTTAAAGTTGTGCATTTCATAATGTCGGCAACTATATCCCTGTAATCATCCACCGTTATTGATGGGTCGGTGATACATCGGTTTAACTCATTTGCAAGGGAGATTAACTTCCTGTTTGATGCACCAATTGACGCCAGGGGTGTATTGATTTCATGCGATATTCCAGCTGTCAATCTACCCAAAGCCACGATTTTCTCCGATGCAATAAGTTGTTCCTGATTTTTTCGCAGTAATTCATAGGCATTCTGTAATTTTTCTGTATTTCGGGTAATTTCCTCATTAGCCATTAGCAGACTGGCTTTACTGTCCATTATTTCCTGTGACATAAAAGCATTGGTAATTCCGGATATCAGAAATGCGGTGAAATTATTGTTGAAAAAACCACTTTTACTATTGAGTTCTACCAGTATATATCCGATTGATTCATGTTTATAGAAAAGTGAATGAAGAATAAGCGAATACTGATGTTGTATGGTGTAAAGAGAGGATGGAATCAGTTCCCAGGAATCAAACAGATAACCATTCTTATTTTTATAAAACCTGTTCTCCCGGTCTTTTCCCAGAATGAACAGCCCCTTCGTATGGTCCAGATTGTTATATAGGACGACGTAGACTCCGGTAATACCGATCCGCTGAAAATTTTCTTCAAGATCATCAAGTAGCTGCTCAATGCCATCAGCACTTCGCAGGTCATTCATGAATTGTTGTAAAAACTGGGATCGTTTATCCATTTTTAAAATTCTGCTGCCAAGCTCATAAATTTCTGCTTTTTTAATTACATTCATGGATTTAAAACAGATTGATGCTGCATGGTCTTTTTTAATGCTCTCAAGATCACTGCACTCCCTGTATATCAATTTGACAAGTTCGAAACAGATGCTGATGATATCATATGACCGTTTTCTCAGATACGCTGTCAATGATTGTTCAAAAGTGTTACTTGTATCTCCCTGCAGATCCTCTTTGAAACAATTTATCAGCATATGAAAATCTGCCGGATCAACGTTCACCCCCCACTGATCGGCAATATCCTGAAGGTTGCTTAGCACAGAATTGGTATTAATATTGTGTTTCACCGGGAGACCTGGAGCTGATGCCTTGATTTCTATCTGCGTGTCTTTACATCCGCACGACTCTCTAAGAACAGTGAAAGCTTGTAACCTGACCGAATCATCCACCTGTTCACCATGCATCATTTTATCAAGAATGCATAAACTCTCAACACCCATTTTAAATAATGGTTGCATAACAGTAGTCATAGGTATGTGGAGAAAACGAGATAACTCAATATTGTCAAAACCGGTTACTTTTACCTGTTCCGGAACTTTAATTCCATAACGCTCCAGAGTCCGAATTGCACCAACAGCCATTAAATCGTTTGCTGCAATGATTGCATCGAATTGTTTCTTTTCAGACAACCAATTTTCAACAACTGTACAAGCTGTTTCATCTGCAAAATTTGCATAACGTACCAGATCCGGATTGTATGTAAGACCGGCTTGTACGTGTGCATCCAGAAATCCTTTTAGCCGTTCCTGTGATTCAAGATTCTTCTCTGTACCACCGAGAAATGCAAGCGATTTACAATTGTGGTATCTGATCATGTGAGTAACAAGCTCAAACATTATGGAATAATTATCAATAGTAACACTTGGAAAACCTTCAAGTGCAACTCCGATACTAACTATCGGTAATGGACTATACTGTTTGAGAAAAAGAATTAACTCATCTCTGGTAATATGATTACCAAGAATCGTGGTGACCGCAATCAAACCATCAACCCTGCCGGCATTTACATGTTCATAGATAACAT
Organism: Fibrobacterota bacterium; assembly: GCA_023459055.1. Taxonomy (GTDB): domain Bacteria; phylum Fibrobacterota; class Chitinivibrionia; order Chitinivibrionales; family Chitinispirillaceae; genus JAAZBG01. Next base: position 331,508 of record JAEWVR010000025.1, read on the forward strand.
TTCGTTTTCGCTGATACTCAACGGGGTGTTTGATCACACCACCGAGAAAGGAGATCAGATTAATATCACGCTTACGTGCTTCAAAATCGATACCTTCCCAAACCAACGACTGATAGCCGAAATCAAGATCATCCCTTACCCCCAGTTCATTGATCAGCAGGCCAACTGTTAAGCGTTTATGCATCACACATCCATAGGTTAATGGTACTATCAGATTGTACCATCATTTCGAATAACGGTACAAGGCTATTCTGTTTTAAACGCTTGATGATGATACAATTTAAAAAAAACGTTCCGGACAAAAACCGGAACGTTTTAAATTAAGAAAATGGAGAAAAAAGTACTATTTACAAACACATTTTCAGAATAGCGGCGACATCCTGTCTCCCGATTTTTTTGAATCCGCCAACAGGACCAAACATTGTACACTTTTCAGCCATTTCGTCAATTTTATCACCACCGATTTTGTAGTGAGCAAGCGTTGATGGTGCACCGAGACTTGTAAAAAAGGCTCTTGTTGCCTCAATGCCTTCAAGCGCTACAGTGTCATCACTCTTCCCTTTTGGATCAACACCCCAGACATTTACTGCAAAGTTGTAAAACTTGTTAACATCCGTCTTATACACATACTTCATCCAGTTAGGGAAAATTATTGAGAGTCCGCCACCATGGGGAATATCATAAATTGCACTCACCTCATGTTCAATCATGTGACTTGCAAAGTCGGTGTCTTTTCCACATGAAAGTGACAGATTTAGTGCCTGTGTTCCACTCCATAGGATTTCTGCACGATAGTCATAGTCATCAAGTTTTGTGAGCAGCTTAGGGCCAATAGCAACTACAGTTTTCATTACAGCTTCAGACATTCTATCCACAAGATAGGTGGATTTTGTGGGACTAAAATACTGTTCAAACACATGAGCCATAATATCAACCATTCCATAGACTGTATGATCTCTTGGAACAGTTGCGGTAAGCGCCGGATCAAGAATTGAAAATTTCGGCAGTAACAGCGGTGTCCCGACAGCCCGTTTCATTTTAGAATCCCAGTCGCTGATAACAGAATTACCATTGCATTCGCTACCGGTTGCAGCAAGTGTCAGAATGCAGCCAATTGGTAACGTTTCGGTAATTACCCCTTTATTCATATAAAAATCCCAGACATCTCCGCTGTATTTTGCCCCAACCGCAATTGCTTTTGCTGAATCAATGACACTACCGCCGCCGATTGCGAGGATAAAATCAACATTTTCTTTTTTGCAAATAGCGACGCCATCACGCACTGTCGACAGACGTGGATTGGGCAGAACTCCCCCAATTTGAAGATATTCAAGCCCTGAAGCCCTGAGCTGTTTTGTCACATTATCAAATAATCCGCTTGACTTAATACGTTCACTTCCATAAACAATCAGTACTTTTTTCCCATACTGTGAACATTCTGCTGCAATATCAGCCTGTGTGTACGTTCCGAAAATTATTTTACATGGTGAATGCCATACGAAATTATTCATTTCAATTCTCCTGTTAAAATTTTAGTAACCTTTTCCCTTTATATCAATTATATACTCTGATGTTTCTACTGATGATGGATAGATCATAATGAATTTATCCCACCAGGGATTCGAATTGCCATCATGTGAATTAACACAGGTATTGTAAATCACCTTTGCCCCGAGTTTTTCATAAAACCGGGGTACTGCGGTCTGAAATAATGAACAGTCATAGTGCCCGGTATCCACCAGCTTAAATGCCTGCCGGACAATTTGATGCCCATAGCCCCTGAGTCGCTGCGATTCATCAACGCACACACAAGCAAGTGCACAATTCCGGAATAGACGTTCCCCTATCATGATCTCTCTGAGAAATACTCTCGCATACCCGCTGACAACATTATCATACTTAAAAATAATATGACGTTCTTCCGGACGATCTGCAAAGAATAGTTCAAGCTCCTCTTCATTACTGTGTTCAATACCATCCTTTGATGGCCAAATGGAACGAACCAGTTGAATAATCCTGATTTTATCGGAATGTGTAATCGTGCTATGTGTTGTAATGATCAATTCAAAATTGTTTGATACCATTAAGACTCCTTCTCACCATGTAAGTATCAACCAGATAAACAGTATTCAATTATTAAATCTATAACAAACAGTTGATTCAATGCAAATTTATGCTACATTTTCTTATTTTTAATAATAGTGCATGCTTTATCACCGTTTTGCATTACCATTTTATTACACACATTACACCATTGTCATTACTATTATAATTCTGACAAAATGCTGCTTGTGCATCTATGATTCATTGTTTATTTTGATTAGTTATTACAATTGTAAATAACGTGCTATTGTAACCATAACTGACTTTATATCAATACATTAAAGCAATATTCAAACTATAAATGAATTATTTGTTTAAACACAGTGCACATCACAATACAGCACAAAGTATGGAGGATTAATGAAAGCTCTTGGAATCTGTCTGGGTGCATCGAGCATTAAAACTGTGGTACTTTCAGAAAATGAAGGCCGGTATACACTTTCTGATACTCACGTGCTGACCCATGAAAGCAATCCCAGGGACGCATTTAAATCACTTCTTGAAAAAATTGGTTTGGAGCATATCGATTACTGCCTTCTCACCGGACGAAAATTCAGGGAGGTTGTCGATCTGCCCTCAATTACAGAGCCGGAATCACTTGAATCTGCACTTCAGTATCTGAGGTTTGACGGGAAGTTGCAAGGCCATTTCGATGCGATTGTCAGCCTGGGTTCAGAAAGTTTTCTTTTGTATACACTTCATGATGATTTGACAATAGGAACAATCGAAACCGGTAACAAATGTGCATCAGGAACCGGAGAATTTTTCCTTCAGCAAATCCGTCGAATGAACCTGTCAGTTGACGAAGCGGTTAAAGTGGCTACTGATTCTGAGCCCTATAAAGTTTCAGGACGTTGTTCGGTATTCTGCAAAAGTGACTGTACTCATGCGCTTAACAAAGGCACTCCGGCAGGAAAAGTAGCCGCCGGCCTGTGCGAAATGATTGCAGGCAAAGTACTTGATCTTCTTGACAAATCTCCGGGCACGAACATTATTGCGGTTGGTGGTGTGACTAAAAACAGTGTTATCATGAACATGCTTCGTAAAAACGTTGATACACTGCTGATACCTGACAATGCCGATTATTTTGAAGCCCTTGGTGCTGCATATCACGCATTAAAAAACAAAATAGTTTTTCAGAAAAAAAACAATTCCCTTTTCGCAAAGCACCACAGTTCTTTTCAAGTGCTTCCACCATTAGAGAACGCCAAGGATCTTGTAGTTTTTGAATCTATTACTGAAGAGAAAGCATCAGACGGTGATGAGCTTATCTTTGGCCTTGATGTCGGTTCTACGACAACAAAAGCCGTTGCATTACGGCTGAGAGATAATGCTATTGTCGCAAAAACGTATCTTCGTACCAATGGTAATCCTGTTGCTGCAAGCCGCGAATGTTATACAGCGATAACATCACAGATTACCGCAAATGTTCATTTTGTCGGTCTCGGTACAACCGGTTCAGGACGTCAGATTGCAGGATTACATGCAGGAACCGATTCGGTAATTAATGAAATTATTGCACATGCAACCGCAGCGGCATATTTTGACCCCGATGTTGAAACAATTTTCGAAATCGGTGGACAGGACGCAAAATACACCTATCTTGTCAACGGTGTGCCATCAGATTACGCGATGAATGAGGCATGCAGTGCAGGAACAGGTTCTTTTCTTGAGGAATCTGCGCAGGAATCAATGGGTTTTGATTACAGGGAGATACAGGATATAGCCATAAAAGCAAAGCGTCCGCCAAACTTCAACGATCAGTGTGCTGCGTTTATCAGTTCTGATATCAAGACAGCATCACACGAAGGTATTGAACGTGAGGATATTGTTGCCGGACTTGTTTACTCTATCTGTATGAATTATGTAAACCGGGTAAAAGGCAGGCGCCCTGTCGGTAAAAAAATACTCATGCAGGGTGGTGTCTGTTATAACCGTGCAGTACCGCTTGCAATGGCTAATCTTATTCATCATCAGATTATTGTGCCTCCTGAGCCTGGTTTAATGGGTGCATTCGGTGTTGCACTTGAAGTTAAGAACCGTATTGTCAATGGCCTGACTCAAAAAAAGACTTTCGATCCGGCCACACTGGCATCACGTGATGTCACCTATGGAAAATCGTTTATCTGCCATGGCGGAACAGAGCATTGTGACCGCGGCTGTGAAATCGCCATGATTGTTATTGAGGGCAAAAAGTACCCGTTTGGCGGAGCCTGCAATAAATACTACAATCTGATTCATCATGTGGAACACAATGCAAAGGACTACGACCTTGTAAAGGTTCATCAGGATCTTGTTTTCAGGGAAGCATCAAAACATCCGCATCCAGAAAACAAAGGTCCAACAGTTGGAATAAACCGGGCATTTCTAACCAATATGCTATTCCCGCTCTATGAGAAATTTTTCAATGAGCTTGGTGCTAAAATAATTCTCAGTGATACAGTCGATCCTGATGGTATCAAGCGTAAACGTAGTGCATTCTGCTATCCTGGAGAGATCTCTCATGGTGCATTTGCGAATCTTATCAGTAAAAAGCCGGACTTTATTTTTATTCCGTCAGTAATTGAACTATACGTTGACAACGCAAGAACACGCAGACGGGAACATCAGTGTACCTGCCTGCTTCTGCAGAGCGAGCCCTATTACCTTAAAAGTGCCTTTAAGGATATTGATCCGTCAATAAAAGTGCTCAGTCCGATTCTTGACTTTTCACAAGGATATGAAACTCAGGAAGCAGAGTTTATAACAATCGGCGCAGCACTCGGTGTATCAGAGAACAACGCAAAAGCAGCCTATCATGCGGCAGTCAAGGCTTTTAAGGATTTACAGCAGGAGATACAGCAAAAAGGTATTGATGCACTTAATAAGCTTGAAAGTAATCCGGATGCAATCGGTATTGTTGTCTTCGGTCGCTACTATAATGCATTTGCTGCTGAGGCAAATATGGGTATTCCCGAAAAGTTTGCATCGCGTGGTGTTACCCTTATTCCATGGAGTATCCTCCCCTATCAGCAGGAGGAATGCGAATGTGACATCAACTGGGCTATCGGTCAGAATCTCATGAAAGCATCGAAGCTTGTTGCACGACATCCACAGCTTTTCGGCGTATGGATCACCAATTTCAGTTGTGGTCCAGATTCTTTTTTGTTAACCTATTTCCGTGATTATATGGACATCAAGCCATCACTGACCCTTGAACTTGACAGTCACACTGCTGATGCCGGTATCAATACGCGCATTGAAGCATTCCTTGACATTGTTGACAGATTCAGAAAAATGGTCAAACCGGAAACAAAGGCAGTTGATTTCAAACAATCAGAGATAATTATTGAAAACAACAAACCCCGGTTTATCGGCTCTGATGGTACCCATACTGATTTAAAGGATCCCTCGGTACACGTTCTGATTCCATCAATGGGTAAACTGACAAGCGAACTCCTTGCTGCGTCTTTTCGTGGAAGCGGTATGAATGCATCAGCGCTCCCGGTCTACGACCGTGAAGCCCTCCGTATCGGCCGTGCACATACCACCTGTAAAGAGTGCCTGCCACTTATCCTTACCACCGGTGGTCTTCTTAAATACATGAATGAACGAAAAGAGAAAAACGAGAAGCTTGCCTATTTCATGCCGACATGCGGCGGAAACTGCCGGTTTACACAATATAGTGTATTCCTTAATAAATTAATCCAGAAAAATCAGATCTCCGATACAGCACTCCTTACCATGACAAATGAGAATGGATATGCTGGTTTACAGATTGGTGAAGTAATCAGTACACTTAAATCTGTAATAATTTCCGACTGTATGGAGGATATACGGAATAATATCCGGGTTGTTGCAAAAGATTATGATACAGCAATGAACACTTTTGAGCATGTCTGGCAGAATATCATCAGTAATTTCGCTGATCAGAAAACCAAAAACCTGAGCAGGGTACTTGACAACGCTGCAAAAGAACTTTCGACAATTGCTTTAAAATATCCGCTTGCACAGGCAAAGACGGTATCGCTTCTTGGAGAAATTTTCGTCCGGCGTGATTATTTCTCCTGCCAGGATCTCGTCGAACGGCTTGCAAAAAATGATATTGTGGTACGCCGTGCTCCACTGCTTGAATGGCTTAATTATTGTGATTATAATGTCAAAAAGGGGATTTACGATGCCCAGTTCAATCTGAGCGGGTACCTTGAATTCAAAGCGAAAACATTTCTTCAATCTATATACGAAAAGACAATAAAGCGTGCACTTGCACGTTCAGGTCTTTACATTTATGAACCGGTTAATGTTCATGAAACGATGGATTACGGTAGCAACTTCTTTAATATCCGATTTACCGGTGAGGCAATTCTTGTAGCGGGTGCGTTTTTTAAGGATATTTTCCATTCGATTCATGGTGCAATATCAATCGGGCCATTTGCCTGTATGCCAACCCGCATTATTGAAGCTGTCATGACTGCAGAAGCAAATATGGATACAGCACAGAAGATCGGAGCCGTACACAGTGATCATGTATCCAAAATAAAGGGCGGTCTCCCATTTCTTCCAATCGAATCTGACGGCAATCCGTTCCCGCAGATACTTGAAGCCCGCATTGAAGCGTTCTGCTTACAGGTTGACAGATTCAAAAAGAAACGTCAGGTGGGAGTGGCAGGCGTGAAGTAAGATGTTTTAAAAAGCAAATAATCTTTCTTGCATACTATGAGACACCCGAATTAGTTTCAAAGCATCATTGAGAGATCCGTTCACATTGTAAGGGAGTTTTTTATGAACAGCCGTCGTTTTTTTCCTGTCAAAATGCGATTACTACACTCTTTATACCTTATTTTCATACTTGCCAGTACCATTCCCGCCACCCGTCTGGTAGAGAATCTCGGGCGTGGTATTGTTGCTATCAATAAGGGCAGCGGTAACGTTTACATAAGCTGGCGTCTTCTGGGCAATGACCCATCGGATATTGCATTTAATATCTACCGGTCAACTGACGGTGCTGACGCTGTCAAACTAAACGATTCACCAATTACAGCAACTACCGACTATTCCGACAAAGACGTTGATATCACTAAATCCAATGCGTGGTTTGTAAAGCCTGTAATCGGCAACGTTGAGCAAAGTGCAAGTACATCATTTACACTTCCAGCAAACGCAGCAACGAAAAGCTACCTATCACTTCCATTGAATCCGCGTTCGGGATATACGACGCTTCATGCATATGTCGGTGACCTTGATGGCGATGGAGAGTATGACTATATTGTCAAGCGCTTTCCCGATGATTCAACAAAACACATCGTTCTCGAAGCGTATCTTAATAATGGAACCTACAAATGGTGCGTTGACCTCGGACCGAATATGGATCGGGGAAATTACACTGCAAATCCATTTGTCCTTGTCTATGATTTTGACTGTGATGGCAAAGCGGAAGTATTTACCGCATCCGGTGAAGGAACCACATTTGCAGATGGGAAAAACATAGGCGATGCGAATGGTGATGGTGTAACAGATTACAGGACTTTTCCACCAACAACATCCGGTGGATATATGCTGCTTGCAGATAATTGTCCGGAGTTCATTTCGATGCTTGACGGTATGAGTGGAAATGAGCTTGCAAGAGCAGATTACATTCCGCGAGGTCCAAAAAGTAACTGGACAGCACTCTGGGGGGACAACTACGGACATCGTATGAGTTTCAATTTTGTTGGCGTAGCCTATTTTGATGGCGTACATCCAAGTATTATCACATCCCGTGGTGAAGGTACACTCATGGACATTGTCGCATGGGATTATGGTGCCGGGAAATTTACAAAAAAATGGACATGGTCATCAAAGGGCAGAACCTATAGCGATAATCAGCACTGGGCAGACTTTCATAATATTCGTATTGTGGATCTCGACGGTGACGGTAAAGATGAAGTATCCTGGGGTGTCAACGCAATGGATGACAATGGAACCCCATTATATTATGCGCCGGCTGATCTGGGCCACGGTGACCGGTTTGGAATAGGTGATTTTGATCCATCACGCCCCGGCCTTGAAGCATTTGTTATTCAGCAGCATGCAAAATCTACAGATATTGTTCCATTAGCTGCTGTCTATGATGCAAAAACAGGAAGTCGTATCAAGACAATCTCTGGTACATCAACAGATGTGGGTCGTGGTGATGTTGCAGATATTGATCCGCGTTATAAAGGAATGGAATATTTCTCCTATGCATCGGGCGGAGTACTAAATTGTAAAGGTGATTCAATTGCTCCGGCAATACCGAAACCAGCATTGTCGATCTGGTGGGATGGTGACCTGCTGCGAGAGTTTCTTGATGCATCAGATGGAAACGGGAACAATCCGATTATTAACAAATGGAACATCACGACAAGCAAATCTGATCGCTTATTCAGTGTTTACAATGAAGGTGGCTCGTACTCAACAAGAACCAGTTATGCGGGACGTCCTGCTCTTTACGGTGACATTATGGGAGACTGGCGTGAAGAGATTGTCTGTGAAAATTCGGATCGTACTGAATTACGGATTTTTTCGACATCAATTCCAGCTGTCCGGCGCATCTATACACTAATGCATAATCCGGCATATCGCCTTTGTATCAACCTTAAATATTATCTTCCAACCCCCTACCCGGACTTTTACCTTGGTGACAGTATGGCAGATCCACCGGCTCCGGATATTCAACCCATTGGCGTAACACCTGTTGTTACGTTCAGAGGTGGAAAGACAATAGATAAAAACGAGGTGATACATCTAAAATCATTTGACTATACAGTATACAGGGAGACTGAAATTTCCGGATATCTTTATGATTTGAAGGGCCGGATCATCTTCTCCCTGGCGTCGCATAGTGTCAAGGCAGGAAACTATTCTCTTAAATCATCGTTCACTAGCGTTCCTCCAGGGATGTATCTGCTGACATTAAAAGCAGGAACAGCTCAAAAAACAGCGATGGTACAACTTTACTGATAAGTATGCTGGAGTTCACATCCTGAACTCCAGCTTGAAACCAACCTCAATAGAGAATATCCGGAATGGCAAGTCTGCGTTTCTCGATGCCACGTACCCGTGAAGTCTCTTAATGAGTCGGCATCTGTGATTTATTAACGCTGGATTGTTTTTCGGCAACCATAATAAAAGTTGGTCGTAACCTTTTTACTAAATAAAAAGGAAATTGAATGAAATCCAATTTAGTTTTCAGTTTTCTATTCATTACAAATTTTGTCAACAATGTTTTATAACCACATTTACGGAATGAAACATCAATTTCAGATGGCATATACTCGCGTCGATGTATTCCTTCGTTTTCATAGCAACTCTGTGAAAAAGTGAGTTCGGCATCGGCAAGAATTGGTCTCATAAAAATAAGATTACGTAAGTGCCAGAGCGAGCCAAGGTTAGGTGTAGAAACAATTATTTTTCCTTTATTTATAACCGTTGCAGTTACTTTTTCCAGTAATTTTGTAAAAGAAATATTCAAATGTTCAATTACTTCAAGACATATTACAAAATCAAAATCATTGCCAAAACCTGATAGGTCTAAATTGGCAATGTCAACTCCATAACTTTTAATATTAAGAGATTTATAATAGTCAAAATTCAATTCAATAGTTTTCGGAAAATCAACTACAGTAACAGTACAATCGAATTTACTTGCCAAAATAGCCTCTATATAAGCACATCCAGCGCCAATAGAAAGTATTTTTGCTCCTTTGTTAATATACGATGAGATAATTTTAAACGTTTCATAATATCTGACAGTTGAGTCCAATAAATAATCATAATCTTGTGATTTTATCTTTGAAGATAATGACCTGCATATGCCGAAGAATTCTGAATAGTTCATCATTACCTCTGTAATACCTGGTTAATTAGCAACTTCAATTCTACTATCTCTTTATTTCGCTTTTCAATAATGGATTGTTGTTCCTGAATTGCTTTTGTTAAGATAGCAGTACCTCACAATTTTGCAATTTATGTGAAACAGATACTATACCTTTAAAAAATATGTTCACGAGATCATTTGTGCAATCTGTTTTTATTACCTGCAAAAAATGTGCATCGGTTTCCTAACGCATTAAAAACAAAGGTACAAAAACCTGCACAGAGCACCAAAACGCACTATCGGATTTACCTCATAAGCAATCCTGAGTCATTGTAATCATTTTTGTTCTAATTTATTATGCATTTTTTAATAGCATTATTTAAACAGCCAATCAGAATGATTTTTTTTAAAGGAAGCATGTTAGCTTCTATCAAATAAAACGTGCACAATACTGATATTTTGCTTATATTACAAAGAATTGGAAGTATGAGCGAATAAAGAATAATGTATTTAAGTGTTCTAATATTTACTTCATATTTCATATGTGTATCAGGTAGGATATTGGAGAGTATTCAAATCTATGGTATTAGTAGGTTAGATTTTTCACGAGAGGGAGAAGACATGTTGAAAAACGTATGGAAGAGCGTTGTGGTTTCAGGTCTTGGAATTATGCTTGCCGGTTTAAGTGTACAGGCACAAACACCATACTATTTACCTGAAGCAGTCGGATACGCAGCGGGAGTTACCGGTGGCGGTGCACCAACGGCATCAAATACAGTTACCGTAAAAACTGCATCAGAACTTGCTGCGGCGCTAAACGGCAACGCATCGGTAATTCTGGTTTCAGGTTCCATAACCACAGAACGTATCCAGTTCACTGGTAAAAATAAATCGATCATCGGTCTGCCGGGGGCAAAGTTAATTAACCTTAATCAGACTGCAAGCGGTTCCGGAATTCTGAGTATCAAAGAAAATTCAGGTTCTACAAATATCATTATCAGAAATATAACCTTTGTCGGACCCGGTGCTTACGATGAGGATGGCTGGGATCTTTTTGCCAATAAAGGGTGTTCAAAACTGTGGGTTGATCATTGCGAATTTCAGGATGGAATGGACGGCAACTTTGATAACACCAATACTGCCGACAACATAACAGTATCGTGGTGTAAATTTACTTATTTGAAAGCACCAAAAGCAGGCGGATCCGGTGGATCAAATGATCATCGATTCTCAAATTTAGTGGGAGGATCTGATGACGCTCCAACAACTGATGGCTTGTATAATATTACATGGCTCAACTGCTGGTGGACAAATGGTTGTGTTGACAGGATGGCACGTGCACGAAATGCAAAACTTGACTTTCTGAATTGTTACTGGAATAGTAATGTTGCAAGTAAATATATCCACCTCTCTCCCGGAAATAATGGAACATTTGTTTATGTTGCCAATGGAGTATTTGCAGGTCCAGGTGAAGTTGTCAATCAGGAGAAAACCGGTAATAACAATGTTACTTTTTCGAATTGCACCAATGCAGTTAAAGACCTCGGTACAAAAGTTGCGGCACCAACCTATAGCTGGAGTCCCACACCGGTGGCAAATGTTGTCAGCATGGTGACCAATGCAACATGCGGCGCAGGCGCAACGCTTCAGGTAACACTCGCAGGTATTGTTTCAACAAGCTGCGGAACAAGCGACGTTCTCGCTCCGGTTGCTACAGGAAACAGTTCAGCTCCCGTTATTATCGACAATAACCTAAATGTCAATTTTCCGGTATCAAGCTCAGACAACGCAAGCGCAACGATTTTCACGATGAGCGGTCAGAAAGTATATACGGCATTCAAAGCGAATAACGCTGTGGCAAATGTCAGGAACATTAATCCCGGTGTTTATTTAGTAAAGATGATGGATAATAACAGGGTCACGGTTGGTAAATTTGTAAAGAAGTAAATTTTTTGTGTGATAGTGATAACAGGGTAGTTTTAAGTGGGTGTACAAATGATGTTTTGTACATCCTTTTTTTTGTTGTTTTTGCAGGAATCGGGAGGGACTGTGCGAGTAATTTTCCGGATTTTATTTTCTGAACCAGTTAATAAGGTTTTCAGCATCGATGAATAGTGTGAATTTTTTTTGTCATTAAGCCACATTATTTCGTTTGATAAAAATGCTCAATTCGACATTGTACAATTGATATATACTGTGTTGCATTAAATCACGATTGTCTTTATATACGAATAACAGTAATTTCAAATGCCTTGCATGGTCGGAATTGTTGCATGCGATTAGCAAATGTAAATACGTCGTTCATTTCATAATGTTGGAATATGTCAAGTCCACGATCAAGCAGTATTTTCCAGGAATTATCAATTATTATATGACGTGCGTGTATTGTTGCTGATTTGTCAAATTCCCAGGTAAAGATAATGCCGACAGAAGCACAAGACTCTGCAATTTTATTAAGGTTTTCTACTTGTTGATCTCCTTTAAAATCATCTTCAACGGTCAACAGGTGGACGCATATCTCATCTTCTTCTGCTTTATGTTTGGCTATAGTTTCAAGAAACTCCATTAGATTTCGTATCTGGTAAAAAAGGCGAATATAAGGATCAACTATTGTAATACTTTTCGCATTGTGCAAATATGGTCCAAACAGGGTATCGAATGATACACCACGCTGGTTTTCCTGAACTGCTCTGTGTTGTTCGTGTGCCGGATTTGTTACTGGGGTGGTACATTGTTCTTTAACACCTTGTATCAGTAGTGATTCATTATTGCCAGTGTTGCGTTGTTCGTTATTGTTATTATTCTGATTATAATAGTGCGGATACTCTTCTTCTTCAAGAGTTGTTACAGAAAATACCTTTCCTGTAGTATCAACATATTGGAATTTAACATTGGCATACGTTGGATCAAGGCGCATAATTTGATCTTTTACACGTTTTCTTCCTTCAATTGACATCCTGAGTATTTCTTCAATCTGCGCTTTGGTTGCATCACCATCAGGATACATAATTTTCATAAGCCCTGAAAATGTTTTATTTATTCCATCTCTGTCTCTGGTTGAAATTTCAGATGACAACGAAAAATGCTGTTTATATCGGTCTGAAAAGTCAAGATCACGAAGCGCCTTTAATATTTCAGCAAGATAATCGACAACAAATCCATATCCATCAGAAAACATCTCATTACGAAGATTATCCATCTCCCAGCCGGGGATAAAACAATGCAGACGATCCAGTACTGCATGACCTTCTGTGTCCCGATAGGTCTCGGGTAAATCGTAAAAAAGGTCGCTATTTTTGAGCATAAAGGGAACATTATGTGATGTGTTGCCTATGAACACCATTGAAGCTTCTGCACCCTGAGGACCTGTTCCTCTGTTGAACGATTTATTAGCCATATAATTTTTTAAGGTATCAATAAGTTTTATATCAGGTCTCTTATTTCTACCTGCAAATTCATCCATTGCAACAACATCCCAATAACCAACCAGCCCGATTTTCCCTGTACTATTGTTAATAAATAGTTTCGCAAGAGTTGCTTCACCTCCGGATACAAGTGTTCCATGAGGTGAAAACTCGGAATAAATATGAGATTTTCCCGTTCCTTTAGGCCCAAGTTCTATTGAATTATAATTTCGTTCACAAAAAGGAATAAGCCGGATTAATTGCGTTAGCTTACTTCGCTTACCAAATAATTCAGGATTAAATCCTATACTTTGGATAAGAAGATCAATCCATTCTTCACCCGTAAACTGTTTGCGGGCTTTTAGATACGAGTCAAGATCGAAATGTGCCAGTTGTATTGGTTTTAACGTTGACAGTATCCATGGCGAAACATCTTTGTCTTCTGTAAAGATATACTCAAGATCAGCAATACACCAGACACCACCAACAAGCAATTTTGGAAAAGACTTTATCGTGCTTGAACTAACAAGAACTTTCTTTATTCCAAGATTAGAAAACTCTGCTTCATAAGCATCCTCTTTGTCATTTAACGACACACCAATTTTGTCAATTACTTTATATCTTCCTTTTTCCTTGATATTCGAACGTACAAGACCTGCTTCGTTACGATGAACATAATGTTTTCGTAAAATTTCTTTTACTGTTTCAATACCGCTTTGAATCGTTGGTTCATCACTTGATGCACAGTATTGACCAAGCAGGTATTCAAGAACATACGAGGGAACAATTGCATTCCCTTTCACCGTTTTTACCAGATCTTTACGTACTACAAGACCGGCAAAATGAGTATTTATTTTACTATCGAGTTCTGTCATACTGTTATTTCTCCTTATAAATCGAAATCACTTATAAAGGACCTGCGCATCTGGTATCGTGCAGTCTTGTATTCTTTAAAATGTGTTGTGCCTGAAACCTTTTCGTCAAGTCGCAATACGACCTCCTGACCATTTACATCATCAGCTTTTCTGGATAGAACAAACCGAACCTGTAATTCCCGTTCCCTCGGATTTTCTGCTACAAGATCAAAGGTCAGATTCTGCTTATCAGAAATCATTTCTCCAGTTAAGGAGTATATACCTGCAAGTAAATTACGTTGTTGCATTTTATCAGTAACCGGTTGCACCTGATAAAAAATAGCGGTCAGTTGTCCGGCGGTAATTACCGAACTTGAGCTGCGAAGAATATCCACTTCGACAAATGTAAGATCGCTTTGTCGCTTCTTGTTAATCTCAATAACAGGAATGATTACTTCCTGTAACGACGCACCCCCATGAACATAACGGCTTCCGGAACCTTTCAGTCGCAAACGGTGTATCGACTTTGGAATCTGGACTTCAACAGCACCGGATAGTGAAAGTTCCGTAGATGTAAATTTTCGAAGCCCAGGTGTTTCCTTTAATCCCTTTCCCAGAATAAAGCGTCTGTCACGATATAAGACTTCATCACCATCTGCACCGTTTGTAGTAAAATCACTTTCGTCAATCGGACGATTCTGATAAATAAATCCATGATCAGAAACTACCAGTAAATTACTTGCATTCGCAGCAGTGAGTTTCTTGATGAGTTTCAGCAAATCCTGTAATGTTTCTTCAACTGCTTCAAACACCCGTTCTTCTGATTCCCTTTTATCTCCAATCGAATCGATCCGGTTGTGATAAACAAATACAACGTCATTTTCTCTCACCAGAGCTCTGCTGTCATCTCTGTTCATCGCCATTACATCTTCAGCTTTGATGCACGTTCCATTCTTTTTTTGTATTCCAAGTGTAAGAATTTTGTTTCTGTTTACAGTACCTTGAGAACTCAGGCCATCAACAAGAATAGTTCCTGTATCATTATCAGCAATTTCGATTATTTTATTTGGAAGAAGCGCAGCCATTCCAAGCTGTGTATAGCTGGGCAGCATGGCAAGTGCTGGTTCTAATTTTGCATCATAGCGGTCTTCCTGACGAATAAGTCCGATTAATTCATCTCCGATCTCATAACGTAAAGCATCCGAAATGATAACATAAACTTTGTTATCTTTGTCAAGAAATGGTTGCACCCATCGGGTAAAGAAATGTTTCTGAAGATGTTTCGGGGGGGCGTCCCATTTGTCGGTGCTATCAACATAAGACTGCCAGCGATTGTTCACCTTTAGTAAATAAGTATTCGAGTAAAGGTTTTCAATCTGATCTGCTAAAGTTGATAACAGCAGGGATGAACCTGACATCCGGACATGGTACACAAATTTACGATAAAGCTGATCGATACGGTACCATGTAGTGCAATAGCGTTGGATACCATCTGCCAGGGACTCTAAATCCAGATTAGCTTCATCAATTGCACGAATACATTGGGCGGCAAAATCAATTGCCTCATATAAATGACGATATTCTCTATACCAATGGGTCTGACGGCGTTGTCTGACCCACAGTGCAACATCACCGCTGGAGAGTGTTCTCTTTGTTACTCCGCTAACAAGGTTGCTTATAATCTTATTGTCAATAATCCGGAAGTAGTCGAGGTCAATAAGAACACGCAGTTCCCTTTTGTCCAGATCAGCTTCAATACCAAGATATTCTGCATATTCACTCGATAGCTTTTCAAATGATTCCTCGAACTGGCGGCTGTCCTTCCATCGCTTTAATAATACTAATGCATCGGTAGATAGGCGCACATTTCCACCTGTTGCCATTGCATAACAGGATTTGAATAACTCAATCGCAAAATCCCTTATTCCCGGCAGATCCGAATTATATCCATAGCAGCGCAGCATCTGTTCATAGAGAAACCTATCAAGTTTACAACGGCTAATAAGTTGTATCTTTTCGTCACGTCCAGCAGCAAGTTCTGCAAGCAGCTCCTCTACAATTGTATCCATTCTTGGATCACAGAATGAACAAACAGCAAGCATTTTCAATCGGATCTGGCCGGGTGTGTCTTCAGGTTTAAGCTGCTGCTTTAAAGTGTCTTTACGTTTTGAGGTATTAAAAAATTCAATATGTTCCTGAACCAATTCGGAGAATTCAGGTCCAAGCGCTAATTCAGAAAGTAAAAGGCCTACCTGATCTGTTCGAAAAACACCATGGGCTAACTGTACATCAAGTAACCAATTGTCAATATCATCCGGTTGAGGGCCATCACGATAGATCAGAAATTTCTGATCGGGTTCTGCTCTCAGAATACGATGTTTAATTGAATATTCATTATTTTCGATGCAAATTTTTTCGACACCATCAATAAGCAGAGATTCAAAATTTGACCTCAGCTCTTTCTTTACATCGTACCAGAACACGATACGGTGTCGTTCGAATAGTTTTGTCAATGCATGGGATATACGGGAATTCATGCGGCATTCCCTTCCCGTTCCAATTTGTCAATCCATTCAGAAAAATGGCGACATTTTTGCCTCAGTGCAGGCAATCCGATTTTCTTAACAACAGATACTCCGGAGGTAACCTTGTCATATTCAGGTATTTCATTAAGAATACGTTTTGATGGAGCAGTTTCAGGGCTATCATTAATCAATTCCGGATTCTTACTACCAACCATAGTTACCAGATTGCAGATAGGTTTGTCGTGCTCAAGGTATTCCCAGTCAAGATGCTGAGGATTGGATAAAATCAGGGCTTCGAATTCGTGAAGCTGAATGTAGGGAATAAATCGCTGGTCGTCAATGTCCTGTTTAAAAGCATGTTCGATTGCTGCGACCTTTGCGTATGGATCAGTTAATTTGGCAGCTTCTGTAAACCCAGGGAAATCATCTGGTAATGCATACAGATCGAACATTGTTGTGAATCTGCATTCGTGATGATTGTCCTCTTTGAGCCATGCAACGATATCTGCTCTTGCTTTTATATAACTAATTAAACCACCACGATATTCTATATGCGCTTTTTTATCCTTACTTGTCAATACTGCACGTGCATCTGCAAACACATTGAACGATGTCAGGTACGGTGACAAAACATTTTTTACAAAAGACTGTTCTGTCTGCCCTTCAGCAGTAACATGAAGACGAATCATGGGCGGCCTCCCAGAACATTCTTTTCCCACAGCTCGGAGAGAGAGTAACGGGAGAGCCAGTCGTCGAGTTCATTCTCATTGAGGCGTTTAAAAATACTGCTGTTATTTGTCTCACTGCGTTCGACTACAACGATTTCGTTTGCACTGAATTCATCAACAAGGCGTGTTGATTGCGTAGCAATAATAATTTGTGCATTCTTTGAAGCCGTTTTTATCATACCTGCAAGTTCGGCTATTGCAGCCGGATGCAGACCGAGTTCCGGTTCGTCGATGATAATAACTTGCGGCAACATTGATGCCGGCTGTAAAAGTAACGCCGATAGTGCCATGAACCGAAGAGATCCATCTGATAGTTGATGGGGACCGAATAATGTGTCATTCGCATTGTCATACCAGTTTAGTTTGATATAAGTATCTCGCGCGGTGTTAAGATCATGTTTTGGAATAGTCTCAAGTTCGAAGTTTTTAAATTGTGGCATGACTTTTTGAATGTGGCGAACGATTCGATCGTAGTACTTCCGGTTATCCGGGTTATTTAACATACCGAGAAGAAATGCTGCCAGGTTCCCTGCATCGCTGCGGAGATATCGTGAATCGTCAATATATCCGTTTGATTTAATCTTTGCAGTATCTGATGTGTCATGGAACTGATACGCACGAATTTCCGATAATGCTGAAAAGAGGACCTTTGACCTTGTCCGCTGATCGTCAGGAAGTCCTGACTCACCATTGCCTGTTTCAATAAAAAACTCCTCCGGCTTTACAGCATCAGATCGTTTAAATGTCACTTTTTCTGATGCAAAGAAGAGTCGATCGGGCATACCATGGACAAGTTTTGCATCGTACTGTGTCGATCGGTGCTCGTTACACTCCGATTGTTTAAGACAAACAGAGAATTCAATCTTGTCGGTATTTTTAGAGCCATAATAAAGCAGTGCATCTGCACCACCCTGTTTTCCAATAAAAACCTGAAGACCTTTGCTGGTTAAAAAATTAAGCAGTTTAAAAAAAGAAACCAGATTACTTTTACCGGAACCGTTAGCGCCAAGTAAAATAGTAATGTCCCCGAAGTCAATACGCTGCCCTGAAGACGGTATTGATTTGTACCCTTTTATTTCAAGCGATTTTAATTTTAATCTATTTTCATTCATATTTATTACCCTTTTCTTTGCTAACCACTGGCCACTAACCACATCATCATTTTCTTTACTGTTCAATATTTATTCATATTTCGCTCGTTTTTGATGTGCAATTTCAATTGCCAAATGCAATTTTTTCTGTAACAGCTCTATGGGCGGGAGTGTGGTAAAGTAATCTGCGACACGAATATTGCTTTTGTCAAGTTGAAGCAGTTCAATATGCTCTTCATTCTTTCCTGAGCATAATATCAACCCGATAGGGCTATTTTCTCCATCAATCTGCTCGTATTTCTCCAAATACCTCAGATAAAGCTCCATTTGTCCTTTGTACCCGGCATCAAACTCACCGATTTTCAGATCAATGGCTATAAGCCGTTTAAGTCTGCGGTGATAAAAGAGCAGATCAATATAGTAGTCCCGATTATCAATGGTTATGCGTTTTTGACGCGCCAAAAATGCGAAGTCACAACCCATTTCGATAATGAAATTTTGAATTTCAGTAATAATTGATGATTCCAGATCCTTTTCAGAGTAACTGTTCGAGAGACCTAAAAAGTCCAGAAAATAGGGGTCTTTGAAAACCAGATCAGGACCCATTGTGTGCTCGTTTTTCAAGAGTGCCAGGTCATTAATGATAGTCTGTTCGGGTTTTTTACTTATTGCAGTACGTTCGTAAAGCATTGATTGTATGCGGTTTTGGAAAACCCGAACGCTCCATTTTTCGTGAATACACATTTGTGCATAGAAATCTCTTTTGAGAGGCTCGACTATTGGTATTAGCAGACGAAAATGGGACCAGCTCAATTGTCTACACAGTGTGTAGACAATGTTTTGATCCGGAAATGTATGTGCAAGTTGCATACATTGTCTGAGTTGTTTTTCGCCCCAGCCGCTTCCGTATTCCAGACTTAGTGCCGTAGCGAGATTTTTAACAATCGCTTTACCGTAATCAGCCCTGGTATTTTGAAGTATTTCATCATTGATACGTTTTCCAACATTCCAGTACAACATGGTTAGTTCTGCATTGACCGCACTTGCCACATTCTGGCGACTCTGTGCGATTATGCCCTTAATATCCTTTGCAACATGGTCAAATTCGACCACGTTAACTGTCGGATCTGTTTTCTGCGAAATCGGAGCCAGTATTTCTTGACTTATTTTTTCATTCATTTTCTTCGCCACTTTTCTTATCTTCCCACTTTCCACTAACCACTTCCCCTCAGTCCTCTTCCTTCGAATCCAGCCCAGGAATCTTCTTAACCGCAGTACCAAATTTCTGGTAATTGACCTTTACCCCATCGTCAAGGTCAATTTCGATCTGCTTTGTAGCGAGCGGATAGAGAATATCGCGTTCGTAAACGTCTGTTTCTTCGATTATTTTTTTGATGTTTTCAGTTTCTTTTAATGCTTTTGTTTTTTCGGCTGCTGATGCTGTAGTGCTTATGCTAACCGCTTCAAGATGATTCTTTGTCGCAACAAGTTTAGTGCGAAACTCGCGCAGATAACCATTCAGTATAGTGCTTACGGTATCGGGGCGGTAGCGGTGCATGTAAATGAGTGCATTAAAGGAGCCCTTCGGACTTGAGAACAACCAGTAAATGGGGCGTTTTTTATAACGACGGACATGGTCGTTGTAGAAATCTTTAAGAAAATATTTTCGAATATCTTTACCGATTGCGTTTTCGATAAACCTGACATTTTCGTCAAAATGCTCTTCGCCGAAGGTAATACGCAGGAATTTAAAGAACCGCTCCGTGATATCGTCGGTAAACCAGTCTCCGTCGAGAATGGGAATGACGTTGTCTTCATCTGCAGGGAACGTAGGGTTAGGTATTTGAGACAGGTAGTCCTGAATTGTTTCTCCGGCGTTTGCGAGAATAAGACCTGGCTTGTCAATGGAGTAACGCCCAAACATGCAGCCGACAGAATAAGAAATAAACTCCCGCATTGTATCGGCAAGAAGAAGTGCTTCCATATCGGATTCTGTTTTGTCACCGCCGTAGCGATAGTGTGGATTGCAAGTAAGAGTAATCTCTTTAAGCGGGACTTCGGGAGTTAGTTCATCTTGTAAACCATAAGCTTCAATGAAAATACGGTTGTTTTCTTCTTCAAGACGCTTTGTCTCAAGGGTCATTTGAAGCCAGTATTCGCGAAGAGAGGAGTAAGATTTAGCGAGTAGTGCATCGCAAGTCGTGAGTATTTGCTCATCCTTGTTCAACTCATTGCTTAACAAAGGTAGCTCTGTGAAGTCCCAGGAGGTTTCGTAGGAATTCCAGTCTGATTTGGATAGCCCAAGCAACTTTATTGTAATGTTATAAGAGTTTTTTGTATTAACTGAATTGAATGGCAAGGATAACACATCATTTGTTTGAAAATTTAATGTAGGATTAAGAGTTGTAAGAATCTCCCAGCTTACCTTTGATGCAAGAAAGCCAAGCCCTTGCAAAAGGTATTCTTCAGAAATATTATCATGGATGAAAATAGCTGGTCCACCAGTTTCTGCAATCATACCATTTCCAAACCAACGAAAAGTTGGTCCTTTTGAACTAATTTTTGTCCATGATATTCCTGAAGAACTCCAAAGATAATCTGGTGTAATTCGTGCAACATTATCAGCGCGATAAAAGGCTCTTGTTTGTGGTCGCCAATTGACAAGAACATCTATATTACCATAATAATCTCTTCCATCTCCACCCTTAACACATATCCGATACTGGTTTGGATCAGAAGCAATTTTTCGGGATACTTCCCAATGAAATCGCAAATATTTTTCATTGTTTCCTGTTTTTGTAAGTCCATCACTAAAGAAAACTGATGAAAGGCTTTGTTCTTTTTGAAAAGTACTTCTCAAACTATCGCTCACCCAATAAGCAATCGGACTCCCCGGAATCTTTCTAAAATCCTCCGCACTAGCGTTTTTCAGTCTCATGTTCTTAACTGGAAATTCATTTGGAATATTTTCTTCGTTCAGGTCTTCATAATCGACGTAGCTGAAATTACCTTTCCAAAAGGTTTTATAAATTTTTTGCCAAACTGTGGCGCATGTTCCGAATGCTATTCCCATTACCATATTGCTCATGTGAACCATGCATTCAATTGTGGTTTGGGTAAGTAATTTTTCACGTAATCTTTCGTAAGATGATAAAAACATCCAACTCTGCATAGTAACCATAGCAGAATATCCAAGTTTTGGAATCAGGTCAAATCCCCGTTCAATAAACATAGCAAAAAAGTCACTTTTACTATCCGGATAATTCTCCTTTACCCAGGCAGCAAGCTGTCCATTCATCCCTTTACCGCCCATATACGGCGGGTTCGCAACCACTATATGGTAATTCGGACTCAAATAATCTGCCTGTTTCAGCGCAATCAGTACCTTCTCATGGGTTACCCCAAGAAAGGCATCCCCCGTAACATCCTTCGCATCAAGTAAACTGAGCATCCCGGATACATCGGTTACTGCAGGGCGAATGAGTGAGCCAAAATTATCTGCTTCTTCAAACTGTGTGAGCATAGTCTCAAGTTGTGCGGTAAAAAGATCACGACCGATAAAATTCATGTACTCATGTAACTCTTTTTTGTCAAATTTGACATTTTGCAACACACAGATATTTGGTTCAACAATTTTCCCGGTTCCACTTCCTCTTCTCAGGAAACGCTTGTCGTAGTGCAACGCTTTCATGGTAAGCGCAAACGCGGCAAGTGCACCCGCACGGGAGTCAATTTCTATGCCGTAAAGATTTTTTGTAAGAATAAATTCTACAATCGAAGACGGCTCATACCCTTCCTCTTCGTAAATCGCATACAATAAATCAAATGCATACACCAGCATATGCCCGCTACCAGACGCCGGATCACAAAGTCTGATCTCTTCAGGTGTTTTTATTCTTAGAAAATCCGTCTCTATTTGCTCTGGTTTTATATAATATTCCATCCGTTCAATTAACTTCGACTGCGGCCGATTCAGCATCCATAGCCGTCCGAGTGAATTCTCAACCAGATACCGAACAATCCAGTTCGGTGTAAAAAGTTGTGTCGCAGCAGGAATATTTTCGGGAGTGATTTTCTTGTTCTTCTTGAGCCCTTCAAAAACCTCATCCTTCTTTTCCGATATATAAAACTGATACAACCAGCCGATTACTTCAACATCCCTGCATACATCCGGTGTCATCGCTTCACGTGTATAGGCAAGAATGGAATTACCTGACAGTAAATCATCAGGCATCAGAAGTTCTGTATAATCTGCAATGCGTTCAAACAAAAAGGGCATTGATTTATGATAGTAGTTACAAACTGCGACAATTAACAAGCGATACGCTTCGTTCTGCGGATCGGGGCTTGGCGCAGAGCCATTGAGGAGAGCTGTTATCTGTTGCCGTGTTTTCTCCGGTACGATTTCATCATCAATGTGCCCCATTTTAGCTTCAGCTAGTATTTCGGGCTGGAACGCACCCGGCAGGGGAGACAGTACGTTTATTCTGGTATACCGGTTGACATCCATAAACCGGATAGCACAAAAACGGTTGAACCAGGTATAGGCAACTTTCTCTATAGTCTGTTCGGTGGATGTTGTTTTGATTTGTTTTTCGAGTTCTTCAACAGCTTTAATATTTTCGCGACGCGCGGCACTGTCTTGTGAAAGCATATGTTTTAGTTTGTTTGACACTTGCTCCATCAGAATACGACGGGCATATTGGGCGAATCTTTTTAGTTTTGAGGTTTCCACTTATCAGCCTTTATTACCGTTCAATCTATTTTCGATTAAAGTATGCGATGTGTTATTCATATCCGTATTCTTTTTCCTTTTTTTATTTCGTCAAGTAATAGTTTTCTTGTTGCTTCAAGATACTCACTGACATCATTTTCATCGGCAAGCCATGCTTTACCGAATGGAATATTTAATGTGCGGCAATTAATGTATTCAATTGCAGTTTCTGGTGCCGCTGAAACGGATTTGAAGGTTTCATTTGTCGAGGTGTCACCCATCGGCTCGACAGGTGTATACTCCGGTTGTGCAAGTGTTGCCAGCATCGAGAGTAAACGCTGGTATTCGGTATCCTCAAAACGCCTGAGATAATCCCGGATGACGGCGATAATCCGTTGCCGTCTGATGGTCGCAATAAAATCATCAAATGGTTTTTCAACCTTTTCCTTTTTGTCAGAGGGCAGTACGGTAAATTCTGACATACCATGCAAACGGTTCTTAAGTGACTCGACAGTGGTGATTGTTTTTTGTATTTCCTGTTCAATGTGACTGGAAACCTTTTGCTGCACTGAGTCAAGAAGCGCTTTCACCTGTTGCATCCGGTTTCCTTTATAACACTCCGGTTCGGATAGTGTAGTTGCAATTTGTAAATGTTCGTCTCCATCAACATATGCAAAATTTGGTTCCTGTGAAGTCAGAAACTTCCTTGCACTATCATAGAGTTCTTTTAAAGGTCCATTCATAAATTTGCGGACCGGATCGATTATTTTCTCTTTCATGTCAAGCAATTGCTGTTCTTCACGAAGCATATCAGTCAGATACCAGGTATATGGTTTTCCACTGAGTTCCTTAAGTTTCATTACAGGCTGTTCAAGTGAGGCAAGAAATGGGTATTGGGCACGTTGCGCTGTAAAAGGGATCAAATCGTCAATAAGAGAGCTCAATGCCATTACAGTCTCTTTTCCAAGTGCTTTAGCCTCACTGCTTTTTGGAGGAATATCGAAGAAATCTTCAAAAAATTCCTTTAATCCACGAATTTGAGCAGGAGTAAAATCAACCTGAGGGTCTATAATACTATTGGCATGACCATATGAATTTTTTAATGCACGTTCAAGATCACCACCTTCAAGCAGGTTACTGTCCTGGCGCACCTCGACTTTACCCCGGGCACATAATTTTGCAACGGTGCAAAGAATTGCCGGATAGTACCAGCCATACGGTTTACGTTCAAATCTCTCGATACAATTTTTCAACGTTGTGCGCATACCCGTTCTGCTATTGTTTTGAATATACGCAAGCAGTTCCTGTTCCGATTCTGCAATAACAGGAGCATCATTCGCAAATAAACCATCCTGAGCTTGTTTGAGGCATGTTGCAATATCATTTTCAGTATAGGTGATACCTCTGAGCATGGTGAGATTAGGATACACCCGCGTGATAAGTTCATAGAAACCTTTACATATTCGGATTTGAGCATCTTCACCGGGAATGTCAATTTCACTTCCAGCTACAAACAATCTCGCTTTTGCAAGTGAGCTATAAACACATTTTTGGAGATCAATAGCTCTTTCCCTGTTTTGTAAACTCTTTTCCGAAAGTATCCGTTTGATCGATTCCTGCTGCGTAATCGAAACGGTCTGACGAATATATTTTTCTGTTTTTTTTAACATGAGAATATCTCGTACTAATCTGTCATTGGGGGCCATAAGAACAAGCAGTTCATCTTTTCCCATGCTGTGCATACTTGCCAGATCACCATTTCCTGCATTTTCGTGAAATGGTGATACAACATGTATCGCTAATTCATATTCTCTTCCATGCAGTCTATCATCAAGTTTTCGTGAATAGGTGTAGTCCTGCCCGTTTGCATCATAGCGGATTTTCCGATTTTTAATAATTGCGTCAAATACGATTTTTTCCAGTTCCGCTGCAACATCGGTTGCACTAACTTCGGTATTTTTTATCTCTTCCTCAACATCCTTTTCCTCATCGGTTAGGTATTCATAGTGCTCACCATTCCGCTGAATAAAGGTTTGCAGTTCGAGAATGTTGAGCGACTCTTCGACCTTCTTGTGCAATGCCGGTATATCCTGACCAAAATGATCCTGCATGAGGATGCAAATATTTCGTACGGTCGGTTTGAACTCTTTTACATACTTGACAAGAAACAACGCCTTTAGCAGCTTAACTGCAAAATCATTGTTGAGTTGACGTTGTGCTGCCAGAATTGACCGTTGTGTCTGGGATTTTAATGCGGTCTGAATTCCTTCAAACATTAAATCAAATGTTGCAATCTGACCAATTTCATAATCACTGATATGTATTGCAACCTGCTGAAACACACCAAGCATCGAACGTTCACCAACAGAGCTGTGTTTTCCTTCAAATGCATTGTGGCGCGAAAGGTTTTCAATTGCAGATTGAAAAAGATCAAACTGATACGGTACAAAGGGATAACTTCTCACAAATTCATCGCGGTCCCGGTATATTTTGTATTCCCGGGATCCATCAGTAAATCGGAACAGAGTCCCGAAATTATTAACTTCCCGGTGGTAAAGATCAGAAACTAGCTCCGCACCCTCATCTGTTTTGGACAGCAGGCGTTTTTGTATTACCTCTGCAACGTTGGTACTGGTAAGCAGCATTTTGGTGGAAAAACGGGCCATAATTTTTGAAAAGTCGTTGCTTTGTTGTTTGTTCATTTCTCCCAGCATGGTAGACATATCGTTTTGTGATGTTACCACAATCCATGCTCGACCACGACATTTTGTTGCCAGGCTTTCGGCGATAGTCTGGAGGTTTGTCATCAGTTTGACATTTTCAGCAATATACTGTCCCACTTCGTCAATGAAAAAATTAAGTCTGAATTCCGGTGCCTGACGATCAATAAATGCCTTGACCTTTTCGGCAAAATCTTCAATTGACACACGGTATTGACTGCGGTATTTATCCAAAATGCCAATTGCATTTGACTCCGGCGTATTTGTTACTTCTGCATATGCTTTGGCAATATTTGGTGATTCAAGAAGTGCCTGTTCACGACCTTTTTCCCAGGGTTTGTTTGCAATTCCGGTATATGCTGTTTTAAAGGAAGTGTATAAATCACGACTGTCAAGATCTCGCTCAAATTGAGCAATGTGCCCCAGTTTTCCATAATAACCGCAGGTTTCATCAAATACCTTTACAAAAACAGATAGCAGTGCATCAATTTGAGTTTTACTGATAACATCTGCTTTTTGATCGATGTTGAACAGGATACTTTTAGAAGGAATGATAGCAGCACGCTTTAAATCACCACGAAGAATTTCATTATCTGTACATTTAGGAAGAAACAGGTCTAATGCTTTTGTACCATCAATTTCACGATTTTCAAGAAGGAGTGCAAGCATTTTAAGAAGATGCGATTTACCTGACCCGAAAAAACCTGATATCCATACGCCGTTTGCACCTTCGTAATTGTTATATGCGTCAAGAAACCCCTCGAGCCTTTTTGCAACTTCATTAGTCAATACATACTCTTCAATTTCGAGTCGCAGACTAGCATCGTCATCAGCTTTAATAACACCTTCTATCGGGCGGGAAACCGGCTTGGTAAAAAGATTCTTTAGTTGCATCTGTATCCCTTTTGTTAAACTTCGTAGTGATAAATATTAAATGCCCTGTAATAACGGTCTTCGTTCAATCTGCCAAAAAGGTCAAGTGATGCGCCAAATTCAAGTGAATGGGAGTAATTGCCAGGGAAAAACATAATTGTCGGCTTTTCCTTGGCAACTTTTTGAAGGTTATTAAGAACATTATGAGAACGGATATAGGGAAAAACTTCACCAACACCACCAATAAACATTACTTCGAACTCTGAACCTGCAATCTTTGCAGCAATTGCTGGCACCAGGTGTGTTTCAGGATCAAGTATTCCCTGTAAAAGCTCTTTAAGCTCTTCTTTGGGAATTGCTGATTCCATAGAGACTATTTGTTCCCATATTCCACGTTCTTTGATTAAGTCAAGTGAAAGGTCATACAGGTTAATTTCCAATATATGTATTCCCTCAGTATTCAGCCGGTTTGCAAGCTGCTTTTGAAGCCTTTCCATTGCAACGGCTTCTTCCGGCTTGAACGGGCAGATAAAGAAGGGTACTTCATTGCCGAGTCCCTGTTTGTTTAAAAAACGTTTACTTGAAATAATTTCATAGAGAAGGTGAAATCGTTCCTGTGTTGTTGTTAATCCTTCAGCAGCCATGTAAGCACCTCACAATTTCAGTGTTACTTACAGGAAAGACATTTAAGCAATTGTAATCTGCCTGTGAGATTGTATCAAGAAATTGACTTGTAAAGATAGGCGGAACAATAGTGTTATCTTCCGTCAAGAGACCTGCTTCGCGAAGCATTTTAAAAACGACCTGGCGCAATTTGGCTCTTGTTGAAATGGAAAGAGATTCGATTTCATTATGCCATTCTGATTTACGATTAAAGAATATATCAAAGTCTGAATAGTGTAAGCTAAAATTCATATTTACAAAGTGTTCATGAACTACTTCTGCTGCAAAATCAGCAATAAATGTATACCTGCGACATATTGCCAGCCACAATAGATACCCTTGCTCCTGGGTTGTACCATGAATGAGCAGATTGAGTTCATGCTCGTTAAGTTTTTTTAACCGTGAGCAAATTTCCCGACACACCCGTTTTGCAGTATTTTGAGTTCTGGATTGAAGTATGTTTTGTGAAAGTACGGTATCACTTAAAGTAATCCAGTCATTGTAAACAAGGTATAGCTCTGCCAGGGCCACAGATTCCCTGTGAAACAATGCCCCTGTAGTGAACGACATCGTATACTTCTCAAATTTCATTACCGGCTAAATTCCTTGTTGTCGCCTTAAAATACCGAAGAGTCCTAAGCATTTTCAAAATAGCTCTATAGGGCACTAATGGTTGTTCATAATATATATAATCAATGGCTTTTTATAAACCAAGCTACACTTTTTTAAAAGTTGCTAACCATTGCAGGCGCAAAGTCTTTAGCTAAATTTAAAGCATCTGGTTGTATTGGCTTAAAATAGTTAAAAAATGGGTCCAAAATGAACTGTTTTTGGTTTTAAAATGACGAATTAGAGGAGGAATCTTTTTTAATTGGATTAGTTTGCCCAATAAGTACAGATACTTCATTTTAGATCGCTATCAAACTGTATTTCTCTTTTTAAAATAACGACTTACAGTATTTGTTTCAGACTAGGACCATAGCGTAAATTCCGCCCTTCATGAGAATTTATTACTGCATTAAACATACAGGCTCGTGTGTGTTGGGAACAAATAAATATGCAATATATACTTTAAGCTGGAAATTGAATTACTTCATATTACATTTCAAGACAGAATGCATCTGTCTTGAGTTTTGCGCTGCTTTATTTTTATACAGTCAAAAAAATTCAATTTGAGCCAAATTTATCTCAGTATTTTTAATACATGTTACTAACCTGCTGAATATCCGCATATTTTCTCAGCTGCACGAAACCTTTGGTACTCATACTGTGACCGCTGAGCAAACATGACAGAAATTGTGCAATAGATCAAACCATACATGCCATCAATGCCCGGATTCTTAGAGTAAGTAAGCGCTATAACGGTTGATGTGGCGGTTGCAATAAACAATAACGTACAGATGATTAGTGACACGTAAAAAAACATTTTACCAACAATAAACATTTTTCTATTTTTTATTGTAAACCATTCGCCTGTTGAAATAATAAATTCATGAGCCATAGAATACCACTTCGTTAGAAGTTCTGTTTCTTTGGCGTTTACAATAAGCTTAACTACATTCGCCGGAACATTGGTAATTTGCGAATACTTTTTATAGACAAATGAAATCCTTTTTTCATCTCCATTTGCAACTTCGGTAAGCAGGTTAAGGTATTCATTGTCATTTACTACAGGATATTTTTTAAATAAATGTTTACCAAGTAAACCCGGTAATGCAGTAATACTCATAATAGCACCAGTTACCAAAGGTACCGTTTTTAGAAACTCAATTAAATTAACCATAAATCCTCCTGAAATAATGTTGTGAAATGAAGTATTATTGACTAAGTGAATAATAATACTCACTTGTTCGTACAAAGCTCATAGTAATGCATTCTAAACCATGCCCGCGAAGCTGTTTTTCGAAAAAGATTAACATGATGATGTACTTTACAATAACCGAATCTATATCCGCATCCACAAAGGCACTTCTGTTTATTGGCGATTCTCTTTTTCATGCTTAAAAATTTTACTGCATTGTATACCTGTTCTTTACTTTGCAGATTAAATAATTCCATATAATCGGTATATAACCCAGCGTTTCCGTGTTCAAGTTCGCCAATAACAAATGCACCACCTTGTTGAAGTTTAATTGAACAGGAGTAAAGGTGCGGTATTATGCACATTTCAGTAAATTCAGTTAATGACGGATATTTACTCACCATATTCAACAACCTGATTGGTGAACCCAGACATAATGAATTATCGGAATAAATATGAAAATCATTTTTTTTGGGTATTCTATTTTCAAGTTCATAGACAACTGGTATGGATTTTTCTTTGTGAAAATCAATTTTGATTCTGATTTTGTAACGATCATATAACGGCTCATTTTTCTCATAAACGCAATTAAACTCCAAATATCCCTCAATTATAAGTACCTCATCAGCCGTAGGTCGAATTGACATTAATGGATACTTTTTTAAAAAAGCATCTATTCCAAACCTCGTATAGTTATTTATTAATGAGTGCATAACCATGGTTTTGAGTATTCTGCTTTATTGTTAATCTTTATTGTAGTTGGCTGCAAAAGCATTGCAGTTGTACTACCTGTAATTTCAGCAATTGTATCCGGCTTAAAAAAAACATTGTATCTTGACTCTAGTATCGCCTGCATATTATTTACATTTGTATCAGTACAAATGGATTCAAAATCAATCTGAGCCTGCTTCAACCATGACCAGAAGTTTTTCTCAAGTTGTAATTTTTTGCCTTCAGATGTATTCCATTTATCAGCAAAATCTTCAGATGGGTTCGTAGGATTCGGCACACGAGGTTCTGTTGGATTAACATAATTTCCCATATTAGTAAGTATTCCATTGAGTGCAGAGTATAGATCCTGCTGCCCTTCGTATGCTTCTGCCGCTAGTGTGGTGATAATTATTGAAATCGGTTTACAATTCTCTAATCCAACACACCATTGATCTCGATGACGTTTAAGGAATTGTATACTTCGCTGCAATGGTGTTTTTCTTTTGTATATTGGCAAATTGTCTACTTTAGCATCCTCAACAATTCTACCTTCATTTAGTGTATTTTTCATTTTCATCTGAAACCAATATGAGTATCCTTCCGGGTTGCTTATTTCCCAATCATCGCTGATTTCTTTATATTGAGGCATTCTGTCATCGGTAATAGCCATTGACATTTTAACTATTTCCGAGGCTACAGCAATACTTTCACCGGACCTTTGTAGTGCTTCAAAGATCAGGTTTCTTCCTATTTCTGTTTCTGGAATTCCTGGTACAATATCCATATGAAAACTTAATTCATCTTTATATGCAAGCCTCCAACAACGGTGTTTTTCTATACATGGAGACTGTATCTGGCGTGCGATTCTGTATAATTCCAATTCTGCTCCGACTAAACTTTTAAGTTGGAATTGTGTATAGGTGGATTTAGTAATTCCTTTTCTTAATTTACAGGCAATATCAAGATCATATTCTTCATTTTCATTGATCGGTTTTATAGCTGTGCCTAAACTAAATGAACCTTGTGGGAAAATATGTGGATCGAAATCTTTACTTTTTGATTCTGACCTGTTGAGCCATTCACTTACATCTGAGTATCGTTTGACAGTTTTTTCATATGCGGAATCAGGCAATTCAACGACTTCTAATATTCGCTTTAAAATTTCATTTCTTTTCTGTAAATCCATAATAATCCTCTGCATTTAAATTTTTGTACAATAGACAAATTGTTTTTTAGTTTCTTTTTCAACTTTATCATAAAGTAACATTGGCAGATTTGCTTTGGGCATAGCAGCTCGCCCAGCCATAATTGCGCAAGAATTAGGCATTACCGGAAACAGATGTATTTCGGCGTCGCTTCCGTATATGCATTTAATTTCGTCATAGACAACCCCAACAATTTTGTAAAAATCATTTAATGATTCCCGACATTGAATCAGATTTACATTTGGCTCAGACACTGTAATTTTCCACATATCGTATTGAGTTGTCTTGAGAGCCGCTGCGATTTCAGAATCTAAAATTTGCGAACTCAATGCGAAGAGAAGCGCAATCTTGCCATATCGGGTGGTAGGTTTTATAACCTGATAAGTTATACTCTGCGGCGTTGATTCTGGCCATCCCCATGTTTGTTCAGGAATTCTATGCCGTTGATATATATCTGCTGGTATAATATTTCCAAATAATTTACCTATTACAAAAAGAAATGGTTGCGTTCCCAATCCAAATAGTGAGACATGTGTTATGCTACCGTCTTCAATCCGTTCTTTTACCTTTCTGTTAAAATCTTTTTCAAGCTGCTTAATGTGCGTTGCATACGTCTCCGGAGAAAAATCTTCCTCATTGGTTTTTATTGATAAATCGATCGGTTGATCATCAGCAGGGTATCTGGAAGGAAACATTGCTTCAAAAAAATCCGCCTTATCCCAGTTCGGCACATATTTTCCTATTGGTGAACTAAATAGGATAACATGGCTTCTGAGCTCAGGATTGATTCCAGTAACAATAACAATTCGTTTCTCATGTGCGACTTTCCATTCCTGAAGCTGTTTGGCAGAGTATTTAACTCCTGATTTGTCATGATCTATTACCAGATGGCATTCATGACACATCAACATGAGGTTTTCACAAGAATTAATATCCTTACCTTTTAGAGGACAATTTCCACGAGGACCTTCTGGCGAAAAAGAGTAAATATGTGCTTTTTGGGCAATATTTATAGGCTCCTGAGTAAGTGATGATTTATACAATAATTTATTACAACCATTAAATTCACAACGCCCTCCAGCTTTCACCCAAAGATCTCTTTCAACATCTTTCCGAATTGATCTCGTTATTTCAATGATCACCTTTAATGTCCTTTCATGAAATATCTGCAAAACATATCCACAAATTTGAACATTAATAATATCGGGAATGAGAGCTTTAAAACATGAGGGTGAGAGGAAAAAAAAATATTTTTTTTAATATTTTTCTAACGTAGCCTGTAGGATCTTTTTAATAGAATCTCTAAGTTCTTGAGGTTCAATAAATTCAGCGTATTGACCCCAACGCATTACATCTCTGATAAGTTCCCGGTCATCATTATATGGAATTCTTACCGTTAATACTCCTGCATTTTGGTCATATTCCATAGTCTGCTTTTTATGCCATTTTTCTTTTGATACAATTTTGGCTGCAAAATCGTAAAATTTTATTACTGCCACTTTATTCGCCTTACCAGAAAAAATTCCATAAGAATCCGCAAAAAATTCATCCTGCATTTTTTTTGATACTGACTCAGAGGAATAATTTGTTATTTTAGCAGTCTTAATTCGACTTAATTCAAATTGACGTAACTCATTATAATTATGGCAATAACCATCCATGTACCAATTATCCCGATACCTGACAAGGCGTATAGGTGACACAATTCTTTGAGATGCTGGTTTAAGTGCCCCTTCATATACGATGTCTATTCGTTTACTCCTTATAACGCCCTCGACAGCGACTCTAAACGCTACATCATTTGGTTTTCTGTATGCCATCGGTATAATCTTAATAACCTGTGCCCACTTTTCAGGTGATAAACTTGCACTTTCAGCAGTCTTTGCAATTCGTTCTTTTATC
This sequence comes from Fibrobacterota bacterium, assembly GCA_023459055.1. Taxonomy (GTDB): domain Bacteria; phylum Fibrobacterota; class Chitinivibrionia; order Chitinivibrionales; family Chitinispirillaceae; genus JAAZBG01. The sequence goes on from JAEWVR010000025.1 coordinate 364,618, forward strand.
TGTGTAAGTTTATCATATAATAAACCATCAGGGACTTCTGATAAAATCTGATGTATTGCAAATAGCGAACCTAATTCATCACCAGAAAACCAGATTCCAGGCAGCTCGAACTTCTCTCCATCTTCATATTCATATTTGTACCCTTTATATTTTTTATTAAAATTAAGGGGTGCGCCATAAATATCTCTAAGTTCCCTGATTGTTTTTTCCAGTGTAGAATCAGAGCAGTCAAGTTTTTCAAGAAGTTCTTTTGTGGGAATATAGGAACGGGCAGATTTTAATATATTGTGAAGTTTATACAATTTATCAAGTGTCTTCATGGTATATCCATTCATCAATTGTTTGTAATATTGTTCGATCAATTGAAAGTACGTTTCTTATCTTGAAAATAAACTTTTTTTACGTATCAGTTGTCCCCTCTCACAATTTATAATTGAATCACATTTTATCAATTATCTCATCACGCAACGATTTCAAATGTAAAAACATATCATAATCGTTTTTATCTTCACACTGCAACTTCTTATTAAGTTCTTTTTTATCCCAATTCAGAAATGGATTGGTTGCTTTCTCTTCTTGTAATAAAACAGGAACCGTCGGTAATCCTTTTCCCAATCTGTTGCACCCCTCAGCATAACGTTTCTCAACCGTCACATTTTTAGAATCGATTGTTCGTCCGATGTGCATAGTTTTTTTGAAATACTCATGCCCATAAAAAAGGGCAGTTTGTTCCGGTAGCGTTCGTATCTTTTGCAGTGTTGTAAACATATAATATGGATCAGCATCACCAATGCTTCCATAACTGCACGAAAAGAGTATATCCCCTGTAAATAATACTCCAATTGATGCAACATACCAGGAAATATTATTATGTACAGTAGCAAGAGGTAAACCGGATGCATAATGTCCCGGTGTTGACAATGCTTCAATAAATGTTGATCCGAGATCCACCCTGAAACCATCCTTAACAGGAACATGTTTTACAGGTAGCGTTGCGTTCTCTGCTGCATAGACCGGCACTTTATATTTTTGAACGACTTTCCCGACATCGTTGACATGATCCATATGATCATGTGTAACCAGTATACCCTTTACCGTAAGCGCCCGGTCTGATATCACTTTGTCAATAGGTGTAAACGATGAAGGGTCAATAATCAAGGCCTCGTTATGGTGCTCAATAACATATGAATAATTATCCCGTAATGTTGGAATAATTATTATTTTAGATACATGATCACGGGAAATGTATTCTGTCGTACTTGTACCCATACGAGAATTTCCTTTTATGTTTGCTATAGCATGAAAAAACTTCCACACAACTCTAACTATACTAAACTGGAGAGACACCAAATTCACCCCAATTCACCCAGATCCCGTAAAGCATCATCAGCAATCGACCAGATAAATGTCGATTGACTAATTAAGATGTTTTTTGCAACAATTATGTCCAATGTTGATTTGCCTCCTTCAACAAATATGTAATCATATTTCTAAAGGTAATTCAAGTTGATACGTAAACGCTCGACCAACCCATACCGCTCGTTTTTGGGCCTGTAAGACTAAATTTAATTTGGGGACGGATAGAGCGGTTGTTTTTCAGGGAGTGTTCCATTGTTATTTGCTTTGAGCCACTCTACG
>JAEWVR010000026.1 GCA_023459055.1 Fibrobacterota bacterium
ATCAATAATTTTGTTTTCCCATACTTGATCGGTTGAAAGTCCACTGATTGTATTTAACATTTCAATTCTAACTGGTGGTACGCCCATTCGGATTATACTTCCAAGATCGCTTAAACTCCGCGATCTCTGCGCCTCCGCGTGAAACCTTTTTGTAAAAACAAAAGTGCCATACCCGAAGGCACAGCACTCTGTTTTTCACACTCCAAACCTTCATAATTTGATTTGGGTGTTCTGCGGAAGGCGTCGGTCGTTTCATTTTGAGCAGATTCAGCGGGGAGCTGATCGGGTTGCTCATTCGAGGTTACGATATTAAGATAACTTGTTATTTTTATGAGCGATGTGATGGCGATCACATTTTTAAAGAAATTTTAAAAAAGTTAAGTACAAGTGGGATGTTACTTATCAATCCGTAGCCTGAAATCCCTGATAAACCTGGTTCGAGGAGTCGCTGTCTAATTTTCATCAAATATTGCTGATGGATAACAGGCGAGATAATTTTCATATCAATGATGAGTAGTTGTAATGGAGTCGAACGAGGTATCTATTTCTAAATGATCACTGAATTCCATACAAATTAGATATTGAATATCTAATCTGCATGAAGTATAATTAAAAAATGATCAAGAGGGAATTAGCATCAAAACTTGCTGAGCTTGCAACGAAAATGCCGGTTGTATCACTAACCGGACCGCGTCAATCAGGAAAATCTACTCTTGCAAGGTCTGTATTTCCACACTATAAATATGTAAATCTTGAAGATTTAGAGTTTCGGGAATTTGCCCGATCAGATCCAAAGGCTTTTCTTGAAGAGTTTTCATTTCCATTAATTATTGATGAGGCTCAATATGTACCTGCACTATTTTCCTATATCCAGGTAATCTGTGACCGTGAAAACAAGGAAGGAATGTATGTTTTAACTGGATCTCAGGATTTTCTTCTTTCAAAATCAATTTCTCAGAGTCTTGCTGGCCGGGTGGCAACGCTTCATTTACTTCCATTTTCGATTAGTGAATTGGAAAATACTGAATTTTGTGAAGTAAAATGGGAGAACTATATATTTAAAGGCTTTTATCCAAGAATATATGATAAAAATTTGGACTGTACAAAGTGGTATGCAGATTATATCAGAACATACATTGAAAAAGACGCCAGAGATATAGTAAATATTGGGGAATTAAGAACGTTTCAACAATTTGTTTCCCTTTGTGCAGGGAGAATCGGACAACTTGTCAATTTATCTTCGTTGGGTAACGAACTTGGAATCAGTTATCAAACTGTTAAAAGATGGCTAAATGTTTTAGAGGTCACAAACATTGTTATATTGCTTAGGCCTTACCATGCAAATTTCAATAAAAGGATTGTAAAAACCCCGAAATTGTATTTCAATGATCCCGGTATTGTGTCATATCTACTTGGAATAAGGAAAATTGAAGATGTGTTCAATCATTTCTGCAGAGGTGCTCTTTTTGAAAATATGATCATTGTTGAAACTTTTAAATCATACTACAATAGAGGGCTTGAACCACCGGTTTTCTTCTGGCGTGACAACAGCGGACTTGAAGTTGATATGGTTATCGATGATGCTGGAGTCGGTTATCCGATTGAGATAAAATCCGGCAAAACATTTAATAGTGATTTTACAAAAAGCATAATTAAATTTAATGAAATATCAAAACCAGATCATAATTCAGGAGCCATTGTTTATGGCGGTGAAATGAAGCAGAAAAGAGATACCATAAAGGTTTATACATGGAACACGTGGCCAGGTGAATCTACATAATCGATGTGATGACGGTCATATTTTGAAAGAAATTTTAAAAAAGTTAAAAAGTTACATGTTGTGAGTATTTGTTAATCTACTGGAAACATTGCGGATTGTTATTCATAAACAGTTAGTGCCAGAATAAGTAAATAGTGAGTTTTTTCACTCCCCACTTTACACTTTACACTAACGCACTAAGTTTACCAGCAAGATAAAGTGGCAGATGAACAGGTTCTGTCAGATCTGAATTTTGAACATTTTTTCCACTAAGAATTATACTTTGTAACGGATTGAACTTTTCCCTATAAACTTTGAGACTTTTTGAGCGGGTGTTAAATCCTGATTTCACTTCTACCGGAATTATTCCGGACTGTCCATAGATTAGAAATTCTACTTCGGATTGTCGTCCTTCCCAACAGTAAAACTCCGCAATACCTGAAGCTTTTAGTTGTTGGGCAACAAAATTTTCAGCAAGATATCCTTTGAATGTTCCAAAATCCATTTTCAGCAAATCTGCTGGTGCAATTTCGCTCATTGCAGAAAGTAAACCAGTATCAAACATATATAGCTTAAACCTGGTTTCTGATTTATATGCACTTAGAGGAATCTCTGGTTTTTCAATAATTGACGAACGTTGAACCAGTCCGGCTTTTTCAAGCCAATCTAATGGCCCAGCCAGTTTTTCGTATCCTCTTAAACCAGGAAGCGCATCTTTAAATTTGAATTTTACAGCATTCTCACTGTTGGTGTGCGCAAGCTGTTGAGGAACGTTTTTCCAAAGGCGTTCTATATTTAAAGATTTCATCCTACCGGCATTTTTGGCAATATCGGCAGTGTAAGAACTTACTAATTCTTTTTGCAATGTTCTTATTGTGGTGGTAGTTTCAATATCAAGTTTACCAAACTGTACATAGGCCTTAACAACAGCTGGCATCCCCCCTGTTAACATATATGTTTTCCATAGTTCCCAAAGTCGAATATGTGCAGATTCAGGTAATTGTACAGGGCACGTAATATCAATACTGTTATAGAGTGATAAAAGATTCGGTTCTTGAATGGCTTCTAAAAATTCACCAAAATCAAGTGGGTACATTTCGATGAATGAAACTTTACCAACAGGGAATGATGATTCCCCATGAAAAACGCCAAGAAGAGATCCCGCTGCACAAATTGCCTGGTTATTCATTTCCTCGTTGAAGTATTTAAGGGATGTGATTGCCTTAGGGCATTGCTGAATTTCATCAAAAATAATCAGATCAGTATCAATTTTAATTGGAGCATTTAAGTAAAAAGTAAGCTCATTAATAATTCTTTGAGGATTTAAATCTTTTTCAAAAATTGTTCTGAGTTGCGAACTGTTCTCAAAATTACAGTAATGGTACTGTTGAAAGTGAGTTTTTCCGAATTCTTCCAATATCCATGTTTTGCCAACCTGACGTGCACCTTTGATAATCAATGGTTTACGGTTGGTAGAATTTTTCCATTTAACTAAATCGTTAATAATTTTGCGTTTCATGGAGATAATATACTAATCAAAGAAACATTTTACAATATAAAAATATATTGTAAGGGTACTTTGTGCATGTAAAAAGTACCTATTACAGGTATTTTTTACATGCAAGTATACTTGTTTTTAATAGTGCTACTTAATTAATTCATTACACTACTGAGACTTCACTGGAGCTTGGTGATGTGCTCTGATGTATTCAAGTAAAAACAAATGTGTCATACCCGAAAGTAGAGTAAGCACTCTGTTTTTAACACTCCAAACCTAAATACTCTCTTTCAATTCCTTTGCAATAAACGAATTTTCCAGCCGCATGATACTCTCTTCAGCGTTTCCGAAACTTAACAAATTAATACTTCCATACCATACTACTCTATTATCAATAATAGCGAATTTTTGGTGTATGTTTGATTTGAATAGCGTTCTTACTCCTGCCATCTTTAAGAACGATATGGTGTCATTAACTGCAGGATGCTCAGTATCTTTAAAATCAGTAATGGGTCTGGTAATGATGGTCATGTTGACATTTTGGTGTAAATTGTTTTTCCAGTAATCAACTACTTGCAAAACTCGATTTTTCCGTACAAATGGGCTAATAATCATAATGTCTGAGACTGCATTAATAATATCATTTCTGTATACCGGAAGAAAACTGTTTTTGTCAAATATGTAATCCGGTGCTGTATCCTCATTGATGGAGCCTTTAACCTTATATCCAATCGATGCATACCCATTAAGTCGTTTCTGGTACATTCGTTCAAGCATTTTAACATGAATATCAATATAGTCAAAGATACGAACCTCTTTTTTTGTATCATATAATCTGTGAAGCCGACCGGCGTATTGTTGTAATGTACCTTTCCAGGAGATCGGCATTGTAAGGAACAATGTATCCAGCCGTGGTTCATCAAAACCTTCACCGATAAATTTCCCTGTGGCAATAATAGTGAGCAGCTTATTAGAAGAAGTTTCAGAAATTGTTTTCAAGAGTGTCCTTGTTTCAGAAATACTTTTACCACCTGTCAATGTTATGACATCGGGAATTGCAGTCTTGATTTTTGAAAACAGCAGATCAACATGTGCTTTTCTTTCTGTCAAAACAAGACAGTTTCTTCCTTCGCTATGACATTTGATTATATCGGAAAGAATCATTTGATTCCGAAATTCACTGCTAAGCACTTCTGTATACAAGGTGGTGATATTAAGGTCATCACTTGATTTGTCATCCGGAATTTTTAATGAGGTAAATCTCGGTATAACAAAGTGAGAAAATGGTCTTTTGTCAGCTTGCTTTTTTGGATTATCTTTATATTGAATAGAGCCACATTGCATAAAAATAATGGGGTGATGTCCATCTTTGCGTGTTGGGGTAGCAGTGAGTCCATAAACATATTTTGATGTGGCAGCTTTAAGAACGGTTTCAAAAGAGAATGCAGATACATGATGACATTCGTCAACAATAATCATTCCATATTGTTTAATACATTCCATTACCTCACCGGATTTATTTAGAGATTGAATCAGTGCAATGTCAATAATTCCATTAGCGGTGTTTTTACCAGCACCAATCTGACCTATTGTTTTTGATTCCTTTCTTCTACCTCTGATTTTTAATCCAGTATCTGGGATACATTGAGGCGATGTTCTGATAGTCAAAAATTCATGTAGTCGTTTCTCCCATTGTGAGAGCAAACTGATTTTGTCAACAAGAATAAGTGTGTTTACTTTTCTTTCTGCAATAAGATTAATTGCAACGACTGTTTTTCCAAAAGCGGTAGTTCCACAAAGTATACCAGTATCATTTTCCAATAATTGACATAATGCATTTGTCTGCTCTTCTTTTAGTACACCGGTAAATGATACGTCAAGAGTTGTTCCTTTCTGAGTGTAGTCGATAAATTCAGAAGCCATCTTTAAACTACTAAGCAATGCTGATAGATCCTCCCTGCATCCTCTGGGTAAACAAATGTAATCATCAGTTTCATCAGCGCAGGAAATAATTCTTGGTTTGTTGTAGGTCGATAGACGCATCGCCTGAGCTTTGAAAAACTCCGGATTTTTAAACGCTGCCAAACGTTTCAGGTGATTTAAACCTCGTTGGGAAATTCCGGACTTGGGAATGAATAGCATGTTTGAGATGATAATAGAGATTTGTTTGGGAAGGTCGTCACATGTCAAGGTTTGTGGTTTTTTGCGTTCCCATGGTTTTTGTGCTTCATCTGCATCGTATTTCAAAATTCCGAGTTCATTGCCTGAGGAAAGCTGTTTTGTTAAAGATTCGATAGTAATTAATGAGAGTTTGGTTATGCTGCATAGAAATGCCCACTGATCAGAAAAATGAATAAAATGTTCATCAATAAATTCCGAATTGTGCTGTTGGCGTGCCTGCTTTTGTAAGGGTAACGCAATCAGATTTCCAAAGCCACCTTTTGGCATCGTATCCTGATTGGGAAATAACCGGTCGTATGATTTAAACGAAAGGTCATGTCGTTTATTCATTGTATACGTTAGCAGTGCAGTGCCAAATTTTCTTGCAGTTACAGATAAAATTTTTTCTTCAAAGAAAAACCAGACATGTGCACCATTTCCTGATCGGGATCTTTCTACTGCAACAGGAATTTCAAAATAGTTACATACCTCCCGAATCGCTGATATATCCTTTGTCCAGTTTTCACCATCAAAATCAATTGCAAGTAACTGACATGTTTCATCTTGCATTAATGGATAAATACCGGCAATTATTTTGCCTGAAAGATGATCTGAAATGACACTATTGTCAAATGTATGGTATAGTTTATTATTACAACGTGAACACGTTACATTGGGCTTTTGACAAATACCTCTTTTCCATTCATTCTGACACGCAGGAGTATATCCAGACTTTCCTTGTTTATTTTGCCATCTGGTCGCAAATACATCAGTCCGACCAATGAAAAGTGATGAAAATAGTGCTACCTTTTTCTCTGGAGCACTTTTATAATCAATTAAAGTGGTAGTGATTTCAGGCAATATCAACATGGGTGAAGGATTATTCTGCGTTTCGTACACACTGAGTTGTGCTTTCAGTGCCGCATTTTCAGCCTCTAAAAGCTTGTATTCAATGAGTATTTTCTGATACTTGGCAGATAGTTCATCATACCCGGTTGACATTGTTGGTTCCGATAAAGGTGGTTATTTACTGCTGGCGGTTATTAACACTATCCACTATTAATGGCTAATCAACTAACATTTCCTGAATAATCCGTTTGACATTAACGATTTCATCTTGAGAAATAACCCCGAGATGTTTTACTAAACGCTGTTTATCAACAGTTCTTATTTGATCCAGTATTGCAAAACCATCTTTACCGCTGAAATGAAGAGCAACGCGAGTGGGGTAAGGATGTGATTTGGTAGTCATTGGGGCAATTATAATTGTTGCAAGATATTTATTCATGACGTCGGGGGAAATAACCAGGCATGGACGTGTTTTCTTTACTTCACAACCAATAGTAGGGTCAAGTGATACCAGCCAAACCTCATATTGGTTCATTACCACTCCCATTGTTCAGGGGTCGAATCAATAGATTCCGGAAGTGCAAGTGTATCTTCACCACGTTCATGCATAAGTTTCATCTGTTCTGCCCATCCGTCCCGGGGAGTTCTAACAGCATGTAATGTAATAGTATTATCCGATAATTCGACCTCTACTTTATCGGTTATGTGATACTGATCTAAAATCGTTTTTGGTAAACGAATTCCGCGAGAGTTACCAATGGCTATAACAGAAAGAATCATAATGCCCTCCTTTATGTAATTATAATGTAATTACACAAGTTGTGCAAACTTTTTTTTCGAATTATAAATTAAACAAAAGTGCCATGCCCGAAGACACCACAATCTGTTTTTCACACTCCAAACCCACATAATAAGATCCGGGTGTTACGCGGAAGGCATCGGTCGTTTCATGTTGAGAATGTTCGAAGCCCGAGGGGCTTCTTAAAAGTTTGTCATTTGTTACATGTCACGCGTCACTTCAGTTACTACTCCTACCATACAAATTAGACATTGAATATCTAATCTGTATGAAGTATATCAAAAGAATTATTAGAGAGAATTAGTATCTAAACTTGCTCAAATTGCAGCGAAAATGCCGGTTGTATCACTAACCAGATCATAATTCAGGTGCCATTGTTTATGGCGGTGAAATGAAACAGAAAAGAGATACCATAAAGATATATACATGGAACACATGGCCAGGTGAATCTACAGTTTAATAGTCCATTTTCGAATAAATACAACAACATCTGCTTTGTCCAGGTCTCCTTTTGCCACTGAGATAACATAATCGGCGAATTTCTCCTGTGGAGCAGTAAAATCATAACCATTCAGGGCAAGGAAAACAAGGGCAGCTACTGCACCAACTCGTTTGTTTCCATCAATAAACGGATGGTTTTTGACTAAGTGAAAGAGGTAGGCAGCTGCCATTTCATATATAGTTGTGTGAAGGTATTCACCTCCAGATGTGATTGCTGGCATACCCAGTGCAGACTTTAGCAGTTCAAGATCTCTAATACCGGGTGAACCACCATATCGAAGTACCTGATCCTGATGGATTTCAAGTATCTCTGAAAGGCTCAAAAAGGTAATTTCTGTCATCGACTCACTCCGTGAGCTTTTTTAAAGTCCTTGCGTAGTTTGTGTTTGCTTTGTCAAGTGCAACTTTAAAGGCTGCTTCCCGGGTTGTTGCTTTAATTGGCGTAAGTACAAGCGCTTGTCCGTCTGTGGTGATATTAAACGGAGTATCTGCTTCCGCACCAATCAGGTCAAGAATTGGTTTTTCAATAACCAGTGCGAGACTATTTCCATGTTTTGTCAGAGTTTTAACCATAATAAATCTCCATTAATGTTGATACTATATATACACAATGTACCACCTAACTATGGTTACTGTCAACAATTTTTATTGTTTAGATAATAATACGATATTTACGGTGGAAATTTAGGGGATAGAAGTTTTCACGCGGAGACGCGGAGCTCGCGGAGAGGAAGAGGAAATAATGGATTTAAGATTACATAGATAAAGTTGGTGAATGAAATTCTAACTACTATTGTTCTTAAACTCTGCGCTCTCCGCGTCTCCGCGTGCGACTGTATGCACTTTAAAAACAACCCCATCCCTTTTGATGTTGTCAATTAATTCCGGATTGGTGATCTTTTCTAAAACTGAAATGTCGAAAGTATACGGCAACATTAGGTCATCAAGATCACCTTGTAGTTTTCCAATAAGTACTAAATCCAGATTTTGTCCAATTAATGCAAGATCAATATCTGAACCATTTTTATATGTTCCTTTTGCCCGTGATCCATATACAATGACTTGTTCTATCTGAGGATAACGGTAAAACACTGCCTTGATTTTAGTTATACTTTTATCATCAATGCCAAACTGCATAATCAGATTGAGTCTTTTTCTTGTAACAATTGAAACTTTTTATGTAATGACATCATCTCGGGAAAGTAGTGATTACGTATTGAATTTACAATCTCTCTGGCGGTTTCTTCATTGTAGGTATGCGATGTCTGATTGCGGCTGACTATCATACTCATCCATACATCACCATCCTGGATTAACCCCAATTTGAAAGCTTCTCTGGTAGCATCTCTGGAGCCATATAGTTCTTTATTGCCATGAAATTCTAAAAAATCTTTAATTGTATTCCATGCAAGTTCATGTGTATACTCAAAAGCCTGAATCAGCCCCTGCTCCTCAAGCTCGTTGAGATTTGGTTTTTGTACGTAGTCCTCAAGTCTGTGAACTGCCTTTGTAAAATTCTGAAAACGCTGTATCCAGCGAATATCCTTATGATCCAATGGTGAATCCTTGAAAAATGACCATTATATGATTACGATAATTTAAAATAATATACTTAACGGTGATTAGCAGAGAGAATGGAATCAATGAAAATTAATCCGGCTAATCAGTGTCTTGATATACAAATCGATTGTTCGTTTGCCTGTAGCAGTAAAAAGGTTTATTTTATCGTCCAATTGACTGTGTACGTTGTTTTAGTATAAGTCATTCCCCATATATTCAAGGGTATACTTTTTAATAGAGAGAATAATGGAAAAAAAGCCAACGAAATACACCGGTTACTCAAATAAGAAAACTATACAAAAAAAGAACCCGGTAAAGAATAGTGTCGATGGCCAGATTGTGGCGATGAATGAGTATGGTGATGGCGAGATTCATGGAAACCGCAGAACAATAAAAGTAGCGCGAACGGTTGCTGGTGATCAGGTCAGGGTGAAAATTCCCATGAACGGGAAGAGTTATATGTATGGGGAACTTGTCAGCCTGCTGAAACCATCAGAGAAGCGTGTAGATCCAGTGTGTGCATCGTTTCAGGATGGATGTGGCGGCTGTCAATGGCTACATTTTGACTATCAGGAGCAATTGAAATGGAAAACAAAAATCCTTCGCGATATCCTTAAACAGCGGTTGTCTTCACCTGTAAAGGTACGTGAGATTATTCCAATGGAATTCCCTTTTGCATACCGGAACAAACTATCACTCAGGAATGTAAATGGTACATTTGTAAATATGCAGGACTTTGATGACAAAACTATTACTGCAAAAAGCTGCCGCGTTGAAACAGTAGCAAATCAAAAGGTGCGGGCTGTTCTTGGTACAGTAAAAGTCCCCTCTGACATTCAGCAACTTCATTGCAGAAGTACTCCTGATGGCAGTGTCGGGATACACCTTTTTGTAAATAAGATAAGTAATCCGGTAAAAGAATTTTCTGATTTCTGTAGTAGTACTATTGCAGGATGCGCAGGAATTGGAGCACAAACAAGAAATTCATATGAATTGCTCTACGGGAATAATTTTATTACTTATTCTTATAAGTCGATAAGGTATACTATTCCACTTAATGGTTTTTTTCAAACCAACTATGTACAGGCAGAGAAACTGCTTGAGATGGCACTCGAACAACTAAAAGGTTCAAAGACCGATACTGCACTTGATCTTTATTGCGGATGCGGCTTTTTTACATTACCAATGGCACAACAGATGAAGCAGGTCGTTGGAATTGAAAATAATGCAGCATCTACTGAAAATGCGCAGGAAAACGCAAAGAGAAACCGACTTGACAATGTCAGGTTTTTAGTCAGTGATGCATCGGTGATAATGAGAGGTATGAAAAAAGAATCGTTTGACAGTGTGCTTCTTGATCCGCCACGAGCGGGGTGTGATGAGCTGGTGCTGCATGCACTGATAGCAATAGAACCAAAGAAGATTGTCTACATCTCCTGCTCGCCATCATCGCTTGCACGGGATCTGAAAGTATTGACAAAAGTATACGACGTAACGTATTGTCAGCCAATTGACATGTTCCCGCATACATCACATATGGAAACTGTGGTGACACTTAAGCCGAAACGCTGAATTAATTTATTGTTGTATCGGGACCAAATATTGACTGGTCAAGGTTTCCTGCATTGTCACTGTCAGAATCGAATCCACCGCTACACCCATTGAGCATTACAATGAGTATCATAATTAGATAAAATGTTACTAGTCGCATATTAACGTTTCATTTCTATTTCAAAAGGGTACTATTCACTTAAACCTATTGAGAATCCGATTCTACCTTTGTATCAAAATGCTGCTGTGGTTTCCTGTAACCAAACGGATAAATTTTTACCTTTAACCCTACATTTATTGAATGCCATCGGGTGCGGTAATAGTTGCCAAAAGGAAATTTCATATTGAAATAGACTGATGGGACAAAGTGCTTGTCCGCATAAAAATCGGCCTCAAGATGAATCTGGTGAAACCACCAGTCGTTGTTATAAGTAAACTGCTCCAGGTTACCGATATCCTTGTTGTAAATCTGATCGATGACAATATCCTCCCATTGGTATCCGAGTGAATAGATCACATTAATCCATGAAAAATTATAATGGAATCCCAGGGAGAGTGATGTTGATGGAAGGTAGATTGCAGGTTTAATTCCCCGCAGAGAATCATAGAAGACAACATAGTTTCCTTTATCGGATTTAAGATACAATGTGTCGCTATCCTTGTATCGTATTCCCGATGACCACTGGCCAAGTTCAACACCTCCATAGATTCCACGATACATTACATGGTACGTGTTAAACATTGTCAATCCCCGATAATTATTCACGCCCCCAATACGTCCGCTTGAAAATGTTGACAAAAAGGATGAAAATTTCCTGTTTGATGGAATTCGTGCTATAAAGCCAATAAGTGATGAACCTATATTAAGTTGATCATTTTTTATATAATTAACAATTTCATTTTTTTTGAGTGCGACAGCTCTCCCCATACTCTGTTTCGGACAGCCATCATAGAGTCCGTAGATATCAGGACATCTGTCCACACTGTCAAGATACCCGTCCGCATCAAGGTCAGCATTCATTCTAAGATCTATAACGTAATTATTAATTGTATCAGGCAGCACAGTAATGATTTTTCGGGTATTGACAAAGCCGTGACGGCTTACATCAACGGTATAATTTCCTGACTGAAGTTCTATCATACGGTCACCAAAACTGCATCCGAGTGTATCAATACATAATTCTGCATCAAAGGGAAGTGTACGGATATTTAAAATTCCTTTTTTTCTGACAAACTGTTTATCAAACCAGCATACTTTACCGGCAGCAATTGTTAATATGGTGTCAATTGATTCGTAGCGATTACCGCCGTTCCATTGAACTCTGTAGGAACCATCAAGAAGCTCTGCTTTTAAATTATGTGTTCTCAAAGTGTCAATCACAAACGGAGTGTCCACTGGGGGGCTGGGAAAATAGAGAAGTCCATACGGATTATCTCCTGATATATAAACCGTATCAAAATCACTCAGCAGTTCAAACGATAGTTTCACCGTAGAATCCGGTTTTACGTAAACTTCATTACGTGAAAAGTGATGATTCGGGAGGAATAGTTCGATGGTATATTTACCTGATGCGACATGTTCGATGGAACAGGGTGTTTTCCTTAATGTACTGATTCCGTTTATGACAACCTGTGCATCGGCTGGTTCCGAGACTAATTCAAATCGTCCATGGGGATAGTTTCGGGATCCCTGCAGGGCAATCCATGATGTATCAACATTTACAAACACATTGTTGTGGTGACGGACATAAAAGTTGAACTCATCAAAATAGACCTCTTCAATATCATTACTATGATTCTGCTCAATTGAACTATAGATACGCTTCCTTATGAAACCGGATGCGTCACGGTTGGCTGGAATTCTGAATGCATACAGAGGAGGTTCTCTTTTGAAGGCATTTGTATCAATAAATCCTTCATATAAGCGGTACTCTCCGCCATCAAATTTTTTACGGATGACAATTTTACCAGGGGCAATATGAGTTATTGAATCAATCTCGGTACATGTACGCCCCGCTTCACTTTTTATGATATCGTTTGTTGATAGCGGCAATATACGGTTACTGGACTTAAAACGATTTATTGTAAATGGATCACTGACAGCAGCACTTACCAGTGATACTAACAGCAGCAGATGCAATAGTGTGAGAAGTAGCAATTTCATAAGTATGTTAGTAATAAGTAATTCGTTACCAGTTCGCAATATGTCATCACCCCGACTGCTGAATGATGCCTGCAATTTTATTTGCCAGTTCGGTTGATGGTTTTTTTGCTCCGAGGACGCCTCTGATCTTCTGAAGTGCATCAACGGTTTGCCTGTAATAATTTTTATCAATAAGAAATCTTTTGCACTCATGAGCAAGTTTTTCAGCGTTCATGGAGTCCTGTATGCATTCCGGTACTATTGATGTCTGCGCGATAATGTTAGGTAGTCCAATCCATGATAGCTTTACAAGGTGCTTTGCAAGTGCGTATGTAAATGCTGATGTTTTATAGGCAATTACCATCGGGACACATGCAAGCGCTGTTTCAAGTGTCGATGTGCCCGATTTGACAATTGCACAACTGACACGTGTTAGTATGCTGTCAAGCGGGTCTGATGTAACCGTAACGCCGGGGTAATCCCTGATAATGTCAAATTCCCTGATGTTAATCGACTTGAACACTGATACCTCTGCCCGAAGTTCCGGAAACTCCTTTTTTAGAATCATGTATGCATCAAGCATCGGATGAAGCATCCGAGTAATCTCCTGTAACCTGCTCCCGGGAACAAGCGCAATCGAAAGCTCCCGCTTGCTGTTCTCATTCCTTACTTCCCACTTTTCACTTCCCACTTCCCACTTCATCTCACTCTGTTCTACCATCGACTCAACTGTTGGATTTCCGATAAACGCCACTTTATCAGTATACGGTAAAAAATGGGATGGCTCAAAGGGAAAAATGCATCCGATAAAATCAGCGTATTCTCCAAGCACCCTGGCACGTTTTTTCTTCCAGGCCCAGACCATTGGCGCAATATACCACACCACAGGAATACCAAGTTTTTTTGCTGTTTTCATAAGCGGCATATTAAGTCCGGGGTAATCAACACAGACCAGGCAGGATGGTTTACGGGCACGCATCTCATTAATAAGCATGCGTTTGGCATCAAGAAAAAATCCGAGATGTTTTATGACTTCGAAAAAGCCCATTTTGTTGAATGGCTCAAACGGCATCAGTTGGTGAAATCTCTCTGCCACCATTTTAGGACCACCAATGCCCCAGCATTCAAGATCCGGATTGATTGCATGCAGTTCTCGTATAACCGGTGCTGCATGGATATCGCCTGACGGATCACCGGCAACAAACATAATGGTTTTGCTGTTGTTTACTATCATAGTGTTGTTAATATAGTACAGAATGGATGCCGCGTGGGTTACTTTTCAGCAGGTGAGCGAGCATATGCATGCACATTTCGGTGATGAGCTCTCGATTGATGGTCTTGCACGTGATGCACACTGTTCGGTATCACATTTCAGCAGGATGTTTAAACGTGAGCTTGGGTACAGTCCAAAAGATTATCTCATTAAAATACGTAT
Source organism: Fibrobacterota bacterium (assembly GCA_023459055.1). Classification (GTDB taxonomy): domain Bacteria; phylum Fibrobacterota; class Chitinivibrionia; order Chitinivibrionales; family Chitinispirillaceae; genus JAAZBG01. Next base: position 14,256 of record JAEWVR010000026.1, read on the forward strand.
TGACAAATCAAGAAAATTGCTTCAGGATAGTACTGATAATATAACCGATATTGCCTACACATGCGGTTTTGCAACATCAGCACATTTCTCCGATTCATTTAAGAAAATCAACGGTGTAAGTCCAAGTGATTACCGGAAAAGTTTTTCGTAAATGTTTCTGTGTAGTATGATTATAATCGTGCCGGGTTTGTTTTGTTAAATCGATATAGTGCCACGACTTCATGGTCATGGCACTTACGTGTAATCAGAATAATTTCGGAGAGAACTTTTTATCAGCTTTAATTTCACCCATATATTTTTTCAGATCCGGCAGTTTTGATCTGTCGATAGCAAGAATGGCATCGTCGGTGACAATCAGTGCAACATTGTCAAGTCCAACTGCAGCAACTGTCAGTTTTGATCTATTGACAAGAATGGAGTTCGCTGTGTTATTGCAGTAAATCAGGTCACCACTGACCGTTGTTTTATCATCATTGGTGCCATTGAGTCTTGGTATCGATTCCCACGATCCGATATCATCCCATCCAAAATTACCGACCGTAGCGCTGACCCGCTTCGAATGTTCCATGATACCAAAATCGATAGATTCTTTTTGACATGTGGTATAGAAATTATCAATGGCTTTTGATGAAAACTTTGCAGCTTCCGCTTTTTTAACTAATTTGAAAAGATCCGGCATGTAGCTTGCAAACTCTTCCAGAATTACTTTGGTGGTCCAGACAAACATGCCACTGTTCCACATGTAATTACCGCTTGCGACATATTTTTTCGCATTCTTTTCATTTGGTTTTTCAACAAATTCTTTAACAGTATAGCCACAGATACCCGTTTTTTCATCAAGTTTTTTACCCAGTTTGAGGTATCCATATCCGGTATCGGGGCGGGATGGTTTTACCCCAAACACAATAAGGTTCTCTGTTTTTTCTGCAAGGGAAACAGCGAATTTAAGTGCAGCAGTAAATTCTTCCTTTGGACGGATATCGTGATCCGCACTTAACACCACCATCACTGATTCACCATATTTTTTTTCGATCCATGATGCCGCAAGTGCTACAGGGGGAGCAGTGTTTTTTCCAACAGGTTCCACGATCATGTCGTAAACCCATTTTTTAGGGAGAAGCTTTTTCATACTGGCAGCAATTGTTTTGTTGGTGATAATAAGCGGCTTTACGCCTTTTGTGCAAAATGATGCAACACGTGCAAGTGTTTCCTCTGCCATCGTCTTTGATGAAACAAGTTTGAGCAGCTGTTTTGGCATTGATGAACGGCTTAAAGGCCAGAAACGTTCACCGATTCCACCGGCAAGAATTACTGGTACTACTTTCATGATGTAAATCCTTTTATGAATATGTCAGATTAGTTGTTTGCGGTAATTTCGTTAACTAAGTATTGACACAAAAGAACGCGCCCCCTAAATCCCCCGCAGGGGGACTCTCAAAGCGAAAAATGGCTTTTTATTGATTGCCATTATCTTCAAGTCCCCCTGCGGGGGATTTAGGGGGCGATCAAACGGTTCAATTGCAACGTGTCAACGCTCAATTAACAACATTCCTACGCGAGGCATGCAAATGGAACAATATAACGCCTTTTTTCCCGCTTAGTCTAACAGCAGTGACGCTCGTCACTCGTTACGCGTCACTTGTCACTTCTTACAATAAACCCTCACGCTTGTCCTTAAGACTTCTGACTGTAGCGTAAGGGACCTGTGGAATACCAATCTCAGATCTGTTCTGATTGTTGCTATGGAAATCGGAGCCGCCACTGATTGCAAGGTGATGTTTTCTTGCAATGCGCGTATAATGACGTTCTGCGCTGGCCGGATGTTCCGTATGATAGACTTCAATACCCTGAAGTCCCTCACGAATGAATTCCAGTATCCGTTCATCAACGTGAGTAACTCCCGGATGAGCAAGAACAGGAACACCGCCTGCCTGTTTTACAAGATCGAACACCTCTTTAGGGTGCATTTTAAGTTTTTCAACATAGGCTGTTGAGCCATAACCTATATATTTATCAAAGGCTTCACGAAATGAGTACACAAGTTCCTCCTTGAGCATTGCTGCTGCAATATGAGGTCTTCCGATTGCACCAAGGCCCGCGATACTGAGAACCGTTTCAAAACGCAGATCAATACCTTGTTTATTGAGATTTTCAACAATTTTTTTTGCGCGGTAGTACCGGGCGTCTTTCATTTCGTCAAGTTTGCTGACAAGCACCGGATTTTCGACATCAATGAAATAACCAAGTACATGAATATCGGTTCCATCGATCTCACTTGAAAGTTCTACACCGGGGATGACCTCTATATCCAATTGTGCGCCAAGCTCAAAGGCCAGCGGATATGCATCAGTGCAATCGTGATCAGTGATCGAAATTGCGCTGATACCTTTAGAATGTGCTGCTTCAAATACCTCTTTAACAGTGCTTGCACCATCAGAGAATGTTGTGTGGATATGGAGATCTACGTTTTTTTTAGTTTGTGTGGATTCTGAAAGCATCCTTTTTCAATTTTAGAGGTAACATCAAACTCCAAAACACCAATTTTTGCGGTTTCTTATCTGTGCCACGTTCAAAGGAAATCATAATTAAATTCCGGCCGAACCTGTCAAAACATCAAATAAAACTGCTCTTTTTTTAGAAATCTTCAAAAATTTAATGATTAAGTACCTTGAAATTACCTCATACGTTAGAATTTTTATACAATTTTGACCAAGTATATGAATATAACCTAACTTGGGTGCAGGGTCAAGCCTGATGATAAAAAAGTTTTAAGTCATTGGCTACGTATAGTTATCCGGGAATGTGATGGGGATTAAAACCCGGCGATTTTATAGTTTTGCCGGTAATTCAGGTTGTCTGTAGAACCTGCATTTGACTATTTAGTAATTGTAGGGTATATTAACTTTATAATTGTTATAACGAGGATTTTGTATGGGACTCAAGCAGTTATTTGAATCAATTACAGATCAGTTTGAACTTTCAAATATTCAATATTTGGAGAAGTATTATGAGCCAATCGTCAGAAAATAATAAGGATCTGATATTTCAGTGGGATTATGAGTACACAAAAAAGCGTAGGTCTGAAGTCGTAGAAAAAAAAAATAGTGTTCCAATTGTTGAACACAACCTTCAGGAGTATTTTGACTTTTTAGACAATGTTTTGCCAAAATATCCCCTCCCACCCAGAAAACCTTGTACGACTACCAAGATGTTCGAGCTATAGGTGATCCGCATCGATACCCGAAGTAACACGAAAATGTTTCGTGTTGTAGACCAGGCATGCAAATGTATTGCTCTGTACCCCCACTGAAATAACTTAAGCGATTAAATGTATTGCTTATTTAATTCAGATACTGTTTTTTAAACAAAAATCTTTACATTGCCGGTACGCAAGTTATTTTAGGTTTAGAAATGATCTATTTCATAATAATAAACGGTTTTGAGCGTTTTGTCAGGTCTTGTTCATAGGAACTTAAAGAAATGGAGTGCTCATTGATTCAATTCCTGAGTGCGTCGGTATCTATGTATAATAGTATTATCACGGCTCTTGTTCTGCTGTTATCTACTGCAGGGACGTTTAACATGATGGTTGCGCAGGATATGGCAGTCACGCAGGATATGGCAGTCACGCAGGATATGGCAATTGACAGAGGCGAAATAGAGTTTTATCAGAAGAAAAATATTCTACCATTTATATCACTTGAACAGGATGGTGACTATCCGGCAGGAACCTATCTTGTACTTCATGACCTGAAAATAGCAAAAGGAAAGATCATGACGTTGTATCCGGGGACCAAAATTCTTTTTGTCAAGGATTCACGGCTTATTGTTGAGGGGTTACTGATTTGTCAGGGCAAAGGTGATGAGCTGGTGGTTTTTGATAAGCTTGATAATCGTGATTACTACCAGCCTCTTGATTCTGCTCTTGACACATGGTGGAACGGCGTTTATGTTGCAGACAGTGCAACCATTGAAATGAAACATGCACTGATTAAAAACAGTAAATATGGTCTTGTTATTGATAAAGCTGCGTCCAGTGTAAATCTTGATACCGTATACATGCAGAATAATAAGTATCATTCACTGCGATTCGGAGATGAACTTCCGAATGTGGCTGATCAGCGTGCATTCAGGGTGATGTGGTCTGGTCTTGATGATAAGCATCCGAAGATTACCTATGTTGACACAATAAAAAAAGCGTCGATTGAATCGTCGATGCAACAGGGGCAGATAGTCAGTTTACTCTCACCGGAAGAAAAAAAATTGAAGAAAAAAAAGCAGCTCTGGTGGACTTTTGGCACTACAGCCCTTGTAAGTGCTGGTGTAACTGCATTTAGCGCCCTTAAAGCCTATGACGCAAAAAATGTCTACGATTCACGTGAGTATCATGATCCTGAGTATATACAAAAACATAATATATCTGTTGATAAAAAAAGAACTGAAGGTAATGCCTGGGTTGGGACAGCCATAGGAACCGGTACACTGTTTCTTCTTGGAGTGACAGGATTTACCTTGACTCTCAGGTATTAGAATGTGAGAATATACTTTTAGAGAGTATACAGAAGGGGAAACCGATGAAACATCTCACAATTATGAAATTAACTGCAATTATTTCTATCATTCTGTTTCTGTCATGTTTTTTCGAAGCCACAAATCCGCTCGATAGTGCCTATCAGGGTTCTTATAATTTCGAGAGTACCGACACATTGCCATTACAACTTGAAGTACTCAAGGAATACAAGATACGCTACATAAACAACGGAACTGATAAATACTGGAAATTCTATTGTGCATTCGATTCTTCAGCAGGCAGAAGTGTTGTCCGCAGTGTTTCGTCAGAAGTGCCATACAGCGAATCAGGGTATGTAAGTTTCGTTTTTAAGAAAGAATACAAAGGGAAAATCAGGCTTGTTGCTGAACAACCAAATAGAATAACGGCTGAGATACCATTGCGTAAGCAAGTTCAGGATATCCAGGTTGTAAATCCGTATTCGATCGACGGGCCCCATTTGGCTGGTATCGGGGATAGGGTGTTTCTGAGAATACTTTACAACGGGCGCAAAGTCGAGGCTACCGGTGCTGATACGGTTATGCACAACAATACCTCGGTTATCGTTAATGATGCAAAAAATCTTTTGAGTGACGATATTAATGTAAGCAGGGATTCAAAAACCAGTTTTGATTGGATAATTAAAATCACACGGAACAACGACACTCTTGAGTTCCCTGTATTTCCAATCAGTTATCCGGGCTATTCTCCAAAGATTATTCAATTTTCAAGGATCGATTCTACTTCTTTAAAACTTGGCGGTCCGGCGAGATTCTCTGTAAGACTTTTCAATGATGATAAATACTCAGGCATTCACATGTACAAGATAACATCAGGTTCCTCAGTTCTATCAATTGACACATTGGATTATATTGATTCAAATTCAATACAGGTTGTAACAATTGACACTTTGAAGGACACTTCATATTCAAATATTATGCTAACCGTTTATAGTAAAGACTCTCTTACAGATACAAAGAGCCTTGAGGGTCTCAATGTTCTAAACGCTTATCCGGTACTGCCAGTAATCAATTTCAGAGACAGCAGTACCGCCGTTGAGCAGGATAGTTCGTATAAAGTGGATGTAACTATCAGCGAGTCAATGGCTACAGACTCTTTTTACTGGAGTTATCAGGATGTAAAAGATTCGGTAACGACAACTCCATTTATCACAGTTCCTCCTGTTCGTGGTGTTTCAGATACAGTATCGGTGTATGCAAAAAGAGTTTACAATTTCGGAGGAAAGAAATTTGAATACAGAAGCGATACGCTTACGAAAGTGTTTCACCCTATGGAATTCAAGTACAAAATCGAGCTGAAATCTAATGAAAAAATACAGGTTGTAGCAAAAAGTATCGATACATTTCAGGTATGCGTTAAGACTGGTGGAGTGCCGGTCCCGGATGAATCACTTGTCTACTCGTGGATTTTTCCTCCATCAATCGATACCAATTATGTTAAAATCATTCCAAAAAAGCCAATTGGTTCTGGTTTTATCCTGACAGTAATGGATAGTGTAAAGCTGCCCAAATTTTACTTCTCAGTAAGCGCTAAGCTGAAAAATGGGACAGACTCAACAGCGCTTCTGAAAAGAGATATTATAGTAAGAAATTACAGACCATCGATTACGCTTATCCCACCTTTGACTGCAACAACGCTGATGCAGGATGTCTCATTTAGTGTGTCAGACTCGAATGGTGTTGTAAGCATGGTGTATTACAAATTCAGTGATACTGCAGTCAGTGATGACAAAAGTGTAAAAACAGCTGCTCCACAGAGTAACAAGTTCATTCTTTACTTTAAGCGTAATGGAACTGCAACGGTTAAAGCCTGGGCGGTTGACACTAGTGGATTCGTTTCTGACACGGCAGTGGTGAAATTTGATGTTAAAGTAAGTATACCACAGTTTCCGATCCAGCCAGATACGGTGGAAGCAACCATTGGTGTTGCCAAAACACTGCATGCCCGTTTGGTATCAAGTTTAGACAGTACAACCTATCACTGGGACCGCAATGGAAATGGTAAATATGACGAAGAGATTATAGACACAACGACAAAGTATTCTGATTCAATCAGTTTTATTCCGCTTGATGCAACACCTGATACACTATTTGTTCAATGTCAGAACAAAAATGGTGTGTCGGCACCAAATCCCTACACCCTGATTGTTGTCGCAAGGAAAAATGAACCTGTAATTGACTCACTGGGAGTGGTAAATGGTGCAACGTATGGTAATGATTCAATAAAAATAAGGGCTGTTGTATCAGACCGCGATTCAAATTTGACCAATGTTAAAATTACCTGGTCCTTTAACGGCGGTGCAGATTCGTTATTATGTGACTCAATGGTGAAAGCCCCATTTAAAAAATGTAGTATTGATGCTATCAAGAAAAATAATCGTTATGGTACCTATAAATTTACCGTTACCGCGACTGACAGCAGGGGAAATACCAGCACTTCATTTATTACCCATACACTGTTAAAAGGAGATCCGGTTGTTGACAGTGTGAAAGTTCCGTTGTCGTCGACATATTATCAGAAGAAAACAGTACAAGTCACTGTATATGCGAAAGATCCAAACGCTGGATTTATTGACTCTATTCAATTTATTAAATCGAACGACTCATCGGTAATCACAACCAAAAAATGGCCGAATCCGGATAACTATACCTTTACCACCAACGATTTAATCCTCAATGATACCGGACTGCAATACATCCGGGTGAGAGTAATTGACAATGAGGGCAACCTGTCGGCGATTAAGCCAACAAGCTCACAAATTAGAGTGTTGCCTCATACACCACGAATCGATACCATGATTCGTCCTTCGACTCTAGCATATATCAATAAAGATATTCCAGATTCGATCGTTGTATTTGATCCCTGTTCTAATGCTTATTCAACTGATCTGAGTTATTCTGTGTCATACAATGACACCCTTAATTTTGGGACGCCGCAAACATCTCCTACCGTTAAACTCAGATTTTCAACCGAAGGAATAAACAGGTTTTTTATAAAGGTGACAGATGCTGAAATGTACAGTGCAGTCAGACAAGATTCTATTTTAGTTCTTAAGGGTGAACCAGTTTTTATTGGCGGTATTGAACAAACGGGTAACTACTGGACTAATGATGACCAAACAATTAAGTTCAGATGTTCTGATCCGAATGGCACCGTTGACAAAATTAGAATTAACTGGGGTGATGGGACACAGGATTCATCAACGACAAGATCAAATAGTAACGGTACATTTACATTTGAATTTACTAAACGTTATACGAATGTCAATAAAAAAGACAGCACATACAGGATTAACCTGACATTAATTGACAATGATGGAAAAACCACAAATGCTATCGATTCCATAACTATCAAACAGGGTAAACCTACAATACGACCAGCGTTTGGCAATGACAGTACGATTATCTTTGGCAAATATGATCCATCAATTGCATCCTTACCCTGTTTATTATCTGTACAAGCAACAGATATTAATACAGGTGGAAAAATTCTACACTACTACTGGTTTCTCAGTCGGGACTCTTCAAGCCTTGAATCAGCGAATTACCATTCGACTGATTCAACTTATCCATTGTCAAACATACCGACAAATTTGGCGAATACCATTTATACCACAGTAACGGTTGTAGTTATAGATGATGATTCAAATATTGTAGCGAAGAAGTTTAATGTTTATGTTGATGCACCACCACAGGTTCCTGTTCTCCTTGATCCAATTAACGGAAGTAAATCCTTTGCAAACAGTTCTCCGGTTACTTTTGAATGGACCGGGCATGATGTTCACGATAGCCTTAATACAAAATTCTCAATTTATGTTAGATACCCGGGCTCAAGTGACTTTACACTTATTCCCAATCCTGCAATAACGGTGAATATGGTTGGCACTATTCCTCATTTTAAATACAACTTTACAAACACAATTACGTCCGGTGGTTATTCATGGAAAGTCATAGCAACAGATCAACTTGGAAGTGAAACATCAAGCGATCCCAATGCAAACACCATCTTTACTATTCTGCCGTAGCCATAACTACTACGGGAAGTAGAGACTTATAAAAACAGTTCACAAATAGATATGTATAACCTCGTGTCTATAGGTGTAATGCAGATAATAAATCTTCTAAGCAGTATTGCCCTGCGTTCCTATTGTATATCTTGAGTTAGATTAAAGAGATTATCTATTCAAGAGTGTTCATTTTTCAATAAAACTTTACGTTACCAAATGTTTATCCAAGAGTGATCCAGAACATTATTGCTATTCCTAATTATAATTTTGTTGCATTCCAATAATTTCTGAGATATATTTATTAAACAATGTTTATAAATCAAGTGAACAAAAAGGAGCCATAAATGTCTAACTACCGTTTTGAAACACTCGCACTTCATGCCGGTCATTCGCCGGACTCAGATACACTCTCCCGCGGTGTCCCAATATACAGGACATCGTCATTTGTATTTAAAAATACTGAACATGCATCCAATCTCTTTGCTCTTAAAGAGTTAGGTAATATCTACACACGCCTTGGCAACCCTACTACCGATATCCTTGAGCAACGCGTTTCCCAGCTTGAGGGTGGTGCAGCGTCCGTTGCGGTTGCATCAGGTACCAGTGCGATTTTCTATGCAATTATCACTTTGGCTCAGGCTGGTGATGAGATCGTGTCTGCAAATAACCTCTATGGAGGAACCTATACGCAGTTCGATTCAATCCTCCCCGGACTTGGAATCAAGGTAAAATTTGTTGATCCAAAAGATCCACAGAATTTTGCAAAAGCGATCACAACAAAAACGCGTGCTCTTTATATCGAGACTATTGGAAACCCGGTACTCGATTATACTGATGTAAAGGCAATTGCAGATATTGCACATAGTCATAATATTCCTCTTATTGTTGATGCTACCTTTACAACACCGTATCTGCTTCAAACAATTGAACTCGGCGCGGATATTGTTGTGCAATCATTGACAAAGTGGATAGGGGGACATGGTACAGCAATTGGCGGTATTATCACCGACTCCGGTAGATTCGACTGGAAAAAATCAAATAATGCCCTTCTTACCGAACCTGATCCAAATTATCACGGACTCAGATGGGCGCACGATCTGCCTGACGCACTCGCACCAATTGCCTATGCATTACGTGTGAGAACTGTGCCGTTACGCAATCTCGGTGCCGCAATATCACCCGATAACTCCTGGTTTTTTCTTCAGGGACTCGAAACACTGCCGCTACGCATGCCGCGTCATTCGGAAAATGCACTGGCAGTTGCGCAGTTTCTAAAAAAACATCCGAAAGTCTCCTGGGTACGTTATCCCGGACTACCCGATGACCCATCATATCCGAATGCATCAAAAGACCTGAAAAAGGGCTTTGGAGGTATGGTTGTTTTCGGTGTCAAAGGTGGCTATGATGCAGGCGTAAAGGTTATTGACAACATAACACTATTCTCTCACCTTGCGAATGTTGGTGATGCAAAGAGTCTGATACTGCATCCTGCAAGTACATCACATTCACAATTAACAGATGAGCAAAGAAGTGCAAGCGGCCTGACATCAGATCTTATCAGGCTATCAATAGGTCTTGAGCACAGAGACGATATTATTGAAGCACTTGACAAAGTATTGGCATTAGTCTGATCGGAACAATTTAAAGGGGCTCAACATAATGAGCCTTCTATTTTCTCGATGTTGTTAATTCAGTATTGACACAGTGGTACTCGCCCCCTAAATCCCACCTCGTCAGGTATTCCCAAGGGTCTCCCGCAGGGGGACTTTGAATGTGTAAATGGTTCTAAGAGCTTTCATCTTCAAGTCCCCCTGCGGGGGATTTAGGGGGCGTACTCCTGCAACATTTCAGGAAAATGTTTACAACATCGCACATCCCCTCAACTTAATCTTTCCCTACTTCTTAAACTCCCTGAGACGTCTGTATAACGTTGACTCACTGATATTTAGTATTTGAGCTGCCTTTGCACGGTTTCCGTTTACTTGTTTAAGTATGGATCGTATGTGTGACATTTCCAGATCATTTAGCGCTGTAAATTTTTGTTCCCGTGAAACGTCTGACGAGATAGATGTTATTGTTGATGGAAGAACAGAAGGAGTAATACAGTCGTCAGTTGACAATACAGCAGCATGCTCAAGTGCGTTTTCAAGTTCTCTCACATTTCCGGGCCAGGAATAGGAACAAAGAATATCAACAGTTTCGGGGGCCAGGTGAAGATTCCGGGAACTCATTTTCAGACTTAATTTGTCAAGAATGCTTCGCGCAAGTGGCAGGATGTCTTCGGTACGCTCGCGAAGCGGTGGAAGTTCTATATGAAGTACACGTAATCGATACAGCAAATCCTCTCTGAATTTTCCCTCTAAAACAAGCGTATCAAGATCCCGGTTTGTTGCAGATATTACCCTGACATCAACGGTTTGTGTCTTTGTATCACCGATTGCCCTGATCTCTTTGGATTGTAATACTCTCAACAGTTTTACCTGAATCATCGGAGAGATATCACCAATTTCATCAAGGAAGATTGTCCCATGACGGGCTGCTTCAAAAAGACCGGCCTCGTCAGTTTTGGCACCTGTAAATGATCCGGCTTTGTGTCCGAAAAGCTCGTTCTCAAGTAATGTCTCAGGTAGGGCAGAGCAGTTAACAGCTAGAAAAGGGTACTTTTTTCTTGGCGAATTATCATGAATATACCGTGCAATCACCTCTTTACCACTTCCGGTTTCGCCTGTTATCAGAAGTGTTGAATCGACTGCAGCTACCCGGTCCGCGAAAGTAATAACATTTTGAAAAGCCTTACTTCGAACCTCTATGCCTAATAGTAAATCTGATTTTTTGGCTGCAAGTAATTGCTTGCGGCTGATCGCAAGAACACGCTGTTGTTCCTTAATTCTTCGGCTGAGTTCCTGAACTTTTGTATGAAAATCTTCAGCAACAAAAAATGATTGATCTTTCCGGAACTCATTTCCCCATGATACAATATCTTTCCCTGTAAAAATGCAATCATCACCCTCAGCTCCCTGACACTTTGTTTCTTTGAAGTAAACTTCGCTACCAAGACAATATGATACATATCCGCTCAGGTATCCGGTAATAACCCAGCATACAGATCCATCAGATTTGCCCAGTTCGTTTCGATATTCCTCAACTTCCGCTGAATCTGCGCATGTTATAGTCATTGAGAGCTTTTTTTGGATAGTATCAAATTCAAAAGAGTGTATCCCGGCATACGCGAGTCCTAATATTTTTATAAGTTCAGGTGCAGCTTTGATCATCTCTGCTTTGGAATCCCAGGTAAATAAACGCTGCATTGCAGCAGCGTCCGCCTGCCCCCAGAAAAGACCTTTTCGGGTAAGAATTCTTTGAGCCATTGCACTGCCAACAGTAGCAATAAGATCTTTTCGGAACTGCCCAAGTGATGAAAGATCGTGCAGCAGCAGGCGGCGGCCCTGAAGCCCGATAAATCCTGATGAAAATTGAATGAGTTCAGCGATGTTCAGGTTAAACGATTTCATGATAGAGTGCGTCCGTTTCGCAATGGATGTTGTTTTTTGATTTTTGTTAGTACAGCCATGGAATCTGGTTACATTGTGTAGAAATAGTTGTTAGGTAGCTGTCACTATGATAGATGTAACAGTCATATTGACAGTCTTACTGTAACAATATACTTAAATTCTTAAAATTTCAATAGTATTTATCTGGTATGAATTGTGCATATAAAAAAGATTGTTGTTTTCTACTTTCAAATACAACAAGGATTACCAGCTATGAAACAGCTTCATGAACATGGCAGTGTTGCCATTCTTAAGCTTCAGCAGATTCAACCGCTTTGTGAGAAGGCTATTGAGTTATTCAATCATTCGCCTGAAGTACAAAATACATATCAGATTCGGGCAGTAGAGCAATCACCAAAGCATACCTACGCCTGGATTGATAGTTCGATGTTTACCGATTCACTGGTTTCGCTACTCAGGGATCTTTCACGATGTAAAGAAAGTCCTTTATCCGATATTACAATTTCATTACGGCAGATAGGGCACAGCAGATGTCAGGTAGTTATTTCAGATGATGGAATTCCGGATCTATCAAAATGTGAAGGACCGTTTGAGATTTCAAAAAGTCAGCGGCAGATTGAAGATTTACAAGCAATACAATCTGTAGTAACAATGCATGGAGGATATATTCAGGCATGGAAAGGACGTGAAAGATCAAATAATGTTTTTGAAATTAATCTCTTGTGTATGAGTTACAGTGATGGAGGAATGAATGATTATTCTGAAGCATAGAATGAATTATAATGAGCAGACCGGTATTCATAATCATCTGCCATATAATATACCATACTCATTTACACTGAAGGTATCTCCATTTTTTGGCAAGGTACTTTCAATTACGTCGGTACCGTCAAAGGCATGTCCCGGTAATTGTATTCACTGTAATTTCGGAAAAACATCCTATCAGACTGTTGATCGTCAATCGTTTTACGCGCTGCGTCATAACAGCACTATAATTAAAGACTTTATCGATCAGCACAATGATCTTGATTATATCGAAATCAGCGGGCCTGGAGAAGTCGGTTTGAATGCAGAACTTAATTTGCTTATTGATGATATCCGTAAAGCAACAAACGTTCCGGTACATATTGATTCGTGTGGTTACCTTTGCTGGAGAATCAGTGTGCATAATGATTTCTGTAAAGCTGATGCTGTGTCAGTCCGTATTGATACTGCCGATCGTGAAACGTATCATAAAGTCAATGCAGTACATCAGCAGATTCCTTTTGAACGGTATATCACTGGAATCAGGCAGTTCAGATCAAATTTCAAGGGAGATTTTTATGTCAAAACATGTCTTGTTGACGGAGTGAATACTGATGATGCATCCATGTATAAACTCAATGCGCTGCTTAAATCGCTTTCACCGGATTCAATTTTTGTATCAAGCAGTCAGGTTCATTATGACAATAAAGTATATCCAGTGCTTGATCATGATCGACTCGTAGCATTATCAACCAGACTCGGCCCCCATGTGGTCTTGTCTGATATCATACATCAATGTGCCTGATTTTCATTAAACTATTCAAACGGGGTTTTAATTATGAGTGAAGCGTTAAATATTAAAACAGAAAATGGAACAGTTCGTCTTTATAAACAAAGTGGTGAACTTGCACGGGTTATTTGTGCCGGTGCTGTATCGGCAGAAATCAGGAATGATGAAATCTTTGTGACAATGCAGGGAGGAAAACGAAAGGTTTACAGTGTGCGAGGTTTTTTTAAGCGTAATGCCTGATGTATCTGAATGCAATTGTTGTAAAGAGATGTGATACGATAGAAAGCGTGCATTGAATTTATCACAGTGGGTAAGCCCTGCAAAGTTACGAATTTTGCAGGGCTTTTTTTGTTGGCATGATTCTTGAGACTTTATTATCAGCAGATATACGGGTGAGAATCGGAGAAAATGAGGAAAGGGAGCAATACATGATAAATCAGCTGGATCAGATAGAACAGGTTCTGGAATCTGCCCTGATGATATCAGTACAAAATCTTGCAACAGCACTAAATGCAGATTCGGCCAGGCTGCATTCGCTGTTATTCCAGCTTGAAGCAATGAAAAAAATCAGACTCTCAAACGGATCATCATGCGGTTCATCGTGTTCGGGTTGTAGCAGTAGTTGTAGCACCGAAAATACAAAAACAATTACCGATCATACAATTGTTATCTCAATGATAAGAAAACACACCGTATCAAGCGATGAATAATGTTACCAGTCGTGCAAAATTGTAATAAACATTAAAAAAAGGTACAATGTCGTACCAAAGGAGACTCGTTATGGCTGTGCCACCGAAACCGCTCAGTAGAATTCAGATTCTGGTTGAAAAACTAGGGCTGAAAATTACCTATGCGTATGATGATCTCGTGTTTGTTGAACACAATGCATTCCTCATAAAAATGGGGGAGCGTGGCGAAGACGTTTCTGTATATGTCAATGTTGATGCCGATAAGAAGCAATATCCTGCAATTATTGATAAACTTGCTGAGGAAGGTAAGAAGGATGAATTGATTGTTAAATACGATGGAAAATTTAAACTGACAGATGCAGGCAATGAACAGATACAGATTGAGTTTCTTGAAAAGAGTAGGGAGTAAGGTAATACACTGTGAATAATCAATGAAATGCATCGAAATGGTAATCGTTATCGTACCCGAAGTCATCTACCTCATCGTTTGAGATGATGATAATATTTGGGGATAGCATCTCTTATATCGCTCTTTGCTTGACACATCCGGCGGGGGATTGAGGTATGAGGTATCCAACACTTATTTCATAACCGTTACAAATAGTCCAACATTGAGATCCGCTTTAAAAAGATACCGCAGATAAGCCAATCCCCTGAGAAACGGATACAATACAATAAGTGACACCGGAAGACGTTTTTCCTTTAGTTTCTTTTTATAATACTCTTTGTTCATGTTGACAATGGTAATAGACAAAGCCTGTTTGCATGCGCATTCTTTTAACAAGCGCTCGATCTGTCCTCTGGTAGAATATGATACGGTATCAAGACCGGCTAACGGGCGTCTGATTAATTTCAGATAGAGGCGTGCAAGAGGTTTTGGCATCATGGGGAGCCAGGGCAATAAATAATGACCCTCATAGGTACTACGGTAGTCTGGACATCGTATATGTAAACCTCCACCACTTTTAACAACCCGCAACATTTCATCAATGCACTGCTCAATATTTTGAACATGCTCAAGGGTCTGGAAGGTTGAAATGCAATCAAAAAAATTGTCATGAAACGGTAGCTGTTCACCGATTGACTGAATAAAAAAATTATTCCACCTGGCCGGATAATTACGTTCATTGATTTTCAAACGGCAGAATGCATTCTTCCATGGTTCCGGCTCTATTCCGTAAGCCTGAAACCCCTGCTTAAGGGCACAAAAAACAAATGTACCGCAACCACTTGACATGTCAAGAATGGATGTGGTGTCGGGAAGGTGCTCACGAATCTCGTCAAGACGAAACTGAGCACATCCACCGTAATTGTCATCCATCCACATATCAGTGACAGAATTTAAAAATTCAGTTGATGATGTTCCGAAATATTCGATTGCATCACGGGTAACATGTTCCAGGAGAAATGATCTTGCATCGACAGGTTGTTTTATTTGCACAATACCACACTATCAAAAGTTATTACCAGATACTCAGTAAAATACTATCATTTCGGATTTATAGCCTAAGTAAATAGGTTAAAGTAAGTGAAAAATGCCGCATCCGGTTTTTCATGGGTATATCCCATATGTTGTATTCACAATGTTCTGTATCGTAAACAAGGCTTTTAAGGAGGGCACTCGGCACAAACACTCCTGAAAACCTCTGTTGAAAGATATCGGTCACCACGATCCGGAAGCAGCGTGACAATCGTACTGCCCCGGGGCATATCATGCGCAAGATGTATCGCTGCCCGTACTGCAGCTCCACTTGATATTCCGCAAAAGATTCCTTCCCGTATTGCAAGATCACGTACTGTCTCAAATGCGTCTTCATCACTTATGTTTAATTTATGGTCCAGCAGTGATGGATCGTATATCTTTGGTACGATTGATTCATCCATGTTTTTAAGACCCTGAATACGATGATTACGGTTCGGTTCGACACCGGCTACTTTTGTGATAGTGTTATATTCACGGAAATATCGTGAACACCCCATCAGTGTTCCGCTTGTTCCCAAACCCGCAACAAACAGTGATACATCGCCCTTGGTATCGCGAATTATTTCAGGAGCAGTGGTTTTATAGTGTGCCATCCAGTTGGATTCGTTGGAAAATTGATCGGGCATATAGTAAAGATCGCTGAAATCTTCAAGAATATGATTCGCCCTGCGGATTGACCCGTCAGTGCGGTCGCATCCGGGAGTGAGCTCTACTTCTGCTCCGAATGCTGCGAGAATTGATCGACGTTCTTCACTGACACATGCAGGCATCACAAGCTTGATCTTATACCCCAAGGCAGCGGCAACCATTGCCATACCGATACCTGTATTTCCGGATGTCGGTTCAAGAATAGTTTTTTCTTTTGTAAGTAATCCTTTGTCAATAGCACTGCGGAGCATGAACAATGCAGGACGATCTTTTACAGATCCACCCGGATTGTTTCCCTCCATTTTAACAAGGATACGAACGCCGTTTGTTTCAGTTTTCCAGAGTGTTGTAAGTTCAACAAGGGGCGTATTTCCAATTGTATCGAGAATGTTCATTTACTATGCCTTAGTGTTTGAGTGTCTGTTGCCACATGTCAACTAAATGGTGTTAATGCCTGTTTTATAAATGTATGCGATCATAAAGTTATCCCATTTTCAAAGTCCCCCTGCGGGGGATTTAGGGGGCGTCTTAGCCTGATGGCAATGCGCATTATGCAGGTGCTGAAACTACTTTTTTAGATAGTCACTCAGATACTTTCCTGTTATCGACTGTTTATTTTTTACAATCTCTTCAGGAGTTCCCGCAGCAACAATAGTACCGCCCTTATTGCCCCCTTCAGGACCAAGATCGATGATATAGTCTGCACATTTTATTACGTCAAGATTGTGTTCTATGACTATAACAGAGTTTCCCTTGTCAACAAGTTCCTGTATCACTGACATGAGCATTAAAATATCCTCAAAGTGAAGTCCTGTCGTTGGTTCATCAAGAATGTACAGTGTATTGCCGGTTGCCCTTTTAGCCAGCTCCGATGCCAGCTTGATACGCTGTGCTTCACCGCCGCTTAGTGTATTTGCAGCCTGACCAAGATGAATATAGCCAAGTCCTACACGGGATAATACTGAAAGTTTACTTTTGATACTACTGATTTTGTCAAAAAACTCAAGGGCTTCATCAACGGTCATGTTTAGAACATCGGCGATTGATTTACCTTTAAATAATACTTCAAGTGTTTCTCTGTTGTAGCGCTTGCCCTTACATGCTTCACATTCTACATAAACATCAGGAAGAAAATGCATTTCAATTTTCAAAACGCCATCCCCTTCACACGATTCACAGCGTCCGCCTTTAACATTAAAACTGAATCGTCCGTTTGTATAGCCGCGTATTTTACTTTCAGGAAGTGCTGCAAAGAGTTCACGGATCTGATCGAATGTCTTGGTGTAGGTTGCAGGGTTTGATCGTGGCGTTTTGCCTATTGGTGATTGATCAATGTCGATTACTTTGTCAATAGCGTTAAAACCGGTGATTGCAGTGTGCTTAAGCGGGTACGTTTTTGATTTATAGAGGTGCCGCTGAAGTGCAGGAAAAAGCGTATGGTTGACAAGTGAGCTTTTTCCTGACCCTGATACACCTGTTACACAGACAAGCATGCCAAGCGGGAACTCAACAGTAACGTTTTTTAAATTATGGCCGGATGCATTTTTTACAATTATGAACTGACCTGATCCTTTACGACGTGTTGGCGGTACAGGAATCTTTTTTCTGCCGCTCAGATATGCTCCGGTCAGCGATTTGGGATTTGCAATAACTTCGTTTGGTGTACCCTGCGCGACTATACGCCCTCCATGAACTCCTGCGCCCGGGCCGACATCAATCAGGTAATCGGCTGCAACCATCGTCTCCTGATCGTGCTCAATAACAACAACGGTATTGCCAAGATCACGCAGTGATGTGAGTGTATTGAGAAGCCGTTCATTGTCTCTTGGATGTAAACCTATGCTTGGTTCGTCAAGTATATAGATAACGCCGGTCAGTCGTGATCCGATTTGTGTTGCAAGGCGGATTCTTTGTGACTCACCACCGCTTAGTGTTGCGGACATCCTGCTGAGTGACAAATAGGGGAGACCGACATTGACCAGAAACCCCAAACGTTCTTTCAGCTCTTTCAATATCTGTTTTGCAATTTTTTCTTCACGGGATGGAAGCTTGAGCGATGTAAAAAATTGAAGCGCCTGTTCAATTGACATTGAAGATATTTCGGCGATATTTTTACCGCTAATCAGAATTGCAAGGCTTTCTTTGCGTAGTCGGGCACCTTTACATGATGGACATTCACGTTGTGTCATGAATGTTTCAATCCACCTGCGTATGTCCTCCGATGATGTCTCCCGGTAGCGACGCAGCAAATTGGGAATAACGCCTTCGAAGGTTCTCATGAATTCACCTCTGCCATGCCCCGATTGTGCTTCCCATTGCATTGCAATCCGCTCCTCACCGGATCCGTTAAGAAGAATACTTTTATGTTTTTCTGATAATTGACAAAAAGGTTTGTCCATCGGGATTTTGAAGTGTTTGCATACGCCATTAAGAATCTGATGATTCCAGCTGCCCATTGTTGCAACTCCGTTCCACGGAATAATTGCGTTGTTGTTTAACGATAATTCCTGATCCGGAACGACAAGATCAGGGTCGATTTCAAGCAGATAACCCAGCCCACTGCATGGTTCACATGCACCAAACGGATTGTTGAAAGAAAACATTCTTGGGGAAAGCTCATCGTAGCTGACCCCGCAATCGGGGCAGGCAAGTTTTTCCGAAAATGTTAGTGTGTCTCCTCCGATACAGTCAATAAGTATGGTGCTGTTGACACTCATTTTGAGTGCCGTCTCGAGCGACTCTGTCAACCGGGGTCTGATTGATTGATTAAGAATAAGACGGTCAATGATTATTTCAACAGAATGTTTTTTGTTTTTTTCAAGACTGATTTCTTCGTCAAGTGCATACGAAACACCATCAACTCTTACTCTGACAAATCCATCTTTTTGTAATTTGTCAAATAAGTCTTTGTATTCTCCTTTACGTCCTGAAACGACAGGGGATAATACCTGAAATTTTGTACCTTCAGGCAGCTGTAAAATACGATCGGTAATTTCCTGAATTGTTTGACATGAGATGACCTTGCCGCAGCTGTAACAGGTTGGTGTTCCTGTTCTCGCATAGAGTAAACGAAGATAATCATGAATTTCAGTAGTGGTACCAACTGTTGATCGCGGATTGCGCCCGGTGGTTTTTTGCTCAATAGAAATTGCAGGTGACAATCCTTCAATAGAATCTACATCAGGTTTTTCCATGAGACCGAGAAACTGCCGTGCATAGGATGAAAGTGATTCAACAAAACGACGCTGCCCTTCAGAATACAGGGTGTCAAACGCCAGTGATGATTTACCGGAACCTGACAAACCAGTAATGACTGTAAGTGCATTTCGCGGAATGGTTACATCAATGTTTTTAAGGTTGTGTTCGCGGGCGCCCTTAATAATTATATCTTTTAGCTGCATAAGTAACTTCCATCAGCAATGTTTCAGGGAAATATGCATTTATTATATACGAAAAAAAGAAAAGGGGAACTGATCATTCACCTTTCTTGCTTGTCACAATGATTAACAATAATTTTTGAGGGTACGACTATGCCGTTGACTCAGGTTTCTGAACGCCGGAGTCTGTTGCAGCAGTTTCCAGCTCAGCATGATACATGTTATATGCATTCTGTACAGCCTCAGTCACTTTTGCCCGGTTAAACGGCTTAAAAAGGCAGGGGTAACGTATTGTTTTGTATATTTTCACCAGAGTGTGTTTAGGATTATATCCAAATCCGGTCATAAGTGCCATCTGAGCGGGAATGTTTTTTTCCTTGATTTTGCTTATAAACTCATAGCCATCCATTTCAGGCATTGCAATGTCAGTGAGAACGAGAAAGTATGCTTTTGATTCTAGTTCTGTAAATGCCTCGTTAGTTGACGAAATAGTAGTGACTTCCCACCCCTGTGATTCGAGATGTATTTTCAAAAAGTCAAGTACATCCGCCTCGTCGTCAACGACAAGAATTCTTCTATTTTTTTCCTTTTTTGCAGAGCTCATATGTCTTGTCTATTAATTCCTGTTTTCCAAAGGGCTTAGTAATATACGCATCTGCATTCATAATATGCAGTCCGACCATTTCATCAAGTTGTTGTGACTTCGCTGTCAATATGGCAATCGGAATCTGTTTAAATGATGAATCTTTTCTGATAAGTTTGAATACTGTCCATCCATCCATCTTCGGCATTGACAGATCAAGTAAAATTGCATCAGGCCTGAAATCCTTTGCAGTCGAATAAGCCGCTTCAGGATCAAGTACTGTTTCGACAGTGAAATCTGATGTTGTCTCAAGTACTAATTTTACCAGATCTGCAATGTCTCTGTCATCCTCAATTACAAGAATTTTCTTTTCCATACGTTTCAGTACCTCACTGCTTCCTAAAAAATTCGGAAAAAAGCCAGCTCCAGTAGCGCAGCGCAACAATCAACGAAACGGCACCGGCAATAAATCGTAGAGCCATTGAAACCAAAGGCATGGTAGTTACATTATATGATACGGACACATTATCTATAATTGATGCAACTGCAACGAACGCAGATGTGATATAGAGAAGCTTATAAACCGGTGCAACTTTCAGCGCATCACCGAGCCGCTTGCTAAGATAGGAGATCACAAGCATTGCAATAATGAAGCTGATATCAAAGAATGTCAGGAAACTTGGATTAATCATAATTATTTCCTTACCTTTCTCATTGTCAGAAAGAGAAATAACGTGCTGACAATCGACGCCGTTGCGCTTGATACAAGAAGAAATGACGAAATAAGCTGGATGAAAACCATGGTTTTTGATGGTAATTGAATAACGACGATTAAAACAAACGCAATAATAACAGCAAGAATAAATCCGATTTTTGGAGATGGCTGGTTAAACTTTTTCTTATAAAACGAGGAGATAAGCAGGCCAAGGATGTTCATCAGAATAAAGAACATCACATAACCGCAGAGAAGGAGTGATTCCAAAGAGAATGGAATAATTTCAGCCATTATTTTTTTCCGAAAGCATTTACAAATGCATCCTGAGGTGTAAAGTGTGCTGTGCCGCTCATGATACCTTCACGACCGCTGAACTTCTGTTCAACCTCAATTCCATGAGATGTGATTCTGAAGCAGCGGATATCTTTCTGGTGATCTGAGCCACGCATTTTCAGAATACAAAGCGCTTTTTCTATTGCGCTGTCAATTTCAACATATCGCAGCAATGTATACGAGTCGACAATAAACGGGATCTTGCTTGATACCTGCGAGACCTGTCCGAGAAGGTTATCGTTTTCTCTTAAAAGTATGCTTGCGACATCTTCCCGTTTGAGAGCGTTGATAAGCCTGCGTTCAACATCACGAAGTTCAAATGGATCATCAACGAGACCTTCAAAATGTGTCATACTGTCGATAACAACCCTCTTGATCCCCATATCTTCAATCATCCTTACAAACTCACCATCCATTTTGTCAAACTCAGTGAGTGTCGTTTGGGGATCACTGAAAATCAGCTTGAGCTTTCCCTCTGCTTCAAGCTTTTTGAAATCCCAGCCAAATCCCATTGCATCGTGATAATACTGCTGAGGAAACTCTTCAAAGGTAATAATCATCCCTGGCTCATCAAACTGAGTGATACCATTGTAGATAAACTGCATGGCCAGAGTTGTTTTTCCGGTGCCGGGTGCGCCCTCAAGCAGGTTTGCGGATCCTCTGAGTAGTCCGCCGGAGATCATTTTGTCAAGTGCTTTAATCCCGAAGGGAACGCGTGGTTCATTCATAGAATTTCGCCCCGAATAATGATGTTGTAAAAATGAAACCGCCACAGCCATGATACTTTCCAGAGAATGACGCTGTACCTTTGACGGTTCTCGTAACTGTTTAAAACCTTGTCATACTTTTTGATTCAGAATCATTTGTTAAATCAAATAGTATACATATTATTCCAGTATATTTCCATAAGTTTTAACTTTTTCAAGCTAATAGATGGAAAATTCCTGAAATGTACATTGTCTATGTAATATAATTGTTTGTAACAGGAAGTTGGAAACTGTGAAACGTATGTTTTATGAAAAAAGTTTTTTCAGAATATAAAAAATATGTTTATAAAAAGGTGCAAACGATATATAATTTTTTGAGCATTGATTATTGTATATCGATATATTATATAAATTCATGATTTATATCGTTTTAAATGTTTTTATACTGTATATGTCAGGAATGTTTTTTTTGAAAGCTTAAATTTATCAGATGAAGAGAAACAGGCGAAATACAAAAAAAAAGAGTAGTTTATATAGAAAGAACAGTAAAAGGTGGTTCTTTGCAAATACCTGTTTTTTCTGGATTAAACATATTGAACGGACAATTTAAGTATAGTGATGGAGTGAAATTTTACAAAAGTTGGATTTTAGGCGGTTGGGATTTGTGCCATCTATCAATTGAATATATATTAAGTATACCTGAATCAATCTAACACACACACATTTTTCATGGAGGCATGCTGTGGAAATCACCGAAGTAAGAGTGGTATTGAAAAATGAGGCAAAGCTTAAAGCGTTTGCCAGTATTACCCTGGATGATTGCTTTGTGATCAGGGGATTGAAAATCATCAGTGGAGCACAAGGGTATTTTGTGTCTATGCCAAGTCGCAGACGCAAAAATGGCACATTTCAGGATTTAGCTCATCCAATCAACAATGAGATGAGAAAAAAGATTGAAGATTGCGTTTTAGATGCATTTGAAACAGAACTTAACCGTCCTGGTTCTCAGGAACTTGCGACAGTTGGCGTTGCGGATGATCTGGATGTTTTCGATTAACTAAGGTATCCTGTATTTTTGCTATGTAAAGAGAAGCTGATTTGTGTCAACTTCTCTTTTTTTTTTGTAGAACAAATTCCAGGCAATACAAAACAAGTACAAAACAAGTACAAAAAAACTCAAAATGCTCAAATTATGGTATAAAAGATGATTATTAGTTCAAAATTGGCTCAATATGAACTAAAAATTTCTTTTCTTTTCTTTTACACTTTATTATATTTAGCGTTTACCATTTTGCTGGGGCGTCGACAAGTGGTAAGTCACGAGGTTTTGGTCCTCGCAATCGAGGGTTCGAATCCTTCCGCCCCAGCCACTAATCTTATTTCAGCGCGGATAAATCCCGGAATATCTTGGCAGTTTCTGGGGCAACTATTCCGAGGAGGGTTTTAACTTTGGAAATTATTAAATTGACAGCAAGACCGCGTACGGGATCCGGGAAATCATACACCCGTAAAGCACGTGCTCAGGGATGGGTGCCAGCCATCTATTACGGTAAAAAGATGGATCCGGTACAGCTCGAGGTAAATCACAAAGAGTTTGCGACTATTGTTCGCAATAAAAAACTGACACACCTGTTCAATCTCGGCCTCGGCAAATCTGAAGAAGATTCAATTGCTGTTATCCGTGAATTTCAGCGTCATGTTGTTGATAGGAATAATTTTCTCCATATCGATTTTCATCACGTTGCAATGAACGAAAAGGTAATTGTGGAAGTACCTCTTATTCTTGAAGGTATTCCAGTTGGTGTAAAACTCAATGGTGGTGTTCTTGGTAGCCCGGTAAAGCAGGTTAAAGTTGAGTGTATGCCACTTGATATTCCTGAGAACGTAAAAATTGATGTGTCTGCTCTTGATGTTGGTCAGTCAATTCATGTGAGAGACGTTGTACTCAATGGTCTTACATTGAAAGATTCTTCGGATGAAGTGCTTGCTGTTGTTACTCATCCTACTGGTGATGTCCCGGCAACTGAGGCTGCTGAAAGTGCTGCTGCTCCTGCCGCTGCTGCTGCTCCTGCGAAGGGTGCTGCGCCAGCAAAAGCTGCTGCTGCAGCTGCTCCTGCAAAGAAGAAGTAAGCTGACTATTGTAAATGAGTTTGAAATTATTTGGGGATTTTTTAAATCCCCATCCTTTTCCTGAAAAAATAGATGCTATTATTTTTGGACTTGGGAATCCGGGAGAAGAGTATGCTTTAACCCGTCACAATGTCGGTTTCATTGTTGCTGATAGGCTGTCAACGTTACTTTCTGATGTAACGATGAAACGATTTGGTGATGCTGTGACTGCTGTTGGTGTGCTTCAAAATAAAAAAGTAGCGGTGGTTAAACCTCTTACTTTTATGAATAACTCCGGAAATGCTGTGGATGCGATAATGAAAGCAACATCGTTGCCGCTGTCCTCAGTAATGGTTCTTGTTGATGACTTTAATATACCACTCGGTTCTGTAAGGATTCGCAAGGGTGGTTCTGCGGGTGGTCATAACGGGCTTAAGTCGATTCAGTCTTTTGTCGGGCTTGATTATCCGAGGTTGAGAATTGGAATCGGTCCCTTACCCGAAGGTATCAGTGTGATCAATTTTGTCCTTGGTAAATTTACCAGTGATGAATTGAATGCACTTGATAGCGTGATACCGTCTGTAATTGACGCATGCAGGATGTTTCTTGAGCATGACCTGGATGCTGTAATGAATAAATTTAATAAGTAACACTGATATCACTTCAAGAAGTTCTCTGTGGTATCAAACCAAACCTGCTCTGATCTGCGGCCCGGATCAGGGCCTAATGACCAAGGGGGTTTAATGTGAAAAGGCCGTACGAATCAATGGTTGTCTTTGATGGTACACTTTCTGATGATGTTGTTCAGAAAGAACAGAAGCAGGTTGAAGAGCTGCTCAAACAGCATTCAGCATTCGAAAAAACTGACGTTTGGGGAAAACGCCAGCTCGCGTATACAATCAGAAAAAAAAGAAGCGGTTACTACTGTCTCTTTCTTTTCGAAGGTGAAGGCGATGCGGTGACTGCTCTTGATAAATATATCAAGTTGAACCCGAATATCCTTCGTCATCTTACCGTTGTACGCAACCTTAAAAATGAGGCTGCCCGTGCAATTGCTGCAACACGTAAAGAACGTGCACTGCCGGAAGATATCGACATGGACGAGGATCAGGACTAATTTCCCAACAAACGTTTATTATTTAGGAGAAATAATATGGCTTTTGCAAAAAGAAAAGCGAAGAAAGTATGCTGGTTTGAACAGAATAGTGTTGAACCCGATTTTAAAGATATCAAGATACTCTCAAAATATGTCACAGAACGCGGTAAAATCGTCCCAAGACGTCTTAGCGGTGTAACTGCAAAAAATCAGCGTAAGCTCGCTGTTGCAATCAAACGCGCACGTCATATCGGACTTCTCCCGTTTGTTGCTGAAAACATTAAATAAGAATTTTTAAGAAGGTATAAAGGAGTATCATAAAATGGAAGTTGTATTGTTGCAGGACTACGGCAAGCTTGGAAAAGCTCAGGACGTAGCAAAAGTAAAAGACGGCTATGCCAGAAACTTTCTTATTCCACAGGGTATCGCTGTTCCGGCTACTGAGGGTAACAAGAAAGTTGTTGCTGAAGCAAAACGTCTGGAGACTATTCGCGATGCTAAAAAGATCGAAGAATCTCAGGCTGTTGCAAAGAAAATTGAAGAAACCTCATGTACAATCGCTGTAAAAGTCGGTGAAGAAGATAAAATCTACGGTTCTGTTACTGCACAGGAAATCGCAGACTTTCTTAAGAAAGAGGGCTATGAAATTGAAAAACGCAATGTCGAACTTGATGAGCCTATCAAGCAGCTTGGCGTTTACAATGTGAAAGTTACAGTTTTTAAGAGCGTACATGCAATCCTCAAAGTATGGGTCGTTAAAGAGGAAAAGTAAACCTCTTTTAAAAATACCAATACATAATGGCCTGTCAGGATATTTCTGGCAGGCCTTTTTTGTTGTATACGTTATTGCGCTCTTATCAGACAGTTATAATCGTGTTGGAATCCGCATACATCACTCGCAATCGCAAACACACCCTTTTCTAAAAAACAAAAAAGCGCATATCGCCAGTGCGATAACGACAATACAAATGATCCATCTCTTTTTCATTGTGTTAATCCTTTTCTGGAAATAGTTGCAGGTCAAACTCCGGCTTATTTTTTGTAACCTCCCGGTATGTCATTCTGGTTCTGTCAATGCCTTTTCAACTGCCTTGATTATCGATTTACTGGAAATGGTCGCACCTGATAGTACATCAACCTGAAGTGATTGTGCTTCAATAATCCTGTCTTTGATTGCAGCTGCTTTCTCTCCATACTCAGACTTGGAATTACTTAACAGAATGATATCCGTTATTCTACCACTGTTCATTGTTACCTCAACAGTGTAACAAAAACGCTTCAGGCAAAAACTTCCTTTATAAGTCCCATCAGAAATAGTGGAAAGATCAATTTGATTCACCGGGAGATTTTTAAGCCGCGCGATTTGACTTCTCTTTTGAAGATTTGAAAATATACCCATTGATAGAATCGCAGCCAGTACAATAAATGTAATTACAATCGTCTTTCGGGACATTTTTACACCTCATTATTTACCGATGTGTTCTTTTTAATTGCACTTTACATATATATATTGTATTTGTTTATTAAATACAACAAGTGTTTGTTAAAAAAAGAACCGGCAGGAATGTTGAATCATTGCAATAAAAATAAATTAACCGTTATGATACTTACAATGCCGGGATGAACAAACCGGTTAAATTACCTGATACTGGGACCAGAATGAAAGCAGAAACATCTTTTTTAATGAAATCAATCGTGCTGTTGCCTGCGTTGTTTTTGGTTGTATGCACTGTTTCAAAAAAACATGCTTTACCGGACATAAACCTTGCAACATCAGTCAGGAATGCAATCGTATCAGATTCTATTCGTGAATCTCATGAAGTCAAACCCGATACCCTGCCAAAGACGATTAAAATCACTGATTGGATCAAAAAAGATTTTATCGTCCTGCCGAAGCAACAGATGTTTAAAGTTCATGGTTATGAGATTTATCTCTCAAAAGATCTGGATAAAACGACATCACCTCCTGATACAGCGCTGGAACAAAAAAATCGCAGGATTAAATCAGATAAACTATCAAACCATCTGATAACATGTATTGCAGTCGAACATGCAGGTAACGAGTGGCTGGTCGAATGTTACGATTCACTCCTGAATCGTTCACTTTACATGATTAGCTATAAAGGGGCTCTTAAGGATTTACTGTATAAGGATGATCTTGAACGGGCATCATTTCGATGGGTCGGGAAAACAATTTTTTCCAGGAGAGGCCTGATATCTGCTTTAGATAAAAACGGATCCTTTTCGAGTATTAAAGTAGATATTCGTGATTCACTGATTGTTCAAAGTGTTACGGCTGGTGTAACACCATTACCAGTTAAACCACTATGGATCAATGTTCAGTCAAAAAAGGGAAATGGCTTTATACCTGCTCGTATCAGCTGGACAAACTGCATTAATGATGCAATCTTCGATGGTCTGCCATGGGCCGATGATATCTTTGAAACGGATCCGGCACACTACGGCTGGAATGATACAATGTGGGAACTTATTAATAATCACAGGGTTGTTAAAGATATGACCAAAGAGCAGGTGTTAGTGAGCTGGGGATTCCCAATCTCAAAGTTGTTTTCTCAGGGTATGACGGATGAGTGCTGGGTGTATCAGGTGCAAAAGGTATGCTTTGTCAATGGTTTGGTGTCAACGATAGTAAGCGAATAAAAACATAACCTTGAGCTTTTAAAACTGACGTAACATTTACTATTTTTAAATACGCTGATTTTTATTTCAATAAACTGGTGGTTCTAATGATGAAGACGGGTGTTTATATTGTTTTAACAATTATTGTTACGGCTCTTTTAACAATGCTTATCTTTAAGAATATTCCAACGCGTGATTCGACCGCCAGGACAGTATTTACTATTGCTGATGCCGAGTTGGCGGTAAAAGAACGTATAGCTCAAATGAATGCCGGTATGACCGCGCAGATGAGTGCTTTTTGTAACGCAGTAGTCGCTGACAGGTACTTTTCACTGAAATTGTACGGGGAAAATGACCGCAGTGCACAGGAGGTCGTTGCGTTTGCAGGGAAGTATATGCCTACAATGGGTTTTTCCGCTTTAAAAATTGCAGATTCAGATTTTCTCATTGTATCGTCGGGGCATTTTCCGGCAAGTTCCGGCAATGAAATAAAAAAGCAGATCAGCGAATATCAGAACGCTCCGGCAGTAGGAAATGAAACTATTGTTGATCATACAGTGTTAACCTATCAGATAAAAAAGGAATTCAGAATATCCGACTATAAATTATATGCGTTGGGTGGCGTTGAGATCAATGAATCGTTTTTCAAAAAATTGACACCGTGGAGCAAGGTTTCAGTCTTCATGAAACGTGGAAATACCTACGAAGGAATAGATGTTAAAACGATTTCAGAATTTAAAGATGGAGAAATTATTATTAATGATAAAGAATATTTCGCAGCAATAGTTCCGTTGGCTTCCACCGACAAAGGCATGGAGACATCACTGATTGTTACACTTGAAAAGTAAGGATCATTTGTTCAAACTCCAGATCTTTGCACATTGTGATGTACAAATGTCAGGAAAGAAACCGTAGTATGCTTAAAAAAAACGGATTACACCTAAAGAAACTGCTGCCGCTGACGGACGCGATTTTTAGAACAAAGTACCTGCCTGTAAAAAAGTTTAGTCCCAAAGTTAAACTTTCTATCGAACGGGATCGCTTTATTATTAAAACAGCTGAAAATCATGATGAACTTGTCAATGCGCTTCGTTTAAGATATGAGGTTTTTTACAGAGAGCTGCTTGAAAAACGCAGAGTCTACGGATTTGATATCGACCGGTTTGATTTTAAATGCGACCATCTTATTATTATTGACAAAAAGAGTGATTTGTTTATAGGGACTTACCGGCTTATCTCCTCTCTTTTTGCCAAAAAATTTTATTCTGAAACGGAATTTGACATCTCAAACATTCTGGCACTTCCGGGTGTAAAACTGGAACTTGGAAGGGCATGTGTTCATAAGGATTATAGAACGGGAAGCTCAATCGCATTGTTATGGCGTGGAATTGCCGAATATATGAAATTGACAGATACACAGTACCTTTTCGGGTGTTCAAGTGTCAAGGTAACTGATCTTCACGAAATTGCGTCGATTTATCAGGTACTTGCCAGAGATTTCATGGCACCATCAAATCTTAATGTGTACCCTAAAAGACGGTTTACTATTAGAAATTTTAAAGAGTTGAACGCTCAGGTCAATGATGATGATATGCTTTCGGTTGTGGAAAAAATTCCTCCACTTATAAAATCATATCTCAATATGGGAGCGCAAATCTGTGGTGAACCAGCACTTGACAAAAAATTTAAATGCGCAGATTTCCTTACGCTGTTTAATACAGATACATCCGCTGAGAAAGTTCATAAAAAGTATAAATTGTAATGGTTCATGTTTTTCCTTTTAGATTGCTTTTAACAATATGGCAATTATCAAGATACCTCTTTTTTTGATCACGCTTCTTTTGTACATTGTGATCTCTCTTGCAGCCGATATTTTAGTTCGTAAAGAAACGACAAAACTTAAATGGCACGGTCGAATTACATCAATAACGTCATCTCTTGCCCTGAAGATACTTGGAATTAAGGTTACCGTGGTCAATCGACCCCGTGATAAGAAGGAGCTTGATAATGTTTTCGTAATTTCAAATCACCTTTCCTATCTTGATATTTTAATATATGCCTCGGTTTTCCGGTCCTTGTATATTACATCAGTTGAGGTTCAGAAAATGTTCTTTCTCGGTTTGATGTCTCGATTGGGTGGAAGTTTTTTTGTTGAACGGCGTTCAAAAACAAGGCTGCTTCAGGAGATTGACAGGATTGCTGATGTTATCAAAAAAGGTTTTACGGTAACTCTTTTTCCCGAAGGTACATCATCAAATGGTGATACGGTACTACCCTTTAAAGGAGCATTGTTCTGTGCTGCCGAAAAAGCAAATGTGCCAATTATGCCTGTATGTATTAAGTATCAGACAATTAACCGGCAACCCATATCACCATCAAATCGTGATCTGGCGTATTATTATGGCGATATCGAGTTTTTTCCCCACCTTATGAAACTCTTTTTCGTGAAACAAATTGAGGTTAAAATTGAGTTCCTTGAAAAAATTGCAAGTGGTGCACTTGAGCGTAAAGAACTGGTGGATGCCGTTTATTATGCCATTTTGAACTGCTACAAAAAACGGTAATCTGCTTAATACTACAAATTTTTAACTAAAGTTTTTCCTAAATTTTACTATATTAATAATAAGAGTTGTTTTGCAGGAGATAAAGTGCATGGAAATAGAATTTATCAGGAATAGCCTTTACGACAATCGTGGTGGATTTAATAAAAATAACGCCAGAAGTCGTAACGTTAAAAAACAGGATGCGGTATCGCAACCTGTTGTTGTTCCATATAATGCACTTATGTTTGAATCTCTCAGTGCAAAAGACAAACTGGCACAGGAATCACAGGATAGAATGAATCTGGTTCAATTTATCAACGCCATTCCCGATGAGGAAGTTAACAGGAGAATGAGAGAACTCAAACGTTCGTACAAAGATATCGAGTCTTCGCTAATCGATAAACTCATTATGGAAGAACTCTGATCGCATTCTGGCTAGATAAAAGCACTAATCTTGTGCCTCCCTGCTTTCGTGCAATTCGCGTTATTCTGGAGAATACAAATGGGACTGACTGATGAGATCCGGAACGCAATAGTCAACAATGTGAGAATTCGTTATGAGACATCAGCCGATGAGTCCTCACATCAATCATCTCCTTGTATAATATGCAGCAACGATACCAAAACTGATAATCGTCTTTTTCTCTATGTAAAAGGTGAGGGACGTCTTTGCCCCGGTTGTGCCCATAAATACGCTCCGGAAAAATTTCGTGCCCTTCAGGAGTATAAGAGCCGTGATCTTGATGAATTACTGGAAAATAAAGGGAAATCAGTTGCATCATCATTGACCGCTGTTGAATGGAAGGATATTCGTAAACAGCTTGATGCTCTCGGTGCGATTGCAGATGATCTTTCCAAGGGCGTTGCCCGGGGAATTGTTGAGGCTCCTGTGGGTCATATTGGTTTACTCTACCTTGCCAAGGACATCGTTAAACCTGATCAAAAAGAGGGTGAGGACGAAAAGGACTACGAACTTCGGGTAAAAACATTCCGTATTCAAAAGATTCAGGAAAAACTAAAGGCTGAAACAATTGGAAGACTTGCAATACTTGAACGCTACTTTGAAAAGCTGGGACTCTCCTGACTAATGGAATTTTTTGATATTTACAATCAGGATGGCTCTCCTGCCGGCTATACCGCGAGTCGTGATGATGCCCACAGGCTTGGCTTGTGGCATCGTACGGTGCACGTATGGATTCGTAATGGTTATGGTGAGCTGCTGCTTCAAAAACGTGCGCTGACCAAAGATGTCTATCCCGGGTATTGGGACATTTCATGTGCAGGGCATATTGATGCCGGGGAGAGCCCCGAAACTGCAGCGCTAAGGGAATTGTCGGAAGAGCTTGGCGTGCAAAAAAACGAACGGGAGCTGGTGTATCTGTTTACTGTACAGCAGCTATATGATTCTGTCAATCCATATATCTGTGACAGGGAACATACCAGTGTGTTTCTGATTAAGTCTGATTTGCCGCTTGATACATACAGGGGTGGTAACGATGAAGTAACCGATGTGATATTTGTAAAACCGGAAGATTTAACAAATGGATCCCTGTCAATGCTTGCGGACCATTCTGACGAATACGCGAAACTCCAGCAGTATCTTTGATATACGCCCCCTAAATCCCACCTCGTCAGGTATTCCCAAGGGTCTCCCGCAGGGGGACTTGAAGAATAATAGACAAACGAGACCAAGTAATTTTCCATTTTCGAAGTCCCCCTGCGGGGGATTTAGGGGGCGCGTTTGGCAGGGTAGCGTGCCTTTCAGGATATACAGCGTGCATTACTGTCCAAAATAATAATTTACAAAGAGTGATAAGGATGTACCACCCCAAAATCGATGTGATCTTTTATTTCCTGAATTATCAATAGGTTCTTCGCCGGATGATCTTTTTCTTTCTTTTTGCTCAATTGGAAGAAGTTGAGTTGCTTTTAATTGGAATGTATAATGACCAATAGTTGCATTTGTGGTAATTTCGGGGGTTAAAACAACAAACCGTTTGTTAACTGGTTCTACGCTGACTGTATTAACGTATACTGGAATCAATACGACAATCTCCTTTTCCGAGTATGTCAGGTTTATGGTTGCCTTGACATATGAACAGGAGATTGATGGAACAAACGAGAACATTTTATATTGTATCGTCCGGTGTAAATGAATACCGAATTCAGTGTAATCACCATGTACATCAGTGTATTTATAATCAAGGGGTCTGAATACAGACCACGCGGATAATGCAGAAAGTCGCAGGATACCGCCTGGTGATGAGAATGTTGTGAAATTACCAGACAGTTCTGCACAACTTTTACGGGATAATGCCAACCCTCCCAGCACTGAAACAGATTTGATTCTGACTGAATCAGCCTTACAAAATGTGAGTCTGTTTCTGTCAAAATTGTAACTCACAATCTGTCCTCCAGTCATTGAGCCATTAACACTCCAGTATAATGAATCTGAAAAAGGCACCGATACACACATTGATCTGGAAATGCTGTAACGCTGCATTTCGATATCCTGAGGCATGCTGTTTGATGTCTCAAGAAGATCTGCGGTATGCCAGGATGAGCCCTGGAATTTCAACGATAAGTGAAGGATGTTGTCGCTGTAGTCAAGTGTGAGATCACAGGTTCTGTTAATTAATGAAACGGGAAAGGTTCTGAAGCTGCCGTTTGAACGAGTAATCATACGTGATACTGAACTGTATACAGGCCCGGAAAATAGTGATAATCCAACATCTGTTCTGTTAATTTTTTTCTCAATAGCAAATGAATATATCCACGGACCACTGGATATATAGTTACCAAATGCATCAGCAATCTCATAGCGGTGTTCTATGTCAAGATCTTTACTGAAATGCCTGCCCAATAGAAGACCAATTTCTGAGTTGTTAAAACTAAATAAGGTTGATGCGGATAGCGTATGCTGTTTTTGCGCGTTGTCAAATGAATAGCGTTCAATGTCATCTCTGTAAGCTGCATTGCAATCGGTGAATGAATAGGATAAGAGATATTTACTTCTATTGTTACACCAGAGGATGCTTGTTTGTCCGCTATGTATCATTACTTGTGAATTGTAGTTGTCAGTGTCGGTCGTTTTAATTTCGCTGAGTAACGGGGCGAATGTGTATTGAAGTGCACTGGTAGTAACGGAATCAGTGGTTGCAGGTGGTTTTGGATTTGTGAAAAGATTATCTGTCAGCAGAGAAAATGATGCTTGCGCGACAGGTAATTGAATACAGAGAATAATGAATAGTAAACCGGCAATTGATACCGGTTTACTATTCGTGATCATTTTCTTGTAGAAAAACAGTCTTTCAGTCAATGAAAACACTGAAAAAATCAATCCAGTTCTGTCGTGTAGTCATCGATGGGAAAATGCCTCTCATAGTGTAGTCGGTGAAATAGGGAAACACTTTTGTGAGAGTTGCAGTTGTTAAATCGTTACTACTAAGCTCACCATAGAGGTCAATCGGCTGGTTGTTGTCGTCGAGGTACTGAACCGGCTGAATTGTAGTTGTACTGTCTAAAGTGATTTCGGCTTTTAGAGGAGTCTTGAGATAATATGTTTTTGCGCCATAGGGTGTTGTATGAATTGTATCGATCATCGATGGTGGAATTGAAACGTTCACTGATGCATAATCTTCCGGGTAAAAAGAGAATCCATTTACAATAAACGTAGTGTAGGATGTAGTATCAAGAACAGAGCCGTAACGTATAATTCTGTCATTACCGGTAGGAACTCTATATTTTGGCCAGTAATCCCGTAGCGATGATGCCGGATTAGTAAAGAATTTCGAAAGATCAACAGTAATAGATATATTTTTGCCCTCGATGGTTTCATTAAAGGTGTAGGGTTGAGTAAGGATCTGGCTGATAAAATCCATTAACGATTCTGGTGATTCGAATTTTGCTGCAAAAGTTGAAGAAAAACCTTCTTCTATAAGTTCCTGACTGAATTCACTCATTTCCTTTGTAAAGTTATTGATATCAGTAGCCTTATACAGGTCGTCATCCTGATCATCACTTTCATTTTGTATTGAAGCAAGTGCACTCTTAATAAGTCCGGGAATCGTTTTTAGATCCTCATAAACAGCAGTGTGATAGTTTCTACGGATACTTAAGAAATTACTTCTTGAATAATTGTACGTATAGATATCATATAGATAACTCAAATCTTTGGAGGCGTCATAATAGTATGTTCTATAAAGAGTATCATTTTTTAAAGAAAATGATAGCGTCCGTGATATACCATACTCGTAATTCACTTCCGAGGTAACAGAATCAATCCAGCGCATATCCTTTGAACCATCAGGTGCATAAATATCTGCATCATAAATCAGTAACATGGAAAATCCTGCGCGTGCAGTTCTCACTGCTCCTTCAAGCATCATGATATCACCAACATCCAGTTCGGTTACTTCGCCATCAACAGTGACACCAAGATTCATTGCGCTAAGATTTCTAAGACGTTGTGTTGCAGCAATTACCTCATTGAATTTTGGGATAAGATCGGATTCTATCGCATTTTGGACATAACTGAGTGTAAGAAATCGCGGGAATGATGGTTTCGCGGTTTGTGCCAGGAGTACTTTGGGTGTTTCTGCAACAAGTGCCTGTCCTGCGAAAAGAATACCTTTATTCTTTAGTGTTCTTGACAGCAGGCCGGAACTGAACGAACTGCTTTTAGCAAGAGACCCGGAGCTTTTCTTTAAAAGTAGTGGTTCTTCATTGTAGTATGCAGCAATATCATTGAGATACCTGTCGAGTGAGTCGACTATTTTGTGCAATCCGGCACTGCTGTTGATTGACATTATAGAAGAAACAATAAACCCGGCATTCGCTTTTACATGGGATGGTGATTTGTTTACTGCAGCTCCGAATCCTGCTCTAAGTGATGCAAAATCAATTGCGTAGTAGTCTTTTGCAGATTCAATAGTATCAAGTTTTTTTAC
Organism: Fibrobacterota bacterium; assembly: GCA_023459055.1. Taxonomy (GTDB): domain Bacteria; phylum Fibrobacterota; class Chitinivibrionia; order Chitinivibrionales; family Chitinispirillaceae; genus JAAZBG01. The sequence continues at coordinate 49,750 of JAEWVR010000026.1, forward strand.
CCTGTTGATCAGTACATTAAACATTGAATCAATACCGGCATCAGAGGTGTTTGCGGACGTATTAATATTTGTTGGAAGATCGGTGGGTTTGTCGCCTTCGGTAATATTTATTGGCGGGATGACCGGATTATTATCCTTGGTATCATCTGATGGAGAACAACTATACAAAAATATTGGTGCAATTGAGAGTACAACAAAACGCGTCAGGAATTTTAACATAAAATCCTCCAGTGTAGAAAGGGTAATAAATAACCAGCAAAACTATAAATGACTTTGTGAAACTGCTTTTGAGCATCAATTGTTATTAATATATAATCGTGTCAATCAGCAATTCAATGTAATTGTCAATAATAAAAGAAACATAATGGCAGTAAAAACGCTCAAAATAATTCTGATTTTCTCAGTAAGAATCAAATAGCATTTGAATTATACCCTGATGGAAGACACGATCCTTGCAAAACGTGCCCTCCCCCCCCCCTTGCAAAACGCGCCCCCTAAATCCCCCGCAGGGGGACTCTAAAAAATGGAAACAGGGTTAGTTTGGCTATTATTCTTGAAAGTCCCCTACAGGGGATTTAGGGGGCGTGATTTGCAAGGGTGCGAGAACAGGGCATTGCTTTTCTGGCATATCAATGCATGAAATAACGTATATTTCCATTTTACAATTTTTATCCCTTTCCATGGATTTTTAATGCCAAGATTATTTGATCTTTTACCTGAAAATACTAAAAAAGACCTTGCCAACGAAGCACGTAAGGCTTCAAAAAATAATAAATTACCTAACAATGTACATCAGCCGAAACCGGAAACTGTGCTAAAACAGAAGATCCAGATTCCAATTCCTGATTTTGTCGCATTTGATGTTGAAACTACGGGGCTTGATTTTAAATCAGATAGAGTTATCGAAATCGGTGCCGTAAAGTTTATTAACGGAAAACCGTCTGAACAATTCTCAACGTTAATTAATCCTGGTGTGCAAGTACCTGATTACATTACAGATCTGACAGGAATTAAAAATGATGATCTCGTTTCAGCGCCGGATTTTGGTTCCATTGCACAATCATTTGTTGAATTCATAGGAACACTGCCTTTGTGCGGACATCAGATAGAGTTTGACCAAACGTTCCTCAATGAAGAACTGAAACGTATCGGAAAAGAAACAATATTCTCAAATCTTATTGATACTGCACTGCTTTCAAGAATATTGTTACAACCTATTGAAAGATATTCACTTAAGTATGTCAGCGAGCATCTTGATGTTGGCCTTGATAATGCCCATAGAGCGCTTCATGATGCAAAAGCATCAGGTGAGGTCGCGATCAAGTTGATTCCTAAAATTGCCGACCTCCCGCTTAATGTGCGTCAGACAATTGCAGCCTGTGCTCCGGGATCAATGCTTAAGTCATTATTTATTAAATCGTTAGGTAATGTTCGGTATGCAGTTACCCTTAACACTGACCATCACTTTCCCACGTATACAAAGCTGGGATTACCTGAATCATTTGTTGAAATAAACAAAAAATCTATTGATGAACTGTTTTCAGAAAACGGTAAATTAAGTAAAACGATTGATGCATTTTGTGTTCGTAATGCTCAGCGTGATATGGCGTTACAGGTTACCGACGCATTAAATACCCAATCAATTCTTGTTGCTGAGGCTGGAACCGGTACCGGGAAATCACTTGCATATTTGCTTCCTGCTGCAACATGGGCGTTTGCAAATAGTTGCAGGGTAATTGTATCAACCAGAACCAAGAATCTTCAGGATCAGCTTATTCAAAAAGACATTCCTATGGTTGTAAAAGGTACCGGAATGAATTTTAAATACAGCGTTCTTAAAGGCCGGGCTAATTATTTATGTTTAAGTCGTTGGAAAAAGCTGCTTTATGGTGAAGCTGGCAATATGTCGCCAAGGGAGCGGTTTGCAGTTCTCACGCTTATTCCCTGGGTTGAGTCGACGAAGACCGGGGATATTGAGGATCAGAATCAGTTTAATCAGAAATGGTTTGGGAAAGTCTGGAATCTGATCTCCGCTGAAAGCCACGAATGTAGCGGCAGACGGTGTCCTCATTTTCAATCCTGCTTTTTACAGAATGCCCGTCAGAACGCGCTCGGGGCGCATATTGTCGTTATCAATCACGCACTTTTCTTTTCCGAAATTTGTTCCGAAAACTCGTTTCTTGGAAAAATAGGCTCCATTGTTTTTGATGAAGCACATCATCTGGAGTCAAGCGGACATAGGTTCTTACGCGTTGAATTTGATACACATAGGACATCTCTGTTTATTGAAACGATCAATAATCTCTATCAGAAGATTGCATCTGTAGGAAATGAAAAGATCTTCGATGAGAGTGGAAAAAGTTTGCGTAACCTATTGAAAAATTTAAGAAAACGCACTCAGGAAGCACTTGGCGCAATAACACAATGGGCAAAGAAGACTAGTCCAGAGGTACTTCCTGACTATCAGATTACGTATACAGAGAGTGCGTTCGAATATGCCAATGAACTGCACTCCTATCAGGCGATAGTCACCGAACTTATTGATCTTCTGAGAGTTATTAAACAGGATGTTTCTGCTCATCCACGAGCTGAGGATTTTGAAGACATCGGTGCTGAAATTCAAACCTGTTCAGAACGGGCATCTCAGTTAAAGGCTGATATTCAATATCTTATGGCGGCTAAAACCGAGGATCATGTATTCTGGGCTGAAGGGAATCATGATAAAGGCTGGACAAAATTATGTGGAGTACCGCTTGATATTGGCGGTCTTTTATCAGAGATTTGGGAGAGGTGTAGCGGCGCTGTCGTTTTTACCTCTGCAACGCTGTCTGTATCACAAAATATAGATTACTTTAAACGTGGTGTTGGTATAACGCCTCATGAATCAAGAACTTGTACCGGAATTTATAAAAGTCCGTTTACTGCTAATCAGGCTATATACGGTGGAATAAAAACAGCACCGGATCCTGATAGTCCGGAGTTTCCTCGGTATGTTGCAGATTCGATCAAGAGACTGCATTGTGAGTTTGAAAAAAATATTCTTGTTCTATTTACAGCAAATTCAATGCTTAATGCTGTGAATGATCTGTTGAAAAATGATCCTGAAATTGATAGAAACAAGCTTCTTGCGCAAGGTTTCAGTGGTACCCGCAATGCCATATTGGAGCAATTTAAACAAAATTCAAAAATGATTCTTTTAGGCACCGATAGTTTCTGGGAAGGCATTGATGTACCAGGAGATGCATGTGAAATTGTGATTATCCCACGTCTGCCGTTCCCTGTTCCGTCACATCCTTTAACACAAGCATTATCGAAACGGATGGAAGCCCTGAATGGCGAGTCATTCTTCTCCTATTCGATTCCTGAAGCAGTAATCAAGTTTCGTCAGGGTGTAGGAAGGTTAATTCGTTCATCAACGGACCGCGGTGCGCTGGTGGTGCTTGATCACCGTATTTTATCAAAGGGTTACGGGAAACAATTTATCAGATCAATTGATTGTGATTTTAATAATTTTGGTGATATATCTACCATGGTATCTGAAATCAGACAATTCTTTGATAATAAGCCGGATGACGGATTTAAAGAGACGGTTACCTATGTTCCACTGGAGGACGCATGAGAATCAGATGTTTGTTGTTAATCTCTCTATTAACAATATCTTATGGCTGTATGTACAGTTTTAATGGATCCTCGTTGCCATCATACCTTAAAACAGTGGACATTCCGCTGTTTTCAAATAAATCATTACAACCAAATGTTGCTGACGAAGTTACGCAGGAGCTTGGATCTCAGGTTGTCAGCTCTAATTTGCTTACGATTGTTCAACGAAATGGTGATGCTTCATTGAGCGGTACGATAACCTCATATGAGAGCAAGCCATTCACATATAGTACTACAGATGTCCGACAGGTTGATGTCGATCAGTATAAAGTTATCATTGCTGCGGATGTTGAGTTTGTAGACAACAAGAAAAACAATGAGTTATATAAGGGAAGCGTTAATGGTGAGGGTATCTTCAATTTCAAGACCGAGTCTGAAGAAACCGGTAGAAAACGAGCAGAGAAGGATCTTGTAAAAAGGATACTTGAGAATTCAGTTCAGGGTTGGTAAGATGTTTCACGGGATTGTGGATAACTTGTTGGTGGTTGTGTTGACAACTTGTTGAATTGTGTCGAAAATCAATAGCTTATGACTTTCGCGCAAGAAAAAGTACTAATATAATTGTATGTTGACTATTTTGGTGTGGTTTTGTTTCGGGAGCACGCCCCATAAAAAAACGCGCCCCCTAAATCCCCCGCAGGGGGACTTTAAAAAGGGATCAGGGCAAGTTTTTGTTATTATTCTTCAAGTCCCCCTGCGGGGGATTTAGGGGGCGTGGATTAGGGAACGTACATCACGGAGGTACACACGATGAATTTCATAAAGATGCAGGGTCTTGGTAATGACTTTATCGTCACTCACGAAGTAAAGGAAAAAGATATATCAGGCATTCAAAATCAATTTGTTAATCTTTGTGACCGAAGAAAAGGAATTGGTGCTGATGGTATTATCTTTGTACTTGAATCATCTGTGTGTGATTACAAAATGCGAATATTCAACAGTGATGGCAGTGAGGCGGAAATGTGTGGAAACGGGATCAGATGCTTTGCAATTTATGTTAATCTACTGGACCTCAATTCATCACCAAAACTTACCATTGAAACACTTGCTGGAAAAATAACAACTGAAGTTGTTGGAAATAATAGCGTTACAGTGAATATGGGTGTGCCGGTACTTGATGCAGATAAAATTCCGGTTGCAGACACCGGACGTGTTTCTATGAAATCATTAGTTGTTGATAATAAAGAGTTTGCAATCACATGTGTATCAATGGGAAATCCACACGCGGTTATCTATGCAGATGATCTTACTGATGATTTGGTGCTGGGTTACGGACCAAAGATCGAAAAAAACAGTTATTTTCCTAAAAAAACAAATGTAGAATTTATTAAGGTGTTATCAAATAATGAGATACAGATGAGAGTCTGGGAACGTGGCTGTGGAGAGACTCAAGCCTGCGGAACAGGGGCATGCGCTAGTGTAGTTTCAGGTATAATCAATGCATTACATGATAAATCGGTGATCGTGCATCTTCCGGGTGGTGACCTTGCAATTTCATGGGGCGGTGAAGCGACTGATCCGGTTATGATGACCGGGCCGGCAGAGGTGGTGTTTGAGGGGCGTGTAAAGCTGGATTAGACTATAAGGCGCGCCTTTTAATATACGAAATGTACCCTAATGCACGTCCACCCTTTAAGCGCGCCCCCTAAATCCCCCGCAGGGGGACTTGAAGAGTAAGAATTCGAAATTTGGCCACTTACATATTCAAAGTCCCCCTGCGGGGGATTTAGGGGGCGCGCTTTAGGCAGCGTGCATAGGGATGTGCTTTATATTGTAAATTAAACTGTTGATTTAAAATAAAATACAACGGAGTTTTTTATTGAGTATATTTGAAGTTTTAATGCTGTTGTGTTTTGGTCTAAGTTGGCCTATTTCAATTGCTAAGGCATTGCGGACTAAAAAAGTCTCAGGCAAAAGCCCTCTGTTCATGAGTATTGTAATTGCCGGGTATGCAAGTGGAATAATGCATAAGATCTTCTACTCATTTGATTGGGTAATTTGGCTCTATGGATTGAATATGATTCTTGTCGCAATTGATATGTCGCTTTATTTCCGCTATATGAAAAAAAGTTAGTTTAATATTTACTTAACAACCCTGACCTCACCCCCCAGCCCCTCTCCCATAGGAGAGGGGGGCCGGAGAAATACTTGTTTTGTACCTAGTTATTCAATCCAATAAGCATGTAAACCCATGTACTTTTCCAGTAAATTCCGTACTACGGAATTTTTTTAAAGAGGTTCTGCAGGTATTCATGTGTTTACGTAGCGGGAAAACAGGTGCAGAACTGGCCCATAAATCCTGCTCCCCCTCTCCTATGGGAGAGGGGGTTGGGGGGTGAGGTCAGATAGGGCGCATTCCCGCCACTTAACGGAAATCTAATTAAATATTTACTTAAAGATCATTGAAAATTCGAAGTCTGACTTCGAATTTTCAATGATCTTTACATTCGGTGTTTTTAAATTCAGTAATCTGTTAAAATGAAATCAGTTACGACAAGTTATAATTATTTAGATAAATACGAATTATATAAAACATGCAGTATTTGTTCAAAAAAGAAGAATAACTGCATTGAAATTTCAAATATAGACTTTGAAATTTCAATGATACTATGTTATTTTTAAGATATGAAAATAGAAAGAAATAACGATGTTGAGTCAATCAGGCAGCTTATGACGATTTTCCCTGTAACTGCTATTATGGGTCCTCGTCAATGTGGAAAAACATTTATTGCACAAACGTTTGATTCTACAGCCAGGTTTGATTTAGAAAATCCCCGTGATGTATCGCGACTTGTTAACCCTCAAATAACACTTGAGGATTTAAAAGGAACAATTGTGCTGGATGAAATTCAAAGAATGCCCGAATTGTTTCCTTTACTAAGATATCTTGTTGATACAAAACCGGATCAAAAGTATTTGATTTTAGGGAGTGCATCAGAAGAATTGATGAAACAGAGCTCGGAGTCTCTGGCTGGCAGGATCGGGTATCATTACTTAGGAGGGCTTAGCCTGATTGATGTCGGTGTAGATGCCTGGAAAAAACGCTGGTTAAGGGGAGGGTATCCAAGAGCTTATTTATCCGAATGTGACGAAAATGCATTTGTATGGATAGAGAATTATATAAGTACATTTCTTGAGAGGGATCTGCCCCAGTTTGGGATTCGGATCATGTCAAATGTGTTAAGGCGTTTTTGGATGATGGTAAGCCATTATCATGGGCAGGTTTTAAATTATTCTGAACTTGGACGGTCTTTTGGTATGTCTGATGTTCAGTGTAAGTATTATTTAAGTGTACTTGAAAAAACATTTATGATTCAGCTTCTTCACCCATGGAGTACCAATCTGAAGAAAAGGCTGGTAAAGCAGCCAAAAATGTATATCTGTGATACTGGTATTTTTCATTCATTACAATCGATTAAGAGTGCAGAGCAGCTTTATGTACATCCGAAACTTGGTGCATCATGGGAAGGGTTTGGTTTTGAATGTGTGCTACGTTCGATTGGTAAAAATCGGAGTCAGGTCTTTTTCTATGCAACACATTCCGGAGCGGAAATCGATTTGTTCTGGCAGCATAATGGTAAAAGCTGGGGGGTGGAATTTAAAAATAGTGACGCTCCAACACGAACAAAATCAATGCAATCTGTATTGAGTGATCTTGAGCTTGAACACCTGTACGTCATTTATCCTGGTACAGAAACTTATAAAATTGATAAGAACATTACTGTTCTGCCACTTATAAAAATTCCGGCAAAATGGGTGTATCCGGTATAGACCAGACCTCACTCCCCCGGCCCCCTCTCCCAAAGAGCGAGGGGGAGGAAGAGTTCATTCCGTGTTACGGAATTTACAAAGAGATAGTGCACGATTTACTGTGTTTATAAGATTAGAATAATAGGTCTAAACTCCGGCCCCCCTCTCCTATGGGAGAGGGGTTGGGGGAGAGGTCAGGAGATGTCTACTCAATCTTAACCTCAATCGCTCTCGGTGTAGCTCTTTCTGTTTTAGGCAATGTCAATTCAAGAACACCATTGTGCATTTTTGCATCAATTTTATCTGCCAGTACTTCTTCGGGCAGCATGAAACTTCTTGCGAATTTTCCGTAACTGCGCTCGAGGTGGTAATACTTTCCGTGTTCTTTTTTATGCTCCTCTTTTTTCTCACCCTGAATCGTAAGTGTACCGTTTTCTACTGTGATAGAGACATCACTTTTATCGAGTCCCGGTAAATCTGCTTTGATACTGTAAGTTGTATCATTTTCAGAAATGTCGACTTTCGGGAATGTCCCCGTAAACTCACGATCGATTGATTCAAAAATCGGTTCATCAAAAAAACTGTCCAGCCATGATGTGAGGCTGCCAACCGGATTGTTGTGACGAATTAGAGCGTTCATACAGACCTCCTGTGTTATACATTGATATAGTTAAAGTTACACTGATTCATACTTGTAGTATTACTAGTTTGAATCGCTTTGTAAGGATGATAATACAAATGTTATGCCAATACTTACTGTTGGACAGTACTAAAGCATAAATAGTACGACAATAGTACATAACATTTTGAAAAACAATATGATAATCATTGATTTAAATGTTGAGGCTACTTGTACTGGGGAATATTAAAAGAACGACACAGTAAGTAATAATCGATGAATTGAAATTTTAAGGCAAGGATCGTTTGGAATTGCAACAAAAAGTTGGAAATGTGTTAAAAATTGAAGCAAAAGAGAAAAGAGGACTTGCATGTTAATTGAAAATAACCTATATTATAGCACCTTAAAATCCTGGAGGAATAGGATAACGGTAATCCAACGGTCTTGAAAACCGTCGTGAGCAATCACTTGGGGGTTCGAATCCCTCTTCCTCCGTAATAAAATTTCGGGACTTTTCTGAAAATGATCAGAAAGGTCCCTTTTTATTTGTATCCGCTTGAGGTCTGACGGCAATGGAATACAAGGAAATGAAAGTGTTGGTGCAATTTTAAAGTTTGACTTTGAAATTACACTAATTCATACTTACCCTATGAAATACATACATCGAACAATCTCAACTAAAACATTCGAACTTGCAAAGCAATTAACAGAATTTTTAAAGGCCCGGTTTAACAATGGCAGAAAATCGAATCTGTATTTTTACCGTGATGCAAAGGATAATGAAGTCGATCTTATTTGCGATTCACCGGATATGCTATCGGCAATTGAAATCAAGTCATCCCAGACGCCTTCAACAGAATTTACAAAAGGAATCAATTCCTTCAAAAATACAGTTAAAACAGGCAATGTTCACGGCTATGTCTATTATACAGGAAATGAATCGCTGGTCTATAAGGATATAAAGTACATACCGTGGAGTGAATACTCCCGTGGGGGAGTTGGCCAATAAGACCACCCCGCCCAGGCGGGCACCCCTCCAAAGGAGGGGAATTTTTTAAAATAGTTGGACTATCGATAAATAAATAATTCCCCTCCTCTGGAGGGGTGGCAGGCGCAGCCTGACGGGGTGGTCGCACTATCTAAACTGATCCGCCTTCAATAAAACTGCTTTTGCTTTTTCCCATTCCCGGTATTTCAGTTCTGTTTTTTCAGCTTTTTCACCAATGATCGCATCGGTAATGGCAGTGACTGTATACTCCCTGTTAAGGGCCGCTTTGATTGTTCGATCAACACAGGCCATGGCACTTAAACCAGTCACATACAAATGGTTAATGTTGTTTGCTTTCAGAAACTCTTCCAGTTGAGGATTGGAAAATGCGTCCATTTTGCTTTTGGTAAAAACCGGGCCATCCACTATGGTGACTCGTGGATCAAGAGCAGCAGATGGGCTGGCTTCAGCTAAAAAGTTATTAAAAAGAATGCTATAAATTTTATCCGTATTTTCCTGACGGATATAGATAACCGGCATTTTTTTACTCTGAGCCAGACGTATCGTCTGGTTGACCTTCTCAATGAATGGTTCTGATTGGAGTACCATGTTTTTCGTGAACTTTGGAGCCGTCTTACCGGTAATGCCCTCCTGAATATCAATGACAAGAAGTGCTGGTTTGTCAGGTTGATTCTGAGCTATTTTAGAACCTGTGGATACGCCGTCCATTTTTTTAAAGAATACAGAAACATACACAAAGCACGCGCCGATCAGCACTACTACTGCGATTATCAGACTGATCAATACCTTTTTCATTTGTAATTTTCCTTTTGTCGTGATTAAAGTAAAACTTTCGCCGATTTCGCGGAAGGTTATAATATCCATATTAATTCTGTTTAAATCAAAATAATACCTGCAATAACCGGAAATCAAATAACCGGTATTCAATTTTAGAGGTTCGAATCCCTCTTTCTCCGTAATGAAATTTCGGGACTTTTCTGAAAATGGTTAGAAAAGTCCCTTTTTATTTGTAGTAAGTTGTCGGTTTTTTTTATGACGGTTGATTTGTTAAACGCAGCTATCTTATATTCTGAAAATGGATTTTTTTAAAGAATTCTATTCAATTATTGAAAAATTTAATGCGAAAAGAGTAAAATACGCCGTTGTTGGTGGAATTGCGCTTTCTTTGTTATTTTAAACGCAAAGAAAGTAAAATCGATTAACGGCCATGTGAAAGTTATTACAAAAGAGAATCTGATAAGAATGAAATCAATTAGAAATTCTGATCAGGACCGAATCGATATAAAAAATTTAAAGAAACTTTAATTTAATGACCAAAATGGATAAAACGATTAAAGATCTTAGTAACCTGCACTCTTTCTATCTGAATCTTTCCAAGGCCTACAATCTTCCTGTGAGATTGCCTGAGGAAATGCGAACCAGAAGAAATAAAAAAGATAAAAAAGAAACAGGTACCGGATCTTCTTTGAAAAAGTAGACCACCCCGCCCTGGCGGGCACCCCTCCAAAGGAGGGGAATTGTTTACTAATAGATAGTCCATCTAAAAAAAATAAAATTCCCCTCCTCCGGAGGGGTGGCAGGCACAGCCTGACGGGGTGGTCACTCGGCTCTGCGAGCGGGAGGGGTCAAGAATGGGTTAAACGGCAATGCTCAATACGCTTAAAATCAGCATGTTGTGATGTACATTCTATTAGTGTGGATCACTAAAAAAGGTAAAATTAATGAAAATCGCAGTAAGCGGCGCTGGTGGTTTCTTAGGATGGAATATCTGTCGGGTAGCGATAGAGCAAGGTTATGATATTACAGGGATTATCCATAATAATGATGTTCATCTGGATGGGTGTGCCACAGAACGATGCGATCTTACAGATCATGATGCTGCAGAGAAGCTGATCGAAAGGATTCGTCCTGATATCGTTATTCACTGTGCAGCGGCGTCAGACCCGAACTTTTGTCAGCAAAATCAGGAGCTTGCAGAAAAAATCAATGTGCAATCACCAGCATATCTGGCACATCTCTGTGCCCGAAAGAGTATTGCCTTTTCGTTTACATCAACAGATCTTGTCTTTGATGGAAATGGGGCACCTTATGACGAGAATGCTGAGATAAACCCGCTGAGTGTTTACGGGATGCAGAAGGCTGCTGCGGAACAATCGATTCTTAAAGAGAACAGCTCTGCGCTTATATGCAGAATGCCGTTAATGTATGGAGCTGTACCTCAAGGGGTTAAACGGTTTTTACAGCAATGGATCGATCAGCTTCAGAGCGGAAAAATACTATCACTCTTTAAAGATGAATTTCGTACTCCTGTAAGTGCTGTTGACGCTGCACGGGGATTACTGATGTTCACCGGCAGTGTTCATGGTATGTTGCATTTAGGTGGAAAAGAGCGTATTTCACGATATGATTTCGGGTTGTTGGCAGCTGAGCTGCTGGGAGTTTCCCCGGATCGTATAAGCGGTTGCAGGCAGTGTGATATCAAAATGGCAGCACCCCGCCCCGCAGATGTTTCATTAAACAGCAGCAAAGCATATTCTTTAGGATTTTCTCCAGGTTCAATCAGAGTAGAACTTAAGAAAGTTCTACTCTGATCTAACATCTGACATCTGGCTTTTTGCTTCTTATCTAATTCGTGCGTGAATTTAAACTGTTTTGATTGATGGTTTGGGCTATTTGGACAAAATAATCCCCCCTTTATCTCCCCCTTAATAAGGGGGGCGCTTCCAGCGGGTGATCGTTTTATTTCTGCCAGAGCCACAAGAGCTCTGGCTACAGACTGGATTCTTTCTTCCTTCACTCCTTCCTCCCCTTCTTCTTTCCTGTTGCATCCCGTTCACCATCGTTATACAATAAAGGCTGATTTACTCACACAACGAGCGGTATAAATGGATGACAAGACAAGAAAAGCAATTGTAAAAGACAAAGTCATTTCATCAATGGCGAAAAAGCTCGCCAATGAAGATACGGCTGCCGATATCGAGAAAATCAAAAAGAAGCGGAAACGTAAACCTGTAGTCGGTTATGTCGCGGCAGTACTCTTTACCGTCGTAATGACCGTGTCGTTTTACTTTGCGATATTGTCAACTGAAAAAGTACAGGAGGAGCAGCGTGTAGCTGTACAGAAGGCACTGGAGGATAATCCTCTTAGCAGGCTCCGGTCAGCTCTGACAAATGATATTATAACTGCCGATCAGTTTGCATTTTATTGCAGAGATTTACTGGTGCGATATGACTCGCTTCCTGAACAATACAAGACGGAAAAAGTAATTTTGTCACGTGGTGATATTTATGCAGCCATTATATCCGTCTGGTTCAATTTGTATCCTAAGACAAAGATCACGCTTACCAGAGAACTTACTGGTTTGAAGGATGCTGTGGAGAATTACATGGATTCACTTGGTGTAAAGTAACACGGAATCGTATGACTGTACTTCGCAAAAAAAAAATCCCAATACATGTGCTTGTTATGGATCGTGATAGGGAGCTTGCTGCAATGCTTTGTGATATACTTTCGAAGTCGGGGGTGTGTATATCACAGCAGGTTGGTACAATTGCGGAAGCTCAGAAAACAGTTGATGGTTGCGAACGGGTGGATGTGTGCATTCTTGAGGTGTATTATGATGGTGTCAATGAAGCTGCGATCGGATTTATTAAAAGCAATGCAAGAAAGGTTTCGTGTGTCGTTTTTACTCAATCGGAATCAGCAGGCCTTGGAGCGCGCTGTTGTGAAGCCGGTGCTAAAAAAGTAGTTGACAAAAAAAACTTTGACAAAGAGGATTTCATAAGAATGGTGGAGTACGTTGCGTCTTTGCATTTGATCAATCCCGGGTATACTTCGCATGGAACAGACACATATGATAGCGCAACGGGTATACTTCTTGAAAAATGTCCTGAAACGGTTACTGCATGGGCTGAACTTACAGGGATTTCGGATCGTCAGTTACGTGGACTGGTTAAAAAAAATTCAAAAATCAGTGCCAGGGACGCACTCTATCTTGCAGCAAGGTTAAGAAAACGGATATAATTGGATCATTAAATAAATGCCTTATGCGCTTAATCAGCGATGTAGTAATGTCTTAAGTGATGAAAACTACAACAGGAAATTTAACTTCCGGTTTTTATGATAAAGGTGTATATATAATTAAACAAAAAGTTCATTTGTACAGGAGCTACTATGAACATCAGAAATCAGCAGGGTGGTACATTGGTTGAGGTTATCATAGCAATGTTCATACTTGCACTGATCATTGTGGGATTAAATGCTGGCGTACTCAGCCTGATTAAATCAAATTTATCGTCAAAGGAGCTGTCTGCAGCAACATCAACTGCCTATAGCTTATTTGAAGATTTGAAAGTGGCCAGCTATTCCAGTATCACAACAGATCAGGATACTATGAATAACAAATATATCAGAGCGTGGACTGTTACAGCCAGTTCAGATACATCGCAGAAAACAATTAATATATCCGTTTATTGGCCGGTTACGGTACAATCGCATAAAATAACACTTTCAACAATTATCGCACGACCATAGGGTTTTAAAATGATCAATAGGAAAAAAGATATATCTGGTGCTACGCTTATCGAGTTGATGGTGGCTATGTTTATCGGCTCGTTAGTTGTTATGGGGGCATATCAGGCGTATAACTATGTGACTAAAAGTACTGCCCGTGAAAATGAAAAAGCATTGATTCAGAAAGATATCGTGACAATTACTGAACGGTTGGGAAAAGATATCCGCATGGCGGGAAATGGTCTTCCCGGTAATGGTATAAGGGTTGCTCTGTACACTGATAAAAGCGATACGCTTGAGCTTTTTTATAATAACGAGTTGACTGGAGCAAAACCGGCTGCGAATATTCTTTATGATGATGTTAAACTATTTGCAGCAAATTGTGTTGGTGCAAAAGCGGATGGTTATATCTGTATTGCCGGGCGAAGTGTTGATACTATTTACAGACAGATCTCGCGAGTCGGAAATAATGCCTCCGGAGTAGATACGATCCATTTAGACGGTAAAGTTGGTGCCGGTACATTTCTTATTGACTCAACAATGCTTCATTATTGTGACCGGATTGCATATGAGATACAGACAGTAGACGGAGAGGGAACTCTTGTTTTGTCAAAAAATGCTATGGGTGTTCCGCTTGGTTCAAAGATTGATACGATGAATATTACCCCTAAAAATAAGGCCGGAACAGTATTAACAGGTGGTTTCGAGAATACATCACTGATTGAAGTTCTTGTCGGCGGGTATATCGGTAAGGGTGCAAATAGAAACATGCTTTCAGAAACTATGCAGGTTGGCATAAGGAATAAATAGAAGTACGCGAATTACTATGTTAGCATTTACAAAGAGGTAACAATGAGGAACAACAGAGGCTCATCACTTATATTTGTTGTGTCACTGGCGATAATTTTAAATATTGTGTTTATTACTGTGTATCTGACAGTATCAAAAACGCAAAAAGCCACGGGTTCAAAGAGACTTAAAACAAGTTCGGTTACTATAGCAGAGGCTGGTAAGGAGAAACTATATGCACAATTGATCGATAAGTCGTATACTCCAACAGCGAATCAGCGGGTGACTGTCTATACCGATTTTGCATTGGGTGCAGGTACTTTTACGGTAACCTGCAGTGCCAATGTAACTCTTGACACCGTATGGATAGAGAGTTGGGGAAAAGATAGTCAGTCGGAAACAGGGATTGCAATAGTCGCTGCATTATCACCAAGATTTGTATTTAATGGAGTACCAGTCAGAGGTGCGGTTACTGCAAGAACCAATGTGCAGGTTCTTGGAAATATTACTGTTGATGGACGTGATCATGATACAAATGGTGTATTGACAGGTGATCCAGGGCTTTATGGTGTCAGTACCTGTGATTCACTTGTTCAGAGTGGTAATGCACATATTGGTGGATATGGTCAGGAGCCTATACGTTCGTCAGATACAACCGGAAAACTGGGAACCATTGCAGAGCAGGAGGTTCCTGTACATGCTGCATTAGCGTCGCCTGAAACATTTCTTGGGTTGGCTCTCGGTGCGCTTGATGAGTTCAAGTCAACCACGCTTTCAACACCATTTCATGGTATACGATATATAACAGGGAATGTAGGTCCGGTGGATTTCGGGGACGAGAAGAAGGGGGAATACTCAAGTGGTATCCTGATTGTCCATAATTATTTCAAAACCGCAGAAATGAAACTTAACCAGGGTAAATTTATCGGTTTGATCATAATTGATAAAATGGACAATATAAACGGGGTGGCTAATATACTAGGTTCTGTGGTAACACTTGGTGAAACAGAAGTAAATACTTTTGGATCTGGTGGTGCCACAATCAATTACAGCTCGTATGTTATGAATAATCTTGGAAAATATTGTGAAAACATAAAGAATAGAGTAACAGAAATTTCATGGAAAGAACTGAAACGGTAATGCAGAAATCAGTCGGAATGCTTTTTTGCTCATTCAGTACTTAGAGGATATTGTTCAGTGAAGGCAGGTTTGCAGTATGTTTTTAAATAACCGCGGATCATCATTGATTTTTGTTGTTTCATTGGCAATAATCCTGAATATCGTATTTGTTACGGTGTATATGACTATTTCGTCAACACAGAAGAAAACCGGAGTAAAGAGGTTAAATACCAATTCGATTTTCCTTGCTGAGGCGGGAAAAGAAAAATTATATGCAGACATAAACACCAGTACCATATCACTGACACCAAATCTGCGAACACAAATTTATACAGATCAGGTTCTTGGAACAGGTACTTTTAGTGTTAGTTGCAGCACTAATGCGTTAGTAGATACTGTATGGATAGAGAGCTGGGGGAAAGATAATACATCCGAAACAGGTATTGGTGTTGTGGCATCAGTAACAGCAGATGCAATTATTGCCGGACCGCCGGTAAAGGCAGCGGTTACATCTCGGCCGGATGTTGATTTATCGGGAACTATTTCCGTTAATGGAAAGGACCATGATTCAAGTGGTGTCCTTACCGGTGATCCTGGAGTATATGGTGTCAGCACGTGCGGTGTACTTAGTATCGGTAGCGGAAGCGCGGAAGTGTCAGGGAAGGGATCCGGCCCATATGGAAAGAAGGCATCAGCAGCAGAAATCGCAAAAGTGGCAGAACAAAGTGTTGCAGTTAGTACGTCGCTTGGATCACCGGAAGCATTTTTAGGCGTTCCGGCTGGTTCTCTTGATAAATACAAGATTACAGAATCTGCTCTTACACTTCCGTTCCATGGTATACGTTATATTGAATCAACAGCAGGCCCGCTCCATATTGGTGGTTCAAGCGGAATTCTCATTGTTCATTCCCCTATGAAAAATGCAACTACAAAACTAAATGCAACTGGTAATTTCAAAGGAATAATAATTGTTGATGAAATGGATAAAATGAATGGTAATTTAACTGTCATTGGGGCAGTTGTATGCCTCGCAGATTTTGCAGGGGCAAAGAAATTTGGTAATGGTAGTGCAGATGTTAAGTATAGTTCCTATGTGTTAAACAACCTCGATAAATTCATTCATGATAGTGACAAAAGTGTAAAGGAGCTTTCATGGAAAGAACTTAAAAAGTAATCTGTTGAGCCTTATTCTCCTGCTTGCTTCTTGTTTTGCTGGTAATTCTGCATCTCTTTTAATCTCAAATGCTATCCCGTAAATCACACAAGGGAAAACAGCTGTTCCTACTGTATTCAGGATGTTTGACAACATCAAGCCATCGTTGTAGCGATGCAGAACTCATGATAAGAAATCTCCCGACGCAATGAGTTGTTTCACATAGAAATGGACATTTTTAAATGGTTGTTCAAACACCTGGGTTTTATCACCGATGTAAAAATCACTACAAGGGCATGATTGTAAAAATCCCAATGAAATTGCATTTGAAGGTATAGGTATAAATAAACTACTTACGAATTATATTGAATTTTAAGAAATAATACCTTACTATTTATCGATAAAATTGAAGTCGACAAATTATTGAATATCATTGCTCACCGGATTTTGGAGTATTTCTATTTTAGTTATCGAGTTTTTTGATATTTGATTTATGGTGTACAATGTGTTGTATTATGTCAATGTGGAGAGTTAGTACTGTTACAGCAGTTTTGGATCATGACAAAACAGGAAACGATGTAAAATGCTGTCAAAAAAAATACTGATGATCGACGATGAACCACTGAATCTCAAGATAACTGAAATGCTTCTAAATGGTATACAGATTGACAGCATATTAACCGCCACAAGTGGTCCTGAAGGGCTTGAGAAAGCCAGAGGCGAAAAGCCCGATCTGATTCTGCTTGATATCATGATGCCGGTAATGGATGGATTTGAATTTCTTCGTCAGCAGCACAATGATGCAGTTTGCAGTGATATTCCTGTTATTGTTATTTCAAGCAATGATGATATGGACAGCATAGTCCGATGCATTGAGCTGGGAGCTGTTGATTATCTTGTAAAACCCTTTAATGCAACACTTTTAAAAGCACGCATTGACACAACGCTTGATAAAAAAAATGCACTGGATCGCGAACGTAAACTTCATGCAGAGCTGTCAGAAAGTCTTGCGGCACTTAAAAAAGCTGAAGAAATGCGTGATTTCCTTGTGCACACAATAGTTCATGATCTCAATAATAATCTTGCCGGTCTTGTCGGTATCGTAGATGTCGCAAAAATAACTCCTGGTGCATTTTTGTCAAATCTGCCTCTTATTGAAAACTCAATTAAAAAAATGACAGGTATGATTCAGCTGATGCTTGAAGTGTCAAAGCTTGAGTCGGATTCGTTTTCGGCGACACTCGAATCATCAGACATTGTTCCTTTGTTAACAAACGAAATTGTTCCATTCAGGGCTGTTGCCGGATTATCAGAGGTTGTCATAACTGAAAAGTTGGCAAGTGATACAATTTGCTGCATGATAGACCGCAATCTTTTTGGCAGGATACTACAGAACATTCTCAGCAATGCACTGAAATACGCTCCTCGTAAATCTGTTGTGTGTGTAACTGTCGATGTTAACAAATCGGATGCAGTTGTTTCGATTGCAGATACCGGTAAGGGTATTCCGGATGCTTACAAAAAAAAGATATTCGAGAAGTTTTTCCAGGTTGAGGAACGGAAGAATAATTTAAAATTTGGAGTTGGTATAGGTCTTGCGTTTTGCAACCTTGCCATAAAAGCCATGAATGGCCGCATATGGATTGAAGATAACATTCCAAGTGGAACTATAATGAAGTTTACAGTTCCTGTTGTAACGCATAGCGAGCCTCACGGGAATCACATACAAAAGGAGAGTTGAATGCAGCATTGCAGGCTCTGTCTGGTATATTCCTTTATTGCGGTCTTGTTTTGTACTATTGAGTATTATGCACTGGTGTATATTCATGAGGATCCTGGACTATGATACGCATTCTGATGCTGTTATTATCCACCTGGTTTCTAATCGCTGATGCCGCTGGGCCCTCTGTTTATGTCTATTATCCGTCAATGATGCGTCCGATGGTGATGCAGCAAAAGCTTATTGATTATTACGGTGAGGAAAATGTGGTCGTTTTCGGCAGGTTTCAGGATTTCAAGGAAAAAATACTTGTCAGTAATCCTGATATTGTTATCGCTAAACCACAGACTTTTCAGGAGTTGAATGGATATTCCGAACGTCTTATCGGACTGCGTAACGGGCGGCCAGTGGAGCCATGGGTGTTTGTTTCTGTCAATAAGGGAATACAGATTGACAGTATACCCAAAATGGAAATCGGCACAATAGATTTTCTGGGCAGAATAAATACAGAGCGCTTTGTATCAGGATTACTGAAACAACCGGTAACTCTGAATCGTGCGACAAAAATAGAAGATCTTCTTACAATGCTGACATTTGACAAGGTTGATGCAGTTTTTATTTCAGAAGGTGTTATTGATTATATGCAAAGAACATCACGACTTAAACTTGTTGTTACTGCAATTCCATCATGCACAACAGGTATTGTGACGTGTGCTGTACGCAACGGAAAAAACGAACCGGCTATAGAGCAATTTATAACCAGACTTACAAAGGTTGCAACCCCAGTACTGGAGATTGAGCAATGGAAACCGGTGAAATGAAAAAATGTTTCCAATATCGGTGTCGAAATATGCTTGTGGTGATACTTGCTGCTCTGTGCATTGCAGTATCCGGGAATACATCAACTATTTCGATTCTTCTTGTGCGGCCCGAGGGTAGTAATTTTACTGCTGTTGTAAAGGGCATTGCCGATGATCTAGGAAATGAAGGATTGATCCATGAGTTGATTGTTGATAGCCGGATCAACAAAAACACAATAAATACTGCGATAAAAAAATATAAACCAATGGTAGTTGTGTTGCTTGACAATGTTGCAATCAGGTGTTATCGTGATTATGTCATCGGGCTGCCCGATTCGGTTTCTGTGCAACCATCAATCATACTTATGGGAATCATGGTAGAAAAAGCCATTGCAGGTATACGAAATGCAGAAGCAATTTCTTATGAGATTCCGATTGTTACATCTGTTGTGAACCTCCGTAGCATAAGTACTCTTCCAATAAACAGGATCGGTATTGTTCATCGTGAATTAATGGATGAGCTGATCCTGCAGAATAAAGAATCATGCAACCGTGAAGGTATAAGTATTGTAAACAGAAGTCTTCCGGATAAAAAGGGTACACTATCTGTTGAGCTCAGGAAAGCCCTTGATGAACTTTTTGCAAAAGAGAAGGTTGATGCCCTCTGGATTCCCAACGATAACAAACTGCTTACACCATATCTTGTAACCACTGTCTGGATCCCAAAAGTAAAGCAATACCGTAAACCGGTTATTGTGGGTCTTGAAGCATTGGCTGATCCTAAACTTGATTTTGGTACACTTGCTGTTTTACCTGATCATGAGTCACTTGGTGCTCAGGTTGCGTCACTTATCATAAGTGCCAGAAAGAACAACTGGGTAGTGGAATCCGGCAGAGTAGATCCATCAATTTCTGTTTATAAGATTCTTAATCACCGGCAGGCTGTCAGGCTTTTTAATGTTCAGGAGAAGAATATGGTTGGGATTGACAAAGTCCTGAAGTAAAAGGAAGGACGTTAACAAAATGGGATTCAGGAGTATTAGAAGTAAACTCGTGTCGTTTGCCGTGATTATACTGTGTGCTTCAATTGTCGGCTTCTGTATTGTGAATGGTGGAATGACAATCCTGATCACACATCAGAGGTACGTCGAAATGAAAAACAAGATAGAGACAGCTCTTGTTGACAAAGGTACAACCCTCATTACCAACAATGGCATTGCCCTGCGTACTCTGGCAGGCGATAACGCATATTCCGCAATTCGTGAAATCGTTGCATCAACAGTCCGACTTGATCCCGATCTTGTTTATGGAATATATATGGACAATGAAAGAGTACCATGGATACACGCATTGAAGGATTCCGAAGGAAATTCAGATCAGATAACACCGCTTTCCGATTCGATAAGTATGTGGGCTTACAAGCTTCAAAAGCCGGATCATTGTCAGATAACTGCGTCCGGTCATAAATCAGAGATAATTGAATTTGCAGCACCGGTAGTGGATGAATCAGGTATTGTTTATGGAACTATACGGTATGGCATTTCTACGGAAAGGATGCATCAGAGCCTGAGCATGCTCAGAAGAGACATCATTACAAAGGCTTTACTTTTTTCAGCAGGATTTTTAATAATTGCAGGAGTTGTTTTTTTTGTAGGACTGGTAATTTCCAGGCAGCAGGCTGAAGCAATTACTAAACCAATTATTGACCTTTCACGTTCTGTGGCTGCCATTACTGAAGGAAATTATTCTCTGGAAGTTACCTCTTTGTCGCAAGATGAAATTGGGATTCTTGCGAATCATTTCGAGAAAATGCGAAAAAAAGTCAAGGAATATACAGAAAATCTTGAAAAAATGGTAGCAGAACGTACCGATGAACTTAAGGCGACACAAAAAGAGCTTGTAGAAAAAGCACATTTGGCCGGAATGGCAGATATCGCTTCCGGAACACTGCATAATGTAGGAAATCTGCTTAACAGCGTTAAAGCATCACTGGAGACAATGAATGGAATAATTGCCAGTTCACCGGATAATGATTTTGAGAATGCGAATACAATTTTACGTAAGGAAATGGAGACGTCTTCTGCACTGATAGATCAGAATGCGCGACTTGGAAAGTTATTCCGTTACTATCTTCTTCTCGAAGAATCGTTTCGTGAATCAAGGAATGGTATGGATGAGAATCTAAAAAGATTATCAGAGATGGTTTGCGCTATTGGAGATGTTATAGCTGCTCAGCAGAATTATGCAGGAGCAGGAGGATTCTCTGAAAAAGTAACTATGTCTGAAATTGTAGAGGATGCTTTAATCATGCAGTCAAGTTCAATCAAGCGTCACGGCATTTCAATCGTACGGGATTATCATGATATGCCACAGGTCACGGTTCAGAAAATCAAACTTATGCATGTTTTTATTAATCTTATAAAAAATGCAAAAGATGCGATGCTTGACAATCCACCTGACAGGAGAGTATTGACAATTTCAATAACGGAGGATAACAGTGAGATACTGGTAAGTTTTACCGACGCTGGATGCGGTATAGAACCGCAAAATCTTACCAAAATATTTTCACCGAATTTCACAACAAAAAAAGGCGGTCATGGATTGGGGCTTCATAGCAGTGCGAACTTTATGAAAGAGATGAATGGGAAGATCTATGCGCAAAGCAATGGTATCGGTACTGGAGCAAAATTCATATGCAGATTAGTAAAAGATGCTGTGACAAATAATTGACAGTTGCTATATTAAGGGGATTCGTCTATGAATGAGGAGAAAAAGCGGATATTGATTGTTGATGATAACGTCGATATTCATGATGATTTCAAAAAAATTCTGAATCCCATAATGCGGATTAAAAATCCGGAAATGATGGAATTGGAAAATGAGCTATTTGGTAATAATAGAAAATCAGACAATAGTTCACCGGTGTATATAATAGATGATGCATATCAGGGGGAAGAGGCACTTGATATGGTGGATCGGGCTCAGGATGATGGTAGTCCCTATTCACTGGCCTTTATGGACGTACGGATGCCTCCGGGGATTGATGGAATTGAGACTACGTACCGCTTATGGCAGAAACATCCCTTTCTTGAAATCGTTATCTGCACAGCATACTCCGATTACTCTTGGGAGCAGATGCTTGAAAAGCTTGGCCGAAATGACCATATGCTCTTTATCAAGAAACCATTTGATGGCGTTTCGGTCAAACAGATAGCGTTGGCACTTACGACAAAATGGGAACTCTCACTCAAAGAACGGGAGCATCTGATTCATCTGGAAACAGAGGTCGAACGGCGTACTGATAAAATACGCGCTATGATGCAAAATCTGACGGAACTCAAAGATCAGGCTGAAGCTGCAACAAAAGCCAAAAGCGCGTTTTTGTCTAATATGTCACATGAAATACGTACACCAATAAATGCAATTGTCGGATTCGGTGAACTTTTAATGGCTACATCACTAACCATCGAACAACGGGATTATGTAGAAACAATCAGCTCCAGCGGTGAACATCTGCTTGCTCTTATGAACGAAATCCTTGATATCTCCAAAATAGAATCACATAAAATGGTGCTTGAAGAGATAGATTTCAATCTTGAAGGTCTGATCAGTAATGTTTTAAAAATGCATCAGATGCGGATTTTTGGAAAACCTGTTGATCTGAATCTGCTTTACCCTTCAGATATTCCCCGTTATTTCAAAGGTGATCCGACACGTATACGACAGATTTTCATGAATCTGGTTGGGAATTCGGTAAAATTCACTGACAAAGGGGAAGTAACCATAGTTGTGGGTATTGATTCTGAAGACGCGTGTAAAAAAAACGAAACTATAACATTAATGTGCTCAGTCAAAGATACAGGTATCGGTATCCCGGTTGATAAGCAAAAAGAAATATTCAAGGTCTTTGTGCAGGTTGATTCGTCAATAACCCGTAAATATGGCGGATCAGGACTTGGTCTAAATATCACAGAGTCTCTTGTCAAGATGATGGGTGGTGAAATCCGGGTGGAATCCACTCCGGGTAAAGGCTCTGAGTTTATTTTTTCTCTTTGTTTAAAATCCGGACAGCAGGTATCGGATGAAGACATTACTCTTGTGGATATCGAACTACTCAGGCATAAAAAAGTTATAATTGTTGATGATAATGAGCAGGCACGACAGATACTGGAAAATTATTGTGTTCAGATCGAACTGGATATCGTTTATAGTACTTATAGTGCCGAAAAAGCACTCGAATGGCTTCTCGAAAGAGGTATACCTGTAGATTTGATTCTGTCGGATATTTTAATGCCTCAGATGGATGGGTGTGAATTTTCTCATCGGCTCAGGCAGATGGAGTTGACAAAAAATACCAAGCTTGTTGCGCTGACCTCTGATCAGCTTCCGGGTATTGCCGAACGTATCAATGATGCAGGATTTGATGCATTTGTTGCCAAACCGGTTTTCCGGAAAGATCTTTACGAAATATTACAGGTGATATTCAGTAGCAGCAGAAAAGAGCACCGGAAAGCAATTACGCTGCAAATGGTTCACGAATTAATAAACAAGGAAATTTCTGCACTCCTGGTGGAAGATAATCCTCTCAACCAGAAGCTCATGAGCATAATGTTAAAGCAGATGGGGTGTACGCATGAGATTGCAAATAATGGTAAGGAAGCAGTTGATATGTTGCGTATAAAGACGTATGATATTATCCTTATGGATGTTCAGATGCCTGTCATGGATGGATATGAGGCCACGAGAATTATTCGGGAAGAAATGAAAATCACAACACCGGTAATCGCGCTTACGGCTCATGTTTTCAAGGAAGAGATCCAGAAATGTAAAGATATAGGCATGAATGATTATGTTCCAAAACCATTCGAGGCAAAAAAACTCCGGGAAACAATACAGCGATGGGTTAAACAATAAATACGGGGACAAAAAAAGGAGCTCATGATGTCGCTTGACAAATCAAAGGCACTTCGAACGTTCTGTATTCCTGAATCGCAGTATGATGAACTGCTGCTTGAGTTTGTTGATACATGCGAATTAAAAATGGCGTCACTTGACAGAGCATTAACTAATGCAGAGCTGGACGAAGCCGCTGCTATTATTCACGCAGTCAAGGGTATGTCCGGTAATATGATGCTGGATGAATGTTTTGCAGTTTCCTGTACTATTGAGAATTCTATTAGAAATAGTGATATAGTAGATGCAGTTGCCGGAATTGATAAGTTCCGGTTGTCCATTAAGGATATTCGTATGGCGATTGGGAAAATGCCGCACGGTTAATCCTGTTGGTTTGTATACTCGTGCGTCTATACTTTGTGTTTGACTAGTGTACGTTATCGATATGCTGTTGTTTGATATAATTGACGATAGAAGTGTACTGTATACTGCCGGTTTACATAAGCGTTATAATGAACTGATTTGTGATAATAGCAATACCTGATAGTTGATTTTTAATGTATGGTACAACTTTCTTTTGAGGAATTTATTCCCCGGAAAGGTATACAATCGAATGGATAAAAAGCACTTCGAAAAATTAAATACCGGTTATGAAAAATGTCCTATCTGTTTAATTGTAATAACTTTTTTGTGTTTTTTTACTCTGTCAACTTCGGCGCAGTCACTGAAAACAGCACAAAATGCAGAAGTACCGGGGGATCTTTCACTTGCAGACCTTTTTAATATGAAAATTACCAGTGCGTCTTTACGACCACAGGAATTAAGGGAGGTACCTGCAACAACCTACATCGTTACTGAACAGGATTTTAAAAGATATGGTTACCGTGATATAAAGGACATTCTTCGCAATGCACCGGGAATCGAGTATTCGTACCCCAACTCACATCTTTTTGGTGGTCAACGCGGATTCTCCTCGTTCTGGGAACTGACAAAACTGATGATCAATGGACGGGAAGTAAATTCGTTGGCGAGCAGCGCCCTCTTTGTTATCAATCAGTTTCCGTTAACTGGTGTCAAACGCGTGGAAATTATTCAGGGACCGGCATCGGTTCTTTATGGTCCGGAAGCATTTTCCGGTGTTATTAATATCGTAACCAAAGATGTTGATACTGATACCAGTAAAAGTGAGCTAACTGCAATTGGCGGTGGAGGAGACAAGTCAAGCTGGAATATAAGTGGAGCGTTTCACAATGCTACGAAAAAGGGAGATTTGAGTATTGCTGTCAATGGTTATGCTGATTGCAGCAAAGAACCTGATTACACTGACTTTCTTAAAACTTCTGAATATAGTAAAATTAATCAGCAAACCAGAACCTATCTGCTGGAACACGGAGATCACTATCGTGACAACGATAGGAACTTTAATCTCAATTCAAATCTTGTATATTCACCCGGTCCGAATTTTGAAATTACCGGGGGGGCACTTTATTTACGCGGTGAAACCGGGGGAGGGATTGAAGCTGCACAGTTAAGCTACAGAAACGGTAATATCATTACCGAGCAGATGCATGTGTATGCCGGAAGTGATTACAGGTTTACTTCCGTACCTGTTAAAAGTTCACTGTCATACCATTTTGTTTTGGATAATTTCTACGCCCGATTTCAGAATTCACTGGATATCGGTGATAATCCTCCACCAATTGCTGCATCCAACTTCGAAAAAAATATACTCAATGTGCTGAACTTTCAGACTGATTATACACCTTCATTTACAGATAATTATTTTATTATTGGTGCCGGAATGCGAAATACAAAGCTCGGCGAACCGGCATTTACAGGAATCAGCACTGCTGATACCTCTCCATTTCAACCGGTATCTCTTGTTGGACGCTACCTTTATCCTCCTGCTGGATACTTTACTTTCCTTCGTCCATATCTTGACCAGAAACGTCGTTACATCTATGCTCAGGATCAGCAAAACATCTGGGACAAAAAGATTCAGATTACTGCGGGAATCCGCTACGATTACAACAGTATCTATGGGGATGTTTTAGATATTCGAAGTGGTCTCCTGCTACGACCTATTACAAATTACACAATCAAAGTACTGTTCGGACAGGGCTTTCGGGAACCGACAATATTTGAACTCTCAAACAATCCCGATCTGAGCCCTGCACGAATTAATAGCCACGAAGTTTCTCTTCTATTCACCCCAATTAAGCAGATATCCGGACAGATTGCATATTTCCAGAACCGGGCACATAAACTCATTGAAACACGACGTTCAGCTGATGGCGCATATTTTCAACTCAGCAATGTCGGTGAAAAACGTGTCGCGGGTGTAGAAACAAATATCCGATACCATCTCGGATCCGTAGGGGGTGATATCTGGCATTGTTACGAGTATTCACTTGATAGCAAGCCAATTTTAAGTGTACCTGATAATAAACTGGGATTCGGAGGATACTATACCTATCACGACCACCTGTCACTCACTCTTCGCGCAAAATACACAACTAAAGCTGAAGGGCTTGCTCTTGAGACAGATGGAACGCAGCGTACAATGTTTTTACCATACTATTTCAATCTTGATTTGAATCTGCTTGCACATGACTTATTATTTGCCGGAGTAAATTGGGATGTTTCTTTTTCGATTTACAATATTACAGGAAGAAAAAATTACTACTCAAATACAATTGGATCAAATCCCCATCGCTATCTGGCTGAAGGGCGGGAGTTTTTTGGAAAACTGACGATTTATTATTGATACAGGGTATGTATTGTCATGCCTGCTGGTATTATGTCAATTAAAATATTCGCTTTTTATCAATTCCCACTCCCGGGCGATACCGTCTTCGTCGTTAGTGCAGCATGATACTCTTCTGGCACTGCGTTTAACATCCGGCCCTGCATTTTTCATGGCAATGCCCAGACCTACTTTCTCAAGCATCGGGATATCGTTTGGTGCATCACCGAATGCAACGACATTATCCATACTGATATCGTATGAGTTGGCAAGTGCCTCAATACCATTACCTTTATTGGCGTTGATATTGAGGAACTCAAGATAGTAATCCCATGTTCTGCAAATGTAAATATGCCCGCTCCAGATGGAACGGAAATGTTTTTCGATGATATCAAGTTCTTCGGGGTCTCCAATATAAATGATCTTCGATGGTGTTTTGCCACTGAAATGTGAAAAACTGGTAATATATTCATATTCACTTCTTGTCTGGTCGAAGTACAGATCATACCATTCAAGGCTGCCATCATGCTTTAAACCATACAGTTTATCATTGATATAGTAATTTATTGCAAATGTTTTATCATGTGCATAGTCAATAAGGAAATCAGCATAGTCGGCGGGTAGTGGAGAATTATAGACCGGGGATGAAACATCTGATGCACATTTGTAAACAACTGCACCGTTTAAGGTTAACAAAGCAACACGACTCTCCAGCATTTCGACATATTGCTGCATACTGCTTCCAATGCGACCTGATGCAAGTGCCACAACGCATCCAAGATCATACATCTCTTTCAATGCCTTTATATTATTGATTGAAAGCTCTTTGCGGCTGTTTAAAAGGGTACCATCAAGGTCGAATGCGAAAAGTTTCGGTTTCATAAGCACAAATCCTTATACACGTAAGCTAAATCACAAGTTGGCAGGGGTCGCGCCATATGAGTTTATTACATTACTATTATCGGCATATACCATACAGGACATCAGTTTTTTTTCAGTAAATCCTCATTTCTTCATTTAACCACAAAATAATAACTTTGAATGTGATTTGCCATATGGTACTGTACTCTTTTTCAAATAAAAGAATAGTTATACCAATAATTGTCTCAAAAATATAAAATTTATAGATGAAACTGTTAATTTGTACACATAGTGTATGTTTATAGTGTTAGTAAACATCTGTTTTGTGTGTTTACATGAAAATGATATGACTAAGCAATTGAAATAGTGTAAGTTAAAAGGCAGATTATATATTCAGGTCAGTAACACATCATCACAAAACACGAAAGTCATTGATTACAGTTCCAATTACTGTAAAGGAAAGGATACGTACCATGGAAGATCTGAAGACGTCACTAAAAACTTTCAGTAATGATTACCTTCTTGAACAGTTTATTGATTGTCAGGAAGAATACACCCCTGATGCTTTGAGGCTCTTAAAATGCGAAATAGATAACAGAAAAATATCGCAGGATGAGATCGATGCTTTCCTGAAGCGTAAGGATGTTGGTGTTGATGAATCAAAACCTCTCGACACAGGGGATTTTGTCCTGTTTGATCACTCATTTTCACACACTGATATACTGCTTGCAATTACAGTACTTCGCGATAGCAAAGTAGTTTTTTATGTCGATAACCCTACGTCAAGTGAAACCATCCCTCTCGAAAGTGAAGCGACAAAACGGTATACAATCCATGTCCAAAAAGATTATGTTGGAAAAGCACATGAATTGCTTGATGAACACTTTGTTAAGCAGGACGGCGTCTATTCGTTTCGGTATGCCGGTGCGTTTGATCGACTCAAGTCGTTCAGTTTTTATGATTTACATCTGACAGAACTTGAAGCAGCGGAGAGCATTGAGTGTGATTTTACGCCTGATGAACGTAAAATCATTATAGCCTATGGAAAACGTCTTCTTGATGAAGTTGATACGATCGAGGAAAAGCAGGATCGTGTCGTGTTCTACTATGATTCTATTGAACCGTTGCTTGAATATATCAGTGACGAATCGAATACTGCATTCTGCCGTTCGGATTTACTGACAATTATGGAGATTCTGCAAATCTATTGCACAGAGAACGATTTTCCTCAGTCAATGAATGATGCAACTGCTACGCTTTTAAGTTTTTTTCTTGATTCCTGAAGTATTCTCTGTAAAGTAATATTAGATATTTTTACCATCCTGCAATTACAGGGTGGTAAAGTAGTTGCTGCAAAATTATTCCAGATATGTAAATGATGCTGCTGATTTGTAATCGGTAAGGCTGAAAAAAGGGATGTCACTCTTTATGTGGACGATAAGACCCTTACCTGGAGATTTTCGGGCAAAAAGGGCAATTGATAAGCAATTACATGTCGGTTTTAACGCGCGGATTATTTGAAACGTTTCGTTGACAATTACCTGCTCGCTTGATGAGCTGGTAATGTACTCAAGATAGTAGCTGCTGTCACTTCGCAGTTCAGCTATCTCAAGTTCTCCAAATGGTTTAACTATTTCTCCAATATCAAGAACATTTTCTCCAAAGAGCTTCTTCATCTCATTCTGTGCTTTTTTTGCTTTGTCAGTTTCGTTTACGCTATAGTACGTGTTGACAAGACCGTACCATGCACGGTAATTATATTTATTAAATGAAATTGCCAGTTTAAAAAATGAGATGGCCATCTCATAATCTTCATTATATGCGCTGGCTGAATCGACAAAGTCCGCTGATTTTTCCCTGTTTTCAGGGGATATAGTATTTGAGGATTTCGACTGTCTGGTGCTGACTGCTTTCTTTACCTTCGACGTATTTGTGTTTGTTACATTACCATTGTAGTCTTCAAGAAATGCATCCTTTTTTTCTCTGTAAGTGAAAATAATAAGAACTACCGGAAGAAGAATGATCAGCAGCAGCGGTATTAATGATGAAACCGGGATTTTTTTTCTCTTTTTATCAAAAACGACGGGGATATCATCTTGCGGTAAATGATGAACCGGGTGAGTTTTTTTTGAGAGTTCTGTTTTTTGTGATGATTCGGTGCTATTTACGAGCTGTATTTTATTGGGCATGACAATATCGTGTGATGGAGCAGATGGCTTTTGTTGTGATGAATCAACCACTTTAAATACAATACCTAATTGTGAATACTGGCCAACAACTTTCTTTATTAAATCATCAGATTCGTTGATGATAAAAACAAACGGTGGTTTTGCCGTAATTGCAAGTGCTTTTTGAAGTGGCAAGGATTGTTTTTGACATAAAAGACGGGCGATCACTTTGCGTGCATGATCATTATCAATTGATATAATAACGAGATCTTTTCCCATGAATTAAGTATATCATTAAATGATTTGCAGGGAAACCCTTTTCAAATAGTGTTCTTCAAGTAATTGTGCCAATTTTCTGACAATTGTATAACGCGTTTCAACAGTAGCGTTATTTAAGGTTATGTTGGCATCATTAATTTTTGTACCGATCAGGAAACTTATTTCATCATGATCAAGAAGCGTGTTTGCCAGTGAAAGTGCTGCATTGTCATGAGAAAATACGGGAAGCTGTTTTGCTGAGAGGTATTCAAACACCTTGCTGAGTGTAATCATTCCCTCAGTGACAAGCTCGATGCCTTCCATATGGGCAAGGGGTGGAATATCGTTGTTGCCTCTGCGTACTTCTAATGTAATTTTCAGGTTCAACTCACGCGCAAGAATCTTTGCGGTAGTATCACCACAGATAACTTTTGTACCTTTAAAATCTCTGAACTGTTGTGCGAGCAGGGAATCACTTGATTGTTGAATAGGAGGTCCTGTCGTAATAAGCAGCGGGCGGGGATCCCTGAAATAAATAACACCGCACGTTGTGTCATCACCACATTGCCAGCCATCATATACATTTGCCTGGTTGACAAGCTGCTTCGCCATCGCGCGGGCTGACATATGAGGGAATGTTTTTACAAGAGATCGTAAGAATTCCTTGATGCCATCAGTGCCCCAACCATAGGGAGTGCCTCTTTTACCAAGCCCGGACTGGTTGAGCCCGTCAGTGTGAAAGATAAGCCGGTCATTCTTTGAGGCCGAAATTTTAGACAGATGAAGAACTGCCGGACGATTAAAATTGGTTACATCGACGGTTTTTCGTTCAATCGGTAAAAATTCATTATTGGAAAAAAATAGAAGTGATGGAGTGTCATATTCAACAATGTTTACTGTTAGATCTGATGCGATATCGATAATTGAGAACGTAGCATAGCTGATCTGTCTTATTTGACACAATGGTAGTGTCCGCATGATAACCGATGCAGCTTTGACAATGTCCAGGTTGTTTTCAAGATATTTTAATGCCATGCTTGCAGTGAGTGTTGAGAGTACGCTGGCTTTGATACCGCTCCCGAGTCCATCAGACAGGATTGCAACTACACGGCCCTGTTCCGGAATGTATTTGGCTATAAGAGTATCGCCGCATACCTTTTGCCCCCACTTTGATTGGGAATCAATACCAATATCGATAAATGTATTAGTCAAGAGCGTTTCCTGATGATGGTGAGCGGCTTGAGAATGATTCAATAATAGAATTAAGTACGGATTCAGAATCAGCAGCATTTTCTCCCAGGATATAGGCAATTTTCTGAACCATGGTAAGGTTTTTCTCAATGATATCCTGTGCCCGTTTGATTACCTGTTCTTTATGGATTGACGGTGTGGTGATATCGGCGAAGACACCTCCGGTAACATGATGCTTTTCAATAGTAAAGATGGATCCATGAAGAATTCTGCTGTCAACCTTAAAGTCCATATTAACAATGTCTTTCCCACTGTCAAGAACATGCTTAAAAGAGTCGTGGAAAGGGACGATTTTTTTAAGAGATGCACCCATGAGACCCGGATTTGCATCAAATATTGTTTCTATATCAGGACCAAACAGTTTCGCGAAATTGAGATTGCTTTCAATAATTTTTAGTTCGCTGTCAACGATAACCACACCGGACGGCATTGTGCGAAGAAGACCACTAGCTTTGTTTTGTGCAAGTTTACGCATATAGGTGACGCACATAGTGGTCTCCGCTTTTTTTGATAATAACGCGGCTGCAAAGTCTCTGCATGAATCGTAACCGCAGCCCCCGCAGTTGAGCTCATCCTTTTCCGATATTTTACCCACCTGACGAAGTGCAGCGTTTATCTGGTCTGAAGAAAAATCGAGTGCTTCGAAGGGTGTATCGGACACATATTCGTTAATAGGAATTGATGGTGTCCGGGGAATTTTTTTCTTTGGATAAGGAGCGTACTTTACAATTGCATACCGCTTGGCTGCAGTTGCATCCCTGAGGGCGGCTTTTGGCCCATTAACACAACCACCCTCGCACGAGAGTGCTTCAATGAAAATGTTGTCTTCAATAGTAACCTTGTCAAGATCCTGCAGGGCTTTCCGTATATTGTCAAGACCTGAAAATGACATAAAACAAAGATCATTAATAGCGCAATTTGCTTTTATTGTTGCCGACATACCGCCATCAATAGGGTACAGTGCACCTTCCTCAGCAGTGTCTGGCATAAAGATATCGTCGACCTGAGGTTTTATCAATGATGGATGCAGGTGCTCGGCATCAAACCAGTTACGTAATTCCTCAAATGTCAATGCTGCATCAATAAGTTGAGGATGACTGTCTGCTTCACGTTTTTTTGCAACGCATGGGCCGATAAAAACTATTGCAATATTTTTTCCATATTTTTTCCGCAGCATTTTACTGTGTGTAAGCATTGGGGAAAGCAGATGAGTTACAGACGCACTGTGTGATGGCATATACCGGGTTACAAAATCAACTACTGCAGGACATGCTGATGAAATAAGGATTTTACCTTTTTGTAATTGAAGCTGTTGAGCGACATGTGCACTCACCTGCTGAGCACCCAGCGCTGTTTCTGATACTGCACAAAAACCGAGATGTTTTAACGCTGCAATCAACTGACGTGGTGTAATGTTTGCAAATTCGCTCGCAAAAGAGGGTGCAAGTGAAACGTAGACTTTTCTGCCGGTTGAAAAAAGGTTCTTAACTTTGTCAAGATCATCCCTGACCCGCTTCGCACCAGCCGGACAGACATCAACACAATGTCCGCACAAAACGCACTGTTCAGGAATGATTGCAGCTGAACCGCTCTGTATCTTGATAGCTTTAACAGGACATTCCCGTACACATTTATAACAGTCCTGACACTCGGCTTTGTCTGTATAAACAGGATTCAGGTTGTGCATTTTTACTCTTTCACCAGAAGTGGAATAAATTATTTCAACTGACTTCAAACCTCTTCTTATCAAATTCAAAAGATACCGGACAAATCACTATCAATATAACTGCCAAAATAAGTAATATCAAGCAGCAAGTAGTATTAAGATGTTATTTCAATGTTACTAAACAATATACTACGGATTAAATGAATGGTAGTGTATGCCGGGCAATATTTCTCTTTAATTTTTTAAAGTAAAATGATATATTACAACTAATGTTACTTATTTAATAAACAATGTTTTCCTGCGGCGAGGAGCGAATTGCTCTGAACACAAGGGGTTACAAGTGAAATATACTGGTTTTTATAGATAAGCCTTGAATTGGCGCAGTAGTACCTGTGTCGATTTGAGGCTTTTTTGTTATAAAGACTGCCTGGTTTTTTGTGACAGAAGGCAAGGGTACTGTATGATCGAAAAACGGCTTGGATTTGTTGGGATTGTTATCGAAAACAGAATTAAAAGTGCGGAGATGGTAAATAAGATTTTATCGGAATCTGGTGATGCAATTATTGCCCGTACCGGTATCCCTTATCACCAGAAGAATTGCAGTGTGATCACCCTGGTTGTCGATGCGACCACTGATGAGATCGGTGTGATGACCGGTAAGCTCGGGATGCTTGATGGCGTAACAGTGAAATCTGCAATGAGCAAAGGTAAATAGGGGGGACCAGATGAGAACCGAGCATGATTTACTGGGGACGCGGGAGATTCCCGATAATGTATACTGGGGAATTCATACCCTGCGCGCACTTGAAAATTTTACGGTATATTCCCAACCTGTAAATATGCGCATTATCAGGGCTGTTGCGGTTGTAAAAAAAGCATGTGCGCAGACAAACGCGGAGCTTTCATTTCTTGATAGTAAACTTGCGAGGGCGATTGAGATAAGTTGTGACGAGATCGTTGACACAAAACATGATACATCATTTCCGGTACGTGCTCTTCAGGGTGGCGCAGGTACCTCAACAAATATGAATGTTAACGAGGTTATTGCCAACAGGTCACTTGAAATACTGGGATATCAAAAGTCGGATTATTCGCAGTGCCATCCAATTGAACATGTGAATTTGCATCAATCAACAAATGATGTTTATCCGACGGCGGTTAAAATTGCATCAATTGAAGCTGTCCGGGAATTGAGTCGTGCTGCTGAACTATTACAGGGCGCACTGCAGCGAAAGGAAAAAGAGTTCTCCGGTATCTTGACAATAGGAAGAACTGAGCTGCAGGACGCGGTACCGGTGACTATTGGCGCAGAATTTTCATCGTTTGCCGATGCAATAGCGCGGGATCGCTGGCGTACATTCAAGTGTGAAGAACGTTTGCGTGTTGTCAACATAGGCGGAACTGCTGTTGGTACAGGTTTGACAGCACCCCGGAACTACATTTTCCTTGTAATTGAGAAGCTTCGTCAGCTTACAGGGTATGGTCTTACCCGGGGCGAGAACATGATGGATCAGACGGCAAATGCCGATGCATTTGTTGAGGTCAGCGGAATTCTGAGCGCATTTGCAACGAATATAATGAAAATATGTAATGACCTCCGGATGCTTCACTTTACAGGAGAAATAAAACTTCCACCGGTGCAGGCGGGATCATCAATAATGCCCGGGAAAGTAAATCCGGTTATTATGGAAGCAGCAATCAGTGCATCCATAAAAGTAAACGCGAATCATCAGATCGTTACACAGTGTGCAGGAGCCGGATCGCTGCAGATAAATGAGTTTTTACCATTACTTGCACATGCACTTATCGAGTCAATGGAGATTCTTCAAACTGTAACTGCAATGCTCGCATCGCACATTGATAAGATAGAAGTTAATGCATTGCTTTGCGAACAGTATGCACACAGAAGTGTTACCCTGATAACGGCTTTTCTGCCAATTCTCGGATATGAGAAGGCAGAAAAAATTGTGCAGGAATATGAACGTGTAAAGGACATGGATTTTATTCAGTTTCTTGAACTAAAGCTTGGAGCAGATCTTGTAAAACAGGTGGTAACACCTGCAGGTTTGATGGCCCTGGGATTTAAGTAACGATACTGAAATAGAGGAGTAATAGATGCAAACGACGCCGAAATCGTTACGTATACATATAGGAATATTTGGCAGGACAAATGTCGGTAAATCCAGTTTCCTTAACATGATCGCTGGGCAGGATGTCGCCATTACGTCATCGGTACCAGGTACTACCACTGATGTCGTTGAAAAGTCAATGGAACTGCTGCCGGTTGGTCCGGTAGTATTTCTTGACACTGCGGGTGTTGATGATACATCGGAGCTGGGAGTGCTGCGGATTAAAAAGACATCCGCTGCAATGGACAGATCAGAGGTCGTTGTGGTTGTTACTGAACCACAGGTATGGGGTGCATTTGAAACACAGATTGCGGATGATGCAAATGCTAAAAAATTACCGGTAATCGTTGTTGTCAATAAAGTTGATACAGACGAGGTATCAAAAGTCTGGCTTGACATTGTAAAAAAGACAACTGATAGAATTATTATGTGTTCCAGTGTTGGTTCTATGAACAGAGAAAGGTATGTCAGCAGATTCAAGGCAGAACTCATGAGTGCGCTTCCGGAAGAACGCCTTACAGATCCGGCACTTATAAGTGATCTGATACATCCCGGAGGACTTGCGGTATTAATTGTACCAATTGATCTTCAGGCACCAAAGGGAAGGCTGATACTTCCACAGGTGCAGACAATCCGTGATGCACTTGACTGTGACGCAATGTCACTTGTTGTAAAGGAACGCGAATACTCGCATGTGTATAGTATACTCGGCAAAAAACCGGATCTTGTCATCTGTGATTCCCAGATTGTCATGAAGATGGTTGCGGATACACCGCAGGATGTTCCATGTACTACCTTTTCGATTCTTTTTTCACGATACAAGGGTGATCTGATTGAGGAGGTAAAAGGTGCAGCAATGATTGAAAAGTTAAGAAGCGGTGATAAGGTTCTTATTGCTGAAGCATGTTCGCATCATGCTGCAGAGGATGATATCGGACGTGTAAAAATCCCGCGCTGGCTGCGCCAGTATACAGGAATAGACCTGAACGTTGACATTGCAAGCGGAAGAGATTACCCGGAAAACCTGTCTGAGTATAAACTGGTAATTCATTGTGGTGCATGTATGTTGACAAGAAAAGAGAAACTTGTGCGGATTCAAAAAGCCCGGGAAGCTGGAGTTGCAGTAACCAATTATGGAATCGCGATATCACTGCTTCAGGGGGTATTGAAACGGGTACTGACCCCGTTTCCGGCAGCGTTGGCAGTGCTGAAATAGCCTCACCCCCCAGCCCCCCTCTCCACAAGTGATAGAGGGGGGAGTTTGAATAAAATTTTGTCCATAAATTGGACAAAATGTCTTAGCTCCCCCTCTACCGCTTGCGGACGACGCATCGAAGTGGTCGAAGGACCAGAGGGGGCCGGGGGGGGGGTGAGGCTGCTTTACAATAGACAAATAATAACAAAGGAAATAAAAATGGCAATTCAAACAGCAGCAGAGTGGCGGAAATCAAAAATTAAAGAGGATCAGATTGCAAAGTATCTTAATCCAGATGGTAGTGATTTCATCAATGATGCACAAATTGAGCAGAAGATTGCATCACATGTAAACCCTGATAAAGGGCGTATAAGGGAGATACTACAGAAATCGTTGTCGATTGCAACTCTTGACCCTGATGAAACGGCAATGCTTCTTAATGTCAGGGATCCCGATTTGTGGAGTGAAATGGAATCGACTGCGTCACTGATAAAGAAAAAAGTGTATGATAACCGGATTGTAACCTTTGCACCGCTTTATTTGTCAACAACCTGTGTCAATAATTGCGCGTATTGCGGTTTACGTGCTGAGAATGAGTCTATCAAACGGGGCGTGCTCACTATTGAACAGGTTCAACAGGAAATTGAGGTACTCGCAGGTACAATCGGTCACAAAAGACTGATCGTTGTGTATGGGGAACACCCCCGGTCTGATGTTGACTATATGGCGGAAACACTTCAGGCAATTTATGATGTAAAAGTGCCGACTAAAACAGGTGGATATGGAGCAATCAGACGTGTGAATGTCAATGGCGCACCGCTTTCTGTTGAAGATTTTCATCGTTTGAATCAGGTCGGGATTGGAACGTATCAGATTTTTCAGGAAACATATCATAAAGCAACCTATGCAAAAATGCATCCGAAAAACACATTAAAAGGGCATTATCACTGGCGTTTATACGCAATGCACCGTGCGCTGGAGGCTGGTATTGATGATGTTGGAATCGGTGCGCTATTTGGGCTTTACGATTGGAAATTTGAAGTAATGGCACTACTTGCACATGCCTGGGAACTTGAGAATAAATTCGGAATCGGTCCGCATACAATATCGTTTCCAAGAATTGAACCAGCAGAAAATACTTCATTTGCTGAAACCAGTTCATATACTGTCAGTGATGCAGACATACGAAAAATAATTACAGTGATTCGTCTCTCGGTACCATATACAGGCATGATATTGACTGCAAGAGAAGATGCTGCAATGAGAAAATCGCTGATCCCGCTTGGCATAACTCAAACAGATGCATCAAGCAAGGTTGGTCTTGGAGCATATCACGATTACGCAAATCCGGATCAGGTCTCGGAACGTCAACAGTTCATTCTTGGTGATACACGCAGTCTTGACGAAGTCGTGAGAGAACTTGGCAAATTGGGATATATTACATCCTTTTGTACTGCAGGGTATCGTTGCGGAAGAACTGGTCAGTGTATTATGGATCTTTTACGTACCGGTGCGGAGGGTAAGTTCTGCAAATTAAATGCGGTGATTACTTACAGGGAATGGCTTGATGATTTCGCAAGTGAAGAGACAAAGGTAATCGGCGAACCAATCATTCAGCGTGAAATCGAAGAGATTCGTCAAAAGATGCCATCATTTTATGATACATTTATTGAGCAGTATAATCGTACTGCAAAAGGTGAAAGGGACATTTATTTTTAATATGGAAATGTCAATACAACTGCTTGAAAAAGAGTATAATGTCCGGATTCTGCCTGCATCAATAATCGGTGGGAGGCGGTGGTCTTTTACCGGAAAGTTGACAGGAGAAATTCCTCCCGGACAGACTGAGAGAATTGCAATAACCAAAGAATCAGGAATGATTGTGTATAACTGGAACAGCCTCGATTCTTTTAAACAACAGGAATTGCGTACAAAGATACTGAGCTTTACAACGGATATACGATGAATTTACATGATGTGTTGAATAAAAAAGAGTTTACAAAAGAAGATGTTGTTTTTCTGTTAAATCTCGAAAGTGTCGATGCAATTGAGACCTTACGGGCTAAGGCTGAAGACCTGCTGTTGAGATTACGAGGCAATAAAGTTTATTTCAGGGGGCTTGTTGAATTCTCCAATATCTGTACCAGTGACTGTTACTACTGTGGAATACGAAAGAGCAATACCGCTGTAGAACGGTATCAGTTGTCAAAAGAACAGATTGTTGATGCAGCACTGTGGTGTGCAGGGCAGGGGTATGGATCAGTTGTACTGCAATCGGGTGAACGTACCGATTGCGCATTTGTTGATTCTGTTGTCGAGGTCGTCCGGGAGATAAAGAGACGTTCTGTTTCGAATGCTCTTCCTGAAGGAATCGGTATTACCCTTTGTGTTGGCGAGCAGACAGAAGAAACGTATCGTCGCTTTTATGATGCCGGTGCACATCGGTACCTTTTGCGTGTCGAGAGTACATCACCAGAGATTTTCCGTATGATTCATCCGGAGAAACAAAGTCTTGAGAATAGAATTAACTGTCTCAAAATATTAAAAAAAATTGGATACAAAACGGGAACCGGTGTGATGATTGGAATTCCGGGCCAGACTGTACAGGATCTTGCAAATGACATACTGTTTTTTAAAGAGCTTGATGCTGACATGATCGGGATGGGGCCGTATATCGTTCATCGCCAAACGCCGATGGCAGTGTATGAAAATAATGTGTTTGCAAAGCATGACGAGATCTTCCGGATGTCCCTTAAGATGATCGCAGTGACACGTCTTGTTTTACGAAACGTGAATATAGCAGCGACAACAGCATTGCAATCAATGAAGCCTGACGGACGCGAGCAGGGACTTACGTTTGGTGCCAATGTGATAATGCCTCAATTGACACCTACAGAAGTTAGAAAAAACTATCTGCTGTATGAAAATAAACCGTGTCTTGATGAAAACGCAGAGCAGTGCAGGTCTTGTCTCACCGGCAGAATCGGATCGGTCGGCCGGGTTGTTGCAGTGAATGAGTGGGGTGACCGGCCTTTGTAAGTTAAAACTGACCTGTTCGAAGTAATACAAGAGTACACGCCCGCAGCACGCTGATCCCGTTTTTTAATAACCGCTGTTCGGCATCATCAGATTCTGTACCAGGGTTCATGATAACCCTTTTCGGTTTAATTCTGATAATATCATCAATGTAGTTTTTAAGGATTTCAGGATTTACATAAAGGGTAATTGTATCAACAGCTGATGTTGCAATGCTTTCAAGTGATGCAACAACGCTGCAGTCATCAATTGTTGCAAGTACCGGATGCACCGGAATTGGAGTGTGACCATACTCTTTAAGCATTTTAAAAGCTTTATAGGAATACCTGTCAGGTTTGTTACTTGCACCGATAATAACAACTTTTTGATGTTCGTTCATGTATTTCGCCTTTTTCGTGTTTGTTAATCTGAGTAACAAGTGTATCATACGATTAGTTAAATGAGAAATATTTGAAACGCTCGTAGCTATCTACAAAATTCCTTATCAACATGTTAAATAATCAGTATTAAATTTGTCTCGCATTTTTTTAAATAAAAATTACTATGTAGTGGTTGGATTTGTTCATAGTAACAGATATTATTTATATTTAATTTAATTAATGGTGATATATTTGTCAAAATCGTATAGGATATCCAAAGATTGCTTTGTTGTTAAAAGGAGGTTTTAATGCCGTTATTAAAAGTTCAATTGACAGAGGATTTGCCAGGTACAAAAAAAGAATCGATGCATAGCAGGTTGTGTGAGATTGTTTCCAATGTGTTTACGAAGCCAGCTCCTTACATAATGATAATAATAGAGAAGGCAGATATTTCTATGGCTGGAAAATGTGGGAAAGCAGCATTCATTGAATTACGTAGTGTCGGTGCAATAACACAAAAGAACACTGCTGCATTTGCAGAAACGGTTACTCACTATGTAACCAGCGAAACAGGAATACCGGCGGAAAAGATTTTTATAAATTTCAGTGATATTCCTGGTTCACTCTGGGCATGGAACGGGGCCACATTCGGCTGAACTATCACTGGTGCATCAGTCTAGCAGTATGAACGTTCAGTCATGACTGTCAGGGTTATTTGAACAGCTTGAAATAGATTATTTTAAGGATTTCAGATGAAACTACTTCATAAACAGGTGAGTTCCACCATGTTTTAAACATGGTACTTGTCCAATTGTATTTGTCAAGAGGGACCGGCAGATAATAAAGGTCGATCTCATTGGATTTGATTGCCTTTTTAGTCATCATTTTGATTCTACGCATATGGTACGGCCCTGAAACAAGTCCTATTTGTAAAGATTTTCGGCGTTCTTTGAGAAGATTTTTTCCAGAGAGATGGAGATACTCTTTAAGAGCCAGTACCTCAGAAAATGTATTTTTACATGTATCAACAACAGTTACTCTTGACATATCAAAACTATCTCTGCGAAGAATTCTTACGTAACCATCCTTGTAGTCACTTAACAGCCAGTGAGTCTCGGGAAATTGTTTTAAAAGTTCCTCAGAATAATGATTTCGTGCATTTTCGCCCGCAAAAGTAAATATTAAATCAAGTTCTTCTGGAA
This sequence comes from Fibrobacterota bacterium, assembly GCA_023459055.1. Classification (GTDB taxonomy): domain Bacteria; phylum Fibrobacterota; class Chitinivibrionia; order Chitinivibrionales; family Chitinispirillaceae; genus JAAZBG01. Next base: position 90,646 of record JAEWVR010000026.1, read on the forward strand.
GTGGATCATTTACAAGAAGATATGTACCGGCATTACGCAGTAACATAATTGTTGCAAGCACAAGTAACACAGTCAGAAGCAGTACGATTGTCCGCTTTGAATATTTTTTTGTTAAGTATTTCAGAGTAACACTCCTGTTTTACTCAAAGCCAGTTGTTTGAAAACCAACCACTTTATAAATATCAAGAGTACAGTACCATTTTGGAGTGGCTGGTAATAGTAATAATCAACCGGTTATCTATTCCTGTGATCCGTATAGTTTTCTGTATTCGTGAATCCTTTCAAGAATATCATTATTGAGGACCACCGTGCCATCAATTTCCCTGTTATGAAGATGTTCAATAATTTCAGCAAGTGATACAATAGAAAATGCAGGAATATTGAATTCGTCCTTAAGCTCTGACAGCGCACCTTTTGTTCCGGTTCCTCGTTCCATTCTGTCAACAGATACAACAAGTCCTGCGATGGTGACATCCGCGATTGATTTAAGCATTGGAATCGATTCGCGCACTGACGTTCCCGCGGTAGTCACATCCTCAATGATAAGAACCTTGTCACCATTTTTTAATTTATGCCCGATGAGTGTACCACCCTCACCATGATCTTTTGCCTCTTTTCTGTTAAAGCAAAAAGCTACATCCTGATTAAATTTCTCAGAGAGGATCATTGATGTTGACACTGCAAGAGGAATACCTTTGTAGGCAGGTCCGAAAAGTACATTGAATTGTAGACCAGGATTATTTATCACGGCTTCCGCATAGTATTGACCAAGTTTGACAAGCTGTGCACCAGTCTTGTAATTACCGGTATTGATAAAAAATGGTGTTTTTCTGCCGCTTTTTGTTACAAAATCACCAAATGTCAGTACGCCGCTTCTCACCATAAATTCAATAAATTGTTGTTTGTACTGGAGCATTGTATAGTCCTTTCCTCTTAGTTAAGTTCGATTGAGAGACCATCATATGAGAATGTCATCCACGAGTCAAGGTTGACAGAGTCGTACTCATAATGGATGTCATGGCACATGTGGATAAAATAGCATTTTTCGGGTGCAATTTTCCGCGCAAGAGATGTACTTTCAGCAATTGTGAGATGTGTCGAATGCAGTGGTGATCCTCTAAGACAATTCAATATCAGCATCTTTACACCTACGATTTTTGTCAACTCGCTATCGGAGATGCTTTTAATATCGGGGATATATGCAAGATCACCAATTCGAAATCCCAGTGCACCATCAAGTGACCCATGATTCACACTGATTGGTGTAATGTCAAGACCACAGAGTTTTATTGTGTTTGCAATTTCAGAAAGTGCAATATTCGGTATACCACCACCGACACATACAGCCGGATCAAATATATAACGGTATGACTGTCGTACCGATTCAATTGTTTCAGATGATCCATAAAGTGTCAATGTTTTATCTGTTGTATATGACCGTATATCTGGAATGCCGCCTATATGGTCAGAGTGACTATGTGTCAAAAGAACCGCATCAACGCTTTTAATAGATTCTCTGAGCATTTGATACCTGAAATCAGCAGAGACATCAACAAGAAGAGTGCTATTGTTGTTTTGTATGAGTATGGACGAACGGGTACGCCGGTGCTTTTTGTCATATAGAGATGATCTGCAAACGTCATTTGGACAATGTGCATAATTGGTACGCATGCAATCAATTGATGGCACTCCGTGTGATGTTCCAGTTCCAAGAAATGTAATATTCATAATAATCAGTATACAATTAAACGTTGGTTAAAAACCTGCAAGTTAGTATAAACGCTATTCCTGTTTCAGGTTAAAATACGTTTTGAGCAGTGATTTTCCCTAAAAAATTATCGTTGACCCGAATGGCGTATTCGTGAAAGCCTGTTATTTTGACTGTATATTATTTGTCATGGTTCACAGAGAGTCTATCAGGTAATGCAACACTGATAATGTAATGATTTATTCGATGGGAAGCTGTAATGATACATTGTGCAGGAATACTGGCTGGAGTAATAGTGTTTTCTGGTATACTGTCTGCTCAAACTGTTGATCCGACCAAGCCGGATGAAGGTACCCCACCAAAAATCGATGGAATGACACTGGTCTGGAATGATGAATTCAGTAAAGACGGGAAACCTGATGCTGCTAATTGGCGCTATGAAACCGGGTTTGTGCGTAACCAGGAGCTTCAGTGGTATCAGTCAGATAATGCATCAGTCAAAAACGGGCTTCTTGTGATTGAGGGTAGAAAACAACAGGTTCCAAATCCCAATTATGTATCGGGAAGTACTGATTGGAAGAAAAATCGTCAGTACGCGCAGTATACCTCTTCGAGCATTAACAGCAGTGGATTAAAGACCTGGAAATTTGGACGTTTTGATATACGTGCAAGGATAAATACTCAGAAAGGGAGCTGGCCTGCAATCTGGACACTCGGTGTAAGTGGTGAGTGGCCATCAAATGGTGAAATCGATATTCTTGAGTTCTATCAGATTGGCGGAGTTCCAGGTATCCTTGCCAATTTTGCATGGGGCACGACAACCCGGTGGGAAGCAAAGTGGGATGGAGTAAATAAACCACTTTCGTACTTTGTAAATAAAGACGCAAAGTGGGTTGATAAATTTCATATATGGACAATGGATTGGGGCAGGGATACGATCAGGCTGCTGCTTGATGGTGAATTGATGAATGAGGCACTTGTAAAGAATATGGCTAATCCGGATGGCAGTAATCCATTCTTACAAAACCATTATCTACTCCTGAATCTTGCCCTTGGCGCAAATGGAGGTGACCCGTCAGGTTCAACATTTCCGATCCTGTATGAAGTTGATTATGTGAGAGTATATCAGAAAACCGTAAGCGCAATTCCAGGATGTGCTGCAGCGATACCTGCAAAGGGCATAACATTTGATCAATCAAGCAGAATGCTGCTTTTCAATGGAAATGTATCAGGCGGAACAAGTGTCGCTTCAATTTACAGTATGAATGGAATACTTGTTCAAAGAAAAGTTCTGCGAAAAACAAATTCACAAAGATATGGCACTGTATTGGCTGTTCTTCCGGCCGGAGTATACGCAGTTAATATCGGTGATGGATTGTTTGTTGACCAACTACTGGTAAAATAGATGTGGATTGCTACGCTTTTGGTGCTCAGAATACTCTGAATGATATGTTGTTTTTGTAAAGAAAATCAGCAATCTTCACCTATGCGAATCAACAATTTCATCACTGGATTATAAGAAGAACAATCGCTTTAATACCTTTTGCATTCAAGAAATTATGCATGTATATGTACATGTTCTGGTGTTACAAACATCAACAGATCCCACCACTTTTTTACTTCTTTGACCATCTCTGCCTGATCCTCGGTCTGGCAGTTAACAAGAATATTTCTATAAGCTTCATCAAGTTCTGCATAGGTAAATTCATAACAGACCTCTTTAAGTATTGCTTTAATCTCCACCCTTGATTCTGCTCTGTTGAGATACCCTCTGAGTGAGTCATTTTCAATGATTTCACATAAGAACTTTCTTGCATCACATATCGGCATAATGGTCTTTCCTGTTGATATTTGATGTTTCTATCCTTATATCAGAGATACACCAGATTAATCTGAATGATAGATAAATTCAGTGCATCTCTGATTTTTAATAAATTCGAGTTCTCTAAAAAACTGTGTGCCGGGGTTAAGTATCCTGTTGCTGATTTGTATGTTTTGCAAACCTCTACGATCACGAAAGTTGTTTACAGAATTATTACTCGTTTTAACAACATTAGTAACAAATTCTGTGCCATTTATTTAGTAACAGCTGTATTTTCTGTGACAGTAACAATAAATATAAGCAGGAAAGGAAAATAATGCCTGTTTCTTATAAATTTTATTGAAAAAAGTAATGAAAAAAGTGTTTATTCGTTTAAATGTCATTACTAAACATTTTTAAAAATTTTTTATTGATTTAATCCATAGTGTAATCAATGGAATAAATAGTTTCTGATGATACAAAACAGTATCAATACTACACTGATTCTACTAAAAAGTGTTATTGTAAAAAAACCGAAAAATTTGCCAACAGGAGTATTTTCGTACAAAAAAAAAGTAATGTTGACAAAAAAACACTTGAAGGCATGTACTTGATTTCATGACATTTATTGTTACAAAAAGTAGGATAAGTTCCATTGTAAGGCCAAATTCTATATGTTTAATCAAAAGTTGTATCAGGCACGTATACCGTGTCCGGTTATTCTGACATGATGCCTTCAGTCGATCAATCAGTTGCACTATAATAATGGGGCTGTAATTATTTTTAACCAATCAAATAATAATCTTAGTGAAAGTGAACAATGTCCAATACTATTATAACAATAATTCTCTCTTTTAATGTAATTCTACTGGTTCTTTTTTTTGTAATGAAACTGCATAACAGCATGATTAAGCGGGCATCAGATAATCTCAAACGCTATGAGGATGAAGAGCAAAAGGGGCTGCTTGCGGATGGCGATATGGAAAAAATCAGGCATGTTCTGTCAAATAGAACCGTTCCTGCTGAGTATAGAAACCGGGCAACTGCGTTGATCGAAACACCGCATTGCCAACTTACCGTTGTCCAGAAATCGGTATTGGACAAAAAAACAAAGGTGGTTGGTGTGATTTTAGAGACGAAACGCCATAAGGGACTGTTGAATTTGAGTCCGCTTCAGCTGCTTGATAATACAGGTGAGAAAACATTCTGTGTCCGCAATGATAATGAAAAATTAATTGGATTTTTTACACCGTATCATGTGATCGTTGTCAATCTTGAAACGTTTCAGTGTACGCAAACTATTGAAAGTGATGACTGTGAGCATGGTAAGGAGATTAATGTCGTGGAGTATACTAAAGATGGCATTTCGGTAAAGCATAAAACACTGAAAGTACATCCATTCATGGATGCACCGGAATTTATTGCTGAATATTATTTAAGGGAGTTTAAGGGGGGCTTTCAGGCATGAATTACGAAATGATTGAAATAGGAATGTTTGATGATTTCTTTGCGGCTACAATGGCAAAAGAGATTCTGGAGTCGAACGGTATTCACAGTATCATATCAAATAGTAACATGAGTATTATTGAGATACAGCCTGGTGCAAAGATTAACCTTACAATAAACAAGGCAGATCAGGAGCGTGCAATAGTGGTACTTGAATCATTTTTCAGTAGTAATAAATCATCAGCAGATACAGATCAACTGGATGATTGATCAAAATTTGATTTTTTGGATGATTTCAAAACGTTTGTTCTGATAGATTATTCACACTTGCAGCTGCATGTACAACAACAAAAAGGCTGAATCCAATTTAAGAAAAATGCAGCAATTTAAAAAAAGTTAAAAAACGAAACTTTTTTTTGAACCGATTTCGTTTTGATGTGCACTAAAGTATTGAGTTCGGGTAAATTTGGATACTCACATTGTCCTCAACCCGGACACTCCCCCTCTGAAATGCGGAGTCGGGACATAGAAGTTACTACCCTGTGCCTGTCCCTTTGGAAATCTACTTCTATGTCCCTCAACTGCCGCTTTTTTATTCTTCAGTATCATTCTCTGCGTGAATATATATACAAGAAAAAAAAGTATAGTGGAAGATAGTATTGTTTGTTGATGCTTTTTGAGGTATATTTTATAGGATTGGCATTAACTACTTGTGTAAACGGTTATTTATAGGGGCAATCAACGTTTTACACAATAACGTAACGTAGAGTTTACTAAAAGCCGTAAATCCTGTTAATGGTTTGTTTTGGGATAAAAAAGATTTTACGTATACATTCATAGTACTGTTATGATTATGTAAGAAAAATATCTCTTGTAATCAGCTCTGATCATTGATTCTGAATACATGTCAAATAACGGCAGATTGAAATAATATGCAAAATATTGATAATGATGAAAACAATTGTCCGCTCATCGGTTTTCTTACTGAAAGTGTATGTGGGTTGTACCAATCAAACATCTGGATTGGTATTTCTGACACTGCGAAGCAAAACAACTACGGATTGATTTGTTACGCCGGAGGCTCCCTTAATGCATCATCATGGGATCCATTTGAACCTCAACGCAATGCAATTTATAATCTTGTAGATATAAATCGGTTACAGGGATTGATCATCTCAGGTTCTTTGGGTTCATTTATTACAGAGCGGGAGTTTGAAACATTTTACTCAAAGTTTAAGAGTATTCCAATCGTGAGTATCGGGCCCGAGATTGACAATGTTCCTACTGTATTATTTGACAACCATAGCGGAATGCGTCAGCTGATTTCTCATCTTGTCATGGTACATGAACGTAAACGTATTGCATTTATTCGAGGCCCGGAAGGCAATGAAGAAGCTGAACTGCGTTTGAAGATCTTTTGTGATGTTCTTCGCAGCTACAATCTTGATATCAGCGCAGATCTCATTGTCCCCGGTGATTTCAGTCGTGATGCTGGTGTGAAAGCTGTCGAGTTTTTGGTTGACACAAGCAAAGTGAGTTTTGATGCAGTTGTGGCGGCAAACGATTATATGGCGCTCGGTGCATTAAAAGCTTTTCAGGATCGTCATATCAGGGTTCCTGATGATGTCCTTGTTGTCGGATTTGATGATATTGAAGAGTGTGCATTTGCCTTGCCCTCTCTTACAACAGTTCGTCAGCCAATGTATGAAATGGGTGTTAAAGCGGCAGAATTACTTATTGATAAAATAGAAAATAAGAAAGTACCGGAAACGGTACTTGTACCTGCTGCTCTTGAAGTGCGTCAATCGTGTGGGTGCTTCAGGTTTGGGGAGACAGCGACATCTGATACTCAGAAGATTGAAAAGTTTTCATTGAAAAATCTTTCCGGTTATTTAAAGCGTGAAATAGAACGTGTACTTGAACCGATGCGTAGTCGGGAAACAGGAATGATCAGTAATGAAGAAGTCGGTGAGTTCGTTGCGGCCTTTTTTAAGGAGCTGGACGGAAAGGCTAATGGTTCGTTCAGTGATGTAATTCGTCAATTTGCGTGGCGAATAGCATCCGCAGGTGAAGATGCGGCAGGTTTTCTAAGGGTTGTTGCACTATTGCGCAGTATTGCGTTAATTCATTTTTCTGATGTTATTCCGTATCATATTGATGAAATGCTTCAAAATGCGAGCCTGTGTATTGTAGATGCGGCAGCGAGAGTACAGGCACACCGCAGAATGGAGTCTGAACACAAATGGATTCAACTTCGGGATGCCGGTATGGCGATTGCATCAGCGTTTGATTTAAAACATCTGCTTGATGTTATAAGAAATGAGTTTGTTGCGCTGGGGATTAATAATCTTTGGCTGTCACTGTATAGAAATCCCATGTTGTCACTCAGGGAATATTCGTGTATTCTTATAATGTCAGACGGCAACAGAGTAATAAATGAGCCTGTTAACTTTGAAAAATGTAAAATAGCTCCTGATGGTTCTATACCACTTTGTACACCGGGATCTTTTCTGGTCGTCCCGTTGTTCTTCAGAAATGAACAGATCGGTTTTATGACTTTACTTGTTGATGAATGCCGGGATGGGTTGGTATACGAAACACTTCGTCAGCATATAAGCAGCGCATTAAAGGGTGCATTGCTTATGAAAAAGGTACAGGAACAGTCGCTTGCACTTGAATCCGCAAATCATCAACTGCAAAAATTACGCGATGCAGAACATGCATACCTTGAAGCCATTAAACACGAACTTGAACTTGGACGGGAAATTCAGGGTAGCTTTCTACCACGTGAAATTCCGAAAGTTAATGGATGGGAAATTCAGTTTGCATTCTCTCCGGCACGTGAGGTATCAGGTGATTTCTATGATTTTTTTACGTTACCAAATGGGCATATAGCGCTGGTAATCGCCGATGTATCGGGTAAAGATGTAAGTGCAGCGCTATTTATGGCACTTATCCGTACATTAATACGATCACTCTCCGAAATGCAGCACAAAGGCGAGTCGAACGCACTTAATACGATTGCATTGACAAATAAATATCTGATTAATCATCATTACGGTAATAATGGCCGGTATATGTATGCAACGTTATTTATGGCAATACTTGATCCTGTGCTTGGAGTGATATCATACATTAACGCCGGGCATAATCATCCAGCCATTATTGATGCACATGGAGATATTCGTCAATGGATTGCACCAAGTGGTCCGGCAGTAGGAATAATTCCTGATGCAACATTTGAACAACGCAGTTTCGGGTTTGATCCGGGTGATATGCTGTTTCTCTACACCGATGGTGTTACCGATGCACGAAATAGTGAGGGAACAATGTTCTCGAAAGCTAAGTTAGCGGAAATAATCTCCTGTCCATTCTCCTCTGCAAGTGATATTGTCAGGAAAGTAGAAAGCGCTGTTAATGAACACTGTGAGGGTTTGGCTCCTCATGATGATATCACAATGCTGGTGCTGCGAAGAGATACTTAAATCGAGTATTAACAGCCACACCAATACGGATGAGTGTATTATACCTCACACGTTTGTGATAACACCTCCTGGCAATTTCAGTTTTATAGCACCAGAGCCGTCAGAGAATTACTGTCTCAAATCCTTATAAACATTCCACGTGGTCGAAATCAGTGTTGATACGTCGCTGTATTTTGCTTTCCAGCCCAGAAGCTCACCGGCTTTTCCCGATGATGCAACCACGCGGGCGGGATCGCCGAATCTGCGGGGAGCCATGTCAGCAGGAATTTTCTCACCGGTAATATCCCGTGCCTTCTCGACCATTGCTTTTACACTGATCCCTGATTCACTTCCGAGATTGACAAGGAGACTCTCATTTTTTGCAGCGATATAGTCAAGTGCCCGAACATGGCCATCAGCGAGATCGTTTACATGGACGTAATCGCGGATACAGGTACCATCAGGAGTGTCCCAGTCGTTTCCGTAAATGGCAAGTTTCGAACGTAATCCCGCTGCAACTTCCATGATAATCGGAAGTAAATTTTGCGGATTACGCTCCAGACCCTTTACACGACCAAAAATATCGTAACCTGCTGCATTAAAATAACGCAGTATAGCAACCTTGATACCTTTTAAACGATCGTACCAGTGAAGAATCCGTTCGATTTCAAGTTTTGTAAAGCCGTAATAATTTTCTGGATTAAGCGGATGCTTTTCGTCAATAGGTACATATTGTGGTTCACCATACACTGCCGCCGTTGATGAAAACACGAGACGGTTAACATTTGTCTCACACATTGCATTGAGTATGTTGATTGTACCGGTAATGTTGTTAACTGAGTATGTTTCTACTTTTGTCATCGACTCATTTGCTGCTTTTAGTGCTGCGAAGTGAAAAACCGCTTCATAGCCCTGTGCCAGTGTATCACGCAAATGTACATAGTCAAGAATATCACCCTCGATAAGTCTGCTTTCGGGCTGGATATTTTCTTTTAGTCCGGAATACAAACTGTCATATACGGTTACGTTGTGTCCCTTGTCAATCAGTGTCCTGACTATATGACTTCCGATATAACCCGCACCACCTATAGCAAGAATCTTCATCTGGTAATTCCTCTTACATGTTTTTATAATGATCCCTGCAGAATCCGGTCACCTCGGATCTGCAGGCTACGGTTATCATCATTATTTGCCAGCTGGCAATAATACAGAAACAGAAAGAGTGAAATATTTCACCCTTCCATAATGTTATTTTTTCTTTAATGCTGCAAGCAATGCTGCCCCGAATTCAGTATCGTTTGACACTGCTTTGGTGGCTGCCGGTTCTGCTTTTTGCTTATTCAGATAGGCAGAAACTTCTTCCTGATGTTCCTTTGCTTCTTTCAAACCAAGTGATAGAGAGATTCTGCGAGTCTCCAGATCAATCGATTCTACCATCACCTTAATATCATCACCATCTTTTAGCGTATCTTTCTTATCTGCAACAATATTTGAAAAGACAAGCAATCCGGTTACGGATTCTGCCAGGTCAATAAAATAGCCATACTTGGTTTTCTTTGCAACCTTACCGGAAACCTCTGCTCCAACAGGGAAACGAAGTTCGGCATCTTTCCACGGGTCATTCGCAACATCTTTAAGACTTAGGGATATTGTTCTTTTTGTAGTATCAATTGCAAGAACAGTAACATTTACAGCTGCACCCTCCTGAACTACTTCTGATGGGTGATGAATTCTTTTTCCCCAGGACATTTCAGAAACGTGTACGAGTCCTTCAACACCTGGTACAACTTCAACAAATGCACCAAAACTTGCAAGACGGGTAACTTTTCCCTGAATAGTCTGGCCAACAGATATTTTTGATGCAATTGTAGTCCATGGATTGTCAACTACCTGTTTAATTGATAGAGAGATTTTTGAATTGCGTAATGGCTGCTTTTTCTCAATTCCAAGAATAATGTAGTCAACTTCCTGGCCGACACTAAAAGACTCGTTCAGGTTATTTGCCCGTTCCCAGGATACCTCAGAAATATGAACAAGTCCCTCAATATCGCTCATTTCCACAAAGAGGCCGAAATCAGTAATCCGGCTGATTTTTCCACGGAAAACCTGTTTTGATGTAATTGCATCTTTCAGCGTATCAATTTTTGTCTCAAGAACTTCCTCAAGTAGTGGAATACGTGAAACGACAATATTCCTTCCACCCTCAGTGACCTTTGTAATCACAAAGTCATAAATCTTGTTAAGATAAATATTTACATCTTCGGTAAACTTGATATCGATCTGTGAGATAGGGCAGAATGCTCTGTGGCCCATGATTTTTACATTAAGACCACTCTTGCTTACACCGGTTACTTTTCCCTGAACAGGAATGCGTTCCTGCTGTGCATCAAGCAGTTCCTGAATTGCAGCACTGCTGCTCCCAAGGCTTTTACTGAGCATTGTCTCACCATTATTATTTGAGACAATATATGCAACAATCTTATCACCTGCTTTAACTGATGGCTCATTGTTATCATCAAGGAATTCCGAGAGATTCACCATAGCTTCATTTTTACTGCCGATATCAACAAATACATATTCCGAGCCGATTCGTGCAACGTTACCTTCAACTTTTGTTCCGACTTTAAGATCAGTGACTATTTTTTTATCATAGGCATCAATCATTTTCATGAGCTGATCGGTAGATTGATCTGCTGAGTTAATTTCATCAAAAAAAGTATCACCTTTGTTCTGCATACCTTAAAGTCTCCTTAAAACGTACAAATAGTAACAAAAATATCACCAGGACAGGTAATTTTCAAAGTTTGAATAGCAGGAAACACACTACATGCATCCTTGTATTCAGCGAACTGATCAAAATACAATTTGGTAGAGCCTGATGTTATTAAGATATTCATAATAGTAGTTAAAACAGATAATTATTTCCTAAACATGTAATTACGTTTGCGGCCTGAGCCAGTGTGAAATTATCTTAATCAGAGATGATTGTTTAGTATACATACGTATCGTCAACGATTTTTGATGTAAATGATTATTATCCAGGTAATAAATTTAACTGTTCAGGGTGATTAAGTGAAAATCTGCGTTTTGCGAAGCGGTTCGAGTGGAAACTGTACCTTCATCGAACATAATGGATTCAGGATGCTTCTTGATGCCGGCGGGATGAGTCAACGCAGGCTACGGGAGGTACTTAAGGAGATTGACCTTGAGCCTGAAAATCTCAATGCGCTTCTGGTAACTCATACTCACTCTGATCATGTCAATTATTCTGCACTCAAGGTCTGCGAGAAGTGCAACATTGCGGTCTACGTACATGAGGTCAACGCTGAAGTACTTGGCAATATTGTCGGATCGAAACTGATGTCCCGGATAAGACTGGTTGAGTTTGGTGATAATCCCTTTGAAATTGATCAGAAAGTACAGATTACGCCATTTGAGGTATCACATGATGCCCCAAAAATTACAAATGGTTTTTCTATCCTTGATGAACATGGGAAATCATTCGCTTATGCAGCGGATCTCGGTTATTTTCCCGAATCTCTTGCGCCGAAATTTAATAATGCATCGATAGTATTTCTTGAAGCAAATCATGATTTGAAGATGTTGTGGGATAATCCGAGGCGGCCTTATATTCACAAAAAAAGAGTCGCTGGAATTTACGGCCACTTATCAAACGAACAGACAGCAATAGCACTCCTGCGGGTTTTTGATAAATCTGAGACCATGCCGTTGTCAGTCGTGTTGTGCCACTTAAGTCAGGATCATAATTCACCGGAGCTTGCAGTTGAAAAAATAAGTGAGGTTCTTGACAAGGAGGGCGTAGTAATACCTTTAAGTGTTGCCACAAGACATCACCGTACCGATTTCTTTGAACTTTGATTTATTTAAATTGTCAACAATTATACGTCATCACGTTCGTGAAAACTTTTATCGTCATAGTAGTTTTCGTTGTCATCCACAAAATCGTCATCATAATCCTCAAAGAACTCATCACTTTCATTCTGGAAAAACGCAGTGATAATCTCATTATCCTTTCTCAGCGTTTCATCATCGGGCTGATAAGAGACAGATTCATCAGCGTGCGTATGTGGTTCATGTGATTCAATTGCTTCAATCGGGGGAATGCCACCTGCTGTGACCCATCCATGTGCTCCTTTTTCAACAGGAGATTCGAAATTAAGGGTGTTCTCTGATGTAAACTCTGCATTAACAGATGTAAAATCTTTACCCGAAAAACCATCCTGAGTCGTTGCATTGCTGACAATACTCGTTATGACAGTATTGATGTTTTTATACGAGTCAAACTGATTGACATCATAACCATGAAATAAATTTTCAATAATCACCGAGCTGGTATGTGGTTCGAAGGTAATTGATGAAAAGCTGCCGGTAGTATGTATAAATGTATTGGACATGACGATGAGGTTTTGTGCAGCAGTTGTAAGGTCGTCCTGCCGGTCACAGATACGTACAGCCTCTTTTGATGAATTGATGATACAGTTACCATTTATTGACTGACCGGAACCATTTACTGAAATACCTGTACCGCAGTTAAGAATTCTGTTATTAAAGACGGTTACCGATTGACCGGAACGAATTCTTACAGCACAGATTGGACAATCGGATATCAGGTTGTTGCCGACAGCACTATCGCTTGATTTTATAATAATCGCATCAGAGGAGCAGCCGCATATGCTGTTTTCAAGAATAAAATGGCCACCAAATTCCTCCTCTTTATCACTGCTGCCCGCGATAAATGCATGGGAATATCCGTTAATGATATTGCGCTTGAAAATATGCTGACGTACAGGATTGTTACTGGAATGGCCGGATGTTGAAACCATGACTGCGATTGACACATTGGAATTGTTTTGTATGTCCCGTGTAAAGGTTGATTCGGCGATCATGTTATTTTCAATGCCTGCACCACCAAAATATACTGTACAGGTCTCCTTTGATGCCTGTCCGCAGTTTGTAAAGGACAATCGCATAAATATATTGCGTGCACTGTTGCCGGTAACGCTGAGTGCACTTGTACGTGCATTGACGAAGTGAATGTTGTCAATAATAATATCTGATGAATCATACAGGTACCAGCATCCGCCATTAACGGTTACTGTAGCGTTATCATCACCGGTAATCCGTATCGGTTTGTCAATTCGGCCGCTCAACTGAATAGTCAGGTCATCGTCATAGTTACCGCTTTGTAAAACAATGGTAGAACCGGGCTCTGCTTTTTTCAGCGCACTCTCAATGTCACAGAACGGATTGTCAAACGTTCCGTTTCCACCGATTGCGTCCGGTGAAACCCATAATATAAACGAACTGGATTTGTCAAACATTATTCTTTGCTTTCCGAATCATCTGATGTTGCTGTATCTGGCTTTTTTTCATTTTCAGTAGTGTCTTTTTCAGATTTTCCTTTTTTAAGGAATTTTGAGACCTTCGAAAAGAGGTCTGGTGCGGATGTAAGTATTTTATCTAAAAGCGGGTCCGATGGTATCAACGGGTGTACGTGAATTTTATCACCAATAACCGATATAAAGGCGATTGGTGTAACATTTATTCCACCGCCGGTTCCAGAGCCGCCACTGTTTTTCTCACTGTCTCCTGCACCTCCGGCAGCAAAACCCACAGATACTTTTGAAACAGGAATCAAGGTTACATCACCGGCAGAGATCGGTTTGCCTATAACAGTCTCTGTGTTTGCAATGAACTTGATCTGGTCAAGTGCAGTCTTGATTACATCCGCAAGCGCCATAGTACAATCCTTAGATTAAAAATGATCTGTTGTAAAAACCGGTTCAAAGTATCGATACCAAAAAGCTTTCGACCCTGAATGGAACTCATAAAATAATAGTCTCTGAAATAATTAACCAGTGTATTCTTTTCTGGCATGGAAATTGATGCTGTTATAGATTCGCTAAACTCTGGAGGATTCTATGTTTCGCTTATTTATCATGGTAGTTTTATTCAATATGTTGGTTTCTGTGGTGACTGATTGTCTGGGGCATTCACTGGTAATTTCGGAATTGTACCGGGATCCGCCGGGTGCTGAGAATGCGCTTGGTGGCGGTGTCAGTCATGAATATATTGAGATTACCAATATCTCTCAGGATACAGTGCTGCTTGATCATCTTCTATTGACTGATGGCAGTGATGTCGACTCGGTAATACCATGGCCGGGAATGCTGAGGGGGTGTGATTCCTGCTGCGTAGAATCAATGCGTCTCGCACCGTCACAGCATGCGTTGATTCTTGATAGAGATTATGACGCCGCCGTGTATGCAAACGGACTGTGTGCGTTTGCGATTGAACCGGGTACACTTATTCTTACTGTCAATGATTCTGATATAGGTAATGGACTTCAGGGTGATGATGGTGTGATGCTTTTCAGGGGTACCATGTCACGTATTGATACCATTCTGTTTTGTGCGGCAGATTATCAGTACAGGGAAAATAGTTTGCCACAGACTAAGCTGAGGTTAAGTGTACCTATCAACAAGGAGGGGTACTCCCTTGAGCTTGCAAATTTTCTTTTTGACACAATAACTTTTTCAAAATGCGAAAAAAGGATAACGCCGGGTGCTTTCGGTTTACTTAAAAGTAATACCGTTGCAGAGTGGCGTATAATGGCAATTGGGGATTCACTTAAAGAGTATCGAATAAAAGTTGCTGTTACTGACAAAACAGAACTGTTAAAACAATGGAAGATTGATGCCGGTACAGAGCAATCAGAACATGGGGTATTAGTATTCAATGATGGTATCGCAGAAATTACCCTTACAACCAAAATAAATGCAGGTGATATTACATTAAGTATTGACAATAGTATATTCTGGCTTGTCGACAGTAAAGAATATGAAACTGAGGATGAGTGTATCCGTGTAACAGAAATATATCCGAAGAGCCGGAGTGGAGAGAGTGAATGGATTGAAATCGTTAATATGTCATCAAAGAATTCGTATGATATTCGTAACTGGATTGTTGGGTTTACTGATGATACAATTGAAATTGCTAATCACCACTGTGTTATCAGTCCGGGTGAACTTGTAATTTTATGTAAAGACAGCGTGCTGCTTTCAAGACAAATGCCTCTGCTTTGCAGGATGATTCAGCCGGAACATTGGCATACATTAAGCAATACTGAAGATACCATAACGATTCTTACTGCATCACGGGTAAGAGTTGACAAAGTAAATTATCTGGCAAAAAACTATAAAGGCTGGGGATATGAATCGCTTGAACGACTTGATTTATCAGGCAACAAAAAAAACACCTCCTGGAGACTCTGCACGAGGCCATCACCGGGAATACCGAAAAGTAAAGAATCAAAAAAAACTGTAAAACTTGAAATCGGTCCGATCCCGTTTACACCTAATAATGATGGTAAAAATGACTTGTTGAAAATACTTTTACCAACCGATGGATGCACAATAGAATCACTTATGATCTACACTTTTGATGGAGTCCGGATTAAAGAGTTTGCAACGCTGACAGAAAGTGAATTATTCTGGGATGGATTGTGTGGTAATGGTCGTGTAGCCCCGGTAGGACCATTTTATGTGGTTACGGAAATTGTACAAGGTGGTAAAAAAACAGTAATGAGAAATAAGGGGTTACTGTGGCGCTAAAAGGTGCTGTTTGTATTCTGGCGTTAATAGCGTTGCTATGGCCAAATTCTCTTGATGGTCCGTTTAAAACCGGATTTTCTATGGGGACACTTGGTACTATTACCGCTAAAAATAGTATGCTTCTGTGCAGAGATACGCTCAAGCGTAATAGTCTGGGATGCAAGTGGAGTTTGTCTGCGACATATACATCTTTTTATGATGCAATGGATAATTTACGTGACAAGAATGTGTATCAAGTTGGTATTGATGCGATTGTAACAAGAAAACATCTGTTAATGTATCTCTCTGCAAATCAGTTTAATGCACTTTTAATGTACTATGAACAGTATTGTACTGGCGGGCTGGATTATGAATTGTTGAATCTTATCAGTATTGGTGTTGCAGTTACAGGGTTGCGGACCGGTATTACGTGCTATAATGATAACCATGTCAGTGCGATGTTTAATGGTAACCTTAAAGCAAGAATCAATAATGTCGTGATAGGGGGACAAATTCTCAACGTTCCTCTTAAGTCAACAAAAACATCAGGTGTGATACCAATGCTTATGTACGGTTTCGGAATTCAGACACTGGAAAATGTCTTCGGTACACAGGCTTTCAGGCTTGAAATCAGGCCGGATCTTGAAAAGAAAGTACGGTGGTTACTCGGTGATGAGCTTACAATCGGAAAACGGATCACCATTCAGTGTGCAATAGCAAATAACCCTGTGCAGGTAAGTGTTGGGTTGCAGGTTGAACTGAAATCGCTCCTGTCGTCAATCGCGCTTGTAAATAATGAAAAGCTTGGGTGGTCAAAAGGGGTAAGTTTTGGCTGGTTTGGAGGGGGACGGTCGAATTGGAAGAAAAAAACTTGAAAAGTACAACCATATGGACTATATTTAACTATAAAGACTCATTTGTTGGAGGTTGTATGGTAAGAGTTAGTATTCATGAAGCGAAAACGAATCTGTCATCACTTATAGCACTTGTTGAACGTAATGGCGAAAATATTATAATAGAGCGACATGGAAGAGCTGTTGCAGAAATCTGTCCAGTTGCAAAAAAAAGCAGAATCGTTGCAGACCCTATACTTAAGAAAATTGTGATAAAGTGTGATTTGACATCGCCAACAGAGGATGAATGGGAAAATGTTTGAAAAATGTTTGATTCTTGATACTTGTGCAATTCTCTGGCTGGCATCAGAAGCAAAATATTTATCAAAGGATACACTTTTTAAAATTAATTCGGCTGAGTTAGTAATGATTTCCCCGATTTCCATTTGGGAAATTTCCTTAAAAGCAGAAAAAGGTGGTATTGTTCTTCCAATAGAAACAAATGAGTGGGTCGAAAGGGTTATCGAAAATCACAATCTGATTGTGGCGCCACTTGATATAAAATTAATGATCAGTTCCTGTAAGCTGCCCTGGTATCACAATGATCCGGCAGACAGGTTTATCATTGCAACAGCGATTCAGGAAAATGCTACTGTTGTGACAGCTGATAAACGGTTCAAGGAGTATGGTGTGAAAGTAATTATATAATTGTCAGAGGGTATAGTAATGATCCGCAGTTCCGATCTTACTGTAATCAGCAACAGAGATTTGTCCGGTACTGCCTGACAAATCTCTGTGTATGTCGTATAAATCTCAATCAGCACCGTTTCTCAACACTCAGCGCATGATGAATAAAATTTTCATATCGTGCGAACGTTGAAACAAACGGACTTGCGAAGTCGAGTCCTTCGGCCGTAATATCAGCAACTGAAATACGCTTTGTAAAGCTGTCGACACCAAGTGGTGATGCAAAACGGGCACCGCCTCCGGTAGGAAGCACATGGTTTGTTCCGATAAAATAATCACCCAGTGCGACAGGGGCATATTTTCCAAGGAATACTGCTGCCGCATTGGTAATTTTCTTTACATCAGATTTACAGGTTTTTGTCATAATCTGAAGATGCTCCGGGCTGATCTCATTTGACAATGTTATCGATTCATCCCGTGAACTGCAGACTATCACCGATATTGCGCAGTCCGGAAGAGCGAGAAAACGTTCTTTACATGGTGAGATCCCGATTTCATCAAGTGTTGCCTTGACAACTTCCTGTGCAAATGTTTCATCTTCGGTGATACAAATCGCGAGCTCATCACCGGACCCGTGTTCTGCCTGTGCAAGCAGGTCATACGCCACCCATGATGGCTCCACGGATTTATCAGCGATAATAACAACTTCACTGGGACCCGCAATTGAATCGATATCAACAGTACCATAAACAAGACGTTTAGCGGTGGCAACAAAGCTGTTTCCGGGTCCAACGATTTTGTCAACTCTCTTAATTGTTTTGGTACCATACGCTAGAGCCCCGACAGCCTGCGCCCCACCTATTTTGTAAATTTCTGTAATGCCAAGCAGGTTGAGTGCGAATGCAATTCCCGGATCAAGTTCACCACGGGGAGGAGTAACTGCAACAATCTCCTTTACACCAGCGATTTGTGCTGGAATCGCGTTCATCAGTACTGTTGATGGGTATATAGTTTTTCCACCGGGTATGTAAAGTGCCACTCTGTTAAGTGGCGTAATGATCTGACTGAGTGTTCCCTCATTGGTCTTGATTGAAAAACCACCGCGCACCTGTTGCTTATGATACTCCCTGATCCGGTCCGCTGTTTCCCGGATTACTTCTTTAAGTTCAGAAGATGCTTTTTGTGCAGCTGCTTTTAACTCTTCAGCACTAACCCTGATTGATTTTGGTGTAAGCTTGACTTTGTCAAACTTTTCACTGAATTCAAACAATGCTTTGTCACCCTGTTTTTTTACAGCTGAAAGAATTTCCGTGACAACTTCGGTAACAGAATTGTCACGTGTCTGACGTGCTGCATCAATTGTTGCAAGCAGTTTTTTTCCTGCTGGCGTTGCATATTTTACAAGTGGAATTTTTTTCTTTGCCATAATGAGTATCCTGTTTTAATAAGTAATTGACCTTTTACGGTGCTGTTTAGAACGTTATTCATCATCCTGTTCATCGTCAATCGTGTCACCGTATGATTGACGTTCAACAATCGGAGGGAGGTCAAGAAACACGGTGTCTATACCAAGTTCCTTTTTCATTAGTTTACTTAGTGCGAGCACACCAGTTTTTTCCGTATGGTAATGGCCCGCATAAATTACATTGATACCCGCTTCCAATGCAGCATGATAATTTATATGTGATCCCTCACCAGTGATATAACAGTCAAGCCCTTTTTCAATTGCCTGTGACAGTTCGTGTCCTCCTCCACCCGAAAAGACTCCGACTGTCTGGATCTGCTCTTTACCAAAAGGTAATATGGAACATTCAGTTTCAAGAGAATTACACAGTAATGCGACAAGTTTTGATCTGTCTGTCTTTGATGCAAGTACGCCTTCATAACCAATCTCAATACCATCATAGAAACCGAATGGTTTTACTTTACTAAGTCCAAGCATTCCGGCAAGCTGAATGTTATTGCCAACTTTGGCATGAAGATCAAGCGGGAGGTGTGATGCATACAGATTGAGATCGCTCTCCATTAAATATTGTATCTGATTATAAACAGTGCCGGTAATACTTTTAATCCCGCCCCAGATTATCCCGTGATGTGCAATAAGCATCTGGCAATCGTTATCAACTGCCGCCTCGTATGACTGCATTGATGCATCAACGGTAAATCCGATTCTGGTAACAGTGTCTGAACCCTGTACCTGAAGTCCATTGCAGGAGTAATCTTTAATCGTTTTTGTATTAAGCAATGTATCAAGCCACTCAACAATTTGATCTCGATCTGTTGTAGTCTTAGTTTTGGTTTTAGTCATTGTTTCACCTTAAGAATAGCGCCCATTATGCGGAGCTCTGATGAGCTATTTGTCAGACAATTCATTCCGGCTCCGCCCGGTAATTACTCATATTTTGTAAATTAAAAATTAATCAAACCCGAGAAATGTGAGGAACTCTTTTGCTCCGCCTTTTTTACCGCTAAGATTCCATTTACTGACCTTCTCGTAATAGGCATCATCCTGTTTCTGTTCAATAATGACATTCGATACTTCAGGATCAAGATGCGAAAGACCTTTCCGGGATGACTTGCAGTCTACGATTTTGTTAAGATGTACCTTCTCAGGATTCCCGTGTTCATCAAAATCAATCATGTAGGGAAATGTCCGGCAGGTCATCGGCCGGTGCTCGTAAATTTTGCAGCATATTGTTGATGAAAGAAAAATGCAGGCATCAGCACGTTTTTTAAGTCCCAATGCCATTTTACCATTTTTAAATTTAATCCACAATCCGGCCTCCGGATCGAAACTCATCTCTTCATCGCTATAAAATCTTACAAAATCGGATGCTTTTTTTCCGGTTGTATCACAAATCCGCCGGACATCACAGTCAGTAACAGGAACCACTGGTTCGGTACAGCATGTACCGCATCGTCCGCAATGAATTTGTCTGAATTTTTTTTCTGTTGTTTTTTTATTCATAGTCTCACGCAAATGCCAGTAAATAGGCTTCAATAAACATATCGATATCACCATCAAGGACTGCCTGAGTATTTGATGTCTCGGCGTCGGTACGGTGATCTTTTACCATATTGTAAGGATGTAATACGTATGAACGGATCTGGCTGCCCCACTCTATTTTTTTCTTTTCAGCAAGTTTTGACTGACGCTCTGCTTCCTCGATTTCTTTATAATGCTGACGCACACGAGCTTTAAGAAGTCTCAGGGCAACATCACGGTTTTGCATTTGTGACCGTTCGTTTTGACAAGCGACGACGATATTTGTAGGGATATGAGTCATGCGAACTGCACTATCTGTTTTGTTAACATGCTGACCACCGGCACCGCTCGCACGATAGGTATCAACGCGTATATCCTTGTCCTCAATTTCGTAATCGTCAACTTCCTCCGCTATCGGGTAGCAGTAGACAGATGAGAATGAGGTGTGACGGCGTGCATTGGAATCAAATGGTGAAATACGAACAAGGCGATGAACACCGCACTCTGCTTTCAAATGACCATAGGCATATTCACCCTGAACTTCAATGGTAACACTTTTTAATCCGGCACCATCACCGGGTTGTGAATCGAGGACGTTGAATTTAAATTTTCTGCGTTCCATCCAACGTGTATACAACCTGAACAACATATCGGTCCAGTCGCAGGATTCTGTACCACCGGCACCACTATGAATTGTCAGAATTGCAGGAGAGTTGTCATCTTCACCACTGAGTTTACGAATAAATTCAATATGCGCGACATCTTTTTCAAGTGATTCTGCCTGAATGGCTAACTCAATAAGCGTGTTATCGTCATTTTCCTCTTTAGCGAAATCGTAGAATTGTTGAAGATCATCGGTGTCACGAAGAGCTTTTTGCCAGGGTTCAATAATCGCCTTTGCTTCCTTTATCGCCTTAAGCACTTTATGCGCTTTACGATTGTCATCCCAAAAATCCGGAGCAGCTGCCTGCTCTTCCAATTCTTTTACAGTTTCGATTTTCTTTTCAATGTCAAAGATACCCCCGAAGGTTATCTACGCGGGTACGTAGTGCTTTGATCCGGCCTGCATCAAGTCCATCTGCCATATATTTTAAGGCTCCTGTGTTATATTTTTTCAGTGAGCATATAAAATAATATAGGCGAGCGGGTGGTGTAGGGATTTGGCGTAAGAATTTAAAATACCCTCAGCACAAGCCCCTTAAGGTATTCTCCCTCTTTATGCGCAATATTTACCGGATGATCCACGCCGGCAGTCATTGAGTGAAGAACCTGTACGCTGCGGCCGCTGTCTGCTGCTGCTGCAAAGACAATCTGACGAAACAGTTTTGGATCAATTGCATTTGAACATGAAAACGTGAAGATAATTCCTTCCGGAGCAATCTTTTTCATGGCGACAAGATTGATATCCTTATAGCCACGGGATGCCCGCTCGACTTCGCCGGGATGTTTCGCGAATTTTGGCGGGTCGAGAACGATCAGATCATATAATGATGTTGTTTCCCGCAGGTACTTGAATACATCGGCGTTGACAGTTGATAAGTGTGCACTTTGGAAGTTAAGACCCACGTTCTTTTTTACCTGCTCGACAGCGTTTTTTGATATGTCAACACACTCAGATGATTTTACTCCGGCTGCGAATGCGTTAACTGTGAAAGCACCACTATAGGAAAAACAATCACACATGGTTTTGTTTGCAGCGTAATCTCTGATAAGTAAACGGTTGGTCCGCTGATCGAAAAAGAAACCGGTTTTCTGGCCACTGCAAATGTCAACTGAAAATTTCATGCCGTTCTCTTTAACAATGACACTTTCAGGAATTCTGCCGCTGATCAACCCATCACTTTCGTCAAGCCCTTCCCGTTTACGTGACTCGGTGTCGGAACGTTCATAGATAAATGACGGTTTACAAATTGCTGTTAGATATCCAATAATTTCATTACGTATTCGTTCCATGCCTGATGTCAGAACCTGAATAACAATGCCGTCTCCGAATTTGTCAACAATTAACCCTGGAAGAAAATCACCTTCAGAGTTGATAAGTCGATATGAATCGGTTGTGCTGTTATCAAATTTACGTAACTGTAATGCATCATAAATTCGTTTCTCAAGAAGCGACGAATCAAATTTTTTAGATCCGAATGAAAGCAGGCGTACTGCTATTGCCGATTGTGCATTGTAGTAACCAAACCCGAGTGTTTCGCCTTTTATTGATTGGACAATGCACTGGTCACCTGATTGTGCCGCTCCCTTTATATCAGCAATTGCACCTGTAAATATCCAGGGGTGTCCCTGGCGGATTGCTTTTTCTTTTCCTGCTTTTATTACAATTTCAACCAAAGTAGATCCTTTTTTATTTAAAATACCTGTTCCACCTGATCCTGCAAAAATGCACAATGATCAATTCCGCCAATATCTGGACAGGAGAATGGAAAATAGTTCCTGCAACCAGGGTAAAACATAAAAACGAATTGGTTGTTGTGATGATGGCTACGTGATTGTGATAATTATTCAGTGCGTAGAAATTATATCACATCACATATTGGTATAAAAATTTCGATGTGTTTTTACGCTTGCGCAGGATTGGAAACATTCTGATTTGTATGTAGTGTTATCTCCAGTGCATTTTTAATTTCACTTATTCTGAATGGTTTCTGAATAATACCCAGAACACCCTCAGCAAGGAATTTGTTGGTTTTATCACTGATAGAATACCCGGAAATGAAGAATGCTTTTATCCAGGGATTAATATTTTTCATCTGGGTGTATGTCTCATATCCATCAATACCGGGCATAATAATATCAATCAGAACCATATCGATTTTTGTATGATGAATCCCATATAGCTTGACAGCTTCGTTGCCGCTGCGACAGACAATTACATTGTATTTTAAATTGTTAAGCATTTCAGCGGCCATTTCACGAATCAGTTCATTGTCATCAACGACAAGTATGGTCGGAAGGCCATTTGATTCACCGATTGTTATCTCTTTCTGACGGAACAGGTCTTCTGATGCCGCCGATGGAAAATAGATTTCAAAAATTGCACCTTTCCCCGGTTCACTTTTGACATCAATGTGGCCCGCATGGCTCTTTACTATTCCGTAAACAGCGGGGAGTCCCAGTCCTGTGCCTTTACCTATTTCTTTTGTTGTAAAAAATGGTTCAAATATCCGTTCTATATCATCATTGGTAATGCCTACACCAGTA
Source organism: Fibrobacterota bacterium (assembly GCA_023459055.1). Classification (GTDB taxonomy): domain Bacteria; phylum Fibrobacterota; class Chitinivibrionia; order Chitinivibrionales; family Chitinispirillaceae; genus JAAZBG01. The sequence continues at coordinate 114,391 of JAEWVR010000026.1, forward strand.
TCGGTGATTCGAACTTTTAAGTAGGAACCGGGAGAAAGTGTTGATGAATCAAACAGGTGAAAATCTTCGGTGAGTGTTATCTGATCCGTTTCAAATGTTAATGTTCCTCCATCCGGCATTGCATCATTTGCGTTAAGGGCGACATTTAAAAATGCGTTTTTTAACAACAGCGGATCACCAAAGATAAAGGGTGATTCTGCACCAAACTTCTTTACAAGTACAATCTTGCGGTCGAAGGAACTTGAAAGAAACCTGACAAGCTCATCAATTATCTGATGCATATCAAGAAGGATGTTCTTTACTTTACCCTTACGTGCGTATGCGAGCAGCTGCGTTGTTAGGTCTGATGCAAACTGTGCTGCTTTTATTATTGCGTCAACGTATTTTTTTCTCCGGTCATCATCGGCAAGTGTGTCAAGCAGTATATCTGCGTAACCAAGTATTGCACCAAGTTTATTATTAAAATCATGCGCAATTCCACCAGCGAGCTGACCGATTGCCTGCATTTTTTCAAGCTGATAAAGACGTTCCCGGGCATCCCGTAACTCTGATGTGTCGCGAATGGTACTGATTACCGAATGGGTACTGTTGTTACTGTCAAACTCGGGTACCATCCACCAGTCGAATACTTTACCTGAATTGTCAAACGATATTTCGAAGTGAGTTGATGCTCCTTTGTCAATAACTTTCTGGAGTGTGGCCTCACTGTAACACTGTTTGTCAGGATCATCAATGAATGAAAAGAATCGCGATCCAATTACTCTGGATGGAGCAATGCCGATAATATTTTCAAATGCCGGATTAGCATAGAGACATTTACCATCCTTGTCATGGCGCATAATAATATCCTGAGTGTTTTCGGCGAGAGTTCTGAACATCCGTTCACTATCGGAGAGTTGCGATTCTGCAATTTTACATTGGTCAACGGATTCCACGAGCTTTTTGTTGAGATCCATCATTTGCATCTGATTTTGAAAATGAACCGATGCGACAATAATTGCCCGCTCTATTTGAGCTATATCGAACGGTTTTACAATATACGCCAGTGCTCCTGCCTTCGACGCTTCCATAACAATATGCGGACGATCGTCTGATGAAATTACTACAATTGGATAAGGCTTATCTTTCAGAAGTTCTTTTATTACGTCAATGCCACTTATGTCAGGTAATCCGATATCAACGAAAATTAATTGCGGATTACATAGAGCAATTTGCTGCACGGCATCTTTACCACTTGATGATGCTCCGGCGATGCAATGGCCGCCCTTTTTTAAAAGTGATGATAAATTAAACTGAATTGTTGGATCATCCTCAAGGATAAAAATTCTGTATTCCGGTTTCATGGCGACCGCCTTGCTCTCAGTATGAGCTGAAAAACATTAAATATAATGTATCAATACATTGATTTATAGTTTGTTACTATAACTGTAAATATCTAAGATAATCGAAACCAGGGTGCGAAATACAGTTATTTGTTAATTATACCCTACAATCATTGTAAGGCTATAAAAAACTACAAATGGGAGTAAAAAAGAAATGGTAAGGGTAAAAAGCTGATTGGAGCGGTTAATAAGCTGTATAGAATTGCACGCGAGCGGGAAAACAAGCTGTGGAATAAAATTGTGTTTACAGTAAATGGAATCTCCATTATAATGTTGTTTATTGCTCTTTGCAGATACAGAATTTTTATTAAAGAGTATTTCTGTTTAGCAATATCTGATTTTACATAGCCGTATAATCGAGTTAAGTTTCTCAAATGGTTTCTATTATTTACCCTATATGGGAGGTTTTATGAAAAAAACGATTGTACTTCTACTCTCATTGGTACTTACGCATGCCTTTGCAAAAGTGCCATCGGTTGGTGATTCTGCATATTTATTCAGTCTTAAGGATGAAACAGGTGCTACGATTAATCTGGCAGATTTTAAAGGTGATAAGTATGTTGTTCTTATTTTTTATCCAGGTGATGAAACTCCGGTATGTACGCAGCAACTTTGTGAAATTCGTGATGAATATGCTGCGTTTACCAATAGTAACGCAGCCGTTTTCGGTGTTAATCCTGCATCTGATAAATCACATAAGAAATTTTCAGATAAGCATAAATTTCAGTTTCCATTACTTATTGATCAGGATGCCGCTGTTGCCAAAGCATATGGCGTAAAGGGTGCCGTAATGAATAAACGGTTTGTTTTTGTAATTAATCCTGATGGGAAAATTGTGTTTGCTAAAAAAGGAAAACCGCCGGTTTCTGAAATACTGCAAAGTATCAATAATCCGTCAGATACGCTTAAGGAAATTCAACGCTGATGAAATACGGATGCATTAAAAAGCAAGAATAAATTATTATTCCAATATACTTGCAGTATAGTTTTTCAAATAATATTTTAATTATGCATTAACCTGAAACAATCAACACCTGGAATTAGATTTTTCTTGCTCCGGGAAGTAGTTTTAAAGATTCCTTGGTATTTATAAAATAACTGTAATTTTTATAAATTGTGTGTGTTGATCAAATAGGGTAAATAATGCCTGCGGTTGCATTAGAAAAAATTAACATTTAAATTATCACCCCAGTAAGAGCGGGAGGTCGAATGAAAAGACTTTTTAGTATTGCTGTTTTTGTTGTAATTGCACTGGGTCTGAGTTTTACCGGTTGTAGCAAGAAGGTTACAAAGGTTGAGCAGACTCCACCACCACCACCTCCTCCTCCACCACCGCCACCTCCACCGCCGCCGCCTCCACCGCCGCCACCTCCACCAGAGGATATCAGCGGGCAGCTTCAGGCGTTGTTACAGCCGGTTTATTTCGAATTTGACAGATATGATCTTAAGCCGGAAGCAATCAGTACACTTGAGAGGCTTGCAAGCTTTGTCAGAGAACATGATGGTGTCCGTTTAATGGCTGAAGGGCATGCAGATGAACGTGGCTCGTCAGAGTACAACATGGGACTTGGTGAAAACCGTGCAAAAGCCGCAAAAAATTACCTGACTTCATATGGCATTTCATCTGATCGTATCGAGACTACATCGTATGGTAAAGAACGCCCTGCGAATTTTAGCTGTAGTGATGAAGATTGTCACTCAAAGAATCGTCGGGTAGAGTGGCGTGTTCTTGCAAAATAAGTAACTAATTTGTTTTTGTGACACATAAAAAGCTGCCTCATGAGGCAGCTTTTTTTTTGCCAAATTTTATATCAACTTTTTTCCTGTTATTGAAAGTTCTCTGTTGCACTCCTCTTGTCTTTATGTAATACTATAAAATCAACGAAGTTACCGGCAGGAATGCACATGGAATGTCAAAATGATGATGTATCAAAACAGGAACACTGCTCCCGTAAAATCCAGGTTAGTAAGCGGGAACTTGAGACTGTCTTTGATGCAATCGACACCATGATCTGTATCGTTGACATTAATTTGAATATTGTCAGGGTGAATAAAGGGTATGCCGCTTTTGTTGGCCGGGAAATAAAGGCATTACTCGGAAAAAAGTGTCATGAAATATTTTTTAACTGCAATAGTCAATGTGTCGATTGTCCCTGTCTGGCCACATTTAAAACCGGCAAAGCAGTTGTTAATAAACGATTTATTAAAAAAAATCCGGAAGATATCAGGTACTTTGAGGTAAAAACATTTCCAGTACTTGATTCATCGGGAATCCTTGTCCATGTCATAGAATTTATCAATGATGTAACCGACGAAAAACGGATGATAGAACAGTTTATAAGATCGGAAAAACTTGCAAGCATTGGTGTGATGACTGCTGGTATTGCGCATGAAATGAACAATCCATTGTCCGGCATTAGCGGTACAGCGGTCAATCTTCTTGAAAAACCTGAAAAATATGGACTTAATGATAAGGGTATCAGCCGTGTCGCGACAATCCTTGAATCAGCAGCACGTGCGACAGTCATAATGAAAGATCTTTTGCATCTGTCAAAAAAAAATGAATCAATGCATATTTTGGTCGATCTCAACAGATTGCTGATAAAAACAACCAATGCAATACATCTTGAAGGGGCGGGTGATATTCAGAAAAAATTTATCCTTGATGAATCATTACCGTTTGTTCATTGTGATCCTTCACGGATTGAACAGGTCATTATGAATATCGTTACGAATGCAATTCAATCTGTTATGGAAAAAAAACTGCGTATGTCAGCTGAGGGGAAGAAATATATCGGGCGGATTGTGGTCGGATCACAAAAACAACCTACAACTGCTCTTATTACCATTGCTGATAATGGAATAGGTATCAACCCGGATATCCGGAGAAAAATATTTGATCCATTTTTCAGCACCAAACCAGCCGGCCAGGGAACCGGACTGGGCCTGAGTGTAAGCCATCGGATAATTGAGGAACATCAGGGTAGAATTTATTTTGACTCCATTGATGAAACTACAAAATTCTCAATAGAACTACCGTTGGAAAGTGCTGGTACAATAACTAAAGAGGAATAATGTCTCTGCAACCCATGTGATAGTTTTCAGCGGATAAAACAGAGGCTAATAAAAAAAGGATTCTCTATGTCTTCAAGCGTTAATCTGAAAAAATACAGGATTCTGGTAGTGGATGATGAGAAGGCCATACGCCTGATGCTCCTTGATTTTCTGGAGGAAAAGTACACCGTGAGAACTGCTGATAATGGCGATGATGCCTGGAAATTGCTTGAGAACGATCACTTTGACCTGGTGATCTCGGATATCAATATGCCCGGAATCAGCGGTCCGAAACTGCTTTCAGAAATTAGGAAAAAATACCCTGAAACACGAGTCGCACTGATCACTGCTTATAATGTTGATGATTACGTAAGGGTTGCAAAAGAAAACTCGATTACAAATATCATTCCCAAAACAGTACCGTTTAACTTCACAGAACTTGATGCGCTGGTGTATGGACTTCTAAGCGGTGATGTATTCGGATTGGGAAAATATCTTGATGATGGCATGACAGTACTTGACTCTACCTGGATCAAATCGTCTTATGAGGCACGTGATGCACGTGAGCGGGTTGTTGATGTTTTGGAAAATAAGTTTGGCACATCGGGAGATATGAAATTGATCTTTGATGAAATTGTTACCAATGCGATTTATCATGCACCGACACTCAGTGATGGTACTGAGAAGTATCAGGAATTTTCGGATGTCACCCTTGAACCTCAGGAATATATATATGTAGAGTGTGGCTATGATAATGAAAAATATGCCGTTTCAATAACTGATTACCAGGGTAAATTAACCAAGGAGACTGTTCTCTACAAAATAGATCGTCAAATTACCGGTGAGGGACTACTGGATGACAGTGGTAGAGGTATTCACATGAGCAGGTTGTTTGCAGATCGTATGATAATTAATATCGAGCCTGGAAAAAGAACCGAAGTAATACTGCTGAATTATTTTTCACATAAGTACCGAGGGTATAAACCGTTATACATCAATGAATTATGATTTTACATGTTCGGCGTGTCACAAATAGTGGTATCATCACAGCGCGTAGCTTCATTTCAAATCGAAATAGTTAAAATTATAAATTATAAAAAACCCAAAAACGTGCTAAAAAAGAGCTATAATTGTATTAGTAAAAATTAAAAAAAAATCATATCTTTAGACAGGTGTGAAAAATATTATTTTCAGCTGGTAATGTTTTTTATCATGAAGGAGTTATGGTGATCAATCGATGTCGTGGACGCAAAATCAAACTTCAGGGTTTTAACAATCTTACGAAATCGCTAAGTTTCAATATTTATGATATCTGCTATGCCCGTTCCCGTGCGTCACAGATTGATTATCTCGAATACATTGATGATGTCTACAATTCTGAAAAGCTCAGGGCAATTGCGGAGGATGTAACAAAGATCATTGATGCAAAGATTGTAAATATTTCAACACAGGATTATATCCCAAGAGGTGCAAGTGTTACAGTACTTATCAATGAGGGGCATCATACGGCAGGTACCGATGGCGTTCTTGCGCATCTTGATAAAAGCCACATTGCAGCACATACCTACCCGGAAAATAATTCAAATACTGGTATATCAACATTCAGGGTGGACATTGATGTGTCAACCTGTGGAATGATTTCACCTTTACGCGCACTCGATTATCTGATTGATAGCTTTGATTCAGATGTCGTGCTGATGGACTACAGGGTTCGCGGTTTTACCCGTGATGTAAACGGGAGGAAAGTATATATAGATCATGATATAACATCCGTGCAGGATTACATATCAGATGAAATACTTGATAAGTATACAGCATACGATATCAACATTGTTTCTGATAATATCTTTCATACAAAAATGATGCTTAAAAATTTCAGACTGGAAAATTATCTGTTTGGTACTGACAGCGCAAAAATGTCAAAGGCGGAGGGTACCCGCGTTAGAACCCTCCTTAAAAAGGAGATGCAGGAGATATTTGAATGCAGAAACATATTCGAGCGGGAATAGGTAACATAAGTAGAATTGCTCCCGGAAGAAAGCTGTATACAGAAGCGCTGAATCCGTATTTTGGCTATTTCTATACAATCAAGCAATCGTTACTGAAGCAAAAAACAAAATATCAGCAGATTGAGCTGGTTGATACTGATGAATTTGGTAAAGTTATGCTTCTTGATGAAATAACGCAGGTGGCGGAACGCAAAGATTATGATTATCATGAAACAATGGTACATCCGGCTTTGTGTTCTCATCCCGATCCGCAGCATGTTCTGGTGATCGGTGGCGGTGATGGTGGTATATTGCGAGAAGTACTCAAATATAAATGTGTCAGGAGTGCAGAGATTGCGGAGCTTGATGATGGTGTGATTGAGTTTTCAAAAAAATATCTGACGTCAGTTCATGATGGGTGTTTTGATGATCCGCGGGTTGTGATTAATATTGTTGATGGTCGCAAATATCTGAAATCCTGCAAAGGTCGGTTCGATGTGATCATTATGGATATGACTGATCCCTTTGGGCCATCACAGATGCTCTATACACGGGAATTTTACCGAAGTGTAAAAAAATCATTCAAGAACGAAAATGGTATTTTTGTTATGCACTCAGAATCTCCGGTCTCACGTCCTCAGGCATTTTCGTGTATTCAGAAAACACTGAACAGCGTTTTTTCTAATGTAAATCCTTTTTATTTGTATATTCACATGTATGCTGTATTGTGGTCGGTCACAATCAGCTCCGAAAAGATAAACGCATCATTGATCAAACCATCCGTTATCGATCGACGGCTGGTAAAAAACAATCTAAGTGGTTTGCGTGTGTATAATGGCGCCACACATATTTCAATGCAGGCGGAATTTCCCTATATAAGCCAGTTATTGAAAGAAGGGCCGGCAAGAGTTATTACAGACGCAAAGCCCGATTTTCCTGATGATTTCATTACATGATTCAAGGTAAGGAGTATTAAGTAGAGCAGGTATGGAGTTTTCTAAAATCCAGGAATTGGTAGCCCGGCATGGGACACCGGTTTTGTTCTTGTCCGAAAGCAGACTCAGGGACGGTTATCGTAATCTCAAAGCAGCGCTTCCGGGGGTTGATCTTTATTATGCTGTAAAGTCGAACGCGACCAGGGAAATCGTGTCGATCTTAAATACAGAAGATGCGTTCTTTGATGTATGTACAAATGGCGAAATTGACATACTTAAAAGCTGCGATATCACCGCAGACAGATGTATTCATACACATCCAATCAAGCGCGACAGTGACATACGTTACGCAGTAGAGTATGGTATGCCTTGGTTCGTTGCGGATAATGAGGATGAACTGTATAAATTCATTCCTTATAAAGATAAACTTCGCCTTTTAATACGAATGAGTATTCAGAATCCGGGCTGTCTTGTCAACCTGAGTGCAAAGTTCGGCGTGGTACCTGAAAAAACCTGGGATCTGATTATTAAAGCACACGATCTTGGGCTTAATGTCGGTGGAATAAGCTTTCATGCCGGCTCGCAAAATGAGAGTCCGCTCAAATATATAGAAGCACTTGAATATTGCCGTGATATCTGTAAAAAAGCAGCGTTGAAAGGGATCAATATTGAAGTAATTGATATCGGCGGCGGTTTTCCGATCAATTATCTGACACCGGTATTACCAATGGCACAGTTCTGCCAACCGATTGTTGATTATCTTGATCGCTATTTTTCAAGTTACCGGATCATTGCTGAGCCAGGTCGTGTTCTCAGTGGCCCGACGATGACACTTGCAACAAAGGTGATGGGACGATCTTTACGAAATGAAAGATGGTGGTACTATCTTGATGAAGGTGTATATGGATCATTTTCCGGTAAAATGTATGACCATGCGGACTATCCGATGTTTCTTGAACGTACGGGTGAACGTTTTAACTCTGTACTGGCAGGACCGACATGTGATTCTATTGATGTCCTTTACGAAAACATAAGTCTGCCATTGCTTGAAATCGGGGAGATGCTTATTTTTGAGTCTATGGGAGCATATACAACAGCGAGTGCATCAAATTTTAACGGGTTCCCTAAAGCAAAGATTGTAGTTGTTGATTAAGTGATACTTATTTTATTTAATATCTGATTGCCTTTGGCTGTCGCGGCCAAAAATGGCCGAAAACTTAACACTTGTGAGGTGAGCATGAACAGCCTTATAAAATTTACTACGGAGAGCGGATCATCACTCTGGATCAAAAATCTGATCCATGGAATGTCCGGACTTACCATTCGCGCAAAACACGCTGTTTTTTGTGACTCAAGTCCATTTCAGAAAATTGAGGTTTTTGATACCTATAGTTTCGGGATGGTGATGTGCCTTGGGGGAACTGTTGTTCTAACAGAGTACGATAGTGACATATACCACGAAATGATGACTCATCCGGTGATGTTAATGATGAAAAAACCACAGCGGATTTGTATTATTGGGGGTGGTGATGGCGGGTGTTTGCGGGAGGTACTTAAACACGATACGGTTTCATCTGTGGTGATTGTGGAAATTGACAAAATGGTTACCGATACCGTGAAACGTTTTTTCTCCGATTTGTCAAAAGGGTTTGATGATCCGAGAGCGCAGGTTGTATATGATGATGGATATAACTATCTGAAGTCAAATATGGACAAATTTGATGTTATTATCGTTGATTCATACGATCCGGGCGGGCCTGTCGGTTCGCTTGAAACAGCGGATTTTTATTCAATTGTTGCACAACGACTTGCCGATGATGGCATTGTGGTATTTCAGACGTATTCTCCTACTGTCAATGGTGAGTTTTTACGTAATACCTACCGGAGCGCTTCAGCGTTATTTCAGAAAACAAAACCATATATCTGTTCGATGCACTCATTTCCTGAGGGAATCTGTAGTTTTCTTGCATGTGCTAAAAATGGCAACGTGTTTGAAAATTTTGAGAAATCGCGTTATGAATCGATTGCCGAGTGTTGTAATTACTATAACGACGATGTACATACGGGGGCGTTTTTGCTTCCACAGCATATTAAAAGACTGTTACGTAGTTAACGAATCAGCCTTGAACAGGTTGATGGCGTAATTTATGTTATAAAGGATGCGTGGTGATGCAGACATTGTTTTAATGTGTCAGCATACACAACGATCCGGACAGTTCAGTGTCGATGAATTTGCCTGTAAAATCATGGCAAAAGTAGGAAAATGAAATTTAGTTATTCAGATCTGTCAGATAAAATTGTGTTAATAACTACATACCCTGTAATTATGTGCCTTCCTGAGATATACCCATGGAAATTGTTACCATAATCTGGATTGTAATATTTTTTTTATTTGTATTAACACTACTGTTTATCTGGAGTAAGCTGTATCTGCTTAATAAAAGAATTCAGTCTGTTTCTACTATAGTCAATGAATTAAACACACTGGATCAGCAGTTTATAAAAAAAATATAGGATAAAGAATCGAATCAGGCTCGATTTTTTACTATCGAAAGGGGGTAGGCGGCAAGAGTTTGAATTGTTGATCATGCGGGTATTAGACATCTTTGAATTTGGCATCAAGTGCATGAACAGAAATGAAACGCGCTTAACTTTTTTTGCATAAACCGGAATTGAGATCGCTGCGCGTATTAAAAGACTCAATTATTATGCACTGATAATTAAACATTTATGGAGACGTTAACATGGAATTAGCAGTAATTATCGCGACAATCGTTGTCGTTATTCTGCAAATTATTACGATCGCAAAAGTATCATCACTTAAGAAAACAGTAAGCGATCAGGGCGAAAAAGTGGGTCAGTTAGTTTCATCTGCTGAAAAAGCACAGCAGGAGAGAAAAGACAGAGAGTTCAGAAATCAGAACAACAGAAGACCTGGAAACGAAAATCGTCCTCCACGAACAAGCCAGCCACAATCACAGCAGGCACAAACTTCTGCAGCAGGTTCAGTTGACACTGTGGAAAAGTCACTTCGTGATATCAATTTGAAACTTAAAAACGCAGAACGTGATCAGGAGTTTGCCCGACGTAAAGTTCAGGAAAATCTTTCGAAAGATCAGAATCAAAATCAAAACCCGAATCGTCGTGATAATCGTGATATCCGTGGCGATCGCGGTGATAGAAGAGGTGGCAACAGGGATCGTGATCATCGCCATGGTGGTGGACAAGATCGTAACCGCGACAATCGTGACCGCAGAAATAATAACTGGCAGGAACGTAACAAATCCCGCGAACCAATAAGTTTTGATACTCCTGCGGGAAGTACGGAAGAAAAACCAAATCTTGAAAATCAGAATGTAATGATTCAGGATCAGGCTCTGCCACAGGTTCAGGAACCAATTCAGAACACAAGTGCTCCAATCGAATCGACATCAACACCTGATATTGCACAGGATGACAATGAAGAAAATCTTCAGCATGGAAGAAAAATCCTTGTTAAAAGGCGTATGTTGAAAGAAGGGGATACCGGTGATGGTTCGGAGACTGAGTCCGGTACAAACGAAAATGTATCATCTGAGAGCTCTTCGGAAGCATCTGGTGACACAGAGATCAAATTTGGCAGACGATAAACATCTTTTAGATATTTGCGTTTGAAAATAATAGCCGGTCCAAACAATTGGACTGGCTTTTTTTACATTTGAATTCCATTTTAATTATTTTATAAGTATAACACACTGAGGCAGTTTATGTCTGAAGGTACTTTTTCGAAAGCTCGTATATGAAAGATATCCAGTTGATATGTGATATTGGTGAACTTAATGAAGCTTTTACTGGCTCGGAAAGTATCGAATCGTTTCTTGAGCGCATAGTTGAGATGGTTGCACGACACATGAATGCCGATGTCTGTAGTGTGTATCTCTACGATGATGAGGCTACGGAACTGGTTCTCAGGGCAACACACGGCTTAAGTAAATCCGCGGTAAACAATGTTCGTTTAAAAATTGGTGAAGGCCTGACAGGGCTTGCGCTGAAGGAAAAAAGGCCGGTTTCTGAGAAAGTTGGTAAAGAGAATCCAAATTTTAAATATTTCCCCGGATTAACTGAAGAATTATACGATGCATTTCTGGCAGTTCCGATTTTACGGGCTATTTCAAGAATCGGTGTACTTGTTGTACAGCGAAAGAAAGCAAATGCCTTTAATGATAATGATATTGTAACGCTTCGTGCGGTGGCATCACAGCTTGCCAATATGCTTGAGATGGCACGACTGTTTATCTCACAAAAAATCTCTACTGTGCCAGGAGATAAGAAACCGGTGCGTCAGTTGAAGTTACAAAAAGGGAAAGTGGCATCTGAAGGATTCGCATTTGCTCCATCCCGTGTTTTTGACAAAGAGAGAGCTGCTGACTCACTGTTTAATAAAGAGTATCCCGGAAACTATACGCTTAAGGATTTTAAGGCTGCTGTTGCTAAAACGGCAAAACAGCTTGAACAACTTCAGGCAAGCGTAGAAAAAAAATTGTCTGATGTTGCATCGTTAATTTTTACGGCACATCTGCTGCTGTTGAAAGATAAGGAATTTACCGGCTCGATGATCAGGAAAATTGAGGAGGGACTAGAACCACCGTACGCAGTTATCAGTGTGGCGCGTCACTATACGAATCTTTTTTCACTGGGATCAAATGCCTATATTCGTGAAAAAGTGCAGGATATTCATGATGTCTGTATACGAATTTTAAGTAATCTGGTTGATGAGTATAAGGATACATGCTTTTGTAAAGATCATGTTGTTATTGCACAGGAACTGTTTCCATCGGATATTTTAAAATTGTCATCTGAGAATGTTCAGGGTGTAGTTCTGGTAAGTGGTGGAGTTACGTCGCATTTGTCGATTTTAGCACGATCGCTAAAGATTCCGATGCTTATTGTTGATTCTACACGGCTTTTGTCAATACCGGACGAAACACCGGTGCTGCTTGATGCAGAAGTTGGTAATTTCTACATTAATCCTGCAAACTCAATTGTTGAAACTTTTAACGAACGAAACGAAAACAGGAAAAATGCAAAGGTTAAATCATTTCATATAAAGCAGGAGACATTTACAAAAGATGGCAGGAAGATTCGTCTGCTCGCAAGTATAAATTTACTTTCTGATTTAAAGCTTGCCAATGAGGTAAAAAGTGAAGGCGTTGGTTTGTATCGAACGGAGTTTCCATTTTTAATTCGCGCAGATTTTCCATCAGAGGAGGAGCAGTATGTTGTTTATAAACAACTTGTCGAAAGTATGCCTGGTAAGGAGATAACGTTCAGGACACTTGATATCGGGGGCGATAAAGTGTTGTCGTATTATGAGGGAAGCAAGGAACAAAATCCATTTCTTGGAATGCGTTCAGTAAGGTTCTCCTTGTCAAATAAGGAATTGTTTCATCAGCAGATCCGGGCGATTCTTCGGGCTGGTATCAACGCAAAGATCCGTATTATGTTTCCGATGATTTCATCATACGAGGAATTTATTGAAGCGCGTGAATCTGTGTATGAGTGTATTGAAATGATGAAACAGAAAAAAATGCAATGTAACCGAAATCCTGCAATAGGTATGATGATCGAAGTACCATCAGTGATTCCGGTTATAGACGATCTTGCTACGGAAGCAGACTTTTTTTCTATTGGTACAAATGATCTGGTACAGTACATGATTGCTGTAGACAGGACAAATGAGAAGGTCGCTTCATATTATGTACCACACCACCCTGCAGTGCTTCGGGCAATAAAAACAGTTGTAAATGCAGCGATTACAAAAGGGAAAAGTATCGCAATCTGCGGGGACATGGCCCATAATGAGTTGTATCTTCCGTTTTTTGCCGGTATCGGGGTAAATGAAATGACCATTGAAGCTTCTTTTATTCCAAAAGTTCAGGCAATTCTAAGTTTGATTGATTCAAATGATGCAGCAGAGCTCGCAGATGATGTTCTTCGTATGAAAAAAGTGTCAGACATTGTCCGGGCTCTTAAGCAGGGCCAGCCTGTGAGAGATTAGAAAAAAGTTGACACTATAACTGTTTCGACAACGAAAATTGAGCAAATGCAAAGTGTAAACATCTGAGGATGGTTATTCATTTCTTCTTTAATAAACCCCGGATAGATTCTTTTAGTGATTGCATTTTTGTCAGTTCATAAGTACAGAAAATTGCAAAAAGTACAGGGACTGCAGTAACAATACAAAGTGCTATATTGTAAATCAAACCGTTCCCTGAAATAAAACCGGAAATGAATCCTTTAAAGTAATACCCGCCTATACAACCGCAGATACATATCACTAATACTTTGATGATTTTTTTTGAAAGATCAATAGCATCCTTCCAGAGCCGGTACTGTCTGACCCATATCAGGTAAAGAATTATAAACTGTACGGTCATCGAAAGTACTGCAATAACAGCAATGCCGTTAGCCTGAAACAGTCTGCCGGATAATATATACAATGGAATTGAAAGTAATGCAATTGGTGTACTGATAAGCATCGGTAGCAGGGTGTTTTGAAGGGCATAGAATGTCCGCGAAATAATCATCGATGCACTAAAAGCAAATGTTCCTGTAAGGTAAATTGCGAATACAATCGATGTTTTCGAAACTGAATCGGTAGTAAAACTCCCTCTTTGAAAAAGGATGGAAATAATTTCTTTTGACAGTATGAACATAATGCCGCTGAGAGGCAGAAGGTACAATGCTATTTTGTAAAGCATAGAATTCAATAGTTCGGACATTTTACTGAATTCATGTTCGATAGCCATTTTTGACAAGTAAGGGAAAAATGCAACACCTGATGCCTGTCCAAAAACTGCGACTGCAATCAGCATGGTGCGAAGTGCGTAATTTATACTTGATGTCGATCCTTCAGGTAGAAAACTGCCGAAAAAACGAAAGAAAATTTCGTTTGAAAAAACCATTCCAAGGCCAAGGATAAGTGGTATTGTTTTTTTTATGTAGTCTGTAAAGTCGGGGTCGCTAAAATCCATTCTAAATCTATACCGGAAACCGCATTGTAAAGCACCGGGAAGCTGTATAAGTATATTACCAAGGAGTGCACCAAATAATACTCCCCATGCAAATCCCTCAATGCCTATTACAGGACCAAGCGCAACTCCACCCAGAATAATACCGAAATTGTAACATAGTGGTGACAGTGCAGGAAGGAAAAATTTGTGCTCTGCCATCTGAACTGCTGAAAAAAAAGCACCCCAGTAGAAAAGTATCTGGGCTGGAAGTATGATCTGTGTTAGTCGTATTGTCAATGCCAGTTGCTTTGGATCTGTAACAAGGTTTCCTTTCACGCCAAATACAGATGCGAAATTACTCATGATTGTAAGAATGTCAGCGGTAAAGAATATCAGCAGCGGGATTGTGGCTATGAAGGCAATTGAACCAATAGTAAGAAGGTTGGACATCGACTTCCAGGCTTTTTCCCTGTGGCCACTTAAAATGTGTTTTTGGAATATAGGAATAAATGTAATTGACAAAAATCCACCAGCAAGAAAATGGTTCAGAAGTTCCGGAATCATAAACGCTGTAACATAAGCATCCATATCGCTTGATGTACCACCATGATAGGCTAACACCTGTTCCCGTATAAGACCTGCAACTCTACTCAGTAAGACCGAACCCATCATAATAAATGTTGCGATAGTAAGTGATTTTGCAAGAGGCTTTTGTTTGCTTTGCTGTTGATTTGCAGGTTGAGTCATCGTTGATCTATTCTGGTTGAATGCTATTGCAAAGTGCCTTAATTGAGTAGATAACATGTTCAGGGACGTACACTGAATCGTTCCCGGTCTATTCATGTTTTTGTAATTAAAGGTATAAATTAATGAATGGCACTTGAATTAGCAAAATCTCGGTCAGTTTTTTGAGCTAATTATCAGCAGTATAAACTAAATCAAAAAGGACGTGCAATGTTATCGTACGTCCTTTACTGATTGCAGCGTGGACTGTAAGCCCTATTTTTTTCGTTTTTTTGATTTCCTGGCAGGTTTTTTGTTTTCATTGATAATACGGTACGTCTGAGAAATTGATAACTCGTATTTCTTTGCAAGAGCAGTACCGGATTCGCCACTTTCATATGCCTTGACAATTTTCCGGTTTCTTTGGGGATTGTCTTTTAGTGATGACTCGAGACCAAACTTCTTGCGAAGCTGATGTACTGCCTGACGCGTAATTCCAAATTGTGCACCTATTGCCGCATCTGTTATAAATTTCTTTTGAAGTTTTTCCAGTTGTGCTTTTGTGATAGCTGCCATTTCTTACTCCTCTCCAGTAAGTTAAATTTAACAATAACAGAAACTATACTCTGTATAAGAACACCCATGCACAGTATGAGCATTGAATGGTGTTAGGGGTAAGAAATGTCGTGTGATGTGTTCTTGACTATATAATATAATCACAAATCTTTATTTTTGCAAGATTTTGTTACTTTTATTGAAAATGTCAACTCTTGTATGTGCTGCATATTACTATTCTGAAAAGCAACACAATAGTCAATTAAATATGATACCCTGGTAGAAATTCCCATAATGATTGTAAAGGCGTTCATAATTGCGTCAGTAAAAGGTAGTCTTACATGTAAATACTACAACGGTAAATGTGTTATCGGAGATCACGCGGTGGTTTATTGTCAATGAACTACAAACGATTCGTTTTCGTGATAATATTCAATTGCGATATGAAAATTAAGTATATTCATATATCGTGAGATTCTCAGATTCTGTGTTCCTGAGCATCTTATCCAGAATCTGATTGTTTTGCGGGAACAGTTGTTGGTTACTCCGGAGAATTACTACATAATGGTCGAAGCAATAATTGAATACATTCGGATAGAAAAAACAGGGGTTTCGTCTGTCGAACTCGCAGAACGTTTTCTAAAATTTAAAAACCCGCCTGTAAAATTTGCTCAGGCAGCTATTTGCGGGATTGTTGCAAGTGATAAACGATGCCTGCTTAATCCGGATGGTCTTTGGGTGTTTGATGAATCAAGGGGAAATACCGAAATTACGCTTGACAGGTTACCTCTTTGTATAGTTTACATGCTGACTGATTCACAAGGCGATACGTTGGATTACATATCTGTCTGGAATGTATTCCCGTATCCGCAATTCTGCTGTGATGTGTGGTTTCATAAACCACAGCCTGCCTTAGCGGGTGTTGACCTGTCTGGAATCATTCTTACCTCTGATAGCATTGAGACCCGTCTGGGGCAGATTGTCTCGATACTTTCTGAAAAAATTCCGGTATTGCTTTCAAATGACGATATGTACCGGTTCAATGCGCAATTTGAAAATGATGTTCTTACGGATAAAAATGGAATACTGTTATTTGATGATCTCCTTGATATTTTATCAATTGACATTCCAGATAACTATTCATTGTCACAGGTATCAAAAATATTCGGCAAAACTCAGTTACCAGACTCACCACCTGAACAGGCAAAACAGTTTGCATCAACAGTTTTTGATGCACTGAAGATGTTAAAAGAAAAGAGTATATTCACCAGAAATGAACTTGATCGTGCGGTAATGTTGACTACAGAAAAAATGATTGCTGGTAAATATTTTACGTTACAGCAGATTAAAAGTCTACCCCGGACTCCCGGTGTATATGGACTAAAGGACAATACCGGAAAATACCTGTTCATATCAAAGTGTAAAGACCTTCAGCAATCAATAATCAGTCATTTTCGAAAGTATGGTGGTAATAGCAAAAAACGGATTGCAGAAGAAACGGTCAGCTTTGATGCCCACCGGTGTGGTTCTGAGTTGGAGTGTGAATTGTTCGAATACCGACTGATTAAAAAGTATAATCCATCTATTCGCAAGAATGCAACACTCAAAGTATCAGAAATACCTGGAAAATGTATACTGTTTTTACCTCACACTGAACAATCAAAGGTACTCACTATCTGGGTTTCTGTAAAGCGTAAAGCCGTTATGAAAGCATTTAGCTGTATTGACGAGCTATCGGCAGCGGTTGATGTTGAACTGACTAACTATTTTTATACGCAACCAGACTCTGATCAATCTGATCCATTCGAAAGAAACCTGATCGGTAATTTTCTGGAACGAAATCCGGATTCCCATCCGCTTATGGTTCCGTCCTCGTTAAACGCCCCTGATCTGATAATGGAGTTTAAAGATAGAATCAAGAAATTTGCAGAAAACTGATTATTCAGGTCTGTAATTGATTATTTTTAATAATACGTGAATTAAGCATGTCGTAGAATATATTTTTTCAAATTCTGGTATTTATTTCCTGCTGTCTTAAAAATAGTTATGGATTAAATAATAATGAGATACAGGAATTTTTTATTATCCTGAGATTATTTAAATCCGATTGAATAATAACAAAATTAGAATACTTTAGAGTGTGGCTCATGATTATTGTATCCACAGTAAGGGGTTCTGAATGGGTTTTGATTACGATCATGAACGGTTTGTTGCAAAAAATCGCTCTCTTGCATCTGCAGAAGAGATGCGAAAACGTGATGGCGACCTTGAGAAAAAGGGCTTTTCGCACCTGAAAAGAGATCAGGAAGGTTCTTGTTTCAATTGTAAGATGAAACAGGGTTGCAGCGAATTTAGAGCAAAAAAAAGTGGTGGATCAGCTGGCGTTGTTTCTTTTGGTGGTGATGAGAAGTTTATTTGTAGTCGGTATACACCTGCGCAGTCTGAAAAAACGATGTCGGATAAACAGATCAAATCATTATTGAAAAATGCAAAAAAAGGCCGATAATCACGAATATACCAGAAGTGTGTTATGCCCGCACGGGAATGAAACATTCTGGTATTCACGGTACCACAGGAAAACGATTACATGGAATTGTCACCTTTAGAATTATATGAAACTGCCTACAAATTACATTATATTGATAAGAAGATCTCCAGTGCAGTTCGTGCATACGAGAAATTAATAACGGAGTTTCCTGAGTCAAATGAATGTGGATATGCAGTAATACAGCTGCAAAAACTACGAAGTACAGATCTGTCCGAAGAGATCAAACGGGCCGAAAAAGGCCAAAACGCACTCCCGGTGATAGCGTTTGCGTTTGCGCTTCTTGCAATTCTTGCTTGTGGTGCGACGATCTGGTACCTAAAGAAGCTACTCAAGGATGAGAGGCATCGTACAACACTGACAACTGTTGCTATTGGAAAAATGCTTAGGGGTGATGATGACGATGCGCTGCGGATTCTTGCAGAATTGAAACAAATTGACAAGGGGAATATTGCCCCCTTTGAATTTTCTGCAGATATATACAGGAAGAACGATGATCAGAAGAAAGCTGCAGGTGAGTACGAACTGTTTTTCAAGCTGAATCCTCAACGGATTCCGACGGATGCGGAAAAAGCTGCTATGAAAGGTGATAGTTCGGGGAAAAAGAGGAGTCAGAAAAAGCTATCATTACCGATTGATGAAAAATCAACCGGTAATGAATTTGTAAGTGAAGATATAAAAGATAACAACAAGATATCTGTGTCTGTACAAAAAGAGAAACAGCAGCCGTTCGATGGTATGAAAAAAACTAACATGGAGAGGCAAAATAATCCAGTAAAAACGGGGGATCAACCAAAGCCTCCGGTAAAAGGATTGTTTGTTGTTGATCCTGACAGTTTGTCATATTTTTAATAAGGAATTTTACATATGAAAGATATTCCTGAAGAAGTGCGGAAAAAGGTAATTGATGGTTATGTGATTGATGAAAAGGGAAATTGGGTTACGATAAATGATAAGGTCGAACGTGAACGAAGTTTCATGATGCACCTTGAAGCGGGTGAGGTCCTGTATGATGGAAAGTGGACTAAAATAGCGGATGCAAAAAAAATGGAAGACGAAAAACAGGCAAATGTTAAAAAACAGGCAAATTCTTTCTTTGCTGTGGGTAAATATACCGAACTTGAAGAAACAATAAATTTACAAAATGCAGAAAAAGGTCAGTCAATGATTCCAAACAGCACAAATATGCCAGCTCCTTCTAAAACTAAATTTGGATTTCCGGTGCCAGAAGCCGAAGAAGAGACAAAATACCTTGAGATTAAGCGTAGCACTGTTGATTATTATAAGAATAATCATCGCGAATCAGACCCTAATGAGTATCTTGAGGAAACGATGTCGTTTGATATGAAATCAATTATTGAACCAAACAACAATAATTATACATCATTGTCAAATAATAAGGCGTCATCAGGTCGGAATTCCAAAGAAGTTTACAATGTGGCGGACAGTTGGGAACGTGAGAGGAAAAGAAAACAATTACTTTTCTTCTCTGTTTCATTTACAATAGCGTTATTCGCGATAGTCGGTGCAGTGGCGCTGGCATTTCTGTTGTAGCAGGAAAGTGACATTTGGGTGTATAGGTGCATAAGGGTAAATCAAACCAAGTGTTGATTACCTTGTATCTTGATCAATGTATCTTAAACCTGACCTGTTGGTATTATTATTACAAGTTGTTATCTTAATCCGCGATATTTGTAATGTTGGTTCATTCATGTTGTATTTGACAAATCGCATACTTAAAATAAGTATTCTTCACCCTGAAAATGATCTTCAGTATCTTGGTTCGAGGTATTGCAGGGGGGGGTATATATGGCAAATTGACAGCGTGGAACATGGCCCATTATTCTCCGGACCAAAATTTCCTGATTCTCATCCACCAGTCTTTGATGGTCAGGGAATACCGGATGTTTTTGAGACTGCTATTGGAAGTGCCGTTTCAAACGTTGGAGAGAGTGTGCATGTCATCGGTGTCGGTGATGTTCTCAGGTCAAGTGAGACAACACCGTTTCATGTCAGATGGAATCCGATTGTTGTAGCACCGTGTCAATGGCAAATTGTTGTGAATTCAGATTTTATAGAGATGTCAACCAGCGCGGAGTTTAAAGGGTACAGGTATTATTTGACAAAAAGAGTTGTTCTTGAGGGCTCCGGATGCACGTTAATGGCGAATATATATAACACTGGTATTCTTCCAATTCCCGTGCGATGGTTTGTGCATCCTTTTTTTCCTCTGAATAACGGAAATGTTTCCTGCCATCTTTCCTTGCCGTTGACAATTCCTGATAATCCAGGATTTAAAAATTGTGACAACCATCTGAGTATGGTACACTCCTTTGACTGGAAAATGGGGTGTTATAGAACAACTTCAGTACCGTGGAATAAGCCGGTTTCTATTAGTATAAAACATTCTTTGGTAAAAGATATTACCATGAAGACATCTTATGGTTTATCATGGTTGCCTGTTTGGGCAAATGAGAATGCTTTTTCAATTGAACCGTTTTTTTCAAAGTTTCTGATTCCTCATGAATCTGTAGAGTGGAATGTTACTTTTACATTTTCTAAATTATGAGCCAAAATATGGCTCATAATTTACGTTGAAAAAAGGTAGTCTGGTGAATCGTTGTTTGTTGTCTGAAATAATTATTTCCCGATTCTGATTTCATTCCATATAGAATTGTAAAGCTCTAGATATTGTCCGAGATCTTCTTTAAACTCAGAATTTACAAGGTCAGTTATTTCGTAGTTTGGTGTTACTTTGCGTATGGCTCTTGCCGGTACATTTATTGATGGCAGCATAAGGAAGTCAACTACCTGAGCGAAGATTTCCGGTTCGTGAATGAAGTTCATAAATTTATAGGCAAGCTCCTTGTTTTTTGCATCCTTAAGCAGTACCATGTTGTCCATGTACATAGCGCTGCCTTCTTTCGGGATGAAAAACTCGACATCCTTACGTTGACTGGAATCAAGTTCAAGGAATACGTTTTCTGCATAACCATGAACAGCATAAAACTCTCCGGCGGCAAATCCTTTTGCGAATGCTTCGGCATCAAATTTAACTATGTTTTCGCGCCATTTAAGAACAACGTTTTTGGCTTTTGCAAGTTCATCCGGATTTGTCGTATTTACAGAGTAACCAAGTGTTTTAAGCGCTCCTCCAAGTACTTCCCTCATGTCATCAAGAAGGGTTACTCTTCCTTTAAGTTCTTTTTTGTAAAAAATGGACCAGCTTTTTTCATAAGTACCAACCAGCTTTCTGTTTACAGTTATACCCGCTGCGCCCATGATGTATGGAACACTGTGTGTACAACCCTGATCATACGTGATCTTTTTAAGTACCGATGTATCAAGATTGGAAAAGTTTGGAATTTTTGATTTGTCAATAGAGTCAATCATTTTTTCCCGGATCATGATTGAAACATAATCTCCTGATGGAAACACGATATCGTATCCGGTTCCACCAGCTTTTAATTTTGCAAACATCTCTTCATTTGATGCATACATGTCATAGATAATCGTTGCGTTAAAACGTTTTTCAAATTCTCTGAGCACTGCATCAGGAATGTAGTAAGTCCAGTTGTAGATGTAGAGTTTCTGTTTATCTGTCCCTGATGTTTGTACAGAGTCGCTTTTTTTACTGCAACTTGCAATTACAAGAAGACAGGCAACCATGGTAAGAATGAGAGCGCGAATCATATCCCCTCCTTAAAATTATTTGTGAACAAGATACTTTAAAATGTTTCTGGTTGAGAAAGCTACAATAATGGTTCCTGCAATAATAACGACAGATAGTGAATTGATGACCGGAGAAACGCCGAATCGGATCATTGAATAAACGTGGAGTGGAAGTGTTGATGAACCCGGACCGGCAACAAAGAAGGTTATAACAAAATCCTCAAGCGAAAGTGTTACTGCCATCAGGAAACCGGAGGCGATGCCGGGGAATGTAACCGGAATAATGACTTTTAATAAAGTGTCAATTTCGGTAGCTCCAAGATCATACGCTGCTTCAATAATCGAAAAGTCAAACTCTTCAAGGCGGGCCATGACAATTAATAAAACAAATGGAATATTAAATGTCGTATGTGCCAGAAGTATTGTAAGTAAACTTAGTTTTAATTTAATACCTGCAAAAAATATCAAAAGTGACACACCAATAATAATTTCCGGTAAAACAAGCGGCATAAACGTTGCGACCTGAAGTACCTTTTTGAATTTGAAGTTATACCAGTATATTCCGATTGCACCCAGCGTTCCTATAGTTGTTGCGATAGTTGCGGATGTCAATGCAATAACCGC
This sequence comes from Fibrobacterota bacterium, assembly GCA_023459055.1. Classification (GTDB taxonomy): domain Bacteria; phylum Fibrobacterota; class Chitinivibrionia; order Chitinivibrionales; family Chitinispirillaceae; genus JAAZBG01. The sequence goes on from JAEWVR010000026.1 coordinate 136,861, forward strand.
ACTGTTTCCGAATGACTGCCACAAAGTTCGTGAGTTGAAAAACAGCTCTTTATACCAATGAAGTGAAAATCCGGACCAGTTCATTGTTTTGGAACTGTTGAATGAGAACAGAATAAGGATAATTAAAGGTAAATAGAAAAAAATCAGTGTAACAGTAAACATGACCGGAGAGAATGTTGCCTTTTTCGCACTCATGATTCCCCCTTGTCGGTAACAGAAATTTTCCTGACAGATTCTGTTGCGTTTTTGTTAAGCTGCATAAAAAGGACAACACCCAAGGTGGTTACAATAGTGAGTACAACAGAGATTGATGACGCAAGGGGCCAGTTTCGTGTAATTGTCAATTCGCGTGCTATTATGTTGCCAAGCATGAGTGAATCACTTCCCCCCATGATCTGAGGAATAGCATAGGAACCAAATGATGGTATAAATGTAAAAAGAATAGCTGTCGTGATACCGCCGCGAATGTTTGGTAGTAATACTTTAAAGGTTGCCTGGCGTTTAGAAGCGCCAAGGTCCCGGGCTGCTTCAAGCAGTGAAAAATCAAATTTCTCAATTGACGAATATAGCGGTAGAATTGCAAATGGCAAATAGGTATATGCGGTTACGAGAATAACTGCATATTTATTGTAAAGAAATTGTATGTGTGCATCAATAAGCCCGGTTGACAGAAGAATGCTGTTGAGAAATCCATTGTTCCCGAGAATTGCTATCCATGCATAAATCCGAATAAGAAAGTTTGTCCAGAATGGAATAATAATTAATAGCAATAGTAAATTTTTATATTTACTCCGCGCAATATAGTAGGATGCTGGAAGTGCGAGGAAAACCATTAATACTGTTGCACTGGTGGCTATCAGGAATGTTGTAAAAGTAACTCTGAGAAAAACAGGATTTGAAAGTGATTTGTAGGCGTCAAGGCTGAATTTAAAAACAACACCACCGTACAGACCTTTCTGCATAAAACTGTATGTGAAAATAATCATAAGTGGTACAACAAAGAATAGTGCTACCCAGACGGAAACCGGCATGGCATAGAGAGGTCCCGGATTTTTTCTCACTGTGGCTCAACCTCCACAATAAAACCATCATTAGGATACCACCACATGTAAACCGGATCTTTCCATTTTATAGGTTTTTCATCCATAAAGAAACGTACATGCTGCTTGAATACCATGAAGACATGGTTGCATCCATGAATATTAACAAAAAATTTACTTTGAAACCCTGTGTAAATGACTTCATCAACAAATCCCTGAAGTACATTGATACCCTGGCTGGATTCAGTCGGTTTTTCGATACTGATCTTGACTTTTTCTGGACGAATCGTAACTTTAACATGGTCACCAATGCCTGCAGGCTTGTCAAGGTATACTTCCAGAGATCCAATGTTTTCTATATTAATGAGAGCATGTTTTTCGTCAAGTAGTTTAGTAACAGTGCCCTTGAAATAATTCGTTTCACCAATAAATTTTGCAACAAAACTATTTGCAGGGCTTTCATAGATTTCAAAAGGTGTACCGATTTGCAGTACTTTGCCTTCACTCATGACTGCGACGCGATCGGAAACGCTTAATGCTTCCTGCTGGTCGTGTGTAACATAGATGAATGTAATTCCGATTTTGTCATGAATTGCATCAAGTTCAATTAACATGTGCTGCCTTAGTTTTGCATCAAGCGCAGACAGTGGTTCATCAAGAAGAAGAACACTTGGTTCATTGATTAGGGCCCGTGCTATTGACACTCTCTGCTTTTGGCCACCGGATAATTGAGCCGGGAACTTGCGCCCCTCATTTGGAAGCTTTACAAGTTCGAGATATTCGTTAACTTTTTCCTGAATCTGCCTTTCGGGAAGTTTTTTTAAATGAAGTGGAAACGCTACGTTATCAAATACTGTCAGATGCGGAAAAAGTGCATAATTTTGAAACACTGTATTTACATGACGCTTATTTGCGGGGAGCGGGACTACATTGGTATCATCAAGAAAAACCACACCGTTTCCGGGATCTTCAAATCCTGCAATTATACGTAAAAGCGTTGTTTTACCACATCCGGAAGGCCCGAGGAGAGAGAAAAATTCCCCTTTTTTTATTTCGAAAGAAACATTCTGAATTGCTTTAAAATTGCCAAAATTCTTGGAAACATTACTAACCCGGACACTACTGCCCTTCACAAATAATCTCCTCTGTGGTAATTGGTAGCATTATTGCTTTTCGTTCTTTATCAGGTATATACTCGACCTGAAGAAAATACGTTTTTTCCACAATGGAAACAAAAGTGATTTTTTAAAATTAAACAAACAGGTACAATAATTGGCGAAAACCGGAAGTACATCAGAGATTACACTGAACATACAACAAAAATGGCATTTCAACTATGCCTGCCACATCATGAGCTATGATTTTTCCGGCGTTTTCAATGAGACTTCCATAGCAAATTCACCCATCGGACACTCGAATGGTACGACAATTGTTGGAACTCCCCGCTGGGATGCAATGTGATGATCTTTTCCCATGACAACTTTTGGCAATGAAATAGAAAGGTTATATTGTGTCAGGTGCTGTTTTGCATTACCTGCAATGATATTTGCGACCTCGCCTATGCAGTCAGCAACTTCGGCTCCAATAATTTTAATTTCCGTGCCGACAAGTGCGGATACAACTTTAAGTGCCATGATCTTAGGAAAACTCATGCATATCGATCCCTGAGCTTCTCCTGACAGTCCGATAATACCAGAGACATCGTAACTGTGAAGATTGTCATTTTTCAAAACAACCTTGCCGGGCTTTGCGTCAGTGTTAAGCATTTTCTTGAATGTTTCAATTGTTGAAACGACAAATGGATTGATATACGCTACATCCATTTTTGCTCCTTGAGAACTTTTAGGTTGCTATAGAATGTGAAAATTACTCAATATTTTAGAATTGTACATTGATTATATAAAGTCGACAAGGTAAAAGTTGATCCTATTATAATTGTTTCAATAAATAGTACATCATTTACCATGGTTTTATCTACAAGAGTAAATGATTCTCAAATTAAAATAACAATTCCATTTTTGAAAAACACATAATCTCAAAAACTGGGAAAAAAGCCATTTAGCAAGCTTTTTGATGTGGCATGGAAATTGATTGTATTACATGTTCGCTTTCCCGGGAGTGGTAAGTAAGTATCTGAATTGTATACGTATTATTTTTATGAAGGAGGATTTTATGTACGGTGTTAAACGTATAGTTACTGCTGTTTTGTGTTTTGCTGTTGTATTTTTTATGGGGTGCGGGAGGGATATGTCAAGTAATCCTGAGCATGAGAAAAAGGGGATGCTTGCAATAAATGTCCTTTTTGAAAGCGGTAGTCTGAAAAAACTTCTTGAGACAGCACAAACATCATTTGATAGCATGGTGGTTGAAATCAGTGGCAGCGATTTTCAGATGCTACGAAAGTCTATCCCTCTTGCTGCAGTATCTCCGGTGTTAAGTGATACAATCGTTAATATACCCGCAGGTGAAAACAGGGTTGTACGGGTTTACACAAAAGACAAATCAAATCAGGTACTGCATCAGGATTCATTAATAACCCAGACGGTACGTGTGGTTGCAGAAAATGTAACCGTAGTTTTTGTCAAGCTAAAGCCTGGCTCCGGATCGTTTTATTTACAAATTGCTAATGTGCCGGATACAGTTGATACTGTTGTTGCAGTTTTTAATACTGGTGCAAAAACCTGGACGTCATCGGTTAAACGTTCATCCAAGGTTCTGTTATCACTTGACAATATTCCTAACGAAACAACCGGAACATTAAGCGTATACGGCATAAATATACAAAAGGACACTCTTTACAGGGCGTCAACACAACTTACATATCTTCTGTCAAATACATCCACGGTGCATCTTTCGTTTCATACTCAACCGGGAACGCTCGGATTAAACGTAACTATCACCCCGGCACCATCAACCATTATTTCGGCAAATATGGGCGTTTTTACATCTGATACTATAGAGACCGGAGAGGTTTTCATCACAGAAATCATGTATGCATCAAATGACTCGGAATATATTGAGTTGTATAATCCATCAACAATCGCAGCTTCGTATGATACGTTGTATATTGACATTGATGGTGAAATGCGTGCCCTGGCTAATGTAATCATTACCCCTAACGGATATTTTACAATCGGCAGACGCCAGCTTCCCTGGGTGAATGCTTCATTGAGTCCCGTCAGTTTTCTGGATCTGACACAGAATGGAAACTGGATTACGATCAGAAACCGGGCAAAGCAGGTAGTTGACAGAGTTGTATATACCGGAGTATCCAATGCGCAGGAATGGTTACAGGTATCAGGGAAGCGGTCATTACAATTGCAGCCGGATCGATTCAGTGCTCAAATGAACAATTATGGTAAATGCTGGAGTGTATCTCAGGGGCTTATTTCAGGTTCAACAAGTCAATACGGGTCACCGGGAAGTCTGTAGTGTTTAAACTTACAATAGATTAAAATAAGGATGCCAGGTGTTTGCCTGGCATCCTGGAAAAACGTTGTTATATTTTCTGATCAGATGAGTTGAAGGAATTCATCAACAGATTTGGTAACATTTAAAGATATTGTCAGGTTAATGATTTCATCGACAGAGATTATTGTTTCCCGCTCGGGACGTCCGCTTAAAAACGGTATTCTTGTCTTTACAAGATTTGCTGTTCCAACCGGTCTTTCGTCAATTACATTTTTTTGTTCCATACTAACACTCCAGTTGATTTTAATTGTTTATCTATAGATAAACAAAAGCAAATTGTATGCCACGTTGGTTTTTGGGTTAAATGCTTATACGTTATAATTACAATATCGGTATAGATGTGTATCGTATTCAGAAAAAAGACACAAATGTATACATACTTTGTGTAAAAAAAGACAAGTGTGCTCATTTGTAGACATATATTGATGGTTCAAATCTGAATCGTACAATAATTTGTGTATCATAAAGCAACAATTGTCAGCTGATTTGTCTGAATTTCCAATAGTTGTAAAAAAGATTGAAAAAGTGTATTGTAAATTCTTTTTTAATATGTAAGATATTATTTAAAATTTATGCTAAATTAATACCTGATATGCAATCTTCAGGTTTTGAAAAAGACACCATGATATTCAACTCTGTATCAAAATCTAGTTTGAAGAATTCACGTGAATGCATGCGACAATCTGATCTCTGAATTACAAAAAATTTTTCAGTTGTAAAAGTTAATCGGGTTTTTCATATATATTTATATATTATGGATAATAAAAGGAGGGTCTTGATGAGCCCAGGGAATATAGTCCAACTATTAGTTATTCTGATAATTGCAATACAATTACCGTATGCTGCAATTCGTTCTGTTTCCCAGGATGCTGCTGATGGTGGCCAGTATCGAACGATTACCGATGCGCTTAAAGATGCCCAGGAGGGTGATGAGATTGTTATCCTCGATCTTGCAACCTATAAAGAGCAGGTGACAATCGAAAAAAACCGGATTACACTTCGTTCGCCATCACCAACAACGCTCAGTAAAAAACCGGTTATCCAATTTCGTGATACAATCAATGTTGGTCCAAGGACATATGCCGAATCACAAGTTGAAGAAAAGATAAATTTTGATAAGAATGGTGCTGTAAGAATCATGATGGCACAGGGGTGTAAAATTGAGGGCATTACCGTTGATGGCGGTGGGGCATATCCTTTTGCTTATCCGGGTATATGGAACGCAAGTAGTGCTCTTTTTCATGGTAACGCAGCTATTACACTATACGTAGCTGGTGATGTTACAATCAGAAACTGTGAACTTAGAAATGCTTATTTTGGTATTAATTTCAAAGATAGAAATGAGGGTGGAATTTTTGCCAACTCAAATCCTGCCGACCTGGCGAAGTGGCGTGTCGTGCCTCTTAGCGGTTTTGGAAAAACAGGAAATCATTTAATTGAAAATAATAGGATTCATAACAACTCATGGGCAATGTTTTTTGAGTCATCATGGGATCTCGGTACAACGATACGCTATAACCTGATTTATGAGAATCATCATACTTCCACGCTTGGTCGGCAGATAAAAACTATGCCGGATGGGGGACTCCAGCCTGGTGGTGCAATGCTTTTTAAGGATGACCTTTTTTCACCAATCTCGATATACAATAACACATTCTGGCACAATCATACATTTATGTGCGGACTCTGGCGTTCAGCTGCTCAGCATCTGATTTTTAATAACCTTATTGCAGAACCATATATGTTGTGGAGTGTAAATCCAGATTTTCCTTATCCATCGGATTATACTGCAAACTTTGTCAATCTTTTCAAGCATAACCTTCTTGCCTGTCAGTTACAGAAACCTGAAACGCAGAGTCAGGAGTATCAGTGGAATGTGGTTGATCCCGAAACCGGTAAAAATGTAGAAGGCAGGAAAAGATTTACTGGTATCAGCCAGGTCAGAATAATGAATGGAATGGATCGGGTAGAAGCCGCCGGTGAAGATGTTCCTGTTCCAATTACCTTAAGTTCAGGAGTTGATACTGTCAGGTACTTCAGAGCTAATTTTGTTATTCATCCAGGTGCACTGATTACATCTCCTTTTCCGAATACCACAAATAATCGATCGAACAACAGGTGGCTTGAACCAAAATTCCAGTCAACTGACCCTACCGATCCACGCTTCCTGACCCCTGACTGGGATGATCCGCTTATGAAAGAGTATATCGTCGATCGGGGATGGCCGGCTGCAGGTGTTTATGATGGTGACGGAACTATTGCTGACATTGGGGCAATTCCGTATTCAAAAAAGCAGGATGAAATCATTCTTATCAAGCCGACTGAACCGGTTTCTATCTCAAATACAACTGCTACTGCAGCATTCAGTCTGCAGGCGGTCAGCGGATCGATTAAAAATCCCGTGGTAAAATATGTCAAATGGATTGATGCTCTTCCGCTTACGGAAAAAACGATTCTTACTCTTAATACTAACATTTTTGATGTAACACCGAATATTACATCAGTAACTGAAGGTATTAATAAAATTCAATTCACAGTACCGGCACGCAGATCAACAAATACATATGGATTTCTTCAGATCGTAGTTACCGGTGTAAATGAAAAAGGTGACTCCGTGACATCTAATGTTGGATTTTTACCTTATCGGGCTCTTGCATATAAGTTTGTTGTAAGAATACAGGATCCGTCAACACATCAAAGACTCTCTGAGGTGCGCGCTGGAACACCGGTGGAGATGATTGTTATTCCAGTGGATTCATCAGGTAGAAAACTTACGGCTCATGTAGACACTGCAGAAGCATCACTTGGATCATCGTATTCACTGCTTAACGGAAGTTTAACACCATTCAGGTTTAAGAGAAATTTTACTGCTGCAGATTCTGTTTATTCGGTAGTATTTACAAAAGTGCCGCCAAATGGTGTACTTGAAAATGTAAGTGTCAGCGGAATATTCCTTACAAACACTTCAGATACAATCGGAAGTGCGATCCGTGGAACGTCGGATGGCTTTAAAGTATTGCCTGGTCCCGCTGATCATGTCAAGTTTTTTGATCCGCCATCAAATGGTACAAAAGTTGCCGAGCCCAGTTCAGGAGCTGTCGTTAGAGTAAAAGTATATGACAAATATGACAACCTTGTTGATAAAACTGAAAGTGCTGAAGTTACCTTGACAAGCACCATGCCGTCAATTGGTGATGTGGACGGGCTTGCAACAATAAAAAGTGATGACACCGGAAATGTAACATTTAAAATTAAGGTAACAAATGGGGCAGAGAAGGATACCTTCCCACTGGTTGCCACCCTTGTTTCAAACAGCAAGACTGATAGCGCAAAGGGTGTTGTTGGAAAAACAACAGATAAGTTTGTAATTTTTTATAGTGATACTGCAAGCGGTTATGATAGGGACAATGTCAAGATTGAGGGATTGTGCGGTGACCGGTTTGCTGTAACCATTATTGCATCAACGTCGACATCAATGGATGATATTGTTACAACCAGAAATACCGATTTCAATATTGAGTTTCCAAATAACGCAGGGGTACTTAATGCGTATGCAAACAGGAATGATACACTGCCTATTACGGCAGCTAAGCTCGTAAATGGTAAAGCTGTAATCTGGATTACATCAACGGGTAATGCGGTAAGTAATGCAGGAATCCTGGTTCTGTCGTCAGATCTCTCAATTAAACGTGGTGAAAGAGAAAAAATCTATTTCATTGCCCCGGTAATAAAGGTTAAATCTGCTGCATATTATGCTGATAATGGATTCGGTCAGGTTGACAGAGTGGAACTTTTTTATGAGGATACGCTAAGAGATGAATCGTTTCTCCCTGATTCAATCGAACTTTTCTGGCCGTTAAAAATTGATCAGTTCAGAATGTTGGTAAATAGTAAATCTCTGATGAAACTTGATCCGTCGAATAAACGTCATGTAACGGTCAGGTTACAACCTCCATTTGATACGGCAATTACTGCAGCCGGAAGTACAAACCAGCTTGGAGAACTCTATTGGAAGAATCCAGCAACCCCGATGGCGGAAGTGCTGGTAGTAAAGTTTTCTATCGGCGACAGTATTGGCCCGCTTCTAAAAACAGCTACACTTTTCGAACGTTTGACAGAAACCGGAAATGATACGATGATTGTAACATTTACTGAAGCTGTTGCAGGTGCTGCAATTGAAGGGCAGACGTTGAAATTAATCAGGAACAATGGTGCAGATACTGTTGATATGAATATTCTTGACGCAGCGAATATTGGTGGTGACACAATGCGACTGGTTGTAGAGAATGCCGGAAGTAATTCGCCAGCGCCTGGAGATCTGTTAAAAATCAATGCATCAGGTACTATTGCAGATATGTATGGAAACAGCGCACATCCAGCAAACCGGCCGGTGCGTATCAGCATTAAACCGGTTTCTGCGGATATCACTGATGCGTTCTACTATGATATCGATGCTGACGGTGTTATTGATTCTGTGGCTATCAGGTTTAACAAATCTGTCAACAAAGATTATTTCAGGCTGCTTACAACATTCAACTCTGATACATTTTCATTTTCATCAAATACGCTTATAAAGGCTATTAATCCTGGGGAATTGTGGGTAAATGTAGAATCTCGATATAGTGCTAAACTAAATGGTATTGTTAGTGGGAATATGGTAGTTACTGTCTGGAATACCGAATTTCCATTAGAAACACCTAAGAAAAAGGATGTTGTTGACAAAGCCGGTCCCATTTTAAAAAGTGCGACATATCTACCGGGAAAGCCGATTCCCGGTGTTGTCGGGAAGTACGAAACAGACACGTTATTCATTGAATTTGGCGAGAGTGTTACTACGCTGTTTGCTGAAGAAATGTACTCTTTCTATTCGTCAACGGGCACTTATAGTGTCCGGTTGGAAAACCAATTACCGATTTCGACAAGCACAAAGTATTGGTACCTGGTAAAAAATGTAACCAATTCACCGATTAATGGTGATTCTGTAAATTTGCAGGTTGGGAAAGCCGCAGATGGTAAGGGAAATTTTCAGAATAATCCTTTGAATAAGAAGGTTAAGCTTGAAGTAAAAGAGAGAGTGGCAACAATAGATACCAGGGTTGGCCCCAATCCTTATACCATAGGCAGCGGAAAGGCCGTATTTCTCACAAGCGCCCTAACAAATGATATCGAGATGAAAGGGGAGATAACCATCTATGACAGATTTGGCAATCTCATCAAAAAAATCAGTAAAAATGATACATCGATGATAGATCTGAAATCAGGGCTGCATTACAAATGTATTAAGTATGAGTGGGATGGATCAAATTTGTCTGGTCGTTTCGTAGGTGCGGGTACATATGTGTGGGTGGCAAAGATCCAAAGAAAAGAAAATGGTGTCTGGATTATGCATTCAGAGATTAAAAGAGATAAAATAAGTGTTAAAAGATAGAAGTATCTGAGCACAGCATATTTTTAATTTTTAGGCGCAGTTGTTATATATTGCGCCTTTTTAATTGGTACATTATGCAGGACTGATGGAGTCTTGTAAATGAAAATAGATCGTCTTTTGTCAATTACACTGATGTTAATCAATCGTCACATGGTTACGGCGAGGGAATTGAGTGAAAAGTATGAGGTAACGATCCGGACAATTTATCGTGATATTGAGGCTATTATTGCAGCTGGCATTCCGGTTGTGGCGTATCAGGGTAAACAGAGCTGCCTGCATTAAACAAATCCGTGAACAGGGAATGGAAAAGCATGCTGAAATTATGGCGAAAAGTGGACACCAGTCGATTAAGAACCAGACTTAGAAATATGTGAACTATTAAATTGTTCTGATTAGAACTGAAAATAAAAAGGAAGTATAGGCGTTTTTTTGATTATTTTATAAATATGAAATCAATAAAAAATGCAGTATATCTTGATGTGTGTGCTCTTTGTCGACCATATGATGATCAGAGATATATGAGAATAGCTATTGAGACAACTGCAGTTCAATTAATTTTAGTTAGCATATTATATGGTGTGGAACACCATTAGAATTTTGTGAAAAAGAGGGGTTGTTATGAAATCTGCAAAATTTCTTGATGATAAAAAAGTAATTGAACGAGGTGTAATGGCGCTTCATAAGGAATTAGGTCCTATTGAAGCAAGTCGGTTTATTGCAATTACAGGTGTGAAACATCAGGACAGTGTTGGGGAACATAGAAAATGGCAGGAAAGTTTGAATCCGGATATATTTATTAAAGATGTTTTAAATGAATATAAAAAATAGCTTTTTAATAGCAACCAGAATATCTTGTTGCTATTGCTGGAATTTTTGTAGATGAAAAAAAACAGGTGGGGATTCAGGCTGGTTTTGCTTACGGTGTTACTCTGTGCGGTATCAATCTATGCAGCCCTGAACTACCCGTTTGTTACCGAATCCAGCAAGTTCCTTTTTTCGTGTGGCACAGTATTATCAATAATGGTGATCATAACCGGTCATCTGTCATACAAGCGTGTTCATAATTGTAAAGTGTTTCTGCTTGGGTATCTTCAGGGTTTTACGCTGTTTTCTTTTTTTGCTTCATTTCTGGCTGTAGATCTTTTTAATGCCCCGTTGCCACCACATAATTTTTATAGTGCATTAATTATTCTGTTTTATATCAATTTACTGATTACTATTCCGGTAAAATCACTTCTAAAGTACTCAATGGTAAGAAGTATCACACTGCTTTTGTTTACCATTGAACTGATCCTGGTAGATATTTGTTACCTTTCTCCACACGCAACTGACTGGATCGGCTTTATCAATTTTAACGGTCTGTCAGATTGCTTTTTATGGATTGGTCCTGTTTTGTCTTTGGTGCTCATAACACTGTGTATTGCACTTTTAAAAAACGAATTCCATATCGGGGGACTGATTTCATCACTTTCTATTGTGCTTGCGGTTGTCTGGGTCTATGGTCTTGCCAATGGAGTTCCTCATAAAATGCAGCAACTTTTCATGGTTGTTGCTTCACTGGTACTGTTAACCGGTATAATGTTTCACTGGGTGTCGAAAATTGAACATCGGGTAGTTATTGATCCATTGCTTCAGATATATAACAGGGAATACTGTTCAAAGATCATTTCAGAGCAGGCTCCAATGGAACTATCTCCGCCATTGTCCATTGCTATGGTGGATATTGATCACTTTAAACATGTCAACGATACGTATGGGCACCAGGCGGGTGATGACGTCCTATATACAGTTGCTCAGGCTGTGCACGCTGATGCAACAGCACATGGGGGAATTGTGTGCAGGTATGGCGGGGAGGAGCTTGCTGTTTTTTTTCCGGGAAAACGGGTAAAAGAATCGGCTGCAATTATGAACACCTGCAGGGCCACTGTTGAAAAGATTGTCACAGAATCAGGAAAGAAAAAAATCGCTGTTACTGTTTCGGTTGGTGTTGCAGAACGTTCAGAAAGTGCTCAGTCGGTGACTCTGGTAATGAATGCAGCTGATAAAGCTTTGTATAAAGCAAAAAAAGGTGGTCGAAATCAGGTAAAAACTGGTTCTGTTCGTGCATCGTAACAGGTTTATTATATTGATGCTGTTGATTATTCCCTGAAGGATTGGGAGACACATACTTAAAACAGTTGCACTATTTGGGGTTTACGTTCTATTTTATAACATTTTCGTGTGGAGGTGTTTTTGGCAGTATCAACGTTCTACGGTTCAAATCTGATTGTAAATGTTCTGTTTTTTTCAGCGGTAGTAATTGTTGTTGGTGATATTCTTGCGACTCTTTTTACTATTTTCTACCAGAGGTACTGGTATGACAGGTTTACCCGTTCCAGGTTTGATGCTTCTTTTAATCCGAAATGCTCAATTATTGTGCCATGCAAAGGTGTACCAAAGGATCTCGGAAAAAATCTTGAGGGCTTTTTAGAACTTGACTATAACAATTATGAAGTAGTATATGTTACTGAAAGTGAATCTGATGCTGCGGTTCCGGTGATTCGTCAGATTATTGAACGTCACAAAAATGCAAAAATCGCTTTTGCAGGGCTTTCAGAGACTTGTGCACAGAAAAATTACAACCTGTTAGCAGCTCTTAAGCTAACCGATTCACCTGATGTTTACGTTTTTGCCGATTCCGATATACGGCCGGCAAAGAACTGGTTAAAAGAACTGGTGACACCGCTATCATCAGAGAATGTTGCCGTTACCAGCGGTTTCAGGTGGCTTCACGCGGTGAACGGTACCGTTGGCGAGTTAACACATTCATATGTTAATGTGTTCATGTATGTGTGTTTTGTTACTGCCTGTTCGTTCGGTGGAGTAGGGCTCTGGGGTGGTTCAATGGCAATCCGCAGGAAAGACTTTGATACATTTGGTGTTGCTGAAAAATGGGCCAAAGCAGGTGTTGATGACATGAGTCTTTCAAGGATTGTTCAGAAAAACCATAAAAAAGCAGTGCTGGTTCCACAGTGTGTTACACATACCGATGATCCGCTTCCAACAGTACTAAGTACAGTTAACTGGTTTGAGCGTCAGATCATGTATCTCAAGGCACACTTTAAGCCACTGTGGTTTTTTGCTGTATTTCCTCTTGCTGTTATGGCGACCGCACTGATTTTTTCCCTGCCTTTTGCTTTATTTGCGTCAATTTCGTCTGATCATACATTTTGGGGAGCTGGTGGTGGTCCTGCGCTTATATTCTATGTTGGTGAAATAGTAACGCTGTTTTTGTATCCGTTTCTTGGCAAGATGCACAAGTTTCCGAAGTTTGTTGCACTGTTTCCGATGATGCGCATGACACATGCGATCAGCTATTTCAAGACGATGATGACAAATACAATTACATGGGCTGGTATAAAGTACACATTGAATTTCAGCGGTGAGGTTTCCAGGATCGAAAGGCCGTCAAAAGGATAAAACAAATGGCAATGCGTTGTGCAGTTTTTGCGTCAGGTGGCGGTAGCAATTTTCAGGCGTTAATTGACAGAAAAAATGCCGGTGATCTTCATGTCGAGTTTGTTCTTTTCGTAGGAAACAATAGTAGTGCTGCAGCGTTTGAAAAAGCCCGTGCAGCATCAATTCCGGCGCTTCACATTGCGCCATCACATTTTGAAACCGAATCACTTTACACAAAAAAATTACTTGAGAGTCTTGAAAAATCCGGAGTTGAACTGATTGTTCTTGCCGGATATATGAAAAAACTACCGTCCGAGGTGGTTCTCAGGTATCATCACCGTATTATCAATATTCATCCTGGTTTGCTGCCGGCGTTTGGCGGTAAGGGAATGTATGGGTCTCATGTTCATAATGCCGTTATTGAGTACGGTGCAAAAGTAAGCGGAATTACCATTCATTTTGTTGATGAAGAGTATGATCACGGGCCGATTATTGCTCAGCTAACTGTTCCTGTGATGGATTCTGATGATTCGCACGCGCTTGCGGAGCGGGTGCTTAAACTGGAGCATGGCAATTACTGGAAGGCAATCGAAGCAATTGCCTGCGGACGGATCCGCATTGAAGGGCGTAGAGTTTTCGGTAATGTCTGAAAAAATTAAAACGAAAACAGCATCACTGTTTGCATTTGACAGAACCATCGCGGAAGAGACATCAGAGGTTATTGTTGGTGTTGACGAAGTCGGAAGAGGCCCTTTGGCCGGGCCGGTGGTTTCTGCGGTGGTATGCCTTGATACAAATACTGTAATTGATGGTGTCAATGATTCCAAAAAGCTCTCACCTGCAGCAAGAGATGAGCTCTATGAAATCATCAGGGAAAAGGCTATCGCCTTTGCTGTTGCTTCATGTACGCCACAGCAGATTGACAAAATTAATATCCTTCAGGCATCACTGTTGTCAATGAAAATGGCACTTGAAGCGATAACGGTTCAGTACGGCCTGGTGCTCATTGATGGCAACCAACTGATTCCCGGCATAGATATTTCAAAGCAAAAAACAATTGTCAAGGGTGATGCAACCAGTGCGTCAATTGCAGCAGCATCAATTATTGCAAAAGTGACAAGAGACCGGATCATGGATGAATATCACGGTCAGTATCCGGTGTACGATTTCAGGCAGAATAAGGGTTATGCAACTGAGCATCATCGTAATGCGATTGTTGAGCATGGCCTCTGTGAAATTCACCGCAGGAGTTTCTGTACCAATATCCTTGAGTGTCAATTGTCACTGTTTGATTGATATCTTACATACTTGTCCAACTGTAAGTTGTATATTACTATAGTATAAGTGATTTCTGATCGTTCACAAACACACTGATATAGAGAGTATCCCATGAAAGTATCATCAATAGTGCAGATCGCTGGTGGTTTGATAATCGCATCTGCCGGGTTGTACATTTTTTTTAAAGATGTTGACATAAAAGAGATTGGTGTACATATTCAACAGACTGAATGGTGGGTAATAGCGATTGTTGCGCTGATGAGCCCGATAAGTCTGTGGCTTCGGGCCCTTAGGTGGAGGCTGATGCTTCCTAAAAGAGAAAATACCCATAAGCATGGACTTTTTTCAATTACTGTAATAGCATTTGCAGTGAATAATATTCTTCCTGCCAGATTGGGTGAGGCCGCACGTGCAGTGTTGTTGTGGCGACGGAACAAATTTACAATTGCGGAAAGTGTAGGGTCGCTTGTGTTGGAGCGGGCGATTGATTCAACAGTATTTCTCTCCTGTTTGTTTCTTCCTGTATTTTTTGTTGGTTCACTTGAAAATCTGCTTCCCTGGGGAGTTTTTTGCGGTGCCGGATTTGCAGGAATACTGATGGTATTTTTATTCTATGCGATATTTCCTGACTTTACAAAGAAGATGTCGTCAAAGATGCTTTTTTTTATTCCTAAAAAATTTCATGATCGATTCAAAAAACTTGGTAATGAACTAATCTCGAATCTTGACTGGATCTTTTCATTGCGAAAATCATTTGTTGTTGCGGTACTTTCGTATGCGATTATTTTTTGTTATGTGGTCATGATCTGGTTATTAGGGATTAAACTTAGCGGTTTTGCAGTGTTTGAAAGTATGTTTGGTGTTGCGTTTGCTGCACTTGGGGCAGCGATTCCCCTTGCTCCCGGATATGTCGGGACACTTCACGCGGTGCTTCAAAAAGGACTTGGGCTTCTTGGGGTACAGGGTTCCGGTGCTGCAGCAATTACTGTGTTGTATCATGCGATTGGATATGTCGTTGTTACGTTTATGGGTATCGTATATTTCTTTACATTGAGGTTGTCTTTTGACGATATCGGAAAAGCGAAACAGCAGATTGGTGATTGATCATGACAATCGGAGGGAATTGGAATGTCTGATGATGTAAAGGTGCTGGATGAGCTTAAAGAGTCAGTAAGAAAAATCAGAGGTGAATTAAAAAAGAAGATAATCGGGCAGGAAAATGTTATTGATGATCTTCTGGCCTGCTTTTTGTCTGGAGGGCACTGTTTACTGATTGGTGTTCCGGGGCTTGCAAAAACACAGATGATTCACAGTCTTGCAAAATGTCTTCATCTTGACTTTAACAGAGTTCAGTTTACTCCGGATCTTATGCCATCGGATATTACCGGATCTGAGATCCTGTATGAAGACCGGGCTACCGGCCATCGTGAATTTCGATTTGTTAAAGGACCGGTCTTCAGTAACATCGTGCTAGCTGATGAGATTAATAGAACGCCACCCAAAACCCAGTCAGCACTTCTTCAGGCAATGCAGGAGCAGGAGGTGACATCATCGGGGCATACGTACAAATTACCGCAACCGTTTTGGGTTCTTGCGACACAAAATCCAATTGAGCAGGAAGGAACCTACCCGCTTCCGGAGGCACAACAGGACCGTTTTATGTTTTCCATTGAAATAGGGTATCCATCAAAGGACGAGGAGATTGAGATTGTAAAAGCAACAACGGTTTCAAATGAAAAACAGATTGAAGCTGTGGTAACTCTTGAGGATGTAAAAAGGTTTCGCGAGATTGTCTGGAGGATGCCCGTTGCGGATTCAGTTATTGCAGCAGCAGTTGCGCTGGTGCGTGCAACCCGCCCTGATGAGAAAGAGTGTCCTCACGAGATAAAAAATTTAATTACCTGGGGAGCAGGTCCGCGGGCATCACAGTTTTTGATTCTTGCTGCAAAAGCATATGCATTACTTGAAAATCGTCCGACACCGGATTTCACCGACGTAAAAAAGGCAGCTTTTCCTGTGCTGCGTCATAGGCTTGTACGTTCGTTTCACGCAGAGGTTGACAATGTCAATGCTGATGATATAATTAGAAGAATATTCGATTCACTGCACACATAAACCTTAAGTATTTTGTCAGTAGATAGTGGTAGCGTGTTGTAAGAGAGTTTGTTAGGTTGATGTTGTATCAGGCATTGCAAAAAGTATTACATTAAAATAATCCGGCAATTGTACTGATATTTATCAAGTTATCCTTATTTGACACTATTCTGCTATAGCAAGCTATTATCAAAACGAAACTTTTGAAGTCATTCGCTTTCGAATGTTGGAAATTTATTTTTAATTCGAAACTTTTCAAACCCCCACTGTTTCGTTTGGCGAATGTTATAAAAAAAATACGAACCGCAGGCAATTTGATGACCACTATATTTTTTGAACAGGTTATATGTGTCCTGCGGGGATTCAAGGGACCCAAACTTTAAGGATGGTGTATGAATAAGACGCTGTTGGAACCTACAAGAGAGCTTCTTGATGAATGTATGGCTGGAAATCAGCTGGCATTTAAGGAAATCTTCTACATGTATCGTTCCTATGCTTACAACCTGATCTATAAAATTACAGGACCTCAGGGGGATCATGAGGATCTTTTACAGGAAGTTTTTTTTCAGATTTATCTATCGTTAAAGACTTTTCACGGAGACTCATCATTCAAAACATGGTTTCACAGAGTTGTTATTCATGTGTGTACGAGACGGTGGCGGTATCAGAAGGCTGAGAAACGAATTAATCCGAAGGATACGGTAAATCTTGAATCTGTTGAAAACATTGTTCCTAACGCTGAGATGGGTACACTAAAACAGCTTGAGCTAAAGGATCTGGTTGAGCAGGCCCTTGAAACGGTCGATTACAAATTAAGGATACCATTGGTTCTTAATATATATGGCGAGATGGATTTAGCAGAAATCGCTGGAATTATGGGAATACCGGAAGGTACAGTTAAATCAAGATTGTTTACGGCGAGAAAACAGATAAAAGATTTTCTCGATACAACTGATAAAGAGTAGATAATGAATAAGATGGAAAACAAATACTCCCTTTTTGAAGCGGAGTTGCGCAAAGACACCGATGATGCAAAGGTCGATTACAGGGCCGTAGAATCGGTATTGTTTTTGCGTATTGCTGCTGCAGAACATCTGGGCGAGCTTGCAGTCCTGAAGCTTGACGAGGTGTTATCAGCAGATACTTTCGGCAGTATCGAAAGTAAGTTGTTTTCACAGATTATGCAGTATAACGAGTATGATGTTCCAATGGATGAGTGTATTCGTATGGATTACGATCTCTCACAGGGGCAATGGGACAGGCTTGAATCGAAAATTGAAGCGTCGATGCATGGATGCGAAAATCTTCCGTTGTGGGAGTTATATGTAAAAGCTCCTGAAATACCTCCAACTGCAGGTGAATGGGAAACGCTGGAGGATTCGCTATTTGATCGTATCAGAGATATATCCGAGTGTGAATTTTGGGAACAGGCGGCTCGTCTTGACAAGATGCATATTCAGGATTCGCTTGACACGGTAGAGAAAGTTCTTGACGAGAGAATAAGAGAACGGGAATCGCTTGAGAATTGGGAGCTCGTACTTAAGAGTGAAGAAGTAATTCCATTTGCTAAATGGGAAAACATAGAAAACCGTCTGTTCGATAAGATTAACACTGAGACTGATCATAAGCCACTCTCTTTGAACGATCAGCCATTCTGGCATATCCTCAATAACTATGTTTTTACATTACGAACTTTTAAAGTTACCGTAACGGCAATGCTGCTTATTCTCATTGCGCTGGGGGGTTACTTTTCGGAGCGGCTTATTTCAACACCAGTCCCGACCTTCGTCTATCAGCTTCAGGGGAATGCTACTGTGCAGCTTGATGCGAATAATGAGATTAAGAGCAAGGTATTTAATTCGGTTCAGGGTGGATCAGTGTCGCTTGTAAATGAACATGGCCTGGTGGAATTGCAGAATGGATCCAAAGTTCATGTTGACAAACTAACAAAACGTCATGTTCGGTACAAGGTCGGTTTCGGCAATGAAGTTCATGGAGATGACGTTGCGCGCGGCCAGGTTGCGTTTCTTGTCAATCCATTGAAACACAACGAGTCATTCAATGTTGTTACACCGGATTATGAAATCAGTGTCAGAGGAACGTACTTTAAGGTGGAACCGGATCTTGGCGGCAGGATGGTAACCCGTGTTCTCGAAGGTAAAGTCAGGATTTTATCTAAAATTTTCGGGGATACACTACTGCAGGCCGGCCAGTCAATTGTATACGATATCTTTACAGATTCATACAGGGTTCAGTCTGGTGGTGCTGTTATATTGCGTAAAGATCTTGAAATAGTTCCTGATCTTAACGAGCTTAAAGAGTATACAATCATGTCAATTAAATCCAATGTGGATGATGCTGAAGTTCGTGTTGATGGGCATTATCTTGGTACTACGCCATTATCGATCCGCCAGGCCCCGGGTGTTCATCATGTACGACTTGGTAAAAACGGCTATGTCATGAAAGATACGTCGATTACTGTTGGTGCCTCAGACTGTGAGGTTACTGTTGCACTTAGTGAAGTAAAATTGCCACGAACGGTTGCTGCAGTAATAAATGAGGTTCCGGTTATTACAAGGAAAAAGGCTCTGTCGCCTGAAACTGTTGCGTCAGTACTGCTTGGGGACTCCGGAGATAGTGAGATAGTACAGAAAGAGGAAAAATCAGATTTTGATAGTCTTTATTCCCTTGCGCAAAAACTGGAGTTCAGGGGAAAGTGGAAAGATGCAATTGAGATGTATCAGAAGATATTTGATAATCCCGATATGTCAAGGTTGAGAAAAGAGGACGCACTCTTCTCTATTGCAAAGCTGCGGGCTGACAACGAGGAAAACAAGGCTGAAGCGCGGAATGTATTCATGACATATCTTGCACTGTATCCCAATGGTTCTTTTGCAGGTGAGACATGGTTACGCCTTGCTGAGCTTGAGTTCAAGACAAGTCCGGATAATGCAATTCAATACTATCTGAAGTATTTTGAAATGTTTCCGAGACATCCACGGATCTCTGAGCTTCAAAACAGGGTTGGTGTAATCTATTTACAACAGAAAAAGTATGATAATGCAATTTCAATGTTTCGTCAGGCACTCGCAAGCATGATATCTCAATCAAAAACAGAGCGTGCAAATATTACATCAAATCTGTACCGGGCTCTTGAGGCAAAGGGTGACAGTAAGAGTGCTGATTCAGTACAGCGTCTTTATAATATGAATTATACAGAAGATAAATGATCCGCATAAATAAAGACTTGATGTGGTGCCAGCCTATCACAAACACGTATCATTGACTTCCGCCTGATACCTGCTATAAAGTTATATAAGTACCTGTTTCTGTAAGTATCAGGTATAATTTATGTATGGTGATTGCTACGTTTCCTGTCTCTTCATTTATTACCTTGCTTAATCTTCAATAGAATACTGTTCCAATCAGGTTAAAAAAATAAAGATTGAAATTGATGTGTTGGTAACATAATATATTTTCAACATATCATTTCTTTTTACCTCTAACAGGAGTATCACGATGTCATCATCTGCAACACACTATATTATCGGTGTTCATATTACAAATCGTGTAAAGAATGTACCGTCGGTTCAGGCTGTTCTAACTGAATTTGGCTGTTTTATTAAGACCCGGCTTGGTTTGCATGATATTACGAATGATTCCTGTTCACCAAATGGCCTGCTGATAGTTGAGCTTCTCGGCGAGGATGGTAAATTCGAGGCGTTTGTCCGTGCACTGAAAGCTATTGAGGGAGTTGATTGTCAGAGTATGGTGTTTAAGCACATTTAAGCATACAAGATTTCCGGTTTTCTATACGAGGTAGATTAATTGAAGAAAATTGTTCTTACAGGTGGCGGGACTGCGGGTCATGTAACACCCAATCTGGCATTGGTTGATACATTGAGGGCTAACGGATTTACTGTTGAATATATCGGGACTCGTAAAGGTATAGAGTTCGAGCTTGTAAAAAGAACTTCAATACCGATGCACTGTATCAGTGCCGGCAAATTGCGACGATATCTTGATTTTAAAAATGTCACAGATCTTTTCAAAATTATGCTTGGTTTTCTGCAATCGTTTGTTCTTCTGTTAAAAATCAATCCTGATGTTGTGTTTAGTAAAGGTGGTTTTGTATCGTGCCCGGTGGTTTGGGCTGCATGGCTTCTTCGCAAGCCAGTAGTGATTCATGAGTCTGATATGACACCGGGACTTGCCAATAAACTTTCTTTACCATTTGCAAAGAAAATCTGTTTCAGCTTCCGGGAAACTGAAAAACACCTGGCGCAGTCAAAGCGGGTGCTTACCGGGATACCAATTCGTAAAGAACTGTTCAGGGGCGATGTATCAGAGGGGCGCCGGTTGTGTGGATTCACTGATAATAAACCGGTGGTTATGATTATCGGTGGCTCCCAGGGATCGCAGGTAGTTAATACAGCAATCAGGGAATCACTCAGTATACTACTTGATGAATTCAATGTGTGTCATCTTTGTGGCAGGGGGAATCTTGGTGATGACCGTGCGGGATATAAACAGTTTGAATATGTCAATGAAGAATTACCGCATCTGTTTGTGATGGCAGATGTCGTTGTATCCCGATCAGGTGCTACCACATTATTTGAGCTCCTTGCATTACGGAAGCCATCACTGCTGATACCACTTGCATCAAATGCCAGCCGCGGGGATCAGATCCTAAACGCTGAATCATTTGAAAAACAAGGTTATTCCAAAGTGCTTCATCAGGATGATTTGTCATCAGAGGCGCTGATAAGTGCACTCAGTGCTACATTTAACGACCGTAGTAAAATGATTGATGCCATGAATGAATCAAATATCACCGATGGTATCGATGCGGTAGTTTCGGTGATCAAATCCGTAACAAAATAAACCTGTTAAATCGAATCCGCACCATTGATGAGGCGCTATTAAATGGTGTCGCTACAATGTATAAATATTCCAGTGTAAAATACGAATTGTATAAGGTTCCGGTGTTGACTATTTTATGGTACGTTAGTTGCAATGTTACTATACAGAGAATGTAAAAAATGCAACAAATTGGCTTTAATTGTGTTAAAAATATACAGCAGTATGAAACAAATGAAAAATAAAGTATCAATATTAAACAGGGGTGATCTATGAACTATGTAAAAACAACGCTACTACTCGGTCTGTTGACCGGTCTGTTTATGATGTTTGGAAATCTTATCGGCGGCCAGAATGGTATGCTTATCGGTTTAATTATTGCCGGGGGAATGAACTTTTTCAGTTACTGGTTTTCAGACAAGATAGTTCTTGCAATGTATGGTGCTAAGGAGGCTGACCCGAATCAGTATGCAGGTCTCTACCGGATCGTACGTCGTCTTACAGAAAAAGCAGGAATGCCAATGCCGAAAGTGTATGTTATTCCTGAAGAACAGCCGAATGCATTTGCAACTGGTCGCAGCCCAAAGCATGCTGCAGTGGCTGCAACAGTTGGGATTATGCGTATTCTCAATGAAGAGGAGCTTGAAGGTGTGATGGCTCATGAGCTTATGCATGTCGCAAATCGTGATACTCTTATCAGTACAATTGCAGCAACCTTTGCCGGAGCGATATCCTATGCTGCAAGTATTGTAAAGTGGGGTGCAATATTTGGAGGTGGTCGTGATGATGACGACCGGGGTAATTTTGCAGTTGCAATAGCAATGGCAATAATTGCACCAATTGCAGCACTGTTGATACAAATGGCTATCTCCCGTTCCCGTGAGTATGCTGCTGATGAAGGCGCTGGTGAACTTTGCGGAAAACCGATGGCACTTGCGAATGCGCTCCGTAAACTTCACAGAGGCGCACAGATGATACAGATGGGTGGATCACCTGCAGCTGCATCACTTTTTATTGTCAATCCGTTTGCCGGTGGCATTGCGAGCTGGTTCAGTACTCATCCACCAATGGAAAAGCGTATTGAAAAACTGGAACTGCAGCAGCGTACGATCGCTTAAGAACGTAACAAGTGACCAGTGACGGGTGACAAGCAGAAACGTGCAGCACTCGTCACTTTTTCCTATAATTCCGAAAGCGTTTTAGTGAAAAACCGATTTCCGTCAGAATTATTGCTTCAGTCTTATGCACCAATCACTCCTGTACCTTGCTGTGAATCAATTTGTGCACATATAGCACCCGATTTTTTTACATTGTGGGAAGAGTACGAAAAGGAGGTCAGGCATGAAACGGGTATTCCTTACTGGGCAGCTGTGTGGCCGGGAGCAAAATCGCTGGCACGGTATCTGTTGAGTAACAAGGAACTGGTCGGTGGAAAAAAAGTTCTTGATTTCGGCAGCGGTAGTGGTGTGGTGTCAATTGCGTCGTGTCAATCTGGTGCATCAGATGTGGTTGCGAATGATATTGATCCCGTTGCCCGTTTTGTTGCATCACGGAATTTTTCAGAAAACAATGTCTCTGTAAGAATGACCAGCGATAATATGCTAACCAATAATACTGATGAACATTTCGATGTCATACTGGTTTGTGATATGTTTTACGAACGATCGACCGCAAAACCACTTCATGCATTTCTTAAGAATTGTATCAGTAAAGGAGCCCGGGTAATAATTGCTGATGGTACCCGGCCGTTTACTCCGAGAGAAAGTTTGCAGTCGTTATATTCAGAGGTGATTCCAGTGAATCATGCACTTGAGGGGATGCAGGAGCGTACGGTTACAGTATTTGAAATGAGGAAGTGGCACGTGACAAGTGACGCGTGACAAGTTTTTGAGAAGCCCTCCGGGCTTCGAAAAATCAGACATGTCACACGTTACGTGTCACTCGTCACTTCCTCCTACACCGGTTTCCAATTTCGTATAATGTTAATCACATCCCTGATTTTGTGAGGGTTCTTGATGCCCGGCTGAATTTCAACACCGCTATTAATATCAAGACCATATGGATTGAGCGCGTTGAGTGCATCTTCAACATTGCTGGGGCCCAGGCCTCCTGCGATAACTACATTGTGATGTTGTGTGCATACCTGACGTGCCTGTGACCAGTCAAATGTTTTTCCGCTGCCGCCATGCATCGTACCATTCCAGGTGTCAAGCAGGATGCCGGATGTTCTATAGGTCTCAATAACTGAAAGATCGGTGTCGGGTTTGATTGAAAAAGCTTTCATGACAGGAAGGGAAAACCGGTTGCAGAATTCCGGCGTTTCGGTGCCGTGAAGCTGCAATGTATCAATACCTGCACGTCCCGCTATTTCAAGAATGTTTTCAAACGATTCATTTACAAAAACGCCAACACGGGAAACGAATGGCGGCAGTTGACGGATAATCGCTGCGGCATCATCCGGTGCGATATACCGTGGACTTTTCCGGAAGAAAATAAACCCAAGTGCATCAACACCAAGGTTTGCCGCAATCCGGGCATCATCATATCGGGTTATTCCGCATATTTTTATTCGAGTCGGCATTTTATTCCTTTATTATAGATTATACTGCTTTATCATCCGAAACCCCTGTGGTTTAAATCTCTGGTTTCATTACACGAATCTATAAGTTAACCACAGAGGACACAGAGAAAGAAAATACAAAGAGGGGTTTTTACGGGTTTATATAATAGTTTTTTAAGTATAGGTTGACATATGAACAATTCTGACGTGATTCATTCTCTTTTGTCTTCTCTCTGTGATCTCTGTGTCCTCTGTGGTTAATTCCTTCCGTTGTATTTACATGAACGGAATTTAAAAAGAGATTGTGTGAGATTCTTAACAACTCAATTCCCGTATCAATTTCCCCGGATCCGGTAACTTTACAAGTGATTCCCCTACAAGTAACGCCTTAACACCATGTGATTTCAACTTTAATGCCTGTTCACCGTTTTCGATACCGCTTTCGGAAACTACCGTTACCGTTGATGGAATCTTTGTAATAAGCTCTATGGTCAAATTAATATCAACCTTGAACGTTGCAAGATTTCGATTATTGATACCAATCAACGGCGGATCAAGTTTCATGGTTCTGTCAAGTTCTTCAAATGAGTGGATTTCGATAAGCGGATCAATCTCAAGATCAATTGCAGCCTGATAAAGATCCCGTATTTGCGAATCATCAAGGACGGCTGCGATCAAAAGCATGGCATCAGCACCAATATGTGATGTTTCTTCGACCTGAATCGGATCTATGATAAACTCTTTACGAATTACCGGCAGCGAGACATGTTCCCGTACAGCTAATAAATAATCATTGCATCCCTGGAAAAATTTTTCATCAGTGAGGACAGAGATAGCATGTGCTCCACCTTTTTCATATGACATTCCTATATTTACAGGATCAAAGTCAGGACATATGATTCCTTTTGACGGCGATGCTTTTTTTACTTCTGCAATTATGCCCAGAGATGGTGCTTGTTGAAGTGCTTTTATGAAGCCCCGCTTTGTACTTTTATGGGGTGTGTGTTTTTCAGGTGTTTTTCGGAGTTTTGCAACTTCAGTTTTTTTGTGCTCTATAATTATGTCAAGAATTGTTGCCATAGATTGTATTAATTATTTCTGTTGAATTCATCTGCGAGGTCAAGAAAGTTTTTCAGGAGAATTTTTCCACCGTCTGTCAATATTGATTCCGGATGAAATTGGACACCGTATACCGGCGAATCCTTATGACGAACACCCATAATAAGGCCATCATCAGTCTCTGCGATTATCTGTAAACAATCAGGACAGCTTGAACGTTCAATGATAAGGCTATGGTAGCGTGTTGCATTGAAAGGGATTGGAAGTCCTTTAAAAATGGAATCCCCCTGATGATAGATCTGTGAAATTTTACCATGCATCAGGTAGGGTGCACGGATAACATTTCCTCCATAAGCATAGCCTATTGACTGGTGTCCGAGGCATACGCCGAGTACAGGAATCGTGCTGCCGAGATATTTGATTACATCAACGGATATTCCGGCTTCTTTGGGGGTGCATGGTCCCGGAGAGATAAGAATCGCATCCGGCGACATTGCCTGAATTTCCTGAATTGTCAATGCGTCATTACGGTAGACGGTAATCTCCTTGTCTGATATTTCACCAAGGAACTGGACGATGTTAAAAGTAAACGAGTCGTAGTTGTCAATTACAAGTATCATATAGTAGTGTACCCTGTCAATTGGTTCCTGAAATTTCCGCTGCGCGCTTTATGGCAGAAAACTGCGCGGATGCTTTTTCTACAGTCTCCTGATATTCACGTGCAGGTACGGAGTCTGCAACAAGTCCGGCTCCGGCCTGAATCAGTGCAGTTCCCTTATGATAAACCATGGTTCTTATAACAATGCAGGTGTCAATATTACCGCTGAAATCGATATATCCCAACGCCCCGCCATACAGACCACGCTTGACTTTTTCAAGTTCGTCTATGATTTCCATTGCTCTGATCTTTGGTGCGCCACTTAGTGTGCCGGCAGGAAAACATGAAAAAAGCGCATCAAAAATATCTTTATCGCTACGCAATGTTCCATAGACATTTGACACAATGTGATTGACATGAGAATACTTCTCAATGTGCATCATTTCCTCAACATGCACAGAACCGTACTCGCTCACCCTGCCGACATCATTACGCCCAAGATCCACGAGCATGATATGCTCGGCCCGTTCCTTGGGATCATCAAGCAGTGCCCTCACCAGCTCATCATCCTCTTTTTCTGTTTTGCCTCTGCGGCATGTTCCTGCAATCGGACGAACTTCAATTGTGCCATCTTCAATACGAACCAGCATTTCCGGTGATGCACCCACAACGGCTGTTTCGTCGAGAGACAAATAGAACATGTATGGTGATGGATTGACAACACGCAAGGTTCTGTAGAGATCAAACGGATCTGCTTTAACCTTTACGGCAAAACGCTGAGAGATGACAACCTGAAAAATATCTCCGGCTTTAATGTACTCTTTTGATTTGTTGACTGCATTTTCGAACTCTTCACGTGCAAAATTCGATACCGGCTCAGACTGCGGTTCGACAGAAATGCTGTGTGACATGAGTCTCACTGCCATTTTATCTTCCATGACACCAATATTGTAAAGAGACTGCTTGTAGGCGATATCAAGATCGGTATCTGGTGTTACGATAATGTTACTGATAAGCAGCAATCTGTGCTCTTTATTGTCAAATGCGATAAGATCCTTGTAAAAAGCAAAAAAGATATCATCAAGTGGATCTTCTTTAGGATTTTTATCCGGTATATTTTCCCAGAGTCTGATTGAATCATAGCCGAAAAAACCAACTGCACCTCCGGTAAACCGGGGGAGGTGCAAAAGTTTTGGTGACTGGTATGCGCTCAGGAGCGATCTCAAACGACCGATCGGATCTGTATTTCCACTGTCGGTTTGAACACCGTTAATTTCCCATGACGTGGCTCGGGCAGAGAAGGTCATGAACGGGTCACCACCAAGAAACGAGTACCGTGCTACCGTATCACCACCGACAACACTTTCAAGTAAAAAACTGTATTTTTCTTTTTTAAAGAGTTTAAGCCATACAGAAACCGGAGTTTCAGTATCTGCAAGTACCGTTTTTACGACAGGAATAACTGTGTAATTTGCTGCGAGTTTCTTTATTTCATTAATATCCGGATAGATCACAGGAGACCTTTCGTGAATAGTAGTCAGTAGGCTGTAGTCAGTAGTCGGTAGAGATTGAGTACCTGTCTGATCAACCGTTTGCAAATCAGGAGCAGGTTAATGTCCATACCCCGTTTCATCTGACACCAATAAAATATGTTTTGTCATGCAGTGTCGGGTTGATGAATTTATCATAATAAAAAAAGCGATATGTTTTGCATCGTGAGTAGATGGCGTTGATTTAATGCGGATGTTGCAACCCATGGAGGTTTTATAGACAGGTGATAAAAATCAAAAGAAAGATGTTTCTTGTTCTTTGAAACTGGCAGGTATCAGCATGGTTGGCATTCAAACTTTTATATTGTATAATAGTACAATGGCTACTTTAAAACCATATACAATTGCTTTTCTAGCAAATAATTTTTATTCTGAATACTGTCATACCATGTATTCAGGTTTAAAAAGTGCGGTCGCTGAGCTTGGGGTTTCGGTTATAACTGTTGCGGGCGGAGATTTAGAAAGTCCCCAATCTAATAATATTCGAAGAAACAGAATTTTTGATCTTGTCAACCCCGATGATTTTGATGGTATTATCTATCAATCTGGTTCGCTTATTAGTTTTATCACTGACGAACAATTTTTTAAATTTTGTTCCCGATTTGGCGCAATACCTTCAGTGCATATAGGCCTAAAAAAAACAGGGTATTCCAGCGTTGTCGTTGATAATGGCGCGGGAATGAAAGAGCTTGTCGACCATTTCATTGAAGAGCACCACCGCAAAGAGATTGCATTTATTCGTGGACCAATCAGTTGTACGGATGCAGATGAGCGCTTTGATGCTTACCGGGAATCTCTCCTGGAACACGGGATCCGCTACAATGAAGATCTTGTTTTTCAAGGGACTTTTTTACCGGAGTGCGGGCCTGCAGCTGTAATAGATTTTATTGACAATAAAAAGATTAATTTTGATGCATTAATTGGTGCTAATGATCAAATGGCCCTTTTTGCTATGAATGAACTGCTTCGCAGGGGAATAAGGGTTCCGGGAGATGTTTGCATTGGGGGGTTTGATAATCTTATCAGTGCTCGTGCCTGTTCACCTGCATTGACAACCGTTGGTCAGCCTGTTTTCGACCTTGGAAAGCGTGCATTGAGCCTGCTAATAGATATCATTGAAGGAAAAACAGCGCCAGGAACCGAGGTAACACTACCCAGTCGTCTGATTCTGCGACGCTCATGTGGATGTATTTCTGTTCCGCTTAAATCATCAGACATACTTGTTGCTGATATTCCGGCTTATGCTCTTTTTGAAAAACAATTTGTCAATTTACTTAAAAATGATCAATCATCAGTAATAGGATTTTTTGTCGATCAGATGATTTCTTTTTTAAAAAATGGATCCAAACTAGATACGCTCCTTTCCAGTTTGGATTATATACTGGATAGACATGCTCAGGATATTTCGCCCCATCTCCATAATAAGATTCGGCAAATGTTTTTGACAATAAGTGAAGAACAATGTGAGATCAGGCAACTTAAGCGGCAGGAAGAGAATAGTCAACTCTACAATTTTATAGATGATCTCAGAAAGCTTTCTGAACCTGATGATATCCGGAAGTTTTTACATGCAATGTTAAGTAATATTGATATTAAAGAAATGATTATTTCACATTATAAAGATAAAAATAATTCTACCCTTTTTTATCACAATTCATCAGATGAATCGGGGGCAGTATTCAAGTCAAACCAGTTTCTTCCCGGAGGATTATCATCCTTACGTCGTCCTTTTAATCTCATCTGCCTACCCCTATTTGGAACGAACTCGGATATTGGTTTCTTCTTAACAAATCCGACCGATAACAATCCAGTCATTCTGGAAACAATTCGCAGTAGTCTTTGCGGAACATTGCATATGATGGACATGATTGCGAAAGAGAGAGTGCATGGTGTTTTACTTGAAAAAAAAGTTCAGGACCGGACAGTAGAACTTCAGCAGGCTCTCGACAAGCTTGAACAGATCTCAATCAGTGATGAACTCACAGGATTATTGAACCGCCGGGGTTTTTTGTCAGCAGCAGGCAGGTACATTGCTCTTGCAAAAAGAAATATGAGTTCATTTATCTGTATTTATATCGATCTGGACAAATTAAAAATTATCAATGATACATATGGCCATGCACATGGTGATCTCGCTATAAAAGCAATTGCTGCTATTCTCAACGAAACATTCAGGAAAACGGATGTTATTGGCAGAATGGGTGGTGATGAATTTACAGTGCTTGCGCTTGACTACTCAGAGTCAGACTGTAATCGGATAATAAAACGGATAGATCTTCTGGTCGAAGCGTACAATAAGCTACATGACAATCCATGGGTGCTGGGATACTCCTTCGGTATAGCCTCATCCAGTCAGGAACATGGCTTTGATATAGACACTTTACTGAAACTTGCAGATCAGGCTCTGTATAAGGTTAAAGAAGGAAAACGTAAAAATGGAAAAGGGGTTTAGTGAACAGTTCTTAAAGCAATGCAGTTCCGTGCAGGACGGAACCACATTCTTACAATGTAAACTTTTTAACAGGATTACCACGAATTAATTCATTATGATTCTGCCAGGATTGTTTTTCCTGTTGTTGTACTTTACGAAGTTCATTGTTTTAAGCCGATCCATTCAACCCCCTCGCTTTGTGGGACGACACACTTTCAAAGGTTTCGTAATTGATGACCTGCGTTTTAAAAACGCCGGAGGTGGAAATTACTTTAAGGAACTTCTTGCCCGAATTCGTTTTCAATAATTAATGCGATTATTGCAGGATAGGGAAGGTTCAAAACTTACAAAGTTGAAAATAATTCAATTATCCTTGCAAATTGAAAGGCTATGTTTTAAATTACAAGGATGATTGAACGGTTGTTATACAAAAAAATAATTGAAAATCTTCATGATTTTCCAATTTGTGGCTTAATTGGTTCCCGGCAGGTTGGTAAGTCCACGCTTGCAAAATTAATTGCTAAGGAAACTGGTAAGCGCTGCGTCTACCTTGATCTTGAACTACCATCAGATATTCAAAAGTTATCAGACGCGGAATTGTATTTCAAGCAGCATTCAGAAGATTTGATTGTCATCGATGAAATACAGAGGAAACCGGAAATATTCCCTTTGATACGCTCTGTTGTTGACGACTGGTCAAGGAATGGATGTTTTCTTATTCTGGGCTCCGCATCTCCGGATTTAATTCGTCAATCATCGGAAACCCTTGCGGGCAGAATCGTTTATGTTGAATTACCACCATTAGTTATCACCGAAGTTGGTATTGATTTGCAAAAAATTTACCAGCTGTGGTTGCGCGGAGGGTACCCCCGAAGTTTTCTTGCAAAAACCAATGAACAGAGTTTACAATGGAGGAATGCATTCAGAAAGACATATCTTGAAAGGGATATTCCACAATTAGGAATTCGTGTGCCTTCAACAATGCTTGACAGGTTCTGGCAAATGATTGCTCACTATCATGGCCAGATATGGAATGCGAGTTCAGCTGCACAAAGTCTTGGTGTGTCCCCACCATCCTGTCGGCATTATCTTGATATTATGGTGGATACATTTATTATAAGACAACTGCATCCATATTTCGCAAATGTAGGAAAACGTCTTGTCAAATCGCCAAAAATTTACTTTAGAGATTCAGGGCTCTTACACATGATTCAGCGCATTGGATCAATGGAGGATCTATTCTCTTTTCCTGGTGTTGGAGCATCCTGGGAGGGGTTTGTTATTGAACAAATCCTCAATATAAATCCACTTCAAAATGATCTTTTCTACTATTATCGAACAGCTGCAGGAGCAGAAATAGATTTACTTTATTTTCCTAAGCCATTCGAATCGCCAATTGCGATAGAGGTAAAATTTTCAGCATCTCCGGCAGTATCAAAAGGTTTTTGGGAAGGAATTAAAGATTTGAAGTGTATCAAGGGGTATGTGGTTTATCCTGGGGATGATACCTACCCTCTATCTAAAGAAGTGATGGTTTTACCCGTTTCTCAAATAGGAACGATATTTCAGTCCTGAACAATGCCTCAATTATTCACAACTACGCCTCAAAACAGTACACCAGCGGATGCAAAAATGGATTAAGCGGATCGATTTATGCTTTGAGCGGATCGAAAAATGAAAAATGCGGATGTAAAAATGCTTTGAGCGGATGTGAAAATGAAAAATGCGGATCAAAAAATGGATTGTGCGGATATAAAATGACTTTTTTTGCGAACTGCATCTGTAATTTCTCTTTTTGCAAGTATCCAAAACGCTTTCGGAGGTGAATCCGAAGGTCAGAAGGGGCTCCGAATGTCCTTCGGATCGAAATTTGACAAAACAGGTGCCTGGGAACAAAATGTACTATACGGCTTCGCGAAACAAGGGGCGCTTCACCCCCTTGTAAACCCCCGACCAGTGATTTCTTTCCGGGGTCAATTCACCGCTAAAACGGTATTTGATTATTATATTTTTTAGGTACCAGAAATACTGGACAAAGAAGGGCCCTTTTTCATACCTGTTTTACCTATCGTTTAAACGCGCTTTGAAAACTCGCTTATTGTATATGAAGATTTGCTCTGTCAGTCACTTGTTACGTGTCACCAGTATCTTAAATTGTAAAATAGTACAAAAGAACCTGGTCGTCGAGCGCCAGTCGAGACGACACACTTTCAACAATTTCAAGATCGCGGAATATCCGGTACGTATAGTTTACGTACCGGGATATTAATAAAAAAATCACATAAACTGTTTTAAATTAAATTTCGGTTTAACCGTCTTAAGCTTATTGGAACCGTCATCCTTTTTGAACTTATTCGCAAGATCCTTTGCAGACATCTGTTGAGGTTGTTGTTTTGTAAACTGTTTCTGACCCTTGTTGTCCTGCGGTTTCGATTGTGATTGTCCCTGCGGGCGACCATCACCGGTTTTCATCGATAATGATATGCGCTTTAATTCTGCATCAACCTGCATGACCCGCACCTTGACAACCTGACCGACTTTCACCACTTTCATCGGATCCGTTACAAATGAATCACTCAGCTCCGATATATGCACAAGACCGTCCTGATGTACGCCGATATCGACAAACGCCCCGAAATTAGTAACGTTGGTGACAGATCCTTCAAGCCACATTCCCTCTTTAAGATCCTTGATCTCAGTTACTGCGTCATTGAATTTGGCATAGCTGAATTCAGCTCGTGGATCACGACCCGGTTTCTCAAGTTCCTGAATGATATCTTCAATTGTCGGTAGTCCCACATCATCGGTGACAAATTGCTTTTTGTTAATTGATTTAATAAGAACACTGTTGCCGATAAGCTCGTTAATCGTTGTTTTGAGCTCGGTGGCCATCTTCTTGACAAGATTGTAACGCTCCGGATGTACTGATGAATTGTCGAGCGGGTTTTGCGCTCCGGGAATACGCAAAAATCCTGCGGCAAGCTGAAACTTCTTTTCGCCAAGTCCTGGTACTTTCATCAGCGATTGACGTGACTCAAATGCACCGTTCTGATTACGATAGTTGACTATATTTGCTGCAATAAGCCGGTTCAAGCCCGAAACATACTTGAGTAGCTCTTCCGAAGCAAGATTGACATCCACTCCAACGCGGTTCACACAACTTTCCACAACTGCATCAAGTGAATCCTGCAGTTTTGTCTGATTTACATCATGCTGATACTGGCCTACACCAATAGCTTTGGCATCAATCTTTACAAGTTCAGATAGTGGATCCTGTAAACGACGGGCAATTGAAATTGCACCGCGTACGGTAAGGTCAAGATCCGGAAATTCTTTTATTGCAACATCAGAAGCACTGTATACTGATGCCCCGGATTCGCTGACGACAACACTGGTCGGGCGTTCTTCAGGTGGTAATTCCTTTAATACTGACCTGACAAACTCATCCGTTTCCCGGCTTGCAGTTCCGTTACCGATAGCAATCAACCGTACATTGAATTTTTTTATGTAAACAAGCAGAATACCCCGTGCTTCATCAGTTTTTTTCTGAGGTTCATGAGGATACATCGTGGCGTTTTCGATAAATTTCCCTGTGTCGTCAAGAACAGCAAGTTTACACCCGGTACGAAAACCCGGGTCAACACCGATAATCGATTTACGTCCCGCAGGTGCTGCCAAAAGAAGAGCTTCAAGATTTTCACCGAATACTTTAAACGCTTCCTCTTCCGCTTTGTCACGAATCACTTTACGGATCTCTGTTTCTGTTGCCGGATGAAGCAGCCTGTTGTAACTGTCGGCTGCAGTGGTACGCATCAGTTCCGCAGCGGCACTTGATGGATTTTTGATAAGTTTTGATTCGAGATAATGCAGCGCACTTGCATCCGGCATACCAAGTGACAAACGGAGAACCTTTTCATGTTCGCCGCGAAGCATCGCAAGAATACGGTGTGATGGCAGTGTACGGACATCTTCCTTGAAATTGTAATACATCTCATACTTGGTTTTCTGACCCTCAAACTCCTTTTTTACCTCACTTACCATCTGACCTTCATCATGTGCAATATCACGCAGCCATTTTCGGATATCTGCATTGTCAGAAAGCTCTTCAGCAAGTATATCACACGCACCCTGTAACGCTTTTTGCGCAGTGTCAACATCCTTTTCAGGGTTAAGGAACTCTGCTGCTTTTGCGTGAAGATCACAATTCGCATCCTGCAAGTCAACCAGCCAGCGTGACAATGGTTCAAGCCCGGCTTCTTTTGCTTTGGTTGCACGCGTGGTACGTTTTGGCTTGTAGGGAAGATAAAGGTCTTCAAGCTCAGTCTTACTCAGTGTTGCTTCAATTTTTGCCTTGAGTTCAGGAGTAAGTTTGCCCTGAGATTCGATACTCTCGATGATAGTTGCCCGGCGCTCATCAAGCTCCTTATAATAGGTATACTTCGCCTGAAGGTCGCGAACCTGGATCTCATCAAGTGAACCGGTACGTTCTTTACGATAACGGGCGATAAAAGGAACTGTCGCCCCTTCATCAAAGAGCGCAATTGTGTTTTCAACCTGGAAAAGCTGAAGATTAAAATCGGTAACGAGTTGAGCAATAATGTTCATGCAAGAAGACTCCATAAAAATATGTGACGCGTAACGCGTGACACGTGACCATTAAAAACAATGAGTTGCGAATTATTTCATTAAGTATTGGCTTAAATTATAGCCGCTGAAAGATTCGCAGGGTAAAAAGATACTTCCTGAGCAACGTGTTCTGCCAGTGATTAGCCAGGGATTTTGAATACCCGCCTTACCTGAGAGTTTTATGGAAGTTTAAAATGCCCGACAGTTTGATTAAGATCGCTGGTGATTTGAGTGAGCGTTACAGCACTTTCTTTAATACCCGAAACGCGTTGTGCAGTTTCTGATGCATTCTGATCGACATCAACAATAAGCTCGGTTATCTTGCTGATATTTGAAACAGAGCCCTTGACATTTTGAGCTGTTGATTTTGCGGATGTATTCGACTGTGACATATCTCTGGATATATTCTGTATTGTCATGCTCTGTTGTTCGACGGCACTAACGATTGTTTGAGAATAGGAGTTGATTTCATCAATAACCGTTGAGATCTTTGTAACAGCATTGACCGCATTGGATGAACTTTGAGAGATTTCCTTGATCAGATTCTGGATTTCATCGACAGATTTTTTAGTTTTAACAGAAAGTGCCTTGACCTCATTGGCTACTATTGCAAAACCTTTTCCGGCACTACCTGCAATAGCAGCTTCAATGGTTGCATTCAGGGCAAGAAGGTTGATGCTGTTTGATACAGTTTTAATTACGTCAAGAACCAATGTCACTTTAGTGTTGATATCTTTCAGATGTTCCATTTGATCAATAGCATCTTTGGCTTGTTTTGACGCTTCATTGGCGATAGTCAGCTCTGCCTGACAATTTTTTGATACTTCATTTATCGACAGGCTCATCTGCTCAATTGCGTTAGTAATATTGTTAATAGTTGATGCAATATCTTCCGTTGAGGATGAAACGTTTTTCAACGATTCAGTTGCGCTGGTAGCACTTTGTGCTGATTGCGATGTTTTCTGAGAAGTTTGAACAGCGTTTTTTGAAATACTGTCTGCAGTCTCAGAGAACGCATTTGCTTTTTGACCGATAACACCGGAAAATCCCTTGATTCTTTTTACCATTTCGGCTACTGATTTAATAGTATTGTTAAGAGCATTGGCAATATCTGCGGTTTCATCTTCTGACATAACAGTACATGTGTGTGTCAAATCCCCTTTTCCCAGTGCAGTAACTGATGCAACTACGGAATGGATAGGAGTAATTATTCTGTTAGTTAAAAAAACGGTAAGAAGTCCAAATATGATGAGAAAAAGAAATGATACCCCGATAGTAAGCCAAATCACTTTACTGATCTGTTTCTTGATACCGTCAAGTGATATTCCTACAACAACTGTACCATATGTCCCCTTGGCTGTTTTAATAGGAGTCGACTTTTCAATGAACTTGTCGGAAATAATAATCTCTTTTGAAAATGATGTTCTTGATGTGTCAAGAGAGTATTCTTTGGGATTATATCCATTAATAAGACTGTTGTTTTCATCGAAAATTAAAACATACGATATCTGTTGTTTGCTTTTGATAGTCTCATAAGCCTGAGCCATTGCTTCAAAATCACCGGCTTCAAGCGCAATTCCAAAGCCATATGATAACAGATCTGCAGTTATGTCAATCTGGTCTGCAAGTGTTCGTTTCAGTTCAACTGCTTTATTTTGCGGGAAATAGATAGTAACGATACCTGCAATTACAACAATGGTCACTATGGGAATTAATAGTATTTTATTTCGAATGCTCCCTTTGATACCTTTGACCATGTTTCTCCCCATTATCGTTGTGGATTGTATTCGAACGTTAGTGCAGGGGATTACTTCAACCCCTTAATTGTTACAGGATCACAATGAAAACTCTAATTGATGCAATATTGTATTATACGTATTCGCCGGATTATTTCAACTCAAATAATACTTTAACAGCATCAGTGACCTTCTGTTTTGTAACATATCCTACTGCTTCCGGAGTAGAGGACACTTTCGATAGCATTTCATCCTCACTATCCAATGGTACTGGCGCTTTACCATCACCTGAAAGCTGCTTTTTCATCCAGTTCTTTTTCAGCTCTGTCGATGTTTTACCGATTGCGATATAAAATTTTTCATTTAATTCTGTTTTCAAATCAAAAAGGACAAGTTTTTTTCCGTTTGCAGATTTCTGAGATTCTAATGTTATGTATTCTGATTCAAACGTAAAACCAAAAGCTTCTGCAGAAAAATCAATTCCAATTCTGTTCCGGTCACCTTCTCCTACTTTATTTACCAGTGGTATCTGGAAACTGGAAACAGTATTTACGGCTTTTAGTTTGGTGTTTACAAGATCGATGTTGCTGTTAATTGTGGTATTTGGTGTTTTATCATAGGTATATGATACTCCCAATTTTACTCCGTTAAATCTGGCTCCGATTCTTCCGCCATACAGCTTAAAATGGGTTGAGTCAAGTCCTGCAATTGAAAACTGTCCTGCACCAGGAATTTTATTGCTTACAATAAAATCACTGTTGCCTCCAAACACTGCGTAATCAAATTTAATGGGGCCGTTTTTAAACGTTCCATTGATTTGTAATGCT
The DNA here is from genome assembly GCA_023459055.1 of Fibrobacterota bacterium. GTDB lineage: Bacteria > Fibrobacterota > Chitinivibrionia > Chitinivibrionales > Chitinispirillaceae > JAAZBG01. Next base: position 173,857 of record JAEWVR010000026.1, read on the forward strand.
GCGTGTGATGGAAGGTATTCTTCGGGTTTAATAATATACTGAAAAGAAGTTTCGTACACCAATGGGCGGTAAATATATGGTTGCAGAGGAAATTTTGTTTTTATCTCATTAAATGCATTAAATGTAGGTACAATATGTCCAAACTTGATATTCAGGGCGTCGAATGGAGAATAGCGCACCCATAAGTTGATCGAGATTAAAGTCACCCCAGCCCATTGTTGATGAATAAGTGTTTAAAAATTGAAGATCAACAAATGCTGTGATCTCATCACTAAGATCATTTTGTAAAATCAGATCCATCTCCTGGATATTAAATGTTGAATACGACGATGATGGCTTAGGATCGATACTTTTTACATATGCAACATTTGCCTGTGCATAACCACTGATATCTAATCCGGCAGCTATCGTGTTTGTTGAAAGTCCGCAAATGTAAAATAGTGATAGTACAAATATCACAATGTTTTGTTTAAGCCGGGAAGAATACATAAAGGCTCCTTAATAAAAGGTTGGGGATTCCGATATATGGACTATTCTACAGTCAGGGTGCAAAATAGTCAACTGGATACTGGTCGGAATGGCAGCTTTACGAAATGATTTACTAAACAAAATGGAATTGTGGATGCGGTTTTGGTTGCAGAGTGTACGTGTATGCAGAAAGAGTTCCAATACCTGCATGATATTTACAATGTCGGAACATAGGCAGATTCTGTTTAAGCTGATTGTCTAAATAACAATGATAGAACCGGGAAAATGAATGTCAGATACTTTTTCTTTTTTATTATCTGTAACATCAAAAAGGTAGTTTCCGTTAGAATAAATAAATCTGTTGTGAGAAATTACACGGTATGTACAAACCCCTTTTGCTTTTACAGTAATATTTTTATCTTTTGAGATACTGATTAATTCCCATGATCCGGGGATAAATCCGGCAAATTGACTATCACTTTTGAGATTATCCTTATAGTTTTTCTGGGATTCAATTCTGATATTGTCATATATCATATCTTCTGGTACAGATTGTGATTTCGCCGGGTTTGATCCTGATGTGATTAATGGTTTACCTGTGTTTTTAATAGTAAAGAATTCAATAGCCCTGAAAATCGCGACACCAACACGGTAAGGAATCAAAAAAAATTCAAGGAGTGACAGGGAGTTTCGGACTGGTTTGTAGGGGCGACGGATACACCAGATGTTACCGGCATCATCAATTTGAGGGTTTACTAAATCGTAGTTATCGTTTGCAAAAAGCTCCTCAAGTTCTGATGTCACAAGATTTATTTTCATTATTGATCGGGAGTAAACTACACGTTGGCCGTTACTGTAAAAGCCTACAGGTGCACTATCAAATAATAGTATATCAGGATTACCTGGATCCCAGCAGGGGTTACGATCGATGGACAGACCTTCAGTGATTTCGTTGTATTGCGAAGTCCCATTTTTGCAAATGGCAATATTCTGTTCGCCTTTGTTGTTGACAACTGAAAAAGCAATGCGCCCATCGCTATTCGATGTGATATCAAAAATTCGAAGTTGACGATCATGTAAGATATGCCCTTCATTCTCAACGCCTTCAACAGCGATTGAACGCCTGAATATTCCACCGGCATCACCCACAGCAACACTATAGATAATTTCATCATTTCCATTTGAGCAGATTCCGGTAATGCGTGCCATTGCATGTAATGAATCAATATGCGCAGTTGTTAAAGATGCCTGTTCGTGGCGGAATTGCGCTCCGTATCCTTCTGTTTTCCAGGAGTTTTTTCTGACAATCTGCGCATGATTGGAGCAGTATTGGTTAACAAATTCACTTGTAAGTTTTTGTGTCTTACCATTGTTAATGATTACGATTTTATCATTTTCAGTGCAAATTATTCTGTTGATCATGATACTACTTTCTGGTCGCGAAACATTTCTTTGTAAAAGTAATCATTCTTTAAATAGGACTGTTCAGAAAATGTCAGAGATACCACAATTGAAATAATAAAAGCAACAAAATAAATCTTCAAAGAATGTCCTTGAGTTATATTGCAACAGAGATAGTCATGGCTTTAAGAGTGAAGCACATAACTTTTTAACTGCGATCTCTTACTATCTCGTCAATGTATCTCTTAAGCGTCGGTAATAACTCGCTCTCCGGAACTTTCACCGCCTGCTGACCCTTGACAAAAACAAGCCCTTCATGTTTACCGCCTGCGACGCCGATATCCGCATCTTTTGCTTCACCGGGACCATTGACCACACAGCCCATAACAGCGATTTTAATGGATGCCGTAACACCGGCAACAAGTTCCTCTACCCGGGTTGCGAGCTCTTCGACATCAATGGAGGTTCTTCCGCAGGTTGGACATGCGATAATTACTGGCCCTTTGTCAAGATCGAGTGACTTGAGAATCTCTTTTGCAACATATATTTCGCGTACCGGATCACCGGCAAGCGATACACGGATTGTATCCCCGATACCCTCAGCAAGCAGTGTCCCGATTCCCACCGCCGATCTGATTGACCCGGTGCGAACTGTCCCGGATTCAGTTATGCCGATATGCTGAGGCACATCGGTTTTCTCAGAAAGCAACCTGCAAGCCCTGATCGTTGTAAGGACATCACTTGCTTTAATAGAAAGAATGATATCACCAAAGCCAAGTTTTTCCATAAGGTTAATATATCCAAGCGCACTTGCGGTGAGCGCTTCAGGTGTAGGACCACCGAACTTTTCGAGAATGTTCTTTTCAAGTGAACCGCTGTTAACCCCGATGCGGATGGGAATCTTTGCAGATTTTGCTGCATCCACAACTGCTTTTACACGATCCTCTGATCCGATATTGCCAGGGTTAATTCTGATTTTGTCAGCTCCGGCATCAATCGCAGCAAGTGCACACTTGTAATTAAAATGAATATCCGCAACTAGCGGCACATTCGTTTCTTTGCGTACCTGTGCAAACACCGCAGCTGCTTCCTCGTCAGGTACTGTCAACCGAACTATTTTACAACCTGCGAGTTTGAGCTGGTTGATCTGCACAAGGAGTTTATCCTTGTCGTACGGGCTTGCATTTGACATTGACTGAATAACAACCGGTGCATTATCACCGATTGCAATATTTCGTACTGTAATTCTGCGGGTTTTTTTTCGTAGTATCATTTTCTTTCCGTGATCTGTAAGAAGTGACGAGTGACCCGTAACGAGTGACAAGTAAATACCTGAAGCATGTCACTTGTCACTTTAATGAGTGCATCAAATATCTTCTTAGTACATTTCTCCGCTGCCGCTGTAATGGCCTGAGTACCTGCTGTTTGCGAGCGGATATGAACTTTTTCGGCATCTTCTGATGCAGATGCGATAACATGTCCGGTTACACAGCTTATTGCTTTTATTGTTACATCCTCCTGAACAGAGATCTTTCCGCCAGAGTTCTCCGACAGTACTTCTGCACGACGACTGATTGCTGTGCCTGTAACTGTATCAAATATAGTTTTACACCATGTATCACTCAACATCTATGTTTCCAGAGGTGATAAAAACTCCTGAAACGATACATAAAAATTGTAAGTAGTACCGGTGTTGAACATTCTTAAGATGCCTGAAGGTAGATTATCTGTGCATCAAGTTTTTTTCCGCGTATAGTGAGAATGGCAATAGAAACCGGAAGGTCAAATCGTCGGGGGCCTGCACTTCCCGGGTTGATATAGAGAATATTGTCCCGTTCCCGTATCTCAGGGATATGCGTATGTCCACAGATAACACAGTTGACAGCACAGATCGCAGGTTCAAAATCGATTGATTTGCAATCGTGTGTCACACAAAGCATACACTGGGGAGTTTCGAAAAAAACAGTTTCTTTGAGTTCCGGGTACACCCAGGTACTGTCGGTGTTACCAAGTACCGCGTATACAGGAGCGATTTTCGAGAGTGCTGTTAAAATTGATGGAGAGCCAATATCACCCGCATGAAGTAAAAAATCACACTGGGTAAAATAAGGGTAGATCTGTTCACGTATCAACCCATGTGTATCCGATAGTATTCCAATCGTTAAATCAGTTTTATCAGTTGTAATATGCATGATTCCGAGTTCGCAAATTCTATTGTAAATGCCATACAAGAGTTACTTATTTACACATTATACTGATAAGATACGTAAAAAACCTGATGTTTACAGCATAAATTATGACATTGTTTGAGGCAAGACAGGTGTGATAGAGCCGGGGTGTTTACAAAAACAATTAACATTCAGTTGCATCCATACCGAAAATCCAGTTCAAATCGGGATTCGTTTCAAATAGAAAGAGGCTTGCGTTCTGCTGGATATCATTCTCGATTCTCAAATCAATTTCGTCAAGTGCTATTCTCTCTCCGTCAATCCATTCGAACTTCTCGATATCGAAGTCATCGGTAATTCTGGAGCGTAATCTCATAGTACACCTCATTTCAGAATGTAACTACAGCTATCAAACTAATATGGATAGTGCAGTTGTGCTTGACAGTTAATATTGTTCGTCATTGTTAGTTCAAATCCTGGTGTATTAGGCGTTAATGTTATATACTGCTCATGTTTTCTTCTAATTATACAGGGTTTAGGCATTCTTTCCAAGTGCCAATAACGATAGTGCACACCTGAAGGAAAAAACGTATATTAACTAAACATTGGTATTTCATAGGATTATGAGGGGTTACATGATGAGCGTTCTGGTAAAAAAAGTATGTGGTTTGTACTGTGCAGCCTGTGTCATTATATTGCTATTCAACAGCTTTTGTGGTGCTCAGGATGAATCGCGTCCGTGGGAGCGGCTCGGTTTATCACAGACTGAGTGGCGGCTTATTAACGAGAACAATATTAGTATGTCCAAACTTGAACAGCTGTTAAATGCGGGTATTTCGGTAGGTGAGTATATTCAGAAACCCTGGGAACCTTTGGGGATGAACGAAGAAAAATGGATAAAGAAACGCAGATCCGGCCTGACAAGTTATGATATCGAACTTGAGGCAACGAGGGGAAATGCCCAGGAATGGAAAAAGAACATGAGTAATGATGTCGCCAGGGATATGCATCAGCTGAGCGGGAACGGCGAACTTTTCTCAAGCCTGTTTCTTCCGGGGTATTATCAATATCATGTTGGGCAAAAACGCAAAAGCTATCTGATGGCCGGGCTTGCTGGCGGTGCTTTCGCATGGTTTACAATTGGAAGTATTGCCAATAAACGGTTTGAAGTTGCTCCGATCGCCCTTATAATCGTTCCGGATATGATCTGGAGCTTTATTGATTACAAAGTTGATAAAAAGAATAAAAAACAGTAGTATGACAACACTCTATCTGACAAATAAAAACTGTTCTGTATGTGGTGAGAGTAATCGTTTTCCGCTGGTTGATCTGTCTCAAAAATTGACAGGTATTCGCGATCTTGACGGACGGCCATCACATATTCAGCGCTCACTGGTGTATATGTGGATTCAACGCTGTGAAAGCTGCAACTATTGTGCACCGGACATTTCAGCAGAATGCAAAGTGGATCCATCATATATTAATAGTCCTGAGTACAAGGGTATTATTGATGATGTATCGTTTCCGCTTACGGCAATTGCTTTCAGGGCTCACAGTTATCTTATGACATCAATGGGATTGTTTGCCGACAGCGGCTGGGCACAGCTATGTGCTGCCTGGGTATGTGATGACAACTGTGCACCTGCAAATGCTATCGTATGCCGTAAAGAAGCTTTGGCGCTTTTCAGATACGCACAGGAAAAAAATCAGGAGTTCAGTCAGTCGCATGTCGAAGAAAACCTCATTCTTATTGATATGATGCGTCGTGTCGGTGATTTTGATACTGCGCTGAAACTGTGTGATCACGAGCTTCAGACAGATCACCCCGACACTATCTGGCTGCTGCTCGATTATGAAAAAGTGCTCATTGAGAAAAAAGATACTTCTTGTCATAATGAGAGCGAGGTTGACGAACAGGGGGAGTAGGCAATGTCGTTAACTTAAGATTTACACGTAAGACTCGCCCCCTAAATCCCCCGCAGGGGGACTTGAAGAAATAGGCTAAACAAGCTATTCTGCTCTCAAAGTCCCCCTGCGGGGGATTTAGGGGGCGAGCAACCGGCACAGCTGCAACATGTCAAG
>JAEWVR010000027.1 GCA_023459055.1 Fibrobacterota bacterium
GCTTTACTGCACGGGGTTTTCACCCGTTGGATTCCATCCGTATATTTCAGTAACATCATCCCTGATGTTACATCCCAATACGCCAGACTTTGGCTGGCGCCATCAAGCTTAAGTTAACGACATTGACCCCCGCCCCCCTCTACCGCTTGCGAAGAGGGGATTGGGGGGTGAGGCAAGGCCGGGTGAGGCCCTCTTTCAAAAATCTTGATGGTTCAAGGCGAAATAAACGGTTGTACATTTCCTTGTTCTTTACAGACAGCAAATACAGAAACCGTTGTGCACGGGTGACCGCCACGTAATACAGCCGTAGTTCCTCATCCCAGTCACAGTCAATTGAAATGTGTTTTTTAAAAAGACTTCTGATAAAGTCGATCCAGCTCCTGACTGGTTTCGCCTGAGGTAATCTGTATGATGGAAATATGCTTTCTTCAAGATCTGTTAAAAACACTACCGGAAATTCAAGACCCTTACTTTTATGCACGGTAAGAACACCAATTCCTGACAATTCGATGAATTTCTGAGCAATCAGTTTCATAACCGTTGATACTGATTCATTGGTCCTGCACAATATAACCATTTTGTCTATTGGTATTCCAGTTTCTGCCAAAAGCTTTTTCGCTGTTTTTTCAATCCACGCAATTTGCAAATCAGTAGTATCAAATATTTTCTTTTCCGGTTTGCCTGAATGAGGTATACCTTTGTTTCCCGCCACAAGTACTTTTCGATACACAGCATCCTTATGCCTGAATATCTTATTCGCATAGTCAAGAATCGACCTGGAACTGCGATAATTCATCTGAAGTTTGACAATCTGCGCTCCGGGAAACACCGTTGTAAACTCAAGTGTCGGCCGGATATCTGCTCCCCGAAAGCCATAAATCGCCTGATCATCATCCCCGACAGCGAACAATTTTATTGTGTCACCCAAAAGAAGTTTCACGATCTCAATCTGCAGTGGATTTGTATCCTGAAATTCATCAACAAGAACCGCCCGAAACGCAGCCCTGTAATGATTGAGAATTGGCTCGTTTCTCCGGAACAGCTCCAGACATCCATTTAACATATCAGAGAAATCCCAGAGGCTTTCCGCTTTTTTTTCTTCCGCAAACCGTTCATATATACCCTTAAGATACGTATATTTCTCAGGAGTGATTCCTTTTATACATTCAGGGAATACTTCAAATCTGGCAAGAAGATTATCCAATGATGCGATATCTAGATTATACAACCGCCGCTGTTCTTTTGTTGTTAAATTTGCCAGCATCTGCCAGCGGTCTGATCTCTCCAGCAGACGTGGAAACGTATCATAGCCAATCCGTTTAAAATTTGGTTTTCCATCAATGGTATCAAGCAGAATCGTTCGTGCAAAACTATGAAACGTGTGTATTAATGGCACACCGGTATCACTTTTGATTCCCGAACGCACCCGCTGTGCCATTTCGTCAGCAGCTTTACGGGTGAATGTGAGCGCACAAAGCGATGATGATTCAAAACCGTTTTCAATAAGGTAACTGATGCGTCGTGTAAGAACAGTAGTTTTGCCACACCCCGCACCGGCAAGAACAAGAATGTGATGATGATAATCTGCAGTGACAGCCGCCACCTGTTCATCATTGAGATCAACAAGCAGCGGTTGTAATCGGGGACTTACTGAAGTTCCCATTTTTTGTAGGTTTTTCCACTTTTGTCAGACTCAAAGTCGCGTTCAACAATTTCACGTTTTTCTGAAATGACAACAAGATCTTTGCGTTCGTTAAATGGCTGACGATTAAAAATAAAACGGCTCTGATATTTTCCGCTTGTTGTAAACACAAGAATTTCTGCCCATTTATCAAGATCAACCCTGATAAATACCTCATTTGTTGCTGTAACCTCCACTACCCGGGCAGTCATGATAACATCACCGAAACCATAATACAACTTCGCAATCTCCCCCGCTTTTTCCTGGTTGATACCGATAGCATAGGGGCACCATGACGTTGACTGTTTAGCAATAGAGTCCTGGATTTTCTGCACTGTCGAGTCCAGCGAACTCTGTACTCTGTTAAGCTTTGTTTTCAGATTCTCATCTGTATACCGGTGAACCGTTACAAAGAATCCCTTACGAGCTGTTTGTTCGTTGTCAAGAACGTTGAGGTCTTTACCATTTGTTAAAATCACCTCCGGCCTTACCCCCTTAAGTGCCATTGCATTACACTCAAGTTTAATGGGTTCAAATTCCATACCGCTTTCAAAAGTAAATTTCTCCTCGAGATTGTTTTTTGTCACCACCGGAACATAGTGCATATGCTTGCGCTGATAGACATCAATCTTTTTCCACTCATAATTGAGTATTCCATAGTAGAGATAACCTCGTCTGTCAATTGCAGGAACAAAAACATGGCGTCCAGCCATTCGTACGGTGTAGTTGGTATTGCTCTCTTTTTTGTGGGTGAGTACAGCAGAAGTTATTTCCTGCTTGAGCAGCTTATCACTTGACAAAATGTTACCAGCCTGATCACACAAGACCATCACCTGATAATACTCATCAGAGGTATTTCCCATTGAGCTATACAAACCATAATAAAACCATCGTCCATCCGACTGAAATACACCAAGCGGCTCGATAAGGTGACGTTTTATCGGGCACGGCTGATCCGCTTTCATCCCGGGGAAAAAGGACGAATAGGTACCATCATTAACCACAATCATCGGTGATGAAAAGGAGTACATTTTATCCGTTGTCCACCAGCGCAGCCCACCTGCCAGCGATGTATACCCTATCAGATGCTGCTGTAGAAATGACTTTGTACCCATAACATCAACAACACTGTTACTGGCGATGTTGAATAATTGCTGACGATGAATTTCTGATAAAAACGGATACTTTACGATATCCATTTTTTTAAGATCATTCTTGAAAAGCCGTTTCTGAAAGATCTCAGGTTGTGCGCCGGGTACAAGCTTATAATAGAGGATAGTTGTACTGTCCAGAGGCGACGCAAGTACCATCGGGGCATCCTTTTCTTTGGCGTTATCCTTAAAGAGCGAGTGTTGATCAAGAAGTTTCCCGTCTTTTCCAAATAACAGATACCCGAACTTTGAATAAAAAAGGAGTGACCCTTTTTCCATAAGTACCGGCCCTGCAAGATTTAACTGCACCCGGTCATCCCACCTGCAACCATAGACCGTATTGGTATCATCAGTAAGTTTGATCTGAAAAAGAAGCGAATCACTCTCATCCTGACTATACGCCGAAAATATTGATACTGAAGCGGTTAAGAGAATCAACCCAATAACATTTCTCAAAAAAAACATTAACGTTCTCCAATCATTACATGTACGTTCTTAATGTCTTCATAATTTACATTGTTGTCAAATCCAAAAACCACATTGATCTGCATTCTGAACCATTTATCTGTTGATCAAGACCTCACCCCCACCCCCTCTCCCATAGGAGAGGGGAGCTGGATTTGCACTGATTTTCTTTTTTCCCATCCTCCCCCCTCTCCTATGGGAGAGGGGGGCCGGGGGGTGAGGTCTCTTTTCGTAACTTGCACCTTGTCATTGCAGTTACAAACATGATATACTACATCTTATATATTGTTTTTACAAAATCCGGAGGACCTTATGACAAAAGCTGTCAACAGAAGACCAATCGGGAACTTTTTCATCAAGAAGTCACTTCAGCTTCGTATGATCAAGAATATTCTTCTTTCTGCATTAGTCTCCACAATAGTCGCATCATCAACGCTGTTTCTTGTTTACTTCTGGAGGTTTAAAACAGTAGTTGTGTATCAGCTTGACAAAGCGACTCAGGAACTGACCAGAGAAAACATTCTTGACATTATTTTACCAGCACTTATTATCAGTGCTCTTATAAGCCTGCTGCTTGCATTTGGCATCGGTTTGTATTCTTCACGTAAATATGCTGTTCCTATTTACAAAATAGAAAAATGGCTTTCGCTGCTGCATCAGGGTAAACTTGGTGCTACGTTACAGTTCAGGGAAAAAGAGGATATGAAAGATCTATCGGACAAATGCAACAGCCTTGGTGTTGAGTTACAGAAGACCTTTCATGAGATCCGTGTTAAGGTTCAGCATATGAAAGATCAGAATATCGCTCCTGAAATCGCGTCAGATATTGACAAAATTATAAGCAGAATGGAATTTGAATCAGATCCGTTTAAAGTGAGTACGTCAATGCTTTCGGTGGAGAGGATAGAGAAAGAAGGTTGAGACGGAAGAGAGGAAGAAAAGAAGAAAGGAAGATTGAGGTTGAGGGGAGCAATTTCATTAACTTAACGCTGAAACAATGCAATTGCGTCGATTGCGCCTGCACTTCCACCTTGTATACCACTCCTACCTTTTCTTCATTTGGCGATCGGATTTCCAGTTGAAATCAAAACCGAATTCAAAGAACCACTCATTGGAATTTGACTTTATTATCGACGTTTCCGGAACATAGTTCTTTATTTGTAATGCCAGCTGATACCCCACACCCAATCGGATATCTGATGAAAATCTGTTTTGGCGATTCGGATCTATAGTAAAAATTGTACCACAATTCAAATGTAACCCATCAACCCTGTAGTGATCTTCAAGATCATGTCCCCTGTCAACCAATCGATAAAATGATGGCTGAAAAACAAGCTCCATATCCCCATTATAACCATGATCAATCGTTGAAACAATGATTCCGGCGTTTGCAGATTTACATTTATCCAATATCCCGCTCGATAATTTTCCACCTGAAAAAACTGCTGCTGCAATATTTCTGAATAATCCCTCATTGCCCCATTCAGTTATGAATATTTTCATGTTTGCAGAAGCTCCTGTTATACGCGGATAAAAAGAAGCAGTCAGTTCAATCCTGTCTTTAATTCCAAATGCAGTATAATATGGATTAAAATCTTCAATATTATGTCCACCGGTAACATTGAATCCTGTTTTAACAGCGGAATGTACATGTGCAGACTGAATCATTGGGACTGGCGAGCAACCAATTGACATCATTATTACTGCAGTAATGATGATTATGAGCGACACCTTGTTACTTTTTTTATCCATAATTATGTCCAAATCAAGTGTAATATTTGAATACCATTCCTCTTTTCATACATCTGTGATCTTTTTGTTCTGTGTGGTTTATTCCTGCTTTGTTACTACACAAAAAAGGAATTTTACCACAGAGAACACAGAGGACACTGAGATAAGAAAAATGATTACATTAATACTGCAGAATCTCAGGTAAACATTCCCAGCACATCGTCTTTTGTCAACTGCTTGAAAAATGACTTTTCGGTATGAATGATACTGTGCATGAGATGTTGTTTACGCTGCTGCATCTCAAGAACACGCTCCTCAATGGAATCCTTTGTTATCATCTTATAAACGAACACTGTCCGGGTCTGGCCGATTCTATAGGCACGGTCCGATGCCTGGTTTTCTGCACTCGGATTCCACCAGGGATCCATATGAATTACATAATCAGCAGCAGTCAGATTAAGCCCCGTCCCCCCGGCCTTGAGTGAAATAAAAAATACCGGCGCACCATTCTCTTTCTGAAACCTGTCAACGACCTTCTGTCGATCAGGTGTTGACCCGGTAAGGATCTCACTATGAATTCCCTTTTCAGCAATCCGCTGCTTCATGATTTCAAGGGCTTTTACAAACTGAGAAAACACGAGTATACGGTGTCCTTCGGAGGTCACATCAATAATACTTTCTTCAATCAACCGGAACTTACCACTATCACCGGTAAATGATGGGTCCATCATCTGAGGATGACAGCAGATCTGACGCAGTCGCAGCATTCCCTCAAGAATCTGAAACCTTGTGCGATCACTCCCCTCTTTTTCAAAGGAGTCCTCAATTTTCCCCCGGTACATCTCGCGGGTAATATCGTAAATCATTTTCTGCTTCGGCAGCATCTCCGCATACATAACGATCTCATTTTTCGGGGGAAGCTCCTTCGCCACCTGCTGTTTTGTTCGCCGCAATATATAAGGAAAGAGCAGTCGCCGTAAAACATCTGCAGCCTGATCGTTCATCTCTTTTTCAATCGGCTTTATAAAATTAGTTGCAAAATTCCTGAACGATCCAAGCATACCCGGATTGATAAACGAGAACATGCTCCAAAGCTCCGAAAGATTATTCTCAATCGGTGTTCCGCTTAGTGCAAGCCGGTATGTAGACCGTAACTGACGCAATGCCTGACTTATGTGCGCGGAAGGGTTTTTAATCACTTGCGCTTCGTCAAGTATGATGTAGTGAAAATTGATTTTTGACAACATCCCGATATCACGCAGTACAGTTCCATACGATGTAAGAACGACATCTGCCATGGTCATAATATCTTTATATTTTGCTCGGCCATTTCCATGATAACAAAGCACCTGTAACGCAGGGGCAAACTTCTCCGCTTCACGTTGCCAGTTGAATAAGAGTGATGTTGGTACGATCACCAGTGATGGGTGATGTTCACTGCACTCCTTCTCTTTTTGTAAAAGAGCAAGGGTCTGCACTGTTTTTCCAAGCCCCATGTCATCAGCAAGGCATCCGCCGAATTTAAACTTTTTAAGAAAGTAAAACCATTCATATCCGGCAAGCTGATAGGGACGCATTGATGCATGAAACGTTTGCGGTGGGTTATGCTTTTCAACACCTTTAAACGTCGCAAAAAGATCCTTTTTGGAAAGAAACTCATTGTCTGAGCTCCTGATATCAGCCATATCGTAAAGCATACCGGCAAGCGCAACATGTGATTCCCGTATTGACAACATCTTTGCATTGTCATCAGTTTCAAAAGCTGCAAACAGTCCTGCAAATTTCTCGATCCACTCCTGTGGAAGCAGACCACTTGACCCATCAGTGAGCAGCACGAATTTACTTCCATGGCGAATAGCATGGATCAGTGATGCCAGCGTTGCCGAGATACCATCAAAGGAGACTTCAACATTGCATTCAAACAGTGCATTGTTTGTTTTTATTGCAACGCTGAGTTTTGGCGTGCACTTACGGGCATTGGTATTTTTTAGTTTTTCCTGTCCGTAAATCTCATACCCTTCAGCAGCAAGGCGTGGCAGCTCATGAAGAGTCCAGATCCGCGGATCATCTGAGGGGGTAAAAAAACCTGTCTGATACTGCATCAGCTCAAACTCAATCATCTTTGCAACAATTGACATTTCGCGAACACGTGAACGATGCACTTTACAAAACGTACCACTATCACCTGCGATTATCTTGTACTGCCTGTTATCACTCTGAAGAAACTCGGTTTTACCATTATTATATGCAAAACGCAGTTCAACCAGGAGCATAAGTTCTGTTTCGGAAAGATAGATCCGCACCACCGGCTTTGATGCCGGAATTTCTGTAAGCGCTATCGACGATTCATCAATATCACTATCTGCTTCGTGATCGTTTTCAGTCTGCTGTAGCGGAGTATCAAAAAGATCGTTTATTTTATCTGGTGTCTCAAATGAAACGGGTAGGATATGCGGTTGAACCGGTTGCACCACGGTTGGAACCACAGCGGATGCGGTAACCGGTAATGCTACCGCAGGAGAAGGTTCGGGCGTTGCTGTATCAGTAAGAAGATCATCCCAATTGATTCCCACCTGTATCGCCTGATTGTCATTCGCAGCGAGCATTACAGCCACAGCGTGTTCACAGGCACCACCATAGGCAAATCCGCAATCACATCCAAAACTCAGATCAGCATCAGCACGGTTAATGGCAACCCGGTACTGACGATCACCCTTGACAATCGCAATGATATCATTACCGATAAAATGCAGATTGGAAACACGCCCGCGTATAAAGCTTTTCCGGCCATTTTCAATGACCGCAGCAAAAGAGTATCGTTTTAAATCGTCTTCAGTAAAAATCGCCACAAAAATCGTACTTCATACCGCAGTTTATGTGCGGAAAATTTTAATGTTATCAATTCCCGCCCCCTAAATCCCCCGCAGGGGGACTTCATGAAAATCAATACATTACAAGTCCCCCTGCGGGGGATTTAGGGGGCGTTGGTACGTTTGATAGTATACATTCTGGATAGAAGTGATGGGGTAAAGAAGTGATACATCGGGAATCCGGAATATGATACGATAAAGATACAGATCACGTTTTAGCAGAACCACGATGTATTTTTGACTCGTGACGGAAGATCGGGCAGTCGCTGTGATATGCCGGGGAAACCTGATATTATTGCAGAGGAAAGTCCGGGCACCGCAGGACAGGATACCTCCTGCTGAGGGAGGGGCCCGTAAGGGTACGGAAAGTGCCACAGAGAACAGACCGCTCTGCCCCGCATCTTATGCGGGAACGGGGTGAGCAGTGAAAAGGCGGGGTAAGAGCCCACCGTTCCTTTTAAGGAAGCACGGTAAACCCTATCCGGTGCAAGACCAAGTAGGAGAAAGATTTCCCGGCCGCGAAAGCGTTCCGGGTTGGAGGCTGTCCGTCTCTCATTTCTCGGGTGGGTTGCTCAATGCTTCAGGATCGTTTTTCCTGAGGCCAGATAAATGACTGCCTCTTTCATATAGTATGAAAAAGACAGAACCCGGCTTACAGATCTTCCGTCACTTTTTTTACCAGCGCAACATTGACACATTGCACATAACAATTGTTTGTTATATCACATAGCAGCAGATAAGGATATTTTTTTATTTTGAGAACACTTGCTACATGTCTGTTTCTGTTATGCATGTCATTACAGGCTTTCACTCAGGACTCATCCGCAGCCATATCCGGTGATACTTCAACTATACGCGAGATTGTCATTCAGGGTAACAAACGCACCGACACATCAATTGTAAAACATTTCCTCAAAATAGATACCGGCTCTGTTTACGATTCAGTCAAAGTTGCAGCCGCACGTGAACGCTTGAAAAATACAGATATATTCTCAAAGGTTGATATCATTAAACTTGTCAAGGGTGATGGTGTTCATTTGTATGTGATCCTGGTTGAGGGGCTCGCATATAATCTTTACGATATCGGAGGCGAGTATTACTTAAGGAAATACGGTGATACCACATTTTGGTGGAGGCTTCATCTGGGTGTTGAAGATAAGAATTTTCGCGGCAAAATGGAATCTCTTCGTTTGCAGGCAAGTATCTGGGACTGGAGATCGGTTAGTGCATACTGGACGAAACCATTGTTCCCGACACCATGGTATTTCAGCACCGGCCTTACCCTTGAAATGGCACCGGGTCAATGGACCAGAATCGATCAATCAATTATCTCCGGGCGGATTTCGGTCGGACGAAAGGTGTTTTCACACTCCCGCATATTCGCGGGCCTGATCCCCTACCATGAAAAACGTGAAAAATACACCATATTTAAAGACACAGTTCCTACAGTTGATTCCTTTCGTGTAAATTCACGTAAAGAGACTTCGGTCATCCGGATTGATGAACTATTCAGCTACCTTGCGACCGGAACCGATTATCGCAATGCCCGTTTTGATCCATCAAAAGGGTGGGCATTCTATTCAACATTTCAGACCAATGCCCTGCATCCGGATATGGTTACACCATACTACCAGTTTGTCGGCGATTTCCGGTTTTATCAACCGTTCATTTTCACGAATCACAAATTCGCAACCCGTTTACAATTGCATATGCGTACAAAATATACCGGGGAATACCACGAAATGGGCTATGGTGCAGAAGGCAGTTCGACCAGAGGGTATATCCGCGGACAGCTCCCCCTGAATGCATCAACACTACGCGCCCGCGATGCCGGTTTTTTCTCAGCCGAGTATAAATTCATGATTTATCATTTTCCACCAATGGATGTGCCTGTTTTATGGCGAATCAATGATGCCTTTAAGAACCTTGATTATCGCCTTGATGGTGCGCTGATTTTTGATTACTGCCGCATTGCGCCATCACTTGAGGATCTTTTGTCAATTGACGGAAAAGTACAATCGGGAATGGGAATCGGGGGATCACTGCGAGTGCTTGTTCCTAATTTGCAGAAAACCGCCGTAATCGACCTGGTATGGCCATCCGATCCGCGCAGACCCAGGGGTGAAACGAGATTCGTATCAATACCAACGTGGCATTTATACGTCGACATGGTGTATTGAGAATTACAAATTTTCTACCCGAGCAGCACAAACCGGAATTGGAAGACATACTTTCTCACCCTGTTCATTTACCGCAACAAACGTGACATGCGTTGAAAAAACGAGGTCCTCTGATCGGGAAGATTGATCAGATGCGAACACTTCTGTAGTATACGTCACCGATGATGTACCCTGTTTTTGCATCACCATGGAAAATCGTAAGATAGCCCCGTTACAAACTCTTTTTCTGAATTGAATAGTATCCATTGCTCTTGTGACCAGAATGTAGCCGGGATAGTCCCTCGCAGCAGCAAGCCAGGTGTATTCATCGATCCATTTTAATAACTGACCTCCGAAAAGAAAGCCATGATGATTCAAATGTTCCGGCCTTACAAAGCAAAAAGTATCCACAAAAATCTCCTTATAGATTTAGACCATTCTGTTAGTACAGATCCTCTATAATCCGTTTAAACTCTCGTCTGTTGTTTTTACAGAATATACCGTCTGTTCCAGTCGTGCATTACCGGTTGAAACCCCATCGCAACCAGATCTGATTTCATTTTATCAACAGAACGGGTATCGGCAATTTCAAACTGTGCCGTTGACGGCTCCTCGGAATGGCTCCCCACAGCGGTCGATACACCTGCAGACATTTTAGTAACACCAAGCCGTGCAACTGCGTTTCTGAATTCTTCAGATTCACGGGTTGACACGGTAATACCCGCTGATGGCATAAAGATACGCATGGCAGTCATCATCTGTACAAACATCGTGTCATTGACAGGATGCTCCACATGAAATTCTCCGGCCAGAGGTCTGAGTCTTGGAAACGAAACACTTACCTCCACTGATGGGTATTTCTTTTGAAGATAGAATGCATGCAATGCAGAAAAGAAAGCTTCACTTCTCCACTCGTAAAGTCCAAACAACGCACCGACAGTTACCGTCCGCATTCCCTCAACGCACCCTCTCTCGGGGGCATCAAGACGAAACTGATAATCCGCTTTCGGGCCACCTTTGTGAAGCTTTTCGTACAGTGGTTTATTGTAGGTTTCCTGATAAATTGTCAGCGCATCGGCTCCGCTTGCCACAAGTTCACGATACCCCGAATTGTCAAGAGGATAGATCTCGATTGCGACTGTTGAGAAATATTCCCTGATAATGGACATTGCATTTTTCAAATAATCAAGCGTTGCGGTAGTATTTGATTCGCCTGTCAGAACAAGTATATGCCTGATTCCCTTTTTAGCAATATTCTGTGCCTCAATTCTGATCTCATCAAGACTGAGATGTTTCCTTGATATCCGATGCTGTCGTGCAAATGAACAATAGGGGCAGACATTGGAACAGTGATTGGAAATGTACAGCGGAGTGAACAGAAACATTACATTGCCAAAATGCTTCTGTGTTTCCTGATGCGCCCTCTGTGCCATTTCTTCAATACATTCCCCGGCTGCATCAGAGAGCAGTGCCAGAAAGTCCATTTCTGTTAAAGATGCTTTATTGAGAATCGACAATGCTTTTTCTCTGGTAATTGACTTGCAATACTTGTCAAAGTCAAAGTGTTCATATTTTTTTATTTCGTTTATAATTGACATTTTATTCCTATCCTGGAAGAGCCTCACCCCCCGGCCCCCTCTCCGCTCGCGGAGAGGGGGAGGAGATACGGCTACTACATTCCTTTTTTATTGTATCTGTTACCAATTCAATTGAATTGGTAACCTCGTCGTTTGTAAACCTGATACATTTTATATCTTTTTCATAATTAAAAAACAGCGACCGTATTTCGTCATACTTCTCCTGCCTATTATGAATCTCACCATCAATTTCAACAATCAGTTTGCACTCTCTGCAGTAAAAATCAGCAATGAAATGAATCTCTTTTCCTTCATCTACAAATCTAAACGGTTTTTCTCTGATAAACTTAAAACCGATCCTGTTGTTTCTAACTGCATCCCATACAATAGCTTCAGCCCCGGTCATATTCCTTCTGAAACATCGTACCCGATTGGTAATTTCCAGCATTTTGTATCTCTATAGGCAATAATTGGTCAAGATCTCTTCCCTCCCCCTCTCCGCGGGCGGAGAGGGGGCCGGGGGGTGAGGCCCCCTTCTCTTCTCAGCTCTTCAAAAATCCAGTCAGTGGTGATGATGCTCTGGCGAGTTTTGATGTACTTCCGGGGCCACTCAGATATGCAAGACGACCAGCTTCAACAGCAAGACGAAACGCCCGTGCCATCTGTACCGGGTTTTCACTTGACGCAATAGCGGTATTTAAAAGTATTGCTGATGCACCCATTTCCATTGCTTCAGTGGCATGTGATGGTAATCCTATTCCTGCATCAACAATAACAGGAAGTTCAATTTCGGAGATAAGAATTTCTATCATCTCTTTTGTACGTAAACCGCGATTAGTTCCAATCGGTGCCCCAAGCGGCATCACCGCCGCTGCACCGGCATCAACAAGACGTTTGGCAGTTCCCAGATCAGGGTTCATATACGGAAGAACTACAAAACCATCTTTTGCAAGAATCTCCGTTGCTTTCAATGTCTCAAAATTATCAGGAAGTAAAAATTTCTGATCCTTGATTACCTCTATTTTGATCCAGTTTCCAATACCCAGTTCCCGTGATAACCGTGCGATACGAACAGCTTCCTCAGCGGTCCTTGCACCACTGGTGTTTGGAAGCAGTATTTTATTCTCCGGTATATAATTTACAACGGATTCTTCCGGTCTGTCAAAATCAATTCTGCGCAGCGCCACGGTGATAATATCACACTCAGCGGCATCAAGCACATCTTTTATAATTCTGTCATCACTATATTTTCCACTGCCTGTTATTAATCGTGACCGAATGGATTTTCCGGCGATTACCAGCTCGTCATTCATCTTTCAACCTCCACCAACAAACCGCAGGATCTCCACTTTGTCATTATCGTGAAGCAGGCTGGAATCAAACGTATCACGCTTGACTATTTGCAAATTTACTTCTACAACGACTTTCGCAGGATCAAGCACATTACTTCTGAGCAAATCGCCAACAGTGATGTGATCTGCGACCTGTTTATTTTCACCATTTACTTGAATAATCATCAGTCTGTTACCCTGTCATTTATCCTTATTATAAACTTTCGATCCGGGAGGAACACTCTTGATAATCCAGGTGTTTCCACCAATGATTGAGTTGCTCCCGATCACGGTCTCACCACCAAGGATCGTTGCATTTGCATAAATGACAACATTATCACCGATATCAGGATGACGTTTCTCACCTTTTTTGAGTTTTCCATCTTTGTCAACAACTGAAAGCGCCCCTAATGTGACACCCTGATAAAGCTTAACATTTTTCCCGATTGTACTGGTTTCACCAATGACAACACCGGTTCCGTGATCAATAAAAAAACGCGGACCGATTTTCGCACCTGGATGAATATCGATTCCGGTTCTTGAATGTGCACGCTCTGACATAACACGTGGAATTATCGGTACATCAATAGAATACAGCAGATGCGCAATACGATAGGTCGCAATTGCTTCAATGCACGGGTAACTCAATATGATCTCGTCAATGAACTGTGCCGCCGGATCACCATCAAAGGCAGCCTGAATATCTTCCATCAGTATAGCGCGAATTGACGGTAACGATTCAATAAGCTGCATCAGAGTATCATTAGCGCGTTCATTGCAATCACAGGTCTGACAGTTTGTTTTTTTACATCGGTATTTAAAAACATCACGAATATGCTTGCTCAGTTTAAAACTTATATGACGTAACGAGTCACTCAGGAAAAAACCTGTTTCCTGTTTGTCAAAACTTTCCTTGCTGAAACAGCTTGGGAAAAGCACTGCTAGCAGATTGTCAAGTATTTCGTAAATATCGTTACGACCTGTAAGATCGAGCCCGTCATTATTGTGTATATCAGAATTTGAGAGTATGCCTTCCTCAAGCTTATCAACGATATCAGGCAGACGCGAGTTCATCCATTCATTGAAATTCATACGGTTCAAGACACCTTTTCAATAGCTCGTTGTTTCGTGAATGTATTTAATCCACTGTGTAAAGAGCTCATTCCTATGTGAACGCCATGTATTTATTGGATTGTCAAGATCAAGGTTCAGCGGCGGAGGGACATCAGTTCGTCCTTTTGCGATGTCACGCTGATATTCTTCAATAAGACGGCGCGGTTCATACTCCGGATGCCCAAGATGGATAAGGAACCGGTGATCACTACTTTCAAAGATTGTATACCCGGCACCTTTAGCATGAGCAAGTAGCCGTATTGACCCTTTTTTAGCTTCTTCCTCAAGGATTTCATCAGGAATACCGGCATGCCTGCTTTGTGCACACCAGAAGACATCGTCCATTTCACCGGTAATAGGATGTTCCCGCTCAAGATTTTTTGTTTCGTAAACGCCAAACATTTTTGCAGGGTATACCTCTTTGTCAATACCGAGATATTTTGCAAGTGCCAGACCGCCCCAGCAGATGCCAAGCGTTGATGCAACATTGTGATGTGCATATTTTAATATGCGCTTGATTTCCTCCCAGTAAATTACCTCTTCAAACGGTATTTCTTCAACAGGAGCTCCGGTCACAATAAGACCATCGAGCGGTTCTTTTGCAACCGCCTCTTCAAACGGTATATACATTTTATCAAGATGATTCTGGTCACTGCTCTGGTATTTATGCGTTTTAAGCTTTATCCACACAGGCTCAATCTGCATCACCGAACGTCCTAGCGGTTGAAGCAACCTGAACTCATATGTTTCAGCTTTTGGCATAATGTTAAGTATTCCGATACGCAGTGCACGGATATCCTCTCTTAATGCCTCATCTGTTGTTATACATGTTACCTTGCTTTTCTCCAAAGCACTCAATGCATGATAATCCTTTGGAAGAACAATTGTCATTTCCTCTGCGCTGCTCCTTCTTTATAAAACGCACTCAGCAAATCAGAAATACTAATTCAGACATCCATCTACAGCCCGAAATTGCACTATGTGACCATCGCCACGACACGTTTTTTACCGTTATGCATTTTTTCGGACCAGCATTAAAAGCTGGATGCTATCGTAATACCTGCAAACCAATAGGTACAGGCCGAATCCAAAGATCATCAGAAAAATACATCATTTCAAAAGTGATAATGACGGAAGTTTTTTTAATATTTTAAAATTCAGTGTATAAAAACTGCGTGTACCCGGTTTAAATCGAATAATTATGGGCTCCAAGCGCCCTTTCCCTATCAAGCATATCTTTTAATGTAACACCCTGAAGCGTTTTTTTCCATTGATCAGCAAGATCTTTCCATACAGTATGCGCTGCACAGGTCGGTGTTGACACACAAACGTTTGAATTACCTACACAATCAACAAGATCCAACGGTCCCTCAAGTGCTGTCACTACATCATACACTGTAATCTTTGATGGCTCCCGACACAGTACATAACCGCCGTTTGCACCGCGTGTGGTTTCAACAATCCGATTATTTTTTAACACGATCAGTATATTCTCAAGGTACGAATCGCTGATATTTTGACTGGCAGCAATATCTTTGCGTTTTGCAGGTGCAGGGTCTCCGAATGTCTTGGCTATTTCAATTGCTGCACGAAGCCCGTAACGGGCCTTAGTCGAAAGTTTCATAACACACCACCTCACAGGCATTTAGTTCACTTATTGTTGATCAATTTAGTTAATATAATACTTTTTCCAAAATTATGGGTGATAAAAAACATGTAAATTACTGAAACACCCCGGAGGTACTCCTGTTTACGGATCAATGTTTTCACGCCTCACTTTCTAATTTGCCTGTACCAAAGATATATTATCAAATAATAGTGTTCTGAGACGTAACAGTTACTGAAACATTACCGGTTTATGCAGCTCATCTTATTGGAGGCCAACCCCATGAGTTTAACAAGATGCTTATCGTTATACAAGCATATGCAGATCTTTGCAGTGATATCTTTACTCGCTGCACAAGTGCATGCAAGCGACATTTACTATCGTGACAGTTTAAATAAACAACAGCAAAAGAAGCTTACCACCATAGCATCAGACTTTACAATAAACAAGCCCTGCCGGGGAACACTGCTTGACCTCGTAAAAAACGGCAGTCCTTGTATCACAGCACAGAAACTTTACAATTTTGCAGCATGGCTGATACTCAAGGACTCCACTCAGGATTTTGTCCGCAAGCAGCTTCAGATGCGCTATGCATTCTTTACATCATCGGACACTGTATCAATTGACACAACAGGCTACCCTCGCTTTGGTGATCCGAAAAATCCGATTGTAATAACCGTATATGCGTCATCCACATGTAATCTCTGTAAAGTGGTTGTACGTGCAATAGAAGATTCAATTTTGCATGGATCACTGAAAAACAAGGCGATTCTTGTGATTAAGCCGTTTTCGGCAGGAATTGGTGATATGGCAAAAATGGCAGCTTTCAGACAGAATCAGTTTAAAACCTACTCCGATGCACTCGCGCAGATAAAGAATAGATTTACAGAAAGGGATCTGCTCGCAATCGCCGACAGTATTGACCTTGACATGCCCGCATTTACAGCTGCTCTTAAGGACAGTACTACACGTGCACTTCTTTTAAAGAGCAGGGATGAGGGAATGCGAAATGGCGTTGAAGTAACACCAACATTTTTTATCAACTCAAAACGTTATCACAGTTACAAAGATCCGCAATGGTTAATTGACGCTATCGCGGTTATATACGAAATGCGAAATTAAGCTGCAATAAATGCGTCAATTACTTTCCATTTACGATTCTGTGCGACTTTAAGAAGTCGTTTATCCGGATTAATTGCCACCGGATTTCCAACCGCTTCAAGCATTTTACGATCCTCAAAATAATCCCCATAGGCATAGCAGGCCTTGGGGTCTATGTTGTGTTTCTCACAATATTGAAGCACAGCCTGCTTTTTGGTTTCCCCATGGTACACATCACCGATAACATTGCCTGTAAAACAGTGATTATCCACCTCAAGCTTCGTTGAATAATGGTAGTCAGCACCAATTTCGCGTGCGAATTTTGAAACAATTTGATCAATTGCAGTCGAAACAATTACAACTTTATGGTTATTACGTTTGTGCTCCTCGATCTGTAACATAACTTCAGGAAATATTTTGCTTTTCAGTTCATTATCATAAAGGTAGTCAAACTGTTCACTGAAATCCCTGACATTCATGTTTTTCATTGTGGCATTCACAAGCTTTTTTTTCAGATGAGCATAATCTGTAACCAGATGAAAATTATACTGGATAAATCCCCAGAGCACTCTCAATACCGTTCGAATACCAATTTTACCGGCCTTCCACATTTGCTTGGTAATCTGTTGCTCTGTCGGAACAGAACATATAGTTTTGTCAAGATCAAAAAAAGCTACCGCCATAACTTTAAATCCTTTTTAAAGTCCCCACTGTTTACATCAGCATTATTTTGTGAAACCTCACTTGTCAATAAAATAAGAATTTTTTTGCGTAAAAGCGTATAAAATCATGTGGATTTTAAAAAAAAACAGCCTGCTTCCGATAGTACCTTGTCAAACAATCAGATACAACACCGATTTACACAAAGGAGTTAACTCCTATTGTCAATTTATTTGCATCATCCGTCAACACAACAATTTCAGTTCTTTACTGGAGAGGATTTGTTTTAAACGCTTAAAAACGACTGTTTACCGACATTAACCGATTAACTATCATACCAGTCATTAATTTTTGTTTGTCAACATATGTGAATTGACATTGTAGCACTACGCCAGTACAGTGACACATAGAATCATATAGATTACACATCAATTACTAAAGCGATTAAACATGGTGTAAAGTCTTGGATTAAACGTTTAAAAGCAAATTTTGACATATCAAATTACAAAACGGTAGAAAACCAACATATTAAACGGTTAATCAAAAATATTATGTAGTTAGAAATTAACTATCCTGAAGAATATTGCGGTTATTCGGACAAAAAAATGCTATCAGAGCATGAGCCATTCCGGATTCCTCATTTGATTAAAAATGTAATCCGCTATTACTTCATCAAACCGTTATCATGATAAGAACTTATTCTTAGGTTTAACAAAACCTGCTTTTATCTATTGCCTTCATATGAGCAGCCTCCATGCTGACTTTACCACTCTGAACAAGGTTCATCAGACAGTCATCCATCGCTATCATTCCCAATTGACGTCCGGTCTGTAACAGCGATGACAACTTGCTTGTCTCCCCGACCCTGATAATTGCAGGTAATGCCTGTGTGTACAACAGTATTTCATGTGCAGCATAACGCCTCTTTCCATCAGCACTTCTAAGCAGCTGCTGCGCTACAACGCCTTTCAGAGAATTTGACAATTGCGAACGTATCTGGTTTTTTTTCTGAGCCGGAAACACATCTATCACTCTGTCAATCGTTTTTGCAGCACTGTTTGTATGAAGTGTACCAAATACAAGTACCCCCATTTCAGCAGCGGTAAGAGCAAGTTCTATGGTTTCCCGATCCCGCATCTCACCGACAAGCACAATATTAGCATCACTTTTAAGCGCCCCCTGCAAACCGGTCATAAACGACCTGGTGTCAAGACCAACCTCACGATGCACAATCACGCTTTTCTTACTTTTGTGAACAAACTCAACCGGCTCCTCGATGGTAACAATTTTTTTCGAGTACAATGTATTGATATTGTCAATTATTGCAGCTAGTGTCGTTGATTTGCCACTTCCTGTCGGGCCGGTTACAAGCACCAGGCCTGACTGTAACGCCGCAAACGATGTAAAGACCTGTGGCGCGTCAAGCTGTTCAAGTGACATAATCTTTGAGGGAATAATGCGGAACACCGCGGCGTATCCATTGGTTTGCTTGAGATAATTTGCACGAAATCTGGCTTTTGTTCCCATTGCGTAAGCGAAATCACAATCCCCCGATGTCACATATTTTTTCCAGTGCTCATCGGATGCAATCTCCTGCAATAGCGACTGGATATGCGCATGTGTCAATATAGCCTGCCCCTCGGCAGGTTCAATTTCACCATTGATACGGAATTTTGGCACCTGTCCTTCCGCAAGATGCAGATCGGAACCGCCTTTTTCCATTAATTCTGTAAACAGATGATCCAGTTGAGCCATATAACCCCTGCTTTACTGTGGTGTTTTTACAACACAGCGTGCATTAACTTCCTGCTGAGAAATAATACCCTGTGCGGCGAGCATCTTTAATGAGTCATCAAGCAGCTGCATGCCACTTGCTTTCCCGGTAATCATTGCGGTGCCAAGCTGATGCGCCTCGTCTTTACGAATCATATTTGAGACTGCTGAGTTTACAAGTAAAACCTCATATGCAGCAACAAGCCCTTCACTATCACAACGAGGTACAAGCTGCTGTGATATTACCCCACGTAACGATTCAGACACCATATTACGGATAATCGCCTGTTCCTCCGGCGGGAATGAATCTATTAACCTGTAAATAGTTCTTGACGCATTTATAGTATTCATGGTGGCAAATACCAGGTGTCCGGTCTCCGCAGCAGAAACCGCAAGCTGAATCGTTGATAAATCGCGAAGTTCACCAACGACAATAATATCAGGATCCTCACGCAATGCAGCCCGTAGTGCTGCCTCCTGACTTGCAGTATCACGTCCGATCTGACGCTGTGTAATCTGTGCTTTGGCAGATGTGAATGTCTGTTCTATTGGTGACTCAATCGTGATAATGTGATCAGGCCGGGTCTGGTTAAGCATCTCGACAAGTGTTGCAAGTGTTGATGATTTTCCACAGCTTGCCGGCCCGGTTACAAGAACAAGACCCTGAGCCCACTCTGTCAAACCACGACATGCTGCTGGCATACCGGTCTCTTCGAACGATCGTATGGAATCAGGAATGCACCGGGCAGTACAATCCCATCCAGCTCGCTGTTTCATCACCGTCACCCTGAATCGTCCGGCATTTTCAATATCGACGACACACTCAAGATCCCCGCTCTCCCTGAACGCATCAAACTGATTCTCTTTCAGTAAAATGCGTATCTGGGCATGCATATATTCCGGAGTGATAATCGAATCTCCGGTTGGTACAAGCACACCATATCGTCGTACAATTACTGGATTGTTAACTGACAAATGTATATCCGAAGCGTCAATAGACCTCGCATATCTGAACAACTCACGAATATCAGGAAGATCACCGGTATAGCCTGATCCCTCAGTCGGGGATGTATCATCGCCACTCTCAAGCTTAATGCCGCGGGATGATGGATCGAAGTACTCCTGCTCACCTCCACCAATCTCAATTTTTTCCATGAGTGCATCTTCCGGTATCGCCCGATGAATCTCATTATCCTGTGATACTGTCCGGTGCGGTTCCGTTTTTTGTGCCGGTTGTGCCACTTTGGGTACAGTAGATTGCCCTGCAGAAGCTTTCTGCGACACCGCCTGCTGCATTTGAGATTGATGGTGCGGTGCTGCATTTTTTTGTGGTGCCTGCATTGGCTTTTCAGCATTTAATTGCTGATGTCCGGCTTGTGCCTGCCCCCCATGTTGCTGATTCAGCATCTGATTCTGTGCTTGCGGCTGCTTGGTTACAGGCCGGTTCTGTTGAACTTGATTCTGGTTCATTGAAGATTGATTAGGTCGTACAGCCTGCTGTGATTGCTGTTGCGGTGAAGGAATCGCCTGCTGAGTCAGAAATGAAATCATTTTTTGATACACATTCATCGGAAGAATATTTTGTGATACCAGCAGCTGACCAATATCCCGCTGTGGCGTAATGTATTGCCAAAGCTGAATAATCTGATCCTGTGTCGCGAAATTGTTCGACAGTATCAGGTTCGCAAGTTTATTGTTATCAACGTTATATTGCATTATATAAAAGCACCTGTCCGGTTGATGTATTGTTTTATTGTATAATAATGACAGGCGGATTGCTACGGGATTTAAGGGTGATAGTAAAAACAGAAGCTTGAAGACTGTTGTGTAGTTCTTATACTTGATGATGTATTGACCATGAAGTTTATAAGACTTTTACAACGACAAACAACAAGTACATCTAATACATCTGTATACTATCATACAATTACCACTATATTTACTTAGGATGCACTAACTGTTACATATGTTCAGGATGGAAAGCACAGATCAACCGGGTTTGTGATTTGTGCAATATTGCTCGCAGACATACTACATGTATGCGCCTTTCAATTTAACATAATCGGAGAATATAATGACCAGCAAACAATCACTACAGGGAAAAACAGCACTTATCACCGGTGCAAGCAGAGGAATCGGACAACAGATTGCCCTTGAACTTGGCAGACGCGGGTGCAGGGTGATTCTTCATAGCCGGACACTATCGCATACTGAAAATCTTTTGTCTGAATTACAGCAAATGAGCACTCAGGCATATCAGATTGATGCAGAGTTATCGGATATGGTCGCAGTACAGTCTCTTTACCAGCGCGTTATTGACATTTGGGGACACATTGACATTCTCTACAACAATGCAGCAATCATGACACCCTACCATAGCGACATTTTTATTACCAACGCCGAGGAGTACCTTCTGAGTTTCAAAGTGAACACCATTGCACCGATTACGCTCTGCAATCTGTTTCTGCCGGATATGATCAAACGTAACTATGGCCGGATTGTCAATATTACATCGGGCATAAAAGACCAACCACAACTCATGGCATATGCTGCGTCAAAGGCAGCACTTGACAAATATGTCTATGATATGGCACCGCACCTTAAAGGAACCGGGGTTACCATGAACCTTGTCGATCCGGGCTGGCTCCGCACAGACCTTGGCGGCCCCAATGCTCCGAATGCTGTTGAGTCGGTGATTCCCGGCGCGATAGTTCCCATAGTGCAAAGTGATGATACGTGCGGCAAATGGTTCAGTGCGCAGGAGTATGTTGGTCAAGTTGTGTAATTTTTATTGTTTATTGAACGGACCTCAAAAAGTATATCAGGATATCGTTACCAACATCGAAACAACATTTGATGTTAGTAGCGAATTCATCAATAAAAACAGTGGCGTTATTTTGCTTTCATGACAACACATGATATCTTTTTCTGATCCATTAAATTTTTAAACGCAGCAACATCTGCCGCAGTTCCCTCATGCTCACCCCAGTGCATCGGGATCGCCACGATTGCTTTTACATCTGTAACAACTTCCGCAGCTTCTTCAACGCTGTTCATGGTGTATTTCTGGCCTAGTGGCAACATAATGATATCGCATGCAATTGACTGCATCTCGGGGATTCGTTCGGTATCACCGGTATGATAATACGTCACGCCATCAGCAGTGATTACATATCCAACAAAAGCATCACTTCTTGCGTGCCACTGTTTTTTGATATTATAAGCATATACAGCTCTGATTATTATTCCATCAACGACAACACTGTCAAGCGGTTTTAAAGAAATGATTTTTTTATTGTACTTTTTGAGATTTTTATTCTCGAAAACTGTTTGTGGGGCAATAATCACGGTGCTGTCGCTAATAATATCAGCAATTCCTGACGCAGAAACATGATCATCATGATCATGTGTAAAGAGGATTATATCTGCGTTACCTTTTTTAATATATTTATTGACATCAATAAATAATGTTTTTCCCCCTGCTGTAATCTTGAATGCCGAGGTATTGTACCAGGTTATTCCTTTTGTTGCATTTTTAACCTTGTCAGATTTTGAATCCCCCACCAAATACTGACGAAACAGAAATTGCTAATATTAAGCATACGAGCATCTTAAATGTTTTTACCATACCCTCACCTCTTCTGATAATGTCTGTACATGCGCTACGAAAAACAATCCATTTTTATTTAGTGAAGCTATCAGGAAAAATGTAAAATACTATTCCTGATGCTTATAATGTGAAAAAAGTTGTCAAAAGGATATTGAGAAATGAGAAGTTGACAAAAACGCCCGGATGGAGATTCCCACCCGGGCGTTAAATACTATCAGATAAATGGTATCTGTATTAGATTACCGGTGTACTAAAAGGGAGGATGTTGTTACTCCATCAGACACATTGGCAATGAATGTTGAGCCAGAAAACGTGATACCATTTAGATCAACGGTGGATTCATCATTTTTGAGCTTGTAACTGGCAATCGTTTTTCCATCAAGATTGAGTAATGTTACCGAAATATTATTACTGAACTGCTGCCGATTGATTACCAATGATGAACGAAGTCTGGTAATTGGTGCTGCGTTGCCATTGAAACTGACACTGTTTTTAACACTGGTAGTCGCTCCGAAGGTAATCACCACATCACCGCCGTCAGGAACCGCCTGAAACATCAGGTACTCCTTACCATCAACGCTAACAATGGTATCCTGGACATCTTTGCCTGCCTGTTTAACCGTAACCGAAGGTTTGTCCCAGGTATTTTCAACCGGGAGACGAATTGAAAGCGGGTAATTGAAAATTTTGTTATCAAGATTATCGGTAATTTCAACAGTGATACTTTTATCATCACTTGCCTTCTTCTTTACCGTTACAGCGTCACGCTCCTTGATATAACGGGCAACGTTTCCGAAGGTCTCACACCAGACTTTATCACGATTTTTAGCGATGTAGTCAAGATTCTGACTAAGAAGATTTAATGATGTGGCTGCAAACTGATAATCACCCTCTACACCATGATGAAGATATACACTCCACCCATTCTCCTGAATCGCAGCATCGACCATCTTATTCATACCTTGAATATCATTAACACCACTATATTGAGTGGTACCGGTAATTTGTGCCTTAATATTATTAAAATCCGGTGTTTTGGAAACTGGGTAACCTTCACAACCCCGTGATGCTACATAAACATTCGATGCACCACTGGGGTATTGGCAGTAAGGGTAAGCATATGAAATACATAGCTCACCCGGAATCTTATCCTGAATAGCTTTTTGTGAAGCGGCAAAATCAGTCGCATTTTCATTATGTCCAACGCTGTGACTCCCTATTTCATGCCCTTTTGCAAAAGCAGCTTTAAGACCATCCCAGTCAGGTTTAAAAGCCTGGGAGGTAAATATTGTCATATGGAATCCTTTTTCATTAAACAACGGCACACCCTTACTCAGCTGGTTACTGGTGTTATCATCAAATGTATGCGATACTGCTCCCTTACAGAAATTTGCCCACGTCCCCACTTCAAACGGTTTCTCAACAGACCCCGCTGATACAACACATGTCATCGTACCAGCAATCAGTAAAGATCTGAAATGTAATAGATTAATCGTCATGATTCTGCCCCCCTTTTTGTTAAAACTGACAGTTAATTGACTGATAGACAATCACTTTTTTCAGGTTCAGGCAGGAATTTCCATGATTTCCGTGAAATCGTCTGACATGTAATCAGCGTTTTTCAGGAATGTCAGTCTCCCTGCCAGTCCGGATACTCACGTTAGTAATATATTTAATATAAGGTGAGGACTCAATCTTTCAGTAGTTTTTTTCAATCGGATCTCCTTAATATCCTGAGCCCTAAATTTTTTGCCCTGCATGAATTTTATTTCCACCCCGTTTTTAAGTTGGAATGTCCAATAGAAAATGCGGTGTACGCAAAAACATACAGTATATCAGATTTTTCGGACAACTGCCATATAGCAGGTGATCTGGTTTAGTAGTCATACCTTGTTTCATGAATTGATAAGACGTTGATTTATCTGATTATTATATAGAAAATCAATAGGTGGTACATTTTCTGAATGATAATCTGTGAGGCTGGCATTTATATTGCGTATGTACATTGTGATAAGATTGGCACAATTCTGAGACGTAAAAGTTCCCGATACATGTGAGTATGAAAAAAAATTACACTTTTCTTTATCTGATATTATCTACCGGTTTAACACTTTTTTTTATTTCACTCTATGTATATGATACCTTCACATGGTTTGATCTGAAAGTATTTGATTTCGCCATGAAGTACCTTGATCAGGGCAGGACTGATTCGAATATTGTAATCATAGAATATGATGATAAGACTGCAGAAAACCAGCATGATCCGGTAACAACCGGTGATATAATAAATTTAATACAACAGATTCAAAAAGAAAATCCCTCTGTAATTGCAATTGATAACTTTTCGGTTTACGGCAAAAGTTCAGATTCTGTTTCTTCTGATTCGCTGAAAGATTATCATAACATCTCGCTTGGGATCGGCCTTTCGGTGCCTGTATATGAGCAGGAATCAGACTCTTTACATACATCATTTGATGACATCAGATCATACTGCACTTCAGTTGACATAAATTCAGGCGTCGATTTTTATATTGCAGACAAAGTGTTCAGAGGTACAATCACCCGGAATACAAATGCATCAAGTGCAGGACACTTAGTACTCTACCCGGATGCTGATGGTGTATTCAGGCGGATACCGGCAATGATACAATGCGGGGATGGATTTTTGTTTTCTTTCGGCATTCAGGCTGCATTTGATTATCTTGGCATTAGTAAAGATGATATAAAAGTTGGTGATAACAATTTAAATAGCAAAAAGCTGAGAATCAATCAGAACGGCCTTATGCTTATCCGGTTTCAGAATCATGATTCGTCAATTAAAACGATCTCAATGATTGATATTTTAACAGCAATAAAGACAAATACGTTTTCTTCACACTATCAATCATTTTTTAGAGACAAACTTGTTTTTATTGGAAATTCGTCAATAAGAACAGCCAGGTTCTGTTCTACACCTGTCAACCCGTACATTCCATCCATACGACTCCATGCAATAGTTGCAAGCAATGTAATAACTGATGCAGTATTATATGACACAAACAGAATAACAACAATTATACTATTGCTGATAATCGGTCTGTGCCTATCATGGCTGATGTTTATTATAAAGTCACTCAGGCTTGTCGTTTTGCTGGCAGGTATACTGCCAATACTGGTCATCGTTGGTTTCTTTATTATTCAATCAGGAATCAACATTTCTCTGTTCACCATAACTTTTTTTACCGGCTCATTGTACCTGTTTCTGACAATATTCCGTCATCTGCATTACAAGGATATGCTTTTAGACAAGCTGCATCTGCTGCAGAATGAGATGAGAATGAAAGAACGGCTTGTTACAATTGGAGAGATGTCATCCAAGGTTGCACATGAAATACGTAATCCCCTTAATGCGATTCAGCTTCATTTGAGTTTACTTAAACGTAAACAGGCTACAGGTAATATAGACGAATTTATTGATGTCATTCATGAAGAATCAGAGAGGCTGAACAGATATATAACCAGCCTTCTTCAGTTTGGAAGACCACTTGTCCTGACCATAAAAAAAATCAATGTCATTGAAGAAATCAATTCCATAAAGAAACTGCTGGTTCCTGAAATTAACAACAAGGCAATTGACATTCAGATCAAGCATGAGGCTACAGATCTTATCATAGCAGCAGATGGAGACCAGTTGCGCGAGGTTTTTATCAACATAATTAAAAACAGCATTGAATCTATTGATGATGGCGGAATGATTCATATCAGGACATTCTTTAAAAAAGAAATTTTCGTTATTGAATTTACCGATAACGGAAAAGGTATTCCACAGGATATTGTTGACAAAATATTCACGCCCTTCTTCACTACTAAAAAACACGGAACCGGACTCGGGCTGGCTATTGTCAAAAAAATCATTGAAGCACATCATGGCACAATTGAAATTAATAGTACTGTTGGAAAAGGAACATCCATTACAATCGGGATTCCGGTTGAGGCTTGACATACGGAGTTTTTCTACATGAAAAAAATTGGTGTACTTATTGTTGATGATGAAAAAAATACATGTACCGGGATCAAATACGCGCTTGATGATAACCGGTATAGCGTAGATACTGCTGAAAATATAAAAACCGGCCTGACGCTATTTAAGCAGAAACAGCCTCAAATTGTCATTACCGATTTAAGGATGGAAGGCGAAACTGATGGTTTTATATTGTTGAAAAAAATCAAGGAAGAGAATCCTGATACCATTGTCATAATGATAACGGCTTACGGTGATGTGGAGAAAGCTGTTACAGCAATGCAGGAAGGCGCCTATGATTTTGTAACAAAACCCTTTACAGCGGATCAGATTGAGATAAAAGTAAACAAGGCTGCAGAAACAATCAAATTGATTGACAATAATAGAAACCTTCGTCGTGAACTTTCAAGTCAATTTGAAATGATAGGCAATTCCGATGCAATTCAGAAATTGAAAGAGCAGATTTCACTGATTGCACCGTCTGACAGGCCGGTACTTATTCTTGGAGAAAATGGTACTGGAAAAGAACTTGTTGCACGGGCTATTCAGCAATTTTCATTAAGATCTTCGGGTCCTTTTGTGCAGGTGAACTGCGCCGCCATTCCGGAAACACTTATTGAAGCAGAACTGTTCGGTTCCAAAAAAGGTTCTTTCTCCTATTCTATTGAGAATAAATCCGGAAAATTTGAACAGGCAGATAGCGGCACATTGTTTCTTGACGAGATTGGAGACATGTCGCTTAATGCACAGTCTAAAGTTCTAAGGGCAATTGAATACAATGAAATAACCCTGATTGGGGCTGAAAAACCCATACAGGTTGACGTAAGAGTTATCGCAGCAACAAACAAAAATCTCTCTCAGATGGTATCAGATAACAAATTCAGAGAGGATCTTTACTATAGGTTAAATGTACTGCCGATATATGTGCCGGCTCTGAAAGAAAGAGCTGATGATATTCCACTTTTAATTGAGCATTTTATTAATAAAAATGGATATATATCAGAAGCAGGTACTCTTTTTACAAAAGATGCAATCAGGGTGCTTCAGTCATGGAGCTGGCCCGGTAATATACGGGAATTAAAAAACATTGTAGAACGGGCATGTATTCTGGGCAGAAATAAAACAGTTGATGCAGAAATGATTCAATCGTTTCTGTCCGGAGCTCCTGTTAAAAGTAAAGATTCTATTGATACCGGTTTCCCCCTGAAGGAAGCCCGTGAGAATTTTGAGCGCAAATATATTATCAGGGTATTGGAAGAGTGCGGAAACAATAAATCAAAAGCAGCCGAGCGGCTTGGACTGCAGCGCAGTTATCTTCACCAGAAGCTCACTGAACTTGGAATAAATGATAAAGATTGACAATAAGGACTGATGGGAAATTATGATTCCTCTGATACTCAAGAATTGCATATCAGTTACAGCGTTTATTGTTATATCAGCGCTTAACACCAGTGCATTCGATAAAATCACATACGAATCAGACGGCTATGGCAGCACTGAAAAGGATGCAGTTTCAAATGCGCTTAAAAAAGTAAGCTGGAGTTGTATCACTGATTTTTCAGAGATGCCTCCGGATTCAATAAAAAGCATTGTACAGAAAATTGATCTTTCGACACTTGTCAAATCTTATTCAGTTTTGAAATCATCAGATTCCACGGAAAATGATTCAACAAAAGTCTCCGTTCATGCAGAAATGAACATGCCGGAAGTTATCAATTTACTGGAAAAACATCATGCAAAATCACCTCTGAACTATTATCCACGGGTATTACTGGACATTAAAAATAACAGCACAGGGCAAATAGATGGCAGAGATGCGTTTATGAGAATGATAGAGAATAAATTGACAGGTAAAAAGATGGTACTCTATAGCCATAATGTTACAGACTCACTCTTTCCCCGATCCAGGGCACTAGGTACTGGTGAGAATCCTGATAGTTACTATAAGGCAGGTGCAGATTTTGCCATTACAGGCTCAATAGAAACAGGAGAACCTTATACGGTTGAAGTGTATGGAACCAAACAGAAGAGAGTGTCGTGCTGTGCAAACCTGCAGCTTGTGGATTGCTCTGATGCAAGAGTACTCACATCAGTCTCATTATGTGAAGATTGGGGTTCCCAGAGTGAGACTATGGCCTGTGAAAAATGTTTTGATGTCCTCTTAAAGAACAAAAAATTTACCCTTATAGATTCGATTGAAACAATCTGGGGAAATTATCAATATTCAGTATTCCCGGTTTCAATCAACCTTCATGATCTTGAAAATAGTAAAATTATTGAAATCGAAAACAACATTAAGAAACTACCCTCTGTTATAAAAATTGCATCAAAAATACTGAATGAAAAAGAAAGCAGACTTAACATCCTCTGCAGAGGATCGATGCTTGATATTTTCAATAGCATTTCGGATATAAAAGATATTTCTATCTCAATTTCTGCAAAGGGATACATGCATATTTATGACAACACTCCCGATACAAAATCAGACAATCTGGCCAGCACGCAAACTGTAACAGATACAAATATTACTATTAACCAGATAAGTGTTACCGGATATACAATTCCTCCATTGTATCCGTGTGCTGCCGCAAATTACTCCTCCCAGCCATATGGTACAATTACCCTGAGTAACAATACTCAGAAAAAGCTCGAAAAAGTGAGGCTATCATCAACAATCAGCGACTTATCAATGCCACACGATACAATAATCGATCTGATTGTACCACACAAAGAGGTAAACATACCGATAACCGCAGTTATTGACCAGAAGAAAATTCAGAAAATTGAGCATTCAACAACTACGAAATTATCTGTTCGTTGTTCCTTTAAAGAAGAAAACAAAATCAATACCACAGACTTCCATCTACCTGTAACTATCAACGGTCTTAATGATTTTGACTGGAAAAAACCTGAAATGATCTCGTCATTTATCACTCCTGCAGATCAGGTTGCAAAAGAGCTTTCACGCCTGGCACTGTCATCAGTTAATTACAGCATTGATTCACTACCTCAGAATATAACGCAGGCAATTGCTGTTTATGAGTGTCTTAGAAAAGCAGGTATTGCCTACATTAAAGATATTACTGTCAGAAAGAATATTGACAACATTCAATTTCCTTTTCAGACCATACTTATGGGTACCGGAGATTGCGATGATACAAGTATATTGCTTGCGTCTTTACTTGAAAGTATCGGAATTGAAACCTCAATGCTTGTGTCAGATAATCATGTTCTTATTATGTTTAATACAGGTGTACACAGCAAAAATTCCTACCTCATATCGCACGATACATCTAAGTATATTGTTTACAAAGACATGATCTGGCTGCCGGTTGAAACAACAAATTTCAACACCATGTCATTTCTGGATGCCTGGAAAAAAGGCCTTGAACAATACCATGATTCAAGAGATTATGGTTTTATATCCATAATCAATACGCATCAGTCTTGGGAAACGTATCCGCCGGCTAATCCTTTTCATGATGAAATTACAATTCCAAAAATCAATAGTGATGATTTACATAACACAATTGACAATATTGTAAATCAATTTGTAATCAATCGCAACGAAGAACTTGAAAAGGTTGAAAAAAAGTACCTGTCCATGTCTGTCAAAAACCCTGATAAAGCTCAATTTAACCGGCTTGGAATATTGTATGCTCAAAACAAACAGTATAATAAATCACTTGTTAATTTCAGAAAAGCATTTGAAGCAGATACCCTTGATCCTGATGTTTCTGTAAATCTTGCCAATATTTATTGCCTGACAGGCCGGTATGATTCTGCGGAACAGCTCTATTCTCATGCAGTCCAAAGAAATCCTTCTGATTACAGTTATTACCTGAATCAGTATCTTTTCTATCTGAAATCGAATCAGCCTGAAAAAAGTACTGAATCACTACGGAAGTTCATAGAAAAAGCTGGTGTAAAGAAACTGAATTCATATCTGGGTTTAGATCTCGCATCAGATTTATCAGACTGGAATGAATCAAACAAAGGTGGAAATGTTTCAAATGATAGATACAGTATATCGATTCAATTAATTAAAAATTCAATTAAAAGGTTAGGTAAAACAATCACTGCACCAGGAAAAAAACGAGGTACTCCGGTAATTCTTCCTGTTGGAGACAGAATTAATATGGTAGATCTCCGTAACCTCTTCTTTTTTAAAGCGTTGCAGGATTAATATTATTTTGGTTTGTTATTTATTATTTTCCAAAGCTCACAAATGGACTCTGAAACGTTTCAGATATTCAATTCAAGGTGTCTGTTTTGAATTTAAAAAAACAAATCAGACTGGTATATCAACAAAAAGCGATTTGAACATATTTATGTATAGTATTATCAAAACACTTGCAGTCCTGATTGTTGCGACCTCACTATCTCTTGCTCAATCTTCAGATCAGAAGACCAGTCTTGCGGTTCTGGATTTTATAGGGCGTAATATAAGTGCGGCCGATGCTGTTACTTTATCAGATAGATTCAGGTTTGAACTTCTGAAAACAAACAAATTTTCTGTTATGGAAAGAAATCATATGAATCTGATTTTTCAGGAACAGAATTTTCAAAGGTCTGAATGTGACGAGACATGTGCTGTTGAAGCCGGACAGATTGCAGCAGTTAATAAGATAATAACCGGTGCAGTTACAAAATTTGGAAAAATATATACAGTCAATATCAGAATGATTGATGTTGCAACCGGAAAGATTGACAAAGAAACAAACAACGACTGCGAATGCAAGAAGGAAAAGCTTCTGACATTCATCATGAAAGACGCGGCACTTAAAATGGCCGGGTTCAAAGAAAACAGTTCAAATGATGATTTTTCATCAGTAAAAGTTATAACCAATATCCCTGGTGCATCATTGATTATCGATGGTAATTCAACTGAAAGAAAAACACCGGTAACAATAGACAGCCTGTTATCCGGAAAACATGCAATAGTCGCCTCACTTGGAAACCTGCATGCAAAAAAGGCAGTTTTTGTAGAAAAATCCACAACAAAAGAGGTAAAACTTGACCTTCATGAAACAGGGTCGCTGCTTAGTATAATTACCAATCCGGCAAATGCAGAAATATTTGTGGATAAAAAAATCTCCAACCAACACGCTTCAGGAATAAGCTCGCCTTCAGTGATTCAAACAAAACCGGACGAATTCACACTTGACATTTTCAAGCCAGGATACAACGATACATCCATTACGTTTAAATCCACGCGCAACGGGCCTGAGGTACTTTTTGTCGACCTCAACCCTCTTGACAGTAAACATAGTAACAAACAGATGACCATATTGCGGCACAGAAAAAAAAGTAAAACCGGTATGATCATCTCAATTCCCTCTTTCGGGATATGTTGCGGTGCTGCATACCTTTTATACAGATCTATAAATTATTACGATGATGCAGAAGATTATAAACGGCTACTGAATAGCTCAGAACTAAAAAGCGGTAGTGCATTCGATCAGATAATGAAAAAAAACAGAGATGCAGCATTAAGTGGAGATAATAGCAAAACAGCTGCAATGATACTCGGTAGTGCAGGTCTTCTGGGACTCACTGCCGGATTAACGCTCTATTTTTAGTATTATTCAATACAATTATCAGTATTTTTTAATCGGATCTTTTTTCCGGCTCTAATTATTCCTGCGGAAGCGCACAGCCAGCCAATCCCTGATTTATTTGAATTTCCCACAAATCATGGTGTGTCTTTTAAAAAGGTAAAATCACTTCCTTAAAAAAAAGACATTTACTATCTTATCCACTCAAACCAAGTGGATTAACCGGGGGGCAAGGGATGAAAACCACACAATCTTTAAATTATGTATTGCCATTTTTTATGTTGTTTTTTTTGTGTACTAATGATGATGTAGTATTCAAACCGACTTTAAAAGGCTATTCAGTAGAAATAATTCTAACAGACTCATTATCCGGGGCAACGATAACAGACTATGTGTATCCAGGTCAGAAAATACAGTTCTCTGGAACAATTAAGAATGGTGATACATCAAGAGTAACGCCACAGTGGAGTATTTCACAATCTGCACGTTACAATTTCTATCATGAATTCGCATCAGCAGGTGATACTCAAGTCATTTTTACAATCACGGATAACGCTGGATTTACACTAAGCGACACACTGATCGTTCATGTTAAAAAAATTGACAATGCACTACTATCAGGCAGGGCATTTCTCAATGGATTAATTGATCACCGTAATATCAAAGTTACATTTCGCTCAAGTGATCTTCATGAAACTATATTCATAACTGATTCAAGTGGTCAATATGCTAAGAACAGTGAAATTGCACCAGGAACCTACACCTTGACTGCTGAGGAGATTTCGTCCGGATATATTTACAGCAAATATTCTGATACTACAATTATTTACAAAGGCAAAACAAACCTCATTTCCGACATCATTCTTAAATGGTCTTATTCGATAACACCAGAGAATGTATTTTTACAAAACGATACTATTATTCCTCCTCATTGCAGCCTGAATTTCCCGATTGACATAACTGACATATACGGAAGCAAGGTAACAAAAACCTATTCTGTTGTTTTAAATAATTCGCAAACACCAGCAGTACTCGCTACTCCTGTGTATACATTCAATGATTGCGGTTCTTATAAAATTTCAATAAGCTCCAGAGATTCAGCGAATAATACAGAATATAAAGATACAATCAATGTTTACGCGACTTGGGATAATCGGAATATCATCAAGCCCGGTTTAAAAACTCAGGTGATAGCAGGCTCTACATCACTACTTGTCAACAACAGAAACCGAAAAACTGAGGGAATACGACTATTTTCATGGGATTTTGATGGCGATGGAAAGAACGAAAAGGACACTTCATTGAGTTCAAATGCTTTATATACAAATACAATCCCCGGAATCGATACAGCAATATGTAAATCCTATTTAAAAAACGGTACTGTTGTCTATGATTCGTTTTTTATCAATGTACTTCCCAATACTGTTAGTAGCCTTTATGCATATGATCTGAAAGTACGCGACGTACTGACCAATGAAATAATAAGCGCAGATCAGATTGTATTTGCAGGTAAAGAATTGTCGTTCACAGCCGAGGTTACCAGTGGTGATATAAGTAAAGTAAAGCCGCTCTGGAGGGTAGGCAATAGCGGATCCGATATAATCAATTCTTTTTCTTTCCAGCGTATTTTTAAAGATACTGGTTTTGTAACTATTGTGTTCAGCATTACAGACAGCACAGGCGCATCATGCAAAGACACATTTGCCCTTTATGTCAGCAATGTAATTAAGGGCGGAGCTGTAAGGGGAAAAGCTCTTTATAAAGATAAGATCAATCATCATGGAATTATTGTCAGGGTGATGAGCAGAGGCATTCCTGTAAGCACGATGCACACAGATGTTGCCGGTTTTTATATATCAGCTGATAGTATTCCTCAGGGAACCTATGATATCATTGCGCACGACACCAGTACTAACAGTGAATACATCCCGGATACCATTAAAAATGTTACCATCAGCAACGGGATATTTACAAGTGCAAATCTGGTTTTAGAAGATACAACCGGGCCTCATTTCGCCGATGTAACACCGTCGGATTATCTGTTCAATGATACCCTTTCACTATCAGCACAAATCACCGATCTGGGTGCAGGTATGGATCAAAGTTCATTTATATTGACTGTTAATGATACTCTTGTAAACAACACCGCTTATACTCTGAATAGTTCAAAATTACAGTATTCATCAAAAGTCAATTGTGGTAATTATAGTATTAAAGCTACAGTGAAAGATAGTGCAGGGAACATGTCGGAAACAGTTAAATGGACCTTTTCACGTGTGGATACATCAGCTCTCAAACCTCTTAAAACCGGAGACAGTATAGAAATTTCCATAAATGATTCTTTACTGTTTTTTCCGTATGATAAATGGCTGAATGAAAAAACACATACATTCACAGTGCTTATTGACAACAAGGTATTGATTGATTCCCTGAGTGTCACAAATGCAAAATATGTGTTTAAAACCGAAGGGTATTATACAATCAGGTACTTGGAATCATTTCAGGGACAAGAGCTGAAGAGTGGAATTGCGCATGTAAATGTTATTAATGATGCACCAGTGGTTTCACTGCCTCAGGATACGTTAATAGATCTGAACACCTCACTTACAATCAAAAGCAGCGTAATTCAGAAATACGGCAGGATTGTTTCATATGTCTGGAAAACCGGAGATTCCGTTATCGCCGGGGCGACATCAGATTTTCTTGTTACTCAGCCGGAATCGTTACCGGGCGTGAAATCGTATATATTAACCTGTACCGACGATGATAACAACATTGCTTCTGACACAATGATTGTATCATTTGGTAAATGGGTTGTACTTGGCAATAAGGGATTCACTGATATAGCAGATTTCCAATGTATGACGGTTTGTAATGGTACACCATATGTAGCATATAGAACAGATCATGCACTGGATTTGTATCTCCGTTGCATGATGTTTACAGGGAATAAATGGGTTGCCGCCGGAGATACGATTGGACAATTTGTGAGATCATTCTCAATCAATTCAATCGAATCATATCCGGTTATAGCATATTGTGATGTTAACAGTATAAATGACCAGGTATTATATACGACATTTAAAGGTGATATCTGGGAAAAAGATGCAACGCTATCAAAATCAAATTTTTCAGTAGACATACTCGATTCAAATGCTTTGCATTTACAAATAAACAACAATGAACCATATATTTCTTACGCCAGTACTGACGATAGCACAGGATATCTCATTAGACGTCATTTGGGAAATTGGGAAAAGGTTTCTGAGAATTCTTTTACAAATGGGCATGCATCGTCTGTAACGCTTCAATTTTCAAATAATAATTCGTATGTGGCATATTTACACTCACCTGAAAATCCAAAAAAGCTTTTTCTTAAAATGTTGAATAACAACCAGTGGATTACTGTCGGAGCCGGGTATGTGCAGGATAATGTATTTAAATATTCATTTTGTATGAATAATGATATTCCCTGTATTGCAACTATAAGTAATGACAGCAGGAAACTTTCTGTCAAGTGTTTCGTAAACAATCAGTGGAGCGATGTTGCATCTCCCTATGATGGTACCAGCACCTATCTCTCGCTCCACTCATTTCGAAATCACTTGTTCATTGCCTATAATGCGTCGTCAGAACAGAATCGGACAATTGTCAAAATGCTGGATGGAGAGAATTGGGTAAATGCCGGGTATGTTTCAGATGGAGCATCACAATATATATCTATGGCTTCTGACGCTAACAATCTCTATGTTGTTTATGCTGACGGGCAGGTTGACAACAGGACGACGGTGATGCAGTTGAGGTGATTGATTATTTATTAACAAAAGGATATGTACACTCCTTTTTTACTGATATTTTTCAGGATAGACATTTGATAGGTCTTCACTATTATATTGACCATCACAGCAATAATTTGAAGCAAAAAAAAGACATAGAAAAAAGGGGCTTTCGCCCCCTTTCATCATTTAAGGTTTATACCACTTTGTCGGATTAAACAGAACATCATAGGTTCTATCACTGTAATCCGGAGGACAATACATTTTTTCAAACTCTGTTTTTACTTCTTCAATATACTTTTCAAGCAGAGCGTTGTTCTGAGCATAGTTCTCATTAATTAATATAACTTGCTCAATATAGAACATGGTAAAGTACTCCAGAAACCTGAGCTCATCAGAATTTAATGTTTTCAGATGGTCTTCATCATAAATTTCATTGGCAGCCAGTGTCTTTGTGTATAAAAGCTCTTTTATAAATTTTTTGGCTTGTACTCCTCTGGCAGTCTGATTATCTGGTGCAAATATCGTGTTACCTTTATACGTTACAAGATATCGCCAAAAAGGATTTGAATTAACAGCATTACTTAATTGAAACGCCAGAGCGAATTTTTTTCCTATGCCGAAATACTCTTCTAATTTATTGAAAACAGGTGCTGTTACAGAAGGTTCAGCGTTATATTGAACATCAATAACAGCAAGAGAAAGAGCAGTTCCACCATAGACAAAAGGTGCAGCTGGTGCTGTGTATGGATTCGTTAAAGTCATTGCAGCAGCATTTCTTGCTGCCTCGTGTTTTTCTGATGCGCCTTCATCTATTGTTAAAGCCATTGCAACATCGACTCCAAAATGAATTCCAACATAGGTGGTAAAATTATATTGTGCATCATTAAGACGGCGTTCATACTCACGACCAGCAGTCAGTCCTTCAAATTCAGGATCTATTCCTGAACCATACTGGCATAGCCTGTTAATGGCATATTCAATGTGATGCATAGCGGTAATGAATGCTTCAGCGACCAAAAAATCAGAATATCTGATGTTGCCCATATTTACATATTGGTCCAGATTCAACCCCTCCAAACTTTTATTTGTAAACACAGGAGAAATTGTACCTGATCCTACATGTGTTGTCACAGGGGGTGGGGTCACTGCCGGTTTTGGTCCTGCAACAGGTGTAGGGATAAGGTTAGGAGTTGGTGTAGGCGTCGCATAAACAATATTTTTCTTTTCTGAACTTTGTGATGTCGCCTTTGGTGTGATTACATCGATACGTTCCACTGTTTCACGAACGCGTCCTGCTAATGAACCAGATGAAAGCGTAACACGTGCATTGTTACCTGCGTACTGAAGTACAGCAAAAGTAGTAGGATCCAGCTTACCGGTCACAGGCAATCCATTTTCCTTTTGAAACTTCTGTATTGCTTTGTAGGTGTAACCATTAAACGCCCACTTGCCATCACAACCATATGAGCCCAGGTCAAAAAGATCGCTGCATCTCAAATAGTTCATTGTAAACATATACCCTTGTGCAAGCTCAACAATATCGTTGTAGACATTAGGAATAACAGTAAATGGAGCTAACTCAGTATTAATATATTGCCAGCCATCATGTACTTTTCCTGGTAATTTATCTGCTGTTATTGATAAATAGGAGTTACCTTTTTTAATAACAACCCTATCAAATTTTGTTAAATAATCAGTCTGTTTGTTTAATTTTATTGCAGTTACACTTTCAGTTGTTCCATCTTTTTTGTAAATAGTAACCAGATCAGTCGCTTTCAACCAATTTGATCTCAGAGCATTCGCCAGTTCGAAAGCTTTAAATGTCTTTATTCTTCCATCTACTGAACTGAAAAGAATTGTCTCATAATCAGCACTTACCAGATCACTGCCACGCGAATCATTTTCGAACAAATCGGTTATACTTCCGTCCAGTTTGCT
Source organism: Fibrobacterota bacterium (assembly GCA_023459055.1). Taxonomy (GTDB): domain Bacteria; phylum Fibrobacterota; class Chitinivibrionia; order Chitinivibrionales; family Chitinispirillaceae; genus JAAZBG01. Next base: position 38,104 of record JAEWVR010000027.1, read on the forward strand.
ATACCACCTGACTTTTGTTCCTGCAACGATAGTAGCTGTCTCAGAGTACTGAACATTTTCCTGTATCCATGTAATTATTACTTTGTATTGTTCACCTCCGACAAGCCCTTGCGTAATCAAATAGTTACCATCAGTGGCAGATTCCTGAACAGGTGCTCCGACATTCTTGCAATTGATTTCCTGCTTTGTTCCGTTCTTTTCCACATAAAGACGATTTGATGGATCATCACAGTACGGATATTGTACCAGGGCAGCAATTCCATTTATTCCAGCAGCATCTAATGTCAGAACCGGTTCGTTATACTGTAATCTTTGTTTGATTTTGTTTGTACCTGAATAGTCATTTATCCATCCCTGCTCAATTTCTACTTCACTTCCTGGTTTGAGATTTCCAAAAACATATAAACCGTGATTTAAACTACTGTTTGGGGAAAAATTCACCCATTCACCACCGTCCACATATCTTAACCTCAGATAATTACCATCAACACCGTCGAACGGAAAAACGACTTGCAATGAAACTGTGGATTTACTTGCATTCTTAACTTCAATTACAGGTTTCTGGTTATGCATGATATAATCAAGTTCATCTGGCTTCACAACAACTCTATCATTCAGAAAACGTATTCCGCAATCACCAGGATGATACTCTTTTCTCCGATCCTGATATGTAACTATTGCACAGCGATTGGTGACATCCCATTCAATCGCTGTTCCAGGAGTATTTTCAACCAGTTTCCTGAGATAAACTTCTCCATCCGCCAAACCCAGATTGAAATCATATTCAAAATCACTTTTTGAAACGACTATTTTACTGTTTATGACTTTATGGTCTTTTAAATAATACTCTTTCTTAATTCCATTCAGAGTCACTGTAGCAATACTATTATCATTATTAAAAACGATGTTACTCTTGTCAACAAGATTGGAAAGATAATCCTCTCCTGCTTCGACAGAATAGAACTCTTTATTAAAAATTTCCTTAGTCATTACCAATTTGTTATCTTTAATTTCCATACCTGGTTCATTAATAACAGTTCCATTTTCAATATGATACTTTTTGGTTGTATAGTTCAATGAAGCAGTGGCTATTTTTGTTTCCTCATCCCATTGAACACTTCCTTTGTAAGAATCAACAAGATCTGTTAAATAGTACATGTCACCGTAAGCAGGTTTAAGTTCTTTCTTACTTACAGGAAATTCATTGATCATACCGAGAAGATATTGTCTGAATATCGCAAAATCTATAGCATTTACCTCAGCATCACCGTTAAGGTCTGCAGCCTGAAGATTTGGGATTTCATTTTTTGATGATAACAAATATTGTCTGAATAATGCAAAATCTATAGCGTTAACATTACGGTCATTATTTAAATCACCATAGCGGATTTGCGTTTCTTCTTTTGCATTGTCTGCAGTTACGGTTTTTATCTGCTTTGTAGTTTTGTAAATGTAATAGGATGAGCCGTTTTTTACATATACCTGTGCTCGTGCATTGACAGTTGATGAACCGCCGGGAGAAAGAGTAAAGCTCATGCTTTTTGACAAACTTTTGTCTGTGACCTGATATGGTTCGTCAAAGGATTTACTTTCATTGTTAATGAATATTCTCCATCCAAGAATTGTTCCACTACCCGTGAATGTGCCTTTCATTGTTGCTGTTGCATTCAGGCTGCTTACGTTAATTGAAAAGTCAGGTGTTACATTTGTCTCGTATTCCTGTGGTGTAATTTTTCCTGAAAGCAACAGATTCCATTCTGACTCTGCTGTTACGGTCTTTGTCTGCTTTGTTGTTTTGTAAATGTAATAGGATGAGCCACTTTTTACATATACCTGTGCCCGTGCATTGACAGTTGATGAACCGCCGGGAGAAAGAGTGAAGTTCATGCTTTTTGACAAACTATTGCTTGTTACCTGATATGGTTCGTCAAAGGATTTACTTTCATTGTTAATGAATATTCTCCATCCAAGAATTG
>JAEWVR010000028.1 GCA_023459055.1 Fibrobacterota bacterium
TGGCGCAGGCCCGGCGTGCAAGCGATGAATGTATCTTTATGCTGCTTGGAAAAGTGATTGAATCATCCCGTACCGAGACACTCTTCCTGAGCCCCAGAGATCCGAAAACCGCTGAGTATATTGAAGGGCGTTACGGTTGATTGTTTTAACCACATGGTGCATCAGGCCAATTTACCGTTTTTACAGGTCATTAAAAGACGTACATGTATTTCAGTGTATGTCTTTTTTTTTAAGCATAATTTGCGAGTGTAAACCGGGATGTGGTCCGCTGATGTGCAAAAATCAGCATCAGCGGAGAAATACATTATACTCTGTTACTGAATTAATTTTGCGACAGTATTGTTACTCTCATTCCCTTCACTAATTGCATCACCCCAATCAATTTTAGCAGTAAGATAGGGTTTGTCTGCAGGTACTGCGCCATAAGCAGCAAACGTTCCTGAATAAGTTGCATTAGCAGCAAGTCCTGCGGAGACTCCAAGAATACTCCCGCCAGCGGCCTTATCATCAGCATCGTTAAAAACCGCGTCAGCAGAATAGAAATTCTGTATAGACACATTATAGAGGCTTTCAATAGTACTTCCACCTACATTTTTTATGATATAGGAATATTCGACCCTGGTGTCAGTTATTGAGGTTATGGTCAGATTTGTAAATACAAGATCGGGAAGATTATTCTCGTTTGACACTACTGAAAACACAGTATTGTTACTCTCATTCCCTTCACTAATTGCATTACCCCAATCGATTTTAGCAGTAAGATAGGGTTTGTCTGCAGGTACTGCGCCTGAAGCATAATACTTTCCTGAATAAGTTGCATTAGGTGCTAGTCCTGTGGAGACTCCAAGAATACTCCCACCAGCGGCCTTATCATCAGCATCGTTAAAGACAGTGTCAGCAGAATAGAAATTCTGTATAGACACATTATAGAGGCTTTCAATAGTACTTTCACCAACATTTTTTATGGTATAGGAATATTCGACCCTGGTGTCAGCTATTGAGGTTATGGTCAGATTTGTAAATACAAGATCGGGAAGATTATTCTCGTTTGACACTGCTGTAAATGTTGCACTGACAGTTGCATCTCCAGAGGTTAGTTTTACTGTTGTTGATGCAGTAGTTGGACTGGCTATTGTTGCAGTTCCCTTGGACACAATCCATTTGTTAAATGTATACGTTTTTGCTGTTGGTACGGCTGTAATTGTTGTTGCTGCTCCATACATAACTTTTACCGGTGAACTTGACGGAACCGATATAGATCCGCCGGTAGTGGGTGTGACAGTAAGTTCATATGTAATCGCTTCAAATTTTGCAGTAAGAGTAGCCCCACCCGATGTCAACTTGACAGTCGTAGATGCTGCGGTAGTATTAGCAATAATTACGGAACCTGATGCACCAGTTGTAGTATATGTCCATCCGGAAAACTTATAGCCGGTAGCCGGGGTTGCTGTAATTGTCGTTGCTGCACCGTGAGCTACTTTGGCAGGTAAGTATACAGGTGCAGTTATTGCACCACCGGTTCCTGCTACTACATCAAGCGAATATGTTACTGATGAAAATGCCGCACTGATTGTCGCATCTCCAGACGTTAGTTTTACTGTTGTCGTTGCAGAGCTTGAATTTGCTATAGTAGCAGTACCAGTAGTAACAGTCCACCCTGCAAAAGTATACCCCGCTGCAGCAACAGCTGTTATCGTTGTTGCAGTACCAGCATTCACTGTAACAGGAGATGGTGATGGGGCTGTTATTGTTCCACCGGTACCTGCAGTTACTGTAAGTGAATAGACATTCTGAGAAAAAGAAGGTGCAATCGTTGCATCCCCTGATGTCAGTTGGACGGTTGTAGAAGCTGCACTGGCATTGGCTATGGTTGCAGTACCAGCCGTTACAGTCCAACCTGAGAAAATATACCCGGTGCTGGCGTTTGCAGCAATTGCCGTTGCAGCACCATGTGTCACTGTTACCGGTGAAGTCGCAGGAGCTGTTATTGTTCCACCGGTACTGCTATTTGAAACTGTAAGCTTGTAGTTGTTAATATTCCATTTTGCAAACAGTGTCATATTACCAGTAACAGGCTCGGTACCGAAAGCCCACGCACTTGTGTATGTCGAATCCTTAAACCATCCTGCAAAAGTATAACCGGTTTTAATTGGGGTTACTGGTGAGACAACTGCATCACCATGGACCACCGTCTGTGAAAGGACAGTATTCCCTCCTCTGGAATCAAAGGAAACGATATACTGATTTACTTTCCATTTTGCATATAATACTGTATTGGCGTTACCCATTGTAAAATTGCCGCCATCAGTGTACACAACCGGACCTGTTGCGTTAAGCGCCCAGCCATCAAATGTTGAGCCCGTTTTTATATAATTAATCGTCTTTAATGGGGCAACTGCACCACTGGCAATACTTTGTGCTGTCATTGTGCCGGTCGCAGCGGCATCATTTTTATCAAAGGTAACCATATATGTATTCTGCGACCACACTGCATACAGTGTTACATTTGAGACCCCCATCGTAAAGCTTGAACCATCAGCATACACAACCGCGCCACCAGTACTGGTCGCCCATCCGGTAAAAACCCATCCGGCCTTCGTAAAGGTATTTACATTAAGCGAAGCTGCGGTTCCACTGGCGACAGACTGTGATGCCATTGTACCCGTAGCTGCGGCATCATTTTTATCGAAGGTAATCGAATAACTGTCGGCAGTCCATTTTGCATACAACGTTACATTGGCAGTACCCATAGTAAAATTTGCCTTGTCTGTATATGCAACTACTCCTGATGGACTCAACGCCCATCCGGTAAATGTTGCCCCTGCCTTTACAAATGCATTAGCAGTAAGAAGCGATAATGATCCGGCTGAAAGAGATTGCACGGTCATCGTACCCGTAGCACCTGCATCATTTTTATCAAATGTCACATTGTAAATATTCGCAGACCATTTTGCATACAGCGTTATGTCTGCAGCACCCATTGTGAAAGCTGCACCATCTTTGTACATCACCGGACCAGTAGGACTTGTTGCCCAGCCATCGAATGTCCAGCCGGATTTGGTAAAACTGTTTACTGTTAACGCTGCTGATTCACTATTGTTAATGGTTTGCTTAGCCATTGTGCCTGTTGCAGCACTGTCATTTTTATCAAAGGTAACTGAATAGCCATTAATTATCTGACTTGTTATATAGACTGTATCAATCGACTTATTGACATTAAGAGCGCTGTCTGTTGCAGTAATAATAACAGGCGTTACTCTGTTAGCATCAAGCGCACTGACACTGACTTTCCACAAAGATCCCGTATCCCTTAATCCCGGATATGCAACAGAACCGGTAATACAATTTACCGACAGTACACCTGATGGGTCAGTGACTTTTACTATAATGGTATAACTTGATGTATTTGTAATTACACTGTCTTTTGATGGTGAAATCAGAACAATTGATGGTCCAGACTTGTCATTATCGTATTTAACACGTACGGAAAGAGAATCTTTGTTTTTTGCATATGAAGAATCGGTGGCAATGATTTTTATGGTCGAATATCCGCTGGCCCTGATCCCTTTTGCCATTCCGGTCCAAAGATTTGGGACACTTACCGATTTTCTCATATCAATAAGAGATGTATCACAAAAACCTTTAACAATGCTCACTCCACTATCGTCAACACAGAACACTTTTACCTCAAAGGAATCAACACTGATAAATGTATCTCTTGATGGTGACTGAAATGTTATTACCGGTGGGACGTTATCTGATACTGTAAAATCATATTTGAGATGCACTTTTAGAGTACACAGATTCTTAGCCGCATCTCCTGCAACAAACAAAATTGTGTTCCAGGTGTTTGATTGAAGGCCTGTAACGGTCGTTGTAAAGATAGAATCAGCGGAATTAGCGACATTATACATCGTAGTTCCCATAAAACACTTTACGGTATCAATTCCACTCTCATCCTTGACAGAAACGGTAACCGGTATATTAGATGAGGAGACAGTTACACTATCAGCTGATGGTGATATTCGTCTGATTACCGGTGCCTTTGTGTCTGCAGCTGTACTGGAAACAGTCAGCTCGACAGTTAGTGTATCAGTCAACCCCAACGGATCTTTGGCAATAATACGAATAATGTTCTTACCCGTATCTGTCATAGCAGGCGAAAACATATAGGTTGCGCTAATGATTGTATCGGTGATTGGAACACCCGAAAGTAGCGCATAGGTTAGAGTATCGTTATCCGGATCAGTGCAATTACTACCCAATGGATACGTGAAAAGAGCTCCCGGTTTTGCTGTCAATTGAACATTTTTCTGATTCCACTGAGGTGAACGATTAACCAGACTTTTACTTACCGTAATAACGACATAATCAGTATCTGACATTGCAGGATATCCGTTGTCGGTAGCAACAAAAATTACTGTATGTTTTCCGGTATCTTTAATTGATGGAGTCCATTCAAAGGTGTTCATTGAGAATGTGGAATACTCCGGCTTTTTAAGTGTTGAAATAGTAACTGTCTGACCTGCATCAAGATCGGTTGCAGATACACCGATAGCAACTTTTTCACCATTAAGAACAGCCTGAGGACCAGGTACTGTTAAAACCGGTTCATGTACCCCCGATGTAAGTCCGATAATCCGTATTGTTCCCTTATCTGTAACATCCGGCAACTCATCAATAAATCCTGTCACGGTTATATCATAGATACCCGGATTTGTGAGCAATACCGGATAATACACTGTATCATAAAGTTTTGATGCAGGTTTGAAAGAATAACTTTTTACAACATCGGTACCTTGTGTCACTCTAAGCACTGCAGAATCCATAAACGATCCAAGGTAAAGCACCACTCCTACAGAACCGACATTACCTGATGTATCAGTTATGCTCGAGTCATTTAGTACACCGGATGATGATTTAAAAAACAGTGAGACACTTGCTTTTTCGGGACCAGGAGGAGGCTGAGGCAGATCACACTGAAGTACAATTAAACACCAAAAGACGCAGAGAAATACATTTTTCAACATAGTCATATCCTTTGTGATTATATGATGGTTTGGATTTTCGTTACTGCTTTATAATGAAATGACAACAAGAAAGTCAGAATTGCTGCTAACTATGAAGTATCAATCTAAGATAGTTTCTTGAATTCCCATTGTGCAACGATTTAATTATGATAACGTTATTCATTTTCAGGTGATTTCGGATGCATGTGTTTTTTAATACCTTATAGGTTTTATTGATTCACCCGGTTCAATAGTACAGCCTGACTGATTTCTGTCAAAATGCAGGTCGTTTACGTTTTTTTTAATAGTCACCCTGTACTCAAAGACATTCTTATACACAGTAACCTCAAGCAAAAATTAATTTTCAACATTGATTACTTTAGTATAACAATTTTAGGTACAATACAGGATTAACAATGCCTTTTGTGTATTTCCAGACTTTTGGCTGTCAGATGAATGTCGCTGACAGTGATGAACTTAAGCGTAAACTCGAGTCCAGAGGATTTGAGGAAACGTCCTGTATTGCTGATGCCGATTTGATTATTGTCAACACCTGCACAGTTCGTCAGAACGCAGAAAATAAGGCACTTGCCCGTATTAAGGAGTTCTCAAAGCTTAAAAAACCGCAGTGTCTTTTATGGGTGACCGGATGTATGGCGCAGCGTATGGGTGATACGCTCAAAGATACAATTCCCGGCGTATCACTTGTGATTGGTGCCAAAGAGATCGACAACCTTGACTCAATAATTAATGAACATCTCATTCATTCCTCATTTTACAATCAGGAACATCACAGGCATTCATCAGTATCCGATTTTATTACAGTGATGCGCGGGTGCAATAACTACTGCGCGTATTGTATCGTACCGTATGTTCGTGGTGATGAACATTCGATTCCGGCGTTATCGATTCTTGATACAATCAGAGCACGTATCGATGATGGCGTAAAGGAGATCACACTTCTTGGACAAAATGTCAACTCCTATAATGATAATGGTACGGATTTTGCCGATCTGATTGTAAAGGTCAGTGCACTTGACGGTCTGAAACGTTTACGGTTTACGACATCACACCCTAAAGATTGCAGTGACAAACTGATCCGTACGATTGCAGAAACACCTCAGTGCTGCTCGCATTTTCATCTGCCGGTGCAGGCCGGGGCTGATCGTATTTTATCAATCATGAACCGCAGGTATACAGCAAAAGACTACCTGAATAGAATTGGCACTATTCGAAGATATATTCCTCATGCGGATATCACCACTGATATTCTGGTTGGTTTTCCAACAGAGACTGATGCAGAATTCAATGACACGTTGTCACTTGTGAAGCAGGTACGCTACACAACCGCATTCATGTTCGCCTACTCAGTTCGTGAGGGCACGGCGGCATCAAGAATGACCGATGATATCCCCAAACAGGAAAAACTTGACAGGCTTAACCGGCTTATTGAGGTACAGACAGAGATTACCAAAGAGATTTATGACTCAATGACCGGTTCTGCAGTCGAAGTGATGATCAACGGGCGTCAGGACAAAAGGGAAAAATTCTGGATGGGTCAGGATAATGGCTGCAAGCGGATACTCGTCGCCGGTGAACATTTTAACAATGGTGATATAATCCGTTGTTTAGTGAAACGAAGCAGCGGCATGACACTTGTATGTGATACTCAATAGCATCGTGCATATACTTTTTTGTAAACATACCGGAGAAAAAATGAAGATTATAAAAAGCATCATAGTGTTCTTTCTGATAATAGCACTCTCATTCGCGGCAGCGGATACCTCTGACTATGCGATCGGTTCGGCAGCATTGCTCAAAGGAGACATCGAAACTGCTAAAAGCAAACTTACTGCAGCCTACAAAAAGAACAGTGCCAATCCGTTTATTCAGATGGCATATGCACAGATTGCACCCTGTTCAACTGCGATTGCTTTATATAAAACAATCGGCGAAACACAAACTGTTCCTGATTCTCTCAGAGCCGCCGCTTACAAGCAGCTTGGTGATTACCACAATGCATCATCGGACTATCTTAAAGCAATTGACAATTACCGAAATGCATCAAAGTATGGCAACAAGCCCATTTATAAACATTTCTGGGCGCTCAGCGCGAATGCGTCAGGTGATACAGAATCGGCAAAATCGCTCTGGCATACCCTGACACTTGAATATGGTGACACTATTGCAGAAATCGCAAATTATCATCTGGGCCTTATGTTTACAAAACATAAGGCATGGCAGGAAGCATACTCCTGTTTTGACAAAACCGGACAGCCATCAGTATCAAAACCCTGGGCGATTGCGTCGCTAAGCGGTAAAATTGAATGTGCAAAAAAGCTGGGACAAAACGATAAGGCTCTGCTACTTGAAAAACAGCTTGACCCGTGGCGTGATCTCCTGCTTGAAAAGACTGAATCGGGTACTACAATAGTGAGTACAACTGCACCCTCTGCGCAGGGTACAAAACCTGTTGCATCAGATACAGTATCCGGAAAAAGTGATACGGCTAAGACATATACACTTCAAATAGGAGCATTCGGTTCAAAGGAAAACGCTCTTATTCTTGAAAAAAAGTTGAAACCTGATTTCCCTGATGTAGTTACGCTGGAGTTTTCAATTGAAGACAGGATGTTTTACAGGGTACGTGTTGGATCATTTAAAAGCAAAGATGCAGCCACGGCATTCGGTACCGACAGCCTGGCGAAAAAAGGGTTTTCTTTTCGTGTAATGGAAAAAGACGAATGATAATTCGCCGCGTAGGGGCAAATCATTATTCGCCCACAGGCGTAAATAATCAATCGCCGCAACGCGGGGGCAAAACGGGCGAATGATAATTCGCCCCAACAAATATAGATAATATTCGATAATTATATAATTGAGGAGGTTTGCGGTGGAATTTGAAATGGTGGTTGGTCTTGAGGTACACGCACAGCTCTTGACACAGACAAAACTTTTCTGCGGATGTACATCAAAGTTCGGTGATGGCCCCAATACACATGGATGCCCCAACTGTCTTGGCCTCCCGGGATCTCTGCCGGTTCTTAACCGTGAAGCTGTTACAATGGCAGTAAAAGCGGGTCTTGCACTTGGTTGCCCGATTGCACATCGATCAATCTTTGCACGCAAAAATTATTTCTACCCGGATCTGCCAAAAGGGTATCAGATCTCTCAGTACGAAATTCCGATTTGCGGTAAAGGTGTTTTGAAAATCAATGTTGACGGTAGTGAAAGAGAGATCGGTATTACCCGTATCCATCTTGAGGAGGATGCTGGAAAACTTGTTCATGATCAGGCGCCGGAATCGCTCTTTGATGTCAACCGGTGTGGAACGCCACTGATTGAAATTGTCAGTGAACCCGATATGCGCAGTTCCAAAGAGGCTTATGCATACCTCGAATCGCTCAAACAGATTCTTGAGTATCTTAACATCTGCGATTGTAACATGGAGGAGGGAAGTCTTCGTTGCGATGCAAACATTTCACTGCGTCCGCAGGGACAAACAAAACTTGGAACAAAAACCGAAATTAAAAATATGAACAGCTTCCGCAACCTCGAAAAGGCACTTGACTACGAGGCTGAACGTCAGGCGGAAGTATTACAATCAGGCGGTACAATTCAGCAACAGACATTCCTCTGGGATCCGAACGCCAACAGGTCAATTCCAATGCGCTCAAAGGAAGACGCCAACGATTACCGCTATTTTCCGGAACCCGACCTTCTTCCGGTAATTGTCACAACGGAGATGATTGACAATGCAAAAACAACACTGCCGGAACTTCCTGCTGCACGAAGAGAGCGGTTTATAAAAACACTTGGTATTACGCAGGATGCAGCTGTAGTGTTGACATCAGATAAACAGATCGCGGACTACTTCGAAAAGGTCATTGAAAGCAGGTGTGATGTACGTCAGGCTGCAAACTGGGTTATGGTTGATGTCTTGCGTATTGTTAATGATCAAAAACTCACACTCTCCGAACTCAAAGTAACTCCAGAGCGCCTGGGATCGCTGATAACACTTATTGATAAAGGTACAGTGTCTGCAAAAGCCGCCCGTAAAGTTTTTGATCTGATTCAGGAACAGGATAAAGACCCGCAGATCATTATTGACGAACAGGGATTAACCCAGGTTTCTGATACATCGGCTCTTGAAGCAGCGGTAAAACAGGTTCTTGATGCAAATCCATCTGAGGTTGAACGCTATAGAGGCGGCGATAAAAAACTGATGGGCTTTTTTGTTGGCCAGGCGATGAAAGCCACAAAAGGAAGCGGTAATCCAAAAGAGATCAATGCTATTTTGTCAAAACTGTTAGGATAACAATTATGTTCCATAACATATTTTTTGCTATACTATTTGGAGTCTGTGTGCTTTTACCTGCACAGACAGCTACACAGCAACCTATTTCATCGGTGACCGATTCGGTTCCAGTGGCTGCAGCCCGGGATACCATGTCTGCCCCTGTTCTATCAGTGGCTGACACAACAGACCTGCTTTCCGATTCTGTAGCAACACCATCAACGGCATCACTGGTAATCGACACGATCAAAAGTCCCACGCTTGCTGTATCAAAAAAGAACTACAATCACCGTGAACAGATCGTATTTGCCTCACTTATGATGCTCTTTATTGCAGTTGTTATTGCAAGCGCACAGAACTGGAATCCGGACTGAAATCTACTCAAGCGCTGTTTTGTCAAACGATCACACCGCCACTCGTGATATAGAGCGGTGTGCCCCTGCCGTTTCATACTTTTAAAACCTTCCAAACTAATAAGCCTCCATCCATTTGCTCTGTACTGAGCTCCTCATGTGGTGCGTCACCTTCCTGACCTTTTACACTGCGCCAACGTCCTTCCCCTTTGCGGAAGTAGTTTTGATTGATTGTTACATAACAAACGATTTCTCGTATCATCTTCCTCAAATGTTCTAATATTATTATAATATTTTAAACGCATTTTACCAACGTAAAGACTACAACCACTCTTCAAAACAACGCCATACGGATTCATTCGACTTAGTAAAAAAACTCATAAACTACTCTAAATAATGATTTTTGTAGGCACAATCGCTTTTTTTATATTAGATTATTAGCAATAGTTACAGATGAACGTATGTATCAATTTGTTCTAAATTAATTAAGGAGTTTTCAAATGTTTCAAAGCTTATCACTATGTCGAACATATATTGGTGTATCCATAATGGTCGCAGTGTTACTTTCAGGTGCCGTTGCACAGACTGCTGATGGTTTCGCGGGTCAGAATGGAGGAACGACTGGTGGTAAAGGCGGAAAAGTACTACGGGCAACCACGGGTACTCAGATAAACCAGGCTATATGCGGCAGGACATCAAGGGATGAACCGATTATCATTGAAGTTGAAGGTACAATCAATCACGGTAATACAGCAAAAGCAAGCGGGATGTGCAATACTGCAGATGGCCTGATTGATCTGAAAGCTGTTAGCAACATCACGATTCTTGGTGTCGGAAACGGCGCAGTGTTTGATCAGCTGGGAATCCATATGAGGGAAGCAAAAAATATCATTCTCAGAAACCTCACTATCCGTAATGTAAAAAAGTCCGGATCACCAACGTCCAATGGTGGTGATGCAATCGGAATGGAAAGTAACGTTTCCAACGTATGGGTTGATCATTGTACCCTTGAAGCAAGTGGTGGTGAAAGTGAGGGTTTTGATGCACTATTTGATATGAAGGATGGTTCTAAATATGTCACACTTTCCTACTGCATCCTGAAAAATTCCGGGCGCGGCGGACTGGTTGGCTCCGGTGACAGTGACAACGATAACGGCCCGGTTACCTATCATCACAATATCTACAAGAACATCGAATCACGTACACCGCTTCTTCGTTTTGCAACTGCACATTCATACAATAATCACTATGATGGTTTGGCAAAATCAGGAATGAATCCCAGAATTGGCGGCAAAATGAAGGCAGAGAACAATTATTTTGAAAATGCAAATAATCCGCTTGGTACATTCTACACAACGGATATGGGATACTGGGATGTAAAGGGCAATATTTGGGGAAACAATGTAACATGGGTCCCGGCCGAAGATGAATTTCCTGCCGGACCGAATGTTGTTTCCACAACATCTATCAGTATACCATATAACTACACGCTTGACAAAGCAGAGTGCATCCGGGAAATTCTTGCAAAAACTGCAGGTGCCAATAAAAATCTTGCTGTCTCTGATGGTATATGTAATACCACTGACATCAAGACGGGTATGGCTGGGTCAGGCAGAAACACTGCATGCAACCGCCCGGTATCCAATTGCAACTTACTGGGCCGTATAGTGCATGATGCCCCCTTATCACGTGTTTCCGTTACGAACAAAGGTGTTACCATTGATGGGTTGGGGATTCAGCATATCTATTCAAAATAAACTGAAACTGCAGAATGCAATACCTGAGCATTTATTTATATATAGGGAACCGGAACGATGATCAGGTTCTCTATGTGCATTTTCACAACCATCATAACGTGTAGCCACACCGGATCCCGATACCAATCGATCAAATATTTCCACCTTTTTCGATATGTAATAATCTGTCGGATGACTGTGTACTATTCGTTACCTGCCAGTATCACCCTGTTTTTTCATAAGATATTGTTAAAACATTGCTTAAAATTTGTAACATTGATAAAATTGAAGTCAGATAAACGATTAGTTTTTCGCACGTTTTGGGGCTGATCATGTATATGGATTTCGTATATCATTTATTATTATGACGTTATCCATTTACATGACTTTTCTTAATGATTCATAGGTGAGTGGTTTTAAAGTTTTAAAACAGGCAGACCGGTAGCCAGATCATAATTATGAAAAATAAGAATATATTGTTTAAAATCCCAGGTCATAACGACATCACTATTGCCGTAGCATTTCCATTTTTCTGGTCGGGCAGCTTAATCAAACTGTACCACGGTATACAGGACGCAGCAGAAAAATATGGAATGAACCTGCTTTTAATACAGGGTTATTACCGCAATCAGAGCATCTGTTTCAAATCACCGGAATCTCAAACTGATGAACCAGGTAACATTGTCTATAAACTTCTCAGCAAGTACACTGTTGACGGAATAATAATTGTTACAGAGGGTTTGAAACACAGTTCAGACAAATTGGACCTTATTCGATATTGTAAAGGATTTGATCCGATTCCAGGTATAAGCATTGGTTCAGAAACTGAGAACATCTCCAATATTGCCATTGATACAACCAATGCGGTTAAAACAATGATACGCCATCTGGTTGAAGTTCATGGCAAGCGGCGCATAGCTTTTATCTGCGACCCGTTATATGACACCGATTCCAGAGTGCGTCTGGAGGCCTACCGCAGTTCGCTCAATGATTATGGTATTGGATATGATAAGACCCTGGTTTCTGAAAATTGTACCTGGAACAGGCAACCAGCGTATGCATCAACACTTAAATTAATGGAACTTAATAACAATACTATTGATGCAATACTCTGCAGTAACGATTCTGATGCACATAGTGCTATTGCAGCCCTCAGGTCCTTAAATGTCAATGTTCCGGATACTACCGCAGTAATTGGTTTCAACAATGATTTTATCGCTGAAGCAGCAACGCCCTCCATTACAACAATTGATCAGAACCTTTATGAACGGGGGCGGATGGCAATCAAAATTCTCTCGGATCATTTTAACGGGATTAATTTATGCAGTGATTATAAAGTTGACGCCCCAATAATAATAAGGCAATCATGTGGTTGTTTATCAGGAGCTGCCAGAGCAATTGAGACAACATTCATGACCAGACGTGATACACCGGTCAGGATAAGTGGTACTAGTGACAGAGACGCAATTCGCGAACAGATGAAAGAACAGGTTTTTGAATTACTGAATGTACCCCGAAGCGAGAAAATCCTGGGATGGTGTACAACATTTGTTGATACATTCATAGCCACAATCACCAATAAATCAAACATCGATTTTTTACTCGTTTTTAACGATATTATTCATCAATATGTAAATGATGGTTTTGATATAGCACACTGGCATGATGCTTTAAACGTGCTGGATCTTTCTCTTGAATACTTTACAGACAAGGATTTTATTATTGTCAATCGGGCACTGGTTTTAAAAGCACGAATACACTTAAGTGAAACCAATGAACAAATCCAGAAGTCATCATTACTTCAGATGGAGGAACGTAATGCAGCGACCAATGCATTGAATCACTCGTTTAATACGACAATTGAGTTGAATCGTATTCTGGACCTGCTCGTATACGATTTACCCAAAATCGGAATTTCATCATGCTATCTTGTTCTTTATGAGGATCCCGAAAAACCGCTTGAATACTCAAACTTGATACTGGCATACAACAGAACCGGCAGATTGACAATACCATCAGGAGGTGTGCGATTCAGTTCCAGACAGATTTTACCTGAAGAGTTCATACCACTAAGTCAACATAAATCATTGATTCTCGAACCGCTTTTTTTTGGACACAACCAAATCGGGTTTATTCTTTTTGAATTGAGGCGAAAAGATTGCTGTTTTTATGAATTATTCCCGGCAGAGCTGAGTGCTGCACTATGGAGTTCCCGATTAAAAAGCAACATTGAAAAGAATGAGACCATGTTACGTTCGCAGTCCGAAGAAATCGCTAAATACAATGAGGCACTTCAGGATCGGGCATCAGAACTTGAATTTGCGCTTCAGCAGGTTGAGCACAATAAAGATAAGTTGCTTGTTGCCGAGAAGATGGCATCACTGGGGCGGCTCACTGCTGGTATCGCACATGAAATCAACACACCCCTCGCAACAATACGGGCATCCGTCGGAGAAATGGATCTTTTAGTCAATGAGCTCAACATGTCAATTGATGATCCGGATATTGGAACTGAGGATCTCAGGCAAATAATTAATGATATGTTAAAAGCAGTTGACCTGTCAGAAAAATCTGTTTGTCATGCTGTAAATTATATACAAAGCATTCAGGAACAGACCGGTAACAGCAATACTCCGGAGCTTTCTGATTTCAATCTGCTTTCGGTTATCGATAGTGTCACCAGGTTCCTGAATCATTCTATCAGGCAATCGCTTTGTAAAGTTCAACTGAACACTTCTCAGGAACCGGTGATGATCAGGGGATCATCAGAAAAGATGATCCAGGTATTTACCAATCTTCTGACAAATGCAATTGATGCTCTCGAAAATTCCGAGATACGGCTTATCACCATTTCTTTACATATTAAAGATAAAGATCTGACAGTCACCGTTACCGATACCGGTAGCGGAATAAAGAAAGAAAACGTAGATAAAATTTTTGAACCACTGTTTACAACTAAGTCATTTGGACGAGGTACCGGTCTTGGTTTACCTATTGTCCAGAAAATTATTACTGAGGATTTCAACGGAAGTATCTCTGTCAGCAGCGAACAAGGCAGAGGAACAACGTTCTATCTTCACTTAAAAACAATCTAGGAGTTGTATTTAAAATGGCCAGGAAATACAAGTCGGAAAAAGCCAGTGGAAGAACCATTCTCCTTGTTGATGACAATAAGGAATATCTTGAGGCGACAAAACTTGTGCTTGAGCATGATGGTCACCTGGTGATTGAAGCAACCAGTGGCAAAGAAGCGATTCGCATTTTACATAAAACAACAGTGGATCTGGTATTACTTGATTACTTTATGCCGGAAATGACCGGTGAAGAAACTGTCATTGAAATAAGAAAATTCAATCCCGGCCTCCAGATAATTCTTCAGACCGGCTATGCAAGTGAAAATCCTCCGAGAGATCTTTTAAGACGATTGAATATTCAGGGATATCATGATAAGAGCGAGGGTACAGAAAAGTTACTGTTGTGGGTTGATGTCGGTTTGAAGGCATCATATACAGTAGCACTTCTTAACAAGAGTAAACAAGGGCTGAATTACATCCTTAATATCACACCGGAGATGCATAAAATTCAACCACTGGATGAACTGTTTCAGGGTATTCTTTGGCAATTCAGTGGTCTGTTGGGTTTTGGAAATTCATTTCTTGCGGTTCTTCCGAATCAAAAACAAACAGAACTCGCAAATACCACTCATGAGGGTTTTCTGGCAATTATCAAGGAAGATATGGCACTAAGAATTCATGCGGGAATCGGACGTTTCAGCGGGAAAGTACTTCTTGAGGATGTTCTTGACAGTAACGAAATATCAGTAATTAATAATGCAATCGTTGAGGGGCATGTCAGTTACCATGAAAAAAGTACCATGATTCCTTTGCAAATAGGCGATACCCGGCTTGGTGTGATCTATCTTGATGAAAATATTGTCCAGGAAACTGATCTTGACATGCTTAACATCTTCGCAAACCAGGCTGCTGTCGCTATTCAAAACGCGCAACTTTATGAAATGGCTACACGGGATCAATTGACAGGAGTCAATATCAGACGCTACGCATTACAACTACTGACCAGAGAACTTCGCACCGCATTTCATACACATTCATCAATCAGTATCATTCTTCTTGATCTTGATGAATTAAAAACCATCAATGATAATGCCGGTCATCCTGCCGGCGATAGAGCATTGGCATTGCTTGGTAAAGTTTTACGTAAGGCAACACGTTCAAATGATCTGGTTGGGAGGTATGGTGGTGATGAATTTACAGTCGTACTGCCTCAAACCGATCAAGTGGGTGCTAAAAATGTGGCAGATCGGATAATTGAGATGATCAATGAAGAAAAAGTGTATGGGCCCGGGCAGGTCTATCCCATTAAAGCAAGCCTTGGTATAATCACACTTATTCCACTGGAGGTGAATGCTGATGACTATCCGCATCCTGTACCACATGTATACTTTCAGGCAATGCTACAACACCTTTTAGTCAAGGTTGACGAAACAATGTACCGTGCAAAGAAAAAAGGTAAGAATTGTATTGAAACGGGAGAATTACTTTACTGGATGACTTTTGCAGACGCAATGAAGAGCTACTCCATGAACCGGGAATCTGCAATAACAGAGAACAGGATTATCTGAAAAAATGGATTGTATGACGTGAAAAACCTTTTAAATTCATCACAGCCAACTATTGCTATAGTGATACCTGTTTTCTGGTCTGGTCAGTTCAGTCCATCCTTACACGGTATTCTTGATGCCGCATCACAATTCAACAACAACGTACTGTGTTTTCAGGGAGCATATTTCAACAGCGGCTATAACAGCAGCGGTCAGGCCTTGTTGGAACAATCCGGTGAAATTATTTTTGAACTGATCAAACACACAAAAATTGATGGACTTATTATTCATTCTGATTCGCTACGCACCCTTCAGCAAAAAAGGGATCTTATTGACTGTTGTAAAAATGCTTTTAATATTCCAATAATCAATGTCGGTTCCAGAATTGATGACATCCTTAATGTTTTGATTGACAACAAATGCGGTATGCATGAATTACTTGACCATCTGATACATGACCATGGTTACCGCAATTTCGGATTTATACGAGGTCCTGTTGAAAATACAGATGCGGAGGCACGTCTTTGTGCTTTCAGGGAGATACTCAGGGAAAATGATATTCCTGTTAATGAGTCGCTTATTTCAGAACCGCTTGCGTGGTCGTTTGACAGCGGAAGAGACGGGACACGGGCACTACTGTCAAAATCGCAAAACAATCTTGATGTTATCATATGCGCGTCAGACCTGCTTGCAACAGGAGCAATTCATGAATTGACACATCAAAAAATAACTATACCTGATCAGATTAGTGTTGTCGGATTTGATAATAACAATGCCACTGAATTTTGTATTCCGACACTCACAACCGTTTCAATGAAGCTTTATGAGCGAAGCTGGCATGCGGTCAAACTTCTTAATGGCTTTTTCAAAGGTGAGGAATTACCAATTCATGATACAATCATTCCATCATCACTTATTCTCCGCAGAAGCTGTGGTTGTCAATCATTAGGACTTCAGGCAGTCGACCAGCTTCTTGAAAACGCCGTAGTTGACAATGCAAAAGCACCGCAAAACATCACACTTGAATCTATTCAAAAGAACATTCTGAAAAAACTGAAGCTGCTGAATTTTCCCCAATCAGATGAAATCATTACACGGTTTATACAATCATTCTGCGAACAGATTAACGATTTCACCAGACACAGCTTCATTCACCGGTTCAGTACACTGCTCCAGGAGACTGTCACAGACAAGGATGCATATATGCAGTGGCATCTTGCATTGAGTATACTCGAAGAAAGTCTTCCGGATTTTGTACCTTCTTTCAATTTACAGTATGCGATAGAGTGCATAAAGCAGGGTCGTGTAATAATAGGTGATATCGCAGCAAATGAATATAAAATGGCTCATATACAGTTGACTGAAAAGACATCTTTTATTAATTCTTTAAATAATGGTCTTATAAAGAACGGTAATCTTGATTGTATCATTAATCACCTTTCGAGGGAACTTCCAAGAACCGGTCTTCCATCGTTCTATCTTTCACTCTATGATGATCCGCAGAAACCGCTTGATCGTTCAAGACTTGTTTTTGCTTACAATGAAAAACAACCGGTTACACTTCCTGAAAACGGAATTTCCTTTTCAAGTAGAGATATCCTGCCAGATTCAGTACCACGTGCAAACACGAATGCTGTTTTTTTTATCGAACCGCTATTTTATGGCGATAATCACATAGGATTTACATTATTCGAAATCGGATTACTGGATGAATTATTCTACTCATTGTATCCATCACAACTGAGTGCGGCATTGTGGTCTGCCCGTCTATTTACAAAAAAAGAACTTACTGACATTACCTCATCCCGACAGGCACAATCAATCGCCGTAACCAATGATCAGTTAAACAGGCGAACTAAAGAACTTCAAAATGTCCTTATGCAGCTTCAGCAAAATCATGACCGTATTCTTGCATCTGAAAAGATGTCATCACTCGGAAGGTTTACTGCCGGTATTACCCATGAAATGAAAACACCCCTTTCAACACTTTCATCATCTATTGACAAATTAAAGAACATGCTGCTAAATCCCGACAAGCTGCTTGAAACGGAGGAACCACTGGAACGCAAGGCATTTGTCAATGAATTAAGCGATCTTGTGGCCCTGGCAAATAAGGCGGTTATCCGTTCAACAGACTTTATCCGCAGTATTAAGGCACAGTCCCGTGATGTCAAAGGTGTTGAAACACAATCATTTAACATCATTGATATCATTAACAGTGTAATTACCTTTTTAAGCCATGCGATTAACGATACACATATATCAATTGAGGTCAGCCAGAGCGAACAATGCGTAGATATATACGGTTCACCAACCAGATTTACTCAGGTAATAACCAATCTGTTCACCAATTCCCTTGATGCAATAGGGAGCAAAGCGGATGGATTAATTAAAGTTACCATTGCTCCTTTTGATATCGATAGAACCATAATTCGTATCGAAGATAATGGATGCGGAATTGAAGCAAGGAATCTTTCCAATATATTTGATCCATCATTTTCCACAAAACCATTAGGTAAAGGAAGCGGATTAGGACTCTCTATTGTACACGAAATCATTACTGTTGATTTCTGTGGTTCGATTAATGTGGAAAGTACTGTTAATAAGGGCACAACATTCACCCTTTGTATCAAGAACAATCTGAAAGGATCTGTTTCAAATGGCACGAAAATACAAAGATGAAAAAAGTAGTGGTAAGTCAATTCTTCTTGTTGATGACAATCCGGAATATCTTGATGCAACCATGCTTGTCCTTGAGCATGAAGGGCACAAGGTATACGCTGCGAATAGCGGAAAAGAAGCACTTGAATTACTGCACGTTCATACTATTGATCTTGTTCTTCTTGATTATTTCATGCCCGAAATGACGGGAGAGGATGTTGTTACCGAGATACGGAAGTTCAACACAACTATTCAGATCATTTTACAAACAGGATATTCAAGCGAGAATCCGCCACGGGAAATGCTTCAACGATTGAATATTCAGGGATATTACGATAAAAGTGAGGGTATCGAAAAATTACTCCTTTGGGTTGATGTCGGATTGAAATCTGCATATACCGTTTCCTTACTTAACAAAAGCAAACAGGGCCTGAACTACATACTTAACATCACTCCGGAAATGCACAAAATACAGCCGCTTGATGATTTATTACAGGGGATCCTCTGGCAGTTTAGTGGCTTACTCGGGTTCAGCAATTCATTTCTGGCATCAATACCAGGTGTCAATACCGAACATATGCATGTAACCTGCGAAAGTTTTCTGGCAATGCTCAAGGACGATATGGCATTACGGATTCATGCCGGTATCGGAAGATTTTCCGGTAAAATTATCATGGAAGATGTTCTTGACAATGCAGAGATATCTGTCGTGACAGATATCCTGAATGATGGCAAAGTGAGGTATGCCGGTAAAAGCACCTTTATTCCATTATGTGTCGGGGAAACAACACTTGGTGTCATATATCTTGATGAAAACATTCAGCACGAAGCAGATCTTGAAATGCTTAACATTTTCGCAAATCAGGCAGCAGTTGCGATTCAAAATGCTCAGCTTTACGAAATGGCCACACGGGATCCATTGACTGGAGTATTTATACGCCGCTATGCAGTTCAGTTATTGACCAAAGAGTTGCGCAGCGCATTTCATTCCGGTAACCCACTCTCAATTATCATGTTTGATCTTGACAACTTAAAAAAAATCAATGATGCCGCAGGTCATCCTGCAGGTGACAGAGCGTTAGCACTATTGGGAAAAGTTTTTAAAAAAGCTATCCGTATCGGTGATTTTGTCGGGCGTATTGGTGGTGATGAATTCATCATAGTGCTTCCGGGAACAGAAAACAATGGTGCAATTAATGTCGCAGACCGGATTATCAAATCTCTCGTACTCGAAAAAATTTATGGACCCGGAGAAGTATACCCGATATCAGGAAGTATTGGTATTGTTTCACTTAACGCACGTAAAATAGACATTTCGCAATACCCGCATCCTTTACCACATCTTTATTTTCAGGCTATGGTACAGATTCTGTTAAAAAAAGCGGATGAAATGATGTACGCTTCAAAAAAGGCCGGTAAAAACACATTCCAGTGCGGTGATCCCCTTGACTGGTACACCTATTCAGATGCAATGGACTGTTTTGATTCAATTGACAAAACAAGTCAAATAAAAGAATAGCTCTCATATTCTGTTGGAATTCACCCATAATCCATGGAATTATGATCCTATAAATAAGGCACCATTAAAACTAATAATGGTGCCTTCGTAAGGAGGGGAGAGACATTCCTCACGGGAGAGAATATTTTTTAAATACAAGTATCAGTAACTACTTTTAATAACTATTGCTAATATACAGAAGTATTGTGCCGTCCACTACAACAATGATGTTTCTTCACCAACATTGCATTCTCTACAGAGAATATTTATCCATTGAAACGTTATGTAGTTATCATGCAATCCAATTTTTTACAACTTTTTTTGTTCTTTTTGAAAAACAGTATCCACACTCTGGAATTTCTGCAGGTACTAATGTATAGTTTAATATGATTTTACCAGCAATAGAGAAAAATCATATTAGTACAGCGGTTTTATTTATATTATCACATTCTAATTACCTATATTATAAATCAACTGTTCGGAATTATTGTTAATTTTAAATAGATAGAAGAAAGGGACGTTGAATGTATATACCTCCAAGAGAATTACTCGAAAAATATTCAAAGGTGCTGATAAATTTTGCACTCAATGATGGAAATGGGATCAGGAAAAACGAAGTAGTTTATCTGGCAAGTCAAACAGCGGGCATTCCTCTTGCAAAGGAGATTTCTCGTGCAATTCTTAAAAGCGGTGGATTTCCATTAATAATTCTCCAGGATGATGATTTTAAATTAATTCAGCTCCAGGAAGGCTCTGATGAACAGGTGGGGTTTTTTCCCGAAAAGTTTTATAAAGGACTTGCAGATCAGATAGACCACTACGTGCGGATTCTCGCTGAAGACGACCCGTTGTTTCTCGCAAAAGCGGATCCCAGAAAGGTGATCCTTGCCAGCAGAAGCACAAAGCCATTCCGTGACTGGCTTGACGATAAGGAAGATCAGGGTAAGTTCACCTGGACACTTTGTATGTATGGTACAGATGGCTGCGCAAAAGAAGCCAATATGTCAATTGAGGAATACTGGGAACAGATCAACCGTGCATGCTTCCTTTATGAAAATGATCCGGTTGCAAAATGGAAACAGGTGACATCCGACATGCAGAACATTCTCGGTAAGCTTAACGATATGAGAATCGAAAAAGTACATGTTAAGGCAAAAAACACTGACATCTGGGTTCAAATCGGGGAACGCCGGAAATGGCTTGGCGGACGCGGGCGTAATATTCCAAGCTTCGAAATATTTACATCACCGGACTGGCGCGGTGTAAATGGCACAATTTTCTTTGATCTGCCACTTTATCGATATGGAAATATCATTCGTGATATTCAATTTGAGATTAAGAATGGTATTATCGTAAAAGCAACAGCGGCTGAAAATGAGAACCTGCTCAGGGAGATGCTCGCACAGAAAAATGCTGATAAAATCGGTGAATTTTCGCTAACTGACCGGCGATTCTCTAAAATCAACAAATTCATGGCGAATACCCTCTTTGATGAAAACTTCGGGGGTGAATTCGGCAATACCCATCTCGCAATCGGTAAAGCGTACCATGATGCATGCATGACAGACCCCAAAGATATGACTGATGCCGATTTTGAAGCACTTGGTTATAACGACTCCCCTGAGCATACCGATATTATTGCGACATCAAACCGTGTGGTTACCGCACAGCTTCCTGATGGCAGTAAAAAAGTAATTTATGAAAACGGAGAGTTTACACTTTAGATAAACATTGTCACTCTGGAAAAACATATCCGGAGTGACCTGCCCTTCCGCTTATTTCCAATAGTAAATAAAAAAATTGCTGCTCAATTCCGGAGCCTGAAATGTGGGGATCACAGGTTATTCCATCGTTGAGTCAGCAATCACGAAGAGAAGACAACTAACATTAATCTACCATTTACATATTAAAACTCTTTATCAATCAACATCAATTGTATCAATTACCGGTGGTTTTATCACCGGTGGCAGAATAAATCTGAATACATCATTGGGTGTATTTGGTGTTGGTGGATCTTTTTCGATAACGGTGATTGTGGATTCCTTATCCTTTGATGGCGACGCATGCACGCTGGTCATCGTTGCCATTCCAAACCCGCTGGTCCCAAATGCACTTCTCTTTATTGACAATCTGTAGACAACATAATACTGCCAGTACGGATAATCCGGATTAACTTTAAACGTTTCATCAGTTTCTGGTGAATCTGTTTGTAAATTATACCCGAAATAATTCATGTTGTCATCAAGGGAATTACCAAATGATACTATATCCGAGGCATTTCCTTTGTAAATTGCCCCTTCACCACCAAACGGACCAAGACAGGCAAACCCTGATTTTGCTTTGGTTGACGCACTGATCAAATCCAGTTTTCCTGAAAAAACAGTATCACCGGCACCATTAAGAATACCGAGAGCCACATGGTCGCTATGCCATAAATCCTTGAATGTATGTCCTCTGGTCCCCCAGCCGATTGCATTTGCACCATAGGTATTATCAACAAAGTAAGGGCTAAACACGACCTCAATGTCGACTATGTCACTTGAAACGGCATGGGTTATCTTGACAAGCGGCTGCTCCACTCCCCCCAGAGTTCCCCAGAAATACTGGGCTTCCCCGTATTTTGCGATACGATCATACGAGCCGTCGTCAAGATAAAACCTGCCGATAGAATCTGCGATTAATGTATCAAGCGTTACATTCACAGTACCGGTCAGACTCTCAAGTGGTAAACGCTTTGCCTTATATCCTGCTTTTGATACACGAATTGTGTCCTGAGCATCTAGCGATTGTGCACTTTTCACGGAATTACCGCCATCAGTATTCTTTGACAAAATAGTATATCCGGTATTCGCCCGGTTAGCCTTGACTATATAAGAATAGTCTGACACAGATACTTTATACAGCGTCGGGGTAGTAATCTTTGGCAGGGAAACCATAGTACCGGATAGTACCGATTCACCCTGGTATTTCCATATACACTTCCCACTCAGATTAAAAGCACCGATTGAATATGTACCTTTGTAATTATTACTTAGTAAAAGGGTCCCGTTCTTAATTGTAAAACTTTCAGTTTTTACTACCGGAGTACTTTTCTTTACACCAATCGTTGTTGAAAATGAATACTGCCCCGATGATCCGCTTTCGGTGACAAGTGATACCTTTTCAAGTGATACTATAGCATTCGCTAAAGGCTTCCCGGAAGCATTCGAGATCGTTCCGGATAAATTAACCATAATATCTGCTTGCACGCAGATAGCCATGACAGAAATAATTATCAACAAATTTTTGAACATAAAATCTCCCCCCTTTTATGGTTTTGATTTCTTTAGTTTATCTACCTGGTTCTTTAATTGATCTATTTTTTCATCCAGTTCCCGGTCCTTATCTAGTGTACTTTGAATGCTTTTATTGTTAACAAACATGATTTTTTTAAGTTTTGACATTGTAAAATCAATATCTTCTTTCACCTTATCCAGAGTAAGGTTAAACAATGACAATCGCAAACATTCATCATTGAAGGCGATATATGAATCAATCTGCCGCTTGACTGACAGCTGTTCCTGATGCATTGACTCAAGTAGTGCAGTATTATCCGGCATTACCTGATCGGATTTGATTTGTTCTCCAAGATTCTTATAGGTCATCCGAACATTCTCATACATGAATTTTTTACTGAACAGCGTGTCATCAGAAAGTCCATAGTAATTTGATACCGTTTTTTCTGCTTTTTCAAGAACAGCCAAAGCATCATTATATTTCTTCTGAATCATATACGCATATGACTGCAGTAAAAGACCTTCAGCTTTAAGAACCGGCCTGCTTGTTGCGCCAGCCAATGCTTCACCAGCATTAATACAATCTCCCCACTGACGGGACTTTACTGCTGCCCATGCAAATCCAAGTTGAGCATCCTGATAATATGCACTTGATGATGGTACAAGTTTAAAGGCTGCTGCCGCTTTTGACAACACATTTTCTTCGTAGTAAATCATACCTGCAAAAACATATGCTTTATTCTTTATCTCATCCTGTTCTTTACCGTTTGATGCGGTACCGATACAGTTCTCAATATGATTCATTACCATAGCGAATTCATCACCGTTTCTATATCGTGCAACAGCAGCGCTGAATTGTGCGAAACAGTAATCAGGATGTGTCTCCGGGATTACGTTGAGATACTGGACCGCTTTTTGATTTTCATTCTGAAGCAAAATTGTTTGGCCCATAAGATAATAACCATGCATACGAATCGAGTCCGGAGTATTGGATTTTTCAAGTACCCCAAACTGATCTGCAACACCAGTGTAATCAGCGTTTCGATAATTTATTCGCATTATAGCAAGATCCGCTCCCGGAATTACACCGCTTGACGGATACTGTGACTTTACAGAGCCAAGCAGATTAATTGCTTCCTCTCTAAAATCAAGATTCTCCATACAGAGGCCTGAATAATACGTTGCATTGTCATTTTTATAAAAATTGGGGTAGGTCACTCTTAACTGCTTGAAAACAAAATACGCATCCCAGTAGTTCCCTTTAAAGAACAGTTTCATAGCTTTATTGTAAAGTTCATTTTCGCGGATATCAGCTTTTACGGCAAATCTGCGGGCAAACAATTCCTCTCTGTGTTTCCCGAATTCAAAACGGAGATACAATGAATGAGACCCTCTGATATTATCAGCGGTATAGTTTGTCAGCTGATAGGAAAACAGCATATCACGCCCGTTATTCAGCTGCGGAGTATTAATGGTAAACCCAAGCATCCATGAATTTATGGTATCAAAATCATTTACATACACTCCACCCGAAACGGTGAGCATCGGAAGCACAGATATATCCGCCAGTACAGATTGTGTCTTCTCCATGATTTCATTATCCATGAACACCAATTTATCACTTAGTACATCCATAAGATCTGCTCTGGCATGAATCTTCACTTTGTTATTAACCAGAGACATTGAGTACAATAACGACAATCCTCTTGGATAGGTCATGGCGCTTGCACCAGTAACATCAGTAGCGACTGCATTTTGTAATTGCAGCCCCGCGAGATGATATCCAAGAAACGGATGGTTTACAAGACGGTATGTACCTCCAATGTCAACTGCCGCACCGTATCGTGGATCATTGAAATTGCTTTGATAGAGTATTTTTGCATTAATTCCGTAGCAGAAACGTCCTGCAGCATTTGATGCATATGACAATACTATCGCATAATTATCATTTTTCACAGCATCACCGTCAGTACTCACCGGTGCATACAAAAAATCAGGACTGTAATTCTGCACCGGTTGACCATTCTCGGCAGTTACACCAACACCGATTGTTCGATACAATCCGATCGGCACAATTATCTCCGAATTCCATAGTCGGGATACTGCATCAGGTGCAAGTGATACCACTGCGCTTAATGACGGATAATTCTTTTCAGTCAAAAGTGCCGGATTGGTCAATCCTGATGACATCATGAAAAGATTACGCCACTTATCGTTCAGTAAATACTCCCCCGGGAGACCATCTGCATAACCTTTTGATAATAAAAATAGACATACCAGAGAAAAGAACAGTACCTGTACTGATTTACATCTCATAATTTTGAAATTCACATTAAAGAGTTTGATGCACATTACCGTTTTACACCGATGCGAAGTGATTTAACCTGTTTTTTGCCATCAGCACCGGACATTGAAAACAGTGCCATATATGTTCCGGTGCCGACCAGACGGCCATGGGTATTTGTTCCATCCCAGAAAAAATAAAGACGGCCGCCAACAGGAATCATTTCCTTATTATCAACCACAATATTTTTGACAACATCATACACAGTCACAGTACCACTGATATTCCCTGATATACCGGTGGTATTTTCAGGAACTACTGCGAGGATCATCGCTTTATCCCTGATTTTATTCTCAAGCTTTGCTTTTACGAATTCTGTTTTTATACCATCAGGGATTTTCGATTCTGCTGACAGCGGATTGTTAATCGCTACCGGTATATATCCTGTCCCCTTTGATGAAATTGTTGTCATAGTAAAGGGAACTGTTGTACTGCAGCTGTCAAAGGCGAAAAGTGGATTTTTAAATACCGCAGAAATATTATCAGGATTTTTATGCTGAAGAGTTCTGTCATTCATGGCTTTGTCGTTTACTTCACGATCAAATTTCCCAGACCAGTATCCTGACCCCTCTTTACAATCCAGCACAACCGCATCAAGCGGTGTACCATTTGAGTTTGTAACAGTTACTTTTGCAGGAGGCCTGATTTGATAGGCTCCCGGATACACTCTGACCTCTATCGTTTTCATCTCATTGGTTATATTCGTTACCCGTGTTCCATTATAATAGAATTCAATACGGGAGCCTGTATTACATACCGTCTCAATGCCATCAACCGGAAGTGCGTTCTGTTTTTTTACTACTGTAAGAGAGGTCTGTGTTGTTGTATCCTTGATCTGCCCGGTAACCTTATTGACTAATTGATATGTTATTTTAATTTGAAACCGTGAAGTACCATTTTGTAATGGGAAATTCTCCGAAAACACGAATTCATCATTGGTATACAGACTTGACACCTTATCATTCACAACCATAGTCTGCGGTTCACCTGATATTACAGTAAGAATTGTTCCCAAAATATGATTTGTTGACAATGCAAGAAGCGTTTGATAATCACTTTTCATTACCCATATATCACTTACCTTATTTGATTGCGAATACATATTTTTTGCAATATTATCAGTCATATCAAGAAGGCTTTGAGGTGGCGTGGTTGCGGTATTATGAAGGTAAACGGTAAATGTTGTTGGTGTATTGACACCTTGCTGAAAGCTGAACGGATCCTTCCCGCCATGCTGTGAATTATCACCTAACGGATGCGGTTCGCCATCAGAAAGGAAAATGATAAACTGTCTGTTTTTGGGATTTGTGGCCTTGGTCATTGCCTGCAGCGCAGCATCAAATGCGTTATTGATATTGGTATTTCCAACTGTTGCAAATTCCGGTTTATAAAGAAGATCTGAACAGACGACATCAAGCCGGTTCTTCTCGTTATACCGTTTGAGCGTATCGACACGTAACAGATCCTTGATAACCTGAATACCGGTTTGAGCTCCCTTTACCTTTTCATCAAGTCTGACCAGCGGAAGAAAGGATTGATCACCCTTACCTTCAAGTTGTGTAAACAAAGGATTATTACGATGATCGAGATAGAGTACCTCCCTGAATATCACCACCCCGACTTCCGCATTGGGAAAATTCGCATACACCGAATCTGTAAGCTCAGACGCGACTTTAAACCGAGCCCCGAACGGATCATTTCCAGGGTAGGTATTGCCAAGTCCCATCATGCTATATGA
Source organism: Fibrobacterota bacterium (assembly GCA_023459055.1). GTDB lineage: Bacteria > Fibrobacterota > Chitinivibrionia > Chitinivibrionales > Chitinispirillaceae > JAAZBG01. Next base: position 27,533 of record JAEWVR010000028.1, read on the forward strand.
ATGATCAATGACAAAAACAATTGATGGCGGGTTTTGATCCTGAATGATTCCTTCAATAATATTGCTTGCATTACAAGCGTGTATCCGGGGTTGAATAGCAACAACGTTATCAGACACTTCAATTGTCTGACCATCAAGATTTTCCGGACAGGTGTTAATAACAAGCTCGCAGACTTCCGCAGACAATGTTGAAGTACACACTATCAGAAGTACAATCAGTTTTCGAAGGTTATACATAGTAAACGCCATAAAAAAGGTGACAATACCAAAACGCACTGCATTATCGGATAATATAATCCAATTTATCTGATTGTACAAAATTATTTTTATATAAATTTATTTTATATTTTTATCTAATTATATATCATAGCATTAATGCATATTATCTGTACAAGACTAATACATTTTATAAAGTTTTTATAAATTTATCGAAATTTTGTTAGTATATTTGTATAAGGAGATTTAAAAGGTTTTTATCCGTTATAAAGCGCATACTATGATATCAGTTTTTCTATTTATTGATTACCGGCAGTATTTCAGCGCCCTCTATGATGACCTCAAAGTTTCGAAGCCATCATTTTCGTACCGCTCATTCTCCCGCATGGCCGGATCGACCTCTCCGAACTTTTTCCAGTATATCCGCGATCGCAAGCTTAACATCAGTGCGCACGCACTTTCTACGCTTGCCAGATCTCTGAAGCTCACTGCGAAAGAGGAGGAATATCTTGAAACAATTGTAGCCTTTGACCATGCGAAAACTCATGATGAAAAAAACAAGTACTTCCGGCGGATTTTACAGATCCGCGGTCAGAACAATGCGGTGGAGCTCCAGAAGGAGCAGTATGATTTTGTGTCACACTGGTACATACCGGTCATCCGCGAACTTGTCTCCTGTAAAGATTACAACAATGACCCTCAGTGGATTGCCGACCGGATTGTTCCATCAATTACACTTGCACAGGTGAAGAAGGGTATTACACTGCTTCAGGCACTTGGCCTTATCACCTATGAGGAAAGCAGCAATCGCTGGAAACAAACCAACCGTACAATCAGTACGCCATCAGTTGTTCTTTCTGTTGCTGCGACAAATTATCATATTAATACTATAGAGCTTGGCAAAGAATCATTGTCACGATTTAACGCACAACAGCGTGATGTCCGGGCTGTTACTCTGGGCCTCCCGAAATCAAAGGTAACTGAGCTTAAAAGCATGATTGAGACCTTCTGGAGTGACCTGCTCTCTTTTGCCAATGAATTGCATGATGTCGAACAGGTGATGCAGGTTAACATTCAAATGTTCCCTATGTCAAAGGACGATAACTGTGACAAAAAGAATTAGCACTTTTGGTTTGCTGCTTCTATGTGCCTGCCTGACACTCTGCATCAGCTGCGGGACATCGTCAATTGCAGGTGGTGCTGGTACCGGTAATCCCGGCAAGACGACCTTTGGCATAATTGCACAGGACACGTTACAGGCTTCATCATTAAGTAAAGATCTTGACATTACTGACATTATCATACCCGACAGCAACAATGCTATTTTCAAAGTTACATCATCGTTTATCATTGTAAAGCGGATCCACTTCGTATTTGATCCGGCAGATAAACCCAAAATTGATGCCATGACGCTGATTCCGCCATTACGTAAAGACAATGAAAGTGTCGTTCTTGAGGGACCATATACTTTTAATACTATAACGGGTATATCGGATTCCCTGTTCGGCTTTGTCCTTCTTCCCGACGCGAATTACACCGGAGTACGTATTGTTATTGAAAACAAATCCGAAAAGAATTCAATTTTTTTAAGTGGTACATTTCGCCATCAAAACAATGACTACAGATTCCGGTTTGACTTATCACTCAATGTAAGTGTCAACTACGACTACAGTTCACAAGTGTACATAAGTGGAATCGACAGCACCGACATAAAAGTCGTCCTTGATGCATCAAAGTGGCTTGCCAATATCAATATTAACAACTGCATAAACAGTCAGCCATCACCATTTGATTCCAGCGGTACATTTGTCCTTAACGGTAAAATAACCGAAGGTGTCTGCGCTGAGATACCAAGGAGAATCAACGACAATATCATCCAGTCAGGGCGGCTGAAAGTTAAGCAGGTCAAGATTAAAAAAACGCCATGAACTACTGGAATCAAATCCTGCTGGTATGGCAGCAGCAGCAGCAAGCTGTTTTAGACATCATACGGTTTGAATCCGCCCATCAGTAATACCTGCATATGTAGATCCCTGCATCCCATTACAATTTAGCATTGCATTTTAATTGCCGCAACGCTATAATTTTTTAGTGACCATACCTGAAAGGATTTACTATGATCAAATACGCATTTATTGCCGCAGCGACACTACTATTTATCGGTTGTGCAAGTAAAAACGAAGTTAAAATCACCAATATGGCAAGTGGAAGCATTTATATAAATTTCAGAGCAGAAACACATGCAATCCCGCCAACAGGAACAAAAACCATTGCTGACATTCCGAATGGCACCTATGACTACAGTACAACTTACGCAATTCCGGCAGGGTATAAAGGTGAGGTCGATGGCGATGCGGCATCTGGTACATTTATTTTCGAGGACAAAAGTACAAAAATTAATATGCTCTATTCTTCAACGGCAAACGCCAGTGATACAACATATACGCTGCATTGCACGAAGTCATCAACCAGAAATCTGAGTTCTACCTCGACAACCGGTACGGAATGATTTTTTTAGTAGATCAGTAGACGGTAGACCGTAGTCAGTAGATTTTAATGTAGTTATCAGACAGTTATAAATTTTTTATAATTTCGGCTACAATACCAGGTCACGGTTCATGAACATCGGAACCTTCGACTCATTACCTACAGACTACTGTCTACCGACCTACTCTTAAATCAATGACATCTATTGCCCACTTTCCAAACACTGCGTAATTGTATATATTCTGTATATATGGATCCATCACTTTTACTACCTACAGCTTCTATCGATGATGCAACTGCTACTTTTATTCGTAAAGTGCAGGAAGTCAATCCCAAAATTCAGACAGACCTGATTGAGAAGGCTTTCCGTTTTTCATTTAATGCACACAAAAATCAGCTTCGCAAATCAGGGGAACCGTTCCTTGCACATCCGGTTGCAGTAGCGCTCATTCTTGCGGAGCAGAAACTTGACACCGTTACAATCTCTGCCGGATTACTGCACGATGTCATCGAGGATACACAGATCACGCGGGAAAACATCATTGAAGTCTTCGGGGAGGAAATCGGACTTCTGGTTGATGGTGTCACGAAGATCCGTACTTTCCAAATGAAGTCACGACAGGAGCGTCAGGCGGAAACCTATCGTAAAATGCTTCTGTCGATGGCCAAAGACCTTCGGGTTATTATCATTAAATTTGCTGACAGACTTCACAATTTACGGACATTGAAGTATTTATCGCCTGACAGAATCAAAGCAATCGCAGCTGAAACTCTTGATATCTATGCACCACTGGCCCACCGGCTCGGTATGGCAAGAATCAAATGGGAACTTGAAGACCTTGCATTCAAACATCTTTACTGGGATGAGTATAAAGACATTGTTTCAAAAGTTGTGGCAAGCAGAGGTGAACGCGAAGCAGTTATTGACAGTTTTGTGGTTCCGCTGCGAAGAAAAATGGAAGAGGAGAAGATTGAGGCTACGATTGTTGGTCGTCCAAAACATTTTTACAGTATCTACAGGAAAATGGTCCAGCGTAACAAACCATTTGAGGAGATTTACGATCTGCTTGCAATCCGGGTGATCGTTTCATCGGTGCGCGACTGTTACCATGTGCTTGGCCTTATTCACTCCATGTGGACTCCGCTTCAGGAGCGGTTTAAGGATTATATCAGTACCCCCAAGCAAAACGGGTATCAATCACTCCACACAACAGTATTTGGAGAAAAGGGCACAATTGTCGAAATGCAGATCCGGTCCTGGGAGATGAATCAGGTTGCCGAGGATGGTATTGCTGCACACTGGCTTTATAAAAGCAACGAAAAAGAGATGAGCAAGGATGACAAAGCTCTGGTCTGGCTTAAAAACCTTATCGACTGGCAGAAGGATCTCACCGATTCTACAGAATTCTTTGAATTTTTCAAAATAGACCTTTTTCATGCGGAGATATTCGTATTTACTCCAAAGGGTGATCTGATATCATTGCCGAAGGGATCAACTGTTCTTGATTTTGCATTCTCGGTGCATACATCACTGGGACTTCATTGTATCGGCGGTAAAGTTGATGGGAAAATTGAGCCGATCAACAAACCACTTAAAAGCGGTCAGACCATTGAAATACTTCATCTCAATTCCAAAAAGCCATCAATAGACTGGCTCAGAGAGGTAAAAACGCTGAAAGCCCGCAGCGCAATCCGTCGCTGGCTAAAAAGTACCGGAAGGCAGGAATCGATTGATCTTGGAAAAAAGATCGTTCAGAACTCCTACAAAAAAGTTCACACGCCGACTCCATTTAGTGATCATATCGCAGGCATTCTTCAGTTTCTCGGATTAAGTAATATCGATCGGATGTATGAACTTGTCGGCAGCGGAGAGATGCCTGTAAGCCGGGTGATGCAGTTCTTTCAGGTTCGTAAAATTAAAAAATCACCGGCAAATGTTGTTTCCCGCCTTGTTAATACATTCACAGGCAAGGCAAATCAGGGTGTACTGGTTGGCGGCAGCGAGGATCTGATGGTACGGTTTGCAAAATGTTGTAATCCGATTCCAGGTGATCCGATTATAGGATTTGTCACCCGGGGACGCGGTATCTCGGTTCACAAGGCAGACTGTACAAATTCAGTGCTGTTCTCAACCGATGAGGACCGCAAAATCGAGGTATCGTGGGATGATGGTCAGCAGAAGAAATATTTTGTAGCGCTTGAAATCATTGGAATGGATAGACCGGGATTATTAAACGATATATCGCTTGTATTCTCTGAATTTGGTGCAAATGTCATCGAGGGATCGATTAAGACGCTTAATCAGCAGGCTCGCAGCATGTTTAAAATTGAGATTCGCAATATCAATCAGCTCAAGCAGATTTTTAGAAAAATTCAGCGGATAAAAGGAATTGAAAACATTACCCGTGTCAAAGATTATATTAATTACCCCCAGGAAAACAATACCTGATAATATCGGAAAGGTAAGGTGGCGATGGCAGTTGATATCCCGGTAATTGTAACAGTATCAGCATTTGCTGCTGGTGTTTTGTGCAGTGCAGGCGTACTGATCGTACTGGCATTAAATCACAAAAAAAAGACATCACAGCAAAATTACAGCACAAGTTTTGTTTTTTCGGGCAATTTAAAGCAGACAACTCTTCTTGATGCGATCCAATTCCTTGAAATTGGTCGTCGTGATGGAATTCTTCATATATTCTCCGGCCGCAGAAAAGGGTACCTTACCTTTGTTAAGGGAAAAGTAGTTGATGCCTTCTATCGTAACGAAATTGGCAGGGATGCAATTTTCCAGATGCTTGAGCTTAATGAAGGTGACTTTTATTTTGAACCAAAAGTAATTGTGCAACCACGATTGATGTCTGATACGATGATGGACATTGCGTTCGAATGGGACGCTCGAAAAAATGGTGCTTTTCAGGAGTAATTGATGAGTGGTAGATTGAAGATTTTTTCAGGAAATGCAAATATTCCGCTTGCACAGGCAATATGCAACAATGCCGGCGTCGAGCTTGGCAAGTGTGAAATCAATAAGTTCAGTAATGAAAATATCAAGGTAAACATTCAGGAAAGTGTACGTGGACAGGATGTTTTTATCATTCAGCCATCATGCTCGCCTGTCAATGAAGGTATAGTAGAGCTTCTTATTATGATTGATGCGATTAAGCATGCAAGTGCAGGTCGTATCACCGCCGTGCTCCCGTATTTTCCCTATGCCCGTTCAGATAAAAAAGATGAACCAAGAATCTCGATCACTGCAAGACTGATTGCAGACCTTCTTGAAACTGCAGGTGCAGATCGCGTGATCACTATGAATCTTCATTCGCCACAGATACAGGGTTTTTTCAGGGTTCCGGTCGACCATCTTCTCGCAGGACGAATCCTGTGCGATTATTTCCAGAGATGCAGTCTCAAGGATTGTGTCGTTGTCGCACCCGATGCAGGAAGTGCAAAACGTGCTGGTCATTATGCCATTAAGCTTGGTTTACCACTTGCAATTCTTGACAAGCGCCGTTCTGACGACTCCGAGTCACCGGAGATACACAATGTCATCGGTGATATTAAGGGCAAGAAAGCGCTTATCTTTGATGATGAGATTGCATCAGGTGGATCGATTCTTGAAGTTGTAAAGGCACTTGAAAAACTTGGTGTTGAGGAAATTGAAGCCTGTTGTGTCCATGCGGTGCTTAGCGGAAGTGCTGTCGAGAAACTTGCAAAATCGTCCATTAAAAAACTTGTTACCACCGATACGGTATTCATTCCGGAATACAAAAAATTTCCTCAGCTTGTTGTACTCAGTGTTGCAGAGCTTTTCGCAAAAGCCATTATGTCAACAAACAGAGGTGAATCGATCAGTGTATTGTATGATAAGTTTTGAGGGAAAGTAGTACGGAGCAAGTAGCAAGTAGTAAGTAGGTAAAACGACTGATTTGCATTCAAGAAATTTAAATTTAAAAGCAATAAGAAATCTATATAACAAATGATCCACCAAACTTTCAAAATGCGTTTCAACTCTTCTCCTGACTACATGCTACATGCTACTTGCTACTTGCTCCCACGGGTCCTTCCCAATGATTAAAATCACCTGCACCTCCGAAGAAGCGACATGCCGTGTCGACCGGTTTCTCCGTAAGCGTCTGCCGCTTATGTCGTTATCAGAGATCTATTCGCTTATCCGTAAAGGCGGTGTAAAGATAAATGAAAAAAGGACAAAGCAGGATTATCGTTTACAGGAGGGTGATACTGTCGAGATCCAGGCAGACCAGTCGGAGCTGGTATCAAAAAAGAATCCTGATCAGTCGCTTGCATCAATTGTCAACACAAGCCACTTTAAGCATAATTTTAAAATAATCTACGAAGATAACGAATTACTTGCCTGTAACAAGCCATCCGGCCTTGTGGTTCATCCCGGAAGTGGCCACCTGAAACGCGACACACTTATTGATCTTGCCACCGGCTATCTGCTAAATAAAGGCGAACTCAAAAATGGTGAAGATGTTGCACTGGTACATCGGCTTGACCGTGATACTTCCGGGATTATCCTTATTGCTAAAAGCAAGAACGCATTGAGAAAGATTCATGAAATATTCCGTAGCAGGAATCTGGTAAAGCATTATGTTGCAATTTGTCATGGACGCCCGCCGCTCAATGAGGGAGAAATAGTTCTCTGGCTCAAAAGAAAAGATGAACGTAACAGCGGTATGAAAATGCAGGTTGATGATAACGGGGAGTATTCTAAAAGTACGTATCGTCTTGTTGAATATAATAATGAGTATTCTAAAGTTGATGTATTTCTTGAAACCGGAAAAACGCACCAGATTCGGGTTCATCTTGCGCATGTCGGCGCACCGATTGCCGGTGATGAGCGTTATGGGAATCCGGAACTTGACAAATCACTTCCATCATCGTTCAAAAAACGCCTCTGCCTTCACGCCCATCGCCTCTCGTTCAATCATCCTGTTAAAGGGAAAAAAATCACACTTGAAGCACCACTGCCCCCGGAATTCACATCATTTTTTAATAAGTGATAACTCTCCGTTTTTATTAGAGTTAGATTGAATAACATCATTGCATATTTATGACACTGGTGTTATTATTGTTAGGCAGGACATCACAAATCATCATCATTGTGCAGGTTTAACTGTATCGAAATCAAGAATCATTATGGCTGAAAACGAAACATCACCCGCTGAAGATCGAAGCAGCATCCGCATACGGAATATGCTTGCATCAATCGAACGGACTTTTCTTCCTGTTAATTCGGTAATCGGCAAGTACCGTATTATTGAAGAAATTGATAGAGGCGGAATGGCTGTCGTTTACAAAGCCATCCAGATGGATCTTAACCGGGTAGTCGCTCTTAAAGTGATGCCTGCTAATATTTCAATCAACCCCGGATTTGTTGAGCGGTTTCTCTCCGAAGCCCACGCAATCGCCCGGTTGAATCATCCTAATATTGTAAAAATTATTGAAGTCGCCACTGAAGGTAATATTTACTATCTGGCAATGGAATACATTCCAGGTCAAAACCTGTATTACTTCCTTCATTACCAGAAACCCAAGCTTGTTGATGTTCTCGAAATTATTATCAAGCTTACTGAAGCACTTTCCTGTGCACATGGACAAAAGATAATTCACAGGGATCTGAAACTTAACAACGTGATTATGCGTGACCAGTTATCTCCTGTTCTTATCGACTTTGGTCTGGCAAAAGCAATGGAAAACGATGAATCGTTACGGCCGGGTATTACCCGGACCGGTGAAGTTATGGGATCGCCGTCATACATGGCACCAGAGCGGCTTCTTGGAGGACCGGTAGATCAGCGCAGCGACATCTGCTCTCTGGGCATCATGCTTTACGAAATGCTTACTTTCAAAAACCCCTATCTTGATCAGCGGAATTTGCATCAGACAACAATGAATGTTATGGAATCGAACCCGATCCCCCCGCGGCGTCTTGTTCCCTGGCTCCCGATTGAAATTGAAGCAATCACACTGAAAGCGATGGCAAAAGAACCGGCCAGCCGTTACCAGACAATGGGGCAGTTTAAAGCTGATATCCAGAATTACATTAATGGTGATCCCATTATCGCACGTCCACCTACGGTTATATCCCGTGTCAGGCACTTTGTAAAGAAACAATGGGCACCGCTCGCTATCGGATTCACAATCCTTGTATTTTCTGCACTTTTCGCAGTAATGTTCTATTTGCAAAGCAAGAAAGGTGAGTCGCACTGGCAACCAATTTTCACTGACCAGTTTAACCAGAAAGCCCATGCCTCTGACTGGATTTTTTCCTATGATTCTGTAAACGATCCATCACAACGCTTTATTACCGGCAATGACGATCTCCGAAGCGCAGGCAGAGGAACTGTTTCTGCGCTGCTCAACAAGCACTTCAACCGCGATATCATGATTACGTGTGATTTTTCTGCAAACCCTGATGACCTTTACAACTGCGGGATTTTTCTTAGTGGCAACACTCCGGATTCATCATATTGCTTTCATATCAACCGTAATGGGCGGGGCGAAACCGGTATTACACTTCCAGGAAGCAGGTTTCTGATCAGGGATGTGCCGCCGGGAAAGGTGCCTCTATTAAAAAGTAACCATGTTACCGTGGAACGTATCAACGATCAGATTACCTTTACCCTGAATAATGTCATTGTTGCACAGATTTATGATAATTTTCCAACACTGGGACGCGGTCATGACAAACTTGGAATTTTTGTTAACAAAGGCACATGCCGTGTTGACAATATCAAAGTATACCGGCGTGCAACTCCACAGGTTCCCAGCCCCATGCTTATTGCCGACCGGTTTATGGAACGCGGCGATTTCGAAGCTGCAATGGATGAATATACCAACCTGCTTATCGATTTTGCACAATCACCTATCGCTTATGATATCAAGCTTAAGATGATTAATTGCCAGATACGGCTTGGAAAAAATGCTGAGGCGCTTGAGCTGTTGAATTCGTTTTCAACACTTACTCCAAAAGAGGAGCGGTTCAAACCATATCTTTCATATCTTCACTCAAAAATACTTGTCAATCAGGGATATATGATGTCCGCTGATACGGTGTACCAGTTTCTTGCGGATAATTACGGGGCCTCTCCTATTAACCAGGAACTGTTTACACGTGCATCCATTAATCTTTTCAATCTTGTTACATCCAACCGTTTCGATTCTGCCAGACAGCAGTTTAATGTTATATCCGGGCGTTATAAGAAAGAATATCTAAAAAATGCCCTGCTTTTTGAACTTTTAACATCATATTATTTCAAATCGTTACAAAACGATTCTGTTATTGCGCTATCGGCTGAGATTTACAATAATTATAAAGGTATCGGAGCAAGCGCGTTAACATCAAAATATCTCTCTGTACTGGCGTACCTTAACAAAGGAAAAAAAGATACCGCAAAACTGGTGCTTGACCAATTAATAACCGGTAACGCTCTTCCTGAAAGAAGTACAGAAATGCTTTACATAATGGGCCAAATCACTGAGTACGATTTTTCATACAGGGAGGCAATGCTTCTCTATCGCAGATTATTCCAGGAAGCATCACGTTCAAACGAAATAACATGGATGGCCGCAATTGCTCAGGGAGTGCTTCTTTGTAAAGATTCCGGCAGCGCTGCCAATACACTGTTTAAAAGTGTGCTGGAAGATGATCATATTTTCCCGGTGCCCCGATTGATTGCTGCATATTTTCAGGGAATGGTTTCCGACTCAATATTTTGCCAAAAATGGCAGGTGCTTTCTCCTGACAATCCCTGGTATCTGTATTATCAGGCCAGAAAACGCTATTGTGCTAATGATAAGGATACATCGTTGCAGCTTTTAAATCAGCTTTTAAGCAGGCTGTCCAAAAAAGAATGGGCATACTTCAGAATTTTCAAGATTCTTACCAACATTGACCGTTGGTAAACGATTCCCATATAACCAGCCGGTTCACCTGAAAAAAGTCCCGATTATTATTTGCACTACGACTCACAATGCTTGCTCTTTTTGTAACAAAACCTGTATAATGTAGAATATTCCTGTCTGGAATCATAGCAAGAACGCAACAACTGTTTCCGGAGTGAAACCTTTTGGTCAGATATAACCTTGATGATCTTCAGGAAGATATGGTTCTGGGGGAATCAATCTTTCTTCCGACAGGTGAACTTCTGCTTGCTGCAGGATATAAAGTAAAAGAACGTTACCGGGACCGGCTCAAACAGCTTGGCTACAAAGCTGTTCTTATAGAAGTTGAAGGTACTGAAGGTGTAATTCCGGAAACTACGGTCTCAGAGGCATCTCAGCGTGAGATGTCATCATCAATTGATGCATCATCAAAAGAACTCACCAACGCCATTACCCAGTTTAAAAATAAAAGCGGTGAAAAAGTCCGTGATATCATCAAAGAAAACCATCTCTATCTGAACAAATATATCATGAGCAGCGGCATGGTCAAAGCACTTGATCAATTTGTCAATGAGATCATGAGTCAGTCGGCAATTGTGCTTAATCTCAGCGCGCTTCAGCAGACACAAAACAGTCTGCTTGCCTATGCAATGAATGTAACGATTACATCACTCTGTATTGGTAAACGGTACAAATTTTCCTATGAAGAAATGAAACAGCTGGGAATCGGTGCACTCAATTACGATCTCGGAATGATTGCGCTTCCAAAGGAACTTGTTGAAAAAAAACATGCCGACTTTGATGAATCCGACCTGAAACTTTACAGACAGCATACAGTATTCGGTTTTCTCATGCTGTCACAAAATCATGCCATTCCATCAACCAGTGCAGCTGTAGCACTGCAGCATCACGAATATCAGGATGGAAGCGGATTTCCGAGAGGAATCAAGGGAGATAATCGTCCGCCGCTTAAAGATTTTTCACGTCAGAATATGATACACCGGTTTGCTGAAATTGTTGCAGTTGCTGATGCCTACGATCAGTTAATCAGCGGACGGTTACAAATGGGTATAGAACCGCATAGTGTACCCGCAGCAACGAAAAAACTGATCGAACTCAGTCAAAAACACCTCAATGCCGATATTGTCAAAACACTTCTTTCCATCGCTCCGGTATTTCCGGTAGGTGCACGGGTACGAATAATGCAGGCACCGACTCCTCAACTGATCGGATACTATGGTGTGGTTGCAAAAGACAACCCATTAAATCTCGATTGTCCACAGATAATAATCTTCGAAACAAAAAATCATCAGAAGGTAAAACCGATTCTTATCGATCTGTCAAAGTATAAGGGGTTTGCGCTGGAGCTGGTGGTGTAGAAGTGTAGCACGTAGCACGTAGCAAGTAGCAGGTAGCAGGTAGGCAAGAAGTAAGAAGCTAACTGCAATATTGCAGTTAGCTATTTGCCTGAATCGAGATATCTTCGATAGTGCTATCAGCAATATCGTTACACATCGCATAAAAACAATCCCCCCTTTATCCCCCCTTATTAAGGGGGGCGCTTCCAGCGGGGGATCGATTTGCCTGCTGGCATTGGTTCACCACATTTTTCTTTGTTTTTTACCAGAGCCACAAGGGCTCTGGCTACTACTGGCTACTTACTACGTGCTACTTGCTCCTTGCTACATTTTTTTCCACAAACCTATTCCCTTATCGCTTGTACAAAGGTATTTTTACTGGTTATAAGTATCTATATTTATTTGGAGTTAGCAATGAAAATACAGGCACCGCATGTTTACCGTAATGTCCACGAATTGACAGATGTTTTAGCGGATATACGCAGAAAGGGAAAATCGATTGTCACAACCAATGGTTGTTTTGACATCGTGCATACCGGACATATTGCGTATTTGACAGAAGCGGCATCATTTGGGGATGTGCTTATTGTCGGGATAAATTCCGATAGAAGTGTTCAGCAGCTCAAAGGTCCGACACGGCCACTGCAAAAGGAACACGACCGGACTTTCATCATCAGCTCATTAAAAATGGTTGATTTTGCTTTTATTTTTGAGGAAAAAGATCCGATTGCATTCCTGAGTGTCATTAAACCGGATGTCCATGTCAAGGGGGGTGATTATACACCCGAAACACTTCCTGAAAGAAAAATCGTTGAAGACAATGGCGGGAAGATCGCCATTGTCTCTTTCGTAAATGGATACTCAACGACATCAATTGTTAAAAAAATTAGTGAAAGCAAAGAGTAAGGAAGGGTAAAATTAAGGTAGGGGAAGAAGTTGAGGATTAGATAAAGGGTAGGATTAAGGTCGAAGAAGAAGAAGAAGGGCAGGAAAGATTTAAGATTAAGGATCCGGTTATTTAGGCGGGGTATAAAAAGTTTGTTCTTCTCACCCTTAGTTTCAACCTCAATCTTATTCTTAATCTCCAGCTTGATCTTTTAACGATCGAGTGATAAGCTTAGTAGCATAACGGAGGATTGTCAAATGAAATCCCGCACAGCGGAAAAAACAGTTGAAGCGTTAATGACACGATTTAATAAAAATCCACAATCGCTTGTATTTTCAAGACTTGCGGATGAATACCGTAAGGATGGTAATTACTCGAAAGCGATTGAAATCTGCATTAACGGTTTGCAGAATCACCCTGCTTATGTCACTGGAAGAATTGTTCTTGGGATGTGTTACACAGAGCAGGGAAATCATCAGGCAGCAATTCAGGAGCTTCTGGCCGCAATAGCTCTTGACAGAAAAAATCAAAGTGCCATGAAGCTGCTTGCAGACCTCTTTAACCGTCAGGGCGACGGTCAGACAGCCGGCGAGCTTTATCATATGCTCAGTAAATTGGATCCGGGAAACAGATCTTTACAAATAATATCCAAACAGTTTACATTCTCAGGTAATACCGATATTTTTTCGATCCTCGGCCTCCCGTCACCTCAGACATCATTTAATTTCAAGGCAAAAGATCAGCAGTTCGCCGGGGACATTGACAATACAACATTCGGGGAACCATCATTCCATGATGCACAAACAATGGTACTCTCTGAGGATGGCTTTAATACTCCGCAGGCAAATGGCAATGTACAACAGGTCACATCCGAGGAAGTCGACTCACGTATGGATGAGATGTTCGGTCTGTCAGATGGTATTTCATCTACTACCCAGCAGCCTGATCAGCAGATCTTACAGGAACTTGATTCCGCTGATTCGTTATCCGGTGAAGATATTGCTGACAGAATGAATGCGCTCTTTAACAGTGAACAGCCTCAGGAGATTATTGAGACGGTTGGCACAGTAACCAATGATCAGCCGGAACTGTTTGATTCTGTAGAACCGGTTCAACCGCCGGACGCAGTTTCCATCAACCTGACTGCAGAAAACAATGAACTATCCGGCGATGAAGTCAGTGACCATATAGATTCGCTCTTTGGTGACGATTCCTTAGAGCAACCATCCCGGTCCATTGCGCCATCACTTGACATAGTAGACAACAGCAGTTCTGAACTGCTTACCGGTGATGATCTTCAGGACCATCTTGAGCTGCTGATGCCTTCAGATAGTGCTCAGGACAATACAATTCAACCCGATTTCAGTGATTCCGTTATCGAAACATCGCTTTCAAACACCAGTGTCTATACCGGCGACAACGAAGGCATCTCGGGTAATGATTTCGCTGATCACCTCGATTCACTTACAGGCGGTGAAGACAGCCTGTTAATGAACGCCGATACTTCGGGCGATATCCAGCAGGATCTTTTATCAATGAGTGATGAAGAGCCGGCAGCTCACACTGACGACACAGTAAGCGGTGATGATTTTGCGTCACACATGGATTCACTGCTTAGTAGTGATGACATTCAGCCTGATTTACAGAGTACTAATAGTTTCAGTAATGTCATAAGTCTTGACAATAATGAACTGGATCTCCTCTCTGACGAAAAATCGTCCGGCATGGAAAACGGCGATAACTCTTTCATGCAGGATGTCACACCAGAACTGCAATCATCCGGCGAATCGTCTGATGACAGCCTTGTTCTTGATGCAATGCTCCCTGATGATACATCAATGCCGTTATCTTCAGAGCCTATTCCTGTTCAGACTGACAATTCCTCTTTTGACCTTGAATCGGCCGTATCTCCGCAAGAAGATACACTGACAGGTGCTGATTTCTCAAATCACATGGACATGCTTCTTGGTGATGAGGATACGGCTGATCAGTCACTTTACAACAAGATATCCAGCAGTTTCGATACCGACATATCCATTCCGGTCCCGGGCGCAGATGACGGGATTGTCACCGGTGATGACATCAGCAATCGACTTGACAGCATGACTGGATCTTTAAATAATGCACTTATTGAAGAACCGGATGAAATTCCTCAGAACAGCATCGAAACTGTAGAACCAGTAAACGAAGTGTCACTTGATGATGACAATGTCAGCGGTGATGATATTGTGGACAAGATTGACATTATCAGCGGTGATTTTTCATCAAACCGTCACTACAGCAGCCAGGATACCATGCATAAGTTTACAGATCAGAAAGATGACCTCCTGGAGATTCCTGATGAACAGGTTAGCGGTAATGATGTCAGCGATCGTATCGGTGCACTGGAAAAGGAACCGTTTCTCAATATCGACCGGGTCGGTCCTGACAAAAACACTCCTGACGCATCACCGTTTGCCAGCACCGAATTTGATGAAACGATGCAGATTGACCGCTCTTTTATTGAAAATGTGCAATCGTTCAGTGATAAGGGCAATGCGCAGGATAGCAATCCAGAAAACAGCAAACCTCATCAACCTGTCAATCCATTCGAATTTGAAAATGAGACCATTCAGATTGACAGATCTGATCTCTTTGGGCATCATGCCGACTCTGATCAAAATGACAACGAATCATTGATACTTGATGTCGATAATCCGACACCGAATCATGATTCTCTATTTGTGGCAGACGATATCCATATCGATCAGGATGAGCATTCAATCTCTGAAATGGATGTCCTCGTTGAGCCATCAAAAGATATTCAGAATATGACCGGTGAAGATGTTATTGACAAACTAGACAACATATTCACTCAAGAAGATAATGATCAGGAGATCCTGTCCGATGGAGAATCAGGTTCAGGGGATATTTTTGCCAATGGCACATCTTTTGACAACGCAATAGATGATATCGCCGAAACTGTATCTTGGACGGAATCAACGCATCAGAACAGCGCGCATAATCAGAATAATGACAACGTCACAGGCAATGATGTCGAGATGCGCCTGGATGAACTATTCAGTGACAATAGTGATAATATGTCAAAGGATAATCAGATCTACCAGGAGGCTGTTGAAGAGCTTGAGGTGTCCGATGATTATCAAAGTCCGGGTGGATTCATGATGACCGGGCCCGAGAACAGCATGGATGATAATGAACCGCAGGGTATTTTTGACAATCAGGAAAATTCATATCAGATTGATACATCAGGTATGCAGTCGGATTTTTCAGCAAATGTCAATGATGAGCAGCTGGAAGAACCTGACAATATCGCACCATCGGGTGAAATTGATACCAGGGACAAGGTGTATTCAATTCCCGACCATGTTCTTACCCCTACACTTGCCGACATCTATTACCAGCAGGGACAGTATCAGCTTGCACTGCAGATCTATTCCCGTTTGATTGAAAAAGATCCATCAAATTTGAATTTACAGGAACGCTATGATGAAATCAAGGCACATCTTGCGTCTCAGCAAAATCAGCCCGGCCAGTTTTTTGATTTTGGCAATGACTCTGGCAATGGGCAGGATCAATCAAAAGGTAAAAAGAAATCTGCCGAAACCGACAAACCTTTAAGTGGTGTACGAATAAAAAAGAGTAAAAAGCCAAAGAAATAAGGTTCATATGAAAAGCGAACGGCTTGATCAGGCTAAGAAACTTTTTCAGCGCCTGCAATGTACTCATTTGTTACTATCAGATCCTGCAGACATTACCTATCTGTCAGGCTTTACATCATCAAATGCTGCGCTGCTTATATCAAAGCGGCGCAATCTGATCCTTACCGATTTCAGGTATAAAACTGCTGTTGATCTGTTTTGCAGAGAGCGTTCCGCATGGAAATATACTATTCTCAGGGAACGCATGTATGATGCACTTGATGAGTTTATTCCCGAAGAGAGTGTTGTCGCATATCAGTCTGATTATTTGACTGTTGATAACTTTAACAGTCTGAAACGCTCTTTAAAAAAGAGAAAACTTGTCTCCGCAGGTTCATCAATCAGCTCCCTTTACATAAAAAAAACCGCTGATGAACTAGACAAAATGGCAAAAGCAGCGGCAATTGGTGATCAGGCACTCGGAAAGCTGCTTGATTCCGTAAAACCGGGTATAACGGAAATTGAACTGGCTCGAAAACTCGAATTGCATTGCAGTGAGCTTGGTTCCTCGAAACCATCATTTGACACCATAGTTCTTTTTGGGGCACGTGCCGCACTCCCGCATGGTCATCCTCAAAATATTCCCCTTAAAAAAGGTGACTGGATTCTTATTGATTTCGGGTGTACCGTTGATGGATTCTGCAGCGATATCACCAGGACATTTGTCTTCGGTAAAGCATCTGCACGCCAGCGGGAAATCTACTCAATTGTTAAAGACGCCCAGACTGCCGGCCGAAATGCGGCCCGCGCAGGCATGACGACATGCGAACTTGATACAACAGCAAGAAAAATAATCGAAGCTCATGGGTATGGTCCTCATTTCGGCCATGCGCTTGGCCACGGTGTAGGATTACGGATACATGAGCGGCCACGGGTGAGCAGCCAGACAAATGAAATCCTTACAGAACAGAGCGTCGTTACTATTGAACCGGGTATCTACATTGACGGTTTTGGTGGCGTCCGTATCGAAGACATGGTTGTTATTGACAAAAAAGGTGCAACTGAACTTACACATTTTAAGCGGGACTTGATTGAATTATGATACAGATTCAGACACTGCTGAAACTAATGGTTGAAAAAGGGGCATCAGATCTGCATATCAGGGCAGGTGTTCCACCGGTGCTTCGCATTAATGATGATCTTTTCAGACTTCAAACGGAACCTTTAACAACCGAAGATACTGAGAGCATTGTCAAATCGCTCATGAACACAGAGCAGTACAATGTATTCTCAATTGCACAGGAATATGACTTTGCAGTTGGAATCAAGGGGGCCGGCCGCTTTCGCATTAACGCATTTCGTCAACGTGGAACTGCATCAATGGCAATTCGTCATATTAAAACGCAGGTACCCGATTTTAATGAGCTCGGGCTCCCGGATGTCATTCTGGATATTTCAATGCATAAACGGGGTCTTATACTTGTTACCGGAACAACAGGAAGCGGCAAGACTACGCTTCTCGCATCTATGATTGAGCATATCAACAAAAATGCTTCTGCAAATATTGTCACCATTGAAGATCCGATTGAATTTCTCTACAAAGATAAAAAAAGTATTATCGCCCAACGGGAAATCGGTCAGGACACCAAGAACTTCGCACAGGCTTTACGTGCCAGCTTTCGTCAGGACCCTGATATCATTCTCCTTGGAGAGATACGAGACCGTGAAACAATGGAAACAGCAATGAGTGCGGCTGATACAGGCCATCTGGTAATGAGCACGCTTCACACAATGAATGCGGTTGAAACAATATCACGTATTATCTCCTTTTTCCCGCCACATGAACATGACCAGATTCGTCTTGTTCTGTCAAATGTCCTTGTAGCGGTCATTTCGCTTCGTCTGTTACCTAAAAAAGATGGTAATGGTCGCGTTCCGGCAAGTGAAATCCTTATCAATAATGCAAATATTTCTGAACTTATCATGCAACCCGAAAAACAATATCTTATTCATCAGGCAATTTCCGAAGGAAACAATCAATACGGGTCGCAATCGTTTGACCAGTCATTGTTACGGCTGTACCAGGAAGATTATATTTCACTTCAGATCGCAAAGCAGTACGCAAGCAACCCGGATGATTTTGATCTCGCAGTACGGGGTGTCAGTGGAACATCTGACCGCAAATGGATGACCTGATCGATCCATACCAGGCTTATTGAACCTGAGCACTAAACATTTCGATATATATAATGTATAGCAATTCGAAAAAATCGAAATCCGGCCTACATATTTTTGCCTCAATTACAATTAAAAATGTATATTTCCTTTGCTGCTGAGAGGCCACATTCGGATAACTTGAGGGATATTCGATCAGCATATAAAGTGTGGTAGTTGAAACAGTATGACCCTCATCTGTACCCGAAACCAAGGAGGTAATAATGGCTCACAAAATTACAGATGCATGTCTTGGATGCGGAACATGCGTTCCGGAATGCCCGGTAGAAGCGATCAGTGAAGGTGATCCAATCTATGTTATCGATGCATCAAAGTGCACAGATTGCGGCGCATGCGCAGCCGTTTGTCCAGCAGAAGCAATTGTTGGCTAAGACATAGACATCTGAATGTTTCTTTTTGGCATTCTGATTCAATTCAGAATGCCATTTTTTTTAAGATAGTAACGGGTGACACGTGACGTGTGACGAGTAAGAAACCTTTCAGGTTTCAGGAATTAATACTTGTAACTCGTTACATGTCGCTCGTCACTTCTTATGAAAGGATACTATGAACACATATGATTATGACGTTGCCGTAATCGGGGCCGGCCCCGGCGGATATGTTGCAGCAATCAGGGCATCACAGCTTGGAAAAAAAGTAGTTGTGATTGAAAAAGACAAAGTCGGCGGGGTTTGTCTCAACATCGGTTGTATCCCGTCAAAGTCGCTTATTCATCATGCGGATCTTTTCCGCAGTGTTTCAGCGCTTGAAATGATGGGCCTGTCGGTTGACAAAAAGGGTTTTGATTACCACCGTGTATTTCAGGCATCAAGGAAAACTGCCGAA
Organism: Fibrobacterota bacterium; assembly: GCA_023459055.1. Taxonomy (GTDB): domain Bacteria; phylum Fibrobacterota; class Chitinivibrionia; order Chitinivibrionales; family Chitinispirillaceae; genus JAAZBG01. The sequence goes on from JAEWVR010000028.1 coordinate 47,089, forward strand.
TCCCTGTCAAAGGGTGTAGCCTACCTGCTCAAAAAAAATCAGGTAACAGTCATATATGGTACCGCGAAATTTGTTTCACCTGTTGAGTTATCTATCGACAATGACAAACACATTACTGCGAAGTCAATTATTTGTGCAACCGGTTCACGGCCACGGGAGATACCCGGATTTACCTTTGATGAATCCGTTGTGCTGTCATCAACGGGCGCACTTATGCAGCAGACACTTCCGAAATCGATGCTTATTCTGGGAGCCGGGGCAATTGGTGTCGAGTTTGCGCATATCATGAACTCATTTGGTGTTGAAGTACACCTCGTCGAAATGATGGACCGGATATTACCGCTTGAGGACCATGAGTCATCAGAGTTTCTGCGCAAATCATTTGTCAAACGCGGCATTAAAATTTATCTGTCAACAAAGGCGATCTCACTCAGTAAACTCGCATCCGGTGCAGAAGTCACCCTTGAAAACAGCGAACAGGGTCAGTTTACCTGTACCGTTGACAGAGTACTCTCTGTTGTCGGCCGTACACCAAATACCGATGCTATCGGACTCGAAGAAATCGGCGTTACACTGGATAACGGTTATGTCGTTACCGGCGATTACTGCGAGACGAATATCAATGGCGTTTACGCAATTGGTGATATTGTAAAGACACCGCTCCTTGCACATGTTGCATCAAAAGAGGGTGAAATAGCTGCAGAACATATTGCGCAAATTGATACACATCCGAGAATCAATACGCAGCTTATTCCCGGTTGTGTATATTGCGAACCTCAGATTGCAAGCGTTGGATTGACAGAATCACAATGTAAACAAAAGGGATATGCTTACAAGGCAGCCTCTTTTCCGTACAAGGCAGTCGGCAAAGCAGTTGCAGTCAATAAATATGAGGGTTTTATCAAGATTATCTACAGTGAAGACTCACACCAGATTCTCGGGGCACATATCACAGGTGCCGATGCAACCGAGCTCATACATCAGTTGACACTTGCAAAAGCAAACAACATTCTCCCTGCAGATATCGCAACCATGATCCATGCACACCCGACACTTTCTGAGGGTATCATGGAAGCAGCCCGCCTCGTTGAGGGCTGGGCGATTCATGTGTAAAGACAGCCTCACCCCCCCGGCTAATATCGTTAATTTAAGATTGACACGTAAGACTCGCCCCCTAAATCCCCCGCAGGGGGACTTGAAGAAATAGGCCAAACAAGCTATTCAGCTCTCAAAGTCCCCCTGCGGGGGATTTAGGGGGCGAGCAACCGGCACAACTGCAACATAAGTTAACGATATTACCGGCCCCCTCTGGTCCTTCGACCACTTCGATGCGTCGTCCGCAAGCGGTAGAGGGGGAGCTGGACAATTGAAAAAATTGAGTAAAATGTATTTTATTGTCACTATTCAAATGTTCTGGAGATACTTTTCACTATCCAATTCAGTGTGGTTTGCAGATTATTACGAAAATGGGCTGTAGGCCCTTTAATTATTGTAGGAAAAATGTGCCACAAAATCCCTTTATTCCCTGTAGGGGAATCATTATAATATTTCCCCTACAAGGAAAGGAGTATGCCCTATAAATTTTTACTACAATAATTAATGCTCTACAAGCATTAAATTAATTACAATAAGATAACATCAAAAATACAGATTCCTTACAATGCCGGAGTTATGTATGGGTAAAGACCAGATTAAGGGGGGCGCTTCCAGCGGGGGATTTCTTTGTTTTCCTCCCCCTCTACCGCTTGCGGAGAGGGGGCCGGGGGGTGAGGCCCAATTTCCGGATCTCCTCAACTATACGTTCCGTTTTATCAATGCTGGTTTTTAAAACAACCCTGATCTCCTCAACAGAAGCAGCCTTAATTCTCTGCAGCGAACCAAAATGAATCAACAGCTCTTCAGCACGCTTTTTTCCGATACCATCAATCGTTTCAAGTGCTGATGCCTTAAATTGTTTACCCCGTATCTTGCGGTGAAAGGTCACAGAATACCGGTGTACTTCATCCCGAATACGTTCCACAAGCTTTCGTGCAGGATGCGTTTGAGGCAGCCGTACGGGCTCTTCACAGCATGGTGAATAGAGTATCTCCTCTTTTTTGGCGAGGGATGCAATAAGCGGGGGATGCTCAAAAAGTGTCAGTGCTTCACGGGCGGCATTAAGCTGCCCCGGTCCACCATCAATAAGCAGCAGATCAGGAAACGGTTCGTGTTCATCCCGCAGGCGCCGGAGTCGTCGCGTTACCACCTCCATCATCATTGCAAAATCATTCTGGCCCTCAGTGTATTTCATTTTAAAGTGACGATACGCAGACTTATTTGGCAGACCATCTTTAAACTGTACCATTCCTGCGACTGCAAATGATTCGCCAAGGTTGGATATATCGAACGCTTCTATTGTTGATGGCAGTACCGGTAACTGTAATACTTTTTGTAAATCAGCAACATCCTCTGATGCATCGGGGGGGTTACGTTGAAGCATGTAGAGATTCGCATTTTTTTCGGCCATTTGCACAAGATTTTTTTTTAGTCCCTTTTGAGGAACGAGCAGTTCAACCTTCCTCTGAAAATTCTGTTCAAGCCAATCCTTTAGTAAGACAGCATTAAAATCCGATGTCTCAGGAAGCAGAATTTCCTTCGGCGGATCGGAATCTATTGATGAATAATACTGAAGGAAAATATGATCATGATTCGATTCTGTAAAGTCCCATGTCTGACGTTTAAAAAGAAAGTGACGTGTTGATATCAGGAGCCCATCCACAAAGTGCATCAGACACAGGCAGATGTTTCTGTCTCCACTTGCAATCCCGAATACATCACAATCAAGATCTGTCAGTTTCAAATCAACCTGTTGCAGCTTTGATGCCTCACGGATAAGACGTATCTGGTCGCGGTATTCTGCTGCCTTTTCAAATTTATACTCTGACGCAGCCTGCTGCATTAAGGACTCGAGCTCAGTAATAAGGTCTGTACGTTTGCCACTTAGAAAACGTAAAAGATTAACAACATTTGCCCGGTACTCCTCTTTTGTTATTTTATCAGCACACGCTCCGGAACAGATTTTCATATTGTAGTTTATGCATGGCCGGATCGGCTTTGCAAGGGGTAATTGACGATTACAGTCACGCAGTCTGAAAATTGATTTCGCATACATAACCAGACGTCTCATTGCGCGGACATCGGTATACGGACCAAAAAAACGTGCATCATCTTTGTCAAGACGCCGGACTATCAGAAGACGCGGAAACGGCTCATACAATGTTACTTTCAGATACGGGAAATGTTTATCATCTCGTAAGTCAATGTTATACTTCGGCTTATGCGTTCGTATCAGATTCGCTTCAAGGATCAGTGCTTCTGTCTCATTGTTGGTTGCTATCCACTCAATATGATCAAGCTTCTGAAGCATGATCGGTATCTGTGCCCGGTTATCATGAGAATCAAGAAAATATGATTTTACTCTGCTGCGCAGATTGATCGCCTTACCGATATAAATAGGGGTACCACGATTGTCTTTCATTATATAGACACCCGGATTTTCCGGAAACGTTTTTACTGTTTCAATGATTGACTCAATGGTATTTTGTCCATTCATGATTGTTCCTTTATACGATCAATGTTGTATGACATACGTTCCCCGGATACCCATAAAAAAAGACGCATACGGTGCGTCTTTATTCTGAACATTATCAACAATTCCCGGCGGAAGGAACAGGTTGCGACCTGTCCCTTTCGTATATAATATGTCGTTATTTTGATTTTTTGAAATTCTCTTTGAAATACTCATAGGGAATGTACTTGTCTTTTCCATGGTTTGTGATTGTTGAATCGTAGGGTAAACCTGGCTTTTCGATCCATTTTTTTGTTTTTGAATCAAGGTGGGTAAATATTTGACGTGTGCATTTTTCACGTGTAACAAAAAGGCATATTGTATCACCTTTAAGATCAAATGTTCCCGTTGACAGAAACTCCCAGTCCTCTTTCATAAAGGGTGTTGATTGACCTTTACGTGATTCAGACCCCTGAAAAGCTCCATCACTCTTGAACGTATACACGGTCGTTTCAGTGTAGTTTTGACTTGTTTCAGGATCAACGACTTTATGAACGTCTCTCCACGAACCAGTAAGCAGGGGCTTTATCTTTGATGCCTTCTGCTGATCTTTCATAATTGCCGGAAGCATTGCAAGTGCATCGTTAACTTTAACTTGTGCATCAACAATAAGATCACCCTTTACAAGCGAATCAATTATTGCCCCGATACTGTCAGCAACAATTAATTGCATTCCGGTAAGCTTTGTTTTCTCGGTATTAAACGAAGTTATTGAATTGAGTACATTTGCCTTATTTGCTGCAATAAAATCACTATACCATTTTTCAGCCTTTTCAATGCCGATTATTATTGAATCGGCATATTTTGCAGCATCATTCGATTTGTAAAGTTTTTTTGCAGTGGTATAATTTGCGATATAGAGTTTCGTATCAACGATTATTGAATCCGGAACCCCTTTGGCAGTAAGTGCTTTAATGCGGTTTTCAACATCGGTGAGTTTCTTTTTATTCATTCCACCACATTGCAGATTAAATGCAAGAAGTGCACTAAGGGATACTGCACTCAGAGCTTTGAAGGTCAACCGTTTCATTAGGAACTCCTGTATAATGTTAATTGAAAACCGGTACTTCTTAAAGGAATTGCCGGAAAATGTAAACAAGCCTGGAAAGTCAACAGGTAAAAAAAGACATCAACCACCTGTTAAATATATATTGTGAAAATATAATGCAAAATTCTCAGGGAATCTTTTTATTCTATCGTTTCAAGTAGATTTGTCATCATTTTATTATCTGCAAGCAATTGATTAATATACCTCTGTGTAACAATAACCAGCCGACCCTGAAATTACACCCCCAGGTTTACGTTTCAGATTTAACTTTGTTAAGAGATCTGTTTACCCTGAAAAACAATCGGTTTTGAACAAAGTATTCACCCAATTGACACATCGTAATCACTTTTCACTGCCAGGAAAATACCCCTCCCTTATTCCAAACAATTGACACCTTTTTATCAACAGGACGATAAAACCGGCTGGCACTGATCATTTTTAGCGATACACCTCTTATCGCTTTCCCATTTGACAAAGACTGTGTTATCCGGAATGAATCCTGATTCAGGCATTTTGAATCCGATTTTGTAAGAATTTATTAGTTTTTTACTGATTTTTTGTTAAATATTAAATAAGATATTTGGTTTACCGAAATACATATATTAATTTATTAACATGATGTATGAAGTAATGGAAGTAAAAGCTTCACGGCAAAAAGAGACTAAGCAGACTTTTATATAAATGTAAATACTTTTAAACGGTTGAATATACACAAGGGGAGTATGGCATTTAGGGTTGGATTGCAAGTGTGTATTTCGTTATTTATCAAGCGATTGATATTGGTCAATTGCCCATAAAAAAAACTACTGTTTACATAGCAGTAAATAAAACTGATAAATTACAATATTTTTGTTGATTTATTTATTGCCATTTATATAAATGGATGATATAATAGATGTATACTAAGCGAGAGTAATTGAGGAATTCAGAATTAATTAATATACAACAACAACAACAATCGCGATGTTGCATTTTATTCTCTTAGAAAGGAGAAGATAATGGCAAAGATTAGTAAAGCTCAGTTGGAAAAACTGCAGAAAAAGTACAAGACAGATGACGCAATTGGTAAATTGTTTGGCATTACACGTCAGGCCGTTCATCAGTTACGCACAAAGTTCGGTATCGCTCCGGTTGCTGATAAGCATAAAGAGAGAGACGAAGAGATTATCAAGGCGTATAATGCCGGTGCATCAGGGACCGCATTAGCAAAGAAATACGATCTGTCAATATCACAGACATATCGTATTATTAACGAAAGCAAAGGCGGACCTGCTAAAAAACCTGCTAAAAAAGCAGCTAAAAAGGTTGCAAAAAAGGCTGAGAAACCAGCTAAGAAGACAGTTAAAAAAGCTGCAAAGAAAGTTACTAAAAAGAAGGGTAAGTAATTACCCGTTTTCTGCGGTTTGGATGAATTCATCGGACACGAAAAGAAATTTTCGTGTCCGTTTTTATTTGCAGGCGTATTAGCCTAACCCCCCCGCCCCTAATATCGTTAATTTAAGATTGACACGTAAGACTCGCCCCCTAAATCCCCCGCAGGGGGACTTGAAGAAATAGGCCAAACAAGCTATTCAGCTCTCAAAGTCCCCCTGCGGGAGACCCTTGGGAATTCCTGACGAGGTGGGATTTAGGGAGCGAGCAACCGGCACAACTGCAACATAAGTTAACGACATTACCGACCCCCTCTGGTCCTTCGACCACTTCGATGCGTCGTCCGCAAGCGGCAGAGGGGGAGAAATAAGACACTCGCGTCGGCAAATAAACTGTTTGACAACATTAACACACCTATGATAGAATTATCTAAACGCAAAACAGGGCACCAGTATTTTGTATTTCTTACTCATAGGGGTTTACCATGAGGGTTCTGCTTGTTGATGATTCTAACACAATGCGACGGATAGTTATAAATCAGATCAAAGACACCGGTGTCACCGATATCATTGAGGCAACCAATGGTGAAGAAGGCCTCACACTGCTTGCAGCCAATATGCCCGTTGACCTGATTGTTCTTGATATCAATATGCCGGTTCTTGATGGTATGGCAATGCTTCGTAAAGTACGCTCGGAACCCAAATATAAAGATGTAAAAATTGTGATGGTAACATCGGAATCGGAAAAAACCAAGGTAATGGACGCCATCGCCGCCGGAGCCAATGATTATCTGGTCAAACCGTTCACCACCGAAAATCTGATTAAGAAACTCGGGCTGAAATAACAGGCCTTATTGGCGATCGACCTTTCGCAACACCGTTCGGATTTTTAACCATTTTATCAATATGATTGCAATTCCGGATGACCTGCAAACGGATAACCACAAGGGTTATCCCTACGGGATTTTATTCGGGATTTTATTGCCGATTATTGTCGCCAGAATGTATCCGATGTCTTTCATAAAACTGTACTGCTCAACATATCGTCTATTGATTTTTACTTTGCATGGCCAAAGTACCTCGTCGTTATATTTCACTGGATTATCAACCTTTGCAAGCAACTCCTCTTCATTGCGGAAATGCAGTGATGCCGGTCCGGTAATTCCCGGTCTTACCGAGAGGACAATCCTGTCATCACCGGTCAGTTTATCTGCATACCCGCTTACATCGGGGCGGGGTCCGACAAATGACATGGCACCAACAAACACATTCCAAAGCTGCGGTAATTCGTCAAGCTTGTACTTTCGCAGCACTCTTCCAACAGGCGTTACTCTTGTATCAACGCCTGTGGTAACTGAACCAAAACGATCTGAACCGGTATACATCGACCGGAATTTATGACAGGGAAACGGCTTGCCATACTGCCCGATACGAGGCGCAGAGTAAAGTACGGGTCCACGTGATGAACCTTTGACAAGCAGGGCAATAATAGCAATAAACGGCGAAAGAATCACCATACCCAGAAGAGAGAAAACTATATCGAATAATCGTTTTAAAAATTTTTGAGTTATTGTCATTTTGTAGGCCTCACCCCCCGGCCCCCTCTCCGCAAGCGGTAGAGGGGGAGCTGGACAAATGAAAAAATTATTTTTTTTATAATCTCATTGTATATTAAATAGCATAATCCATTTTTTATTCTTCCACCCCCTCTACCGCTTGCGGAGAGGGGGCCGGGGGGTGAGGCTTCCCTTTTCAACTAAACATATTCTCCATCATCTCTTCAAATGACGGACCGGTCATCTCCGGGATCAATTCCTTAATGTCGTCGTAGATTGCACGCATATTCCCAAGATCAACATTACTTTTCAGCGCATGAAGAAATTGCTCTACCCGCTCAGGCCGGAAATCACTTCTTCGCTGCATCCGGATCTTTTCAAAGGTTGTCGGTACAACATTTTCTTCATCACACAAAAGAACCTCTTCAATCTTTTCCCCCTGACGCAACCCGGTAAAGACAATCTCAATATCCTCGCCAACCCTGAAACCGCTCAGCTCAATAAGGTTCTTTGCGAGATCGACAATTTTTACCGGCTCACCCATTTCAAGCATAAAGATCGCCTGCGACTCATTCAGGGTTGATGCCTGAAGGACAAGTTGCACCGCCTCGGGAATCGACATAAAGTAGCGTCTGGTTTCAGGGGAAGTCACCGTGATCGGCCCCCCCTCCCGGATCTGCTTCTGAAACAGTGGTATCACGCTCCCGCTTGACCCGAGCACATTCCCGAAACGGACAATATTAAAGAGTGTTCCGGACGGATACCGTTCAAGCACCACCCGCTCTGCAAGCCGTTTGGATATACCCATAATCCCCCTCGGCTTTACCGCCTTGTCAGTTGATATCATGACAAACTGCTTTACACCATTACGTTCCGACAGTGCAGCAAGCGCTGCAGTACCCAGAACATTGTTTTTAAGACAGGCAAGCGGATTCCACTCCATAATGTGCACATGTTTATACGCCGCTGCATGATAGACATAATCGGGCTGAAATTTACGAAAGAGGAGATCCATAAACCCGATATCAAGCATATTACCGACAACCGTATGAATTGCAATATCCGGATACCGCGTTTTAAGCTCCTGATCAACCTGATACCCGCTTATCTCGCTAGCATCAAGCAGCACCATCCGTGATGGCCTGTAGGACGCAACCTGATAGCAGATCTCCGATCCGATTGAACCGCCAGCACCGGTTACAAGCACGGTCTTTGCTGCAAGCTGCTTGCGAACATGAGAATCATTAAGGGTGATATTCGGACGTGCCAGAAGGTCCCCGATTTGTACATCACGGATCTGGTTTACCTTCAGGCGCCCGCTCATGATGTCAACCATTGATGGTACAATTTTAAATTTCAGGTCCCAGTCGGGAAGCTTTGCATCTTCCATGATCTCCTTGACAAGTTTATTGGTTGCCTCGGGAATCGCGATAAAAACCTCATTAACACGATGCTTTTTTATTACAGTTCTCATACTGCCAAGATCGCCAAACACCTTTAATCCCTGAATCCGTTTTCCGGCAAGCGATTTGTCTCTGTCAATAAACCCAACTGGTATGTATTCTTTACGTTTTGCGCTTTTAAGCGTTTTCACCATTTCATTTCCTGCAGTACCCGCACCGACAATAAGAATGTTTTTCGTTATTTCACTCTGCGGAATAAACGACTCACGGAATATTCTTATTGCAAACCGGGTACCACCATTGAACAAAATCATAAACAGAAAATTCATTGCATAAATCGATCGCGGATACCCTGAAAACATACCGCTGAAAATAATTATCGACATAAAAATAAGTGCCGAGAGTGCTGATGCCTGTACAATATCCTTGAGATCATCAACACTGACATACCGCCAGATGCCCTGATAGAGATTGAAAAATACTGCAACAACAAGAAATACACTCACATTTACAGGCAGAGACATATAAAACTGCTTCGGATAAAAAGTTGGTCCCAGCGTAAAGTCAAACCTGAGCAGAAACGACAGATACAGTGCTGCTACTGCAAATAGTGCATGAAGCAGTATTATGATTGGAAGCCGGTTATTCAATATCGTTTTTGAAAATGGTAATTTCATAGTTTTTCCTGTCGCACCTCTGTGCAGCCTCACCCCCCGGCCCCCTCTGGTCCTTCAACCACTTCGATGCGTCGTCCGCAGGCGGCAGAGGGGGAGGAAGAGTGGAAAATGAATTATGTCAATTAATATACAAGTTAACGCCTCACCCCCCACCCCCCTCTCCGCAAGCGGCAGAGGGGGAGTAAGAGTAGAATATGATTTATATTCATTAATATATCAATTATTAATAAGTAATTAAAAAACAGAACTATTTTTTGCACGTCTCATGCTCCCCCTCTACCGCTTGCGGAGAGGGGGTTGGGGGGTGAGGCCTTTCACAACCTCAACTACTCTCTCGAGATCATCACTGGTCAAAGAACTTCCCGATGGCAGACATAAACCCCGGTTGAACAGATCTTCCGATACGCCATTGGTAAATGATTTACAGTTTGCAAACACCGGCTGAAGATGCATCGGTTTCCATAGCGGCCGGCTTTCGATATTTTCCTTCTCAAGGGCAAGCCGCACGATGTCGGGGGACAGTGATGATGACTTGTCAATGGTTATGCAGGTAAGCCAGCAGTTTGCTTTTCCGAATGTATCACGGGGCATTACTGTAATTCCATTATAGCCATCAATTGCTTTATGATAATACTCATATATTGAACGCCTTTTTTCAACCTTTGATTGCAGTGATGTCAACTGACCGCGGCCGATTGCGGCAGATACATTGCTCATCCGGTAATTGTAGCCGATTGTTGTATGATGATAATACGGGAACGGCTCCCGTGCCTGAGTTGACAGACAGCGTATTTTATCAAGAAGCTCCCTGTTGTGTCCGACAATCATTCCGCCGCCGGATGTCGTTATAATCTTGTTTCCGTTAAACGAATAGATACCAAAATCACCAATTGTACCGGTCTGAACGCCTCCGCAGGTTGCCCCAAGAGACTCGGCGGCATCCTCAATAAGAAGCAGGTTATGTTTTTTACACACGCTCTGTATAGCGTCAAGGTTTGCGGTTTGTCCGTACAAATGAACAACGATAACTGCTTTTGGTGTACGCTTGTTTGCAATGCTGTCAACAACTGCCTTTTCAAGAAGCTCCGGATCCATATTCCATGAGTTTCTCTCACTATCAATAAACACCGGATGCGCACCGGTGTAGGTTATAGGAAATGCAGAACCTGCAAAGGTAAATGATGAACAGTAGATATCATCCGATGATCCCGCATTATTAACAATAAGAGAAAGATGCAGTGCAGCAGTCCCTGATGCAAGCGCGACGGCATGTGATGCACCGGTGAAAGCACAGATCTCTTTTTCGAAAGCATCAATATCAGGCCCCGCCGGAGCGATCCAGTTTGCTTCGAATGCTTTATTGACATATTGCAACTCTTCACCGCACATATCAGGCGGTGAAAGATAAATTCTTTTTTTCATCTATTTTCCTTTTAAGAAAGTGACAGGTGACATGTGACACGTAACAAGTAGAAACGCATCTCGCGGAACCGCGCAGGAGGAAGAGAAGAAGGTTAAGGCAAAGGCTGAGGTTGAGGAAAGACAAAGACGAAATGAATGTTGCCCAATTCTTCCCACTCGTCATATACCTCTTCAACCCCGTCACTCGTTACCCGTCACTGGTCACTTCCCCCACGACGTAATACCCACCTGTTTTATCGCTTCCTCTATATTCAATAGAACCTTGTTTTCTAAGTATTGAAACCCAACGTTCAACAGTTCTTTTTGAAACACTTAACGAATCACCAATATCTGAAATCTTGATTCCAGGGTTTTGTTCAATCAACCGTACTATTGCATCACTAGTTCTTGCTGCTTTTACACCGCCACTCTCTGCTTTTACACCGCCACTTTGTTCAATAAGAGATATCTTTTGTTTACTATACGATAGCTTTGCAAGAAATCCATCACCAATCTCTTCGCACTCAAATTTCATCGTAGGATATTCTTTGATTGCATTTCGTATTCCCACCCTTAGTATTCGCAAATGCAGAAACTGATTCAATTACCTCTTTACAGAAAGATGATTTGAATTCAATTTTTTCAGATTCACCTGCTTTTAAAAGCCGCTTTAATTGTGCAATATTCATTTGATTTCCATGCTTATAAGCGAAGGATGGACTGGTGACATATCCTCTGCCACGGAAAGTGATTACGTATTCTCACCACTGCAGTTTCCTACTCTGTGACACCTCTCATACGGGTCACTTATTTAACGTCACCATCTCAGTTTTCCCGCATGTTTCGGGGCGAATGAAGCAACAGGCTATCAGTCCCCAAACGTACATTTTGTAATTTTCGGGACTCCCTAATATACTTTTGATTAGTCCCGAAATCAACATGACAAGTAACAATTAAGCACCTGAAACCTGAAGGACATACCTAAAATAGACATGAAAATTCGACATACAATATCGAATTTTCATGTCTATTTTTTAAAGATAGTGCCGTGTGACAGGTAACAAATAACCAGTAAAACATCTGAAACCCAAAGAGGTTTTTCAATACTTGTCACCACATCCCCAACCCAAAATCTTCACACCATACAATATCTACAAATCAGCGGAGCAATGTGCTGTTGGCTCTGGGATTTTGAGAGCAGCATAGATTTCTCTCTGGGCCTTTGTAAGCTCCATCAGATACTGATTACCT